>CBDEGD010000027.1:0-72032 GCA_965237625.1 Inquilinaceae bacterium
CTCACAGCGACGCTGACGGAACAAGGGCCCTTCCGACCATGAAGCCAGAGATCTTGTGCGTATTGCAGCTGATGCCTTCGGTCATGGCGGTGTTGGAGCAGCGCTACACGCTCCACAAGCTCTGGCTGGCGGAGGATCGCGACGCCTTGCTGGCGGAGATCGCGCCGGCTGTACGGGGGATTGCAACCGACGGGCATGCGGGCGCCAGTGCTGGGCTCATGGCGGCGCTGCCGAAGGCCGAGATCGTCGGTTGCTATGGGGTCGGGGTCGATTCCATCGATCTGGGCTACGCTCGGGAGCACGGTATCGTGGTCACCAACACGCCCGGCGTGCTGACCGAGGATGTGGCGGACATGGCGCTGGGCCTGCTGTTGGATGTCTGTCGCCGGATCAGCGCCGGCGATCGGTATATCCGCGGCGGGCAATGGCTGAAGGGGCCGATGCCGTTGACCCGCAGCCTGACGGGCAGGCAGGTCGGTATTCTGGGGCTCGGTCGCATCGGCCTGGCGATTGCCCAGCGCGCCGAGGCCTTTGGTTGCGTGCCGTCCTATCACGGACCCCGGGAGAAGCCGGACGCGCCCTACCGGTATTTCGCGGATCTGACAGAGATGGCGCGGGCCTGCGATTTCCTGGTGGTGGCCTGCCCCGGCGGCCCGGCCACGGCCGGGATCGTGAACCGCGCGGTGATCGATGCGCTGGGTCCCGAGGGCGGGGTGATCAACATCTCGCGCGGATCGGTGATCGACGAGCCGGCGCTGGTGGCGGCCCTGCAAGAGGGGCGGCTGGGCTCTGTGGGGCTGGATGTCTTCGCAGCCGAACCGAACGTCCCGGAACCACTCCTGACCATGGACTCCGTCGTGTTGCAGCCGCATATGGGCAGCGGCACGAGGGAGACCCGGGCAGCGATGGGCCAGCTGGTGATCGACAATCTGGCTGCCCATTTCGACGGTCGCCCGGTGCTGACCCCGGTCTGATCCAGCAGTCCCAGGGACAGGTTCCGTTAGGTCGGGATTCACCGCTGAGATGGCTGCAGTTGCACCGACAATCTGATCCTTGCCGACTCGGGGCGCCGACCGCGCCGAGAATAATGCTCGCTGTCTCACCGGCCGGCCATCGAAATACCCTTGTCTCAATATCAATCATAAGTTTACTGAATGGAGAGATATTCAGAATATAGTAATTCTGCCTGAATTCTATACACCTAAAGTAGTGGTGTAAGATTCTGTTAAGTATAAAGAAGGTCTTCGAAAGGACCTCTTCCTCATTGCAGGGCTCGGTGTTTCAACCGCCAGTCGGGGATCACGATCCGACCGACATGATGGGGAGAAAGACACGATGAAACGGATAGCCCGCCGATTGCTCGCTGTGTGTTCGATGACGGCCCTCCTGTTATCGGCCGGGGCGTTGGTGAACGGTTCCGCGGCACATGATTCCGGCACTACCGGACACGCCGAGGAGCAAGTCGCCGCACGGCAGCACACCTTGGTCATTGGACGCGTTTCGCAGGATCCGGTGAAGACACTGCCCAGATTGCAAGAGCTCGGGGCCTATCTGGCCGGCCAGTTGGCGCCGCTCGGTGTCACCGGATCCGAGGCCATGGTCGCGCGTAGCAACGCGGAAATGCTGATGTTGCTGCAGTCCGGACAGGTCGACGTGATTTCCGAAACGGTGATGTCGGCCTTCATGTATGCCGAGACTACCGGCGCCGAGTTGCTGATGCGGGAGTGGAAACGCGGCGTTTCCTCCTACCGCTCGATCTTGTTCACGCGATCCGACAGCGGTATCGAAACGATCGACGATCTTCGCGGGCGCGTGATCGCGTTCGAGGATCGCGGATCTTCCACCGGATTTCTGATCCCCATGGCGATGCTGCGCCAGCACGGCCTTGAAGCCGTCGAGCTGCCGGCACCCGGCATCGCACCGCCACCCGGCAAGGTCGGATATGTCTTCGTTGGAACCGAGATCAATATCGCCGCCTGGGTGACCCGCGGCATGGTCGATGCCGGGGCGCTGAACGATGGCGACTGGGAAGACGTGGAGCGCACGCCGGACGGGCTGAAGGATCAGTTGGCCGTCTTCCACCAGAGCCGGGACATCCCGCGCTCGATCTTGATCGTTCGCGGCGATTTGGAGTCCGAGTTGCGCGATTCGCTGCAGCGTGCCCTGGCCGGCATGGAACACGACCCGGCGGCCGAGCCGGTGCTGGAGCTGTATTACGGCGTCGCCCGCTACGACGCATTCGTCAACGAGGTCCAGCGCGATCTGGACACGGCTCGTTTGCAGTATGACGAAATCCGGGATTTGTTCGACTAGATGACCCTGCGTGTTCAGTCACGGTATTCCCTGGCCATTCTGGGGCTGATCACGCTGGTTGTGGTCGGCCTCTCGGCGAGCCTGCTGACCGGGTTTCGCGCCACCGAGCGCGAAACCCGTGAGGCGAGCCTGCGGGCCATGGGTGACGGGCTGACCGCGCAGTTGGAGGAGGAGACGCGAAACCTGGCCGATCTGCTGGCGACGACGCTGGCCAAACCGCTGTATTTCTTCGATCTTGACGTGATCTCCGGCGTGCTCGAAGCGGCTCTGGCGCTGGATAGCGTGGTCTTTGTGCATCTGGAAGATGTCGCCGGCCGGATCATTCACGATGGATCGGCTGAGATCGCGGATTACGGCAGTCGGCACAATCGTTCGGAGTCGAACTCAGGCAGCAGCCACGCTTCGGGCACCGCGTGGTTCTCAGGCGAGGTTTACAACGTCGCGGTGCCGGTCTCCATCGGTTCGCAGGTCATCGGAACGCTCCATCTCGGCGTCGGGACCGAACACATGCAGGTGGCGCTTGCCGGTCTGGAGTCCGACCTACTGTCGGCAAGTGAACAGGGGACTCGGCAGACGATCAGCATTACGGTGGTCGTTTCCGTAGTCCTGGCTCTGCTCGGCATCGGCACCGGAATATTCGTGGCGCGGACCCTCAGCCAGCCGATCTTGGAATTATCCCGCCTGACGCGCCTGATCGGTGCCGGCGACTATCAGGTCGGCATCTCGCTTGAACGCGGCGACGAAATTGGCGAATTGGCCGAGTCGTTTCGCCAAATGACCGCCAATCTGAAACGCACCACCGTGTCGACGGAGCATCTGGACAACATTCTGAGCAGCATGATCGATGGGTTGTTCGTGATCGCGCCGGACGGAACCATCCAGACGGTCAATCAAGCGGCGGACCAACTGGTTGGAAGCACGCCGGGGTCGCTTGTAGGGCGGAATTTCTCCGAACTTGTCGAACTCTCGCCTGGGTCGATGCAGGCGGGGGACGCTGACGACCCGGTTGGCGAAGGAATCCTGAAGGGCGTCCACGGCCGTCAGATCCCGGTTCTGGTGTCGTGGTCGCCGATCGAATTGCGCGACGAGACAGTGCCCGGCGCGGTCTGCGTCGTCCGCGATATTACCGACCGCAAGCGGTCGGAGACCGAACTCGTCACCGCCAAGGAAAAGGCGGAACTGGCCAATCGGAGCAAGAGCGAATTTCTCGCCAATATGAGCCATGAACTGCGGACCCCGCTCAATGCGATCATCGGCTTCTCGGAGGCTATGCGGAGCCAGATATTCGGTCCACTCGGCGAGCCGAAATACGATGAATTCGCGCGCGACATCCATGCCAGCGGGCAGCACCTTCTGGAGATCATCGGCGACGTTCTGGACATGTCCAAGATTGAAGCCGGCAAGGTCGAGCTCAGGGAGGACTGGTTCGATCTTCATCGGACGGCCCTGTCTACGCTGCGCTTGATCAGTACCCGCGGAATGGGCGCGGAGCATTCGGTGGACGTCAAGACAGATGCTGGCGTGGCGCTTTTTGCGGATGAGACCCTGGTCAAGCAGATCCTGCTCAATCTGCTGTCCAATGCCTGCAAGTTCACGCCGCAGGATGGCCGGATATCGGTGCGGATTCGGCGGTTGCAGGACGGCCGGCTAATCCTGGCGGTTCGCGACACCGGCGTCGGGATTGAAAAGGCGAATATCCCGAAAATTCTCGACCCGTTCGTGCAGGTCGACAATGCATTCTCGCGCAGTCATTCCGGCATCGGTCTCGGGCTACCTCTGGCGCGAGCCCATACCGAACTGCATGGAGCGCGGTTTCGCCTGCTCAGCCGCCTCGGTCACGGCACGGTGGCGATCGTCGAGTTTCCCGCCAATCGGACGCGATCGCGCAATAGAAAGCGGGCGGCGGCAGGAAAACCAATCGCATTGGCGTCCTGATCGAAGGATAGTCCAGACAGGACCGCCTCTAGCCGAAGAACCCGGTGCGATGGGCGCTTGCGGTGGAGATCCGCCGGATCAGCTCGTAGAGGCCCTTCATCGGTTGGAATAGGGCCTCGTTCTCGAACTGATAGCTCTGGCTGTCGTCGGACAGATAGGTCGCCGGTTCGCCGAAATCGTCCAGGCTCACCCGGTCATGGGTGATCGGGAAGACCTCCTCCAGCACTTCAATGGCCCCCGGCACGTCGAGATGCAGCAGGCGGGTAATGACCTGCTTGGGAGTCGTTGCGTGGCGGTCGGAGAACTCCGGCAGACGCATTGCCAGAAAGTAGATCTCATGGATGCACGCCAAACGGATCGCATGCAGCAGGCCAAGTGCGTCCTTGGTCGCATCGGTGACCAGCGCGCCGCAACCTTCCGGCTGACCGTCTTCCCGGGCCTCGGCCAGAGCGGCGGATAGAACGATGTAATCTTTGTAGAGTCGCCGGAAGACCCGGTGCTGGCGCTCGTGGACGCCGATCTCCTCCAGATAGCCGGCGAGCGTGAGCATGTCCTCGGCGCGCTCGCGATCGGCCGTTGAGCCCGCCCGGATGATCCAAAGGCCGGGATCCAGCGTGTCGATATAGCCCTTCATCACATGCGGATCGCTGATCGCCGCACCGTATTCGACGATCCCCATGAGCTGCCGCAAGCGCCGGGAGCGTTGGTGCAGATCGCGGAACCGATCCGGCTCCTGGGCGATGGCCGCGCCGGCCCCGCCGATACTGTTCGCCAGCAGGCCGAGCTGCATCAGCACCGCATTATGCGGAATGGCCCGAAGTTGCGAGGCCATGGCGTGGTCGACGTCGCTAGGGTCCTCATGCTGACGCTTCAGCGCCCGGCTGCCGGACGGGAACAGCAAATTGGTGCCGAAGGCGCTCAGCAGGACTCCGTAGTTGCGATCCTCCATCAACCCGACCTGGAATTCCTTCATGGTGGTGAAGAATTCCCGGATGTAGGAGGCCTCGTCATAGAACGGATCGTCGGCGCTGCCCTCGGCTGACGACAGCGCGTGCTCCAAGATCCGGGTGATCACGGCGAAGGAGGCGGATTGGTTCACGAAAAACAGATAGCCGTCGCCGCCCTGGAAGCTGACCTCCTGCTTGAAGTCGACGCCGGTTTCCGCCAGGTAGCCGCGCGCCGCCGGCGTATCCACGTAGTTCAGCCGGTCCTCGAAGCTGGCCGGGTGGGCGCCGCGGCCGATCGACTCGCCGTGGGTGTCGAAGATCAAGAGCTGGACGCCTTCCAGCTTCTGCTCTGCCATGACGCGGATCAGACGCAGGCGCAGGCGTTCGATGGAGGCGGAGGCGGGCGGCTGGCCCAGATAGCGGCCGGCGTCTGAGAAACCGGTCTGAACGCACACCCGTCCGCGGGTCTGGACATAGGCGCGGTAATGCGGGTTCTCCAACAGCTGCTCAATGACCCTGCTGCCGGCCTCCAGGGCCTTCTCGGTCTCGAACAGCGGGGAGATGTCGACGTGTTCCTCGACCCCGAACAGCTTGGCGAAATAAAGCACGGTCAAGACCGTGAAAGCGGACTCTGATTCCGCGATGAGGAACCGGATCGGTGCGGTCCGGCCGGTGTATTTCAGCATCTGGGCGACCACCATGAAAAGCCGCTTGACCGAGGTGCGCTCGCCCATGATCGAGCCGAAATTGATGCTGACCGGCTCGACATTCGCCAGCAGATCGGTGATCCGGTCCAGATAGGATTGCCGGTAGCGCGGGTCGTTGGGATCGCTGACCACGCCGACGGCGCGGCGGATCGCGTTGTGGACCTGCTTGGCATTGATCCGGACATGGGTGTGGGCCATGCCCAGGCCGAAATTGGCCAGCTCGGCACGCAGCACGCAGAGCCGGCTCAGCAGCATGTCGTCCTTGGCGCGGGCGATGGCGCGGCCGGTCATTTCGATCAGGCCGGAGGCGTCCTCCAGACGCAGGGTCATGCCGTCATACATGCGCCGAGACACCGCCTTGATCTGACGGCGCGCCTCTTCCTCGGTCGGCTCCTTGGTGCCGAATACCGACAGCTCATCGGTGACCTGGTTGATCGCCAGCGCGATCCGGCTTTCCATCAGATCCAGGGTCTCGCGCAGGTCCCGCGCGTCGGGCCCGGCGTCTCCGCGTATGGCGCGCACGGTCTCCAGGTAGTGGGCAAGCTGATTGCGCTGGATTTTCAGCCGCTTGAACAGCGTGTCGGTCCAGCGGATATCCGAGCGCCCGTCCAGATCGTATCCGACCCAGGAGGCGACGGTGATCAGTCTCGGCGTCAGCTCGGTCCATTGCGACGGATAGACCGTCCTGGCCACGTCCAGCAGGATCCCATAGGCACGCCGAAGGGCGATCTGGATGTTCGCGATCGCTTCCAGCGACAACTCATGTTCGCGCAGCAGATCGAGGTCCTGGTCGGGCCGGTGTTCCTCCCGGCAGGCCAGATCGACCAGGTCGGCGGCGGCCTTGGGCGACAACAGGGAGCCATCGGTGCCGCGCCCGGTGCCGAGGGCGGCAAGGGCGCGCATCAATTCGCCGGTGATGCTGAAGGTCGGGTGGGCGGTGGTGACCACCCCGAACAGTTCGTCTTCGACCTTGGCCTTGAATGTTTCGAACGGGATTGGCGCCGCATCGTTATCGACGGCACCGGCGGGCCGGGTCAGCGCGGTGAAGGTTTTGCGCAGGCACTCTTCATTGGCCTCCGGATCGGTCTCTCCCAGATAGCGACCGAAACGACCGGCGCGGTCGAGGAAACCCTGCGCGGAGAGGTATTGGACCAGCTGCTCAAGCGCGCCGTAGCTCAATTCGCCTTGTTCCAGCCGGCGCGACAGATCGAGCGCCAGAAGCAGCACCGGGTTGCTGAACGGATCCTCGCCGGTGGCTTCGGACAGGGAACGCAGCTCGCCGGTCAGCGCCTTGGCCAGGCCGGGGGCATCGGTATCGGCATCGGAGAGAAAATGCGCGGCATCGGCATTGAGAACGGCGCCTTGCGTGAGCCTTGTCCGGGCCGCGTCCGCCACCGAGCCGGCCATGACCTCGGTACCACCGGTGCTGCCCGATTTCGTATTCCGTGCCGCCGAAGCGGTCTTGCGGGTCCGCTTTGCCACATCCGACATGGCCGGTTGCATCCTCTTTGGTTGAGTGGACCGCCCCATGCTCCGGTAAATCCATGATCCCGGCCACGATTTTTGAAATCGAGGGCGCACATACGATTTATCGCCGCCAGGAGCGTCAGTTTGTGCAGTGCAGCAGGCGAAATGTCAATGATTCCGAGGGATTCCATGAACCACTGGGAGTTGAATAAAATGCCCCACGAATACTTTTAACCTTCGATTAAAACCCTGAGAATACTCTGTGGGTCTCGCGGCGACACCGCACGCCGACAGGCGCTTTGGTGGATTTACCGTTGAAATGGGGCAGGCTTGGCGGGCTGTTCTGTCGACGGGGGGATGGAACCACCATCTGCGCGCCTGGTACTGGCGCGGATCGTCCGATAAGGAAGAGGCCCTGGCGTTTGGGGGAACGCCAGGGCCTCTTTATCGGTGGCCGGGGTCGCCGGGTTTCGGTGGGGAAGGTTCCGAAACGCAGGCCATTAAGAGCCACCAGCTGCAGCTTCAAACTGTGGTCAGGACGCGTGGGTGCGGTTGGGGGGACACCGGGCGTTCTGAATTCCACTTGAGAACTGCAACACTCACGTTGTTCGTGCGAGAGCACTTGCAACACGCTTACAAGCCGCAATTTGACGAATCAAAGTTAAGAAAACCTTACCAACAGCGTTCCAAGGCCATTTCGGGCACTTTTTCGCATAATTTTTTAGAACGGGCCTCCAATGTGAGACGTTCGATCCGCGGGCAGTTCTGACATGAGGAACTGGCCCTGACGATCAAGTCACACGTTTTCTGCCGGGAATTCGGAATCAAAAACCTGCACCATCGCCTGCAAACAAGCCGGCGATCGTGCTCAACACTCACCGTCCCTGGTTTGCCGTCTCAAAGATGGAGCGCAGTCCAAAACTGTCACGGTATTTCCAGGCAGCGGCTTAGAGCACGATGAGATGAGGTCGATTGACCTCATCTCTGAATCGTCCTCTGGGATTTTAGGAATAGAGTGGGATTCAGATTTGAAGTCGAGCCGACTTCAAATCATCCCGCTCTAGGGCAGCATAATTCCGCGCAGCGTGAAGTAGACGATCGCGGAAATGGCGGCCGTTGCCGGAACGGTGATGATCCAGGCCGCAAAGATCCTCAGCACCAGTTTGCGGTCCACAAGATCACGCTTGTGCAGGCGTTTGATGGATTTGCGATCGGCTTTGGTCACGTCGCCTTGGCCAATACGGGTATCCAGTTTCAGCTTTTGCAGCATGGCGCTGCGGGCGCTGAACGGTACGGTATGGAAACGCTCAAGGAAGGTATCCACACTGTTGGTGTCGCCATCGGGATGGGCCTCGTGGACCTCGTGCAGGATGCCCTGATAGCGCGCCTTGATACGCTCGCGCAGGAAGCCGACACCCAGAACCGCCCCGACCGTCACGTGGGTGGTGCTGACCGGAAGGCCCAGCTGACTTGCCAAGATGACGGTCAGCGTTGCGGCCATGGCGATGCAGTAAGCCCGGATCGCGTCAAGCCGTGTCAGCTCGGACCCGATGGTGCGGATCACGCGGGGACCAAAAGCCAGCAGGCCGATGGCCAGACCAATGGCGCCAATCGCCAGCAGCCAGAAGGGGATGCCTGCCTTGGCGTGGACATCACCGCTGGCCAACGCATCAACGATACCGGCAAGCGGGCCGATCGCATTTGCAACATCGTTCGAACCGTGGGCAAAGCTAAGTGCGGCCGCCGCAAGGATCAGCGGCACAGCCAACAGCCGGTTGACGCCGGCCTTGGTGTTCTGAAGCCCCTCGGCCTGACGGACGACCACGATCCGCATCACGTACCACGCAACCACCGCCAGGGCGAAACCCAGGATTGCCACTGTTGTAAGTTCGACCGAGACGATCTTTTTCAGACCTTTGACCAGCAGGAACGTGGTGAAGCTCATGGTCATGGCTGCGACAAGCAGCGGGATGATCCGCTTGGCTGATCCCAGAATATCGGTCTGGTAGGTTACCGCGCGTTTGACCACGTAAAGGCAGGTCGCGGCCAGTACAGCGCCAAGCAGCGGTGAGACCACCCAGCTTGCCACGATATTGGTCACGACGGTCCAGTTGACAACCGACAACCCGGCCGCGGCAATACCCGCGCCCAGAACGCCACCGACGATGGAATGCGTTGTCGAGACCGGCGCGCCGACCATGGTCGCAAGGTTGAGCCAGGCCGCCGCTGCCAGCAAGGCGGCCATCATCACCCAGACATAGACCATCTGATCGGAGATCAGCGAAGGATCGACAATCCCGGCTCGAACGGTGCCAACGACATTGCCGCCGGCGATGATCGCCCCCAGTGCTTCGAACGAGGCCGCCATGACCAGCGCCGCGCCCAGTGTCATGACCTTGGCCCCGACGGTGGGGCCTACATTGTTGGCGACGTCGTTCGCCCCGATATTCAGGGCCATATAGGCGCCGAAGCCGGCGGTAATCGCGAAGAGGACGCCAAATTCACCACCGTGAAAGAAGGCATAGGTCGCTGCGGCGGCCACGAAGGCCAGGCAGAGAATGACCCGCTGGGTCGTCTTTGATATTGCGGACGAAAGCTTGGGCCCCGACGCGGTTACGGGGGTACTCAGAGCTAAATCGGACATTTCCTTGTCTCCCTGTTGAAGGCTGTGACTCAGGCGGCCGCGGAGCCGGTCAATCGGAGTCGTTTGAGCGCGGGCAGAAATCTGTTCCGGCGGGTGACCGAACCGGTCGACGCCATGCCGATGCAGTATTTCGAGCAGCTCTTGGTCGGATGCAGGTGCAGGCCGCGCAGGATCTTGTCTGCGATCCCGTTGCCACGCGCGGATTTGGTCTCGACGATGAACATGTCGGGCTGCACGTCGCGCGCGGTGCCGTTGGCCTTGAACTGAAGGCTGGTGTCGACGGTCATCCGCTCACCACCGGCCTTGGCCACCAGCGTGATCCGCTCGTAGCGCATGGCGATCACCGGATGCAGGGTCTTGCCGAAATCCGCGGCGTAGATGTCCCGGTAGTTCTTTTCGATGAACTCCAGCGCCCGACTGTCCAGCGGATTGGCCTCGTCGGTGACCTTCAGCCGTCTCTTGACCGTGACCTTGCGCTTGTCCTTCAGCTTCACTTCGACAAAGCTGAACCCTGCATCCACATATTCGCGGACCCGGACCTTGCAGCGTTTGCGGCGATTCTGGTGGTGGTCGTAATAGCCGCGCAGTTCGGGGTCGTCGTAGTATTTGGTTGCGTAGGTGAAGGCGCGCTTGCCCTCGATTTCCAGAACTTCGAAGTGTTCTGAAAACTTCTCTAACGCCGGTTTGAAAGCGCCGGCAGGCAGGATGTACTTGTTGTCGAGCCGCTCCAGCATGGCCGCTTTGCCGTTCAGCCCATCCAGGCTGATGGTGTCAAAGCCGGCCAGTGTTTCTGCTATATTGGTATCCATGACGAATTCCTATTTCTCCGGTTCACGGTTTGGCGTTCGGGGTTACGGTTTGCGGAAGAACACGTTGATGCGCGCCATATCGTTGATGTAATCGAGCGCGGTGATCTGATAGGACATCACGTCGACGCCGAGCCGCGAGGACAGGTCCTTGCGCATCGCCTCGGGGTCCGACAGCGCGTGCACGTCGATCTTGTCGAGGGTGATTTTGACGCCGTCGGCCGACTTCAGAATGCGCGGATGGTCCAGCGCCCAGGCCCCCAGCAGGACCAGGCTGACAACCACGCCGACAAAGGGGATCTCGGTGCCTTGGATCGAACAGATGACCGCAATCGCGATGGAGCCGAAGAAATAGGTGATCTCGACTTTTGAGATCTGTTCCGACCGCAGGGTGAAAAGCGCGAGGATGGCGAAGAGGCCAAACCCGGCGGCCAGGCTGAATTCGACCGACGACAGCACAGTCAGCACGCCAAAGGCAAAGACGTTGAACAGCGACGCTGCAGTCACGAGTTCTTTGTCTCGATACCGGCGATAATAGAGCCCAAAGACCAGCGCCATCATGGCGAAGATATTGATCGCAAAACGAATAATGGTTTCCGGGGCGATAACTTGTTCGAGCACTTTGATGATCCTTGGTTATGCCGGCTCCCACTTCTTGGGTGCCCGGTGGATCAAAAATTGCTCAAACGCCGTGAATTGGTCCTTTCTGGTTGGTTAACGAAATGTGAAGGACTTATGAATGTTTGATGACAAGCCAAATGACGGAACACGAATGCGCCGGCCGGGCAAGATCCCGGCCCGCCACCGTTCCGAATAAGCGAAAATAGATGTAGTTTTTACAGATGCTTAAGTGCAGCTGAACCGCATGGGTTTGCCCACACCAATTTCCGGCTCCACGCACCGATGCGATCAGATTGACATAAGGCGCCGGCTTTTCCGCAGCAGCACGACATAGACGCCAACGACGTTGGTCATCGGATCCTCTTGCATATTCGATACTGCGTTCAGAATTTGATCGGCTTTGCCGACACGTCGGCCTTTCGAGCACACCCACTTTCGTCACCCGTCGCCACTGGCTACCATTGAGTCCAATGGACAAGCCGAATGGGGAGGCGAGAGAGTCATGAAACGTCGTCAGTTTGTAGCGAGCGCCGGTACTGGAGCGGCCGCGGTCGCGGCGGGTGCGTCAGCGGCACCGGCCCTTGCGCAAAGTCGTGTCGAATGGACCATGGTGACCCCGTGGCCCAAGGGCGCGCCCGGTGTCGGGGTGAACGCCCAACGGGTCGCCGACCGGATCACCGCCATGAGCGGCGGCCGGCTGGTGGTTACCCTGTATGCCGGCGGCGAGTTGGTGCCGCCCTTCGAATCCTTCGACGCGGTGCAGTCGGGCAACGCCGACATGCTGCACGCCACGCCCTATTACTGGGTCGGCAAATCGGCGGCGCTGAACTACTTCACCGGCGTTCCCTTTGGCCTGAACGCGCCGGAGCTGGCGGGCTGGCTGTACCATGGCGGCGGCCAGACGCTGTGGGACGAGGTCTACGCCCAATTCGGCGTGAAGGCGTTCTATGCCGGCAGCAGCGGCGTCCAGGCCGGCGGCTGGTTCCGCAAGGAGATCAACTCCATCGACGATATCCAGGGGCTGAAGATCCGCATCGCCGGGCTGGGCGGCGAGGTGTTCCGCCGCCTGGGCGCTGCCGTCGTGCTGCTGCCGCCGGGCGAAATCTTCCCGGCCATGCAGTCCGGCGCGGTCGACGCGGCGGAATGGGTCGGCCCGTGGAACGACCTTGCGTTCGGCCTGCACCGGGTGGCGAAATACTACTATCTTCCGGCCTTCCATGAGCCCGGCCCGGGGCTGGAAGTGACGGTCAACAAGGAGCGGTTCGATGCGCTGCCGGAAGATCTGCAGCAGATCGTGCAATACGCGGTGCAATCTGTGGCCGATGAATCGAATGCCGATTTCCACTACCACAACGTGGTCTCGCTGCGGCCCCTGGTCGAGGAGCATGGCGTGGAGCTTCGGGAGTTCAACGACCGGATCGTCACCGAACTTGGCCGGGTCAGCCTGGAGGTGCTGGAGGAAATCGGCGCCACCGACCCGCTGACCGCCCGCGTCCACGCCTCCTACACGGCGTTCCTGAAAGAGGCGGTGCACTACAGCGCCCGGATGGACCAGGCGAGCCTGCGCCAACGGGCGCTGGCGTTCGGGTAACAGGGGGGCCAGTCGCGACTGAGATCTTCGTGCCAGAATTGGCTGGAGCGATCGTGATTCGTCATCAGCCCGTTATGGTGACAACTCTGTCCAGCGGCCGGAGTAGTCCACTTACCAATTGAAAGCGGACGGACCGGCACAGCGCTCCCCATTCCGGTGCAGGGAATATAAATCTGTTGTCGGTCTCAACCAGAACCCAACCGACGGATTCTCTGCTGACGACTTCTTGTTTGGCGGCGTCAAAGACAACAGTGCTCAAATTGCCATCGACAAGGCGCCAGTACGCAATGGTTGAGCCGCAGACTATCGGATTGGAAAGGTATCCTAAATCTGGAACTGGAAAGTCGGTGACCTTCCAGTTACCGCCGGCATTGGTTGGGGGAACCAGCTGAGAGAACGAACCCTCTACATAGCCTGACTCATGGCTCAGAGCGGAGTTATCGTTTCGGCATTGAAATCCAACGGTTTGGTCGCCAACCGTCAGCAAATACTCAAACCAGCCGACTGACTGATCCTCGGCCACGATCTCCCGGCAGTAAGAAGTATCAACTTCATTCGAAAACCTGGCGCATTCGCCGAATCCCAACTCCGTTGGCAAGGCAAAGACCGTCTTGCTGGCGCAGGGATCTTCCGTGCCGAATGCACAGGCGGCTAGCAGTAGGATCACCGCGGAAAATGCAAGAAATCGGCTAGTCGTTTTAGTCAATCCAGCAGTTTCCCGGCCGTCGACAAGCCAGTCCGACATTGACAATCCTTCCTTGTGGAACGAGCGTGTCGCGGTTATGCAACTGAACAACTTCGACAACATGATGACCGAGCAATCCAACGCAACCATCACCGGCTATCACGCCCACATCTATTACGACGCCGACAGCAAGGAGACTGCCGCGGCCGTGCGGGAGGGGCTGGAGGCTTCGTTTTCAGTGCGCATGGGGCGGTGGCATGATCGGCCGGTCGGGCCGCATCCGAGCTGGAGCTATCAGATCGCCTTCGATCCGGAGCAATTCGCGACGGTGGTGCCGTGGCTGGCGCTTAATCGGCGCGGGCTGATCGTCTTCCTTCATCCGGAGACCGGCGACCATTTGGCGGATCATACCGAGCACGCCATCTGGATGGGCGACCGGCAGGAGCTGAATCTGGACGCGCTACGCTGAATCCCGATCTACTCCAATGTTCTAGAGGACGTTTCAGAGATGCGGTCACGTGACCTCATCTCATCGTGCTCTAGCCGCTGCCAGCGCTTTGGCATTTCGGGCAGATGCCGGTGACCTCGACCATCGGCCGGTCGACCTGGAAGCCCAGGGCTTCGGCGCTGCGGGAGATGGCGGCGGTGACCGCCGGATCGCTGATTTCGGTGGCCGTGCCGCAACGTTCGCAGACCAGGAACTGGCTGGCGTGCCGGCCGCCTGGATGCGGGCAGCCGATGAAGGCGTTGAGGCTTTCCAGGCGATGCACCAGACCTTGCTCGACCAGGAACTCCAGGGCGCGATAGACGGTCAGTGGCGCCGGCCGGCGGCCGTCTGTCGCCAGATCGTTCAATATGTCGTAGGCGCCGCGCGGATTGTGGCCGTTCCAGACCAGCTCCAGCACGCGCCGGCGGACCGGCGTCAGCCGGGCGCCCCGGGCACGGCACAGGGCTTCCGCCTGTGCCATCGCATCGTCGACGCAGGCATCGTGGTCATGGGGCTCTGCCGCAAGGGCGAAGGCGCTTTCGGTGACCGCGCCTGTCTTGCTCTTTGCCAATTCGGGCTCCCTCAGCCGGCCTCAGGGAGGCCGAACCATCGCACAACGTCCAAGACTAATACCCGGAACCGGCCGGGAACCACAAATCCCCTGCCCAAATCGGCCTCGCTGATCCGCTGGATGGTCCAAATTCGCCGTGGTTGCGTATTATCGTCGAAGATCAGAGTATGTCGCGCCGCCGCCCCGAACGACCAATGCAATACAGGTATTACGGCGTATGATTCCAATGGTTCCAAAGCTGTTATTGGCCCGTCGGCGGTTTCTGGCTTCGGCCGCGGCGCTGGGCGCCGGGATGGCGCTGCCGCCCGTCGCAAGGGCGGCGCCGGCGCCGGCCTCCAATGTTCTCGCCTTCTCGGTCTGGCGAAAGGGCAGCCGCATTGGCGATCACCGGATCGCTTTCCGTCGGGAAGACGACCGGCTGATCGTCGATATCGACATCAATCTCCAGGTCACGTTCGGCCCGCTCACCCTGTTCCGGTACACCCATCACAATACGGAAATCTGGCGCGGCAATCGCCTGATCGCGCTGGACAGCGAGACCTATGATGACGGCAATGATTTCAAACTGTCGGTGAGGGAATCCGCCGGCGGTCTGGATGTCGATGGCTGGTCCGGTCGCTTTACGGTGCCAGCCGAGACCCTGTCCAGCAGCTATTGGAATCCCGATACCATCTACCAATCGCGGATCCTGGACACCCAGCGCGGCTTCCTGATGGATGTGGATACCGAATGGCTGGGCCGGGAATCCGTGCAGGCTGCCGGCCGGCAGACCGACGCCGACAGGTATCGGATCACCGGCGATCTGGACATGGTGATCTGGTATTCCGAGCCCGGCCAATGGGTGAAACTCGATTTCTTCGCCCGTGGATCCACTATTTCGTATGAGCTCACCTGATTACGGCCATGCTCGAGCGCGGGGCGGCTAAGTCTGGTCAGGAAGATTTGGCGGATTCTACCGCCAGAGGCGGTCGGCCCGCCCGGTTTGGTCGGCGGCCGAGGCTCGACCGTGGCAGGCTGTGCAGCCGGGTGCGGCCCAGAAGCTGGACCTGGAAGCCACGGTCCAAAAGGCCGGAGATCGCCGGATCGAGCACGTCGAGACCGCCGGTATAGGCGCCAAAGGCCGGCAGGATCAGCCGCTGCCCGTCGCCGACGAAGCACCGGGCGGTGATCCGCCGGGCCCGGGTGCTGACCGACGCCTTGGGGTGGAAATGCCCGGAGAGTTCACCGATTGTGCCCGGACGGGCTTGGTGCCGGAAGACCAGGGCGCCGTCGACGAGCTCGTCCATCACCCGCCCGCCCCAATCTGCGGGCGGTGCCGGGTCATGATTGCCGGTGATCCAGATCCAGTCGCGCGGCCCAGTCAGTTTGGCGATTGTCCCGGCGTCCGCCGCTGAAAGCCGCGCTGCCGCGCCACCATCGTGGAAACTGTCGCCCAGGCAGATGACCCGGTCAGGTTCAAGCCGCGCGATGGCCTGCTCCAGCCGGGCGAGGGTGGCGGCAGTATCGTAGGGCGGCAACAACGCCCCCTTTGCCGCCAATCCGGAGCCCTTCTCCAGATGCAGATCGGCGACGATCAGCGTGCGCCGCGCCGGCCACCAGAGCACGCCGCTCAGATCGGCGACTAGATCGACGCCGTTGACGGTCAGGGAGTGCTGGATGGACGAGGGCAGGGATATTCTCCGGTGTCGGGTTCGGATGTCGGGAATAGGGGGCGGGCGGCGAATTGGCAAGAGGTCAGAGCGGCAGGGAAGATTGCGGTTTCGTCGGCGTCGCCAGCTCCGGCATCGCATCGGCGATGAGGCTTTCCGTCGTCTCGGCAAGCAGCCTATCCATGGCGCCGCCATAGACCTGTTCGCGACCGACTTCCAGCAGCACCGGCACCGCCAGCGGCGAAACCCTGTCCAGCCGGCGGTGGTGGATGCGGCCCTTGGCGCGTTTCAGCAGGGCGGCGACACGTTCGATGTCGGTCAACCCGCGGGCAGCGTTCATCCTTGTGGCGCGCAGCAGCACATGGTCCGGCTCGTGCTGGCGCAGCACGTCGTAGATCAGGTCGGAGCTGACGCTGATCTGGCGGCTCGACTTCTCCTCGCCGGGGCTGCGGCGCTCGATCAGCCCGCCGATGATGGCGGCCTGGCGGAAGGTGCGGCGGAGCAGGCTGGATTCCGCCATCCAGGCCTCCAGATCGTCTCCCAGCATGTCCTCGGCGAACAGGGATTCCAGATCCTCGGGCTGCTCCAGGCTCCAGATCGCGATGACATAGTCGGTGGCGACGAAGCCGAGCGGGCCCAGGCCCGCGCGCTCCATGCGTCGGGTCAGCAGCATGCCCAGGGTCTGGTGCGCGTTGCGGCCCTCGAAGGTGTAGGCGACCATGAACATCTTGCCGCCGCGCGGGAAGGTCTCCACCAGCAAATTGTTGCGCTTGGGCATGACCGATCGGTGGCGCTGCAGGCGCAGCCATTCCTGCACCGCTTCCGGCAACGGCCCCCAGGCATTCGGCTTCTCCAGGATGGCGCGGACCCGGTCGGCCAGATGGGTCGACAGCGGCAGGCGGCCGCCGCCATAGGCCGGCACCTTCGGCTCGCCGGTAGCGCCCCGGCTGCACAGGATGGTGTTCTCGCGAATGCCCTCGAAGCGCAGCAGCTGGGCGGCGAACATGAAGGTGTCGCCGGGGACCAGGCTGTTGGCGAAATACTCCTCCACCTCGCCCAGCACCGGGCCGCGCCGCACCTTCACCTTCAGGGTTACCGCCTCGACGATGGTGCCCATATTCATCCGGTAGCGGCGGGCGAAGGCCGGGCCGGCGATGCGCCAGAGGCCTTTCTCATCCCGGGCCAGTCGGCGATAGCGGTCATAGGTCGCCAGCGCGTAGCCGCCGGTGGCCACGAAATTCAGCACATCGTCGAAATCCTCGCGCGGCAGAGCGGCATAGGGTGCTGCCGTTGTGACCTCCCGATACATGTCGTCCGCATCGAAAGCCTTCGAGCAGGACATGCCGATCAGATGCTGGGCCAGCACGTCGAGCCCGCCCGGCCCCGGCGGGTCGCCATCCAGGGTCATCTCGCGAACGCCGTCGATGGCGGCGCGGCACTCCAGCACCTCGAAGCGGTTGGCCGGGACCAGCAGCGCATTGGACGGCTGATCGAGCCGATGGTTCGAACGGCCGATGCGCTGGAGCAGCCGGCTGACCCCTTTGGGCGCGCCGACCTGCACCACCAGATCGACCTCGGCCCAGTCGATGCCCAGATCGAGCGAGGATGTCGCCACCACCGCCCGCAGCGCGCCGCGCGCCATGGCGGCCTCGACCTTGCGGCGCTGTTCCCTGGCCAGGCTGCCATGGTGCATGGCGATGGGCAGGGTGTCCTCGTTCAGCCGCCACAGCTCCTGGAACACCAGCTCGGCCTGGGCGCGGGTGTTGACGAAGACGACGGTGGTGCCGGCCTCGCGGATGCGCTCATAGACCTCGCCGATGGCGTGGACGGCCATGTGCCCGGACCAGGGCAGCCGTTCCCGGGTCTCCAGGATCTCCATATGCGGCTGCAGGCCGGCCGGGCCGGTGACGATGCGCACGTCGCCGCCATCGCTGCGGCCGGTGCGCGATAGCCAGGCGGTCAGGGCGTCCGGATGGGCCACGGTGGCCGAGAGGCCGACCCGGCGGCAGCCCGGGGCCACGGATTTCAGCCGGGCCAGGCCGAGCGACAGCAGGTCGCCGCGTTTGGTGCCGGCCATGGCGTGCAACTCGTCGACGATGACGCAGCGCAAACCGCCGAACATGCGCTTTGCATCCGAATAGGACAGCATCAGCGCCAAGCTCTCCGGCGTGGTCATCAGCATGTGCGGCGGATGGCGGCGCTGCCGTGCGCGCTTGTCCTGGGGCGTGTCGCCAGTACGGGATTCATGGCGGATAGGCAGCCGCATCTCGGCGATCGGCACTTCCAGATTGCGATGGATGTCGACCGCCAGCGCCTTCAGCGGCGAGATGTAGAGCGTGTGCAGGCTGCCGCCGCCCCAGCCCGGTCGCGGCCGTTCCGCCAGCTCGATCAGGCTGGGCAGGAAGCCGGCCAGGGTCTTGCCGCCGCCTGTGGGCGCGATCAGCAGCGCGTTTTCGCCGGCCTCTGCCGCCGCGATCATCTCGATCTGATGCCGGTGCGGCGTCCAACCACGCTGTCCAAACCAGCCCTGGAACAGGGGCGGCAGAAGGTCGTCGCGCAGGGCGGGCAGGGCTGTCATGGATGGGACTATAACAAGAACATCCGCCGACGGAACCGATGATCGTGCCTGCTGGCGGCAGGGTGTTTTCCAATCGGCACCCAAGCGGTTATAGGATGGGCCGTCCCGCCACCTGCCGGTCCGTCGCCATGTCCACGAAACCCATCGGCCTGATCTCTGCCATCCCGGAAGAGTTGGCGCAGTTCGGGGCACACTTCACCGAGCGCGATGTCGCGCGGGTCGCCGGGCTGGCATTCCGCACGGGCGATCTCGACGGCCATCCGGTGGTGGCGGTGGAGGCTGGCATCGGCAAGGTGAATGCGGCCTTGGTTGCGACGCTGCTGCTGCATGAATTTGGCTGCCGGGCCCTGGTGTTCTCCGGAGTCGCCGGCGGACTCGATCCGGCTCTCGGGGTCGGCGATGTGGTGGTGGCCGACCGGCTGGTTGCCCATGACTACGGCGCGCTGATCGACGGCGATATCAAGCCTTATCAGCCCGGCGTGCCGCCGCTGCCGGGGTGTCCCGAGGAGCATGGCTATGCACTCCCGGCCGAACTGACGGAGCATCTGAAGCAGGTGCTCGCGGATGTGGAGTTGCCGACAATCAGCGCCGCGGCAGCCGGCGGCGAAGCGCGCACGCCCCGGCTGGTTTTCGGCACGGTGTTGACCGGCGACACATTCCTCAACTGCGTCACCACTCGGGACCGGCTGCACCATCGCTTCGGCGGTCTTGCAGTAGAGATGGAGGGCGCTGCCATCGCCCAGGTGGCGGAGCGGTTTGGCGCACCGGTGGTGGTCGTGCGGGCGCTCAGCGATCTCGCCGGTGCCGACAGCCATATGGATTTTCCGGCCTTCCTGCACGAGACCGCCGGGGTGGCCGCCGCAATCGTGCGCAGCATCGTGCCAGTCTTGTAGGCGGCGCCCTATTCGATCACCGAATCGTGGTCTTGGGCTCGGCATTGCGGTCTGGCGTGCCGCCGATCGCCCATGTAGCCTTTCCCGGCGACTTTCAGTTGGAGATCGAGATGGCTGACAACCCTCCGGTCGGCGTGGTGCCTTATCTCATGATGAGCGACGCGGCGGCGGCGATTGCGTTCTATGTAAGGGCTTTCGGGGCATCCGAGTTGCATCGGATGTCGACGCCCGATGGCAGCAAGGTCGTGCATGCCACGCTGAGCATGAATGGCGGGCTCCTGTTCCTGTCCGACGATTTTCCCGAGATGAACGAGGGCAAGGGGCGCACGCCCGAAGCGTTGGGCGGCACCGGCGTGACGCTGCATCTGGAGGTGCCGGATGTCGATGCGGTGGTCGGGCAGGCGGTTGCGGCCGGCGCCAAGGTGACCATGCCGGTGGCGGACATGTTCTGGGGTGCGCGCTTCGGAAAGGTGCTGGATCCGTTCGGCCATGACTGGTCGGTATCGACCCAAACACATCAGCCATCCGAGGAAGAGATGGGCGAGGCGATCAAGCAGTTCTTCGGCTGAAACCCGGCCGTCGGCAGATCCACCCCCAAGCGGAGACAGACAATGTCCAATGTCCCAGCAAAGAAACGCATCGAGATCGACGGCATCGGCATGGCCTATCACGAGGAGGGCGACGGCGATCCGATCATCTTCCTGCACGGCAACCCCACATCCTCGTATCTGTGGCGCAACATCATTCCGCATGTGGCCGGGCTGGGGCAGGTCATCGCGCCGGATCTGGTGGGCATGGGCGATTCCGACAAGCTGCCGGACTCCGGGCCGGGCCGGTACACCTTCGTCGAGCACCGGCACTACCTGGATGGCTTTCTCAATCAGGTGATCGGCCCCGAGACGAAGATCACCTTGGTCGTTCATGACTGGGGCTCGGCGCTGGGGTTCCATTGGGCGCATCGGAACCCGGATCGCATCAAGGGCATCGCCTTCATGGAGGGTATCGTCGCCCCGGTGCCGAGCTGGGACGATTTTCCGCCGCCTGTCCGTCCGGTGTTCGAGGGCTTCCGCTCGCCGGCCGGCGAGGAAATGGTACTGCAGCAGAACGTGTTCGTGGAGCAGGTGCTGCCCGGCGCCATCATGCGCAAACTGACCGATGAGGAGATGACCGAATATCGACGGCCGTTCCTGGAGCCGGGGGAGTCGCGTCGCCCGACACTGACCTGGCCGCGACAGATCCCTATTGGTGGGGAGCCGGCCGATGTCCATGAAATTGTCTCGTCCTACGCCGCTTGGCTGCCGGGGACGGAATTTCCGAAACTGTTCGTCAATGCCGAGCCCGGCGCGCTGATGCGCGGCGGCGTCCGGGATTTCGTGCGGAGCTGGCGGAATGTGACCGAGGTAACGGTGCCCGGCGTGCATTTCATCCAGGAGGATTCGCCGGACGAGATCGGGGCGGCTCTGAAGGACTGGATCAGCGGCGCGGCTGGTTAGGAAGACCGAAATCCGCGGTTCATTTTCGACTGTCATTCCCGTGAAGGCGGGAATCCAGATTTCCCGATAACGAAGGCGTCACGGTCGTGATCCCTGGATTCCCGCCTTCGCGGGAATGACAAATAGATGCGGGGCGAAGGACGGCCCGGTTGGTCGCTTCAGCCCGACAGCGCCACGGCGATCCGGGCGCCGATGAGGGCATTGTGTTTCACCAGGGCGATATTGGCGTCCAGGCTTCTTCCGCCGGTGATTTCGGCTAGGCGG
Organism: Inquilinaceae bacterium; assembly: GCA_965237625.1. Taxonomy (GTDB): domain Bacteria; phylum Pseudomonadota; class Alphaproteobacteria; order DSM-16000; family Inquilinaceae; genus JABDIP01. The sequence goes on from CBDEGD010000027.1 coordinate 21,652, forward strand.
GCCAGCAGGAACGGCGTGACGTCCTTGCCGTCGATCCCGTCCTTCGTTGCATCTGCCAGGGCTTGACCGATGGCGGCCTCAAGCTCGGCCCGGTCGAGGCCGTCCGGATCCGGGATCGGATTGGCGATCACCAGCCCGCCGGCATCGGGCAATGACGTTTGTGCCCGAATGATCGCGGCGGCCTGCTCGGCCGTGTCGCAACGATGGTCGAGGGTCAGGCCGCTGGACCGGGAGTAGAAGGCCGGGAACTCGCCGGTGCCATAGCCGATCACCGGCACGCCACGGGACTCCAGATATTCCAAGGTCTTTGGTAGATCCAGGATCGCCTTGGCGCCGGCGCAGATGACGGCGACCGGCGTCTTGGCCAACTCTTCCAGATCGGCGGAGACGTCAAAGCTGGTGTCGGCGCCACGATGCACGCCGCCGATGCCGCCGGTGACGAAGACCCGGATGCCGGCCATATGGGCGCACAGCATTGTGGCCGCGACCGTCGTGGCGCCATCGCCGCCTTGTGCCAGCGCGACCGCCATGTCCCGCCGGCTCAGCTTGGCCACGTCCGGCGCATTCGCCAGGCGCTCCAGGGCTGCCGCGTGGAGGCCGATTTGGATGCGCCCGTCGAGCACGGCGATGGTGGCCGGCACCGCACCCTCATCGCGGATGATCGCTTCGACCGCCTGGGCGGTCTCCAGGTTCCGCGGATAGGGCATGCCATGGGCGATGATGGTCGATTCCAGGGCGACGACCGGCCGGCCATCGGCCAGGGCTTCGGTAACGTCCGGGGCGATGGAGAGGTCGGTGTTCAAAGTCATAGGCCAGCGACTAACCCAAGGCCGTCATTCTGTCTAGCCATGAAGCTGGGCGCGAGCCAGCAGCGCATCGGGCGACAGCGCCTCGCTCACCGGCTGGTCGCTCTCCAGGGCGATGGCGGCGGCGGCGATGCCGATGCCGGCGCATTCAGCGAGCGGGCGGTTCTCCGACAGGCCGAACAGGGTGCCGGCGACTAAGGCGTCCCCGGCGCCGGTGACGTCGCGAACCGTGGTGGCGACAGACATCAAGCTCCGGCATCCCCCGGTATCGGCGATGAGCGCTCCGTCCGCTCCGAGGCTCACGATGACAGCTCCGGCGCCGCGACGGCGGATTGCCTCGGCCATCTCGGTGTCCGCTCCGGCGCGGCCGGCCAGGATGGCGGCCTCGTCGCGATTGCAGAAGACCAGATCGATGCCGGATAAATCATGTTCGAGGCGCTCAGCCTTGGCGACCGAGACCGCGTCGACGGTCAGGATTGTTTCCGGCAGTTTCATCTGGCGCAGGAATTCCAGGGAGCCCGGCGGCAGGTTGCAGTCGGCGAACCACAGTGATTGGCCGCGGAGGCTGGCGAGCGCGTCGCTCACCGAATCCGGGGTCATCTCGTCATAGATCGCCATATCGGCCATCGCCACCGCCATTTCGCCATCCGGCTCGACCAGTGCCGTATACCCGGCGGTGGCGTAAGAGGGCGACCGGCTCGTCGCCGTCATGTCGACCCCCAACTCGGTCATGCCGTTCACCACCCTGTCGCCATCGATGTCGGTGCCGACACGGCTGGCCAGGGCGACCGATAGCCCCAATCGCGCGAGCGACTCCGCCACATTGCGGGCGACACCGCCCAACGCGGTGGAGATTGTGACCGGGTTGGAGGTTCCGAGCACGACGGGATGTTCGGCGCGGGCCAGGCGATCGATATGGGCGGCACCGAAGCAGGCAACCGTAGATGGTGAATCGGTCATCGCGGCGATATTACAGGTCTCGCAGCCGGGGGCTACCGTCGGTGCGGCAGATTTCGTGCACGCGCGCGAACAGAAGCGGCCGGATCGGCCTCGGCCAGCGTCGCGATGCGTCTTGCCTCCGCTTCCAGGCAAGGATGAAGGGTACCTAAGTGCCAAAGCCCGTCACAAGCCCAGGCGCGCAGGAATTTGCTGTCGGCGTCGAACCAGCGACTCAGGATCCGGGCCGCGCTCATCGCCTGCGCTTCAGAGGGTTCGATCCATCGGATCGATTGCGCCAGATGGAGCCGGGCTTCCCATCCGGCGACACCGGCCATGGCGGAGATGAACCGATCCAACACGGCCGGCGCTGGCCGTGCACCGCGCTCGAGCAGCCTCTTGACGATCCAACTGGCGGCCGTCTGCACGCGTTCGTCCCCGGCACGACACTTCTCGATGAGAACGCGGAGGATTGCATCCGACGGTTCCAGTGTCGTTGCGAGAAAGTCGAGCGATGCGACGTGCCGGCCATCGAAGGCGGCGAAAGCGCGATCGATCAATTCCGACTGGCCGGGGTCCACGCGGCTGCTCTTCACCGTTTCAATCTCCTGCGTGCTGGCCAACGACCGCAATCAGCAGCCGGCGACTCCCTCAATATACCCGGGTCACAGTGTGGCCGCGCAATGCGAGCAAGCTGAGCAGGCCGGTTTCTCCCGGCAGATGCAACGCGCCGACCGCGACGAAGGCGTTGCCCTCTGCAAGGATTCCCGCCATTCGATCGACCATCCGCAGGTTACGCTGGTCGATCATGCGCTCCATGAAACGGTCCATGATTTCCTGATCGTCTCCGGCCGATTGAGCGATCAGGGCTGTCTGCAATCCGGAGAGGTCGACCGCAAGATATTGGGTGATCATTTCTTCGATCATCGTTTGAACCTGCGGCTGGAATTCGACGGCCTGGCGCAGCATTTCGACCATGTCCGCTTCCGGCATGCCGCCGAACACCTCGATCTGTTCGGCGATGGTCTCCAGCGCATGCAGCGGAATTCCCCGTTCCACCGCCATCAGCTGCAGAGTCTTGTCGACCGTGGGATGACCCAACGCGGCGCGCATCATCTCCTCCGGCGGCATGCTCATTACCGCCAGCACGACCCAGGGCTTCAGACCTCGAAGGGCGCCATCGAACAAGCCATGGGAGCGCGTAGCCTCCAGAACCTCCGTGTAGAGATCTGCGCCCAGGATGTCTTCCAATGTCCGGTCGCCGGTCAAACGGGTCTCGGCCGCCAACGCCGCCTCGGCATCCGCATCCAAGATAAGCTCGAGTGTCATGCTGTCCGCCGCCTCGACGGCTTTCACGATGGCTGGCGGCAATTTGGTGACCCGTGGGTCGGTCAGGTGGATCGTGCCGAACAGGTAGCTCGGCTCGCTTCCGGCCGTTTCGATCCGCCATAGCAGCCCTTCGCCATAGGGTAGGGTCGGGGTCTCGGCGATCGATGGCCGAGACAGGGCCAGCGACAGAATCGTCAGGCCCATTACCGCCAGGGTCATCAGGCGGTATGGGGCTATTGCCATGGCGTTCTGCAGTCTTTGGTACACCGGCTATTCCCCGTGATTGCGTCCGGCGGAATTCTACCACAGGCCAGGCGGAAGAATTATCAAGCGAAGAGCGCACAGGCACCGGTGGCTCTGGTGCCGGTGATGTCCCATATTCGTCTTATGCAGCTATCGCCTCCCAGACCGGAAAGCTGGGTCCGTGCCGGGCCGAACGGGCTGTTCGTGGAACCGGGCGGATTCCATGTCGATCCGACGCGGGCCGTCGAGCGCGCGGTGATCACCCACGGCCATGCCGACCACGCGCGGCCGAACAACCACTCGGTGCTGGCGACGGCTGAGACCCTCGCCATCATGCGCGTGCGCTATGGCGAGGAGGCCGGACGCTCGCTGCAACCGCTTGGCCTCGGCGAGCCGATCAGGATCGGCGAGGTGGACGTGCGGCTGGTGCCGGCCGGCCATGTGCTGGGCAGCGCCCAGGTCGTGTTGCAGTATCGCGGCAGCCGGGTCGTGGTGTCGGGCGACTACAAGCGCGGCCCCGATCCCACCTGTCTTCCCTTCGAGCCGGTGAATTGCGACGTCTTCATCACCGAGGCGACATTCGGCCTGCCGGTGTTCCGTCATCCGCCGCCCGAGCAGGAGATCGGCAAGCTGTTGCATTCCTTGGCATTGTTTCCGGAGCGGGCCCATGTGGTCGGCACCTATGGGCTGGGCAAATGCCAACGGGTGTTGGCGCTGCTGCGGCAGGCCGGGCATGACGCGCCGATCTATCTGCACGGTGCGTTGCAGAACCTCTGCGATTTGTATGAGGCCCATGGCGTTGCGCTTGGCGAGTTGCGGCCGGTGGCCGGGACCGAAAAGGCGGATATGGCCGGCCAGATCGTGCTGGCGCCGCCCTCGGCCATCGCCGATCGCTGGTCGCGCCGGCTGCCCGATCCGGTGGTCGCGGCGGCGTCGGGCTGGATGCGGGTGCGCCAGCGCGCGAAACAGCGCGGCGTCGAACTGCCGCTGATCATCTCCGACCATGCCGATTGGGACGAGTTGACCCAGACCCTGGAGGATGTCGACGCGCCGGAAGTCTGGGTGACCCATGGCCGCGAAGAGGCGCTGGTCCATCAGGCCGGTCTGCAGGGCAGGCGGGCGCGGGCGCTCTCCATGGTCGGCTTCGAGGAGGACGACGGCGCGTGAGGGCCTTCGCGGAGCTGATGGAGGCGCTGGTCTTCATGCCGTCCCGCAACGGAAAGCTGCGCCTGCTGACCGCGTATTTCGGCACGGCGCCGGACCCGGATCGGGGCTGGGCCCTGGCCGCCCTGACCGGCGGGCTGTCGTTTCGAACCGCGAAGGCCGGCATGATCCGCGGCCTGGTGGCGGAGCGGGTCGACGAGACGCTGTTCGGCCTGTCCTACGACTTCGTCGGCGATCTGGCCGAGACGGTGTCGCTGATCTGGCCTACGGAGCCGGACCATGCCGACACGCCGCGCCTGTCCGAAGTTGTGGACGCTTTGGTCCGGGCCGGCCGATCGGAGGCGCCGGGTCTGGTGGCCGGCTGGCTCGACCGGATGGAGGCGAGCGAACGCTTCGCGCTGCTGAAGCTGATTACCGGCGGCATGCGGATCGGGGTGTCTGCCCGGCTGGCGAAGACCGCGCTGGCCGCGCTTGGCGATCACGACGTCACAGAGATCGAGGAACTATGGCACGGGCTGGAGCCGCCTTATCTCGATCTCTTCGCCTGGCTGACCGGGCCGGGCGAGAAACCGAGCATTGGCGAGCGGGCGGTCTTTCGGCCGCTGATGCTGGCCAATCCGCTGGACGAGAACGATCTCCCGAACTTCGACCCTGCGGCATTCCGGGCCGAGTGGAAATGGGACGGCATCCGGGTGCAGCTCTCGGCGCGAAAGGATGGCCAGCGGCGGCTGTATTCCCGCACCGGCGACGATATCGGCCGGGCTTTTCCCGATCTCTTGGACACTATGGATTTCGATGCCGTGCTGGATGGCGAGTTGCTGGTCGCGCGGGACGGCGAGGTGGCGCCGTTCAACGATCTTCAGCAGCGGCTGAACCGCAAGACCGTGACCACGCGCATGCTGGCCGACCATCCGGCCTGGGTCCGGCTCTACGACATCTTGTTCGATGAGGGCGAGGATTTGCGGGCGCTGGCTTTCGACGAACGCCGTGCCAGGCTGGAAGACTGGTTCGCACGGGTTGGGCCGGCGCGCGCCGATCTGTCATCGCTGATCGCGTTCGACCAATGGTCCGAACTGTCGGAGCTACGCGAAGGCGCCCGGGCCCGGGGTATCGAAGGGCTGATGCTGAAACGCGCCGACAGCCCGTACACGGCGGGCCGCCCGAAAGGCCCCTGGTTCAAATGGAAACGCGGCGCACTGACGCTGGATACGGTGCTGATGTATGCCCAGCGTGGTCATGGCAAAAGGTCCTCCTTCTATTCCGACTTCACCTTCGGCGCCTGGCGAGAGGCGGCCGATGGCACCGGCTGGGAGGTGGTGCCGGTCGGCAAGGCCTATTTCGGTTTCACCGATGAGGAGCTGGTGCTGCTCGATCGCTGGGTGCGCAACAACACCACCAACCGCTTCGGCCCGGTGCGCGAAGTGACTCCGGAACTGGTGCTGGAAGTCGCCTTCGACAGCGTCCACCCCTCCACCCGGCACAAATCCGGCGTCGCCATGCGCTTTCCGCGCATCCATCGCATCCGCTGGGACAAGCCAGCGGCGGAGGCCGATCTGCTGGAGACCTTGAAGGCGATGATCGAGGCGTAGTGCCAGGCTGTGGGCCTGGCAGGTGTTCCGTTAGCCTCTCTCGCCGGCGACCGGCGGGAAGCCGGATCGCATGTAGGTGACGATTTGCCAAATCTCCCGGCTCGTCAGGCGTGACTTGAAGGCCGGCATCTGCGAACCCGATCTCAGGCCGCCCTCGGAGATCGCCCACAGCATGTACTGATCGACCGCGTGCGGATCGTCGATCATGGCGGCGATCACCGCCGGGGGCAGGGACAGGTCGCGGCCTGCGTCGCCATGGCCGGTCCCGGTGAGATCATGACAGGATGCGCAATGGGTGACATAGAGGCGCCCGCCGGCCTGGATTTCCGCCGACGTGGCCGGCAAGGGGTTGGTGCTGCTCACATACTCGACCGGCACGCCTTCGGAGATGAAAGTGCGGTGCCGCTCCTCGCGCTCGCTGACCGGCGTCATGGCGCGCGCCGGGTCCCATGAACGTGCGGCCTCCGGTCGCCCAGGGAATACCGGCTCGTTGAAGCTGACAGTCGCGCAGCCGCTCTGTGCCAGGGACAGCGCGAGCAATACCGCCAGCGGCGCTGTGCGACCGATGGCGTTCGAGGCCGAAATACCCATGTATCGCGTCTCCTTTTCGGTGGTGGCGCAGATCGTGGTGCGGGCGGGATGCCGGACAACGAAACTGCGCTGAGGGGCAAATCGGTCACAACCGAAATGCCGCATCCGGATTCCTATTCGCCAAGCCTATCGTCCGCATTGACACCGATCATCCCAGTGAGGCCACCTGCCACCATGAGCGCTTGGATCGATCTATTGCAATGGTCGCCGCTGCCGCGGGCCGCATTCGTGCTGCAGAACGCCTATCTGCTGCTGCGCAAGCCGCGCACCTTGGGGGTGCGGACCCTGGCGCTGGATGAAGCCGGCGCCGTGCCGCTGGTGCGGCACAGCTATCGGCCCGGCTGGTTCTTCCCCGGCGGCGGCGTGCATAAATGGGAGACCTTGGAGCAGGCGGCAATCCGGGAATCTCGCGAGGAAGGCGCCATCGAAATCGAGGCGTTGGAGCCGCTATTCGGAATGTACGCCAACTTCACCCCCTATCGCTGCGACCATGTCGCGCTGTTTGTGACCAGACACTGGCGAGGGATCGACAGCCAGTCGGCGGAGATCGCGGAAACTGGATTCTTCGCCCTGGATGACCTGCCCGAGGGGACCACCGAGGCTACACGTCGAAGGGTCGATGAGTTTCTTGGGAAGGCGACACCTTCGAACTCTTGGTGACTATTATCTCACCCCAAGTCTTTATATAGCAATATAGAGTAGTTGATTATCCGCGATTTACAATTTTTAAAGAGTCGCTGCGGTTGATGTCTATCGGACGCCGGATCATCCCTTCGAATCCGGCTGTTTGCTCCAGAATTATCATGGAGAGCATCGTGAGTAATCTTGACATGGAAGGTGGGAAAGTGAGCCCAGCAACGCCCGTCAATGGCGATGACAATACCGTTGACGCATCGACGGTACGCCGCCTCGTCATCGTCATGGTATTCGGCGCATTGGCTCTTGCTGCGACATTCGTCGGATTTTCGCTGGAAAAACAGGGGGTGTGGCCCTTCAACGACGACACCCCTTCGGTGCGGATCGTCGTCGATTGACGCTTGGAATGATCCCTGGCAACGGGAGTAGGCCGGATTGTCGGTGACGGTCCGGCCTATTCTCCTTCCGGCTCCGATTCCGCGACGTGGTCGACCATGTCGGTCAATGTCCGCCGGATATGCTCGTCGGTGACCATATAGAAGACCCGGTTGCCCCGCCGCTCGGCCTGAATGAGCCGGCTGGCCCTGAGCAGCCGCAGGTGATGGCTGACCAGCGAGGGCGACAGGCCCAGCGCATCTGCGACGACCCCGACCGATTTCGGCGCATCCAGGCAAAATAGCGTTATCCTGAGGCGGCTGGGGTCGGCCATGAGCCGGAACATGTCGGCGAGTTCCGCCGCCTGATCCTCGCTGATCCGCTCATGGACCGGCTTTTCGTTTGGCTGCGCCTTCACCGTCATCGTATCGATTGCTGTCATCTGTTGGCCCGGCGCCGGGTCCGATCGATCCGGCGGCTCCACTCTATTAAGGCGGGGGCCGCGGCGTTCCGCAAGTCACAGCATGGATTTGCGACGATGGCCGTTGGCTCCGGCCCGGCCGGTCATCGGCCGGATCCGCCATCCGACGTCAGCAGGGCGCTGTACAATTCCGGCCTGCGATCACGAAAAACGCCCCAGGAGGCGCGCTTGGCCCGCAGATCGTCCAGATCGAATGTGGCGGTCAGGACAGCCTCCTCGTCGCGGCCGGCGCGGGCGACGAGTTCGCCGGTCGGCCCGGCGATGAATGAGGATCCGTAGAATGTGATGTCGCCGCTGTCGCCGGGCTCCTCGCCGATCCGGTTGGCGGCCATCAGCGGCATCACATTGGCGCCGGCATGGCCCTGCATGACGCGGGTCCAGTGGTCCAGGCTATCCAGTGTGGCGTCCTGTGGCTCGGATCCGATGGCCGTCGGGTAAAGCAGCAGCTCAGCGCCCTTCAGCGCCATAATCCGCGCCGCCTCCGGAAACCATTGGTCCCAGCAGATGGCGCAGCCTACCGCCGCATAGCGGGTATCATACACCTGGAACCCGGTATCGCCGGGGTTGAAATAGAATTTCTCCTGATAGCCCGGCCCGTCCGGGATATGCGCCTTGCGATACACCCCGAGGATGCTGCCGTCGGCGTCCACCATGGCCATGGAGTTGTAATGGGCGGCGTTGGCCCGCTCAAAGAAGCTGATTGGTAGGACAACTCTCAGTTCCGCGGCCAGCTTGCGCATCGTCTCGATAACCGGGTGGTCGTCGGCGGGGGCGGCCAGCGCGAACGACTCCTGCTTCTGGTCCTTGCAGAAATAGGGGGTGGCAAACAGCTCCTGCAGAAGGATGATTTGGGCGCCGTCATCCGCGGCGCGGCGGACCAGCGCCGCTGCCCGCTCGATGTTCCCAGCCTGATTCGGCCCACAGGCCATTTGCGTCGTGGCAATGGTGACCTTGCGAGTCATTTTCTACTCCCGGGCAGTCTGCTTTCAAGACGCGTTAGCCAATCGCACCGAGCGAATATCTTGCCATACCCCTGAAAATGCCGCATGAAAACGGTATATGGCACAGATTACTACGGTCCCAATCATACAATTATCGGTAGGGGACCAAGATCATATAGCCGGGTGCGACAATTTTGCGCAGCCGATTGTCGAAATACATAAATATCAGTCGAGGCAGTAATAGTACTATCATAATATAGCAACTTCAAACTGATAGACAATCATAGGTGTTGGCATCGAGTGCACTACCAGTGATCGTGCTGGTGTCATACTATGACTTTCAGAGACTAAAGATGCCCAAAGGAATGAAATAATTTCGTAATACTATGACTCTCCACTTCACACTCTAAGTTTTGACGGACTCCTACATTGTATCAACGAAGAGTTTCCGGCCGCCAAGCTTGCTGCTATTGAAGTCGAGGAGTCGACGGCATATTGAGTTAGGGTTATGAAGCTGTCGAGCCGCATTTGACTTACCAAGAGCAACTGAACTATGGCGTCCAGTGTTGTGGTCAAATTGGAAGATGAAAGTGACGATGTCGCGTATCTTTTGCGCGACGCACAGCGTTCGCTGTCCCGCGCCCTGGCGGACAGGATCGCCGGCCACGGCGTGACCATCGGTCAGTGGTATTTCCTGCGGGCCTTGTGGGAAGAGGATGGCTTGACCCAGCGCGAGCTCAGTCAGCGGGTCGGCATGATGGAGCCGACCACGGTGGCCGCGCTCAACGGTATGGAACGCCGCGATCTGGTGCGGCGGGTGCGCAACCAGCGCGACCGCCGGAAGATCAACATTCATCTCACCGACAAGGGCCAGGCCCTGCGCAGTACGCTTATGCCCTGTGAGGATGAGGTCAACACCCTGGCGGTGGACGGTCTGTCGGGCACCGAACAGCAGGCGCTGCAGAAGGCCCTGCAGCAGGTTGTGCGCAACCTCAGCAACCGGCGGTAGCGCGGTTTTCTCGGGTCCGAACGGACCCCCTCACCCAGCTCCGGCTAAGGCTCGGCCCCATGGCCTCGCCAAGCCTTCGCAACCCTCTCCCCGAGGAGAGGAGTTCTGGTCAGCTACGGTAGGTTTCCCTCTCCTTGGGGAGAGGGCGGGGGCCCGCGGCGTAGCCGTGGGAGGGTGAGGGGGATCGGCACCCTATTCGGCCGCCCACCTCTGTTACTCGTCTACCAGGTGATCCGGTCGACCCCCTCGAAGATCAGCTCGCTGCCATCCGCCAGGGTGATGGTGCCGGACGAGTCGGCGGTCAGGTTCAGCACGCCGGCGGCATCCGTTACGACGGTGGTCGATCCACCGTCGATCTCCACCGTCCAGGGCCCGTCTACCGGGCCGTTGGTGCCGTCGGCCGATGTGACCTCGATCTCGTCGGCCCATCCGGCTCCGCCGTAGAACGCGTCGTTGCCCAGATCGCCCTCGGCGAAGACATAGATGTCGTCGCCGGCCTCGCCATAAGCGATGTCGCTGCCGGCGCCGCCGTAGATCACGTCGTCCCCGTCGCCGGCATTGATCGTGTCGTCGCCGGCACCGCCGTGGATGCCGTCGGCGACGGCGCTGCCAGAGAGCGTGTCGTTGCCCGACGTGCCGGCGAAGGTGATGAAGTCGCTGTTGTCGACCGCCGACGGAGCCACGCCTTGCAGCGTGACATCGTCGCCGCTCGGCAAATAGACGAAGGCATTGCCGCCGCCGTCATCGGTGACCGAGATGCTGTCGAGGTCGGTACCGCCGAAATCGGTCAGGTCGATGAAGTCCTGGCCCTGGGTGAAATCGGTGATGATGTCCCCGTCGGTGCCGCCGCTGGCGAATACGAAGGTGTCGGACCCGGCACCGCCGGTCATCGTGTCGCCGCCACCGCCGCCTTCGATCCTGTCGTTGCCTGCGCCGCCGTCAAGAGTATCGGCCCCGTCGCCGCCATTCAGCACATTGGCCCCGGCATCGCCGATGAGAGTGTCGTCGTGGTCCGAGCCGGTGAGGTTCTCGATATTCGTCAGCGTATCGCCTTCGGCGTCGCCGCCGGTGGCGGTGCCCAGGTCGAGATCGACATAGATGCCCTGCGCCGAGCCCTCGTAGGACGCCGTGTCGGTGCCGGCGCCGCCGTCGAGCGTATCTCCGGCGCCGCCGCCGCCGCTGCCGGCATCCACCAGGCTCTGGATCTCAGCGGCGCTCAGCACCTGGTCGTGCAGGGCGACCTCGTCGATCTGGCCGTCGAAGTACCTGCCGCCGGCCTGACCAATCTCGATCGGGGCGGTATTGGTGCTCAGGCTCTCGGTGGTCGAATCGCTGCCGGCGAGCTGGCCGTCGACGTAGAGTTTCAGGCCGCCGCTGCCGAACGTCACCGCCACATGGTGCCAATTGCTCGAGTCGACCGTCATGCTCGAGGTGATCGTGCGGTAGGATTCCTCGCCGGTTTGCACCCGCAACTCGACCCTGTCGCCGACGATTGCGATACGGTAGCCGTCGCCTTCCTCCTGGTTCTCGTTCTTCTGCAGCAGTCCCTGCGTCACCGACGTATCATTGCTGTTGAACCAGAGCTGGATGGTGCCGTTGGACGGCTGCAGCGCCGGGTCGTTGGCGATCAGAATATAATCGTTCGAGCCGTCGAAGCTCGCCGCCGTATTCGTGCCGTTCACGCCCGGTGTTCCGAGGGTGACACCGTTGTAGTACGTCCCGTCATTGCCGCCTGCGGCGGTGTCGGCTGCCGTCGTACCGGCTTTCCTCGAACTGCCAATACCCAACCGGGCTGTGCGCCTCGACGGCGGCCGTGTAATCGACACCGCTCGCGCCGCCGCCGATCAGGATGTCATCGCCGGCACCGCCGGTCAGTGTATCCGCTCCGCCGCCACCGGTCAGGACGTTGGCGCCGGAATCGCCGGTCAGCGTGTCGTCATGGGCCGAGCCGGTCAGGTTCTCGATGTTGCTCAGCGTGTCGCCCTGGGCATCGCCACCGCTCGCGGTCCCGGCGCCAAGGTCGACATCGACTGCGGCCGAAGAGCCGGCATAGGATGCGGTATCGATGCCGCCGCCGCCGTCCAGCGTATCGGCTCCGCCGGCACCCTCCAGCACGTCGTGGCCGGATCCGCCTTCGAGCACATTTGCGCCGGAATCGCCGATCAGGACGTCGTCCTGAGCCGAACCGGTCACATTTTCGATCTCGGACAGCGTGTCGCCTTCGGCAGTGCCGCCGCTACCGGTCCCGGCCGCAAGATCGACCGTCACCCCCGCTCCGGAGTCGGCATAGGTCGCGGTGTCGATGCCGGCGCCGCCGATCAGGGTGTCGCCCGTTGGGCCGCCGGCGTTGTTGCCGGCATCCACCAGGCCCTGGATCTCGGTCTGGCTGAGCGCCTGGTCGTGCAGGGCGACTTCGTCGATCTGGCCGTCGAAATAGTCCGAGCCGGTCCGGCCGATCTCGACCGACGCCGTGTTGCTGCTCAGGCTTTCCGTCGTCGAATTGGTGCCGGCGAGTTGTCCGTCCACATAGAGCTTGAACCCGCCACTGCCGAACGTGACGGCGACGTGGTGCCAGGTGCTTGTATCCACGGTCATGCTCGACGTGATCGTGCGGTAGGATCCTTCGCCAGTCTGCAGGCGGGCCTCGATCCGGCCATTGTTGATCCGGATGCGGATGCCGTCGCCTTCCTCCTGGTTTTCGTTCTTCTCCAGCAAACCCTGGCGATCCGAGGCGTCGTTGGTGTTGAACCAGAGCTGGATCGTGCCGTTGGACGGTTGCAGGGAACTGTCGTTGGAGACCAGGATGTAATCGTTCGATCCGTCGAATGTCGCCGCGGTGTCTGTACCGTTGACGCCCGTCGTGCCGAGGGTGACGCCATTGTAGTAGGTCCCGTCATTGCCGCCGGCGGTGGAGTCGGCCGCCGTGGTCCCCGTCGTCTCCTCGAAACGCCAGTAGCCGACCGGAGTGTGGGCCTCCACGGCGGTCGTATAGTCGACGCCGTCCCCACCATCGCCGCCGACCAGGGTGTCGTCGCCGGCGCCGCCCGACAGCGTATCCGCACCGCCAAGGCCGGCCAGCACGTTGTCGCCGCTGTCGCCGGTCAGGGTGTCGTTATGGGCCGAGCCGATCAGATTCTCGACATTGACCAGCGTGTCGCCCTGGGCATCGCCGCCGCTCGCCGTTCCGGCGCCGAGGTCGACACTGACCGCCTCGGACGAGTCCGCAAAAGAGGCGACCTGGGTGGCGTCGGCGCCATCCATGGTTTCGGCCGCTGACGTCGCCGCCATCATTTCGATGCCGGCGTTGGCATCGAGAATGGCGCTCGTTGCGCCCGTGGACACCGAATAGGCACTGCTCATGGCACTCGCCGTGAACGCCGGAGCGGAGGCCGGCAGTGCGGCCTCGTCCGCATCGAGCACGCTGATGCTGAAGCTCTCGGTATAGGTCAACCCGCCGCTATCCGTGACCTGGACGGTGACGGTATGGCTGGTGTTGGATTCGAAATCGATCAGCGTCTCGTCGGCAACGGTGATCTCGCCGGTCGTCGCGTCGACGGCGAAGCGGCCGCCGGCATCGTTGAGCAGGGTGTAGGTGTGGGTATCGCTACCATCCGCATCGGTCGTGCTAAGCGTGCCCACGACGGTGCCGTTCGACGCCGCTTCCGAGATGCTCGGTGCAATGATCACCGGCGCTGTGCCGGTGGTGAACCCGCCGCCGGTGGCCGCGTTGACCGTCATGTCGTTGCCGGAGACGATTTCGGTGGTCGTCCCGCCGTTCAGGTCGTTCATGCGCCAATCGGCGACCAGACCGGAAGATGCCGGATCCACGTCCGAAAGCACGTTGTTGGCGATCTCAGTCGAGGACCGGACGTCGTCGAAGACACGGAAGTCCTGATAGGTGCCGGAGAACGCCTGGTTCGAGTCGAACCCGCCGCCGACGCTGTCCTGCTCCTGACCCAGGATCAGCGATCCGCCGCCGGTCAGCGACTGCCCGGTGGAGTGTCCGGTCTGGGAGAATTGCTGCACGCCGTCGACATAGAACTCGACGGTGCCCGTCGAACTGTCCCAGGTAACGGAGGCCTGGTGCAAGTTTCCATCAAATAGGGCCGAGCGCGGGACGCCGGTATCGATGGCGTTCCCCTTGATCCAGACGCCGATATTGCCGCCGAGGAAGCCGTTTCCGCCGCCGACAACCAGCTCGTTGGCGCCGGTCGTGCCGCCGGTCACCGCATAGGAGAAGAGCGGCGTGAACGTGGCGCCTTCGGCAGAGACGGCGAACTGCAGCTCTGCGGTGAACGACGTTAGCCCGCTAAATACCGCGCCGCCATCGTCGGCCTGCAGGTAGTGGGCGTTGCCGCCGCCTTCGTTGACCGAGATGCCATTGCCCGACAGGTCCATGTCGGTCGGCGCGAACTCGTTGAGGTCGTTGAGGTCGATGGTGAAGACCTCGGTGTAGGTATTGCCGCCGGAATCCGTGACCTCGATGGTCAGGTTGTGGCTCGCATTCGCCTCGTAGTCGAGCAGGCTGCCATCGGCGACGGTGATCTCGCCGGTGCTCGGATCGATCGAGAACCGCCCGCCGGCGTCATCGGTGAGCGTGAAGGTGAATGTCTCGCCGGCATTCGGGTCGGTGGCCGATGCGGTCCCGACGACCGTGCCGTCGGCGGCATTCTCGTCCACACTGGTGTTCGATACGTCCAGATCGGTCGGCGCGGCGTTGATCGGCCAATCGACGGTCACGTCGATGGTCTCTACCGCGTTCGCCGTGTCGCTGCCATCGGTGGCCGTCGCCGTGACCGTGAGCTGGAAGGTGCCGACATAGTCGGTCGGCGGCACCAGGGTCAGGCCCGGCAACTCCGCCTGGGTCAGGGTCCAGGTGCCGTCGCCATTGTCGGTGCCGGCCGACAACGAGGCACCAGTGGGCACGCCGCCGATCACGATCGCCAGCGATTCCGAGCCGTCCGTATCCACCAGCGAGGAGGAGATCGCAAGGTCGACGAAAGCCGGATCGACGTCGAATGTGTCGTTGACCGTAGTAGGGGCGGTGGTGGTCATTTGGACGTCGTCGAAGCGGATGTCGATCGACTCGTCGTTTAGGGTCTTCTTGTTGTTGTAGCCGCCAAGCGTGATCGTGTGGTTGCCCGGCGTCAGCGTGCCGACATCGACGGTGAAGGTTTGCCAGCCGGTGGTCTGCGCCGCGCCGCCGTTCCCGTCACCGGTGATCTGCGCGACATAGTCGTTGCCGCCGGACCCGTACAGCGTGCCGTCGACGCTGACCAGGACCTGGGAGAACTCGTCGTTCTCGTATTCCGAGGTCTGCGTCATGTTGTAGCGGAACGTCAGCGTTCCGGTGGACGTGTCGGTCACATTGATCGTGGTCTGCCACCCGCCGGACATGCCGAGTATGTCGGCATCGTCCACGCCGCCCAGCGCGACCTGCAGCCCGCCGCCGGTCTCGCCAAGGCCGGCGCCCGCCGTTCCGTCGGCATAGACGGGTTCCGATGTCGAGCGGAAGGTGTCATCGGCATAGGCGAACGCGCCGGCGCCCAGATCGAAGCTCTCGCTGACCGGGGTGTCCGTCACGTCCGCGGTCGCGGACATGGACAGCGTGAAGTTGGTGTCGTCGCCGGCCGGCGGGGTGATGATCAGGTCGGTCAGGTCGCCGGTACCCAGGGTCCAGGTGCCGTCGCCATTGTCGGTGCCGGCCGAGAGCGAGGCACCGGTCGGGACATTGCCGATCGTCAGTGAGAAGTTCGGATCTCCCTCGATGCCGGAGATCGAGGCCGGCATGACCACATGCTGCGAGCCGTCCTCGGTCCCCGTGGCCGTTCCGGTCACCGTCAGGTTCGGGGCGTCGGCCACCGGATCGACGGTCACGTCCAGGGTTTCCGTCGGCGAGGAGACGATGGTGCTGCCGTCGTCGGAGTAGCCGGTGGCGGTGAGCTGGAAGTCGACGTCGCTGTGCTGCGGCGGCGTGATGGTCAGCCCGGTCAACTCGCCCGGCGTCAACGTCCAGGTGCCGTCGCCGTTGTCGGTGCCGGCCGACAGGACCGCGCCGGTCGGCACGGCGCCGATGACCACCGACTGCGTCGCGCCCGGCTCCAGATCGGTGAGCGAGATCGTCAGCGGGATGCCGGTGTCTTCGTCGCCGGTGACCGGGCTGGTGGAGAGGGTCGGCGCCTCGTTCTCGTCGGTCACGGTGACGGTGAAGGTCTCGGTGTAGGTGAGGCCTCCGCTATCGGTGGTGAGGATCGTGATGTCGTGACTGGTGGCGCTCTCGAAATCCAGGAGCGAGCCGTCGGCGACGGTCACCTGGCCGGTCGTCGGGTTGATGGTGAACCGCCCGCCGGCGTCGTTCGTCAGCGCGTAGGTGTGGCTGTCGCCGGCATCGGGATCGACCGCCAAGGCGATGTCGACCACGGTGCCATTGCTCGTGTTCTCCGCCACGGAGGTGCCGAAGGTGATGTCCGTCGGCGCTTCGTTGATGTCCGCGACGTTGATTGTGAAGGTTTCGGTGCTGGTCGAGCCGTCGGTCGAGGTGGCGCGCACGCTCACGTCATGCGAGGCATCGGTCTCGTGGTCGAGCAGCGAGCCGTTGGCGACGGTGATCTCGCCGGTGTTGGTGTCGATCGTAAAGCGCCCGCCGGCCGTGTCGTCGAGGCTGTAGGTGACGCTGTCCGAGGCGTCGCCATCGGTCGCCAACGCGGTAATTCCGACCACCGTGCCGTTCGCCACGTTCTCGTCCACGGAATTGGCCGCGGCATCGGAGTCCGTGATCGCGCCGGTGGAAAACTCCGAATTGTCGTCTGTGACGCCGATGGTGAAGCTCTGGGCCGAGGTCGAGCCGTCGGTGGAGGTGGCGGTCACCTCGATGACATGGCTGGTGGCGGTCTCGTAGTCGATGGTGGCGCCGGGCGCCACGCTGACCACACCGGTGGCCGGATCGATCTGGAACAGGCCGCCCGGATTGCTGCTCAGTGAGTAGGTAACCGTATCGCTGCCATCGGCATCGCTGGCAAACGCCGTGATTCCGACTACCGTACCGCCAGTGGCGTTCTCGGCCACTTGATCGGCGGTCGCATCAGTGTCGGTGACGGCGGTGACGGTGAACTCCGAGGTATCGTCCGTCACCCCGATGGTGAAGCTCTGGGCCGAGGTCGAGCTGTCCGAGCTGGTCGCCGTGACCTCGATGGTATGGCTGGTGGCGGTCTCGTAGTCGATGGTGGCGCCGGGCGCAACGCTGACCACACCGGTGGCCGGATCAATCTGGAACAGGCCGCCCGGGTTGCTGCTCAGGCTGTAGGTGACCGTGTCGCTGCCATCGGCATCGCTTGCAAACGCGGTGATGCCCACGACAGTGCCGGCGGTGGCATTCTCGGCAACCTGGTCGACGGCCACATCCGTATCGGTCACGGCTGTGACGGTAAACTCGGAGGTATCGTCGGTGACCCCGATGGTGAAGCTCTGCGCGGACGTCGAGCTGTCGGAGGATGTCGCCGTGACTTCGATGGTATGGCTGGTGGCGGTCTCGTAGTCGATGGTCGCGCCAGGGGCCACGGTGACCACACCGGTGGCCGGATCGATCTGGAACAGGCCGCCCGGGTTGCTGCTCAGGCTGTAGGTGACCGTGTCGCTGCCATCGGCATCGCTTGCAAACGCGGTGATGCCCACGACAGTGCCGGCGGTGGCATTCTCGGCAACCTGGTCGGCGGCCACATCTGTGTCGGTGACCGCGGTGACGGTGAACTCCGAGGTATCGTCGGTGACGCCGATGGTGAAGCTCTGCGCGGACGTCGAGCTGTCGGAGCTTGTTGCCGTCACTTCGATGGTGTGACTGGTGGCGGTCTCGTAGTCGATGCTCGCTCCAGGAGCAACCGATACCACACCAGTGGCCGGGTCGATCTGGAACAGGCCGCCCGGGTTGCTGCTCAGGCTGTAGGTGACGGTATCACTGCCGTCCGCATCGCTGGCGAAGGCAGTGATGCCAACCACGGTGCCGCCGGTGGCATTCTCCGCCACCTGGTCGGCGGCCACGTCCGTATCGGTCACCGCCGTGACGGTGAACTCGGATGTGTCGTCCGTGACGCCGATGGTGAAGCTCTGCGCGGACGTCGAGCTGTCGGAGCTTGTTGCCGTCACTCCGATGGTGTGACTGGTGGCGGTCTCGTAGTCGATGCTCGCTCCAGGAGCAACCGATACCACACCTGTGGCCGGGTCGATCTGGAACAATCCGCCGGGGTTGCTGCTCAGGCTGTAGGTGACGGTGTCGCTGCCATCCGCATCCGAAGCGAAGGCGGTGATGCCGACCACGGTACCGCCAGTGGCGTTCTCGGCCACTTGATCGGCGGTCGCATCAGTGTCGGTGACGGCGGTGACGGTGAACTCCGAGGTATCGTCCGTCACCCCGATGGTGAAGCTCTGCGCGGACGTCGAGCTGTCGGAGCTTGTTGCCGTGACCTCGATGGTGTGGCTGGTGGCGGTCTCGTAATCGATGGTGGCACCCGGTGCCACGGTGACCACACCAGTCGCCGGATCGATCTGGAACAACCCACCAGGATTGCTGCTCAGTGAGTAGCTGACGGTGTCGGAACCATCCGCATCGCTGGCGAAGGCGGTGATGCCCACGACGGTGCCGCCGGTGGCATTCTCGGCAACCTGGTCGGCGGCCACATCGGTGTCGGTCACGGCGGTGACAGTGAACTCCGAGGTGTCGTCTGTGACGCCGATGGTAAAGCTCTGCGCCGAAGTGGAGCTGTCCGAGCTGGTCGCCGTGACCTCGATGGTGTGGCTGGTAGCGGTCTCGTAGTCGATGGTCGCGCCAGGGGCCACGGTGACCACACCGGTGGCCGGATCGATCTGGAACAACCCGCCGGCATCGTCGGTCAAGGAGTAGGTGACGGTATCGCTGCCATCGGCATCGCTGGCAAACGCCGTGATTCCGACCACCGTACCGCCAGTGGCGTTCTCGGCCACCTGGTCGGCGGTCCCGTCGGTGTCGGTGACCGCGGTGACGGTGAACTCCGAGGTATCGTCGGTGACGCCGATGGTGAAGCTCTGCGCGGACGTCGAGCTGTCGGAGCTTGTTGCCGTCACCTCGATGGTGTGGCTGGTGGCGGTCTCGTAGTCGATGCTCGCTCCAGGAGCAACCGATACCACACCAGTGGCCGGGTCGATCTGGAACAGGCCGCCCGGGTTGCTGCTCAGTGAGTAGGTGACGGTATCACTGCCGTCCGCATCGCTGGCGAAGGCAGTGATGCCAACCACGGTGCCACCAGCGGCGTTCTCCGCCACCTGGTCGGCGGCCACATCCGTATCGGTCACGGCCGTGACGGTAAACTCGGAGGTATCGTCGGTGACGCCGATGGTGAAGCTCTGCGCGGACGTCGAGCTGTCGGAGCTTGTTGCCGTCACTTCGATGGTGTGACTGGTGGCGGTCTCGTAGTCGATGCTCGCTCCAGGAGCAACCGATACCACACCTGTGGCCGGGTCGATCTGGAACAATCCGCCGGGGTTGCTGCTCAGCGAGTAGGTGACGGTGTCAGATCCATCCCGCATCACTGGCAAAGGCCGTAATACCGACCACGGTACCACCAGTGGCGTTCTCTGCCACTTGGTCGGCGGTCGCATCGGTGTCTGTCACAGCGGTGACGGTGAACTCGGAAGTATCGTCGGTGACGCCGATGGTGAAGCTCTGGGCCGAGGTCGAGCTGTCCGAGCTGGTCGCCGTGACCTCGATGGTATGGCTGGTGGCGGTCTCGAAGTCGATGCTCGCTCCAGGAGCAACCGATACCACACCTGTGGCCGGGTCGATCTGGAACAATCCGCCGGGGTTGCTGCTCAGCGAGTAGGTGACGGTGTCAGATCCATCCGCATCACTGGCAAAGGCCGTAATACCGACCACGGTACCACCAGTGGCGTTCTCGGCCACTTGGTCGGCGGTCGCATCGGTGTCTGTCACAGCGGTGACGGTGAACTCGGAAGTATCGTCGGTGACGCCGATGGTGAAGCTCTGCGCGGACGTCGAGCTGTCGGAGCTTGTTGCCGTCACTTCGATGGTGTGACTGGTGGCGGTCTCGTAGTCGATGCTCGCTCCAGGAGCAACCGATACCACACCAGTGGCCGGGTCGATCTGGAACAGGCCGCCCGGGTTGCTGCTCAGCGAGTAGGTGACGGTGTCAGATCCATCCGCATCACTGGCAAAGGCCGTAATACCGACCACGGTACCACCAGTGGCGTTCTCTGCCACTTGGTCGGCGGTCGCATCGGTGTCTGTCACAGCGGTGACGGTGAACTCCGAGGTATCGTCGGTGACGCCGATGGTGAAGCTCTGGGCCGAGGTCGAGCTGTCCGAGCTGGTCGCCGTGACCTCGATGGTATGGCTGGTGGCGGTCTCGTAGTCGATGGTGGCGCCGGGCGCCACGCTGACCACACCGGCGGCCGGATCAATCTGGAACAGGCCGCCCGGGTTGCTGCTCAGGCTGTAGGTGACGCTGTCGCTGCCGTCCGCATCGCTGGCGAAGGCGGTGATGCCGACAACGGTGCCGCCGGTCGCATTCTCAGCTACCTGATCAGCAGCCACATCAGTGTCCGTCACCGCGGTGACGGTGAACTCGGACGTATCGTCGGTGACCCCGATGGTGAAGCTCTGCGCCGACGTGGAGCTGTCGGTGGAGGTGGCGGTCACCTCGATGGTGTGGCTGGTGGCTGTCTCGTAGTCGATGGTCGCGCCCGGAGCGACGGTTACCACACCGGTGGCCGGATCAATCTGGAACAGGCCGCCCGGGTTGCTGCTCAGGCTGTAGGTGACCGTGTCAGATCCATCCGCATCGCTGGCGAAGGCGGTGATGCCCACGACGGTGCCGCCGGTGGCGTTCTCCGCCACCTGATCGGTCGCCACATCTGTGTCGGTGACCGCGGTGACGGTGAACTCCGAGGTATCGTCTGTGACGCCGATGGTGAAGCTCTGCGCCGAGGTGCTGCTGTCGGAGCTGGTGGCCGTCACTTCGATGGTGTGGCTGGTGGCGGTCTCGTAGTCGATGACGGCTCCGGTGGCCACGGTGACCACGCCGGTGGTGGCGTCGATCTGGAACAGACCGCCGGGGTTGGAGCTGAGGCTGTAGGAGACGGTGTCGGAGCCATCCGCATCACTGGCAAAGGCTGTGATCCCGACCACGGTGCCGGCGACGGCGTTCTCCGCGACGGAGTCGGCCGTGGCATCGGTGTCGCTGACCGCTGAGACAGTGAACTCCGAGGTGTCGTCGGTGACGCCGATGGTGAAGCTCTGGGCGCTGGTCGAACCGTCGGTGCTGGTGGCCGTCACGTCGATGGCATGGCTGGTGGCGGTCTCGTAGTCGATGGTCGCACCGGGTGCCACGGAGACCACACCGGTGGCCGGATCGATTTGGAACAGGCCGCCCGGGTTGCTGCTCAGTGAGTAGGTGACGCTGTCGCTGCCGTCCGCATCGCTGGCGAAGGCGGTGATGCCGACAACGGTGCCGCCGGTCGCATTCTCAGCTACCTGATCAGCAGCCACATCAGTGTCCGTCACCGCGGTGACGGTGAACTCCGAGGTATCGTCGGTGACCCCGATGGTGAAGCTCTGCGCCGACGTGGAGCTGTCGGTGGAGGTGGCGGTCACCTCGATGGTGTGGCTGGTGGCTGTCTCGTAGTCGATGGTCGCGCCCGGGGCCACAGTGACGACACCTGTCGCCGGATCGATCTGGAACAACCCACCCGGGTTCGAACTGAGGCTATACGTGACGGTGTCGCTGCTATCCGCGTCGCTGGCAAAAGCGGTGATGCCCACCACGGTGCCGCCTGCGGCGTTCTCGGCGACCTGATCGGCGGTCCCGTCGGTGTCGGTCACCGCTGAGACGGTGAACTCCGAGGTATCGTCGGTGACCCCGATGGTGAAGCTCTGCGCCGAAGTGGAACTGTCGGAGCTTGTGGCGGTGACTTCGATGGTGTGGCTGGTGGCGGTCTCATAGTCGATGGTGGCACCCGGGGCCACGGTTACCACACCGGTGGCCGGATCGATCTGGAACAACCCGCCGGCATCGTCGGTCAAGGAGTAGGTGACGGTATCGCTGCCATCGGCATCGCTGGCAAACGCCGTGATTCCGACCACCGTACCGCCAGTGGCGTTCTCGGCCACGGCGTCGGCGGTCGCATCAGTGTCGGTGACGGCGGTGACGGTGAACTCCGAGGTATCGTCGGTGACGCCGATGGTGAAGCTCTGGGCGCTGGTCGAACCGTCGGTGCTGGTGGCCGTCACCTCGATGGCATGGCTGGTGGCGGTCTCGTAGTCGATGACGGCTCCGGTGGCCACGGTGACCACGCCGGTGGTGGCGTCGATCTGGAACAACCCGCCGGGATTGCTGCTGAGGCTGTAGCTGACGGTGTCGCTGCCATCGGCGTCGCTGGCGAATGCGGTGATCCCGACCACGGTGCCACCGGTGGCGTTCTCCGCCACGGAGTCGGCGGCGGCATCGCTGTCGCTGACCGCGCTGACGGTGAACTCCGAATTGTCGTCGGTGACGCCGATGGTGAAGCTCTGGGCACTGGTCGAACCGTCGGTGCTGGTGGCCGTCACCTCGATGGCATGGCTGGTGGTGGTCTCGTAGTCGATGACGGCTCCGGTGGCCACGGTGACCACGCCGGTGGTGGCGTCGATCTGGAACAGACCGCCGGGTTGGAGCTCAGGCTGTAGCTGACGGTGTCGGAGCCATCGGCGTCGCTGGCGAATGCGGTGATCCCGACCACGGTGCCACCGGTGGCGTTCTCCGCCACGGCGTCGGCGGCGGCATCGCTGTCGCTGACCGCGCTGACGGTGAACTCCGAATTGTCGTCGGCCACGCCGATGGTGAAGCTCTGGGCGCTGGTCGAACCGTCGGTGCTGGTGGCCGTCACCTCGATGGCATGGCTGGTGGCGGTCTCGTAGTCGATGACGGCTCCGGTGGCCACGGTGACCACGCCGGTGGTGGCGTCGATCTGGAACAACCCGCCGGGGTTGGAGCTCAGGCTGTAGGAGACGGTGTCGGAGCCATCGGCATCGCTGGCGAATGCGGTGATGCCGACCACGGTGCCGGCAACGGCGTTCTCCGCCACGGCGTCCGCCGCCCCATCGCTGTCGCTGACCGCGCTGACGGTGAACTCCGAATTGTCGTCGGTGACGCCGATGGTGAAGCTCTGGGCGCTGGTCGAACCGTCGGTGCTGGTGGCCGTCACCTCGATGGCATGGCTGGTGGCGGTCTCGTAGTCGATCGCCGCACCCGTCGCCACGGTCACCACGCCGGTGGTGGCGTCGATCTGGAACAGACCGCCGGGGTTGGAGCTGAGGCTGTAGCTGACGGTGTCGGAGCCATCGGCGTCGCTGGCGAATGCGGTGATCCCGACCACGGTGCCACCGGTGGCGTTCTCCGCCACGGCGTCGGCGGCGGCATCGCTGTCGCTGACCGCGCTGACGGTGAACTCCGAATTGTCGTCGGCCACGCCGATGGTGAAGCTCTGGGCGCTGGTCGAACCGTCGGTGCTGGTGGCCGTCACCTCGATGGCATGGCTGGTGGCGGTCTCGTAGTCGATGACGGCTCCGGTGGCCACGGTGACCACGCCGGTGGTGGCGTCGATCTGGAACAACCCGCCGGGGTTGGAGCTCAGGCTGTAGGAGACGGTGTCGGAGCCATCGGCATCGCTGGCGAATGCGGTGATGCCGACCACGGTGCCGGCAACGGCGTTCTCCGCCACGGCGTCCGCCGCCCCATCGCTGTCGCTGACCGCGCTGACGGTGAACTCCGAATTGTCGTCGGTGACGCCGATGGTGAAGCTCTGGGCGCTGGTCGAACCGTCGGTGCTGGTGGCCGTCACCTCGATGGCATGGCTGGTGGCCGTCTCGTAGTCGATCGCCGCGCCGGTGGCCACGGTGACCACGCCGGTGGCGGCGTCGATCTGGAACAGACCGCCGGGGTTGGAGCTCAGGCTGTAGCTGACGGTGTCGGAGCCATCGGCATCGCTGGCGGACGCAGTGATGCCGACGGTTGGGCTGCCGGTAGCATTCTCCGCGACCTGGTTGATGCCGGCATCGACATCGGTGACCGGGGTGACGGAGTACTCCGACGTGTCGTCGGTGACACCGACGGTGATGGTGGCCGTATCGGTGAGGCCACCGGCATCGGTGACGGTGACGGTGACAGCCCGGCTCGGCGTGGTCTCGTGATCCAGCAGGCTGGCGTCTGCGACGGTCACGGCACCGGTAGCGGGGTCGATGGCGAAGGCGCCGTCGGCGTTGCCGCCGGTGATGACGTAGGTAACGGTGTCGCCGACATCGGGATCGCTGGCCGCGACGGTGCCGACGGCGTCGCCGTTCGAGGCGCCTTCCGACACTGAGAAGCTCTGGTCGGCCGCGATCGGCGCTTCGTTGGCGTCGGTGACGCCAACCGTGACGGTGGCGGTGTCGGTCAGACCAGCGGCATCGGTGACGGTGACGGTGACGGCCCGGCTCGGCGTGGTCTCGTGATCCAGCAGGCTGGCGTCTGCGACGGTGACCGCGCCGGTAGCGGGATCGATGGTGAAGGCGCCATCGGCGTTACCGCCGGTGATGGCGTAGGTGATTGTATCGCCGGCATCCGGGTCCGAGGCCGCAACGGTGCCGACGGCGTCGCCATTACTGGCGCCCTCTGAGACGGAGAAGCTCTGGTCGGCCGCGACCGGTGCTTCGTTGGTGTCAGTGACGCCGATGGTTATCGAGGCGGTATCTGTCAGGCCGGCGGCGTCAGTGACAGTGACGGTGACGGTCCGGCTTGGCGTGGTGTCATGATCCAAGAGCGAGGCATCGGCTACGGTGACGGCGCCGGTGCCCGGATCTATGGCAAACGCGCCGTCGGCATTGCCGCCTGTGATGGCATAGGTGACGGTGTCACCGACATCAGGATCGGAGGCCACAACGGTGCCGATGGGAAATCCATCGCTGGCGCTTTCCGACACAGAGAAGCTTTGATCGGCCGCGATCGGCGCCTCGTTGGCGTCGGTAACGCCGACGGTGACGGTCGCTGTGTCTGTCAGGCCGGCGGCGTCCGTTACAGTGACGGTGACAGCCCGGCTCGGGGTCGTCTCGTGATCCAGCAGGCTGGCGTCAGCAACGGTGACCGCGCCGGTGGTCGGATCGATGGCGAAGGCGCCATCGGCGTTACCGCCGGTGATGGCATAGGTGACGGTGTCACCAGCATCGGGATCCGAGGCCGCCACAGTGCCGACGGCATCGCCATTGCTGGCGCCCTCCGATACGGAGAAGCTCTGGTCGGCTGCGATCGGCGCCTCATTGGCATCGGTGACGCCGACCGTAATGGTCGCTGTGTCTGTCAGGCCGGCGGCGTCGGTGACGGTAACGGTGACAGCGCGGCTCGGTGTTGTCTCATGATCCAGCAGCGACGCGTCGGCCACAGTGACCGCACCGGTGGTCGGATCGATGGCGAAGGCCCCGTCTGCGTTACCGCTGGTGATGGCGTAAGTGACCGTGTCGCCGGTATCGGGGTCGCTGGCGGCAACAGTTCCGACGGCATCACCGTTCGAAGCACCTTCCGACACGGAGAAACTCTGGTCGGCTGCGATCGGCGCCTCGTTGACGTCGGTGACGCCCACAGTGACGGTGGCGGTATCGGTGAGTCCGGCGGCGTCGGTCACCGTGACGGTGACGGCCCGGCTCGGTGTTGTCTCATGATCCAGCAGCGACGCGTCGACCACAGTGACCGCACCGGTGGTCGGATCGATGGCGAAGGCGCCGTCCGCGTTGCCGCCGGTGATGGCATAGGTGACGGTGTCGCCGACATCGGGATCACTGGCCGCCACGGTGCCGACGGCGTCGCCATTCGATGCGCCCCTCCGACACTGAGAAGCTCTGGTCGGCTGCGATCGGCGCCTCATTGGCATCGGTGACGCCGACCGTAATGGTCGCTGTGTCTGTCAGGCCGGCGGCGTCGGTGACGGTAACGGTGACAGCGCGGCTCGGTGTTGTCTCATGATCCAGCAGCGACGCGTCGGCCACAGTGACCGCACCGGTGGTCGGATCTATGGCAAACGCGCCGTCGGCATTGCCGCCTGTGATGGCGTAAGAGACGGTGTCACCGACATCGGGATCACTGGCCGCCACGGTGCCGACGGCGTCGCCGTTGGATGCACCCTCTGAGACGGAGAAGCTCTGATCGGCGGCGATCGGCGCCTCGTTGACGTCGGTGACGCCGACGGTGACGGTCGCTGTGTCTGTCAGGCCGGCGGCGTCCGTTACAGTGACGGTGACCGCCCGGCTCGGCGTGGTCTCATGGTCCAGCAGCGACGTGTCGGCCACAGTGACGGCGCCGGTGGTCGGGTCGATGGCGAAGGCCCCGTCTGCGTTACCGCTGGTGATGGCGTAAGTGACCGTGTCGCCGGTATCGGGGTCGCTGGCGGCAACAGTTCCGACGGCATCGCCGTTCGAAGCGCCCTCCGACACCGAGAAGCTCTGATCGGCCGCGATCGGCGCCTCGTTGGCGTCGGTGACGCCGACGGTGATCGTGGCGGTATCGGTCAGGCCGGCGGCATCGGTCACCGTGACGGTGACAGCCCGGCTTGGCGTGGTCTCGTGATCGAGCAGTGACGCATCAGCCACGGTGACCGCGCCGGTGGTCGGATCGATGGCGAAGGCGCCATCGGCGTTACCGCCGGTGATGGCATAGGTGACGGTGTCACCGACATCGGGATCCGAGGCAGCCACAGTGCCGACGGCATCGCCATTGCTGGCGCCTTCTGATACGGAGAAGCTCTGGTCGGCCGCGATCGGCGCCTCATTGGCGTCCGTGACGCCGACGGTGATCGTGGCGGTATCGGTGAGACCGGCGGCATCGGTCACGGTGACGGTGACCGCCCGGCTCGGTGTAGTCTCATGATCGAGCAGTGAGGCATCAGCCACGGTGACGGCGCCGGTGGTCGGATCGATGGCGAAGGCGCCATCGGCATTACCGCCGGTGATGGCATAGGTGACGGTGTCACCAGCATCGGGATCCGAGGCCGCCACAGTGCCGACGGCATCGCCATTGCTGGCGCCTTCTGATACGGAGAAGCTCTGGTCGGCCGCGATCGGCGCCTCATTGGCGTCCGTGACGCCGACGGTGATCGTGGCGGTATCGGTGAGACCGGCGGCATCGGTCACGGTGACGGTGACCGCCCGGCTCGGTGTAGTCTCATGATCGAGCAGTGAGGCATCAGCCACAGTGACCGCGCCGGTGGTCGGATCGATGGCAAAGGCCCCGTCTGCATTGCCACCGGTGATGGCATAGGTGACGGTGTCACCAGCATCGGGATCCGAGGCCGCCACAGTGCCGACGGCATCGCCATTGCTGGCGCCCTCTGAGACGGAGAAGCTTTGATCCGCTGCGATCGGCGCCTCGTTGGCGTCTGTGACGCCGACCGTGATCGTGGCCGTGTCTGTCAGGCCGGCGGCATCTGTCACCGTGACAGTGACCGCCCGGCTCGGGGTAGTCTCGTGGTCCAGAAGGCTGGCATCGGCGACGGTGACGGCGCCAGTAGTTGGATCGATGGCGAAGGCGCCGTCGGCGTTACCGCTGGTGATGGCGTAAGTGACCGTGTCGCCGACATCGGGATCGCTGGCGGCAACAGTTCCGACGGCATCGCCGTTCGATGCGCCCTCCGACACCGAGAAGCTCTGATCGGCCGCGATCGGCGCCTCGTTGGCGTCCGTGACGCCGACCGTGATGGTCGCTGTGTCCGTCAGGCCGGCGGCATCGGTGACGGTGACGGTGACCGCTCGGCTCGGTGTTGTCTCATGATCCAGCAGGCTGGCGTCGGCGATCGTGACCGCACCTGTGGTCGGATCGATGGCGAAGGCCCCGTCCGCGTTGCCGCCGGTAATGGCATAGGTGACCGTGTCGCCGACATCGGGGTCTGAGGCAGCAACGGTTCCGACAGCATCGCCATTACTGGCGCCCTCGGAGACGGAGAAACTCTGGTCCGCCGCGATCGGCGCCTCATTGGCGTCTGTCACACCGACGGTGATCGTGGCGGTATCGGTGAGACCGGCGGCATCGGTCACGGTGACGGTGACCGCCCGGCTCGGTGTTGTCTCATGATCCAGCAGCGACGCGTCGGCGACGGTGACCGCGCCGGTGGTCGGATCGATGGCAAACGAGCCGTCGGCATTACCGCCGGTGATGGCGTAGGTGACGGTGTCCCCAACATCGGGGTCCGAGGCGGCGACGGTGCCGACGGCATCGCCATTGCTGGCGCCCTCGGAAACCGAGAAACTCTGGTCGGCCGCGATCGGCGCTTCGTTGGCATCGGTGACACCGACGGTGACGGTCGCTGTGTCGGTCAGGCCGGCGGCGTCAGTCACCGTGATGGTGACAGCGCGGCTCGGCGTGGTTTCATGGTCCAGCAGCGACGCATCTGCGACGGTGACCGCGCCGGTGGTCGGATCGATGGCAAAGGCCCCGTCGGCATTACCGCCGGTGATCGCATAGGTGACCGTGTCCCCAACATCGGGGTCCGAGGCGGCGACGGTGCCGACGGCATCGCCATTGCTGGCGCCCTCGGAAACCGAGAAACTCTGGTCGGCCGCGATCGGCGCTTCGTTGGCATCGGTGACACCGACGGTGACGGTCGCTGTGTCGGTCAGGCCGGCGGCGTCAGTCACCGTGATGGTGACAGCGCGGCTCGGGGTAGTCTCGTGGTCCAGAAGGCTGGCATCGGCGACGGTGACCGCGCCGGTGGTTGGATCAATGGCAAAGGCGCCATCGGCGTTACCGCCGGTGATGGCGTAGGTGACTGTATCGCCGGTGTCGGGGTCGCTGGCGGCGACGGTGCCGACGGCATCGCCATTGCTGGCGCCCTCCGATACGGAGAAGCTCTGGTCGGCCGCGATCGGCGCCTCATTGGCGTCTGTTACACCGACGGTGACGGTCGCTGCGTCTGTCAGGCCGGCGGCATCGGTGACGGTGACGGTGACGGCCCGGCTCGGTGTTGTCTCATGATCCAGCAGCGACGCATCGGCGATAGTGACGGCGCCGGTGGTTGGGTCGATGGCGAAGGCGCCGTCCGCGTTACCGCCGGTGATGGCGTAGGTGACGGTGTCCCCGACATCGGGGTCGGAGGCTGCCACCGTGCCGACGGCATCACCGTTCGATGCGCCCTCCGACACGGAGAAGCTCTGGTCGGCCGCGATCGGCGCTTCGTTGGCGTCCGTGACGCCGACGGTGATCGTGGCCGTATCGGTGAGTCCGGCGGCGTCCGTCACCGTGACGGTGACAGCACGGCTCGGCGTGGTCTCATGATCCAGCAGGCTGGCGTCTGCGACGGTGACCGCGCCTGTGGTCGGGTCGATGGCGAAAGCGCCGTCGGCATTGCCGCCGGTGATGGCGTAGGTGACCGTGTCACCGACATCGGGGTCGCTGGCAGCAACGGTGCCGACGGCATCGCCATTGCTGGCGCCCTCTGAGACGGAGAAGCTTTGATCGGCTGCGACCGGCGCGGAATTTGAGTCGGTGACAGCAATGGTGACTGTGGCGGTGTCGGTGAGGCCCGCGGCATCCGTGACTGTAATAGTGACCGATCGACTGGGCATGGTGTCGTGATCGAGCAGGCTGGCATCCGCCACGGTGACGGCGCCGATAGCGGGGTCGATGGCGAAGGCGCCATCGGCGTTACCGCCGGTGATGGCATAGG
The DNA here is from genome assembly GCA_965237625.1 of Inquilinaceae bacterium. Classification (GTDB taxonomy): domain Bacteria; phylum Pseudomonadota; class Alphaproteobacteria; order DSM-16000; family Inquilinaceae; genus JABDIP01. Next base: position 51,456 of record CBDEGD010000027.1, read on the forward strand.
TGACGGTGTCGCCGGCATCGGGGTCGCTGGCGGCAACAGTGCCGACGGCATCGCCGTTGCTGGCGCCCTCCGAGATGGAGTAGCTCTGATCGGCCGCGATCGGCGCTTCATTGGCATCAGTCACGCCGATGGTGAAGGCGGCTGTGCTGGTCAGGCCGGCGGAGTCTGTGACAGTGACGGTGACAATCCGGCTCGGCACGGTTTCATGATCGAGCAGGCTGGCATTGGCGACGGTGACGGCGCCGGTGGCCGGATCGATGGCGAAGGCGCCGTCGACGTTGCCGCCGGTTATCGAGAAGGCCAGGGTATCCCCGACATCGGGGTCGCTGGCGATCACGGTGCCGACGGCGTCACCGGTTGACGCGTTTTCGCCGATCGAGAAGCTGGCCCCGACGGTGGTCGGCGCACTTCCGGTTGGCGGTGCCGGCGATGCGCCGCCGCCCTCGACTACCGGCGCCTCTGCGACGGAGTCGGCCCCCGGCACTACATTGGCGGCGAGATTGATATCGGTCGCCTCGGCCTTCGCCGGCAGGGCGTCTCGTGAGGATACGGTCGGGCCGATGGGGCGCAATAATGTCTTGCTGCGGCCGAGCCCGGGATTGCCATCGACCCCGGCCGGATCTGATGGAACATCCTCTCCGCTCGATCCCGGTTCTCCAAGGCGACCGCCCGACAGCGGCGAAGTCTCGCGATCGGCCGGGTCCAGGCCAGGTGTGTCGCGGAAGCTTGTGGTGTCCGTCAGCCGATCGACGGCCGCGTTCTGGCTCTTTTGGCCGGCGATGTCGCCGACCCTGCTGCCGAAATGTATGTTCGGAAGGTCGACGATCTCAGGCGTTGTCGAATTCGAAGATACCGGCGGATCGGACTCACGCAGGTCCTTGTCTTCACGTCGGCTGTCGTCCTCCGCGGATCGCGAAAGATCGAACAGTTCCTCCGAAGCGGAATCGGGACTGTTGCGTCCCTTTTTGTCCATGCCATCAGCGGCCATATTCACTTCCCCAAGTTTCGACCCAAATGAGAGCCGAGGCAATTTGCGCAAACTGGAGTAATAAAAACATGTTGGCAGTTAAGAAGTCGTATATCTCTTCTGAAATCTATTCCACGAACAATTTATAGTTAAAATCAACTATGCTTTTATTAATCTTGAGAACTTATGATTGTATTCAACCGAAAGAAAATCTCATAATTGGCGAATATCTTTACTGGGCATATGCTCGTTATGATCCCGTTTACCATTATGAAAGGTCCTATCGTTAAAAACAGACGGTCGACATCTGCGAGAAGCACCGACGTAAATCATCGCGGCAACGGTCACCAATACTGTTGCCGAAACAAAGAGATGGTTCGTCTGGAAGAGGATATGCATGGACGGCCCTCGGCAGCTAGACATACCCAAAGGGTGGGGCAGACCAGACGTTCTGACAGCGTCGTTCAGCATCAATCTGCTTTCGCTGGCTTTGCCCATTGTCATACTTCAGGTCTATGACCGCATCCTGCCGAATGCGGCGCTGCCGTCGTTTGTCGCGCTGATTCTCGGGTTGTGCGGTGTGGTATTGGCGGAGGGGGTCCTGCGGATCTGCCGGTCCTATGTGATGAGCTGGACCGGGGCCAAGTTCGAACACGCCACGGCGACGGCGGCATTCGACCGGATCCTTTCGGCGGACCTAAGGGAATTCGAGCGTGAGGAGCCCGGATCCTACCTGGATCGACTCCAGGGGCTGGATGGCCTGCGGGAGTATTACTCCGGCCAGGCGGCACTGGTCCTAGTCGACCTCCCTTATGTGATTCTGTACATCGGCCTGATCTGGTTCATTGCCGGCTGGCTGGTCGTTATTCCTCTGATACTGCTCGTGGTCTTCGCCGTGTTTGCGTTACTTGTCGGCCAAAGGATGCGGGCGGCGATGCGGCGGCGGTCAGAGACGGATGAGCGCCGGTACAATTTCATCATTGAAGCTTTGTCCGGAATCCACACGATCAAATCCATGGCGATGGAGCCGGCGATGCAGCGCCGATACGAGCGCCTGCAGAGCCAATCGGCGGAAGCCGTCTACGATCTGAGCCAGATAAGCAGCATCAGCCAGGGCCTGGGCAGCACGTTCGGGCAGATCGCGATGGTCGCCATCGTCTGCACGGGCGCTTTCTCCGTCATCGACAATACGCTGACAATCGGCGCCCTTGCCGCCAGCACCATGCTTGCCGGGCGCGCCTTGCAGCCGATCTTGCGGTCGATGGGACTCTGGACACAGTTCCAGGGCATTCGTCTTGCCAAGCAGCGCTTGGAGGCGGTTTTTGCGCTGAAGCCGGAGGGTGAGAAGTCTCAGGCCGGCGTCGCCAAGAAAGAGGCGCCGCCATTCTCCGGCAAGATCTCACTGCAGAATGTCTCGTTCCAGTTCGCCGAAGGCATGCCGATGATGCTGGACGATGTGTCGCTCGATATCCAGCCGGGCGAAGCGATCGGAATTACCGGCGACAATGGATCGGGCAAGAGCACCATACTCAACCTGATCATGGGCGTCGTACGCCCGACCATGGGTAAAATTCTTGTCGATGAGGAGGATATCGCCGAGCTCGATCCGGTCTCGCTGCGGGCTCAGATCGGCTATATGCCGCAGAATGGCGGCCTGTTCCGCGGAACCCTGCTCGACAACCTCACCATGTTCCGCGATGGCGAGGCCATCGAAAGAGCGATCGATCTGAGTCGTGCGATCGGGCTTGAGGATGTGATTACCCGCATGCCGCGTGGCCTCGATACGCGGCTTGGCGAATCGAGCGTCGAGACCCTTCCCGACGGCGTGCGGCAACGCATAATCATTGTCCGCGCCTTGGTCGGCCTCCCGCCGATCGTCTTGTTCGACAATGCCAGCGCGTCGCTGGATCAGGCCAGTGACCGAAGACTGTCGACAGTACTGGAGCGCTATCGCGGTGCGCGAACGATGATCATCGTCAGTCACCGACCGTCTTTACTGCGGCTCTGCGATCGCTGCTTCCGCATCGAGGAGGGCAAGCTGAATCCGCTTGAACTGCCGACAATACCGTCCGCGGCGCCGAAGCAGATCCAGGTGGCCGTTGCCGGGCAGGGGCAACGATGAGCGCTGCAGCATTCCAAATTGCACCGATTGAATCGCTGGCCGCGGCGCTGCGCGAGGACAAGCTCGGCGACTTTACGGCCGTTTCCGCGACGGCTGCCTGCCTGATGCCGCTGTTGGAGGCATTGCAATGGCGTGGCAGCCCGAGAGACGTGGCGGAGTCGCTGCCGCACTTCGCCAACACTCTCGACCTTGTCGACCTCCGCAACGTCCTCGTGACACTGGGGTTCGAGAGCTACTGCGAGCGAGTCTCGCTTCATAAGATCGACAAGCGCTTGTTGCCATGCCTGTACGTTCAAAGCAGCGGTGAAACGTACGTCATCAAATCGTACGAGAATTCGAAGTATCGCGTATTTGACGGCGCTTTGAACCGCGAATGTGAAATTGACGCCGCGCGTACGCGCGGCGATGCGTACTTCTTCTCCGTCACAGGTACGGAAGAGGCCAACGCTGCGCAGCTGGCTCAAGGGAGTTGGTTTGCCGCGCTGATCAAACGATTCCGAAAGACGTTCTATTCGCTATTGGTTTTGACATTCGCCCTGAACCTGGTGGCACTTGCCGTGCCGTTGTTCATTATGGTCGTGTACGACAAGGTGATCGGTGCGCATTCCATTGAAACGCTGCCGAGCCTTGCTGCCGGTATTCTGGTCGCGTTGCTGGCCGACATATTCATACGGTTGGTGCGATCGCGGGCTATCGGCGGCGTTGCCGGCCGGCTCGACTACATCCTTGGCGCAGAGGCTTTCCGGCAGGTTCTGTCGCTACCGCCGGCGGCCACTGAGCGGTCGACGGTCGGGTCCCAGGTCTCCCGGCTGAAGGAGTTTGAATCGGTCCGCGATTTCTTCACCGGACCGCTGGTGACTGTAGGTCTGGAACTGCCCTTTGTAGTTCTGTTCCTTGCCGTAATCGCGGCGCTGGGCGGGTTCATCGCCCTCATTCCCCTGTTCATGATCGTCGCCTTCGTCCTGGTCGGTTGGCTATTGCTGCCGCGCGTTCGTGACTCGGTAGCCGACGCAGGCCGTGCCAGATCGGAACGGCAGGGTTTCCTGGTGGAGACCCTGGCCAACTTGCGCACCGTCAAGGCGGGGGCCGCGGAGCCGGTGTGGCGTGACCGCTTCCGTGCGATGTCCGCCTCGGCAGTCTCGGCCAATTATGAGACGTCCAAGCGGTCAGTCCTCCTTCAGACCTCCGCTCATCTCCTGATGACCCTATCCGGAGTAGCAGTTCTGGGGTTCGGGACTTTGCAGGTGCTGTCCGGGGCGATGACCGTCGGTGCGCTGATCGCGACGATGGCGTTGGTGTGGCGCGTACTGTCGCCCCTACAGGCAGGGTTCTTGGCGTTTTCACGTCTGGAGCAGGTCAAGCAGAGCATTCGGCATATCAACCAGCTCATGCAGCTTCGCCCAGAGAGCCATGTCGGGAAGTCGTCGCTGCTGGGCCGCAGCTTCGGCGGCCGGGTTGCGTTCGACCGGGTCAGCTTTCGCTATGCGGCGGATGGTGATCCTGCCCTTCTGGGCGCCGCGTTCGATGCCAAGCCGGGCGAAATGGTCGCCATCCTGGGCCAAAGCGGTGCTGGCAAGTCGACGATGCTCAAGCTGACGGCGGGCCTCTATTACCCGCAGGCCGGTGCTGTTTCGATCGACGGGCTGGATCTGCGCCAGATCGATCCCATCGAAATGCGTCGTGTCATCGCCTATGTGCCCCAGACTTCCAGCCTGTTCTACGGAACGATTGGTCAGAATCTGCGCCTGTCGGTGCCGACGGCGACGGATGAGGAACTTGCGCAGGCCGCCGCCGAGGCCGGCCTGCTGCACAGCATTCTGGATCTTCCCGAGGGCTTCGAGACGCGCATCGGCCATCGCACCCGCACCCAACTGCCTTTCGGCTTCGCGCAGCGGCTCATCATTGCCCGGGCACTCTTGCGCCGAGCCCCGATCATGTTGCTGGACGAACCGGCGACCAATCTCGATGAAGGCGGCGACCAGATCCTGATGGATCTGTTAGATCGCCTGAAGGGCCGCTCGACCATCCTGATGGTCAGTCACCGCCCAAGCCATATCCGTATCGCCGACAAGGCCGTTGTTCTGGAGCAAGGCATGGTCCAGTTCGTCGGCGCTCCCGAAGAGGCCATCTCGTTCATTCAGAGCACGATGCTATGAGCAGAGCAGTAATTCCGTCGCAACCCGGCCCGACCGGAGGTGGAATCCGGGCGCGGTCCCGTTTTCTGATCCAATCCATCAAGCTGGAGGAGTCCGGGCCGCCGGGCGCCATTTCCGGCGCCATGATCCTGATCAGCGTGCTTATCCTGGCCGCCATCGGTTGGGCCATGGTCACAGAAGTTGATGAGGTCGCACTGGCCTCCGGCGAAGTCGTTCCAGCCGGCTCGGTCCACTCCGTCCAGCATCTGGAGGGCGGGATCGTCAGTTCGATCCTTGTGCGCGAAGGCGATATGGTCGAGGCCGGTGCTCCGCTGTTGCGGATCGCGCCGACCGCGACACGGTCGGACCTCAATCAGATGCTCGTGCGCCGGGCCTCATTGCTGCTACAGGCAGAGCGTCTGCACGCTTTCGCTGAATCCCGTGCACCGGATTTCGAGGGGGCGACCGAAGGGTACGAGGAACTCAAGGAGGACCAGGCGGCGATTTACCGCACTCAGGTCGCCAACCGCTCCAACCAGGTGATCGTAGTTCAGAGCCAGTTGAGCCAGGTGCGGAGCGAGCTGACGCGCATGACCAATCGGGCTGGATCGCTGCGCGAGCAGATCGCCTTCCTGCGTGAGGAGTTGACGATCCGGCAGCGACTGCTGGATCAGGGCTTGATGTCGCGGATCGTCTTTTTGGATACCCAACGCGAGCTTGCCCAGGCCGAGGGAAGTCTCGGCGAAACGATCGACTCGATGAGCGAGAGCGAGGCATCGGTTGCCGAGCTCAACGGCCGTGCCAATGAGGTGGTCGGCCGTTTGGAGAATGAAGCGCTGACTCAGGTTGGCGAGATCTCGTCCGAGCTTGCCGAGGTCCAGCAGGCGCTCGCCAATCTAACCGATCGGGTCGAACGGCTGGAAGTTCGCTCGCCGGTGCGCGGCATCGTCACCAGCCTGAAGACACTCACCATCAGCGCCGTCATCCAGCCCGGCGAGATCTTGATGGAGATCGTCCCCATCGGCGACGAGATGGTGGTTGAGGCGAGAATTTCCCCCAACGACATCGGCCATGTGGAGCCGGGGCAGCCGGCCGATATCCGGGTCTCGAGCTATGATTTCTCCCGGTTTGGCGCAGTCAGCGGAACGGTCCGGCAGATTTCGGCGACGACCTTCGTCGATGAGCAACTGGTCCCGTACTATCGGGCCGTCATCGCGCTGGATAGCAACTTCGTCGGCAACATGCCCGGCATCAACCCGATTATTCCAGGCATGACCGTGCAGGCGGACATCAAGACCGGATCGAAATCGATCCTTGATTACCTGCTGCGACCGGTCTATCGGGGCATGCATAGCGCCTTCCGCGAGCGGTAGGGCGGCGGATTGCCTCTGGCCTAGGGAAGGTCCGCGAACAGCAGTTCGGAATCCTCTAAGGCCTCAATCGCCACGGCTTCGGTGGCGGTGATCGCCGCGCCATCCCTTGGCCCCAACTCATGGCCATTTATTCGGGCGCGGCCGGAGGAGACCACCAGATAGCCGCGCCTGTCAGCGCCAAGGCTATGCGATACCGCCGTATCGGCCGTCAGCGTGGCGCCCATCAGCGTGGCGTCCTGGTGGATGGTCAGGGCGCCTGCGGCGATGTCCTTCTCCCGGCCCGAGGCCAGCGCCACAAGCTGCCCGGCGCGATCGCTTTTTGGGAAGCGGCGCTGTTCCCAACGGGGCGTAGCGCGCTGGGTATGCGGCTGGATCCAGATTTGGAACAGGGTCGTCGGCTCGGATTCCTGGTTGAACTCCGAATGCATGATCCCGGTGCCCGCGCTCATGACCTGCACGTCGCCCGCCTCGGTGCGCCCGCGATTGCCAAGATGGTCCTCATGGCTGATCGCGCCGGTTCGGACATAGGTGATGATCTCCATGTCGCGATGGGGATGCATCGGAAAGCCGCCACCTGCCTGGATTGTGTCGTCGTTCCACACCAGAAGCGGGCCGAAACCGACCCGTTTCGGGTTGTAGTATTCCGCGAAGCTGAAATGGAACCGGGCGCTCAGCCAGTCATGTTCCGCCTGGCCCAGGGTGGTGAACGGAATGATTTCGATCATGCGGCGGTCCCTCTCACAGCCCCCTTGCCGAACCGGTTGCGGTCATGGGGCGCGGCGTAGTCGATTCTCGGCCCGACCGGGACGATCCGGGTCGGATTGACGGTTTCATGGCTGCCGTAATAATGCCGTTTGATGTGTTCCATGTTCACGGTCTCAGCAACGCCCGGGACCTGATAGAGATCGCGGGTGTAGTTCGACAGGTTCGGATAGTCGGCGATCCGGCGCAGATTGCATTTGAAATGACCCACATAGACCGGGTCGAACCGCACCAGCGTGGTGAACAGCCGCCAATCGGCCTCGGTCAGCCGGTCGCCGACCAGATAGCGCTGCCGGGACAGCCGGACTTCGAGCATGTCCAAGGTCTTGAACAGCGCATCGAAGGCCTCTTCATAGGCCTCCTGGGTCGTGGCGAACCCGCTTTTGTAGACCCCGTTGTTCACGGTGTCGTAGATGACCGCGTTGATCTCATCGATCTCGTCGTGCAACTCGGTGGGATGGAAGTCCACCGAGGGGTCCCCGACCCCGCCGCCCAGCCCGTCGAAGGCTGAATTGAACATGCGGATGATCTCTGAGGATTCATTGCTGACGATGGTGCCCTGCTGCTTGTCCCACAGCACCGGCACGGTCACCCGGCCGGTGTATTTCGGGTCGGCCAGGGTATAGACCTCGTGCATGTGCTGCTTGTTGTTGACCGTGTCCGGAATGGCCCCGGGCACATCGGCGAAGCGCCAGCCCTCGCCGCCCATGAAATGGTCGACCACCGAGACCGAAATCGCGTCGTCCAGCTTCTTCAGCTTGCGGAAGATCATGGTCCGGTGCGCCCACGGGCAGGCATGGGATATGTAGAGGTGATAGCGTCCGGCCTCGGCCTTGAATCCGGCCTCGCCCTCCGGTCCGGCTGATCCGTCTGCGGTCACCCAATTGCGGAACCGGCTATCCTGGCGGACGAATTTTCCACCGGATTTCTTGGTGTCGTACCACTGATCCTGCCAAACGCCGTCGACAAGCAATCCCATAATCGGGTCCTTTTCCGTTGAGTTTAATCCGCCTTTGGCGGCCGCGCCGGGCCGATTGTGCCCGCCGCAGGGTCAGCCGGCCAGCTTGGCGCTGATCTCGGCCACGTGGCGGCCCTGGAACTGCGCCAGCTCCAGCTCGTTTTCACTGGGCTGACGGGAGCCGTCGCCGCCGGCGATCGTCGTCGCGCCATAGGGCGAGCCGCCGGTCACCTCGTCGAGCCGCATCTGGCCCTGGGCCGAATAGGGCAGGCCGACCACCACCATTCCCTGGTGCAGCAAGGTGGTGTGGAAGGACAGGATGGTGCTTTCCTGGCCGCCATGTTGCGTTGCGGTCGACACGAACACGCTGCCGACCTTGCCCACCAGGGCGCCCTTCATCCACAGCTCCCCGGTCTGGTCGAGGAAGTTGCGCATTTGCGCCGCCATATTGCCGAACCTTGTCGGCGTGCCGAAGATGACCGCGTCATAGTCGCCCAACTCGTTCGGATCGGCGACCGGGGCGGATTGATCCAGCTTGAAGCCGGCATCTCTCGCGGCTTCGTCAGGCACCAGTTCCGGAACCCGCTTCACCGTCACCTCGGCGCCGGCGGAGCGCGCGCCCTCGGCAATCGCCTCGCTCATCGTCTCGATATGTCCGTACGAGCTGTAATAGACGACAAGAACCTTGGCCATGATCGATCTCCATTGAATTTTCCGCCAGCGGCACGACGAATGCCAATCTCCAAAATGACGCTTGCGAATGGGAGAAACAATTAGCGTGCTAGGAACAAGTTCGTTTCCACCAGGAAACAACGGCCCAAGGCCGATGGGTGTGATATCAAGCTGCGACACGGCTGCCGCTTGAAGGGGCCGGTCTCAGACCTGTAGTCTTTCAAAGTCGGGAGTTGCGACCGCATCGGCTTGTGGCCGGTTCGGCTGCGGTGAAATGACGGAAAGCCCGGCCTTGCAGCCTTCATGCCTGTTCCAGGAGTACGCTTCATGATCACATTTCGCCTCAACGGGGAGGAGCGAACGGTCGATGTCGCCCCGGACACCCCCTTGCTTTGGGTCATCCGCGACGAGATCGGGTTGACCGGCACCAAGTTCGGCTGCGGCATGGCCCTGTGCGGCGCCTGCACGGTGCATGTCGACGGGTATCCGTCACGGTCCTGCTCAATCCCGATCAGCGATCTTGCCGGCGCCGACATCGTCACCATTGAGGGTACGTCCGGAAAGGCCGCGGAAGCGGTTCAGACCGCCTGGGAGACCCTGGACGTCGTGCAATGCGGGTATTGCCAGTCCGGCCAGATCATGTCGGCGGTCGCGCTGTTGTCGGAGAACCCGAAGCCCAGCGATGACGACATCGACGCGGCGATGAGCGGCAATGTCTGCCGATGCGCGACCTATGTCCGCATTCGCGGCGCGATCCACGAAGCCGCCAAGCTGATGGAGGCATAGATCATGTTGGGAAGATTGATCGAGAGAGCGCAGCCGAGTCGCCGTCAGTTCCTGAAAGCGGGCGCAACCGCCGGAGCCGGGCTGGTGATCGGGATGAATTTGCCGGCCGCCGGGACCAAGATCGCCCGCGCCGCAGCCGGAAGCCCCGGGGCGAACGCCTTCGTGCGGATCGCGCCGGACAACACGGTGACGGTGCTGATCAAGCATATCGAGTTCGGCCAGGGCACCTTCACCGGCCTGTCGACCATCGTGGCGGAGGAGCTGGACGCCGATTGGTCGCAGATCCGCGCCGAGCATGCGCCGTCAGATCCGACGCTTTACAACAATCTGCATTGGGGCCCGGTGCAGGGCACCGGCGGCAGCTCCAGCACCGCCAATTCCTATGAGCAGCTCCGCCAGGCCGGCGCCACGGCGCGGGCAATGCTGGTCGCCGCTGCCGCCGACGATTGGGGCGTACCGGCCAGCCAGATCATCGTCAGCAAGGGCGTTCTCACCCATACGGCAAGCAGCAGGAGCGGCACTTTCGGCGATTTTGCCGAGGCGGCCTCCATGCTGTCTCCGCCGGACCCGGTGGCGCTGAAGGATCCCGCCGACTTCACCCTGATCGGCACTCATGTGCCAAGGCTGGATTCTCCGGACAAGACCCGTGGTACAGCGATCTACACCATCGATGTGCAACTGCCGGGCATGCTGACAGCCTTGCTGGCCCGCCCACCGCTGTTCGGGGCGACGGCGCGGTCATTCGATGCCACGTCGGCTTTGGCGGTGAAGGGTGTTACCGACGTCGTCGACACGCCGCGCGGGGTTGCCGTTGTCGCAGAGAGCTTCTGGGCGGCCAAGACCGGCCGTGACGCGCTGGTCGTCGATTGGGACGAGAGCACGGCCGAGACCCGTGGCAGCGCCGAGATGATGACCCAGTACAAGGAGTTGGCGAAGCAGCCCGGCCTGGCAGCGCGCCAGGATGGCGACGTCGACACCGCCCTGGCCGCCGCCGAGACCGTGGTGGAAGCGGCGTTCGAATTCCCGTTCCTGGCCCATGCGCCGATGGAGCCGCTGGATTGCACCATCCGGCTCGATGGCGACACTTGCGAAATCTGGACCGGATCGCAGTTCCCGACCATCGACCACGGCACCGCCGCGGCCATTCTGGGGTTGCCGCCGACCCAGGTGACGATCCATACCCAGTTGGCTGGCGGCAGCTTCGGCCGCCGGGCAACGCCGAATGCCGACATGGTGTCGGAAGCGGCGTTCGTGGTGAAGGCGATCGGCGGCCGCGCGCCGGTTCGGGTGATGTGGACCCGCGAGGACGACATTCGCGGCGGGCGCTATCGGCCGATGTATTTTCACACCCTCAAGGCCGGGCTGGATGCCAAGGGCGACATCGTCGGCTGGCGGCATCGCATCGTCGGCCAGTCGATCCTGAAGGGCACGCCCTTCGAGGGCGCGCTGGTGCAGAATGGCATCGACCAGACTTCGGTCGAGGGAGCCAACAACCTGCCCTATGCGGTTCCCAACGTGCTGGTCGATGTGATCACCACCGATGTGACTGTGCCGGTTCTCTGGTGGCGGGCCGTGGGCAGCACCCATACGGCCTATTCGATCGAGACCTTCATCGACGAGCTGGCGGAGGCCGCCGGCCGCGATCCGGTGGAGATGCGCATGGCCATGCTGGCCGATCACCCTCGGCACCGGCAGGTGCTGCAACTGGCGGCGGAAAAGGCCGGATGGGGCACGCCGCTGCCGGCCGGTCATGGGCGCGGTATCGCGGTCCATGAATCGTTCAACTCCTATGTCGCCGAGGTGGCCGAGGTGTCGGTCGGACCGTCCGGGGCGATCAAGGTCGAGCGGGTGGTCTGCGCCGTCGATTGCGGCGTGCCGGTCAATCCGGACGTGATCGCGGCCCAGATGGAGGGCGGCATCGGCTATGGGCTTGGCGCCATCCTGCATGACGCAATCACCTTGGAGGGCGGCCAGGTCGTGGAATCGAACTTCCACGACTACATCCCGCTGCGCATCGACGAGATGCCGAGTGTGGAGGTGCATGTGGTGCCGTCGACCGAACCGCCGACAGGCGTCGGCGAGCCCGGCGTGCCGCCAATCGGCCCGGCGGTGGCCAATGCCATCGCCGCGGCGACCGGCAAACGCATCCGCTCGCTGCCCATGTCGCAGCACGATCTGGGCACCTCGTAAGGATCGGAGAGGGCGGCGTTTGCCGTTAGGCCGGCGCTGCCCTCACCCGGCTCGACTACGCTCGCTACCCTCTCCCAGAGGGAGAGGGAAAAAGTGGCGTCACCTGAGAAACCCTCTCTCTCTGGGAGAGGGTGGCGAGCGCAGTCGAGCCGGGTGAGGGCTCGTCCCGCGCTTGCAATTCAGTTTCCGCATCGCCGACAATGCTCCCCCGGTCCGCATTGTGGCCCTTGAGTGGAAACAATCCAATGGATTCGATCGGCGGTATGATCACCTTCGCCCGGGTGGTGGAGGCGAACAGCTTCTCGGAGGCGGCGCGGCGCCTCGGCATTTCGAAATCGGCGGTGAGCAAGCAGATTGCGCGACTGGAGGATCACCTGGGCGCGCGCCTGCTGAACCGCACCACCCGGCGGATCAGCCCGACCGAGGTGGGCGCGGCCTTCTACGAGCGTTGCGCCAGGATCATCGCCGAGGTCGAGGAAGCGGAGCTGGCGGTCACCCGGCTACAGGAAGAGCCGCGCGGCGTGCTCCGGGTCAATGCGCCGATGTCTTTCGGCATCCTGCATCTGGCGCCGGCGATTTCGGTGTTCCTGAAGCGCTATCCCGATATGGATATCGACCTGACCCTGAACGACCGTTTCGTCGATCTGATCGACGAGGGCTACGATCTGGCGATCCGCATCGGCACCATGGCGGACAGCTCGCTGATCGCGCGCAAGCTGGCGCCGAGCCGATTGGTGCTCTGCGCCGCGCCGGCCTATCTGCGCCGCAGTGGCATGCCGGCGGAGCCCCGCGAACTGGCGGGGCATGATTGCCTCGTTTACAGCCTGGCGACCGGTGGGGACCTCTGGAAATTCACCGACACCGAAGGCAAGCCCCACCCGGTTCGGGTCACTGCCCGTCTCCGGGTCAACAATGGCGACGTGATGCGGGATATCGCCGCGTCGGGGCTGGGGCTGACGGTGCTGCCGAACTTCATCGCAGCCAAAGACCTGGAGAAGGGCACGCTTGTGCCGGTGCTGACCGACTACAGCTTGCCGGAGACCGCCGTTTCCGCCGTCTATCCGCAGAACCGGCATCTCAGCACCAAAATCCGGGTCTTTGTCGACTTCCTGGCCAGCCGCTTCGGACCGGTGCCGTATTGGGAGCAGGTTTAGGAATAGGCCTGTCGGCCGTCAGCTAACTTGCGCCGCGCCAGACCGTCCCCTAGAACAGCCGCGCAATCCCGGAGCAGCACAGCGAACCTCATGCCGTCCCTGACCACGATCTTGACCGAAGTTGTTTCGACTGCCTTCGCGGAGGCCGGGCTTCCGGCGGAGCTGGGCGTGGTGGTGCGGTCCGACCGGCCGGAACTTGGGCAGTTCCAGTGCAATGGCGCGCTGGCCGGGGCCAAGATCGCCAAGGCGCCGCCGCGCAAGCTGTCGGAGGCGGTGATCGAGCGGTTGGAGGGCAACCCTGCTCTTGGCGGGATCTCTTTAGCCGGGCCCGGCTTCATCAATCTGAGCCTGACAGACGAATTCCTGGCGGAACACGCGAATGCGCTGGCGGCCGATCTTCGGCTCGGCGCGGCGGAGACCGGCGCGCCGTTATCGGTGATCCTGGATTTCGGCGGGCCCAACATCGCCAAGCCGATGCATGTCGGCCATCTGCGCGCGTCGATCATTGGTGACTGCCTGCAGAGGCTGTTCCGCTTCGCCGGCCACAAGGTGGTGAGCGACGTCCATATGGGCGATTGGGGGCTGCCCATGGGGATGCTGATCAGCGAGATCGCCCTCCAGCAGCCGGATCTTCCCTATTTCGACGGTCAGTTCGACGGGACGTACCCGGCCCAGTCACCGGTGACCATGGAGGAGCTGGAGGCGCTGTATCCGAAGGCCGCCGCAAATTGCAAGACGGATCCGGCACGGCTGGAGGCGGCGCGGCTGGCGACCGCCGAGCTGCAGGGCCATCGGCCGGGATACCAGGCACTTTGGCGGCATTTCATGGATGTCTCCGTCGCCGGCATGCGGCGGGATTTTGGCAGCCTGGGGGTGCGGTTCGACATCTGGAAGGGCGAGGCCGATGTCCACGATCTGATCGCACCGATGGTCGAGCGGCTGCAGTCCGACGGCTCCGCCGTAGAGAGCGACGGCGCCGTGGTGTTGCCGGTGGCCGAGGAGGGCGACAAGGCCAAGATGCCGCCGCTGATGCTGCTGAAATCCGATGGCGGCGCCATGTATGGCACCACCGACATGGCGACGATCATGGACCGGGTTCAGGTCTACGATCCCGATCTGATGCTCTATGTGGTCGATCAGCGGCAGAGCCTGCATTTCGAACAGGTGTTCCGCGGCGCCCGAAAAACCGGGATCGCCGGTAAGGCCGGGCTGGAACATATCGGCTTCGGCACGATGAACGGTCCCGACGGCAAGCCGTTCAAGACCCGGGCCGGCGGCGTCATGCGCCTGCAGGACCTGATCGGCATGGCGACCGAACAGGCGATGAGCCGCCTGCGCGAGGCGGGGCTGGCGGCGGATTACCCTGAGGAGGAGCGCGCGCAGATCGCGCGGATGGTTGGAATCGCCGCGATCAAGTTCGCCGATCTCAGCAATCATCGGCTATCGAATTACATCTTCGATCTGGACCGATTCACCGGGTTCGAGGGAAAGACCGGCCCGTATCTTCAATATGCCGCGGTGCGTATCAAGTCGCTGCTGCGCAAGGCGGAGACGCAGGGTGCGGCGCCGGGCCCGATCCTGCCGCCATCGGAGGTCGAGCGCGAGTTGGTGCTTCTGCTCGGGCAGATGCCCGATGCGATCGCCAGCGCCATTGTTCGGCGTGCGCCAAACGAGCTCTGTGATTTCGCGTTCCGCCTGGCTCAGGAGTTCAGTCGATTCTACAGCGGCTGCCATATCCTCAGCGAGCAGGACTTAGCGCTGATGGGGTCGCGCCTCTCGTTGGCGCGCGCATCATTGCAACAGTTGGAACTGCTTTTGTCGCTACTTGGGATTGAAATTCCAGAGCGCATGTGACGCCGTCAATGATTCGGGGCGGGGTTGCCCTGCGCCGATTTCGTCCCTTTTTTGCGGTCATGTCGAAGTTGTTGTTGCCTTTCGGCAACATACGTTTCGCGCACCGCACTGTCCCTGGATCGTCGTCATGGTGCGCGCGTTGGCGCGCCGATGCTTCGACTGAAACCCAAACGTGTCTCAACTGCCACACATGTGTCACAAAGGTGTTACAACAGAGAACAAAAAAGCCCTGATCGTTCGATCAGGGCCAGTCACGGAACATTCAACAACATTACGTTGAGAATCCACGATGTGTATTTTGTACATCGTAATTCCCGTGACCGCGTAGTTCCTCCCTAAACTTTGGGCCGTGCCGCTCACATGCCGCAGCTTTCTTTTTATTAGGATGGGGACCCTAGCAGGGTTCAAGAGAAGAAAGCAAACACTTCGATTGGTCTTTCGGAAAATGCCGTAGACTCCAAGGTTCCGACAGGCCGATCACCGGCCGGCGGCATATCCTTGCATGCCGCGCGGATTCGAAGCCGCCTTCAGCAGGCCCTGATTTTGACTGGCGGCGCACATCCGGCCTTCCGACCAATCCGGTCCGATTTCGACCAAATGGCCACGATCGCGCAAGCCCGAGACCGTCGAGTCGGGGAATCGGCCCTCGACCACCAACCGACCTGGTGCGCTCTGTCTCGGGTAGAATGAGCTGGGAAAGTGGTCGCTATGGAAGGATGGCGCGTCGATCGCCTCCTGCAAATTCATG
Organism: Inquilinaceae bacterium; assembly: GCA_965237625.1. Taxonomy (GTDB): domain Bacteria; phylum Pseudomonadota; class Alphaproteobacteria; order DSM-16000; family Inquilinaceae; genus JABDIP01. The sequence goes on from CBDEGD010000027.1 coordinate 67,177, forward strand.
CCATATACCGCATGGCGCAGGAAGAAGATCGGCTGCCACTGGTCCTGGCCGTCACCGCCCGGCGTGCCGAACGCCATATAGGGTTTGCCGTTCCGCAGGGCCATGGACGGCGACAAGGTGGTGCGCGGCCGTTTGCCCGGTTCGAGGCTGGCCGGCAGGCCTTCCTCCAGCCAGAACATCTGGGCGCGGGTCGGCAACGGGAAGCCCAGGCCCGGAATGACCGGGGAGCTTTGCAGCCAGCCACCGCTGGGCATGGCCGAGACCATGTTGCCATGACGATCGATCACATCCACATGGCAGGTGTCGCCGCGGGTTTCGCCGGATTTGGCGACCGTGGGCTCCCCCACCCCCGCGGACATCGGAACCGTCACGCCCTCGGTGACCGCCGCGGCCAGCTTGATCGCATATCCTTCGATGGCGCCGGGGCGCAGTTCCAGTGACGCCTGATCGCTGATCAGCGGGCGCCGTTCGGCGTTGTAGTCGTCCGACAGCAGATGCTCCATCGGCACATCGACGAAGTTGGGATCGCCGTAATAGGCCTCGCGATCGGCATAGGCGAGCTTGATGACCTCAGTCACCGTATGGACGAATTCGGCGCCGTTCGGATCCATACCGGCCAGGTCGAAACCCCTCAGCAGCGCCAATTGCTGCAGGAAGACCGGCCCTTGCGACCAGGGACCGCATTTCAGGACCGTATGTCCGGCGAAGTCATAGCTGAGGGGCTCTTCGTAATGGGCCTGCCACCTCGCCATGTCGTCGCCGGTCAGAACACCTCGATGACGCCGGCCGCTGGAATCCATCACTTCGGTGCGGCAGAAGCCGTCGATGGTCTCGGCGACGAACCCCCGATACCAGGCGTCGCGCGCCGCGTCGATCTGGCGAACCCGATCCCCACCCGCGGCGGCGGCTTCCTCCAGCAGGCGTCGCCAAGTCGCCGCCATGGCCTTGTTGGCGAACAGTGCGCCGGACTCTGGGACATCGCCACCGGGCAGGAACACCTCCGCCGAGCTGGTCCATTCCGTCACGAACATGTCGCGCATCTGGGCGATGGTGTCGCAGATCCGGGGCACCAGCGGCACGCCATTCTCCGCATAGCCGATCGCCGGCTCGAAGACCTCCGCCAGTGTCATGGTCCCATGGTCGCGCAGCATGGTCATCCAGCCATCGAAGGCCCCCGGCACCACCGCGGCGAGGTGACCGGTGCCGGGAACGATCTCCAGGCCGAGATCCCGGTAGTGGCCGATGGTCGCGCCGGCCGGAGCAACGCCTTGGGCGCACAGTACCTGCGCCTTTGCGGTGTCGGCCCGATAGAGGATTGCCGGCAGGTCGCCGCCCGGGCCATTCAGATGGGGCTCGGCCACCTGCAGCGTCATTCCGGCGGCGACCGCCGCATCGAATGCATTGCCGCCTCGCTCCAGAATTGCCATGCCGACCGCCGTGGCAAGCCAATGGGTGGTTGAAATGACGCCGAACGTGCCGCTGATCTCCGGCCGGGTCGTGAACATACCTGTCTAGTCCTTCGCGGGCTCGGCCGCCATGCGCGGCTTGAGAGCAAAATCATAGGATTTGCCGGGCGCCAGGCGGTGCGCAGTGCCCTCGACGACGACAGGCACCGGATCGGCCCAGCCGGCATGTACCGTAATGGAGAGCTGGGCCGCCGTCACGGCGATGTTCAGCCAATGTCCCAGATAGCGGATCTTCAGTTCGATCTGACGGAGCCGCGACGGCAGGACGGGATCGAAATGCAGGCTTCCGTTCCGAATATTCAGCCCGGTGAGGCACCGCTGAACAAGATCGACGGTGCCGGCCATGGCGCCTAGATGGATGCCCTCCGGCGTGGTGCCGCCCTGGACGTCGGCGACATCGCTGTTCAGCGCCTTGCAGAATACCTCCCAGGCGTCTTGAGGCCGGGTTCTGGCCAGCACCCAGGAGTGAACAACATAGCTGAGAGTCGAGCCGTTCGCGCTGCGGGCGAGGTAGTAATCGAGATTGGTCTGCCAATCGTTCTCGCTGAAGGCATAGCCCAGCCGATCCAGGATCGCCGATAGCTCCGGCAGGGAGAATAGGTAGAAAAGCATCAGGACATCGGCCTGCTTCGATAGCTTGTAGCGGTTGGTCGAGTCGCCTTCCGCTTCAAGAATCCGGTCGAGGCGCTGGATGTCGCCGTATTTGGCCCGGTAGTCGTCCCAACGAAATTCCAGCAGGCTGTCGTAGCCTTCGAATTGGCTGATGATGCCGTCATCGTGGAACGGCACGAAGATCTTGCGGCCGATCTCCTCCCAGCGCTCGGTCTCCCGCGCGGAGAGATCGAGCTTCGCCATGAGCTCGCGGCGATGTTCCGCATCGAGTTCGTCGAGCGCCGCCTGGGCGGTCGTCATCAGCCAGGCCACCATCACGTTCGTGTAGGCATTGTTGTCGATGCCCGGTTGTTCGGCGTCCGGATAGGCGTCGTGGTATTCGTCCGGCCCCATGACCCGGCGAACCTCATAGCGATCCCGATGGGCGTCATGGGCGGCGAGCGAGCTGAAGAACCGGGCGATCTCGACGATCATCTCGGCGCCGTAGACCTCCAGGAACGATTTGTCGCCGGTGACCTGGAAATAGCCCCAGGTGTTGAACGCGATCGCCAGGCTGGCGTGGCGCTGCAACGCGCTGTTGTCCGGCAGCCAGCGCCCGGAGCGGGGGTTGAGATGCATGATCTGGGTTTCTTCCCGGCCATCGCTGCCGCTTTGCCAAGGGAACATCGCCCCTTCGAATCCGGCCTGCCGCGCCAGTGCGCGCGCCTTCGGCAGTCGGTTCAAGCGGTAGCGCAGCATTGCCCTGCCCAGCGCCGGCAAACGCAGATTGACGAAGGGCAGCACGAACAACTCGTCCCAGAAGACGTGCCCGCGATAGGCCTCGCCATGCCATCCCCGTGCCGGGACGCCGATGTCCAATTCGATGGAATTCGGCGACAGGGTCTGCAGCAGATGGAAGATGTGCAGACGCAGCGTGCGCTGGACATCGGTGTCTCCGTCGGTGAGCCGGATGTCGCATCTCGACCACAACCGTTTCCAAGCCCGTGCGTGATCGTGCCGGATAGCGTCGAATCCGGGCGCGGCATCCACCGCTTCCCGCGCCGCCAATGCCGGTTCGGAGATGGCGGCGTCCCGCGATGTATGGAGGGCGACGACCTTCTCGACGGTGATCGGGTTCCCCTCCCTGGCGTCGACGCGGTCGACCTGATTGACGAGTCCCGGTGCGGCCTCGAATTCCGGCTCCGAGGCCAAGGGAGTGCCGCCTTCGGAAAGGGTGGTCCGTGCCGCGAGTCCGATCCGCAAGCCGGATTGCGAAGTCTCCACGATCAACTGCTGCACCCGGGCGCCGCTGACGGGGCCGGTGAATTCACCCGCATCGAATGGGACCAGATGGGAGCCGTTCAGCGAACGGTAGCGCTTCACGCCGGCATTAATCACTCGGCCGTCGAGCCGGGATCCGAATTCCAGCGTGTCGGTCCAATTCTCCGGGGTGATCGTCAGCGATTGCGCGGCGAGATGGGGATTGGCCATGCTGACGATGCGGCGCAGGGCGAGGGCGGTGACCCGGTCGTGTCGGTCGCGAATCCGGGCGGAGATCGTCATGATCCCCTCTTTCAGGTTCAGTTCCTGACGATAGCAGAGCAGATCCACCGCCAACAGGTTGAACCAATCTTCCTGGTCGGGGCGGAAACTGAGTCCGGTCCAGTTCGGCAGATTGACCAGATCCTCGTTTTCGATGACCCGTCCGGCGATCGTCGTCTCGAGCCTGTTATAGCCGCCGGCCAGATAGGTTCCGGGATAGTGAACATCGTCCGCATTGGCCCATGGCAGCGCGCCACGGGTGCATAGATAGCCGTTGCCGAGGGCGCAGAGTGCTTCCCTGAGGGGCTGCTGATCGGGGTCGAACCCGTCATATGCAAGGGTCCAGTCGGCCATGCCGTTTGCTCCCTGTCGGTTGCCGCGGCCGGGTCAAGCCAAGGCCGACCGCCGATTGCCGGTCTCCGAAGCGGCGGCGCTAGGACCCTTCGTACAGCCGTTGCAGAACCGCGAGCGCCGCATCCGGATCGTCGACCCGGAAACCGGCGGCGGTCATTCGGTCGGAATCGTCCTCTGGCGCCGCGACCACAATGCCGATGCCATCCGCCTGAAGGGCCGAGAAGGCGTCCTCGTCGGTGACGTCATCGCCGAAGAACAGCGGCACGATTTCAGGACCGTCGAGGTCAAGGGCGCGTAACAGCCATCGCACGGCCTTGCCCTTGTCCCAATCCAGCTTCGGCTCGAACTCGAAGACCTTCTTGCCCCGCATCCGCTTCAGCTCGGGTTCGGCGGCCGCCACCTTATCCACCGCAGCGAAGAATGCCGGCAGTTCGGCTTCGGCGATCTGACGGTAATGCGCGGCGACGGAGAGCCTCTTGCGCTCGATGAGGGCGCCGTCGATCGGCTCGATCAACCGTCGCAGTTCGGTTTCCGCGCGGTCGAGTGCCGGTCCGAAATTGCCGCCGACCTCGTGATCCAACTGGCCGGCCCCTGGCACGCGAATGTCGAAACCGTGGCTGCCGGCAAACACCAGCCCGTCGATTCCCACCAACCGTTCCACGTCCTGCCGGTCGCGGCCGCTGATCACGGCGACCGGCAGCCGCTCCGCCAGCCGCTTGATGACCGTGCGCTGCGCCGGCCCCAAAATGGCCAGCTCGGGGCGCGCGACAATGGGTGTCAGCGTCCCGTCGTAATCCAGGAATATCGCCGGCCGGCGACCGCCGATGGCGGCCAGTAGGGCGTCGAATTCCTCGGCGGCGGAGGGAATTTCCCGAACCGGCCTGATGTGTTCGCCAGCCTGCC
>CBDEGD010000028.1:0-139351 GCA_965237625.1 Inquilinaceae bacterium
ACGTCTCTCTCTGGTCTTCCACCAGCATCGCCGTCGCCATGCGCCCAAGCAGAGGGTCGAGGCCCTCCAGATGCGCGATCAGGCGGCGCTGTTCGGACTGCCACAGGGCGATCTGTTCCGGGTCGGCATCCTCATCGGCGGTATCCGGCGGCCAAGTCGAATCGGCTGGCGCCGCCGCCGCCGAAATCGTGGTGCGATTGTCCGCCGATTCCGCCGCATGGGAGATATCGCTGACGACGGTCCCGGCAAGGTGCTGGAACAGCGTGCATCGGTCGGGATTCCATTCGCGGGTGCCGGCCATGGTTTTCGCGATCGCGTCGTTGACGAAATCCTCCGGCTGGGCGCCGCCGGGGGTCGGCCCGCGGTAGCGGCCGCGCCACGTCATCCGCGACAGCCGCGATGTCGCCAGCAGCAAAAGGCGCGGGACAAGGTCCTCCCAATCCTGCGCTGTCCAGTCGATTCGTGACCCGTGCATCGGGGGCCGATCGTACAGGAGAGGACGGCCAGCGTCGCCTCCGGCACACCCGGTTGGATCTGCATGTGATCGGCCCCCATTGCCAGGCTCCTAGTTCAGCGGCCGCATGGCGGCGGCGCTCTCGGCCAGCTGGGTCAGGCGGAGGAATTCGGAGCGGTATCCGAAGGCATCCTCGCCCCGTGCGTCACGGGCGATGTCCAGGATCTCCGCGAAGGTCAGATCCCCGACATGCGCGTCGCCACGCAACAGCTGGCCGAACCCGGCAACGGCGGCGGCGAAGCGGGCATCCGCCGGCGCCTCGTCGAAGCCGGTGCTGGCGGAGGCCAGGATCGGCTGTTCGATCAGCCGGCTTTCATCCTCGCCCGGCGGCTTGTAGCGGATACGCAGGAAGGCCAGTTCTTCCGAGCCGGTCAGGCGGCCGGTTTCTTCCTGCGACCCGTAGCGCAGATCGTCTATCAGCCGGGAGCCGCTATCCGGCGGGGTGATCTCGTACAGCGCCGTGACCGAATGGCCGCTGCCCACTTCGCCGGCATCGATCCGGTCATTGTTGAAATCCTCACGGTTCAACATCCGGGTCTCGTAGCCGATCAGGCGATATTCGGCGACCAGCTCGGGATTGAACTCGATCTGCACTTTCACATCGTCGGCGATGGTGAACAGGGTCGATCCCATCTCGTCGACCAGCACTTTTCGCGCCTCCATCAGGCTGTCGATGTAAGCCGCGTTGCCGTTGCCGGCCTGGGTCAGGGTCTGCATCAGCTGGTCGTTGAGATTGCCGGTGCCGAAGCCGAGAACCGACAGGTAGACACCGGTCTCGCGCTTGCGGGCGACGAAGTCCTCCAGCCGCTCCGGATCGGAGATGCCGACATTGAAATCGCCGTCGGTGGCCAGGATCACCCGGTTGATCGCGTCGTCGTCGAACGTCGCTTCGGCCAATTGATAGGCCTGGCGAATGCCCTCCGCACCAGCCGTGCTGCCACCGGCCTGGAATTGGTCGATGGCGTTCACGATCTTGGCGCGCTCGGACCCGGGCGTAGCCTCCAGCACCACGCCGGCCGAGCCGGCATAGGCGACGATGGCGATGGTGTCACCGTCACGCATCTGGTCGACCAGCATGGTCAGCGAGCGTTTGAGCAACGGCAGCTTGTCGTCGCTATGCATGGAGCCGGAGGTATCGACCAGGAACACCAGATTGGCGGGCGGGCGCTCCTCGACTGCCAGCTCATAGCCCTGCAGCCCAACCCGGATCAGCTGGCTGCCGGCATCCCAGGGCGAGTCGAACACCGCCACATCGGCGGCGAAAGGCTCATCCGCCCTATCCGGAGCCGAATAGGCATAGTCGAAATAGTTGATCAGCTCTTCGGTCCGAACCGCGTCGATCGGCGGCAACACGCCATCGGTCAGGAACCGCCGCACATTGGCGTAGGAGGCGGTATCCACATCGATCGAGAAAGTCGAGACCGGCTCTGCGGAGACCAGCCTGACCGGGTTGCTGTCGACATCCTCGTAGCGCCCACGGTCAGCGACCTGCACTGGCGGGGGCGCATAGGGCTCTGAGGGCGCGATGCGCGAAAGCAGCATTGCCGGATCGTTGGCGGGTGCGCCTGCCGAATTCTGAGGTGCCGGTCCCCGGAATTCCGATGACCGCATATCCGCGCCCAGCTCGTCGGCCAGGACGGGTGTCGGCGGGCTGATCTCCCTCTCCGACACATCCGTTTCAACGAGGTTCTGTTCGCTGGATTCCGGCTCCGAACATGCGGCGACCAGCACCAGCGCAAGCATGGAAACACCGCCCAGAAGGACGGTGGTTGTCGGTAATGGGCGGTTGGAAAGGCGGATCATCGGCGTCACTCTCGGCTGTTGGTTTATGTGCCCGTATGCCGACGACACCCCGCGCCGATGCCACGGGGGTTGGAATAATTTCGCCGAGCAGACCACAAACCCACTCAGATGGCCGGCTCAACTCCGCCTTTGTCTCAAGCCGATTTACACAGCCCGGCGCGGCGGGGAGATCACGGCGACCGGTTCGGAGAGGTAGGCAATCATTGGAAAAATATTAATCCCGGCCGCCCAAACTCAATTTATTGGGGAGAAGGTGGGGTGGATGGACAATCAGCTGAAATCGGGCGAATCCGTTAGCTACCGCGGCCAGCCAGGGTGGTGTACGGCGGCCATCGCGATCGCCTCTGGGCTTAGTTTCGCAGCCGCCATACATGTCATCGTCGGCGTCCTGGACGATAACTGGACCTGTCCCGCAAGCCTGATGTGGCTGGCGCTCATGACGCCATTCGGCGCGATCCTGCTCGCCCGCACGGCGGGCTGCGGCTTGCTGATCACCGACCGCCGCATCCTATATCGCCGAAGCCGATCCGCCCCCGTCGAACAGGTAGCGCTGGCAGACATTCGAGGCGCAACGCTTGGCTTCGATGGGGTGCTGCCTGCGATGAAGATCAGCCGTGAGGATGCCGAGGACATGGTCGTCCAACACATCGCGCACCTGGAGGAACTATGCCATCGGGTGCACCGTCCGAAGAATGCACCCGAGGCCGCCCCGCAAACATTCCGAGGCGCGGTCATCATCGTATTGGCCGCGTTTGGCGGGTCATTCGGGCTGTTCATGGGGTTGTTCGCGACATATTTCCTTCTGTCGTTGGATCCTACAGGTTCCGTCGAGACACTAAGAGCCTGGCGCGAGTCTGCGGAGTTTCCTTCACGAATTCTGGGAACGGCGGCTGTGAGTTTGGTCGCTTTCGTGTTGATCGGTCCCAGCCTGGCTGCCGCGACGCTGGGAGCCTGGCTCGGATACCTGCCCGCCCTGCTTGCCAGCCGTCTGCTCATCTCCTTCGCGGAGGCCCGCCATCTGGCGCTGGTGCCTCGCCGCATGGCCGCGCTCGTCGATCTGAGCCAGGAATCCGAAGTCTCGAAGGAAGAGCAGCCCGGCTGGATCTTCATGATCGTCGCTGTATGGACGGCGATGTGGGGTGTTTTCGCCATCAACATGATCGCCCCATTGAACGATCGGCTGACAACACTTCTGTTCAAACGCATTGCCACGCTTGACCATGGGGCCGCCCTCGGAACCGGTGGCAACTAGGTCACGACCTGCCGGTCGTCATTAAGGCTTCAGCTTCCAGCCGAGCGCGACCAGCCGGTCGCAGAGTACCCACAACAGAACATTGGTAACCGCCACCACGGCCAGGCTCAGACCGATCGGGGCGCTGTGAATGCCCAGGGCACCGGCGCGGAAGCCGTCGATCACATAGAAGATCGGGTTCAACTGGACGATCAGCGGCAACGGCGCCGGCAACAGCTCGACCGGCGCGAACAAGCCCGACAGGAAGGTCAGCGGGATCAGCAGGAACGCGAAGAAGGCGCTGGCATGATCCCATTTCACCGACCACAGTCCGACCAGGATGCCGGTCAGCGACAGCATCAGCGATCCTCCGACGGCGAAGGACGCGACCAGCAGCGGCGACCCGATCGGCATGTCGAATGCCAGCACCGCCACCGCCACCACCGGCGCGCCGGTGATCAGTCCGGATACGGCACCAGCCAGCGCATAGGCGACCACCATCTCCGACGCGGTCAGCGGTGCCATCAGCACGTCGGCGATGATGCCTTCCATCTTGTCGAATACCAGCGAGAAAACCGTGGTTTCCGCCGCCCTCTCCAGGATCGCGAACAGCACCAGACCCGGCAGGATGAAGCGCAGTACCGCCGCGCCCTCCGTCGTCGTGCGGTCGGGGCCGAGGGCGAAAGCGAACACCGCCAGATAGAGGATCGCGGCGAAGCCCGGCGCCACCACCGTCTCCAGCCATTCCTTCAGAAAGCGCCGCAGTTCGCGCAGGAACAGGGTGGCGGCCCCGGTCCAGTTGCAGGCGCCGAACCGGCGAACGGCGCGCGGCGCGGCGACGGGCATCATCAGGGTTTGAGCTTGTAGCCGGTTGAAAGCATCCGCAGCACCAGGGCCCACAGCCCAAGATTGACGCCGCCCATGACCGCGAGGCCCATCATCAGCGTGCCGTCCGACTGGCCGATGAAGCCGTAGCGGAAGCCGTCGATCATGTAGAAGAACGGATTGAAATGGGCGATGAACTGCCAATCCGCCGGCAGCCGGTCGATGGTGTAGAAAGTGCCCGACAGGAAGGCCAGCGGCGTCACCACGAAATTGGTCACCGCGGCGATGTGGTCGAACTTGTCGGACCAGATGCCGCCGATCACGCCCAGAAGCGCCAGCATCATCGACGCGGCGATGCCGTGATACAGGATGAAGAACACGCTGTGGATGCCGACCGGCACGAACAGCCGGATCGCCAGGAACGTGACCAACCCCACCAGCATGCCCCTTGTCACGCCGCCGCCGACATAGCCCAGGGCCAGTTCCAGCGACGATAGCGGCGGCATCAGCACATCGACGATGTTGCCCTGGATCTTGGCGATCATCACCGAGGAGGAGGTGTTGGCGAAAGCGTTCTGCACCATCGACATCATGACGAGGCCGGGCGCCAGGAACTCCAGGAACGGCACGGTCCCCGCCATCCGCACGATACCGCCCAACGCCAGCGCGAAGATCGTATAGAACAGCAGCGTGGTCACCACCGGGGCTGCCACGGTTTGCGTGAACACCTTGAGGAAGCGGAACACTTCCTTGCGGTAGAGAGTCCACAGGCCAACCCAGTTCACCGGGCCGACCGTCCGGGGCGCGGAACGGAAGGGTGTCATCGCTCTTACAATGAGGATTGAATCGGCGGCGACTCTAGCGCGCGGCCCCAGAGGCGTAAACTGCGGCGTAAACCGCCTGACAGCCGCCCACCGACGATGGCAGATTGGCGCGATCATGTCCGAGCGATCCCAAAAGCCGAAGAAACCGCGCAAGGCAAGCCCGAAGCGGCTGGAATCCATCGCGTTGCACTATCTGCAACGCTTCGCCAGCTCATCGGAGAATTTGCGCCGGGTGCTGATGCGCCGGGTGGTGAAGTCGGCCTGGGCTCACGATACCGATCCGGAAGAGGCGGTGCCCTGGATCGACGACATCATCGTCCGCTTCCGCCGCTCCGGCCTGCTGGACGATGCGGGCTATGCGGAGGGTCTGACCCACAGCCTGTCCCGACGCGGCATGCCGCGCCGCGCCATTCGCGCGCGCTTGCGCCAGAAAGGCGTGGATGGCGACGTGATCGACACGGCGCTGGCCCGCCTGACCGAGGAGGTCGGCGATCCAGACCTCGCTGCGGCTCTGGCCCTGGTTCGACGGCGGCGGTTAGGGCCCTACCGCGCCAGCGATGCCAGCGCCGAATTCCGCGCCAAGGACCTCGCCGCCATGGCCCGCGCCGGCTTCGGCTACGATGTCGCCCGCAGGGTGATCGAGGCGGAGTCGCCGGAGGCGTTGGAGATCGAGAACATCAACGATCATGAATCAACAGGCCTCAGGAGATAACGATGCCACGTCTTTTCGTCCTGGTGCTTCTTACTCTCTTCACTGTCGCCGCACAGGCAGCCGAATACGCCGAGGGTCAAGTCTGGAAATACCAAACTCGGCCCGGTGAGGAGCAGTCGCGCATTCATATTCTGAGGATCGATGTCGATCCGACACTTGGTCCAATCTATCACCTCCACGTCGAAGGGCTGAAAATTGAGAGACCGATGGCGCCGGGCGGCATGCAATCGCTACTGCCTCATATTCCCGTGGACGAAGACACACTCCACAGCAGCGTTACCGAATTGCTCCAGACGCAGTCGGAAATACCCGACTCCCCGGAAGGCTATTGGCTCTGGAGAGAGGAATTCGAGAAGGGTTCGGCTGGGGTATTTAATATTCCGGTAAGCCAGATCGTTCAGTTCGTCGAAGACATCATCAACGACCGGTCGAAGGCGAAATAAGCGCTTTCGCACCGGTTCGTGACCCGCCCCAAACCGGCGGCCGTTGACCCGTAGCACCGGTTTGCTGCTTGGCGGCTTCACCATCGCAGGGCTGGCAGCTGTTACACACGCAATTCGAACGCCGCCCGCGCGACGCTTCTGCCGTTGACGATCACTTCCACCTCATGGGTGCCGGAATGGTATCGGCGGGTGGTGATCGGCTTGAAGGCGTGGCGTTTACTCAGGCGGGCAATGCCACCGGGTGCGAGGCTCAGGATCTTCAGCCGGAAGACCTTCGGCGTGGTCCCGCCATTGGCCTTGCGATGGTGGATGGCGTAATCGACCAGCAGGCTCTGCGCCTCGGGCCCGGTCGAATGCAGGTCAAGCGAGAACTCGATACCCTCGCCCATGGCCACCGATTTCGGCGACAGCGAAAAATCCCTGGCATCCACCGCTGCGCCATCGCCATAGCCCAGCAGCGCCAGGGCCCGAGGATCGCCTAGCTTCAGCAGCGACCGCAGCGCGTGCCGGATGATCGCCCGGCGCTCCGGCCCGGCATCGCGCGACCAGCGCTCGCAAACATCCAGGGTGGTCTCCGGATGGTCCTTGGATATGTCGTTGAGATGATTGGCGACGGATCGTCGGACATATTCGGATGGATCGTCCTTCAGCCTCTCCAACAGGCGAAGGGCCGGCGACGGATCGGCCTGGAATTCCCGCAACCGCTGGCCCCAGGGCAGCAAGGGGCGGGTGCCCTCCGATACCAGCCGCCTGACATGATGATCCGGGTCCGAGACCCATCGCTCCAGATGGCCCAGCGTCGGTTCGGTATGGTCGATCAGGAACGGCCGGATGGCGAATTCCGCCGAGAACAGGGGCGTCAGGCGGCGCAGCGCCGGCAATGCCCCGTCCGGATGGTCGACGCCGTACAGCCCGACGAAATCGATGATCGGCCAGGCAGCGAAGGCACCGAAGCTGTCATCCGGATCGGATTCGGGCCAGACCTCCGACGCCTCGAGGATCACCGCCAACGCCTTTGGAAAGGGCTGCGGCAGAACGGCGTTCAGGGTCTCGGCGATCCGGATCACCCGGTCCTTCAGCTCCAGCGTCTCCAGCCCGTCGCAGGCCCGTTGGACGAATCCGGCGCGATCGAAGTCAGGCGCGACGCTGGCGAAGGTCGCGGCGATGCGGTCGATGACGACCCGGTTCAGGCCATCCTTGAGAGGTTGTGCGCACATGGGACGCGACACTGGCACCGGCCGCCGACACCGGCAACGGGCAACCGGCCGGTCCGGTCATGTCTGCTGCCAGATACTGTCAGCATATCGAGACGGCACGGTATCGGGATGCAGGATCTCGGCGAGGATCTCCGCCGAGTCGGCCAGTCGCGGACCGGGCCGGTTGAAATAGCCATTGCCGTCGGTGACATAGACCCGGCCGCCCAGGACCGCCTTCAGCCCCTGCCAGCCGGACCGCCTGGTCAGCGCCGGCAGCTCGGCGCGGCAGCGGGCGATATCGAACCCGCAGGGCATCAGTACGATCACGTCCGGATCGGCAGCCACCAGGTCATCCCAGTCGAGCCAGTCGGAATGGGCGCCCGGCTCGGCCAGAAGCGATTCGCCGCCCGCCGCGCTCACCAGCTCCGGCACCCAATTACCGGCGATCATCGGCGGATCGAGCCATTCGATGCAGGCCACCCGGGGCCGCGACGGCGCGGCCTCCACAGAACGGGCCACGACCGCCAGACGCGACCGCAGGCCACCGACCAGCGATTCCGCATGGCCATTCAGCTCCAGCGCCCCGCCGACAGTCAGGATATCACCCCAGACATCCTCCAGCGCCGTTGCTTCCAGCGACACCAGCGCCACCTCCCGATCCGCCATATCGCACAGTGCATCGCGCACCTGATCCAGGCTGACCGCACAGGCCTCGCACAAGGTCTGGGTCAGCACCTGGTCCGGCCGCGCCGCGGCCAGCGCCGCCCGGTCGATCTCGAAGATCGTCAGCGCCCGGCGCAGAACTTCGGCGATGTCCCGATGGATCAGGCGTGATGGCCGCGACGGGTCGATCCGGGGCGCCGTCAGCACCGGCAGTCCGCGCACCGCGTCCGGGAAATCGCACTCATGGCTGATCCCGACCAGCCGGTCACCGGCACCCAGGGCGCAGACAATCTCCGTCGCGCTTGGCAACAAGGATACCACCCTCTGACGCTCCACGACCGGCTCCGGGTTCAGGATTTGGCGGGCGGCGGCGCCAAGGTACCCGTCACCCAGACCGTCATCCCGTCCTTCTTGCCACGCACTTCCGTGACCCGGGATTCGAAGCCGTCGGTCCCCACCTCGGCGCGGTGGAAGACGTCCTCGGAAACCACCAGCTGGGCGCCGAATTCCTTGGTCAGGCCTTCCAACCGGCTGGCGGTGTTCACCGCATCGCCGATGGCGGTCAGGGATTTGGCGCGGCCATAGCCCATCTCGCCGACGATAACCGGACCCACATGGATGCCGATGCCCATGCGCAGGGGGGACGGCAGATCCTCGCCGAGCGAGCGGTTCAGCTCTTCAAGGCTCTCGGCCATGGCCCGGGCCGCAATCAGGGCGCGGCGGCAGCCTTCCGGCGCGCCGGACTCGACCCCGAACAGCGCCATCACGCCATCGCCGATGAACTTGTCGATGCGCCCGCCGGACAGTTCCACCGCCTGTCCCATCAGCGAGAAGTACCGGTTCAGCACGAACACCACGTCGTAGGGCAGCTTGGCGTCGGAGAAGCTGGTGAAGCCGCGCAGATCGGCGAACAGGATGGCGATCTCACGCTCCTGGCCGGACAGGTACTCGGCCCGGGGGCTGGCGTCCCGAGCGCTGGCGGTCGGCGGCAGTAGCGGGGTGACCGCTAGATCGTGGCTCGGCCTCAGTTGGCAGGCAAGACGGACATCCGGCGGCGCCCCGATCCGGCGCAGGACCTTCTGCTCATCGGGCGATGCCGCTGGCAGGTTTTCCGCCCCGGCGCCGACTCGAATCCGACAAGTCGAGCAGCGGCCTCGGCCGCCGCAGACCGAGGCGTGCGGGATACCGGCCGCGCGGCTTGCTTCGAGCACCGTCAGCCCGGGTTGGATGCTGACCATGCGGTCGCCGGGATAGGTCAGGCGCGGTGCACCGGCGATCCGGCGGACCGCATAAGGAACCCAGCGCGCTGCCAGCACAGCCGCGACAACGGCGGCAAAGCCCCATTGGAACCAGCCCGTGCCGGTGACGACGAAGTCGATCGACTCACGGGTCAGTTTGGCGCGCTCGAAGACCTGGTCGACAAAATCCGGTACTTGCTCGGCGAGGGCCAGAATTTCGAAACCAGACGAGACGATGCCCGCCAGTGCCAGCGCCGGCACCAGCACGGCGGCGGCGTAGAGAACCGGGACGGCAGCCGCATACCAGGGTTTCAGCTGCCACCAGTAATGCAGGCCGATACAGCCATGGGTCCAGGCCAGGACGAGGACGATCACTTGCTGGATGCCGCTGGCCGGCAGCGCGATCCAAAAGACCGTCTGGAGGTAGATGTAGTCGGTCTCCACGCCGAACGCCCGCGCCGCGCCCATGGTGCCGATGACGTGTTCCGCCAAGAGGACCGGAATCAACAGGCCGAGAAGAAGCTGCGCCGCCTCCCAGGGTCGCATTCTCAAGGTCCGCCGCCGGTAGAGCGAGATCAGAGCGATGACCAGATGAACGATGAAGGCTGCCATCAGCAGCAGGTTCGAAAGCGGGTTGCTCCAAACCACGCGGAAGATTTCCAGCCCGTCATTCGCCGTCTCCAGCGAGACCAGCCCGACCGCGTGGTTGATCAGATGGCTGAGGATGAAGGCGAACAGGATGAGGCCGCTGGCCGACCGTAAACGCGCGATGATCATGCCCGGCCCCTCGATCCGTTAGCGCCCGCCCGAGATTCCGCCCGCTGACCCAGATCAACGCCGCCGCGTGCCGACTCTGATAATTTCGGCATCATGAAATTATTGGTCGGGGGATGGGATGACACTCAGACACTGGCCAGTGGTGATCGGGGGCGAACGAGTCGGCGATCTCGTCTCATTGGAACAGAAGGTGGTGTTCTACACCACGGTTCCGTCCCTTGCCCATCTGGACGGCAAGATCTTCAACAGCTCCGCCGAGGCCGAGGCGGAAATTCAGAGTGTGATCGCGCCTGACAGGGCAGCCTGACAGGGTCCGCTGAAGCTGCAGCGGGTGCCGGTCATTGCAAGGCGATCAACCCCTCGCGCACCAGACGACGGGCCAGCACGAGCTTGCCTTCATCGTCCAGATCGCCGGGCAGGTCGCGAACCTTGAAGCTTGAAGTTTCAAGTGCAAAGCGGATCGCCGGCCCGGCATGGTCCGGCAGGCTGATCTCTTTTCCGTAGCAATCGATCCGCACGGTGTCCGGTGTTTCGGTCAACCGATAGATCAAGCCCGGCCGCGCGCCCGCGATGCTGTCGACGGACAGGCTCTCCAGACGGGCCAACTGACCCATCTGGCCCTGCAACATGGGATGCCGGGTCGACACCAGATCGTCGACGAAGTGATCCAGGACCTCGTCCAGGTCGGCCGCCTTGGACAGGTGATCGATCAGCATCGAAAAGTGTTGCCGCGCATTGGCCCGGTCGAACTCTTCCCGGGCGAATCCGGGGGGCAGCGATTTGCGGAACGCCGGGTCCTTCAGCGCCACCGCCGACAGCGCGTCCAGCATAAGATCGGTCCAGCTATTCGCCATCACGCCGGTGGTGATGTGCAGCGAGATCTCGTCATTGGATGTGGCGTCGTGAACCAGCCCGCGCGGGATGTAGAGCATGTCGCCAGGATGCAGGGTGAAGCTCTGTTTCACGTCGCCCAGCGGATGCACGGCGCTGTCGAAATGCTGGCCCTTCAGCGGCAGTTCGACCGGCGTCTCGAAGATCTGCCAGTTCTTGCTTCCGGCGATCTGCAAGACGAAGACATCATGGGTGTCGTAGTGGGGCTTGAAGCCCTGGGCATTGCCCGGGGTCATATAGATGTTGGTCTGGAACCGCGAGCTGAACTCGCGCTCCATGGCCCGGCAGAAGGCAGCCAGGGACGGCACCCTGGTATGCAGCTGCGGCAGGATGATGGTCGCGCCGTCGGCGAAGAATTGATACAGCTTCGCCACATCCACCATGCCGCTGCGGTAGGTGTATTGATGGCCGCGGATATCCTCGGCCGAGCTGACCAGCTGCAGATCGGGTTGGGACAGGTTCAGGGTCGTGATGACCCGGTCGATCTCGTCGAGCGACAGCAGCGGGTCGAAATAGCCCGGCGCGTTCCTGGAGATCAGCAGCGGACGCTGTTCCCAATAGGCGTCAAAGAACTGGTCGCGGCCGGTCGGATCGATGATCCACTGCA
The DNA here is from genome assembly GCA_965237625.1 of Inquilinaceae bacterium. Classification (GTDB taxonomy): domain Bacteria; phylum Pseudomonadota; class Alphaproteobacteria; order DSM-16000; family Inquilinaceae; genus JABDIP01. The sequence goes on from CBDEGD010000028.1 coordinate 11,725, forward strand.
GCGAGAAATCCGGGGTATGCATCGGCGTGCCCGAAGAAACGACGATCCGCGCTCCAGCGGCGCAGGGACGTACTCGAAGACTCCGGCCCGATCCGTCCTGGCGGGCCGACGAAGAACGCCGGCGGCCTAGTCGGTGTCGGCCGCGTCGGCGTAGCGGCCGCCATCGCTGTCGGCCGGGTCGCTGCCGCGCCCCTGCCCGGCGAAATCGGCATTGCGGCCGGTATCGCTGTCGGTAACGCTGCCGCCGCGACGACCACTGCCGCCGCCGACGGGGTCGGAATAAGCGCCGGTGTCGCTGTCGGACAAGCCGCTGCTGCGACTGCCCCGGCCGCCGCCCGCCGGGTCGGAATTCGGGCCGGTGTCGCTGTCGGAGATCCCGCTGCTACGCCCGGCGCCGGCCTGATCCGCATAGGCGCCGCCATCGGCATCGGTCGCACCGGACCCGCGCCCGGACCCGATACCATCGGCGTATTGCCCGGTGTCGGAATCGGTCACGCCGGATCCTCCGCTGCCGCCACGGCCGCCGCCTGCCGGATCGGCATAGGCACCGGCATCGGCATCGGAGAGGCCCGATCCGCCCCGGGATCCGCCGCCCGTTGTCGTGCAGCCGGTGGCCGAGGCGGCGCCAACGAAACTGGCGCCAACCACCGACAGCACCCGCCGCCGGCCCAATTTCGGGGCCGTGACGATATCCGTATCGGACAGGCTTTTCGGGATTCTGGAAGGACGTTTCGAGCGTTTCGGACCGGCCATCGGGGCTCTCACTTTTGTGCGGATAAAGATTTACCTAAAACCCGACCTACACGAGATTCGTTAACGCCATCATAAATCCCCACATAGAAGGCCGGGTATCGATTGCCCATTGCGACCGACCCGTGGTTGCATTGCCTCAGCGGGAATTCCACATTCGACGTTTAAATGTCGTCGTGAACGGAAATCAATTCACCAGGGCGCCAATGCCTGGCGCGATCTTGCCAGGGGCGCCATGACGGATTTTCAGCGACGGATCTGCTTCACGCTCGCAGCCCTGGCGGCTTATCGGCTGGGTACCCATATCCCGCTGCCGGGCATCGATATCGACTTCCTGACCTCGCTCCATCGCACCGCCGATCCCCTCGTTCAGTATAACGATGAGCAGCTCAACGCGAACCTGCTGGCCAGCTTCTCAGTGTTCGCGCTGGGCGTGGTCCCTTACCTGACAGCGGCAATCCTGATGCGGCTGGCATCAGCCATCTCACCGCGTTTGAGGTCTTTGGAAAGGCGGTCACCGGCGGACCGCCAAAGAATTGTCCGGGCGACACGCCTGCTCGCCATGCTGATTGCCGCCCTTCAGGCAGTCGGGCTGGCAATCGGCATGGAGTCTCTTGCCTTTTCCGTCTCCAGTCCTGGCCTGACATTTCGGTTCGGCGCGGCGGTGACAATGACGGCAGGTTTTGTCGTTATCATGTGGCTTTCCGATCAGATTTCACGGCGCGGGATCGGCAACGGGGTCGCGCTGATTCTGCTTGCCGGCATCGTGACCGACATACCTGGCATTCTTGCGCTCTTGGTTGAACTCACCAACACAAGGACCCTGACTCTCGGGGTCGCGATCTCTCTTTTGTTATTCTCGGTGGCGGTCGTCGCCGGCATCGTATTCATCGAGCGGTCGGTTCGACACGTCTGGGTGCTGTATCCGAAACAAGAAATCGGCCAGCGTACCTTCGGCGGCCAATACGCCAGTATCCCCCTGAAGCTGAACAATGGCGGCTTCATACCGGCGTTCATCGTCGGGTGGCTGCTGACCCATTTATTCGCGCTGGCCACCTACATCCAATTCAGCGGAGGCGGATATACGATTGAGGACTGGCTGCGGTGGGGCTGGCCCGAACATCCGGTATATCTGTCGGTATCAGCGGTCTTGATTGTCGCCATGGCTTACATCTATGCGGTGGCACTGCTGGACCCGGGAGATTTTGCACGGCATCTGCAGGAAAGAGGCGCGGTGGCATTGCACGCAAAACCGGGCGCCGAAACCGAGCGCGCATTTCGCCGGCTGCTGCGAGGCCTGTCGCTTTTCGGCGGCGTCTACCTGGCGGTCATCTACCTGTTGCCCGAGATTCTATACGCCCTCATGCCCGTGCTGCCGGGCCCGATCGGCGGCATCGGCTTTCTGATCGCCACCGTCGTCGCAATGGATACGCTTGCCGATCTCGCCCATCGCTGGAACCTGGACTACGGAAGCAAGCCGGTCAGTGAAGAATTCGGCGACGCGGTGGCGATCGCGATGGAAATACCGGATCAGCCGCGGGTCAGAGCAAAAGGCCCTAATGAAGCGGGCCGTTGAACAGCCAGGTTTCCACCGTATCCCAGGCGTGACGCTCGGTGCATTCCGGGTGGTGGTAGCGGAAGACCCGGGCGGCGGCTTCCATGGCCACGCTGTCCGGCGCGCCGCTGGCGATCATGCCGGAGAAGGCGCGTTCGACCGCGGCGCGGCAACGGCAGGTCTTCGGCGACGAGCCCGGCCCGCAATCGTCCCTGTGGGTCATCGCGTCGGGCCTAACGCTTTTTCTTGCGGCCATAAAGTTCCAGCCTGTGATCGACCAGATCGTAGCCGAGGACATCGGCGATCCGCTCTTTCAGCTCTTCCAATTCCTCGTTCTGGAATTCGATGACCTTGCCGGTCTCCAGATCGATCAGATGGTGGTGATGCTCGAGATTGACCTCGAACCGCGAGAAATTATCATTGAAATCATGACGCTGAACCAAGTTCATCTCATCCAGAAGATGCAACGTCCGATAAACGGTTGCAATGCTGATGGAAGTATCGATCTCCTTGGCCCGCACATGGACGGTTTCGACCGATGGATGGTCTTCGGACTCCGTCAGCACCTGCAGGATCACCCGGCGCTGGCCGGTCATCTTCAGCCCCGCATCGATGCATTGCCGTTCCAGATCCGTCATACGACCCCCTCTCGTCGCCGGGCGTCTCGGCGCCCGTTTGCCCGCTACAGAGAATACCTATCCACGGCGAGCCTGTCATCACCGGTACCGGTCTGCCGGTCCGAACCCCAGCACTTCCCCCTCACCCTCCCACGGCTTCGCCGCGGGTCCCTCCCTCTCCCCGAGGGAGAGGGGAACTCAGGGCTGTCGTGAAAATGCCCTCTCCTCGGGGAGAGGGAGGGACCCGACGCGAAGCGTTGGGAGGGTGAGGGGGCGATCCTGGCTTGTCGGACCTGGCCTGAAATTGCCGCCTAGTGTCCCAATTCTGAAATTCGCCATAGCGAATTACAGGATCAAAGGGACACTATCTATATAATTCTAGTGTGATTCAGCTTCCAAATCTCGGCACATGAAATGTGCCGAACTTCAGAACCATCACACTAGATGTTCCAGCCGCCGTCGATCACATGGGTCGCGCCGGTGCAGTAGGCCGACTCATCCGATGCCAGATAGACCGCCAGGGCAGCGATCTCCTCCGCCGTCCCCAGCCGGCCCATGGGCTGCCGGGCGACGAAGGCGGCATGGGCCGCCTCGTAATCCCCTTGCGCCCGCATGCGATCGTGCAGCGACGGCGTATCGACGGTTCCGGGGCAGATGGCGTTGCAGCGGATACCGCGGCCCACATAATCGGCCGCCACCGATTTGGTCAGACCGACCACCGCCGCTTTGCTGGCCCCGTAGACGAACCGGTTGGGCACGCCTTTCAGGCTCGACGCCAGGGAGGACATGTTGACGATGCTGCCGCCGCCAGCCTCCAGCATGGCCGGCAGGAATGCCTTGATGGTCAGGAACATGGATCGGACGTTGAGGTCGAAGGCCCGGTCCCAATCGGCGGCGTCGCAGTCCAGCACGGTGCCGTGATGGACGAAGCCGGCGCAGTTGAACAGCACGTCGATGGCGCCGAGTTCCGCCGCCAGAGCGTCGACAGCCGCGGCGTCGGTCACGTCGAGATGCCGTGTCTGGATGTCCGGATGCTCTTCGGCCAGTGCCGCCAGCGCTTCGTCATTGATATCGGTGGCGACCACCGACGCCCCCTCGCGGACAAAGGCCAGCGCGCTGGCCCGCCCGATACCCTGGGCGGCGGCGGTGATCACCGCCCGTTTGCCGGCCAATCTGCCTGTTGATGTCATGCCGAATCCCCCGTGTCCGCTTGCCGGAAGCCATAGCACGACGCCATGGCCGGATCGACCGGCCGCGCAGTTTTTTGTTATGAACACTCGGCCAGAAGCAAGCCTGGCGAACGCCGATCGTCAATTCCACGGCCCACATCACGGTGACCGTCCACGATCGGCTCCTCGGCGACGCCTGGCCCAATGCGACCGGGCCTCAGCTATTCGGCGGTTTGTCCGACCCGGATGTGCCGGTGCGGTTTCCAGCGATGGTCCGACAAAAGGCATAAAACGGCACCGCAAAATGGACGAGGCACAGGGCAATGGCAGCGGCCAAGACCATGACATTGGTCGCGTATTCCAGGCCGCTCACGTCTAGTAGCAAGAATTCCGACAACCAGACGAACAGTAGGAAGACGCCAACGGCAGCGCCACAGATGACGATCAACTCAATTGGCGATGGGTTATCGCGCAGGTAGATCGATCGATAGAACTCCAGCCACTGAACGCAGCGGGCCATCATTCCCTTGGCTTCGGGCACATCGCGGTAATCGCAACCCTTGAGCCGGGCCGCGGTAAACCAATATCCTCCCAGCACCGAGGCGAGAAATGAGGCGAAAAAACCGATCGTCACTATGAGCGGAGGGTCAGCGGCGATTTCCGGCAATAGCAATATGAAGACCATCACAACGACCAGCCAGGCCGCTGAGGAATCCCAGAAGCCCGGACGATGGCGTAGTGCCTGCTCCCGGGTCAGGACGTAGTCACGACCACGGAACCGGTAAAGGAAGTTCCCGTCGTCAGTTGGCCGGGCCTCCAGCGGAACTTTTTTGAGATTCTTGCCGGTTCCGCGGGAAACGAAGTATATGAGCACTATGATGGCGGGCAGGGTGACGATCAGGCCGATCATATTGATCGTTTCAGGATCCAAAGAGAGCATTTCCGCCAGGGCGGCTCTCACCGTGACCGTGTAGGGGCTGTTGGCAAAGACCATCACCAGGGTGCCTATGACGAGCACGCCAACGCCGATCATCAGCCTGCCGCTGGACGTGTCGTCGCCGCCTTGGCTGATTGAGCGATCGTATTCCAGTTTCTGAGCCCAGCGGGCGGCAACGCCCTCGGCCTTCGGCACCTCCCGATAGTCGCAACCGTCGAGCAGGGCGACGGTGCGCCGATGTTCTCGAAACATGCTGAGCAGGAGCGGAATGAAGAGCACCAGCATCGCAGCGATCTGCCATGGGAGGCCGATACGGTCGAATGCCTCAAATTCTGTGAGTAGGGGTGCCACAATGAGGACCAGGACAGGGATCAGGGCAAGCATGCCCCTCATGCGCCCTGCATTCCGGGCCTGCCTGCCGAACTCCAACACCTGCTGCTCCGTCAGCACATAGTCGCGCCTCCAATACCGAAGGAGGAAACGCCCATCGCCTGCCGGGCGGATATCACGCGGAATATCTTGCGGTCTAAGGGCGGCCATCGGAACGTACTTCCTCAACGGAATCGCGGCCCACATTGGGCCTCAGAGATCGACCGCCGACAGACGACGGAAAGTCCAACCCGCTTCCGAGTTTATTCCTATTCAGAACAAGGCCGCCCCGAGGGCTACTGGCACCAAGGGCCGAGCCATTGCTGTTCTATTTTCGCGAAATAGCCCTTCGGAAATACAATTTGAAGCTTAAAATTCCGTTTAGGCGGATGGGGCACGGCAGCCATTTCGGGCAGCCCGATTGAGTGCTCGGTTTCAGATTAAGGGAAACGCGCCCGGCGCCATGGTGAGGATCGCACCGAGGCCCGGGGGGAGCGGCGGCGCCGGGTTGCGGCGCCGGGCCCGCCTATTCCTTTTTGGGCGCCAGGTCCAGCGCCGCGGAGTTCATGCAATAGCGCTTGCCGGACGGCTCCGGGCCGTCCTCGAAGACATGGCCCAGATGAGCGTCGCAGCGGGCGCACAGGACTTCCGTGCGCACCATCCACAGTGTGCGGTCCGATTCTTCCGCGACGGCGTCCTCGGCTATCGGGGACCAGAAGGACGGCCAACCGGTGCCGCTATCGTATTTCGCCTCGGAATCGAACAGGTCGGTGCCGCAACAGACACAACGATAAGTGCCCGGATCCTTGGTGTCCCAGGTTTCGCCCGTAAAGGCGCGCTCGGTGCCCTTCTTGCGGGTCACGCGGTACTGTTCGGGTGTCAATTGCGCCTTCCATTCGGCGTCGGTCTTGGTGATTTTCTCGGTCATTTATTCCGCTCGAGTGATACCCGGCCGGCTTTCCCGGGTCGGGAGGTCGATGTCTCAACAGAACATGGCGAAATGCACCGCCGGGGCCAAGCCTCATTGCGCGCCCGACAAGCATACGATGCCTGACAGGCCGTGAGAGTTACTAAACGCCCTCCCGGGTCGATCGGCCCAACAGCCCGGCGGGGCGGTAGATGAGTACGATGGTCAGCAGGCCGAACACGGCGATGTCCTTATAGGCGATATCCAGATAGCCCGACCAGAAGGTCTCCAACAAACCGATCAGGATTCCGCCCAGCAGGGCGCCCCACACCGAGCCGATACCGCCGACGATGGCGGCGGCCAAAGCTTTGAAACCGATCAGATGGCCCATGAAGAAATTCACGCCGCCGAAATAAATGGCCAGGATAAAGCCGGCGGCGGCCGCCAACCCGCCTCCGATCAGGAAGGTGCGGCCGATCGTCCGGTCGACATCGATGCCGACCAAAGCCGCCATTCCGGAATCATCGGCGCAGGCGCGCTGGGCGCGACCGAGGCTTGTACGGGTCAACAGCAGATGCAGCGCGGCGAACAGCAGGGCCGTCAGGGTCAGAATCATGATCTGCCCGACACCGATCGAGGCGGTAAACCCACCCGTTGTTATCAACTCGACTCGCTCGGTGAAGATCGGCTGCAGCCAGCGATCGCGAGAGCCCTGGACCAGCCGCACGTATTCCTGAAGCGCGATCGCCAGCCCAATGGTGGCGATTAGCGGGGCCTGGGTCGCCACCCGGCGCATTGGGCGGAAGACGAGGCGCTCGGTCGCCCAGCCATGGACCGCCCCCACCAGCATCGCCAACGCCAGCACCGAGAGCAGGCTCAGCGGCAGCACCCAGCCGCCGAGCGCCGCAAGGATTGTGGTACCGATCACCGTTGCGAAACCGCCGGTCATGGCCAATTGGCCGAACGCCAGATTGATCCGCCCGACAATACCGTAGACCAGGGTGTAGCCGATGGCGAGCAAGGCATAGACGCTGGAGATCGCGACGGCATTGACCAATTGCTGGACCAAGTAGGCGCCCTGGATACCGGATGTCCCGTCGACAGCCATGGCCGGTTCGCCAACCGGGCGAGGGCGATCGAACAGGCCCAGCCAGACTCTCAGCATATGCAGCCGGACCGGCGTCAGCGCGCCCTCGCGATCGGTCGCCACGCCCTCCAGCACCAGCCGGTCGGCCGCCAGTGTCCCGCCCGCGAACCGGCAGAGGATCCAATGATCGCCATCCCGCTCGCCGCCGCCCGTCGTGCGATACTCCACGATAATCGCATGGGATGCGGACGGTTCGGCCCCCCGCCGGAGTATTTCGATCGCGGCGGAGCCTTCGAAGGCCGGAATGAGCGACCGGCAAAGGCGCATTTGTTCGCCATCGATGCCGCAGCCCGACAGGACCGCAGACAGCACAAGCGCCATGCCGATGCCGAGCCGGCGCCAGCCTCCGCAGCGCAAGGGCCTGCTGTGAGTGCCCATCTGCCCCCGCAATCTAAAACGGCCCCGATACCGCCGAGTCGCGGGATCGGAGCCGTTATTTGTACCCGTGCCGGCCGGGCCGGGCCAGAGCCCGACCGCCAGACACTGGTCAGCCGGCGGTCAGGGGGCGGTCAGACGGCGGTCAGGCGGCGCGGCGCCGGGCGGCCTGGTTGGCGGCAAAGCGCCCGCCATCGGTCTGGAAGTGCTCGCCGACAAGGCCGGCATCGCGGAACAGCAACACCGCATGGCCGCGCGCCGCCGCCCGGACATCGCCGCGGCCCATGCCCAGCTCGGCCAGTTCGGCGTCGCTGTAACTCGACAGTTCGCGATAGATCCGCCGCTCTTCGCGCCAGGAGGCGAGGCGCTGCGACAGCAGGGCGCCACGCTGGGCGGCCCGGGACTTACGGCCCGCCGCCAAGTCGGCGACCAAGGCCTCGCGATCAAATCCCATATCGGCCAGGACCCGGTCCGTTTTGCGGCGCAGTCCCCATGCGGTGGCACGGTCCCTTGCCGCGCCGGCAACGGCATCGTAAGCCGCCGTCAGAACACCCATAAGACCCGATGTCGGGAGCCCGGCCTCTTCAGCGGAGACGGGAGACACATCGGCACGGTCGACCGTGCCGAAGGCAAAAGCGCGGCTGGGAAAGCGGTCGTTGGTCATATCGGACACTCCGAAAGGCGATCTTTTTGGAATTCGCCGGTTGCATTACCGGAAATATGAGTCTGTCCGGACCTCACAACCAGAGGACTTTTTGCAGCGCAGCATTGCAGGATTTCGATGGCGGTTGGCACACCGGATACGCGGCCATGGATGGCCGACTTCCATCTCGTGGCCTGTGACACACCGGTGGCGATCGCTTGGCATGAAGGTGCTGTGACCCGCGTCACTGCCGCTTGAGCCGTCGCCGGTGATGCTGTGCCGACAGGACATCGCGGCACCATCGTCACGGATCTGTGAAAGTGGCGAAAAACAAAGGCGCTACACTTTTTGTTAAAAATCGCTTAAATTGCGCATTAACGACAAGCGCCAAGGTCCCGAAAGGATTGGCAATGGGCATCGACACGCCGACAGGCAACACACGCAAACTCGAAGAGCTGGATAAGCTGATCGAGGGTCGCTGGGCCCTGATCAACCGGCTGTTCGTGGACGTTGAGGAGCTGGTGGAAGAACGCGACCGGCTGGCCGGCCGCAACACCGGTCTTCTGGACCGGCTGTTCGGGCGTCGCCAGCAGGCGCCGGCCCCGGTTGGCAACACAACGGTGCGGCGGCCTGAAGTGCGGCGGCCGTCTTCGTCGAAATCCGCCGATCGCGTGCGACGGAGCGGCAACATCCGCGCAGTGTCCTAGGCGTTCCACGGCCCAGCCCGACTAGAAGTAGGGCGCTGCATGGCGTCTCGCCACCAGCTCGGTTCTCCGGTTGACCGAAGCGGTTATTCAGGCGTTTTCCCGGGTTGATCGCGGCCCTACGGTTTCGTCTTTTTTAACCATTTCAGTCTATTGATCCGACCCCTCACCGAAACCGGAGTGACGGGATATGATCTTCCAGAATGAAAAATCTTCGGCATCGGATGCCGGCCAAAACTACGATTCGAAGAGCAAGAAGGTTCAGCACTCGGTCATCGGCTCAGACCTGAAGATCAAGGGCGACCTGGAGAGTACCGGCGATATCACCATCGACGGATCCGTCGAGGGCAATATCAAGTGCCGGACCCTGATCCTGGGTGCGGAGCCCATGATCAACAGCTCGATCGAAGCCGACACCGTTCGCATCAACGGCGCATTCTCGGGCGATGTGAAGGCCCGTAAAGTTGTGCTGACGAAGACCGCCAAGGTTGCTGGCGACATCTTCCACGAATGTCTCGAGGTGGAGGAAGGCGCGATCCTGGAGGGCCGGCTGGGTCGACTGAAGAATGAGAAGAACGAGAAAAACGCGTCCAATGGCAGTAGCCGGACGAGTGACCCCGACCCCAAGGTCACCACGCTGAAGCCGGTCGAGGCCGGCACCGGCGACTGACCGACGAGGACTGACCGACCTCGGCGGCGGGCAATCGCTGCCGATCTGACTACTAGACGACAGAGGAGCCTGGCCCGTTGGCCGGGCTCTTTGCCGTTCGGGTCCGGACGGGAGCGGTCCGGCAATCGCATACCGGACATTGAATCGGCCCAATTTTCCGGTCATCTTTCGGGTGGAATGGCCGGGGGATACCATCGATGAAACGGCGTGCAATTCTGCTGGCGGCCCTGGTGCTGCCGGTGACGAGTGCTGTCGCGATCCTGGCCTATCCGCGCCGTGCGCCACTTGGATCCGGCGTCGTCGCGGACCGGATCGTGGTGCGAAAATCGGATCGGCGGATGACGCTCTTCACCGATGGCCAGCCGATCAGGACCTATGAGGTCGCGCTCGGCTTCGGCGAGCCGGGCGCCAAGACCCGCGAGGGGGACGGCCGGACACCGGAAGGCCACTACAGCATCAGCGGACGAAACCCGCAGAGCGCCTACCACCTGTCCTTGCGCATCAGCTACCCGGAACCGCGCGACATCGAGGCCGCCAGGGCATTAGGTCTGCCGCCGGGCGGCGACATCATGATCCATGGGACGCGCAACGGGGTCGGATGGTTCGGCGCGGTCGCCCGATCTGTCGACTGGACTGCCGGCTGCATCGCCGTGACCAATGAGGAGATAGAGGAGATCTGGCACGCCGTTCCGGACGGCACACCCATCGAGATTCTGCCTTAGTGGGGATTGCCTGCAGGGTTCGACGGACCCGCAGCTCTGCCAAGCCGGAAAGCAGCACTCCCCCTCACCCTCCCACGGCTTCGCCGTGGGAGGGTGAGGGGGAGTGCTGAGTGAGACTTCGCGAACAATGGGCCGGCCAAGCGTCCCGACGGCGTACTCGCCTATTGAACCGTCCGGTCGGCGGTTTCGATGCCGAATCGCTCGACGATCACATCGTTGAACAGCAGAAGCTGCAGGGCCACGGCGATCGCCTTGTGGTCGGAGATCGTCTCGCCGGCGAACAGCCCGGCGGCCCGCAGATGCTCGACCCGGCGCCGCGCCTCGGCGATATCGGGATCGTTCCGGTCGTCGGGATAGAAGCCCCAGGTATAGGCCAGAAGCCGCTCGGAATGGTCCCAGCCGCGGCGGAATTCCGGATCGCAGGTCCGGGCCAGGCTGCGCAGCCGGCCGGCCAGGGTCCGCGGCTCATGACCGGACAAGGCGCCCAGCGCCATCCCGGCGACCCGCGACCGGGCCGAGCCTTCCAATTCCATACTCGCGGCGGTAACCGCCTTCAGCGCGCATCCGACCATGAAGCCCAATGCGAAGGCATCGTCCCAAAATCCGGACGGTACGCCGACCGCCCGTTTCAGCCCCGCGAGATAGATACCGGCGATACGCCCACCGAGCGCCGCCGCCTCACGCTCCTCGACTTTCCGCATGTGTGCCCCATGCCCTAACGATCCTGAACTGCCAATACTGTGCGCGGGCAAAGATTAACCCTTCCTTTCCCGGCCAGAGGTCAATTCGCCTTCAGGGGAAAGTGCCAGTTCGTCGCGAAGCCAGGTCTCGAATTCACGCACGGCCTGCGATGCGGCGGCATATCGGTCGGGGAAGGGCGCCAACGGCCGGCCCGATTTCAGCGCATCGCAGGCCGGTGTTTCCCGGGCCAAAAAGACGCCCTGGCGGGGTCTCTCATCGCGATGGCCGCCATCGCCGGTGGAATGATCTTGGTCACGCTGCAAGTTTCGAGGAAAAAGGTCGCATCGTGGTTCTCACCGGACATCAGGTAGATCGCCGGCCTACCAGCCCTTGCTGCCCGGCTCGCCCTTGATGGGGCCGGCTATCCGGCGCGTGACCCAGCCGCCGTAGAAACGCCCGGGCTGGGGCGAGACCGGCTCGTCGTCGAGCCAACAGGCATCCACCCGCGCCGGATAGAAGGCGATGTGATCCTTGATCCGCTCATAGCCCTGGCCGAGATCGGTCAGCGGATCGGGGTAGCTCCAGGCGGCCTCGGCCGACCGCCTGCCATCGATTTCCAAATCCCAATAGCGGGCCACGCCCTTCCATTCGCACAGCGACCAGCCCTCGGCGGGCAGAAGACAGTCCATGGCCACATCCGCCGGCGGAAGGTAGTAGACGGGCGCTCCGGCGGTCTCCACCACCCGGAGCGCCTGGGTGCTGTCGGCAATGGTCTTGCCGGCGTATTCCACGCGGACCCGCCGGTCCACGGTCTCGACGCGCGGCGGCCGGGGATAGTCCCAGACCGATTCCTGACCTGGCCTCGGCGCAACGATCTCCGCCGGATCGGGCCGGCCTCTCTGCACACCCCGATATTGCGCGATCAACGCCAGCAATTCAGCTTTGCTCGGAAGGGGCCGGGCCATGAGCCTGCGGGACCTACAGGATCGCCTGCTCGGTCTCGGGGTCGAACAGATGCAGATGGTCCAGATTGAGAGCCACCGTGGCCGCGCTGCCGGCCTTGGGCACGATGCGGCCTTCGGACTTGCCGACCATCTCATGGCCGCCGAGTTCCAGGAACAGGATCGATTCCGGCCCCATCGGCTCGACCACGGAGATATGGCTGTCGGCCTGCCAGCCGGGGGCGGCGGCGGTGTCGTCGACCAGGATCAGATCGTCCGGGCGGATGCCCATCACCACCGGGCGGCCTTCCGACAGGCCGTTCGTGTCCTTATCGGTCAGCGGCACATGCACGTCGTCGCCGATGTCGCAAACCAGACCGTCCTTGCCGGCTGCGATACGGCCCGGCACGAGATTCATCGCCGGGCTGCCGATGAAGCCGGCGACGAAGAGGTTCACCGGGTTCTGATAGACATCCAGCGGTGTGCCGATCTGCTGGATATGGCCGTCGCGCATGATCACGATGCGGTCGGCCAGGGTCATCGCCTCGATCTGGTCGTGGGTGACGTAGATGACCGTGGTCCGCACCTTCTGATGCAGCTTCTTGATCTCGGTACGCATCTGGTTGCGCAATTTGGCGTCGAGGTTCGACAAAGGCTCGTCGAACAGGAACACCTGGGGATCGCGCACGATTGCCCGGCCCATGGAGACCCTCTGGCGCTGGCCGCCGGACAGCTCCGACGGCTTGCGCTCCAGCAGATCCTCCAGCCCGAGGATCGCCGCCGCCTCTTCCACCTTGGCGTCGACTTCGTCTTTCGGCCGGCGCGCGGCGCGCAGCCCAAAGGCGATGTTCCGCCGCACCGTCATATGGGGGTAGAGCGCGTAGTTCTGGAACACCATGGCGATGTTCCGGTTCTTCGGCTCCACATTGTTGACCAGCTTGTCGCCGATATGGACCTCGCCCTCGGTGATCTCCTCCAGCCCGGCGATCATCCGCAGCATGGTCGACTTGCCGCAGCCCGACGGGCCGACCAGCACGACGAATTCGTCATGGGCGATGTCCAGGCTCAGCCCGTGGATCACCTCGACCTTGCCGTAGCGCTTGAAGACATTGCGGATGGAAACATTGGCCATGGTCAGCGAATCTCGGTTTCGGGTGCAAAGGGACATGTCTTAGCCCCCTCACCCTCCCATCGCTTGCGCGACGGGCCCCTCCCTCTCCCACGCTGGGGAGAGGGGTTCAAACAGCGCCGTGCCCAACCCTTCTCCCCTTGTGGGAGAGGGAGGGACCCGACGCGCAGCGTTGGGAGGGTGAGGGGGTTTCGAAAAGGCATTCTTGGCACTCTAAATTCGTTCCGGAACCGTGCCGGTCGGCTCGGCGGTGCCCAGATAGCCGTCGACCAGAGCCGTCAGCGACCGTCCGGCGGCCGCCATGCGTTCCTCATAGACCGCCAGCGCCGTGGCATGGGCGGCGAGCCGGGTGGCGTATCGGTCCAGGCTGGCGGCGAGCGCCTTGGGGCCGGGTCCGCCGAACCGCTCGCGCACGGCGATGAAGTGCTCCGGCGACACGAAGCCGCGGAACTCGGCCTCGGTAAGGGTGAGCGGCCGGCCGATGGCATCGGCGAAGGCCTGGCCCACAGCATCGAACGACACCGTGCTCAGGCTCTCGCCGCGATCGACCACATGGCGGGCGAGATGGCCGGCCACCTGATGGGCCTGGCGGAACGAGACGCCTTCGACCCGCACCAGACTGTCGGCGAGTTCGGTGATGGTGATGCAGGCCTCGTCCATATGGCGCGAGACACGGTCGGCATCGACGGTCACCGCCGCGATCAGCCCGTCGAGCAGGGCCAGGGCCCGGCCGCCGGCGTCGAACGCCGCGTAACCGCCGGCCTGCACCTCGCCCTCGCTGTCGTTCATATCGGTGAACGGGGTGTTGTGCATGGTGTTGACGATAGTGTCGCAATGGCCGGCGGCGGAGGAAAGGATCAGCCGCAGATGCTCCACAGGCACCGGATTGCGCTTCTGCGGCATGATCGAGCTGATCTGCACATAGGCGTCGGGGACGCGCAGATGCCCGGTCTCGAACCCGGTCCATTGGTTCAGATCCTGGACGAAGCGGCCGAGGTTGATGAACAGCACCTTCATCGCCGAATAGACGCCCGTGACATAATCGCAGGCGGCAATGCAGCCGTAGGAATTCTCCTGCGCCTCCGCGAAACCCAGCATCTCGGCCATGCGGGCGCGGTCGATATCGAAGCCGGTGGTGGTGATCGCCGCCGCCCCCATGCTGCAGCGGTCGAGGTCGCGGCCGGCCAGGGCGAACCGGTCCAAATCGCGCAGCAGCACCTCGATCAGCGCGCCGAGATAATGGCCGAAAGTGGTGGGCTGGGCCGGCTGGCCATGGGTGTAGGCGACGACGATGGTGTCGCGGTTGGCGTCGGCGACGGTGATCAGGGTGTCGACCAGATTGGTCAGCCCGTGCAGCAGGCCGGACAGGCGCTGCTTCAGCAGCATCTTGAAGATCGTGTGATCGATGTCGTTGCGGCTGCGCCCGGTGTGCAGCTTGCCGGCCAGATCGACCCCCAGCCGCTCGGTCAGCTGACCCTCGATGTGGAAGAACAGATCCTCGACGCTACCGTCATAGGACAGGGCGTCGGCGTCGAAGCCGGCTTCGATCCCGCGCAGGGCGCCGAGGATGGCCGCCGCCTGTTCGCGGGACAGGATATCCCGTTCCGCCAGCATCACCGCATGGGCTTCGTTGATCCGCATCAGCGGCGGCGCGTGATGGCGCTTGGCGGTCTCGAACAGCGGCCCCAGCACGGTGTCCTTGTAGACCGGCGCCGGGAAGGTGTCGTTGTCGGTCATCGGGCTGTCGCCTGCGGGCGGCCTTCTGCGCTGCCTTCATACTTCGACAGGCTCAGCATGAGGAATTTGAGAGCACACCTAAGGGCCTCATCCTGAGCCTGTCGAAGGACGAGGCCCGACTCACACAGCACGGCACCAGCTTGCAAAGCCACTCCCATCACCCCTTCAGCCCGGTCAGCATGACGCCGCGGATGATGTAGCGCTGGAACAGCAGGAACACGATCAGGGTCGGGATCGTGGCGAGACTGGAGCCGGTCATGATCAGCTCCCACTCCACGTTGGTCTCAACCGAGAACGAGGCGAGCCCGACCGGGATGGTGTAAAGGTCGGTGTTGTTGGTGACGATCAGCGGCCACAGGAAGGCGGTCCAGTTGCCCAGGAAGACGAAGATCGCCAGCGCCGACAGGGCCGGCGTCACCAACGGCATCGCCACCTCCCACCAGATCTGGAATTCGTTCAGCCCGTCGATGCGCGCCGCGTCCAGGAAGTCGTCGGGCACGCTTTCGAAGAATTGCTTCATCAGGAAGGTGCCGAAGCCGGTCATGATGCCGGGGAACATGATGCCCCAATAGCTGTCCAGCCAGCCGAAACTCTGCGACATGAGATACCAGGGTATGACCAGCATCTCGGTCGGGATCATCAGCGTCGACAGGATTGCCACGAAGACGATGGTCCGGCCGCGGAACTTGAACTTGCACAGCGTGTAGCCGACCAGGCTGTCGAAGAACAACACCGAGACCGTGGTCGCCGTGGCGATCAGGAAGGAGTTGATGAACCAGCGGAAGAACCGCCCATCGGAGAGCACGTAGATGTAGTTGTCCAGGGTCGGCTCGTTGGGGATGAGACGCAGATCGTAGATTTCGTAGGAATATTTCAGCGAGGTCGAGATCATGAAGACGAACGGCATGATCATGGTGATGCCGCCCATCGCCAGCAGCGTCCACATCACGATCCGGCCGGGATTGATCGGCTTGCGGAACCGCGTGGTCGCGGTCGGTTCGACCCGGGAGAGCGCCTCGGCGGTCATTTCGACCTCAGCAGGTACATCTGCAGCACGGTGATCAGCAGCAGCACCAGGAACAGCACCACGGTCTGCGCCGCCGCATAGCCCATGTCGAAGGCGTCGAAGGCGCTCTCATAGATGTACAGCACCATCGGCTTGGTCGAGTTGAGCGGCCCGCCATCGCCCTGCGGTGTCATGTTGTAGACCTGGTCGAAGATGCGCAGGAAGCCGATCGAGCTGATCACCACCAGGAAGATCATGGTCGGCCTGAGCAGCGGCAGGGTGATCTCGAACAGGATGCGCCACGGCCCGGCGCCGTCGATCTTCGCGGCCTCGTAATATGTGCCCGGGATCGCCCGCAGGCCCGCCAGGAAGATCACGATCTGGAAGCCGAGTCCGGCCCAGATCGCCGGAGCCAGTATCGCCGGCAGCGCCTGGGTCGTGTCGCGTAGGAAAGGCTGCTGCGGCAGCCCCAGCGCCGACAGGACCTGGTTGAATGTCCCGATCGGCACCGGCTGGTAGAACCAGCGCCAGACCCAGGCCATAGCGACGGCGGTGGTCAGGAACGGAATGAAATAAAGCGCCCGGATGGTGCCGTGCATGAACCGCACCTGATCCAGGAAATACGCAACCACAAAGGAGATCACCAGGCTGACCGGGGTCCCGATACCAAGATATTGGAAGGTATTGACGAAGACCTCGCGGAACGCCTCGTCGTCGATCAGCCGGGTGTAGTTGTCGATGCCGATGAAGTTCCGCTCGCCGACCAGGTTCCAATCGGTCAGCGAGATCAGGAAGGAATCGAATGTCGGATAGAAGCGGATGACGACGTAGAAGACGACCGGCACGGCCAGAAAGGCCCAGGCCCACATCGCCCGTTTCTTGCCGATCGGCAGATTGTCGTAGAACGCGCCCATGTCGTCGTCAGGGTCCCGGGACGTCCCGGTCAAGGCCAATTGGCCTCGGCCGGCCGGAGCTTGCGGCGTCCCTTCCCTTCGTCATTCCCGCGAAGGCGGGAATCTCGAAACGCAAGAACTCAACTTCATTGAGGTTCCTGCCTACGCGGGAACGACGGCTGAGTGGGGAAGAAACAGAGTGCCCCATAGGCTCATATCCGGTCATGCGACGACCCGCGTCGGACTCCGAAATCGGACCGCCGGGGCCGGCGCAAGCGCGGCCCCGGCCTGCCGATCGCGGCATCACATGGCGCCGTAGAAATCGTCCAGCAACACCTGCTCGGCCTGTGCCGCGGTATGGACCGAATCATTGATGCTGGCGCCTTCCAGCAGGACCCGGTCGACCATGTCGACCAATAGCTGGCGCTGCGCCGACTCGTTCACAAACTTGGTCGCGGTGGCATATGCCAGCCCACGGATGAACGGCCCGTATTCCGCATGGGCTGTGTTCTCATCGGTCAGCGCCGCGGCCTGCCGGGCCGGCAATTCGCCGACCGTCTCAAGCCACAGCTGCATCGCCTCGTCTGAGGTGATGAAGGCGAGGAACTTGGCGGCCGCCTCGGCCCGCTCACCCTGCGCCTTCGACGTGATGCCGTTGACCCAGTAGGAGGAGAAGTTGTAACGCTCGCCGGCGGCGTTGGCCGGCAGTTCGGTCACGCCCCAATCCAGGCCGCGCTGGCCGCGCAGCGCGCCCAGGCGGAACGAACCGTCGATGTGCATGCCGGCGCGACCCGCCTTGAAGGCCGCCTGGGGCTCATCCATGAAGCCGATCTGGCTGACGCCGTGTTCCTCGATCAGGTCGACATAGAATTCCAGCGCCTTCTGCCCGGCATCGCCGTCATAAGTCACCTCATGGCTGTCGCCGGAATAGGGCGCGCCGCCCATCTGTCGGACCAGGACCTCGCGCCACCAATGGTGGTCCTGCGCGGTCATGCCCATGGTGATGCCGACGGCCGTCAGATTGCCGCCGCCATCGCGCTGGGTCAGCGCCTTGGCGTATTCGATCATCTCGTCCAGCGTTTCCGGCGGGCTATCCGGATCCAGGCCGGCCTGCTCGAACATGCGCTTGTTCCAGAACAGCGCCAGCGAGCGCACCGCGGTCGGCATGGCGTAATACTGGCCGTTGATGTTCATGGCCTGGACCATGGGGAAGAATTCCGCCTCGATCTCGGATGGGTTGAACATGTCTGTTGGCAACGGCTGCAACAGATCGGCCTCGATGTAGTCGTTCAGCCAGCCGTAGAAAAGCTGCACCACGTCCGGGCCTTCGCCGGCCGGAACCGCCGCGGCGACCTTGGTGCGATAATCGGCGTACGGAAATGTCGTATGCACGACCGTAATGTCCGGATTCTCCGCCTCGAACTGCTCAATCAACGCGTTGATCGCATCGACCCGGCCCTGGAAGAAATACTGCCAGTATTCGATCTCGACCGCCTGTGCCGGTGCCGACGCCGTGAACGCCGCGCCGGCCATGAATACGGCACCGGTCAATGCCGCCAATTTCCGTTTCATTCGACCCTCCCTAATACTCTCGTTTGCCCCGATTTCCTGCTCGGACGTCGGCGCGCGCTCGCGCGGCCGGAGCCACGGGATCTGTCCCTGGCGAATGTTTTGCCATTGGCCGGCACTTGTCAATAAATCTATCATATTGAATTAATCGCTCCCCTGCGGCATCGTTTCCTTACCCGCCACCATTCCTGGTTCATCCATGCTGCTGAGCGGCACGAATATCGAGCACACGCGGTGGTTCAATCGCCGCGTCGTTCTGGAGACGGTGCGCCGGCACGGGCCGATTTCCCGCGCCGAGATCGCGCGGCTGACATCATTGGCGGCCCAGACCGTATCCAACATCGCCCTGGAGCTGCAGCAGGGCGGCCTGATCCGCAGCGAAGGACGCCGCCGGTCCGGCCGCGGCCAGCCGCCGGTCGAATTGTCGATCAATCCGGAGGGCGGATACACGGTCGGTCTGCAGCTCGACCATCGGCGGCTGAGCGGGGTGCTGGTCAATCTGGCCGGCGAGGTTCGCGAGCGCACGGACATTGCCATTGACCGGGCCGCCCCGGACATCGCCCTGCCCTGCATGGCGAAGACCGTGGATACCTTGGTACATCGGGCCGGCATCGCCCGGGACCGGGTGCTGGGCACCGGCGTGGTGATGCCGGGGCCGTTCGACGTCGATGGTCTGACCTCGGTGGGGCCGACCACCCTGCCGGGCTGGCGCGGCATCGATCTGGCGGGGCTGCTGTCGAAGACCATCGGGCTGCCGGTGCTGGTCGAGAATGACGCAACGGCCGCGGCGTTGGGAGAGCGGCTTCATGGAGCGGCCCAACATCTGCGGACGTTCTTCTATCTCTATGTCGGAGTCGGTCTGGGCGCCGGGCTGATCCTGGATGGCCAGCCTTATCGCGGCGCCTGGGGCAATGCCGGCGAGTTCGGCCATATCGTCGTCGCGCCCGGCGGCAGGGCCTGTTTCTGCGGCAATGCGGGCTGCCTGGAACGCTATGCGTCGCTGCACTCCGCCCTGGAGACGGTGCGTGCCGCCGGACACGATGCCGACACGACGGAAGACTTGGCGGCCATGACGGCGGCCGGCAACCCGGCCATGATGGCCTGGATCGACTCCGCGGCGCGGCATCTCCGCCTGGCTCTGAACGCGGTGGAGAACCTGCTGGACCCGGAGGCGATCCTGATCGGCGGCGACCTGCCGGAGCCGATTTGCCAGGCGCTGATCGACCGGCTCGAGCCGCTGATGCCGTCGGTGAGCGCTCGCCGCGGACGCGACTGGCCGCGGCTGATCAAGGCCACTGCCGGCGTCGAGGCAACGGCGCTCGGCGCCGCCGCCCTGCCGATCTTCGACACCATGAGTCCCAGCTTCAGTCTGCTGTTCAAGAACGGCAATGACGGATCGCAGCAATCCGACTCTCGTCCGGCCACGGTATCCGCCTCATGACCCTTAGCAGGGTTGCCTTTGTGAGACTACATATCCGAGGCCCTGTTGTGGCGGACCGCGGTGCTTCCCCCTCACCCTCCCGCGGCTTCGCCGCGGGTCCCTCCCTCTCCCCAAGGAGAGGGGATTTCAAGGCCGCCGCACAAAACCCTCTCCTTGGGGAGAGGGAGGGACCCGACGCGAAACGTTGGGAGGGTGAGGGGCGATCCCGCCCTATCGGACCTGCATACATGCCCCCATCCGTGTGACAACCTGAGATACTCTACTTAGATAAGACATGAGCCCGACCCTCACATGACTCCAAGCCAAAAGCGCATTTTCGAGCAGGCGTCCGGCAGTGCCATCACCCGACTCTGGGACAGCCTGGTGCCGCTGACATCGGTCAACAGCTTCCTGCAGACCGGCGCCCATCCCGACGATGAGACGACCAGGCTGCTGGCCCGGCTGGCGAAGGCTGACGGGGTCCGGCTCGGCTATGTCTGCGCGGTGCGCGGCGAGGGCGGCCAAAACGATATCGGTACCGAAGCGCGGTCGGTGCTGGGCGTACTGCGCACCCGTGAGATGGAGCGCGCGGCCGCGGTGCTGGACATGGAGTTGTTCTGGATGAACGAAGAGGCCGAGGGCGCCATCTTCGATTTCGGACTGTCCAAGACCGCGGAGGAGACCTTCGGCTATTGGGGTCGAGAGCGCACCGTGGAACGTCTGGTGCGGACCATCCGTACCTTCCGGCCTGACGTGATCGCGCCGACTTTCCTGGACGTGCCGGGCCAGCACGGCCATCACCGGGCGGTAACCCAGGCGACCGAGGAGGCCTACCGGCTCGCCGCCGATCCCGATGCTTTTCCGGAACACGCAACGGAGGGGCTGGCCCCCTGGCAGGCCGCCAAGCTGTACCTGACGGCCTGGTCCGGGGCCGGCCGCGCCTACGACGATACCGAGCCGCCGCCGAACGCCACAGTGACCGTCCCCGTCGGTGGCTTCGATTCTGTGCACGGCGCCACCTATGCGCAGATTGCGCAGTGGTCGCGGGCCTTTCACCGGACCCAGGGCATGGGCCATTGGGTCGAGGAAGGTGATGAGGACGAAGACTCCGTGCCGCTGCACCGGCTGGCCTGCGCGATCGACGCGCCGGAGGAGGAGCACGGGCTGTTCGACGGGCTGCCGACGACGCTTGGCGAGCTGGCCGATACCGTCGCCGACGCCACCACCGCCGACGCTCTGCGGGAGGCACAGCGGCACATCGATCTGGCGCTGGCGGCATTTCCCGACAATGGGCGGGTCCTGACGGCGCTCCATGCGGCGCTCGGCGCGGTTCGGCAGGCGGTGCATGCCATGCCGTCCGTCAGCCCGGCGGATCGCCAAGTCATTGCCCATCGGCTGGATGTCAAGGAGCGGCAAATTTGCCATGCGAGCCGCTGCGCCGCGTTGCTGGTCACCCGGCTGGAATCCGATCGGCCGGTAATCGCAGCAGGCGATGAGGCCGAGCTCACCCTGACCGCCTATCTGGGAGGGCAGGTCGCGTTGGCGGCGGTATCGCTTGAGGTCATGGCGCCGCGCCGATGGCCGGTCAGGCAATCCGGCGCCGCCCCGGCCCTGCTCCGGCCGGGTACCCGGCTGAGCGCAACCGCGCGTCTCTCGGTACCCGCCGACGCGGACGATTTCGAGCCCTATCAGTTCCGCACCATCCCGCACGGAGCGAACGATCAGATCCACGGGCTGGTCCGCTATGCGGTCGACGGAGTGGCCGTGGAAACAGTCATTGAGCCGGAGGAGCCGCTGGCGGTGTTGCCGGCAGTGGCCGTGACGACCCGGCCGGCGGCGATCGCCTTCAATCTGGAAAGGGGCGGCCCGATCGTTGTTGGTTTCACCGCGACGCGAAATGGCGGGAGCGGCGAAACCGAACCCCGGCTGGCGCTTGAAACACCGCCGGGTTGGCAGTCATCGCCCGACGACACCAAAATATCCTTGCCAGGCATCAGCGATACCGCCAGCGCCGATATTTTGCTCACACCGCCCCAGGGTCTGTCCCCAGGCCGCTACGACATTCCGCTTACGGTGGACGGGCGGGCCGGTCGGGCAGTCCGGACCATTCGCCATCCGCATATCCGCGCCACCCATGTGGTCACGCCGAGCCAGGTGAGCGTCCAGGCAATGACGGTGGCGCTGCCGGACGGGCTTCGTATCGGCTATGTCGAAGGCGGTTCGGACCGGGTGTCTTCCTGGCTGACCCAGTTGGGCGCCGAAGTGGAATTGCTGGACTCGGAGACTCTCGGCAGCGGCGACCTGGGCCGTTTCGACACCATCGTCATCGGCATATTTGCCTACAAGACGCGCCCCGATCTGCTGGCGGCCAACGGACGGCTGAAAGAGTATGTGGCGGCCGGCGGCAATCTGGTCACCCAGTACCATCGTCCTTGGGACAATTGGGATCCGGAGGCGATCCCGCCGCATTATCTGAAAATCGGCCAACCGTCCCTGCGCTGGCGGGTCACCGACCAGAATGCCGCCGTCACCCATCTGGCTCCGGACCACCGCCTGCTGACCCATCCCAATGTCATCGGCGAGGAGGATTGGCAGGGCTGGGTCAAGGAACGCGGCCTCTATTTCGCCGCCGACTGGGGCCCGGAATACACCCCGCTTCTGTCCATGTCCGATCCCGGCGAGGAGCCGCTGACCGGCTCGCTGCTCACCGCACCCTATGGCAAGGGCCGGCACACCCATACCAGCCTGATCCTGTACTATCAGATGGACTTCCTGGTCCCGGGCGCGTTCCGCCTGATGGCCAATCTGGTGACGCCGCCCGGATAAAGAAGGATCAGCGCAAATGCCGACCAACCCGCTGAACGACTATCTGAGCAATCGAGACAACGGCCCCGCCCCCAAGCGTGGGCAATCCCCCTCCGAAATCATCTGCATCCCGTTCGCAACGTTCGAACTAAGAGGCACGCGGTTGGGATTCAGCGATCCGTGGCAGATCTTGGAGGCGGTTCCGGTCGAATGCCTACCGGGCTCGTACGCCCTTGAGGCCGAGTGCTTTCGCTACGGAACCGATGGGCGGGTAGCCCGGGTTCTTGCGATGCGTTCCGGACGGCGAGGAGAGAGGGGCGCATTGTATGGCGAATTCGGCGTCGATGTCGGAAATGCTTGTATCTTCGACCACGACGCGATCGAGGGATACGTGGACAGCGACGAAGACGGCTTCGATCGATGGGGGCAGGAGTACATCGTTGACGCCGCACCCTCCTTTTCCGGGTCGATCCCTTGCACGCCAGCCAAATCGACGATCGTGTACTTTGCCAGCGGCTTTGGCGACGGAACCTACTCGGTGTATGAACTGCGCGACGACGACGGAATTGTGGGCGCGGAGGTCGTATTCCTGAATGAACTCGAACCCTATCCATTCGGCGAATTCGGCTAGGGCCCACACCACGTTGACACTCTCCGAATTCGACGGATCGATAAACCGGAGTCCATCGACATGGCGGTAATTCGCGGCTACATCGCGGTAAGCCTCGACGGCTATATCGCGTCCCCGGACGGCACGCTGGACTGGCTGACGAAATATGACGGGATGGATGCCGGCGAATTCGCCTATGACCGTTTTATCGCCGGCATCAGCACGGTGGTCATGGGACGCGCGACCTATGACGCGGTCGCGGGCTTTCAGGTCGTTTGGCCTTATGCCGACAAGCGGACCTTCGTCATGACGTCTCGCCCGATCGATGACCCTTTGGGGCCATTGGAAACATGGACGAAGGGCGTCGATGCGCTGATCGCCCATCTGCGCGCCCTCGACGATGGCGATGTCTGGATGATCGGCGGCGGACAGCTTCAGCAGGCATTCATCCAACGTGGCGCGCTCGACACGCTGGTGCTTTTCATCGTGCCCGAGATCGTCGGCGGCGGCATACCGCTCTTCCCGCCCACCGGCTTCGCGCGGAGTGTGAGCCTCGTCTCGGCGGAGGTCCTGAACCTGGGATGCGTTTGTCTGCTTTACGAATTCGGGTCGACACCTGCCAAGTGACGTTGGGGGCGCCGGTTGTTATCCCCCGAAACGCCGGATCAGATCCTGGACGCGCTGCTGCTTGTCGTAGTTCAGAATATAGATGAAGAAGCGGTCATAGCGGTTGTGGTAGCCGCTGACATTCTTGAAGAAATCGTCCAGCCATGCGGCGAACCGCTCCCGGGAGTCGAATTGGAAGTGGCCGAAATTGGCGTCGAAGTAATGGTAGATTTCCTTCGATCCTTGTCTTTCCGACTGCACCGCCATGCCATGGCCGCCGCCCTGGCGCTTCAAGCTGATGTATAGCGCCCCGGAATGGTCCGCGGCGGCCTGTGCGATCGAATGTCCGTTCGGCTTGCTCTGGTGATTGTAGAACTGCTTGTAGGAAAAGCCGTAGCTGGCCAGCAACGATCTGAGGCCGGCGCCGTCCCGGTATAGGCTTTGTTCCTTGGTGGCCCGCCAATGGGCGATGCCGTCGAGCCGCGAGGTCTGCTTGTCATAGACGAAATCCATATCCGACATACGCAGATTGGCCCAATGGGCGGCCAGGGCCGCGCAATAGCCATTGTACTTCGCGTTGTCGCCATCGGTCGCCACCCGGCTCGGCAGCGTTCGGCCCCAGGGCCCGGGCTGCGTCAGAACCGGCGACTCGCTCTGCCGGAACCGATAGACCAACTCCCCGCCCGACTTTGCCGCTTCCCAAACCGTCATCGCGCCTCTCCAACCTCGCGTTCCGATACCGGGCCAGTGTTTGGCTCCGGCCGAACCTCAATGAGTAGCAAAGCGCACATGCAGCTCGCTGTGATCAATCTCACAGGGCTGTCACCAGTGGGCCGGGAGAAAGTGGATGACAGCGGCGCGGTAAGGCCAAGGAAAGGGTCAGAGGCCGGCGGCCGAAATCATCCTGCCAGGTCTTGCGCCAACAATTCGCGTCGTAGCCGGTCGAAAACGCTCCTCCACGGTCCGGCCGAACAGAGGGTCTCCCGGATCGCCGATCTGCAGGGCGATATCGGCCCAGTCCTCGGCTGTGAGAGCGCGTTCGGCTGCCGGCAGGAAGACGGTATCTTCGCCCTTCATGTGCCGGCGCTCGGAGTTCAGGAATTGACCGGCCACCCGGCTCACTTGATCGCGTGGCAATTCCTCGCCGGCGAGGACTTCGCGGATCACCGCCAGGAAACGCGCGGTCAGCCCGGCCAGGACGTCATGATCCGCCTCGAGATCGCCGACCGGTTCCGCAGCGGCGGGGTCGCGTTGCCGCAATTTGTCGAGGACCAGATCTTCCTTGGGGTGATGCCATTGACCGGACCAGTCGCTCAGATACTCGACCGCCCTCACGATGAGGTCGTAGTCCGGTGCGCCGCCGGAATTGAATATCTCGAATTGGCGGTCGAGCAGCGACAGGAGCTTGGCCATGTTCGCGTGTTCCTGCCGCAGGGAGTCGATGACGGCGGGCATAGCGGCCTCTCCTCATTATTCCAGGGTAGAATAGAAGCGAGCCGCCGGGATCGGATTGACTTGGCTCAACCCAGAGCGACATTCAGCGCCGCGCACCGATAAAAACCTTCTAATAGTTTGATATTAAAAACAAAAACGACGGCTTTCCACTAGGTGGAATTGGCTTCAAGAAATTCGTACGACAAGCCTCGGCCCCTGCTAGGATGCCCCGGCTGAAAGGCCTGTAACGGAGAAGACAAGGCCGAGAGTAGGGAATGAAGGCGTTGCCGCTGGCGGCATGCGTGCACTTGATGCCCACGGGCCTTCAGTGCGGAAATGCGAATGGAAGAAACAGCCGCTGCGTTAACCATGTTATCTCTTGTGGGAGTACGCGAATACGTTGAAAACGCGTGATTTTTTGGCCGATTAGCCTTGTGATGTTTGCGGCAAATCGTTAATCGCGCGTATAGTGCCGAAGAGTCGTCGCGATCAAAGCGGCGCTGTAAATTCGACCGCCATCCCGACAAGCAGACGGGTGCCCGATCGATCTAGGGATGGACAAACAAGACTCTGGGAGATTCCGATGACAGATAAGAAGCTTCAGAAGACTGAAGACCAAACACCCGCCGGCAAACCCGCCGGGTCCCGCCGCAGCTTCCTGACCGGCGCCGCGGCGGCGACGGTCGGCGGCGCAACCATGATCGCGGCGCCGAATGTCGCGCGCGCGCAGTCCCGCGTCCTGAAGATGCAGGGTTCCTGGGGCGCCACCTCGATCTTCTCCGACATGGCCAAGCAATACGCCGATCGCGTCGGCGCCATGTCCGGCGGCAGCCTGACCATCGAATATCTTCCGGCCGGTGCGGTCGTGAAGGCCTTCCAGGTTCAGGACGCCTGCCATGACGGCATTCTCGACGCCGCCCACACGGTGACCGCCTATTGGTACGGCAAGAACAAGGCCGCCTCGCTGTTTGGCACCGGCCCGGTATTCGGCGCCAACGCCTCGCAGATCCTGGCCTGGATCCACTATGGCGGCGGCAAGGAGCTGTACAAGGAACTGGTGGAGGACATCCTCGAGCTCGACCTCGTCGGCTACTTCGCCATGCCGATGCCGACCCAGCCGCTCGGCTGGTTCAAGGAGCACGTGACTTCGTCGGCCGACATGCAGGGCCTGAAATACCGCACCGTTGGTTTGGCGACCGACATCATGCAGGGCATGGGCCTGCGGGTGACCCAGCTGCCCGGCGGCGAAATCGTCCCGGCGCTGGAGCGCGGCGTCATCGAGGCGTTCGAGTTCAACAACCCGACCGCCGACCGCCAGTTCGGCGCCCAGGATGTCTCGAAGCACTACCATTTGGGCTCCTACCATCAGGCGGCCGAGTTCTTCGAGATCATCTTCAACAAGGGCGTCCATGACTCCCTGCCGGCAGAGCATCAGGCGATCCTGGAGCACGCGGCCGAGGCGACCAACACCGCCAATTACGGCCTCGCCATGGACAAGTACTCCGCGGATCTGCAGACGCTGATCAACGATGACGGCGTGAACGTCTATCGCACCGACGCCTCGATCATGAAGGCGCAGCTCGACAGCTGGGACACGGTGCTGGAAAGCCTGCTCGAAGACGAGTTCTTCGCCAAGGTGGTCGCGAGCCAGAAGGCCTGGTCCGAGCGGGTGGCGTTCTACGACCTGCTGAATTCGGCGGACTACAAGCTCGCCTACGACCATTACTTCCCGGGCAAACTGCCCTTCTAAACAAGACGGAGCGGTCGCGACCTGTTCGCGACCGTGGGCATAGGCGGCGGAGGGGGTGTCATTCCCCTCCGTTCGCCTGTCAAATCTGACCGGCCGGGAAGACCATGGAATCCTTTGTCACCTTCATTGACCGGCTGACCGCCTGGTTCGGTAAGGCGTTCGCCTGGTGTATCGTCATCATGACGTTCGGCGTCGGCTATGAAGTCTTTGTCCGCTATGTCCTGCGGGACCCGACCGCCTGGGCCTTCGACCTCAGCTATATGATGTATGGCGCGCTGTTCATGATGGCCGGCGCCTATACCCTGTCCCGCGACGGCCATGTCCGAGGCGATTTCCTCTACCGCCTGTGGAAACCGCGCACCCAGGCGAAGGTCGAATTCGTTCTGTATTTCCTGTTCTTCTTCCCCGGTGTCCTGGCGCTGATCATTTCCGGTTGGAAATATGCCGCGCGCTCGTTCCGCTATACGGAAGTCAGCGTGATGAGCCCTGCCAACGTGCCGATCTTCCAGTTCAAGGCGATCATCGTGGCGGCCGGCATCCTGCTGTTGCTGCAGGGCATCGCCCAGGTTTGCCGATGCCTCATCTGCATGCGCACCGGCGAATGGCCACAGCATGAGGAAGATATCGAGGAGTTGGAGAACGTCCTCCTCAAACAAGCGGCCGAACAAGGCCTGGGGGCTTCAGGCGCCGACATGGACGCCACTTCAGACGGGCATAAAGACACATGACCGACCCGCAAGTGGCGATCATGATGCTGGGGGTCTTCATCCTCACCATCTTCTTCGGATTTCCGGTCTGCTTCACCCTGATGGCGATGGGCGTGGCGTTCGGCTACTACGCCTATTTCGACGCCGAGCGCATGCAGACGATCTTCGACAACAGGATCTTCGACCTGTTCGTCAACCAGACCTATTCGGTCATGGCCAACGACGTGCTGACCGCAATCCCACTCTTCCTGTTCATGGGCTACATCGTCGAGCGCGCCAATATCGTGAACCGGCTGTTCGACACCCTGTATGTGACCGCCCGCAGCCTACCCGGCGCGATGGCGGTGGCGGCCCTGCTGACCTGCGCGCTGTTCGCCACGGCGACCGGCATCATCGGCGCGGTGGTCACGCTGATGGGACTGCTGGCCCTGCCGGCGATGATGCGGGCTAAATACGACACCTCATTCGCCTCCGGGGTGATCTGCGCCGGCGGCTGCCTGGGTATCCTGATCCCGCCCTCGATCATGCTGATCGTCTATGCGGCGACATCGAATGTGTCGATTGTCCGTCTGTATGCCGGTGCGATCTTTCCCGGTTTCATGCTGGCCGGTTTGTACATCATGTATGTCATCGGCCGCGCCGCGCTGAACCCGAGCCTGGCCCCCAAGCCGCCGGAGGATGAATACGAGCGCCTGCCCCTGAGCCGGGTGATCTTCATGCTGGCCACGTCGTTCTTCCCGCTGGCCTTCCTGATCCTGTCCGTGCTGGGCGCGATCCTGTTCGGACTTGCCACGCCATCGGAAGCGGCGGCGGTCGGCGCAATCGGCGGGTTCGTGCTCGCGATCTCCTATCGGATCGCCGCGATCAGCGGCGGCCGGGTCACGCCGGATTGGATGCAGAATGGTGCCCCCGCCGTCAATCGCTGGGTCTATGCACTCGGCGTGGGCGGCATTGCGACCACCGGATTGCTGCTCGCATACTTCCTATTGCGATTCCTCGGGAACAAGCTGTTCGGAGTGCCCCTGCCTGAACCGGAATTGCCCTTTGGCCCTGGTATGTCCATTGGGCTGAGCCTGATCATCGCCTCGCTGGTCAGCTTGGGCGGAGACCGCGTGCCGCTGGTCCGCTGGATCCAGCCGCGACAGCAATCCCTTATCCCGATGTTCGAATTCGCCGGGCGCGGCGCACTGATGGGCCTGGCGGGCGCGGCGATCTGCATGCTGGTCATCCTCGTCGATCAGCAGGAATTTTTCCGATTCAACGAGTTCAGTTGGTGGGCATTCGATACCGGCTTCCTGCTTGGACTCCTGGGATGGACCGCCTGGAAGGTGATCGAGAAGCAGGGCCTGCGGGAATCCGTCTACCTGACCGTACGCACGTCGGCGATGGTCTGCTGGATGTTCGTCGGGTCATGGGTGTTCTCGTCGGTGTTCTCCTATATGGGCGGCGAAGGCCTGATCAAGGAGTTCGTCATCGCTTTCAACCTGCAGCCCTGGCAATTCCTGATCATGGCGCAGCTGATCATCTTCCTACTTGGCTGGCCCCTGGAATGGTCGGAGATCATCATCATCTTCGTGCCGATTTTCCTGCCGCTGCTGCCGATCTTCGGGATCGATCCGTTGTTCTTCGGCATTCTGATCGCGCTGAACCTGCAGACCTCGTTCCTGACCCCGCCGATGGCGATGTCGGCCTACTATCTGAAGGGCGTGGCGCCGCCCGAGGTCGCGCTGACCCACATCTTCAAAGGCGTGATGCCATATCTCGCACTGATCATCTTCAGCATGATCCTGGTCTACATGTTCCCGCAGATTGTCTTCTTCCTGCCGGATCTCGCCTATGGCTGATACTGAACCGCCGGAGACGGGAAAGCGATGAAACCGACCGCTGGCCTGAGTGCCTCTGACGCGGCGGCGGCGCTTGCCGACGGCGAGTTCACCGCCGAGCAGATGGCCACCGCCTGCCTGGACCGGGTCGACGAGACCGAGCCCGACATCCGGGCCTGGACCCATCTCGACCGGGAACAGGCGCTGAAGCAGGCGCGCGCGCTCGACTCCCATAAGCAGCGCGGATTGCCGCTCGGCCCGCTGCATGGCGTCCCGGTGGCGATCAAGGACATCATCGACACCGCCGGCATGCCGACCGAGAACGGCACCCCGGTCGATGCCGGCCGCCGGCCGCGCAAGGATGCGGCGGTGGTCCGACGCCTACGACGCGCCGGAGCGGTCATCCTGGGCAAGAGCGTCACCACCGAGCTTGCCTATTTCCATCCGGGCAAGACCCGCAATCCGCACAATCCGGAACACACGCCCGGCGGCTCCTCCAGCGGTTCTGCCGCCGCCGTTGCGGCGGGTGTCGTGCCACTGGCCATCGGCAGCCAGACCAATGGCTCGATGATCCGCCCGGCGGCGTTCTGCGGCGTGGTCGGATTTAAGCCCGGCTTCGGCGCCATTCCGCGTAGCGGTGTCATGGCGGCGGCGACCAGCCTCGACCAGCTCGGCATCTTCGGCCGCTCGGTGGAGGATGTGGCGCTGGCCGCGGAGGCGGTGATCGGCGCTGATGACGAGGATGCGGCGTCAGCCGGACAGGCTGCCGGTGGGCTGTACGCCGTGGCCACAAGCGACCCGCCGGTCCGCCCGGCGATCGCCTTCGTCAAGACTCCCGCCTGGGACCGCGCCGAGCCGGCGACCCGGAACGCCTTCGAGGAGCTTTGCGGGGTGATCGGCGATGTGGACGAGGTGCCGCTGCCCGAGGTTTTCGACGGCGCACTGGATTTGCACCGGGTGGTGATGGCGGTGGAGATGGCCAAGAGCCTGGGCGGCTATGTGGACAAGGCGCCGGAGCTGATCAGCGACGCCTTCAAGGGGCTGGTCGCCGAGGGTCGGGCTGTGTCCGCCTACGATTATCTGGCGGCGCGGGATTGGCAGCCGATCCTGTCCAGCGGGCTGGATGCGATCTTCGATCGCTATGACGCCATCCTGACGCCTTCGGCGCCCGGTGAGGCCCCGAAGGGGCTGGGGTCGACCGGCGATCCTTGCTTTTGTACCCTGTGGACATTCTGCGGCGCGCCCTCAATCAACCTGCCGCTGATGACCGGTGAGAACGGCCTGCCGCTGGGCGCGCAGCTGGTTGGGCGAAAGGGCGACGACGCCCGCCTGCTGCGGACCGCAAGATGGCTGGCGGCACATGTCGCCAATGCCGCCGGAGATGGAGGTAAGCCTTGAACATGACAACCGACCGGCTTTTCGCCCTGTTGGCGCTTGCCGGCCTTATCATCTTCGTCGCGGTGCTGGTGGGTTTCGTCGCCGAGATTGACCTGACGATCATCATCGTCGGATCGGTCACCATGGCCTGCTACGATTTCTACCAGAGCCTGTTCAAGCCGAAATAGACGGACTTCCGACCTACCGATTCCAGCGACCTTGACCGCCGGGACTGAACGAGGATTCGAAATATGGCCGACAAGCCGGTCGTATTGGCGACCCGCCGACTGACCGATGCCGTGCATGCGCGGCTGGAGCGCGACTATGACGCCGTTCTGAATTTAAAGGATCGGCTGTTCGACCGGGACGAGCTGATCGAGCGCTGTCAAACGGCGGATGCGGTCCTGCCCTGCCACACCGAGATCTTCTCCGCCGATGTCATCGCCGCCCTGCCGGCACGGCTGAAGGTGATCGCCAATCACTCGGTCGGCGTCGACCATGTGGATTTGGCGGCGGCCGCCGCCAAAGGCGTGATCGTCACCAACACGCCGGACGTGCTGTCCGACGCCACCGCCGAGATCGCCATCCTGTGCATGCTGGGCGCGGCGCGGCGGGCCAGCGAGGGCGACCGCATGGTCCGAGAGGGCCGCTGGGATTTCTGGAGCCCGGCCTTCATGGTCGGCACACAAACCACAGGCAAGCGCTTCGGAGTGATCGGCATGGGCCGGGTCGGCCAGGTGGCGGCGAGGCGTGCCCGCGGCTTCGACATGGATGTGCATTACACCAACCGCCGGCGGCTGCCACCGGAGCTGGAGCAGGGCGCGGTGTTCCATGAGAGCGTCGACGATCTGCTGCCCCATTGCGACGTGCTGTCCCTACACTGCCCGGCGACGCCGGAGACCACCGGCATGATCAATGCCCGCACCCTGGCGCTGCTGCCGGACGGTGCGGTGCTGGTCAACACAGCGCGCGGCGCGCTGGTCGACGAAGCGGCGCTGATCGATGCGCTGAAATCCGGCAAGCTGTTCGCCGTAGGTCTGGACGTCTTCGCCACCGAGCCGGGCGGCAACCCGGCCCTGTCGGCGCTGGAGAACGTCTTCCTGCTGCCCCATATCGGCTCCGCCACACGGGAGACCCGCGACGCCATGGGCTTCCGGGCGCTGGACAATATCGACGCCGTCCTCGCCGGCCGCGATCCGGGCGACCGGGTGGCGTAGGGGTTCGAACCCACTCTCTTCGTCATTCCCGCGAAGGCGGGAATCCAGCATCCCAGGCCCTGACGACAGCACATTATTGCTTCTGGATTCCCGCCTTCGCGGGAATGACAATGGTGGTGGTGTGCGCGAAAGCCGAGGAGCAACCCATGAACGCACTCGACCTGAAGGGCCGTACCGCCATCATCACTGGCGGCGCCAAGGGCATCGGTCTTGCGACGGCGGCGCGGATGCTGGAGTCCGGTGCTTCCGTCAGCCTGTGGGATCTCGACGCCGCCGGGCTGGAAGACGCGGCGAAAGCGCTGTCAGGCAAAGGCACGGTGGAGACCGTGGTGATGGATGCTGGGGATCCGGACGCCGTCGCCAAGGCAATGGAAGCCACCCTCGGCCGGTTCCCAAAGATCGACATCCTGGTTGCCAATGCCGGCGTGGTCGGAACCATCAAGAGTGCCTGGAAGTACACGGTCGAAGATTGGAACCGGCTGATCCGCCTCGACCTGACCAGCGTATTTCTCGCCTGCCGGGCGGTGGTGCCGCATATGCTGGAGCACGGTTACGGCCGGATCGTTATCGTCTCGTCGATCGCCGGTATGGAGGGTGCGGCCAACAACGCCGCCTATTCCGCCGCCAAGGCCGGGGCCGTCGGCTTCACCAAGGCGCTGGGCAAGGAATTGGCGACCAGCGGCATCATCGTCAACTGCGTCACCCCTTCGGGTATCAAGACCACCATGCTGGACGACGTGACCGAGGAGTATCTGGCCTATGTGTTGGCCCGGATGCCGATGAACAGATTGGGGCAGCCGGAGGAGGCGGCCGCGCTCATCACCTGGATGGCCTCGGAGGATTGCTCGTTCAGCACCGGCGCGGTGTTCGACCTGTCAGGCGGCCGGGCGGTGTATTGAGGTGAGGTTGGTCGCGGAGGCGCAGCGCGAGCCCTCGCCCTTCGACGGGCTCAGGATGAGGAATTCGGGGCAGGTTCTCAAGGACCTTGTCCGACGACGTCCTGAGCTCTCAACCTCACCCTGAGCCTGCCTTAGGGCGAGGGCGATGGACAGGAACGTCTGGGAAAACAGACCGCACAACGCCCTCGAATTCCTCACCCAGAGCCTGTCGAAGGGCGAGGGCGCGCACCGGCGGCTCGGACGATCACGGACTTGATCGTTGTTCCTCTCCCCCGCCTCAACGCCGCCTACTGATCCCGCGTCTGCACCGGCGCACCGGCTTCCAGAGGCGTCCGCCGGTTGATCACCGACGGTCGGGCGCCATCGGCATGGGAGGGGGCGGACCAGCGCACCGCATTGGCGATCACGCGCAGCACCTGCTGATCGTAGTAGATCGGAAAGGTCTCATGGCCGGGGCGGAAATAGAAGATGCGGCCGCGACCACGCCGGTAACAGCAGCCGGAGCGAAACACCTCGCCGCCCTCGAACCAGCTGATGAAGACCAGCGCCTCGGGCTCCGGCACGTCGAAGGGTTCGCCATACATCTCGGTGGCCGGCAGCTCGACATAGGGGCCGATGCCGGCGGCAATCGGATGCCCCGGATCGACAACCCAGAGCCGCTCGCGTTCGCCTTCGTCGGCCTCGCGCCAGACCAGGTCGCAGGACGTGCCCAGCAAGCGGCGGAAGACCTTGGCGTGGTGACCTGAATGCAGCACCAGCAGGCCCATGCCGTCGAGCACCCGGCGCTGTACCCGGTCGACGATCCCGTCCGACACCTCGTGATGAGACATGTGGCCCCACCACACCAGCACGTCGGTCTGATCCAGCACTGCCTGTGTCAGCCCGTGCTCGGGCTCGTCCAGGGTCGCGGTGCGGATGGTGAGCCCATCGCCCGCGATACCGGCGGCGATGGCGCCATGGAGCCCGTCGGGATAGAGCTTGGCCACCACGGGCTTGCTCTTCTCGTGGCGGAACTCGTTCCAGATGGTCACGCGGATCGGTTGTGTCATGGCTCCACCGATACCCCGGCCGGCGGCGAATTACAAACGGCGTTCGACTCGTTGTGAATCGCGGTATGATCTGGCGTCTGTCAATGCGGCTTGGAGGGTGCCTTGTACGAGATCAATCATCGCGACATGCCGAAGACGATCGGCATCCGCATCGGCGGCGACATCCAGGAAGCGGACTTCGTGGCTCTTCGCGCCGAAATGGCGGCGATCCTGGACGAGCACGCGCCGCTGAACGTGGTGTTCCAATGCGATGAGGGGCTCGCGATCCAGCCGGCGGTGCTATGGGACGATATGAACTTCGTCGACAGCCGGGCCGGGCAGTTCGGCCGCATGGCGATGATCGCCGGCGACGATTGGGCCCCGATGCAGGAGATCATGGCCGAGAAGGGCCTTGTCACACGCCAGTTCTCACACGCCGAAGCCGAGGCCGCCTGGCGCTGGGCGAACGAAAGCTGACGGATCACGACGCCCCCGATGTGTGGCCGATATCTCATCACCACGCCGGTCGAGGCGATCCGGCAGATCTTCAAGGTCGATCAGCGGCCTAACCTGGCGGCGCGCTACAATGTGGCGCCGACTCAGGCGGTGCCGATCGTCCGCCGCGGCGAGGATGGCCGGGAACTGATCAGCGCGCGCTGGGGTTTGGTGCCCTTCTGGGCCAAGGATCTGAAGATCGGCGCCAAGCTGATCAACGCCCGCGCCGAGACCGTGGCGGCGAAGCCCGCCTTCCGCGATGCCTTTCGCCGCCGCCGCTGCCTGGTGATCGCCGACGGCTTTTATGAGTGGCGCAAGACCGATGGCGGCAAGCAACCCTATCTGATCCGCGTGGCGGGGCGCGCGCCCTTTGCCTTCGCCGGGCTGTGGGAACGCTGGACCGACAAGGCGTCGGACGAGCGGATCGAGAGTTGCACCATCATCGTCACCCAGGCCAACGCCCTGATCGCCCCGATCCACGACCGGATGCCGGTAATCCTGGCACCGGAAGATTACGAGAGCTGGCTGGACCCATCCTCCGGGGATGGCACCCGATTGCTGACCTCCTTCCCCGCCGGGGCAATGGAAGCGTTTCCGGTCAGCGCCCGCGTCGGCAATGTGAAAAACGACGATCCGTCGCTGATCGAGCCGGTGCCGACCCAATCAACCTTCGATCTGGCGGCCGGTCCTTGATGGCCCGGCCGGGATGGGTCGGCCACTGATGCGGCGCTACAGGCAATTGAGGCAGGCGGCCGCGCCGATGCGACGACATGTCCACCGCAGTGATCGTCGACACTGCATCGAATACGGTAATCGTGTTGTGCTGACCTGGGGTGCCGGCATTACCGGTAAGGAAGACCCCAGGCAGAGGCATTTCTGCGGATATGATCGATTTCGGAGCAAACCACGATAGCGAAGACTATCCGATACCGGGAATAGTCGGCCGACGCATTCGTGCAGGCCTTGTCGGGCTGGCTTTCCTGTACGGTCTGGCCGGCTGCGACATATCTTCCGCCCAGGAGAACTCGGCGGCGGAACCGCCGGGCGTCGACGATCCGGCAGCCGGGCTGGCCATCACGATCGGACCGGCGCCAAGGGTCGAACCGGCCGAAGTTGGCGGGCCTGGTATCGGCGATGCCCCGGGCGGACACAATCGGATCGAGTCCGCCATTGGCGGATTCGACTGCAGCCGGCTGCGACTGGTCCAACCGCCAGGATCCAGCACCGTTGAACTGCGCGGGCATGTGCCGAGTGCAGAATTGGCGTCCGATCTGGTGGCCGCATCGCAGCGGCTGGCCGGCAACGATGTCCGGGTGACCGGGAATCTCATGGTCCTGCCACCGCCGATTTGCGGGGTGCTGGAGACCGTGGAGGAAATGGGGCTCCCGCAATCCAACGACCAGCAGAACGACCCCTTGGCGGTCGGCAGGCAGGCATGGGCCGAAATACCGCGAGCCATTGACGGCGACACCGCTCTCTTCAGTCTCCGGGCGCCGGCATGTGACGCCTATTTGTACATCGACTATTACGACAGCGACGGCATGGTCACGCATCTGACGCCGAGCCGATTCCGGTTCGGTGCCGACGCAATGCTTGAAATCGGCGGAGCGGACAGCACCACCCAATTCATCTTCGCACCGCCGCTGGGGCTGGACATTGCCGTCGTCATCGCCACGACGGAACCGCTCTATCGCGGCATCCGGCCTCTCATGGAAAATGGCCGGAGCTACCTCGCCTGGCTGCAGGGCCGCGTCCTGGCGCTACGGGAAGAACGTCCTGATATCCGGGCTGAGTGGGCCTTCATGCTGATCCGGGTCGAACCCGGCTGAGACGCCGTCGGCACGGCAAACACTAATACCAACCTGCGCGATGGCTGACTCATTTAGGGGATTCCCATTTTCGTCCTGACATGATTCAAGTTGGCAACCAAAGGAGGTTTGCCATGCGAGCTGGGATTGCGCTGCGCGATGATTTCACCGGTGAAGAGCTTCGGGCGCTGGCCAAACGAACGGAGCATGCTGGCCAGAGCCGGCGGCTTCTGACGCTGGCGCTGATCTATGATGGCGGGTCGCGCACGGCGGCGGCGCGGTATGCGGGCGCCGGGCTTCAGACGGTCCGTGACTGGGTGCTGCGGTTCAATGCCCGGGGTCCTGAGGGTCTGATCGACGGCACCGCACCGGGCAACCGGCCGAAACTGAATGCCGCCCAACGGGCTGCCCTGGCCGCGAAGGTCGAGGCGGGGCCCATGCCGGCGGTCGACGGCGTGGTGCGCTGGCGGCTGGCTGATCTGGCGGCCTGGCTGCATGAGGCGTTCGGCCTCTGCCTGCATGAGACCACTGTCAGCCGCACGCTGCGCGAATTGGGCTATCGCAAGCTCTCGGCGCGGCCGCGCCACCATGCCCAAGACCCGGAGACCATCGTGACGTTCAAAAAAAATTCCCCGACCAGATAGCCACGATCCGATCTCGGCTCGCCGCCGGCATCGAAATCGAGATCTGGTTCCAAGACGAGGCCAGGGTCGGCCAGAAGAACAAGATTACCCGCCGATGGGCCAAGCGGGGCACCAGGCCGCGGGCACCCCACGATCAGCGAACCCGATCAGCCTACATCTTCGGTGCCATATGCCCGGCCCGCGGCGTCGGTGCGGCCCTCGTCCTGCCCCGATGCAACACCCAGGCCATGCAATGGCATCTGGTCGAAATCTCATCCCAGGTGACGCCCGGCGCCCACGCCGTCATCCTCCTTGATCAGGCCGGCTGGCATACCACCCACAAGCTCGACGTCCCGGAAAACATCACACTCTTGCCGCTCCCGCCACGTTCCCCAGAGCTCAATCCCGTCGAAAACATCTGGCAATTCATGCGGGACAACTGGCTCTCGAACCGCACCTTCAAATCCTATGCCGATATCGTCGACCATTCCTGCTTCGCCTGGAACCGCCTCATCGACCAGCCATGGAAGATCATGTCCATCGGGTCAAGAACCTGGGCCAATGCATGATCCTCACTGCAGATTGGTATAACCCCTGCGGACCAGGTCGCTCAGATAGGGATTCTGCCGGTGGCGCTGGTGAATTCGGGGAAGATATGGCTGTCGAACGAGTCTTTGAAATAGCCCCCATAGACGTCGACTTTAATCGACCGGTCCTGAGCCCGCACGATCGATGGCATGGTGAGGACGGCGCCGGCGGCCACGCCGGTGGCAAGCACCCAGCAGCGGCCGATGCCGTGTTAATACTTCTTGGTCATCACGATGTCTCCCTCGTTGGCCCGGGTTTCGCCCGGGCTTTACTGCCCTGTCCTGCCCCGATTGCCGGGCGTCATTTGTCAGTCCCGGTTGGCCCCTTTCAGCGATGGGCTGAACACCATCAGACTGAGAATCTCGAACATCATTTGCGCCCCGGCATGGGCCGTGTTGGTGGTGGCGTCATATTGCGGCGCGACTTCGACCAGATCGCCGCCGACGAAGTTCAGCCCCTTCAGGCCGCGCAGCAACTCAAGCGCCTCGCGGGTCGTCAACCCACCGATCTCAGGGGTTCCGGTGCCCGGTGCGAAGGCCGGGTCGAGGCTGTCGATGTCGAAGGACAGGTAGGTCGGCCCGTCGCCCACCACCTGCCGCGCCTGCTCGATCACAGATGCCACGCCCCGGTTGGGAACGTCCTCCGCATGAACAATGGTCATGCCGGAATCGGTGGAGAACTCCCACAGGTAATCCGCCGCGCCGCGAATGCCGATCTGAATGGTGCGCCTGGGATCGAGCACGCCCTCCAGCACCGCGTTTCGGAACGGGCCACCATGATGGAACTTGCTTTGGTCGAACTCCCCGCTGGTATCGCAATGGGCGTCGATATGGATCAGGCCCACCGGCCGGTCCCGGCCGACCGCCTTCAGGATCGGGTGTGAGATCGAATGGTCGCCGCCGGCCGCCACCGGCAGAATTCCGGATGCTACGATCTTTTTGAAATGCGCCTCGATGTCGTCGTGGCTCATCTCCAGCTTGAAGCGGCTGCGAAACGGCACGTCGGCGATATCCGCCACCTTGTATTCATAGATTGGCGCGCAGCCCAGGACGTGATTGTAGGGGCCGATCCGTTCGATGGCCCGCAACGCACGGGGCCCGAACCGGGCGCCGTTTCGGTTGGTGACCGCCAGATCCATCGGCACGCCCACCAGCGCCACCTGCAAATCGCCGAAATCCGGGTTCTCCATATCGATGGGCAAATAGGGCGCATCGAGCAGGGTGGGAATGCCCGCATACGGGGCGACCCGGGTCCCATCGCTGGTGAAGATGTGGTCGGCGATCCGGCGGAAGGTCGCATCGTGAATCTGGCCGGCGGAGGCGTCGGAATATTTGCGACGCAGGCGCTCCAACTCGTCCCTGTCCAAACCCACTCTCCCCAGCTTGTTCGCGCCGGTGGCCGGTGGCCGGTTCATACGCGGCTAGTGAGTCTCGTGCTCGTTACCGGCGGGTCATGAGCCCGGATCGCCAAGGCGCGGCGCATATCCCCATCCTGGCATCGATTGTGCGAATTGGCACGCCCGCAAATCAACCGCGTCGGAGTGCCGCCTTGCCTGTCGGTTCGATGCTCCGGAGAGCCCCCGCCCCATGGGCGCTAAGTTAGGCGCGGCGCTCCATTCGCCCGAACCGACCGAACCCGCAGGCCGGAATCGAAGACCGCATCCGGTAGGAAATGCGTACTGTGTCCCCGCAATTATCCCCGCAATTATTGCCCCGCAATTAGTTCTTTTCCGGCGTCTGACCGCGCTTTTCCGGGCCAATGCGCGTTGGCGTCCCTATTGGCACTCGAAATATGCAACGGCGTCCTCGCCGACTTCATCGGTGCGGACAAGCACCGCCTCCCGTTCAGGTATCCTCGCAATATTCGGCAGCGTCCTGCGAAGCGGCCCCCAGCGAGTGCTCGTCGTCGATCTGAATCGTGATTGAATCCGAGCCCTCCAAGAGGGTGTCGGCCCCTGAGCACGCGGTCAGGGCAACAGCGGCAAACACCGCCAGGGCAAGGGTCTTCGGCGCGACGATCATGGTTGGGCTCCCCAATTTCAGATGTTGGCCAACAGCCTAGATCGGCGGTGAAGAACCTTCAACCGTCCTGCCGATCCGGGATCGATCGTGGTTAATGAATGCTTTGTCGTTGCCCGGCAGGGTCAGAGGCATCTCGCCATCGAGGCGGCGACCCACGGCACCGGTATTGCGCTGGGAGACACCATGACCACAAGTCGGCTGCTGTCGCGCGGCGCGCTGGTGGTTCCGTTCGACCTGTCCGTGCCGGCCGCGGACGCCTTCTTCATCGCCTGTCGTTCCGAAATGCGCGTTGCACCCATCGCCCAAACCTTCATCGACTGGCTGATTGCCGCCGTCGAGGAGGAGGATACCAAGGCGGGGATAGTGGCGCGGGAACGCCCGAATAGACGGTTGAAGAGGGCGGTGACTGCTCGCGCGTGATCAAGGCACCGGCTTGGGAAGCATCCAGATAGGTATACTGTCGGCCAATCGCGGCCTTGTTGGTCATGTCCAGTATCCAACCGCGCATGTTCAGTAACGATTTGTGACGTCTGCCGGGATCATTCGGCCCCGTGATTACTGCGGAGACGGCCCCAGGCAAACTGGACTCAACCAGTGCTCTCGGGTTCCTTTTGATCCACTTTGATCGGCGCGGCTCCCATCTTCTGCAGCGCGTCTGGGTCGACGAGACGGGTGACGAGAGGGTGGATGCGCATATCGCCTTCCTTGATCACCTGCCGGAAATTGGCGATGACCGCCGTCGTCAATCGCTGGTTCGGCGCGATCACATCGAACAGCCAATTGATGGAGCCGCTCGTCCAATCCTCGGGCTTCAGCCGGACCGGAAAGACACCGGCCTTGATCTGCTCGCGGATCTTCGTGTCGACCTCTTCCGATACGCTCGCCCAGATGGCGATTCCGGACAGCATCTCGGCGCCCGTGCCTTCCTTCGGCGTGGCGGACGCAATCGCCACCCGGTCCCGGATCAACGGCTCCAGCAGGATCTCCTTGAGGTCCGTCACCGATTGATGGCGGTATCGCGGCACGGCCATCATGGCGAGCGCAACCTTGCCGAAGGTCTCATGAACCTTTGTGCGAACCGCGGCGATCTGCTCCAAGACCTCTGGGTCGAACTGACGCGCCGCCGCTTTTTCCTCGGTTGCCTTTTCGTCGCCATCCGTCGCGGCGCCGTTGCCCGAACTCGTGCCGTTGCCTGCCTGGTTAGCCATTCACTGCCGCTCCCGTATTGATCTTGGTCACTCCGATCATTGCCGGCACAAGGACACCTGTCCCGGCCGCCTGATTTCTGGCCGCACTATAGTTGAGCATTGCCGGCACACAACATTCGAGAGGTGTGAATGTCGAACGGCCGCCGTCGCTGTGTGTCCGGGACGCCTATTTCTCCCGGCCTATTCCTCCCGGCCTACTCCTCCCGGAACGTGTGATGGAGCTGATCCACGAGCGGTTTGACCAGATAGCTCACGACGGTCCGCTGGTCCGTCGTGAAATAGGCTTCCACCGGCATTCCCGGAATCAGTGTTTTGTCGCCGAGACGAGCCAGCTGCTCGTCGGAAATCCCCACGGAAATCCGATAGAAGGCCAGGCCCGTGGTTTCGTCGAGTACGCTCGACGGCGACACGGAGACGACTTCGCCTTCCAACTCCGGCGTTGTGCGCTGATGGAATGCCGGAAAGCGGATGACCGCCCGCTGTCCGAGAAACACCTGATCGATGGCCGTGGTTTCCACATTCAACTCGATCTCATGGACCCCGGTCTGCGGAATGATCTGCATCACGGTCACGCCGGGCTGCACGACGCCGCCGATGGTGAAAAGACTGAGTTCGTGAACCATGCCCGATACCGGCGCGCGAATGGCAACCCGGCCCAACTGCTCGCGAGTCGCCACCATCTGCTGGCGCAGCTCGTCGATCTTGGAATCGTTTTCCTCGATCTCGGAGATCACCCGCTCGCGGAACTCCCGATGCACCTGGAGCTTTGCAATGCGGGTCTCTGAAATCGAGTTCTGCAGCCGGGCAACGTTGGAGCGATCCTCGGCGATCTGCCCGCGCAAATCCGCTTGCGCCCGCTGCAGCGCCATCAGTCTGGTCCTTGGCGCGTAGCCTTTTCCCACGAGGTCGGCGACAGCGGAGATCTCCTCGCGATAGGTTTCGATCTGCACCTCTTTTTCGACGATGAGACCGGTGACACCGATCGTCTGGTTCTCGAATTGGGCAATTTTTTCGTCCAGCTGCTCGACCTCGCTTTCAAGGGTCAGCCGGCGGGCGTTCAGCATAGCCGTCTGCTGCTCGGCCTCCGCCGTCAACGCACCCAGACCAAGGCTTTCCGCCAATTCATCCGGGGCGGCGAAAGAGGTGTTGCCGTTGAGTTCCGCCAGCAGCCGGGCTTTCCGCACGATGGCCTCGCGCAGCCGGCTTTCGTAGATCGCCAGATTTGCCGAGATCATCGTGTCGTCAAGCCGGATCAGAACCTGGTCCTGTTCGACCAGATCGCCGTCGGAAACGAACAGCCCCTGGACAATGCCGCCGTCCAGATGCTGGATGGATTTGGGTTTCCCCTCGACGACGATCGATCCGGACGCGATCACCGCGCCGGATATCTCCGCGATGCTTGCCCAGGCAAGGCCGCCGCCCGCCAGCACGATCAGGCAAAGAAGGCCGATCAGCGCGGGGCGGCGATAGTCGAGAGATGGTTTGTCCAACATCTGGTGTCTCCTCGCGTCGCCCTCAGGCTGCACGCGTCACCTTTTTCAGGACGTCCGCCTTGTCACCGAATTCGACCATGCGCCCTTCGTTCAACATCAAGACCTTGTCGACGGCGGCGATGGCGCTGGGCCGATGGGCCATGACAACGACGACGGAACCGGCGGCGCGCAAATCCGAGATTGCATTGGCCAGCGCTACATCCCCCTCGGCGTCGAGGTTGGAATTCGGTTCATCGAGCACCACCAGCACCGGCATCTTGTATACCGCCCGCGCCAAGGCGATGCGCTGCTTCTGACCGCCGGTCAGAGGGCTGACCGCACTGTCGACATTCGTCGCATAGCCGTCGGGGAACTTCAGGATCATCTCGTGCACATCGGCCATCTTGGCGGCCGCCACGATGTCCTCGTGCTGGGCATCCGGGTCGAAACGGGCGATGTTCTGCGCAATCGCCCCGGACATCAGCATGACGTCCTGCGGCAGGTAGCCAATATGCCTGCCTACCTCGTCGGCTTCCCATTGCTCGAAGGTCGCGCCATCGATGCGCACCGAGCCCTGATCCGGCATCCACAGGCCGACCAAAAGCTTTGCAAGCGTGGTCTTTCCCGACGCGCTTGGACCGATGATGCCCAACCCGTCGCCGGGCTCAAGATCGAATTCGATGCCCGCCAGAATCGGCAGGGCATTTCCCGTCTGCTTCTGCGCCGGTGGGTATTTGACAACATTCCTGACGGTGATGACGCCGCTTGGATCGGGCAGGCGAACCTCTCCAACCGGTGTCTCGGAATCCCGCTCCAGATAGTCGGACAGGCGCCTGCGCGCCAGCCGCGCGCGTTTGATGTTGCGCCATCCGCCGATGGTCTGGTCGATCGGCGCCAGCGCGCGGCCGGCAATGATCGAGGCCGCCACCACCATCCCGGCCGAGATTTCCTGATAGATGGCAAGATAGGCGCCGAGTCCGAGGATCGCCGATTGGAGCAGCAGCCGGAACGCCTTCGAACCGGTGGTGAAGATCTCGGAGCGCTCCGAACCGGATTGAAGACTGACCAGCGCCTTGTCTCTCAGACTGCGCCACGCGCCGGTCGAGTTGCCGAGCATGCCCATGGCGAGCACGCTGTCGGCGCTCCGCTGGGTCTGGTCGGCGAACCGGTTCTCGGCGATGTCGGCCTGCGCCGCGGCACCCACGGACCGGCCGGTCAGCCATTCATTCATCGCGGCAAGGATGATCACCACCACGGCGCCGGCCGTTGCCAGCAAACCGAGATGGAAGTGCAGAACGTAGATGACGGCCAGATAGATCGGAAACCAAGGCAGGTCAAAAAGCGCCAGGATCGTCGGGCTCGCCATGAAGCCACGGATCGTTCCGAGATCCTGGATCGGGCGGTAGCCGGGCGCCTGGCCGCCCAATGACCGAACCATCCAGGATCGGAAGGCCAGCGGGGACAGCGCATTGTCGATCCAATGGGACGCCCGCGAGAGGACCCGTGTGCGGGAGAAATCGAACAACCCCATCATGGCGAACAGACCGGCCACCAGGGCCATTAGCGCCACCAAGGTCGGCACGGACCGGCTGGTGAGTACGCGGTCGTACACCTGCAGCATGAAGATCGGACCGGTGAGCATCAGCAGGTTCACCGCGCAACTCAACACCCCAACGGACACAAAGCCGCCGCGCATACGCGCGAAGGCCTCTCCCACCACGTTTTTGGTCTCCTGACCGCTACGCGCCATGCGCTTCCTGTCCCAGATTACCTATCATCGATCCCTGACCACATGCGACGTGACCTTATCCACATTCCACAATGCCATATTCCCGGTCCTAGAAGAACGTGAACGAGTCACGATCGAGGGCGGATAGCTGTGTGCCGGCAAGGAACAATTCGTCGCCATTGCCGAAGTCGAAGTAGACGCCGCCGTCTCGTTCCTGAGCAAGCGTCAGCAGGGCGTCGAAATCATTGATGCCATTGATGCCCAAGTTGATCCTGTCACCACCAATAGTGAAGTTCCGGCCCGCTTGGGGCGTCTGGTAGTCGAATATCTGGTCGGAACCGTCGCCCGTCCGGTAGACGAAGGTGTCCGACCCTGCTCCGCCGAAGAGTCGGTCGTCACCCTCGCCGGCGATGATTTCGTCATCGCCGGTGCCAGCGAACACCGTATCGTCGCCCGCGCCGCCTTCGACCCGGTCGCTTCCCGACCCGCCGAACAGCAGGTCTCCACCAGCACCGCCGCGGATAATGTCGTTCCCGGCTCCGGAGATCAGGATATCATTGCCGCCATCGCCATTGAGGAGATCGTCGCCGCTGCCGGTGATCAGCAGATCGTTGCCCGCTCCACCGGAGATGTTGTTGTCGGCCGTCAAATCACCGATCACAACATCCGTGCCGGCGCCACCAGTCTCCGTATTGTCGTATGGCACGTCGACGATGACGCCGACCGTCG
This sequence comes from Inquilinaceae bacterium, assembly GCA_965237625.1. GTDB lineage: Bacteria > Pseudomonadota > Alphaproteobacteria > DSM-16000 > Inquilinaceae > JABDIP01. Next base: position 56,595 of record CBDEGD010000028.1, read on the forward strand.
CCTCCGATGTCGCGGCGCCGTCGGACAGGCGATAGACAAACTGGTCATTGCCCACGAAGCCGGATTCCGGAGAGTAGATGATCTCTCCGTCCGTCCCGAAGCCCACGGTGCCATGGCCGGCCTGGCCCACCTCAACGATCCCGATGGTATCGCCATCGGCGTCGGTATCGTTCTGCATGAGAATGTACGGGGCAATGAGCAGATTGACCTCGCCGCGCGTCGTGTAGGGACCGTCCGGATTGGCGACCGGCGCCCGATTGCCGAGATCGAAGGTCATTGTGAAGCTGTCCGATGCTTCAAATTCGCCATCGGTGGCGCGGATTTCGATGTCCCAAATGCCCACCGCCTCATGCGGCGCGACGCCGGCCAGCATATTGCCGTCGAACGTCATCCAATCCGGCAAGGCCGACCCGTCCGCCTGCACCGCCGCGAACATCAGCATGTCGCCGTCCGGGTCGGCAAAGGTGTCCTGTGAAACCGGAATGGTGAACAACTCGCCGGTGAACAGTGGCGACGAGGCGCCTCCCAGATCCGCAAGCGGTTGTGCGAGATAGGGGGCGTCGTTGACCGCAATCACCGTGAACGCAAATACGTCGGAGACCGAGGCGACGCCATCTGACGCCGTCACCCGAAGATCGATGGTGCCGCTGAAATTATCCGGTGCGCGGCCGGACAGCCGCAATTGCTCATCGACGGCCACCAGCCAGCTCGGCAATGCCGTTTCATCCGCCAGCGAAATCTCATAGGCCAGAGCGTCGCCTTCGACGTCCTGGAAGATGTCACTCTGCAGCAGAATGTCGAAATCCTGGTCCTCGTTCACGAACCGGTCGGAGAACGGGATGCTGATCGTCGGCGCGTCGTTGACCGGATCGATGACGAGATCGAATTGCGAGGTCGCCGACAGGATACCGTCCGTTGCCATGATCTGCAGCGCGATGACGCCGAAGAAGTCACGCGGCGGTGTGCCGGTGAAACGTTTTGTCGCCGCATCGAAGGACAGCCAAGCCGGCAGGTCCGTCCCGCCCGCCCGCGCCGCCGAGAGCGTCAGGGCGTCGCCATCGACGTCGAATGCCAGATCGGCTGGCAGCGTGAAATCAATGACCGAATCCTCGTCGGAATGGAAATCCTCAAGCGGGTTGACCACCGGCCGGTCATTGACCGGCGCCAGACTGACGAGAATGGCGCCGTTATCGGTCGCCGTGCCATCGGTCAGGGCATAGTCGACAACGGTGTCGCCGAACGCGTTTTCGTCCGGAGTGATAACGATGTTGCCCATGCCGTCCAACACGGCGGTGGCGCCGGCGCCGGCAGACACCGAGCTGATCGTCAGGGTGTCGCCATCGACGTCGCTGTCATTCGCCATCAATGTCAGGATCGGAATGACGATCGGCTGGTCTTCCAGCCCGTTCACCGTATCGTCGACAGCGACCGGGACGTCATTGATACTCTCGATGGTCAGCCGGAGCGGAACTGTCGCCTCGGAGACTCCGTCACCGGCCACCACCTCCAGATCTATGACGCCATTCAGGTTTACCGGCGGTTGTCCGGAAAACGCCTGGGTGGCCGGATCGTAGGTGATCCAATCGGGCAGTGGATCGCCGTTCGCCTGCCGGACGTCGGTGGTCAGGACATCGGTACCGACATTGCCGAATGCCTCGTTCGGCAGTTGTTCGGCCAACAGCATATCCTCGGCACCGCTTAGCATTGCAAGCGACGCGCCGAACGGTCCGCCGCCGATGGGCGGCAGCAGGTTGACCGTGACAAGGCCGACATCGGTGGCGCCGGACTCATCCTGAACGATGTACTCGAAGGAAGCCGGCGTGGTCTGATCGGCGTCCGGTATGAAGGTCACCAAGGTCACACCGCCCTTGGTCGTCAAGCCGACGGTACCACCGACCGCCGTACCGACACTGACGAGAGTCAGGGCTTCACCCTCGACATCGGAGTCGTTGGCCAGCAGCGAATTCGTCGCGATGCTCGTCGCCAGGCCTTCGAACCCCAGAACGGTATCGTCGACGGCCACCGGGGCATCGTTTACCGGGATTACGGTCACGGTGAAAGTGCCGGTGACGTCCACGCCCTTGCCATCGGTGATGACGTAGTCGCGGGTGAAGCTGCCGCTGGCATTCGGGTCGGGCCGGAAGCGGATCGTCCCGTCCGCAAGGATCTCGATACCGTCACCAAAAGCGCCGACGAAACTGATCGGATCGCCATCGGGGTCGATGTCGTTGGCAAGTAGTGTGGCCGGGTCGATATCGATAAATGAGTCTTCGAAGATCACAAAGCCGGTGTCGGGCACCGCGATCGGAAGGTCTTCAACGGGCGTGACCGAGACGGATACGAAACCGGCATCGATACCGCCGTTTCCGTCGGAGACCTGATAAGAGAACCCGCCATTGCCGAAATAGTCGGCCCGCGGCGTGAAGACCGCCGTCACGCCCGACAACTCCACCGAGCCGTTCACCGGATCGAAGACCGAAATGACCGACAGCAAATCGCCTTCGATATCCGTGTCGTTGGCGATCAGGTCCGCCACGGAGATGACGATCGGCACATCCTCTCCGGTGACATATCCACTGTCGTCAATCGCCACCGGCGCATCGTTGACCGCCAGATATTCGACCACAATGTTGTTTTGCTCGATCGACCCAAGCCGGCCGTCGGAGATTTGATAGGTGAAACGGATTTCACCGACGAAATTATCCCTTGGCGCCAACGAGATCGATCCGTCCGGCAGGATGAACGCCCGGCCGTTCGTCGTGACCTCCTCCACCCTGACAAAGAAGAAATCGTCACCGTCCGGGTCGTAGTCATTGCCGATCAGATCGGCCACCGTGACGATGTAGGGCGTATCCTCTAATCCGCCCAGGAAACGGTCTTCGACGGCAACGGGTGCCTGATTGGTGGATGCCACGTCGATCAGGACGCGAGCGGTCGCCGATCCATCCTGATCGTCCGTCACCACATAGTCGAACGAAGCGACGCCATCGAAATTGTGGTCCGGCGTGAAGTTGATGGCGCCGTTGACGATCGCCACTGTGCCGTTGACGCCGTTCAGAACGGATGCGACGCGCAGGGCATCACCATCGACGTCGGTGTCGTTCGCCAGAAGACTCGCAAAGGGGATGACCAGGTCCGTGTCTTCGATGCCGTCGAGGCGATCGTTCCCGGCCACCGGCGGATCGTTCAGCGGTGCCACATCGATGCGAACGGTTGCCGTCGCGGTTCCTTCCCGGCCGTCGGCAAGCACGTAGTCGAAGAACACCGGGCCGGAAAATTCGGGCTCGGTCACATAGGTCAGCGTGGTGCCCGCATTGCCATCGACATCGACCGCCAATGCAGTCTCAAAATCCGCTACGCCGTCACTAGAAGTTACGACGACATCAAGGGTTTCATAAGTTTCGAGCGGTGGAGTACCGAACAGGCGTCCCGTATCGGGGTCGATGGAAAGCCATGCGGGAAGCGGCGAACCGTCCGCCAGCGCCGCTGTATGGCTTGCCGGTGTTCCCAGCCCGGCGACCGGCGGCAGGTCCACTGAGAGTTCCGGAACATTGATCGTCAGCGTGCCGATGGAAACGCCGCCGACCGAGACGATCTGGATGTGGTCGCCATCGTCGTCCCGATCGTTGAGAAGCAGGGCGGCGAGCGATATTTCGACCGTGTCGTCCTCGTCCACGCCCACGACGTCGTTCAGCGCGTCGGGCAATTCCCGCTGCGGCGCGACATTGATGACAATGATGGCCGGATCCACAGAGACCGCGCCCTTGGTGTCCTTGGCGTGGTACTCGATCGCGAAGGCGCCGTTGTAATCCTCCGGCCGGAACAGATCGATGCCCTCGTCGAATACATTCAGGCTGAACCCGGAGCCCGAGGCCAGATTGATGGACTGGTCGATAACGATATCGCGGATCAAGGCAAAGGCGGGTGTCCCGGCCTCGACGGAGGCGCCGACGTCAACCTTGACCTGAACCGTGCCGACATATTTCTCCGGCGGTGTGCCCGAGAATGTCAGCGTCTCGGCATCGAAGGACATCCAGTCCGGGAGAACGACGCCATTGGCTTTCTCCGCGGTGATGACGGCATCGGTGGCTGTCGGCAAAGCCCACAGCCCTTGTGCCGCGAAATAGGCGTTGTTCTGCAGCAACGCGTTGATCGCCGGATCGATCGGCGCGAAGGGATCAATCCGCAATTCGATGGCGAACGGGTCCGCCGTGAGGTCATCCGGCTCGAAGGTAACCCAGACCCGCGCGATGCTCTCATTCACATCGGGTTCGAGCCCGGACTTGGAGAAGGCTCCTGTCGTCGGGTCGAAAGCGAGCCACGCCGGCAGCGGACGGCCTGTCCATAGGGCAGCAGAGAATGTGCCGGCACCCGCCTCGACGACCATGAGGATCGGGTCGTAGGCGATGCCGTCGGCAAGCGCCTGCACATTCGCAGGATCGATGAAGACGGTATCTTCGTAGGCGACACTTGCGCCGGTCTGCGCGTTCGTATAGGTGAAGGCGAGCCGGACATCGAAGCCCGTCAGGCCCGCCGGCGGCACACCGGTAATTGTGAGCGTCGCCTGATCGAAGGTGAGCCATCCTGGGATATCGGAACCATCCGTCCGTGTGGCGGCGACCACGGTAGCCGCCGGATCGATGACCGGCGACGCCAGATCGCTGCTCTGCTCGACCTCGACGCGGGTCGAGAAGTCATTCGTCAGAACACCCAGGATCCGGGCACTCTCGAAGAACAGGACGTCGCCTTCGGGGTCGCCATCATTCGCGAACGCCTCGGCGGGGATAATCGTGATCGGCAGGTCTTCAAGACCGTCGACCACGTCGTCCCGCAAGACCGGGCCGTCATTGTCCGGCACGATGGAGATGGACACGAAGGCGGTATCGGTGCCGCCCTGGCCGTCATCGATCGTATAGGTGAAGCCCGCCGCCCCGTTGTAGTCGGCGCGGGGGGTAAACAGGATCTGCCCGCCGCCGGTCCAGGCGACGTCGCCGTTGAGCGCGAACCGCTGCAACTCGATGATGGTCAGCGGGTCGCCATTGGGATCGGTGTCGTTCGCCAAGAGCACCGATGGATCGATCAGGACCGGCTGATCCTCGATCGTCTCAAAGCCGGCATCGTTGCGGGCATTGGGCGGATCGTTGAGCGGAATGACCGCGATCGAGGCAAGCCCGGTCGACCGGGCGCCCAGTACGTCTTCCACATCATAGCGGAACGATGCCGGGCCAAGCGCGGCCGGATCGAAATCGACATACTGACGGACGACCACCACGCCGCCTTCGACCACCTCCTCGGTCCGCAGGGTCGCGGTGCCATTGGTAGCCGAATGAATGCCGACGAAGGAGAACGCATCGCCTTCAACATCGAAATCGTTGGACAAGAGGCTCGCAACGCTGATCGTCTTGGTAAGCCCGAGCCTGACAGTATCGAAGTCGCCACGTGTGGTCGGCGCGTCATTTACCCCAATGAAGTTCAGCTCGACCTGGCCGACCGAGAACTCGCCATTGCCATCCGTCACCGTGTAGGTGAAGCCGGCGAAACCGAAATGGTTCGACGATGGCTCGAAGTAGACGCCGCCGGTGCCGGTAAAGGCATCGCCATTCGAACCGAGGCCGAGGAATGTCGGGTTGAGCGGTTGGCCATCCGCGCCAATCGCCGGACCGAAGCCGCCGGAGACGATTGTCAGGGTATCGCCATCCACATCGATGTCGTTGCCGAGCAGATCGGCGTACGGGATAAAGAGAACCGTGTCCTCAATTCCCTGGAAGACACCATCGTCGAAGGCAACCGGCGCGTCGTTGATGGGTAGGACATTGACCTCCGCGCGCGCCGTCGACTGCCGGCCAAACGCATCCTCGACCGTGCAGTCGAAGAAAGCATCGCCGTTGAAATCCTGCGCGCCGGTAAACAGGACCGACCCATCGCTTAGGAGCGTGACCGTCGCATCGGCCGCATTGCCGACTTCGACGATCCGGAGCTGATCGGCGCCCTCCGCGGCGTCATTGCGGGTCAGTTGATCCGCGGCAATGTTCAGGGAAATGTCCTCATCCGCAAATCGGATGACGTCATCCATCGCGTTGAAGCGGCCATTGCGCTGAAGGAAATCGATCGCCGCGCGATCCCACACGGTTCCGTCCTCGAACACGATCTCCTCGATGCCGGTCGCGTCGCCGATGAAATGACCCTGCACACGCATCGTGTCGAACAGGACGCCGCCGGCCTGCTCCAGTTCGACGAGCAGATCGTCGCCCTCGCGGATGATGCTGGCATCCCGAATGCGGACGCCCTCGCCGAGTATGATCCGGTCTGTCTCGCCAATGGCGCCGGTTTCGGCGACCTGGTCATTGCCGGATGCAAAGCCGAACAGATAGCTGTCGGAGCCGCCCCGCCCGTCCAGCGTGTCATTGCCGCGCCCGGCGTCGAAAACGTCATCTCCCAGGCCGCCATAGAATACGTCGTCGAATCGCGAGCCGACCAATTTCTCGATGTTGGTGACCACGTCGCCGAGGGCCTCGCCGGCGGATCCCAGCCCGGACTGCAAATCAAGCGTGACGGCCTCGTCAGCCTCGCTGTAATCGGCGATGTCAAAACCGCCACCGCCGTCGATGACATCGGCGCCCCGACCACCCATCAGGACATTGTCGCCGCCATCGCCAATGATCGTGTCGTCATGGAAGCTGCCGACCACGAGTTCGATCGAGGTCAACGTGTCGCCCAACGCATCGCCGCCACCGGCCGCCGCGTTGGCCATATTGATCGATATGCCTTCATTCGATAGCGAATAGTCGACGCGGTCGATGCCCGCGCCGCCGATCAACTCGTCCGCGCCACGGCCGCCGATCAGTAAGTCGTCGCCATCTCCACCGACTATCCGGTCGTCGCCTCGGCCACCGATCAGCCTGTTGGCGTCGGCGTTGCCTTCGAGCACATCGGCGAAATCGGTCCCCGTCAGGTTCTCGATACTGATCAGCAGGTCACCCTGGGCGTCGCCGCCCGACGCCGTTCCGGCCTCCAGCGAAATGGTGACTGCTCCGGCCGAGAAGAAGTAATCGGCCGTGTCGCTTCCATCGCCGCCGTCGAGACGATCGTCGCCAGCGCCGCCGATGAGCACATCCGCACCGATGCGGCCGATCAGGTCGTCATTGCCGTCGCGGCCTTCGAGGATGTTGTCCTTTTCATCGCCGCCAAGTTCGTCGGAGAATCGCGAGCCGCGAAGGGCTTCCATGAAGAGGAATACATCGCCCTGGGCGTGACCGCCCTGACCGATGCGCGCGCCAAGATCGGCGCGGATTCCGATATTGGAATCGCCGTAATCGGCCGTGTCGTAACCTGCGCCGCCGTCGAAATTATCGGCCCCTTCGCCACCAGCCAGCACGTCATCGCCACCGCGGCCGAAAAGATCGTCGTTTCCGCCAAGACCTTCGATGGTCTCGGCCAATTCGGTGCCGATGAGGAGATCGCGAAGGGCGCCGCCGATTAGCGGGTCGGCTCGGGTGTCGGAAACGGCCATATGGACGGTGCCGTCATCTTCCACGCCATGCTCATCCACGATGATGTAGTCGAGGGTGGCGGTGCCGGAGAAGCCGGGAGCGAATTCGACGATGACGAATTCATTGTTGTAGGTCGTCGCGGTGCCGATGGAGGTCGACCGGATCCCGCCAAATGACAGCAGGCCGTAGTCTCGCGGCAGAAGATCGACATCGCTGTCATTGGCCAGCAAATCGGAGATGCGCAGCACCAACGGCGCGTCCAGGCTGGTCGCCCCGGTATCCGGCGCGGCGGTCGGTGCGTCGTTGACCGGAATGATCCTCACCTGGACCGTCGCGGTGTCCGTGCCCTCGGCATTGTCGGTGATCGTGTACTCGAAACTGATGACGCCGTTGTCATTGAGAGCCGGCGCGAAGACGATGTCGCCATCGGTGTTGAATGACAGTGATCCCCCGCCATCCACCATCCGGATACTGATGATCTCGAGGACGTCGAGATCGATGTCGGTGTCATTGGCGAGCAAGGTCGCCGCTGGGATGACGGTCGTCACATCTTCGAAGATGTCGACGACATCATTGACCGCCACAGGAGGCAGATCGCCGACCGGGTCGAAATACATGGTCACCGACCCGCTGTCGACAAGCCCCTCGCTGTCGGCGATCACATATTGGAGCGTGGCGGTGCCCCAATAGTCCTGATCCGGCGTGAACAGGATCGTGCCGTCGGGCCGGATCTCCGCCACGCCGTTCTGGGCGGACGAGATCGTGGCAAGATTGATGCTCAGGCTGTCGATATCGAAATCGTTGGCCAGCAATTCCGAAACCGGGATCGTCAGCGCGATGTCCTCCACGCCGCGGAGGAACGGGTTGGAGCCAAAACTGTCATTGCGCGCAGTCGGCGCGTCGTTGACGGGATCGACCTGGACGTCGACCCGGGCGCTGACCAGCCCGCCCTGCATGTCGTCGACCGTGTAGAAGAAATGCGCCTGACCGAAGAAATTGGCGTTTGGCGTGAACGAAATCGTGTCGTTGGCGAACAGCTCGACCCTGCCGCCTACGCCGCCGGCAACCGCAACGATCTTCAACGGATCGCCGTCCCGCTCAATGTCGTTCGCCAAGAGCGTGGCGGCGGTGATGAGGATGGGCTCATCCTCGTTCGTCAACAGCATATCGTCGATCGGCTCGGGCGGATCGTTGACCGGGTTGACGAAAATCCCGATCGAGGCGGTTGAGGTCGCACCCGCCGGGTCCGACACCACGTATTCGAGCGACGCGTTGCCGAAGAAGAAGGGGGACGGCGTTACGAGAATGAAGCCGTCATCGGTCAGCTCGGCCCGCAGGTTCACATTGCCGAGAACACCGACAACATTCAGCGTATCGCCATCGATATCGGTATCGTTCTGAAGGAGGAGCGACACATCGATGGCGAATGGCTGGTTTTCATCGGTCACGAAGCCGGCATCGTTGACCGCAACCGGGGCGTCATTCACCGGATTGACATCGATGTAGACCGTCGCCTCGGCACGGCCGCCTTCAGGCGTGTTGGCGACATAGCGGAAGCTTGCAAGCCCGTTGTAATTCGCATCCGGCGTGAAGCCGACTTGACCGTCGCTCGACAGCGTGGCGGTGCCATGCATGGCGTCAAGCAGTTGGGCGACGATCATGCGGTCGCCATCGACGTCGTTGGAGAGCAGCCGGTTGACTTCAATGAACAGGAAGTCGTCTTCGTCGACGGCAAAGCCAAAATCGTCCTTTGCCGATGCCGGCGGCACGACGCGAACCGACACCACGCCGGTCGTTAGGCCGTTGCGCCCGTCGGAAACCGTGTATTCGAACTGTGCCGACCCGGTGAAACCTGGTGCGCCGGTGAACAGGACATTGCCGTTGACATCGATCTGGGCGATGCCGTTCTCGCCGCCATCGACACTGATGATCCTGAGGGTATCGCCATCCGCGTCGAAGTCGTTGCGAAGCAATTCCGCGGCGCTGAGCAGGAGCTGTTCTTCCTGCTTGACCGAGAAAATGCCGTCTTCGACGGTCACCGGTGCATTGTTATCGAGCACCGTCAGAATCTGGCTGCGAGTCCAGATCACGGCGTCAGCGAATTCAATCTCCTCGACACCGAGGCCGGACAAGGACAGCGCATTGCGGATGGTGATGCTGTCATCGCCGCCCGCGAAGGTCAGGACCAGGGTCTCGCTGCCCTTGAAAAGCCGCGAGACCGATGTCTCGACCGACAGGATGTCAACCAGTTTGAGCCGGTCGATCTGGCTGGAGCTTTCGTCGTCGATGGTGTCTTGGCCATCGCCCTTGCTGAACTGGTAGAGGTCGGCCCCCAAACCACCGATCAGCCAGTCGTCACCAAGGCCGCCGACCAGAAGATCGTCGCTGTCGAAGCCACGAATGGTTCTGCTATCCGCCGATGTGGCGGAGTTCAACACGGCGGCGCGCATTTCCTCCAGACGCCAGTTGACCGAATCCGAGAAGAGGATGGTTTCCACCCCGGACGCGGACCCGGAGAGCGTGTCCGCGAGATAAAGTCGGTCGTTGACGCCCTCGAAGCGCAGCACGAGATCGTCGCCGTTGGCCGGGCTTCGTCGCGCATAGACCAGTTGGTTGGACGCGATATCGGTCAGGACGAGACGGTCGCCCAGACTATCGCTGGCATCGATGATGCGGTCGTCGCCATCGCCGGCGCTGTAGGTGTAGGTGTCATCGCCACCGCCGCCGATCAGCACATCGGCGCCACCCAGGCCACCGATCACGTTGTCGAGATCGGTGCCGATAAGAAGATCGTCTTCGCCGCTCGGATCGCCGTTCAGCACTCCGGCGCGGATGTCGTCGATCTGGAAGGTCTCAAGTGTATCGGTCAGGACCACTTGCTCGATCTGGTCATTCGATCCGGGGAGGTAGCCATTGATGATGGTGATCGACTCGCCTTCGGATCCAAGGCGAATCACAAGTTCGGCACCATCGCGACCACGGCGGTCGAACTCCAGTTCGCTCGCTGCATAGCCGCTGATCTCGATCCGGTCGATACCACCGCCATCGTCGCGGATGACATCCCGGCCATCGCCGCGCCGGAACACATAGACGTCGTTACCGGGCCCGCCGGACAGTACATCGTCGCCCGCGAGGCCCTCGAGGACATCCGCTCCCGAGGTCCCAGCCAGGGCGTCGTTGCCGACCGTCGCAACATTGCGCGCGGCGAGCGTCTCGAAAGTCGCCTTTTGCCAAACGGTGCCGTCCTCGAAAACAATCTCGGTCACACCGCTGGCCGAGCTGCCAAGGAATGAGTCGCGGACGGTGATGCGGCCCGCATCGCCAGCATCAACGGCGCTTTCCGCGACCAGAAGCTCGAGATCGTTGTCGATCCCCCGGCGGACGGTGACCTGGTCCGGCGTGATGTTGAACAGCTCCAACCGGTCGACACCGCTCCCGCCGGTATTGCCTCGATCAATGATGACGTCGTAACCGTCGCCCCGAGTGTAGATGTAGGTGTCCGACCCGTTTCCGCCCACGAGGAGGTCGTTTCCTTCCCGCCCGTGAAGGGTATTGTCGCTGTCGTCGCCGGTCAGTACGTCGTCGAATTGCGTGCCGGCATCTTGCAGCAGGCGGGAGGTCACGGCCGCCCGGTCCCAGACCGTGAGGTCGTCGAAACGGATCTCCTCCACACCGACAGCAGAACTGAAAGAGTCCAAAAGCATGCCGTGGATCTCGATGGATCCGGCATCGCCCGCCCCGAGCGCGCTTTCAGCGACTATGAGAGCGATGCCTCGTTGGAGTTGTTTGAGGCTGACATCACCGGGCGCAATGCCTTCAAGCTCCAAGATATCGCCGATGGTGAATGCGGTCTCGATAACCAAATCGTCGCCGTCACCCCGTCTGTAGGTGTAAACGTCGGATCCGTTGCCACCGTTGAGAACGTCATTGCCGCCGAGTCCGACGAATTGGTCGTCGCCGGGCGTACCGGTGAGGAAGTCATCGCCATCGGTCCCCGAGCTTCGAATGACGTCCGCCACGATGTCGGAGAACCGAATCTCGTTTCCGGCGGAAAATCGAATGATTTCAATGCTTTTATTCTGAAAACGGTCGTCAAACGCCTCGACCAGGGTGACGGACCCGGCCTCGATACCGGCGACCGGATCCGCGTCGATGCGGGCGACAAGGTTGGTACCAACTCGGGCAAAGGAGACCTGATCCTCGGTCAGGTCGGCGAAGTGAAGAACATCTTCGTCCGATCCGTTGGCGAATTCCTCGAAAATAATGTACGGGTTTCGGCTGTTCTCGATGATGACGTCATGACCGTCACCGGCGCGATAAATATAGGTATCGCCAACCGAACCGGTTTCGATGACATCGTCGCCTCTGCCCAATTCATAGGTGAATCCGGGGCCGGCGTTTTGAACCAGGTCGTCGCCGTCGGTCAGTCGCGTGCCGAGCCATGCCTGGGCAATCTCGGAGATGCCCCACAGGGTTTGGTCTTCAAAGCCGATCGACCGCAATATCATCGGCGAGTAGCCGCCGGCTACGTAACCGCCGAGGAACCGGATGCTCCCCGCGTCGCCGGCGCCTGGAGACGTCTCGGCAATGCGGACGACCATGTCATCGCCCAGGCGCAAGATAGAAACATCCTGTGGAACGATGCCTGTCAGTTCGAGGCCGAACGACGTGGTCAAGGAGCCGAATTCGAGATAGGAGTTCAAATTCAGCTCGACCGCGTCGTCGCCATCGCCTCTCGCATATCGCAGGACATCGTTGCCCTGTTCGCCATCGACGATGTCGTCGCCGGTGCCCGGTTCGAAAATATCAGCCTTGCCGGTGCCCAGGACATGATCGTCCGACGCCGTCTGGAATTCGGCGAACACCGGGCCGGTCAAGTCTGCTTCTTCCCAGATGGTGCCGTCCTCAAATTCGACGTAGGATTCCTTCCACGCGTAGGCGGATAACCAATCGACCAGGACAATGCGTCCCGCATCGGACCCGTCGATCTCTCGGGCGGCGATATCGAAGACCAAATTGTCGAATGTGGTGCTTACGGTGACTTCGCCCGGCGTAATACCGAACAGCGACACGTAGTCGCCCAATTCGCCGAATGAGGCTTCAAAGAAGAAGTCCGACCCATCGCCGCGCCGGTAGATGTACTGATCGGTTCCGCGGAGGCCATCAACGACATCGTCTCCCGGTCCGGGCTCAAGGATGTCGGCGTCGTTCGTGCCCTGGTAATCGTCGTCAGCAGCTGTTGCCAGTCGCGCCAGGTCCGCCGCTTGGAAATCCGTCCAGGTCCAGACCGTGCCATCGGCGAATACCATCTCCTCGATACCCGGCCCACTGCCGCCGACCGGGCCATCCGCCATTTCGACCATGAAACGCGCATGATCACCCGCCGCTGGCGCGGATTGGGCGACGATGATATGAAAACGAAGATCCTCAACGAACTCGACCGTGACATCTTCCGGCCGGATCCCGGACAGTACCAGACGGTCGACGTCACCATCATTGCTGGGGAACTCGCCGAATTCATCCAGGCCGTCGCCGCGTGCATAATGGTAGGTGTCGCTGCCGGTGCCGCCGGTGAAAAATGAGTTGGCGGCGTCGTTCAGAAGATCGTCGTTGGTGGGTGTCCCTTCCCGTAGGTCAAGCTCGGGTTCCAGGATCACGGCTTCGATTTCAAATGTGTCGATCAGCGTCCCGGTATCCGCCAGCCGTATTCTTAGCGGCAGGCTGCCGAAGAACCCGGAGGGCTGGCGAACGAGGATCCTGTCGTTGCTGGTGTTGAAATCCAGAATGAAGCTGTATTGATCAAACGGGTCCTTCGAATAAACGAGCTCCGTCGCCGCATAGCCGTTGAGGACCAGCTCGTTGACGCTCCCGTCTTCACCGGCGCCGATGTCGTAGATGACGTCCTGGCCGTCTCCGCGCGTGAAGTTGTAGATATCGAAATTATTGCCGGCCTTCAGGACGTCGTCTCCTGTGCCGCCCGTGATTTCGTTCCTGCCGAGTCCGGCGTCCACGTAGTCATCGCCGCCGAGCGCGTCGATCGTTTCGTCCGAGAAATCACCGATGAGTCTGTCGGCGGCTTCCGTCGGGACGAGCCGGGTGACCATCTCGGTGACTTGGGCGCTCGATAGCTCGAGCATATCGGAGAATATGAAGCGCTCGACCTCGAGCCCAAATCCCCTGAAAAAGTGCTGGATGCGGATCGACCCTTCGAAATCATTGAAGGTGATCAAGAGCGAGTCTTCCAGAAGCTTGTCGCGACTGAAGCTGACGTCGGTGGAGGCAATATCCTCGAAGATGATTTGGTCTACGTCAGCAGGAGCGTTGTCCTCCCTGATCTGATCATTTCCGTCACCGCGGCCGTAGCGGTAGGTGTCCGACCCTCCTGACTGCTCGGAGAAAAGCTCGTCGTTTGGAGAACTATCGTACGTGTCGTCAAACCGGGATCCGGAAATCCAGTCAAGGCGAGGCGGGCTGACCGGACGCGCCACGGTCGCGGCGTCGATATCCGTCGAATTCCAGACCGTGGCCGGGTCGGCGAATTCGATCCGACCGAGCGCGTCTCCATAGCTGAACCGAATGCTGTCTCTCGACCCATTCACCTGAACGGTCAGGCTATTGTCATTCTGCGTCGACCCGAGGATCGTGATGTCCGCCGGGTTCAGGTCGGTCAGCCGCAATGTCATCGCGCCGGCCGCGGAGCCATTCACCACGTCACGGCCGTCGCCTCGGGCGAAGACGATGACGTCGTTGCCCTCATCAGTGTCGATCGTATCGTCGCCGAGACCGGCATCGACTATGTCGTCACCGGACAGGGTGTTGATAATGTCATCGCCATCGCTCACCGCGATCGGCAACACGGCGCGCCTATCGATCTCGGCGGGAGACCAGACCGTCAAGTCCTCAAAGACGATCCGGGGAATACCGCGGCGCGACCAGGTCAGGGTCTCGAGCCTGATTTCGTCATCCGTGTCCGCGAATGTCAGGATAACGGACGCGCGGTCGCTCGGGTCGAGCCGGACAGTCACCTCTTCCGGATCGTAGCCATAGAGTTCGAGAGTGTTGTTTCCGCTGTCATCGTCGATGACGTCCTTTCCGTCGCCGCGACGGAACCGGTAAATATCCGATCCGGCGGAGCCATCCATCCAGTCGTTGCCGAGGCCGCCCTCGATGGTTTGACTTTGCCCGTACCCCCTGATGATATCGTCCCCATCGGTCGATGCCGACTCCAGCGCGAGATCGAGTATCTGGGCATAGGTCACCTTCGATCCATCCGGGAAACGAACTTCCTCGATGCGGTCTCTAGAGCCGCCGTCTAGTCCGTTGATGACCTGGATCTCGTCTTCGGTCCCCTCAAAAGTGATGAGCAGATCAGAGTCACCGCGCGGCGAGCGCGAAAACGTGACATCGTCGCGCGCATATCCCCGGAGCTCGATGATATCGAGAGGAAAAGTGCTACTGCTTCCATTGTCCTCGATGACATCCTGGCCATCGCCACGGGCGAAGACGTACGTGTCGCCGCCACTGAGTCCCGACAGGAAATCGTTGCCGCCAGCGCCGATGAGCATGTCGGCACTGTTCGTGCCGATCAGGGATTCGGCGCGATCCTCCTGGCGCTGGTTTTCCAATACCAGCAGGGCATCGGCGACGGTCCAGACGGTTCCATCCTGGAAGGTGATCTGGATGTCCGCGCCGCCCCCGCCGATGGCGCCGAGGATGACGATCTCATCGCCATCGGCAAATTGCAGTATCAGATCGTTCAACCGGTCGTCATATCGGACGATTGTCGCGTCGGCCGGCACGTAGTCCTGGATGATCAGCGACTCTGTGCCGCTGCCCGAAGCCTGATCGTCGATGATGTCGCGGCCGTCGCCTCTGGCGAACAGGTATTTGTCGTTGCCGCGGCCGCCGATCAGAATGTCGTCGCCCGGACCGCCGACGATCGTGTTCGCTGAATCCGATCCGTTGATGACGTCGTCATAGGGCGTGCCCTGGCCGGTCGCGAGTTCCTGCAGCCGGGCAGCGGTCCACAGGGTTCCATCTCCGAAGCCGACCGCATCGACGCCGCCGTTCTGAAGCTTCAGCAGGATCTCGTCATCGGTGCCGTCAAAGGACAGCAGGATCTCTTCGCGGTCGACGACCGGCTTGGTGACGGTGACGTCAACGGGTTGATATCCACGGATCTCCAGACGGTCAAAGCCGCCGGTGTCGCCGATCACATCGCGGCCGTCACCCCGGAAATAGTCATAGATGTCGTTGCCGCCGCCGCCCTGAATGTCGTCGTCGCCCAGGCCACCGGCGATCCTGTCGGCCAGGATGGACCCGGAGATCACGTCGCCGCGATCGGAGGTCTGGGCGGCGATCGAGGCCGCCACCAGATCGGCGGGCGACCACGAGACGCCGTCGGCGAAATCGATCGACAGGAAGTTGGCGGTAGTGAGCGCGTTGCGGATCAGAAGCTGATCGCCAGACACGGGGAAGGCGATCAGGGCATCCGTGCCCTCCAGATCGACCCGGCGCACCACGGCATCGGTCGAGTTCTGGTCCTCGAAGACGATGCGGCCTTCCCATCCTGCGTCAAGAATGTCCGAGCCGTCGCCGGCGGTGAAGTAAAGCGTGGCGTCAGACTGTCCATTGACAAGATCGTCGCCGAGCCCGCCCCTGATTTCGAGTGGCAGGTCGTACTTGCGCGGATTGACGATGTCGTCGCCGGCGGTCGACTGGCCGTCGATGAGGCTTCTGCGGACGTGCTCATGATCCAGCACGACCCCGTCCTCGAAGACGTATTTCTCGATGCGCGCGTAGCTGTAATCCAACCGGGAATCGCGGATCACCAGCGTGTCGTCGTGACCCTCCAGACGGATGAGAAGGTCGCCATCCTCGTCGGAGAACCGCACCATGCTGGCAACGATGCCGGTCCCGAAGACGATTTGGTCCAGGCCGTCCGTTTCGGTGATCGCATCATCGCCAGATCCGATGCCGAAGACATAGATGTCGTTACCGCCGCGGCCGGCCAGCTCGTCGGAGCCGGCACCGCCGTCGAGCCTGTCGTTCCGGCCGTTGAAGCCGATGATCTCGTCATCGCCATCCGTCCCGATCAACAGCCGGTCGCGGATGTCCTCCAGGGTCCAGGACGACCCATCGGCGAACAGGTAACTTTCGACGGGCCTGCGCCCCAGGCCTTCGACGATGGTCAACTGGTCTTCACCATTGCCGAGGTCGATGATGAGATCGTCGTCGACCCGGAACAGGCGGATCGCCTCGGGATCGACCACCGATCCGAAAACCACCCTGTCGACAGCGCCGGCAACGCCGTCGAGACGCTCGGTAATCGTATCGAGGTCATAGGCCACGCCGAAGGCATAGGTATCGCCCAACCGGCCGCCGGTCAGCGAATCGTCGCCCTGCCGGCCGTCGAGCACGTTCTCAGCGTTCTCCAGTCCCACGATGATATCGTCGCCGCGAGTGCCGGCCTCAATGCCGATGCGTGCCTCGATGTCGGAGATGTGCCATGTGACAGTGGGGTCGGCGGCAAACCTGAAATACTCGACCCCGTCGCCGATCGATTTAAAATTGCCGATATCGGTTTCGATATTGTGGGTGAGGGCGCCGAACTGATTTCGAACCAGCAAGGTGTCGGAATGGCCGGCAATTGTGATGCGGAGGTCGTCGCCCGCCCTGGAGAAGGCGACGTCGGTGACCGCGATGCCGTTGCCGAACAGGATGGTATCGTCGGTTTCCTTGGTGGTTCCGTCACGATCGCGCCAGGCGACGCGTTTCTGCTTGTCGACGATAACGTCGCTGCCATAGCCGATATCGAACAGATAGGTGTCGCCGTCGCTGCCGCCGATGAGTTCGTCGTCGCCGGCGCGGCCGTCGATGGTCTCGGAGAAATCGGTGCCGATGAGGGTTTCGCCGGCCGCCGTTCCAACAAGGTCGATGTCGTCGGGCGACAGATCCCGAAAATCCACCGTCCTGTCGGTGAACACGAAGGTCTCGACGGCAAACCTCTGCTTGCCGCCACGGTCGTATTGACCGGAGAGGGTCACTTGCTCGCCGGTATCCCGAATGGTGAGCGTGAGATCGTTGCCGGCCCGGCTGAAATCGATGTCATCGAGCGCGATGTCCCGCATCACCAGGGAGTCGCCCCGGCCGGCCGAGGATGTGTCGTAGATCGTATCGTTGCCGTAACCGCGGGCGAATACGTAGGTGTCGGATGATCCGGCACCCTCCAGCCGGTCGTTGCCGGCCCCGCCATCCATCCGGTCGGCGGTCACCTCGAAGCCGTACATCACGTCGTCGCCGTCGGTGCGGCTGAGGTCGATCACGTGCTGGGCGAGCTTCACATAGTCCCAGGACGTCCCGTCCGCGAAATCCAGACGCTCGATCCGATTGTCGCTGGCCAGTCCGCTGACGGCGTACTGATCGTCCAGGATGACGGCGTCCTGGGTCCCGTCGACCCGCATGGTGATCGTTGAGGACGCGCCGTCGCGCTCGAAGACGAAATCGCTCCAGCGCAGATCGTCGGTGAATTTCACGACGTCATAGCTGAATGAGAAAATGTCGTCGGCGCGATCGGTGATGACGTCGCGGCCATAGTCCCGCCCATAGATATAGGTGTCATGCGCGGCGCGGCCGATCAGGACGTCGTCTCCGGCGCCGCCATCGAGCGTATCGTCGTTGTGGAAACCGTAGATCAGGTCGGCGAGGTCGGTCTTGGCGTTCTGCAACACCCGCGCCATGACCTCAAGCTCGGTGAGGAAGGAGCCGTCCGCGAACCCGATCCGCTCCAAACGATCGGCAAAGATGACGCCGAAGAAAAACGTGTTGAACCAGGAGAACTGCCCCTCGACGAAAACGCTGTCGGTGGTCGGATTGCCGTCCGCGTCGAGGATCTGGATTTCCAGGGTGCCGCTTTCGCCGGCCCGCTTGAGAAGCAGATCATCCGACGTTATGTCCCCGGTGAATTGCAGCAGGTCGCCCTTCACCGTCGGGTCGTCGGTGGGCCAGTCGTTCTTGTCGGTGATGCGGTCGATGCCATCGCCCGGCCGGAAGACGTAGATGTCGCCGTCACGACCGCCCTGCAGGATGTCGTTGCCCTTGCCGCCCTCGAGGAAATCCTTGTGCTGGGTGCCGAGCACCAGATCGTCGGTATCGAGCGGATGGCTGACCGCCTTGGCGATCTCGAACCGGTCCCAGATCACCCCATCGGCGAAGACGATGGTGACCATCTCGGTATCCGGCGCAAAATTGAAGCCGAAGAGCGGGTCGATCAAATCGCCGAGGAACTGGTTCCTCACCCGCAGCACGTCGGTGGTGCCGAGGACCTCGATCACCAAATCCTGGCCGTCCCGGGTCGCGTAGACGTCGGTCGACTTCGCATGGGCGAATCGCAACTCGTCCGCGTAGTGCGGCCGCAGCGGCGCCTCGATGTCCTCGATGACGTCCTCGCCGAAATTCTGGCCCACGAAATAGACATCGCGCCCGGAACCGCCGCGATAGGTCTGGTCCCCGCCCGACAGGTAGAAGAAATCGCCACCCGACGTCCCGGCCACGTCGGTGGCCAGGGCATCATGCGCGACCAGCCGCGTCTCATCCACGCCGAGGGCATTCAGGACCGCCGGCAGGTCGGCATCGATACCGACCGTCTCGAATGCCGGCAGCAGCATCTGGAACACGAAGGCCTGATCGAGCTTCAGCGTTCCGGTGACGAAGTTGCGGGAGGCGTCGAGGTAATAGTCCGGATAGACGATCTGCAGGATCCCGTGCCAATCGACCAGATAGTCATAGGCGGCATCGGCGCCGACCGGCGCCTGCTCGAAGATCGCCTCGAACATCGGGGCGAGTTCGCGGTCCGTCGTGGCCCGGTACTGATCGGTGGATGCATCGTAGTCGAGGCCGCGGGAAAATTCCGAAAGGCCGCCCTGCAACGCCAGGCGCACCGAGAAGGCGCGGCTGACCGTGATATAGTTCTGCATCATCACGTCGAAGAACGAGATGGCCGGCTTGATGGTGCTGAGATAACGCCCATCGGCGTCGGTGGTCGGCGCGCTTTCGCCACCGAAGGACCCGACCGAGTAGGACAGGAGGCCGGTGTCCGGATCGGTCCCGGCCACCATCACCTGCGGCTGGAAGTCGACACCGTAGATCGACGAGGCGAAATGGAACTGGCCGGCGGTCAGAATCTCCACCCGGTAGACGCTGTCGTCGGTGGAACCGACTTCGTCCAGTGTTTCGAAATCGATCTCGTAATTGCGGAGAATGAAATCGCCCGGACGGCCGAGCTTCTGCTGGAGCTGCAATGCCCGGTCGACATTGCGCGCCCAGACGTGGAATCCGCCATCCTCGTCGGTCACATAGACGGTGTAGTCGACCACCGTCCCGTCGATGAGAAAGACACCCATCTCCGTGACGTCCAGATCCGCATACGGGTTATGGCCCAGGCTCTCGACCCGCCATTCGGCCCCAGCCGGCGGCGCCATGGCCATGATGTCCTCGACGGTCGGCGCGGCGATGGCGCTGCCCGCGGAGTCGGTGACCGGGGTCCCGCTGGCCAGCCGCCAGCTGCCATCGGGGTTCTCGATGCCGTATTCCTGGATGACCGCCCGTCCGTCGACGATCGTCGCCAGATAGGGCGCGTCCCCGCGATGCTCAAGCGGCGCCGCGCGAGACGAGGGCGAGAACATCTGCTCGAGCCGCCAGACCTGATCGACGCCGGCGCTCTGGGCCAGCACGTCTTCCAGCGTCGCGCGGTCGATCGCCGTGCCGGTCGAGTCGAGAATGGCAGCGCCGCTGTCGAGCTGCCAATAGCCGCCAGCCACGTCCTCCACATAGACGGCGCGGTCGACCAGCGTGGTGCCGTCGACCGCCTGCTGCAGGAGAACCGGGGTCAGCTCACGCGTCAGTTCCAGGGATTCCGCCCAGGCGCCGAAAACCGGCGTCGCCTTCTCACGGAGCTCCTTCAAATTCGGCGTGGTCATCGACGCCGCGGCGGCCGTCACCGTGTCCGCCAACCCAAAATCGTTGGAGGCCTGAACCGACAGCTCCGCCATGGCGCCGAAGCCCTTGGCGGTCGGCAGCGGCGAATCCTTCAGCCATTCGGCGACACCGCGCTCGCCGCGGAAGATCGTATCCGTCGGATTGGTGTCGAGGATCGCCTCGAAGGTATTACCGGTCGTGCCGTCGGTACGTGTATAGGTCGCCGTCGCGCGCAGCAGATTGCCCTGGGGCGTCTCGACGCCGAGATCCTGCCCGGTGACTTCCAGCGAGACGATATCGACCTCGCCCAGCGTGAACAGCTCACCATCGTCGGTGACGCCGTCCTGGTCGAGATCGCGCCAGACCCGCAAATCATCGAAAGCCGCGTCGTCGGCGTTCACCATCCCGTCGCCGGTGGTATCCAGACCCGCGAGTTCCGCATAGGCCGACACGCCCGGCCCGCCGAACATCTCGCTGCCATCATCGATGCGGCCATTGCCGTCAGCATCTAGGACCAGGAACCCATCATCCGGCGACACCCAGCCGGTCTTTTCGGCGAAGAAGTCGCCATCGAGGTCGAAATGGACCCGCGACCCGCGCTCCGACACCGTCTCAATGCCATCGCCATCGAGATCGATCACCAGGGGGTCGTCAACGGGCTCCCAAAACAGCAATTTGGAGAACCTGATAAAGACTTCTGCCCAGGTAATCAGGTCGCCCCAGACCGCAAAAAACGCTGAAATTTCCACGCCTTCGGTCGCCCGATCCTGGGGCAGTTGTATACGGAAGGTCATGCCGAGATCGCCCGGCGCGGGGATGCCCCACACCGAATTCCGCCAACCGCCGAAATCGTAGTTCTCGACAATCATCGAGACGCCAAGAAGGCCGTCGACGTCCGGACCGATGTTAAGCGCGTCGAACAGCGAGTTGTAGACGATCAACTGGTTCGCTTCGGTCAGCGCATAGAAGATGTACGGGTTGATCCAGTCGATGGCCAGCGAGCCATCACCGGCGGCCTGGCCGGCGATGGTATTGGTTCCGCCCAGCAGTGGAAGGCCGAAGAACTGCAGGATGTCGTTGGGCTGGGCATCCATGATGAAGCTGCCCGGCCAATACCAAAAGACGTCGGAGTCCTCCAAACCCGAGGTCGACTGCCCGACGCCATCGATTGTATCGCCGTAGATGAGGCCGTTGGCGGAGGTGTTGAGGATAAAGTCCTGCCCCTTACCGCCGATTGTGATCGCGCCGACCCCACCAAGGACGAGTATGAGATCGTCACCCTCGCCGCCATCAAGCGTCAGCCGCAGGTCGGTTTCGGCAACCAACCTTTTGTCTTCCTCGCCCGCAGGCGGCGGCGGGCCGATCTTCTCGCCTTTGAGAATCACATCCGGCCTGTACGACAATAAGTAGTCGGAGCCGCCCCGCCCCTTAGCCTCTCCATAGCCAAAATGAAACAGAACGTTCGAATCATCGTTACCAGCAATAAATGCATTGTCATTTCCGACAAGCCATGCGTCTTCATCATCATTAGACAATGCAAGCCAGTTTTCACCCGTTGCGTGAAGAACCTTTTTCGTAACTTTTTCTACGAGTTTTTGTACAACTTCTTTATTGAAGACCTCCAAAACGTCAATGGCGAACGAGATAGCTGGTAGGTTTTCAAAGATTTCCAAGGCTTCGCGGACGATTTTCGCCTCGATAAGAAATGAGTCCTCGCCTCCTCGTGACTCCTCAACTGCGATGTAATCGTCCAGAAACTGCTTGACGGCCAGATAGGTTCCAAGCCCCGCAAAGGTGAAGATGGCAAGTAGCCCTAGCGGTCCAGCACGTGTGAGGAGTGTAAATCCCTTGCTAACGAAATAAATGACAAATGCAGAAGCAACAATGTCGGGAACCTGCTGAACGGCCCAATCGCTAAAGCTGGTTTCCGGATCGTCTAGCGTGTCCGCTTTGTAGCGGTAGTAAACAAATAGAACACTAGCTGCTGCAACAGAGGCTGTAAGTAATCCCTTGGAGGTAATTGACGCTGCGTCGTCCTTGAAGAAATTGTCGAACGCTCCCTTATGAACCAATCTGGCTCTTTCAGAAATCTCCGGCGCAAGGTCAACCAAATCACCGACGAACTTGGAGTGCCTTTCGATGGCGCGATCCAAGTCGCCAAACCGAGCACCTCGGCCATAACCACTCAAGAACTCCAGGAAAGACAACGGAAATTTGTCGCGATCGGGATGGTAATCCGGATTTCCGAGATCCTGAATAATCTTATTGCGCAATTCATCATACTCGGGGCTTGCGAGTATTTGTTTGAATCTATCTTGATCAATTTGCTCGACTGTCAAATAGTCACGCAGAATCACGTCTGCACGAACGGCATCCGTGAACTTGACCTTGCCGCCAGGGAAGAACAGGCGAGCGGCGTCCGGATGACGGTCAATGATAGCTTGGTCGAGGGCGTCGCCGGTCAGGCCGCTTTTTCTTAGCGCAAGAATCTCCTGATAGAGCGGATTGGCATTTACGGCAGCAGAAGCGAAATCGCTCGCCATACTATTTATGTGTGCCCTTACGGCAATGGCGTCTGGAAAATTGGGATCGGTGGCATTTAGCGGGAGTGCTTTCATCCCTGGATATAGCTGCAACCTTTCCAAAATATCCTGTTGCAGATAGTGCATCTGCGTAAATTTGTTGAATGCCTCCAATTCACCTAATGCAGTTTCGCGAAGTTGATTGCGGGCCGCTATTCCCTCATTTGCAGTGATCAGCCCTTCAGAGACCTTCGTGTTGACTGCACGGAATTCGTTTACCAGCTGCCCTTCAAGCGTATTTGCGAAGGTTGGGGAATTTTGTACGCCAGGCTGGTACTGAAGATTATTCAATGCAGTAGAGTGATTGCCGTGCACCGTAACGGCGAGTGTATTGGCACCTTTGACGTTGTTGGGCAGGAGCGACCCGTTCCACCGCCCATCTTCATTGAAACCACGAGAACCGATGGATCCGTCGGGATTTTCAATAGGATCGATCAGGGCTTCCAGATCGCCCATATTCTGCCAGAGCGCTCTGCCGTAACCGTGCGCGCCGTCAAATGGACTTTTATTTGCATTCGTTTTGCCAATAATCGAAATAATTTCTTGCGGCCGGAGGATGTCTTCAAATTCAGCCATGGGAGACTCCGGAATTTGCTAGATGCAATCTGATGGGCTAAACGAATTGGACCAGATATCGGATTGTTCAGTCGGTTTCGTCATAGGGTATGAAACCGAGGCCGGTGACATCTGAGGCCTCTAGTTCCTGCTTGAATCTTTCGGAAATCCAGACGACACCGCTATCCGCAATAAATTTATCGATCCAGGCATGGCAGTTGCCGATCGCCCGGCGGTTAAAGACCAGATTCCTTGACTCATCACCCTCGGAATCCCAAAGGGGACTCAGTTTGTAGGTCGTCATTTCGCGATCGACCGTATCGATCCGGTGCTGTGGATAGAACCAGTAGCGGCTACCTGCAGGGCTTCCGTCTTTCCAGAACAAGTCAACCGGATAGAAATCGTGAACCCCCGGTTCCAGGCGCTCCAAAACGTCCTTGAAGGCCTTTGGCACAAGGTTGACACCAAATGCGAATTGCATGTCGGCGAGCTCACGGCGCGGTGCGCGCCAGCGCAGCTTTGTAGGCAGATGGGCGTTCTCCATCTTGATGCCCTGTGCTGTCCTTGTCGGAAGTATGATCCTTCCTCCGTCGTCCATCATGTCGACGGGCTTGACCTTCTTGATATCGCCGTCGATTGCCTTGTGGTCATAACTCAAGAGTTCGCCGCTGTCGCAAATCAGGTTGTAAACCATACGTCTGTCCTCGTGCTCGGGCACCCAACCGTCGCCAGGCGACGCTAATCCACCATTCGATCTATGACTGCCACTTAGCGGCTCAGAGTCGTTCACGTTCGCAGTACCAGCGATGCCGCTCATTGTCCCAACGCCTCCTTTAACCGCACCATCGAATTCGAACGGATCGCCAAGCAGGCCCATGCTGGCGGAGGCATCCAGATCGTAAGAATTCGTGGCAATTCGTTCGAGAGAGTAGCCGCCAGTCTGGCTTCAACTTGGTCGGGTATTGGGGGACACAATATTCAAATAGCGTCCGCCGCATGTCTTGGAATCGGTTTTCGCCGCGGTTTGCTTGGACGCAACGGGCGATCCTCCAGGCTATGGTCAAAGAACGCGTGTTGTATGCCTGGATTTCGAAATTGGCCGAATGCCGACACCCAACAATATCGCTTGTAGAAACACATCGGCAGATTGTGTCAGCAGAATTCGGCCGGCTGTCGTGACGTACCCTCGCGCCGTTCTGCCCCCGGCGGCGCGAGCGGCGCGCGTCGGTCGGAATAGACTGCGCAACGGTCCGTGCACGCCACTTGCGCGGAATTGTGTTCAATGCGCCCCCCATTCCATGTGCCACGGTATTTAGCCGCAGATCGCTTCGCCACTCTCCGATGGCGTTACAACTCATGGTCTGTTAACCACGTTGCCCAGTGCCCGGCCTGGTGTCAATTCGCTTTGTCGCTTGGGGTCAAAAAAAGTCGAAAGAGGTCGGCTCGCCACACGGTTGGCGAGGCCATGTCAGGCACCGCCGAACGCTGCAAACCTTGGTAGATCGTGGCGTCGACGATCCTGCCTCGGATTGCCCTGGTCCACCGGCCGCGAGCCGGCCCTTCAAATGGGATGTCGCCGGCGGTGAGGACCAGGCGCGAGGAGGGCCGTCCGGGCGCGCCCGGTGACACGGAAGAGCGGTCGGCGAAACTCAGTACCGGGGTCAATGGCTGCCCGGCGTCTTGGAACGCAGCCTCTTGACCTGACCGATTCTGAGCGACGGCATCGGTTATCCGTCCGGCAGACCATGATCTGTTCGATGATGGAAAACTCAGTCGAAGGCGCGCACGGAGTGGTCGGGTCCGACCTCGATCATCGGGCGCTGTACGGCCTCATAGTCGAGCGGCCGCACCGGGCCGGTGATCTCTTGCGTATCCAGACCGGTGTGCGTTCGGCGTCGGGCCGGATCCGGCACCGGCACCGCGCTGATCAGCTTCTTCGTATAGGGATGACGCGGATCGTCGAGGACGGCGGTACCGGGTCCGATCTCCACCACCTCGCCCAACAGCATGACCGCGATCCGGTGGCTGACCCGCTCGACCACGGCGATGTCGTGGCTGATGAAGAGGTAGTGGAGTGGACCCCCAAAGTGAGACATCCAAAATAGGGACAGTTCCAACAGGAGGAACTATTCCTAATGAGCAGGCCACGCATTTTCAGCCGGGATTTCAAGCTGGGGGCGTTGTCGCGGATGGCAGGCAGTGAGAATGTCTCGGCGCTGTCGCGGGAGTTGAACGTCCGCCGCAAGCTGCTTTACGAATGGCGGGACGCGTTTCGCGCCGGCGGTCCGGAGGCGCTGCGCGGTCGGAGGCGACCGCAGGCGCCTTCGGTTGCAAACGGCCAAGAACATGTTAGTCTCCGGAGATGCGCAACCTATGGAGGCGCAAATGACATAGATTCAACCAACTCTTGCCCAGTTCGTCAATTTTCGAATTTATACTGGGAGATTTCCAATGTTACTTCGCAAGAAATATCTTGTGCCTGGACTATTACTCACGGTCGGCATGGCACTCGCCACCTGCATGCCAGGGCAAGACGACATTTTCGGCAGTGGCGCGATCGTACAGGTCAACCAGGGCGCCAAATGGACCGCCGGCCGAAGAGCGGAGTGGTACACCCAGGATCAGGGCTCGAGGATCATGCCGCTGTCTTGGATGAGCGCCCTCGACCAGAGAGATGGCGGCGGCTTCCTGTCGGATAGTTTGAGCCGCTACGGATACCTCCCGAACCCAGACAGCGAAACACCCAACATACCGGTGGGCTTTACCGTCGCCCCAGCCGCCACCGGCCCATCGATCGGGATGACCTGTTCCGCCTGTCACACGCGGCAGATCGATGTCGACGGCACCGCCTACCGGATCGATGGCGGCCCGGCGATCGTGGATTTTCAGGCCTTCCTGCAGGATCTGGACGACGCGGTCGCGGCGGTGCTGGCCACCCAGGAAGCATTCGACATCTTTGCCGAACGGGTGCTCGGGCCCGGTGCGTCCGACACGGCGAAGTCGACGCTGAAGCTGGAAGTGGAGACTTGGTACCTGCCCTATCACACGCTGATCGACGGCTCCCTGCCGGACCCGGCCTGGGGACCCTCGCGCCTCGACGCCGTGTCGATGATCTTCAACCGCCTGGCCGGCCTGGATATCGGCGAAGGTCCGACGGACATGATCAAGGATAATATCGAGAAGGCGACGGCGCCCACGCGCTACCCGTTCCTTTGGAACGCGGCCGTCCAGGACAGGACGCAGTGGCCCGGCTTTGCCGAAAACGGCAACTCCATCTTCGCGCTCGCCCGCAACCTGGGCGAGGTCTACGGAGTCTTCGGGGAGTTTCATCCCGTCAGGCAGAGCGGCCCGTTCAAGTTGAACCGGGACTACATCTCAAACAATTCCGCGAATTTCGAGGGGTTGCGCACGGTCGAAGAGCTGATCTGGAAGATCGGCCCGCCGCGATGGCCCTGGCAGCTTGACGAGGCGCTGGTCGCGCAGGGCCGGCAGATCTACCGCCGCAACTCCGACCAGGGCGGCTGCACACAGTGTCACGGTATCCGCACCGGTGAGGTTCGGTCAGTCTTTCACCGCACCTGGAAGACACCGATCCTGGATGAGGGCACCGACGCGCGGGAATGCAGTATTTTGACGCGCATGGTGAAAACCGGAATCATGGAGGGTGCCCGGATTCCTGGGCTGGGCGGCCCCCTGGGCGCGACCGAGCCCGCCGCCAAGGTCCTCCGGGCGTCGGTAGTCGGCGCGATTATCCAAAACTCGCTCCGATTCAGGTTCCAGGCGCCGACCGCTGCGACCCCAGGGACCGAGCCGGTACTCCCGCCCGAATTCGCCTACCTCAGCGGGGCCTTCCGGGGGCCAGGCGCACCGGATTCGATTGCGGCCAACGCCAGTCTGATGACGGCACGGGGCTCGGGCTGCGCCTACGAATCCCGTGTCCTGGAGGGCATCTGGGCCGCGGCGCCCTACCTGCATAACGGTTCGGTGCCAACGCTGACGGAGTTGCTGAAACCGGCGTCCGAGCGGGTCGCATCCTTCAAGATCGGCCCGGAATACGACATCGATACCGTCGGACTTGCGGTCGAGCAAAGCCGGTTCGACTACACTTTGCAGACGACCGATTGCTCGGATGTCACGTCCGGAAACAGCCGGTGCGGACACGAGTACGGGACCACGCTCTCGGAAAGCGAGAAGGCGGCCCTTCTCGAGTACCTGAAGTCCCTCTAGGCAGTGAAAACCGAGCGGGCGAGGCAACTACGAATTACGGTGACATGTCCGTGATCGCGGCAGGTTACCGTAATTCTATTTCCAGAGCGAAGATTTGAGTTACCTGGAGTCAGGAACATGGGAAGATCTGAAAATAGAAAGTCGATCGACGTTGAAGTAATTCCCGAACTGGAATCCAGATGGATCGCGGAAATAGCGGCGATCACGGTGAAACTTCAGGACAAACGTAAATCGATTCAGCACGATCAAGTATTAAGGGGAGTTCACCCCAAATCCCATGGCTGCGTGAGTGCGGAATTCATCGTCAACAGGGACATCGGCCGTGATCACCGGGTTGGATTGTTTGCCCATCCCGGAAAGCGCTACAGGGCGAAGATCCGCTATTCGAATGCGGCGGTCCTTGTTCGGCCGGACCTGGATAAAGGCGAGAACGGCAGCCGGGGCATGGCCGTCAAGGTGTTCGATGTGGAGGGGCCGGCCCTGCTCCGGGATGGTCGCGCGCGAAACCAGGACTTCCTGATGGTCAATACCGCCGAATTCGCCTTCGGCAATGTCCGGGATTACCTCCGATTGTCCCGAACGCTGATGACCGACGAGGTCGGCGCCAAGGCCGATCTGTATTTCCTGCCCCTGCAACTGTTGCAGATGGGGCTGCTCGATCAAGCCGGGACATTGAAGCCGCCCGCGCCGGGCGAACCGGCGGAGGTCGCGAAGTTGCGGCAGATCTTCGAGAATAGCGGGATTTTCGAGGGTTTTACGCCGGCGGACCTGGCCGGCACGGCGCAATCCCTCAAAGTCGTTGAGAAGATCAAGCAGAAGACCGTCAGGAATCCGCTTGAAGTGACGTATTTCAGCGCGGCGCCATTCCGGTTTGGCCCGGACCGGGTGATGAAATTCGCCGTTGCCCCGGTTGCAGGCGAAGTGCCTCAGCTGGATTTCGACGAGGAGGAGATCGAAACCCTGGACGACGATTATCTGGCTCAAGCAGTGAAAAAGTCGGTCGGTCAGGGAAGGGAAATCTGCCTGAGCTTCAAGGTTCAGGTGGTCAGCGGCCCTCAACTGGCAGGTCGTGAGACCGAAATGATCGAAAACGCCGCGATCGGTTGGAACGAGCAGGAGTTTCCACCTGTAGAGGTCGCTCAACTCGTTATCCGCCCGGTCGGAGAAAACAAGCGATTGGTGGATGCCTGCAAATCCCGGCGGTTTACACCTTGGCATGCACTTGCCGCACACGAGCCTTTGGGCGGCATAAATCGCTTGCGCAAGCCGGTCTATCGCAAGTCCGCAGTTCATCGGCGCATCGCTCGAAACCCGCGAACGCGGCCTGTCCTGAGGCGCAGAAATAGACCGGCGGCCCGGGATGATGATTAGTGTCCCGATTCTGAAATTCGCTATGGCGAATTACTGAATCAAAGGGACACTAACTATTTGATTCTAGTGTGATTCAGCTCCCGAAACTCGGCACATGAAATGTGCCGTATTTCAGAACCATCACACTAGAATAAAACGGAGCCTTCTCGGCGCCGGCGATGTCGGCCTGTCTGGGCCGACCTTCAGGCCGTGGATAGCTCTGCGGCCGGATCGTCCAGTTCCCGCTCGGGATCGAACAACAGGGGAAAGAACCAACCGGCCATCGGCTCGTCCTGGGGCGGTATTGGGAAGCCCTTTCGGTCGTAGATCGCGCTCGCGTTCGACCTGACACCGATCGCCCGCTACGATCTTGGCGCGGAAGCAGTATGGAAGCCCAGGACTCTCATGATTGGTGAGGGACTAATGGGGAGCAGCGGCTCGATGACCGCGAATTCAGTCGAAGGCGCGCACGAAGTGGCCGGCTCCGACCTCGATCATCGGGCGCTGTATGACTTGATAGCCAAGCGGCCGCACCGGACTGTTGATCTCCTCCATATCCAGACCGGTATGACTTCGGCGCCGGGCCGGATCGGGCACCGGCACCGCGCTGATCAATTTTTGCGTATAGGGATGCCGTGGATCGTCGAGGACGGCCGCGCGCGGACCGATCTCCACGACTTCGCCCAACAGCATGACCGCGATCCGGTGGCTGACCCGCTCGACGACGGCGATGTCATGGCTGATGAAGAGGTAGGCCAGTCCAAGTTCGGCCTGCAGGTCGAGCATCAGGTTGATCACCTGCGCCTTGATCGACACGTCGAGCGCGGAAACCGACTCGTCGGCAACGATCAGCCGCGGCTCCAGTCCGAGCGACCGCGCGATGCACAGGCGCTGGCGCTGGCCGCCGGAAAACTCATGGGGGAAGCGCAACGCGTGCTCGGGCAAAAGGCCGACCTGCCGCAGCAGTTTCTCCACGCGCATATCCGCTTCCTCGCGGCGGCACAGCCCATGGACGGTCATCGGCTCGCGAATCGCGGCGCCGACGGTCTTGCGTGGATTGAGCGAACCGTAAGGGTCTTGGAAGATCATCTGCAGACGCCGACGGACTCCACGCAGCTCGGCCTTGCCCGCGGCCATGATATCCTGCCCCTCGAACCGGATGCTGCCCTCGACCGGTTCGATCAAGCGCAGGATCGTGCGCCCGGTCGTCGACTTGCCACACCCGCTCTCGCCCACCAAGGCGAGCGTCTCGCCGGCCCGAAGGCTGAAGGAGACTCCCTCCACCGCGTGCACATTGCCAATCTTGCGGCCGAGCAGCCCCCCTCGGATCGGAAATCGTGTCGTCAGATCGCTCACCTCGAGGATCGGCTCCGCACGCTTGTCCGGCTCCTCGGAATCGATCTCCTCCCGGCCATCCGGGAACCGTCGCGGCAATTCGCTCCCGGCAAGCGATCCCAGTTTCGGCACCGCCGCCAGCAATCGCTGGGTATAGGGATGGCGCGGTGCGGAGAAGAGAGGGGCGACGTCGTTCTCCTCCACCTTGTCCCCCTCCAGCATCACCACAACACGGTCGGCCACCTCGGCGACCACTCCCATGTCATGGGTGATGAACATCACCGACATGCCGATCTCTTGCTGCAAATCGTTGATAAGCGCCAGGATCTGAGCCTGGATCGTGACGTCGAGAGCGGTTGTCGGCTCGTCGGCGATCAGCAGCTTGGGACGGCAGGCCAGCGCGATGGCGATCATCACCCGCTGCCGCATGCCGCCGGAAAACGTATGCGGATATTCGCGGAAGCGGCGTTTGGCGTCGGGGATACGCACCAGATCGAAAAGGCGCAGCGCTTCCCGGTCCGCTTCCGCCGGTGACATGCCGCGATGCCGACGCAGCGCCTCGGCGACCTGGAAGCCGACCGTGAGCACTGGGTTGAGGGACGTCATGGGTTCCTGGAAGATCATGCCGATGGCGCCGCCCCGCACATCGCGCATGGCTTTCTCCGACAAGGTCGGAAGGTCGCGGCCATCAAGCTCGATGGAGCCCTCGACGCGGCCGTTTGCCGTCGGAATCAATCGCATGATCGACAGGGCGGTGACACTCTTGCCCGAGCCTGACTCACCGACCACCGCCACGGTCTCGCGGGCTTTGATGTCGAAGGCCAAGTCGCGAACGGCTGGACGCCATACACCGCCCACGCGAAAGGACGTTGTGAGGTTCCGAACCGACAGGATTGTCGGCGCGTCCCCGCTCATTGCTCGCCCCTCAACTTGGGATCGATCGCGTCCCGCAGGCCGTCCCCCATCAGGTTAAGGGCGAAGACGACCAGAAGGATCGCAAATGACGGGAAGAGCGCGAGCCAGAAGCTGTCCAGGATGTTCTCGAAGCCCTCGCGGATCATGCCGCCCCAAGTTGCGGTCGGCGGCGCGACGCCAAGACCGATGAAGGCCAAGGAAGCCTCGACCCGGATCGCCGTCGCCAGCCAGAGCGACCCCATCACCAGGATTTCCGGCAGGATGTTGGGCAGGATATGCCCCAGCATCAGTCTGAGATCGGAGTAGCCGAGCGCCCGCCCGGCTTCGACGAATTCGCGCTCCTTGACGGCGATCGTCGGAGCCCGGGCAATTCTGGCGAAGGGCGGAATTGCCGTCAAAGCGATCGCGACAACCAGGTTCGTGATGCTGGGCCCCAGCATGGCGACGACGATGAGCCCGAGGATGAGCGAGGGGAATGCCAACAGCACGTCCATGGTCTGCATCACGATGATGTCGGTGCGCCCGCCCCGATAGCCGGCAACCAATCCGATCAGCGAGCCGATCACCATTGCCGCTCCAATGGCTAGCAGGCCGATGACGAGGGAAATCCGTGCGCCATAGAGCAGACGCGAGAGGATGTCGCGGCCGTAGTAATCCGTTCCCATCAGATGCTCTGCGGAGGGCGGCTTGAGGCGAAACAGGATGTTTTGGTCCACGGGATCATACGGCGCGATCAGCGGCGCAAAGATCGCCAACAGCGCGACCACCAGAAAGACGGCCAGTCCGACCCAGGAGGTCTTGTTGGTGTTGAAAGCCTTGATCAGCCCACGAGCCGACGCCTCGAGCGATGACCGCAGATAGGCGCCTGGCCGGCCCGTCGTGATGGTGCTCATTGGTACTTGATCCTCGGGTCGATCAGCCCGTAGGTGAGGTCGGTGATGAGGTTCACGGCAACCACGATGAATGTGTAGATCACCATCATGCCCTGCAGCATGGTGTAGTCGCGCTGGTTCAGGGCTCCGACGATCAGCTTTCCAAGGCCGGGACGATTGAAGACGATCTCGGTCAGCACCGAGTTGCCGATCAGAATTCCGAGGTAGAGCCCGACGACCGTGACCACCGGCATCATGGCGTTGCGCAGGCAGTGCCGCAGAATGACGCTGGTGAAGTCGATCCCCTTGGCATGGGCGGTGCGCACGTAATCCTGATTGAGCACCTCCAGCATGGCCGAGCGGGCGACGCGGGTGATGTAGGCCGCCATGATGATGCCGAGGTTGACGGCAGGCAGCGCCAGATCCCGCAGCCGTTCGCCGAGAGTCTCGCCTTGTATGGAACTGATGACCGGGAACCAGCGGAGCTGGATCGCAAAGACCAGCAGCAGCAGGATGGCCGAGACAAAGGCCGGAAAGGACAGCCCGAGGAGAGACGCGATGCGGGTCACATAGTCGGGCAGGCTGTTGCGCTTTATGGCCGACCAGACGCCGAGAGGTATGCCGAGAACGGCGCCTAGGACCAGGGAGACGAACGTCAATTCGAGGGTCGCCGGCAGAACTTTCAGGATATCTTCGATGACAGGCCGGCCCGATACCATCGAGACGCCCCAATCCCCGACGACGACGCCGGACAGGAAACTCACATATTGGACGATCAGCGGCCGATCGAGCCCAAGGCGCGCGCGCAGCGCTTCGATAGCCTCCATGCTGGCCTGATCGCCGAGGATCACCAGCGCCGGATCGCCGGGCAGGATCCGGACGATGAAAAAGACGATGGTCAGCACCGAGAACAGCGTGATGACGGCAAAGCCGACACGCTTGAGGACAAAGCTGCTCATCGGTGCCCTCTCGTTTCAAATCCGCTTGTGCGGGACAGGGAAGCGGCGCGCCGGTCGAAACCGGCGCGCCGAAACCGCCTAGTTCTTGAAACGAGCCAGTTCCGTTATCGCCGGACTCAGGTTGAGCGCCCCGACAATCTCAACGCCCAGATCGAGGTTGTCGTTCCAGGCCCAGAGCTGGAGGTTCTGGTAGATCGGCACCGAGCAAACTTCCTCCATGATCTTGTTCTGTGCCAATGCCCAGAGCCTGTTCTGCTCCCCGAAGTCCTGCTCGACCCGGGCCGCCTCGATCTCCGCATCGGCCACCGCACAATGGGAAAAATTGGTGATCGCCGACGGCGTCGCGACGGTGGAATCCGAATGGTAGAATTGCGTGAGATACACATCGGCGATCGGGAACCGGGCCGCGGAATAATGCACAACCTGTGAGGCATCCTCGCGGATGCGCTGGTGGAAGGTCGCGTGCTCCACTACCTCGATCTCAAGGGTGATGTCGGCCTGCTTCAGCAGGGCCTGCACCGCTTCCATCGTCGTCAGCATCCCGGGCAGCGTCGTGTGGATCGCGTTCAGCGTGACCCCGTCCGGATAGCCGGCTTCCGCCAGGAGTGCCTTGGCCGTGTCCACATCGTATTCATAGACCGGCACCTGGTCGGTGTAGCCAAGATATCCTTCGGGCACTACCGAGATCGCGCCGCGGGTGACCGCTTCACCCTTGAATTGGACCATGGTATCGCGGTCAATCGCATGGGCCACGGCCCTGCGGACCAGCGGGTTGTCGAGCGGCGGCATGGTCATGTTGAGATGGATGACCGACATCTCGCCCGGCTCCATCACCGTCACCACGGTCCCCGGGATTTCACTGATGCGCTCGACCCAGGTCTGTTCCTGCTTGCCATAGATCATGTCGATCTCACCCGCCTGGAAGGCGAGGTCGCGGCTGGCGTCGGACGGGATGTAGCGGTAGTAGATCTCCTTGATATGCGGCGCCCCGCGGAAATACTCCTCGTTGGCCACCAGCTTGACGTATTGCTGCGGCTGATAGTCGGCGAACATGAAGGGGCCGGTGCCGATCGGCGACCGCTGGAAACCTTCGCCCATCGCTTCCACCGCGTCCTGGCAGACGATATTGCCGCCGTGATAGGGC
Source organism: Inquilinaceae bacterium (assembly GCA_965237625.1). Classification (GTDB taxonomy): domain Bacteria; phylum Pseudomonadota; class Alphaproteobacteria; order DSM-16000; family Inquilinaceae; genus JABDIP01. The sequence continues at coordinate 90,999 of CBDEGD010000028.1, forward strand.
ACCAGCAAACCGAGCAGGCTGGGAACCGGCTCGGACAGCGTGATCGTCACCTCGTAGTCGCCGGTCGCCTCGACCGATGAGACGGCTTTGAAGTCATTGGCAAAGCCGGACGTTTCGCTGTTCGACGCGCGATTCAGGGAGAACGCCACGTCATTGGCGTCGAGCTTCCCAAAGTCGCCATGGCACTGGACATCCTGCCGCAGCGAGAACACCCATTCCAGGCCGTCATCGGAAGCGGTCCAGCTTTCCGCCAAATCCGGCTCGATGAATGCCGGGCTCGCCTGGCCCGGCTTGATCCGTACGAGGCCGTTGAACATCCAATGCAGCAAACCCTTATCGGGCGTAGTGGTCGCGAAATGTGGATCCAGCTTGCCGGCGTCCGCCGATGCCATACCGATGTTCAATGTCGTACCCGCCGCGTGGGCAAACGGCGACATCAACAGATAACCGCATGCCGCCGCCGTTAGTGTGGCTTTCCTCATTTCGTCCTCCCGGTTTTTTCTTTTCCACGGAAACAGTGACACTGGCTGGAATTGTTGTCTACGGCCAAGGGCAGACGGGGCGGCGAGGGCATGCTCGCTTCCGGCATTTCAGTTCATCTCGTTACCGCCGATCGAAAGCGCTCGATGGCGAAGGGCGCCAACGAGAGGTTGTTGGACCGCCCAAGGCACAAATCCTCCACGAGGCGACCAACCAAGGGAGCCAGGGCGAATCCATGCCCGCTGAAGCCGAACGCGTGGACCAGACCCGCCGTGGTGGTGCTGGCGCCGAGCGCCGGCAAATCGTCCGTCATCATGCCCTCGATCCCGGCCCAACTGCGCACCACGACGGCATTCCGGAGATTTGGAAACAACCGGGCGGCGGTGACGATGTTTCGCCGAACCGCGCTCTGGGACAGGCGCGTGCGACCCTGTTCCAGATCGACCTCCCCCTCATGTCCGCCGCCGATGATCACCGACCCCTCCTTCGACTGCTTGAGAGAAAGCTTATCTCCCTGGCTCCCGACAACAGCGTCGACGAATGGCGGCAGGCGACTCGTCACCAGCATCTGCAGCGCCGCCGGCCGGAGTTCCACCGGCTCGCCCAAAGCCGCGGCCAGCCGGCCGCCCCAGGCGCCGGCGGCATTGACCACCAACCCGGCCCTGATCTCGGAGTCCGGCGTGAAGACTCGCAGACTGCCGCCGTCTTTTTCGATGGCTGTCACTCGGCAGTGTTCCCGCAGCGTCACGCCAGCCGACAGGATGGCGGACCGAAAGGCATGAATGCAGCGCAGAGGATCGGCAAAGCCATCGTCTTCGACCATGAGCGCGCCCCGACAGTCGCCCGACAGGCGCGGCAGCCGCCGCTTCAGCTCCTGCCGCCCGATCAGGCGCTCATGGTCGTAGCCGAGTTCCCGCAGTTTGGCGTGACGCTTTTCCAGCGCGCCAAGTCCTGCCTCGTCCTCGGCGACGCGGATCTGGCCGCCGGCGGCAAAGCCGCCATCCTCGCCGACCAGTTCCGGCAGCAGCCGCCAGAGTTCCAGTGCCGCGCGGGCAAGCGGGATCTCCGCCGGGTGCCGGTTCAGGCTGCGCACGCCGCCGGCACTGGCGCTGGATGCAAAGCGACCGCAATGCTCCGCTTCCAACAGAGTGACCGACAGGCCGGCCTTTGCGGCAGCCAGAGCGCTTGAAAGTCCGATCAGCCCGCCGCCAACAACGACCATGTCGGCGCGCTCCGGCCTCACGGGTCCGGCTCCAGTTCCGGTTCCAGGTAGTCGCCCAGTAGAATGGGCTTCAGGGGCGGGCGAATGCGCAGCGCCCCCATCTCGTCCGGCGACTTCCCGGTTGCCGACGCTATCAGCCGCACCAAGGTTGGACCGCAAAGGCGGCCCTGGCAGGGTCCCATGCCGCAACGTGTGAAGGTCTTGACCCTGTTGGGGCCGGTCGCGCCCTGGTCTATGGCCGCCCGGATCGCCCCGACCGTCACACCTTCGCAGCGGCAAAGCGTGGTTTCGTCGGTGACGTGGTGATCGAGCGGCAGCGGCGCATAGATCCGATCCAGCAAACGGCGCGCGTTTTGTTTCCGTGCCCGTCCTGCGCGCAACGGAGCCGTCGCCGTTCGCCAGTCCGCCGGCGAAAGCCGACCCAGGTGTTCAGCCACCTGAAGGGCCGCCAACCTGCCTCGCACGCCCGCCAATTCCGCGCCTTCAATGCCGCCGCCGTCACCGGCGATCCAGATGCGATCGTCGGAACTGCGGCCATCGGGATCGGTGACCGGCTCGAAGCACTGCTGGTCGTCGTGCCAGCAATGCGCGAGCCCCAACAGCCGCGATAGCTGGGTCGACGGGATCACACCGTCATGGATGCCCAAAAGCGAACAGGAGAGTTCATGGTTCCTGCCGCGGCTTTCGAAACTGAGACTCTCCAAGCCGCCGGATCCTCTGGCCACCAGCCGCGTCACGGCGCGGTAGACGGGCATCCTCGACAAGGCCTGACGCGCCAGAAGTCCGAAACCGCGCGCCATCATGCGCGGGTCGCCGAGCAATGCACGCGGCAATTGGCCGACGGTTGCGGCCAGACGACTAGGCGGGGCGAGATCGAGGATCGCCGCGACCCGGCCGCCAAGCGCGGCGATCTGAGCCAGGTAGAGCAGCAGCAAGGGGCCCTGGCCGGCCAGAACCAGCGTCCCGGAATGCGGCAGCAATCCGCCGGTCTTCAGTGCCGATTGCAGAGCGCCGACGCCCATCACGCCCGGCAGGGTCCAGCCCGGGAACGGCATTGGCCGCTCCATGGCGCCGGTGGCCAGGATCAACGTCTTTGACTCGATCTCCCGGATCCTATGCCTGGCCGCACCGGCTTCCCGCTGCAGCCAGCTGATCCGCAAATCCGGCGAGGCATCGAAGACGGTCGCGCCGGGTACGTAATCGACGGAGGAACGCCTGAGCGCCGCAACGGCCTCGGCTGCACCGTCGTAGCTCTCCCTGACTTTGCCTAGTGCATGCGAACCGGAGGCCGTCATCCGCTCGGCCTGCCGCCAGATTTGGCCGCCCGGCTCGGCCTGTTCGTCGAGCAGCAGCACGTTCATGCCCTGAGCGGCCGCGGTGGTCGCCGCGGCAAGCCCGGCGGGGCCGGCACCGATGACGGTAAGGTCCACGATATCACTCATCGTCGGCGGCCATCGGGGTCTCCGGGATCTCAATCGTCTCAACCACCATGCCCTCTGCCACCGGCGCAAGGCAGGCCTGACTGTGCGGTCGACCGGCAATCGTGCAGAGGCAGCCGAAGCAATTGCCGATAAGGCAATGGGCGGCATTTAGCCCGCCGGTTGCGGGATTGCGGGCGAAGCTGCGGTAGCCGGCGGCAAGCAGGGCGGTGGCCACGCTGTCGCCGGGCCGCGCTTCGACCGGCCGGCCGTCAACCACGAGGTGAACGCTCTCGGCGCTGTCGCCGATGCGGGTGAACCAGCTCATGTCGAAGCCTCAGCGAAGCGAGCCACGGAGAACGCGGAATATCGCTCTTTGATCTTGCCCGTCACAAGGGCCTCCGGAATTTCGAGCGCGTGGACCGCCGCCAACGTAACGCCACTGTGACAGGTCACCAGAAAGGCGCCCGGCCAGCGGTCGGACTCCTCGTAGATCGGAAAACCATCGGGTGACAACACTCGCAGCGCGCCCCACTGCCGGACGAGGCGCGCTGTCGCCAAGTGGGGAAAGCTTGCAACGGCGCGGCGGGCAATTTTCCCCGCGACCTCTTGGCTGGTACCGCGATCGAAGCCGACGTCTTCGTGGCTGTCTCCGAGCAACACGGTGCCCTCCCGTGTCTGGCGGATATTGTGGCAGGTAAGGTCAAGAAAGGCCGGCACGCGTTTCGGACACCAGGATCTGCCCTCGCTGGGGGCGGAGCGGTGCGGAAAGGCCGAGCTGCGGCGCCAGCCGGGTGCTCCCCAGACCGGCCGCCAACACCACCTTGCCGGCGATGTATTTTCGGGATGCGGTGGATATCGTGAATCCTTCTCCCCGTGATCCACGAATCTCCGTCGCGATGCCGGTTTCGATCCTGACACGGGGAAAAGCCAGAAGCGCATCGCGCAGGGCCGTCAGCGTCGCCAGCGGATCCACCACACCGTCATGGGGGCAATAGGTCCCGCCGACCACCGCCGGCCCGAGATCCGGTATCAGTGCGAGCATGGCCTTGCGATCGAGCACGCTTGTGTCGTTTCCGCCCGGCGGCGGCTGGTTGTGCATGCGCCGAACCGCGGTCTCCATCGTCTCCAACTCGGCGTCGCTGAGCGCGATCTTGACGCCGCCGGTCTGCCGGTGGCCGATCTCGACCCCGCTCTCCTCGGCCAGCATCTGCGCGAATTCGCCCCAGAGGTCGGCGGATTTCCGACTGAGAGCGGCATAGTCGGGCTTGGCGAGTCCTTTGCCCTGAACCCAGACAAGCCCGAAATTTCCGGCCGAGGCGTGGAAACTGTCATCTCCACCGTCGAGAAGCAGCACATCCGCGCCGGCCCTTGCCAGACCATAGGCGAGCGCCGAACCGACAAGCCCGGCACCGATGACGGCAATCTCGCTCACGACTGGCCGCACCGATGACAGGAGCAGCTACCCATGCAAGGTCAGTTGAGCCGGCCGGGCGTCGGCATCCCGTATCGAGGGGCGATCATAGCCGAATGCCTTGATGGAGAGACGCGGCTGCTTGCCGAGGGCAAGATCGTGCAAGATCTCTCCGGTTGCCGGGCCGATACCGAAACCATGGCCGGAGAACCCGGCCGCGACGATCAGGCCGTCGACGCCGGGTGCGCGATCGATGACCGGCAGGGCATCCGGTGTCAGATCCAGCAAACCGGCCCAGATTTGCCTGATGCGGGCCTCGGCCAAGGGCGGCAACAAATCGCCGACGGACTCGATGGTGCGCTTGACGCTGGCGGTCGTCGGTTCGACCTTCGGGCGGCCCTCTTCCGACTCTTCGATCTTGCCGTGCCATTCCTCGGCACCGCTGGTGACCCGCAAACAGCCGTCAACCTGTTGCCGCGCGGCGCAGTCGGCGTTGGCGACGCCCAAAACCGGCCCCAGGACCGGCGGCAACGGCGCCGTCTGGATCACGCTGACCATGGGGATACGCAAAGGGATGCTCAGCCCGAGCGGTTCCAGGAGCTCGTTGACCCCGATTCCGCCTGCGAGAATGCAGAGCCCCACCGATAGCCGGCCGGCGGTTGTGCGAAGGGCCGTCAGGCGTCCGGTGTCAACCTCGATCGCCTCGACGCGTTCGCCGAATCGAAAGGCGGCGCCATGATTTCTTGCGGCTGACACGAAAGCAGCCACGCTCGCCAGGGGGTCGGCGTGCCCATCGGTCGGACAGAAAGACGCGGCTAGAATGCGGTCGGACAGTGCCGGTGCGATCGCGCGTATCGCCGTGTTGTCTTCGAGGTACTGCAGTTCGAGACCAAGTGCATTTTGCGCCGTCACCAGATGACGGATCGTGTCCACTTCCGATGCGGTGCGGGCGAGCCGGAGGTTGCCCGCCTGGCGATAATGCGTCGGGGCTCCAAGCTCGGCTTCGAGTTCCGGCCAGAGCGCCACCGCCCGCCGCGCCAGTGGCAGTTCCGCCGGGTGGCGGCCGGACTGCCGAACGCCGGCCAGCGTCCAGCCCGACGCCATCGCCGCCGGACCATAACGGTCGATCACGACGACCCGGACGCAGGCCCGTGCAAGCTGGTAGGCCGCACTGCAGCCGGTGATTCCGGCGCCGACGATCGCGATGTCGTATTGGCTCATCTGGCAAGGATCCATCGGCGGAAGGGCTTCGGGTCGTCGGTCGGCGAGTGCCCGGCGGCAAACTTGGTCGCAGGATAGCCGACGCCGGGGCTGATCCCCAAACCATGCCTGGGCAGACCCCTAGCCGACATGCGCAGCGCTTGCCCGGTGCGCGGCACGGCCCGCATACTTGGAGGCATGAACGATTTGCTCTCTTTCGCACATTCCTCCGATCGCCCTCTGCCCGCTGAAGCCGATGTCGTCGTTATCGGCGGCGGCGTGGTCGGCATATCCGCGGCGTTGCACCTCGCGGAATGGGGCGTGTCCGTCGTGCTCTGCGAGAAGGGGCGGATCGCCGGCGAGCAGTCGTCTCGCAATTGGGGCTGGATCCGCAAGCAGGGCAGGGATCTGGGCGAGATGCCGCTGGTGCTGGAGAGCCAGGCCATGTGGCGCCAACTCGGGCCCCGGCTGGACCGGGACATCGGGTTGCGCCAGGGCGGCTGCACCTATGTGGCGCAGGACGAGCATCAATTGGCGGAGCATGAGGCGTGGCTTGCATCCGTCCGTCCATTCCAGCTCGATTCGCGCATGCTCAGCGTGGCCGAAACCGACGCGCTGTTGGGGCAGGACGGCCGCCGCTTCGCCGGAGCCATCACCACGCCGAGCGACATGCAGGCCGAGCCGGGCCTCGCCGTTCCGGCGCTGGCGCGGCTTGCCGCCGACCAGGGCGCCGCGCTGTTCGAGGGCGTGGCGGTACGCTGCCTCGATCGGGCCGGGGGCCGTATCATCGGCGTCCTGACCGAACAGGGGCGGATCGGCTGCCAATCGGTGATCCTCGCCGGGGGCGTCTGGTCGCGCCCGTTCATGGAGAATATGGGGCACTCGCTACCGCAACTTGCCGTGCGGTCGCAGGCCCAGCGGACCGAAAAGGCGCCGGCGATTGCGCCGGGGCCGGTCGGCATACCGGGTGCCTCCATCCGGCCCCGGCTGGATGGCGGCTATACCGTCGGGCGCGCCGGTGCGGCATTTTTCGATGTCATTCCTGCAGCGTTCCGTCACTTCCGCGCCTTTGCGCCGATGCTGAGGGAAAACTGGCGAATTGTGAGATTGCGCTTCGGCCGGGAATTCTTCGGTGCGCTCGGCCGAAATCGATGGGAGCCGGACCAGATGAGCCCATTCGAGCAGGTACGCGTCTTCGATCCCGCGCCGGACCGCCGTTTGCTCGACGACATCATGGCGGATGCCCGTGCGATCTATCCGCAGCTCGCCGGTGTGAACGCGGTGGAGGCCTGGGGCGGGATGATCGATGTCACGCCGGACGAGCTGCCGGTCATCGGCCCGGTGGAAGGCGCCCCGGGGCTGACGATGGCCACGGGGCTGTCGGGCCACGGATTCGGCATCGGTCCGGGCGTGGGGCTGTTGGCGGCACAGCTGGCCACCGGGCGATCGCCGGCGGCGGACCCCGCGCCCTTCAGCCACGCCCGTTTCGCCGGCAGACGCTAGACACCAGAGGAGCAAAACCGATGCTGGACCCCGCCGGCCGCGTGATCCTGATCTCTGGCGCCAGCCGCGGCATCGGCCGTGCCATCGCCGAGCGACTGGCCTCGGCAGGCCACACGCTCAGTCTCGGCGCGCGGGACGCCGCCGGCCTGGAGACCGCCTTCGGACCGGAGGACGATCACCGCTCGCACCATCGATACGTGGCCGAGGATCGCGCCACTCATGAGGCATGGGTGACGGAGGCGCTTGCCCGCTGGGGCCGCATCGACGGCCTGGTGAACAACGCCGGTGTCGGCAGCAAATTCAGTATCGAGGAGGGCGACGAGGCGGAGCTCGACCGGGTATGGACCGTCAACTGCAAGGCGCCGCTGTTCATGACCCGCCTCTGCCTGCCGAATCTGAGGGCGAGCGGGTCGGGCCGGATCGTCAACGTCTCCTCGCTCTCCGGCAAGCGGGTGCGCAACGAGAACGTCGCTTACAACATGAGCAAGCACGCGCTTGTGGCGCTATCCCACGGGACTCGGCGCATCGGTTGGGACCACGGCGTGCGGGTCACGACAATCTGCCCCAGCTTCGTGCGGACGGATTTGACCTCCGGCGCCACCAAGGTGACACCCGAAGAGATGATCGACCCAGCGGATTTGGCCGAACTCGTCGCCACGGCAATCGCCCTGCCCAACAATGCCGCCGTCGCGGAACTGCTGGTCAACTGCCGGCTGGAGGACACCTGCTGATCGCTGCCGTACCGGACCGTTCCCTTGGGTCCGCGCCAGAACGGCATTTGGAAGGGCAAGAGAATCAATGCCTCCGTTTCCCGAATGTCACCCTGAGGCGAATACGGCGGCATTCCGCCCGCCATTTTGTCAAATATCTCTTTGAGAAATTTGGCGCGCCCGGGAAGACTCGAACTCCCAACCTCCTGATCCGTAGTCAGACGCTCTATCCAATTGAGCTACGGGCGCAACTCGAGCGGGCAGGCGGCGCTTTGCCGCTCGGGCCCGTCGGGAAGCGGGAAACTACGCGAGCCGTTTCCTGGTGGCAAGGGCGGATTTACGGCCGGTTGGACAGTAATCGCGATGCAACTGTTGCGCGATGGCCACAGGGTGTGGCAAAGGGTCTTTGGTGCCGCTCACGCTCTGGTATGATGGAGCCGATGCTTCGCGACCTCGGGACATGTGCGCGGGCTTCCGGCCTGCGGTTTCCTGCCAACTGTGCGCCGATCCTGGCGCTGATGTTGGCGACGTCATGCGTGCCGACCTCCCAGCCTTTGTGGCCGGCTCTGACCGGCGAGTTGACCGCGGCCTCCCGGAGCCCTTATGTGCCGGCGGCGACCGGTACCGACTGGCCTTATGAATTGAGCCTGAGCGACGGGGTATTTCAACCGGTGCGGCTGTCACCGGCCCCGGCGGGCGGCGGACGTATCGGCGAGCAGCTGCGAGATCTCCGCACCGAACTGGCCAGCGTCGCCCGGTTCACGGCCGGCAGCAATCGGCGGCTACAGTTATTGCGCAGCACGGCGGTTGGCCGATCCGAGGTCTATGTCGCCATCGTCGAACGCATCGACAGCACGCTCAGCGCCAATCCGGCTCCGGCCGACCCGGCCTTGCAACGGCTGTGGCGACAGGCGCTGTCGGCGCTGGACCGGGTGGCAAGCGACGACCCGGCGTTGGACCGGCTGATCGACCGGGTCGCGGGCGAAGGCGAGGCGGCGACCGAGATCACCGAGGGGCTGCGCTCGGGCATCGACCTGTCCGAGGCCACCGACGCCGAGCGGGCCGTGCGGGATGAGTTGCTGCGCGACGCCGAAGCGGCGGCCGAAACCAGCGCCGCCATGTTGGCGGACGCCAAACAGGATCTGGCCACCAAGCAGGGCTACATTTCCGCCGAACGCGCAAATCTGCAGATCATGCGGCTGGCGATCGCCAATGGAGAATCCTACGGCATCAGCCTGGCCAATCGCTCGATGCCGGATTTGTCCGGGCGTACTGACCAGCCGGCGCAACCCAGGCGAGGTGACAGCCCGCTGGTCGTCATCCGCTTCGACAATGACCAGACGCGCTATGCCCAACCCTTGTATCGGGCGGCCAGCCTGGCGCTGGAACGGCGGGCCGATGCGCTGTTCACCGTGGTTGCCGTCGCTCCGGCGGAGGCCACGATACCGGCAAGCGCCTACGCCGATGCCGTGCGGCAAACCCTGTCCGAGATGGGCCTGTCCGCCGGGCAGCTCTTCGAGACGAGTTGGATAGATTCGGCCGCCATCGGCGCCGAGGTGCATCTATACGTCCGTTGATCGATCCGCGTATTGGGCTGGACTTGTCGCCAGGCCGCGCCAATTCCCTCGGTAAGCCGAATTCGGTCACGAGGTCCGCAATGCCCCAAATCCGCACGCCATTCGCGATCCTTCTCCTGTTCGCCGCGCTGACGGCGGTATCGACCATGCCGGCAAGGGGGCAGGCCAACGACCCGCCCGGGGCTGATGGCAATGCGATCGTGGCCGTCATTCAGAGTCAGCTCGCGGCGCTCCAGGCCGATCAGGCGGCGAAGGCGTTCAGCTTTGCCTCGCCCGGCATCCAGTCGATGTTCGGCACGCCGGACCGGTTCATGCAGATGGTCCGGTCGGGCTATGCGGCGGTCTATCGGCCCCGCGAGGTTCAGTTCCTCGATCTGGTCATCGACCAGGGCGAACTGGCGCAGAGGGTACTGTTCGTCGGTCCCGACGGGGTGCCGGTTCTCGCCTATTACTATATGGAGAGACAGCCTGACGGCAGTTGGCGGATCAGCGGCGTCACCCTGCGCAAGAGCGACGATCGAACCACATAGAGACAATAGGTTCAGACGGCACTACCGCATTTTCCGCGTTGGCGGATAACGTATCAGCCTGTCGTCGCGCGTTGCCGCTCCCAGACGGCTCGTCTATAAGACCGTCGGTCGCCGGGGTTGGGCGAGGACAGGTCTGGGGAGAGTGGTCGTGACCGAGGGTGCGGAATTCAGCAAGAGCTTTCCGGTTTCGTGGGAGGAGTTGCATCGCCACGCCAAGGCGCTGGCCTGGCGTCTGGCCGAAGCCGGGCCGTGGGAAGGTATCGTGGCGATCACCCGCGGTGGGCTGGTGCCGGCGGCGATCCTGGCTCGGGAGTTGGATGTACGGCTGATCGATACGGTCTGCGTGGCCAGCTACGACCATCAGGACCAGCGCGCGCCGCGGGTGCTCAAGCGGCCTGAGGGCGACGGCGAGGGCTGGCTGATCGTCGACGATCTGGTGGATACCGGGCAGACGGCGAAGCTGGTGCGGGAGATGATGCCGAAAGCCCATTTCGCGACCATCTATGCCAAGCCTGCGGGACGGCCGCTGGTCGACACCTTCGTGACCGAGGTCAGTCAGGACACCTGGATCTTCTTCCCCTGGGATATCGAACCGCAGTACCGCCAGCCGATCTCCGAGCTGCGCGGCCGCTAGTGTCCCGATCCTGAAATTCGCATGAGCGAATTGCAGTATCAAAGGGACACTAACTGTATGATTCTAGTGTCATTCAGCTTCCGAAATCCGGCACATGAAATGTGCCGAACTTCGAAACCATGACACTAGAGCACGATGAGATGAGGTCAGGTGACCTCATCTCTGAATCGTTCTCTAGAACATTGGACCAGAGCGGGATTCAGATTTGAAGTCGAGTCGACTTCAAATCATCCCGATCTAGCGCGTTTTCTTTTGAACGGAACCGCCCGCTACCAGGGCAGGCCGAGAACCGCCGCCATCGGATCCTTCTCAGGTCGACTGTTCAAGGCGGGGTCGTGGGCCTTGATCAGCATGCTCTCGATGTCCTGGCGTTCCTCTTCGTCGGAACCCGGCATCCAACGCACCATGACCAGAGTGGCGCCCAGATTGCGCGCCTCTGTCCGGCGCAAATATCCGCCGGCGCGATCGGACACATCGCTGGATTGCTCGATATAGAGCACTTCCCAGCAAGGTGGGCTGATCATGCCGCGCTCTTTGACCAGACCGCCGCGCGCCGGCCTGACAAAGGCAATCAGGCCTGCGGCCCTGGGCAGTGCGGTGTCCATGCGATAGGGGGCGAAGATGTGTTCCCGGTCGGCTGCGTCCTTGAGACGGATCAGGCCTTCGCGGTTTTCCACGGTCGATTGAGTTGGGCTTGTTTGCATCGATGATCTCGTCGGTGCCATTTGGCGATTGTTGGTCCATGTTCGTTGACAAAATCCTATCGGCAAAATTTTAGCAAATTCCTAACAAACAAAGATTTTTTCAACCGTCCCTGTCGGCGTATCGGGAAATGCCCACGCAGCCTTGCAAAACCGCAAGCGTTTCAAGGAGTGCTGCGAAACTCTTATAAATATTCCAATTAGAAAGAGTTACCCGTGCACTGCCCGAAGAGTGCGCTGACGCCGCCACCAGCAATCGCAGCGGCGCGACGAAATGCAGTCAAAAGTTGTACAGTGACGACTTTCTATTTTTGCGGGCAGGTCGTCCGCCACTGCCATCCGTTCTACAGCTCCATCCAGGCTTGCGCCCCGGGGCGGAAAATTCAGCCGCCGATCATCGGATCCGGCCCGGCATCGCCGCCGGCGGCCGCGATGGTCAGCCGGCCCAAATAGTGATCCCAACCCTGACCGTGCGGCGCGACCGCCGGTTCCGGCAGACCGGAATGGGTGAACATCAGCAAGGTGCCGTTGTCCTTCGGCGCCAGATCGACTTCGATCAGCGACGAGCCCGGCGGCACGCTGCTGTCTTCGGAATCCCAGCCCCAGCTATAGACGAGCCGCGAATTGGGCGTGACCTCGCGGAATTCCCCCTTGGCGACATTCCCGTTCCGCACATCGACCAGGAAGATGCCGCCTTCTCGCGGATCCAGCTCATGGGACACACCCATCCACCGGCTCATCTTGTCAGGATCGGTGAAGAAGGCGAACACCGTTGCCTGGGCCGCCTCGATGAAGACCTCACGCCGGACCATCCCCCCGGTCGCACCATTACCTGCATTCATGTCCGTTTCCTTCCATTTTCCCGCTCAACTTCCTCGGCCGCCTCTTTCAACCGGTCAAGGCGCTCATCCCAGAACGCCTCAAGCCCGGTCCGCACGGCACCCATGGATTGCCAGTTGAGCCGATAGTGCCGGCGGGTGCCTTCCGCGCGTACCAGCACCAGCTCCGAGTCGAGCAACACCTTCAGATGCTGCGAAACGGCCGGGCGGCTGATGTCGAAATGGGCGGAAATTTCCCCCGCCGTCCGCTCCCGATCGCTGACCAGCGACAGGATGCGACGCCGCGTTCCATCCGCCAGTGCCCGCAACGCCTCGTCCATGAAATTATTGTAAGCATATACTTACGTAAGCGTCAACTTACATTATTCATCCGACCACGCGCTTCGCAATGCCGCTATGCTGCGATGACACCGCATATGCAGGAACGACGGTACCGATGATCGAAAGACGGATTGGTTCCGCCACACGGCCGATGGCATCCTCCATCCTGGATTGGTTGATGCGCGAAGGCACCAAGGGCGGGACACTAGCCAGCCTGCTGGAAGGGTTATGCCGCCGCCTCGACGCCGATCTGGCGCCGGTCCAGTACGGCCGCCTGGACGTGCATGCGTTGCACCCGCTTGTCGCGGAGTCGTCTTTTGAATGGAAGCGGGACACCGGGCGTGTCGTCGAAATCCCGCGTTTCCACATCGGGCTGCCGTTCGGCAGCGGGCCGTCGGCCCCGACCACCGCGGTGCCCGATATGGCGCCGAAGCGGATTCGGCTTCCGCAGGCGCCGGGTATGCAGGCCGACACCGCCGTTGCGGCGCTGGCCGAGGCCGGGGCGACAGATTTCCTAACCTGTCCGGTCGTCTGCGGGGACGGGCAACGGCACCGCATCGCCTGGGCCACCGACGCGCCTTCGGGCTTTCCCGATGACGCGGTGGCGGCATTGACCGATGTGGCGGAGGCCTTGGCGGGCCCGTTGGAAACGCTTGTGACCCGGCAGACCGCCGGCGTGCTGTTGGAAACCTATCTGGGCAAACGTTCCGGCGCCCGCGTTTTAGCCGGCGAGATCCATCGCGGCAGCGGCGAGACCATCGACGCGGTCCTCTGGCTGTCGGATTTGCGCGGCTTCACCGCCCTGTCGGAGAAGATGCCCAGCGATCAGACGATCGATCTGCTGAACGCTCATTTCGAGCGGCTGGCGGGCCCGATCAAGGCGTTCCGGGGCGAGGTCCTGAAATTCATCGGCGACGGCTTGCTGGCCATCTTCCCGATCGAGGATGGCGACACCGCCCGCGCCGCGAACGCCGCCCTGAACGCCGTCCGCGCCGCCCGGGCCGGGATGGCGGCCCTGGCCGGAGAACGCAAGGCGGCCGGTCTGCCCGCGCCGGATTTCGGCGTGGCGCTGGCCATCGGAGATGTGGTCTACGGCAATATCGGCGCGCCGGATCGCCTCGATTTCACGGTGATCGGCCCGACGGTCAACGCCGCCAGCCGCATGGAATCGATGTGCAAGACCTTGGGCTGCCCGGTGCTGGCGTCCGCCACATTCGCCGACGCCGCCATGGCGGCGGACAATCCGATGGCAAGCCTTGGCCGACATGCCCTGCGCGGCATCGATGAGCCGGTCGAGCTGTTCACACTGCCGGAATTCGCTTTACCTCCGTCACCCTGAAGGTCCTCTGTCGGCGGAAGTTCCCCTTACCATCCAGATCCGGTCGGCGGCGGGCCGGAAGCGCTTCATCTACCAACGTCTGACGGGATAGGGTTGCTTCACGGTCTTGACCCTTCTTCCGCCATCCACTTCGCAAGGACTGCCCGTGACCACCCTTCCACTGATCCCCCTTGAGCCGATGCCGGAGCGTTCGGGCGAGGAGATGCAGCAACGCGCCGACACCTTCCTGGCCGAGATCCGGCGACGTCGCACGGTCCGGGACTATTCCGACCGGCCGGTGCCGCGCGCGGTCATCGAGCAGTGCATCGCCGCCGCCGGCACCGCGCCGTCGGGCGCAAACATGCAACCCTGGCATTTCGCCGTGGTCGGCGACCCGGAGACCAAGCGGCGTATCCGCGAGGCGGCGGAAGAGGAAGAACGGGCCTTCTATGGCGGCAAGGCGGGCAACGACTGGCTGGAGGCCCTGGCGCCGCTGGGCACCGATGCCAACAAGCCGTTCCTGGAAACCGCCCCCTGGCTGATCGTGGTGTTCCAGCAGAATTACGGGCTGGGACCCGACGGCGAGCGGGTGAAACATTACTATGTTCAGGAGAGCGTCGGCATCGCCACCGGGTTCCTGATCGCCGCCCTGCACCGTTGCGGCCTGGCGACCCTGACCCATACGCCGAGCCCGATGAAGTTCCTGCGCGAGATCCTCGGCCGTCCGGTCAATGAGCGGGCGGTGATGATCCTGGTCGCCGGCCACCCGGCACCGGACGCCACCGTGCCGGCGATCACCAAGAAGCCGCTCACCGAGATCGCGAGCTTCACCTGATGCCGATACACTTTGCAGAGACCGAACTGGACGCCCGCCGCAAAAAGACCTGCGCCGCAATGGCCGCGCGCGGACTCGACGGCATGCTGCTGTTCCGGCAGGAGAGCCTGTACTACCTGACCGGCTACGACACCTTCGGCTATGTCTATTTCCAATGCCTGTATCTCGGCGCCGACGGGGCAATGACCCTGCTGACCCGGGCGCCGGATTTGCGCCAGGCCCACTTCACCTCGGTGATCGAGGATGTGCGGGTATGGGTCGACGAGGCCGGGGCGACACCGGAATCGGCGCTGATCGCGATCCTGGAGGAATGCGGCGCAAAGGGCGCGAAGCTGGGCGTGGAGTGGAACGCCTACGGGCTGACGGCGGCGTTGGGCTTCCGGCTGCGTTCGGCGCTGGACGGTGTCTGCGCCTTGGAAGATGCGTCGGATCTGGTCTCGCGGCTGCGGTTGGTGAAGAGCCCGGCGGAGTTGGCCTACGTTCGCCGCGCCGCAGAACTGGCCGACGCCTCCTATGCGGAGGCAGTGCGGCTGGCGGCCCCCGGCGCCTTCGAGGGCGACATCCTGGCGGCCATGCAGGGGGCGGTGTTCTCCGGCGGCGGCGACGATCCGGCCAATGAGACCATCATCGGCTCCGGCCCCGGCGCACTGATGTGCCGCTATTTCACCGGCCGCCGGCATCTGGAGGCGGACGACCAGCTGACCCTGGAATTCGCCGGGGTCTATCGCCACTACCATGCCTGCCTGATGCGCACGATCCGCATCGGCGAACCACCGCCGCGCCAGCAAGCCATGCATGCCGCCGCCGTCGGGTCCCTGGAAGCCGGCAAGGCGGCACTGAAACCCGGCCGGCCCATCGGCGAGGTGTTCGACGCCCATGCCGCCGCGCTGGACGCCGCCGGCTTCGCCCCACACCGGATGAACGCCTGCGGCTATAGCCTGGGCGCCACCTACGCGCCGAACTGGATGGACTGGCCGATGTTCTTCCACGGCAACACCGAACCGGCCGCCGAGGGCATGGTATTCTTCATCCACATCATCGTCTTCGACAGCGATGCCGGGCTGGCGATGACCAGCGGACAGACGGTCGAGGTCATCCGCGACGGCTGCACGCCGCTGACACAGGCGCCGCTGGAACTGGTGGTGAAATAGCGTCGCTACCCCGCCCGGAAGATCCTCAGGCGCGGGTCGAGCATGTCGCGCAACCCGTCGCCGAGCAGGTTGAGGCCGAGCACCGCCAGCGCGATGGCGAGGCCGGGGAAGATCGCCTGGCCGGGGTCCACATAGATGTGGGTCTGGGCGTCCAGCAGCATGCGGCCCCAGCTTGGCTGCGGCGGGCGAGTGCCGAGACCGAGATAGCTGAGCGCCGCCTCGGCGAGGATGGCGATTGCGAACTGGATCGTCGCCTGGACGATGAGGGGGCTCAGCATGTTGGGGAGGACGTGGTGGATTGCCACGTCGAAGCGGGTGCGGCCGAGCGCCATGGCGCCGCGCACGAATTCCCGGCCATAGACCTGGATCGCGGCGGCGCGCGACACCCGGGCGAACACCGCGATGTTGAAGATGCCGATGGCGGCGATGGCGTTGACCGCGCCGGGCGAGGTCAGGGCGGTGATCAGGATCGCCGTCAGGATCGCCGGAAAGGCGAAGGTCAGGTCGACCACCCGGCCGATGACTTGATCCAGCCAGCCGCGACGCGACGCCGCCAGCAGACCGAGCGGCACGCCGATCAGCAGCCCGATGCCGACCGCCACAAGCCCGACCGCGATTGAGTTCTGCGCCCCGGCCATGACCAGGGACAGGGTGTCGCGGCCGAGATGGTCGGTGCCCAGCCAATGGGCCAGGCTCGGCCCCTGCAACCGCTCGCGGACCGAGATGCCGGTGGTGGAATAGGGTGTCCAGGCGAGGCTGATGAGCGCCATGGCGATGAGAAGCGCGGTGAGAAGCGTGCCCAGGCCGAGGCTGCGGTGGCGGAACAGGAGGGTCAGGGGGCGCATGGGCGACCGCTGGGGTTGGTGGATGGGGCGGTGCTGCCCTCACCCGGTCGCCGCATTCGCGCCGCCCGCCCTCTCCCTCTGGGAGAGCGTGGCGAGCGAAGCGAGCCGGGTGAGGGCAGCACTGAATTTGCCATCGCTAAAGCGTCCTCGGCCGCGGATCGATGGCGGCGTTGATCACGTCGATCAGCAGGTTGACCCCCACCACCAGGGCGGTCAGCAGCACCACCACGTTCTTGACCACGATCAAATCCCGCTGGGTCACCGCCTGATAGGTGAGGCGGCCCAGGCCGGGCAGGTAGAAGACGTTCTCCACCACGATCACCCCGGCCATCAGGAAGGCGAATTGCAGCCCGATGATGGTCATCACCGGGATCAACGCGTTGCGCAGGACGTGGCGGCGCAGGATGGCCGCGCCGCCGAGGCCCTTCGCCCGCGCCGTGCGCACGTAATCCTCGCGCAGGGTCTCCAGGATCGCCGAGCGGCTGACCCGGGCCAGGATCGCCGCCTCCGGCAGCGCCAGGGCGATCGCCGGCAGCAGCAACGCATGCAATGCCGGGCCTGGGCCGTCCTGCCATCCGGGGAATCCGCCGGAGCCGAACCAGCCCAGGCCGACGGAAAAGATCAGGGTCAGCACAATGCCAAGCCAGAAATTCGGCACCGCTATACCGAGCTGGCTGAACCCCATCACCGCATAGTCGCCGAGCCGGTTGTGCTGCGCCGCCGCCAGCATGCCCAGCGGCAGGGCCAGGATCGTCGACATTGTCAGCGCCATCAGCGCCAGGGGCAGGGTGATCGCCAAGCGGTCGGCGACCAGCTTCGCCACCGGCACCGAATAGGTATAGCTTTCGCCGAGATCTCCGGTCAGAAACCCGCCGATCCACAGTACGTAACGCTCGACCGCCGGGCGATCGAGGCCCATCTGGGCCCGTAGCGCTGCCAGAGTATCGTCGCGGGCCTCTGTTCCCAGCATCAGCAGCGCGGGATCGCCCGGCAGCACCTCGAGCACCAAGAACACCACCAGCGATGCCGCCAGCAGCGTGAGGAGCAAAGTCAGGGATCGGCGGATCAGAAAGCTCAGCATGGTCCGGCGGTTTCAGTGTGGCGATCCGCGGACCGGTGTCCATGGAATTCGAACACCATCGACCGCCAACCGCGTAATCGCAATGCCAGCAGCCTGTCGGACTTTGGCCTGACAGACTGCTATTGCCTCACAGCCAAAACCCCCGCTCCCGGTTCGACAGTTACGTCATCCGAATATCTAGTATTAGTTGTTCTCGGGCCAGATTTCCGAGGGTAGGGCTGACAAAAACCACATGGGGTCAAGATTTAGGACGTGAAACTACGATTGCGATCGAAATAATCACAAACATTAATTTAGATTAAGCAATCTTTTTAACATTGTTTATACAAATATCTGGCAAATTCACGACTGACACTCTTGCTTGGTCTGGTTTAAATTCGGATCGCAGCTTTCCGTCAAAGCTCAAATCCAGAGGCCCTACGACAAGGCAAGGAAACAGATCGGCGGCAGGGCACCAAAGGGGGCCTTTCCGCCAGCAAGGGGATAGTTCCAATGCGTACATATACCGCCAATTCGAATTCTGGATTGACCGACATTGTTGCTTCCGCGTTCCTTGCCGGACTCGCTCTGGTTTTGATGGCGACCCCGGCCGACGCGCGCTCGACCCTCAACCGGTCGATCAGCCTGGCCTCTCAGGAATGGATGTTGGTCGAGCAGATGACCAACGGCACCATGCTGGCCGTCTTGGGCATCGATACTGAGGAGAACCTTCGCGAGATTCAGGAAGCACATGAACTCTTCGACCACACGCTGCGCGGACTGCGTGACGGCGACGCGGAGATGGGTCTGGTGGCGGTCACGACACCGGAGGTACTGAGCCAACTCGACAGGGTCGAGGCGTATTGGCCGCGATACAGTGCGACCATCGCCGACATTGTCGCGGCGGTCCAGGCATCGTCCGATGTCGAGGAAGCCTATATCCGCGAGTTGGAGGATATCCACACACTGATGATCGGGTCAGTCGACGATATGATTGACGCCTTCGAGCAGTACTCGCATGGCGGCGAAACTCACTCGATCCTGTCCACCACGCTGAATGGCTCCGGCCAGCTCCGGAACTTTCCCCAGCTCATGCTCGGCGAAATGCTGGCGATCGCCTACCATTATCACGAGGCTGAAAACCGCGAGCAGCTTGGTTTGGCCACCCGGAATTTCGAACGGACCCTGACCGGCTTGATCAACGGCGACGCCGAGTTGCGGCTGCTGCCGGCGCCGAATGAAGACATCGGCGCGGAGTTGTACGAGATCCAGCAGCTGTGGACCCAGGTCCGGCCGATCCTGCTGCGCGTGTCCTCCGGTGAGGCAGTCGATGAGCGCTCGATCGCCACGGTGTCCCACGTCACCCACCGGATGATCGAGCCCCTCAACACGGCCGTGCATCTCTACGAGAATCTCTAGGGCGAACAGGCCGGCAAACCAAAAGGGCGGACCATCCCATGAGGACGGTCCGCCCTTTTTCTGTCCGACGTCACTCCGCCCAATAGGCGCCGGTCACGTCATTTGCCTGGATCGGGCTGTTCGACCACATGCCCATAAGCTTGGCGTTGCGGACACCGATCTTGGCGAGCTGGAAAACGAAAATACTGGCCTCGTCATCGGCCAGGATCCGCTGCGCCTGACCATAGAGCCGGCCGCGCTCCGCCGGGTCCGTCGCCGCATCCAGCTTGGCGATCACATCGTTGAAGTCGTCGTTCTCATAGCCGAAATAGTACGCGCCGCCGCGGGCGTAGATGCCGATATCCAAGGGCTCGGTATGCGAGACGATGGTCATGTCGTAATCATAACCGCGGAAGACCTGCTCCAGCCATTGCGCCCACTCCACCGGCTCCAGCTCGGCCCGGATGCCGACCGCTGCCAATTGCGCCTGGATGATCTCGCCACCCCGCCTGGAATAGGGCGGCGGCGGCAGCTTGAAGGTCATGTCGAAGCCATCGGGGTAGCCGGCTTCGGCCAGCAGAGCGCGAGCCCGGTCCGGATCGTGCGGATAGCGGCCGGCGAGGTCGACATAGGCCGGGTTATGCGGCGCGAAATGGCTGCCGATCGGCGTGCCGAAGCCGAACATCGCACCGTCGACCACCTCCTGTCGATCGATAGCGTGGGCGATCGCCTGGCGCACCCGAACATCGCTGAATGGCGCCCGGCGGTGATTGACGCCCATGACCGTCTCGCCCTCGGTGGTCCCGACGACGACCGCAAAGCGCGCATCGCTCTCGAATCGGGCCAGGGTCTCCGGTGCCCCCATATTCGGGATCGCATCGACATCGCCTGCGAGCAAGGCGGCCACCTGGGCCGCTGAATCGGCGATGAAGCGGAAGGTCACGCTGTTCAGCCGGACGGCGGCCGGGTCGCGAAAATCCGAGTTCCGCGAGAGCTCGACACGGTCACCCTCGACCCAACGGGCAAGCTTGAACGGCCCGGTGCCGACCGGGCTGGTCTTGTTGCCATCGGCGCTTTCGGGCGCGACGATCGAGGCGTCGCCGGAACCCATATTGAAGAGGAACAATCCGTCCGGCCGAGATAACCGGGCGACGACCGTGTCCGGCGACGGCGCTTCGACGTCGGCGATGGCGGCGAAATAGCCCTTCTGGGCGTTGACCGAATCTTCCGAACGCGCCCGGTCGAGCGAGAACTTCACATCCGCGCTGTCGAAACTCGAACCGTCATGAAAGCTGACGCCACCACGCAAGGTGAAGGTATAGACCAGCCCGTCATCGGACACCGTCCAGCTCTCCGCCAGGCCCGGCAGGATCTCGCCGCGCTCATTGATGCGGGTCAGGCTTTCGAAGACATTGGCGTAGACCACCTCATCGATGGCCGCCGCGGCGCCGGCAGTCGGATCGAGATGCGGCGGTTCCAGGGTCATGCCGATGACCGCTGAATCCTTGGCGGCCAACGCTGTCCCGGATGCCAGGACCACGGCGAAGGCTGCCGCAAGCAGGCGCAAATTGTTCATCTTCCTGATACTCCCCTGAACTCTGCCTGGTGGCTATGCCGGGCACGTCTGGGCCCGTTCCTCAAATACTGCGCCGTTGTCGCCGGCCTGTTCAACCCCGGTGGGCCCGACGATTCAGGCCGGCGGCGTCAGAGCATGCCCGTGAACACTGCGATAGCCAGGCTTGTCGCCCAGTGTTTCGGCGGCAAAGACGCCGCGCGCCAAGGCCCGGGCGACCGCGTCGGCCGCCATGGCGCCCAACCGGGCCAAGGCCGACGGTCTGGGCGATGGCAACGCCAGGGATCCCGTCGCCAGGACAAAAAGGGTATCGCCGTCGAAAGGCGTATGGGCGGGCCGGACGGCACGGGCGATGCCATCCTGTGCCGCCATGGCGATCCGACGGGCCTCCGCCCTGGTGAGTTCGGCATTCGTCGCCACCACGCCGATCACCGTATTGGCGCCTGGCAGGGCAGCCACGTCCCGGTGAGCCGGCAGGTCGATCGTCGGCGGCACGGGCCCGGTCGGGAGCGGCTGTCCGCCGAGCTCACCGTCGAGTTCCAGCATCCAGGCCCAAAGGCAGTCCTGCCCCGGCATCACCACCGCGCCGACCGGGTTCGCCGCCACCAACGCGCCCGCGGCAATTCCAGTATCGTCGTCGATCGCGGACACGCTGCCCAGCCCGCCCTTCAGGGCACCGGCCTTGGCGCCATAACCGGCGCCATGATTGCCGAGATCGAAATCCGCCGCTGCCGCCGCACAGGCCGCGACACCCAGCTCCCGATAGGGCGGATCGCGGCCCCAGCCCTTGTCGCCACCATTCGCCAGATCGAACAGGATCGCCGCAGGCACGATGGGAACGGTGACGTCCCCAACCGCATAGCCCCGGCCCTTTGCCGCAAGCCAGCCCGCGACGCCGGACGCGGCGTCGAGCCCGAATACCGAACCGCCGCTGAGGACCACCGCGTCGATGGCGTCTACCAGCGCTGAGGGATCCAGCGCATCGGTTTCCCGGGTGCCCGGCGCACCGCCGCGCACATCGACACCCGCGACGACCCGCCATTCCGGCAGTACTACCGTTGTGCCGGTACGCGCCGAATCGTCCTGGGCATTGCCGACGCTGATGCCCTCGATATCGGTGATGAGGTTACGAGGTCCCGGACGGATCACGGGACGGAAACGCCGCGGTCAGCCACCTTCCGCCAGTTCCAGCAGCGTTTCACGGTCGGCCAGATCGACCTTGTTGCCTTCGAGCAGGCGGATCACCTGTCTGGACTTAAGTGCGGCGAAGGTTCGGCTGACGGTCTCGGTCGTAAGACCGAGATAGTCGGCGATATCCGACCGGCTCATGGGAATCGGTACCGGGTTGTCCTTCTGACCTCGCCGGTGCAGGCGCCGCGACATGCCGAGCAGGAACGACGCCACCTTCTCTTTCGCCGTTTTGCGGCCGAGCAGCAGCATCTGGTCCTGCGACGCTTCCAATTCGTTGGAGGCCATGGTGAACAGCCGCTGCTGAAGCTTGGGAAATTCCTCCAACAACTGTTCGATCCGGCGGCGGGGAAACTGACAAAGCGATACCGGTGTCACCGTCTCGGCGGAATAGGCGAATCGATCGTGCAACGACAGCCCAAGGAAATCGCCGGTGAACAGAAAGCCGGTGATCTGCCGGCGGCCGTCGGGCAGCAGCTTGTAAAGTTTCACGGTGCCCGCGGTGACGTTGTAGACGCAGTTGGCATCGTCGCCTTCGCTGAACAATGTGGCGTGCGGCGCCAGATGCTTGGTGCGCACGATGTCGGCCATGCGCGACAGTTCCGTGTGCTCCAGTGCTCCACAGACAGTCAACTCGCGGACCGGGCAGGCGCTGCACGGATTCACGTCGGTATCGGCCGGAGAGGGCTTCGGGGCGATGCTTATCGGCGCCATGGTCGAGGGTCCTTGGGCCTCATGTGGAACACTCAGTTTATCCGAATATTAGCAAAATCGCAATTAACGCGGCGTTGCCACAATGCAGGCTCGGTTCCCTTGATCTGCATCATCGCACCACTCGGACGGGTGGTCCAGCATCCGTGCGGAAACCGCAAAGATCGTGCGATGCCCGAGACACCGTCAGCTTTACCACTTGGCCCGGATAGGATCGACCAGGCTTATCCGATCGTTCAGACCCAGATCCCGGCGCTCAGCCTGAAAGAGTGGCGCCGTTACGCGCGCAAGCTGATCATCGCCACGAATCCGGCAAGCGGCGTGATGACCGCCCAGCATGGCGGCTACATCCGGGGATTGTTCTGCCACTGGACGGACCGCAGCCTGCTGCACGGCGAATTGCTGGTGGTCGACAATTTCGCGGTCATGGATTTGTTCGGCCCTGCCGGCGCGGCGCAAACGCTGATCGAGGCGATGGAGACGATGGCCGAACGCCACAAATGCCAAGCCATTCACACTCTGCTGCAGAACCACCGGCCGACCCCCTTGCATGGCCAGTTGCAGGCTCAGGGCCACCAATTGAGCAAGGTCCTCCTGTGCAAGCCTCTCCATCACTGACACGGGACAGTCGCGGCTAACCCCGCCAAGCGATCAGGAACAACCGGCGGAAGGGGAAGAGGGTCTTTCCGTCAGCCCGTTTCGGGTAGGCCTGATCCAACCGTGCCTCATACTCGGCGAGAAACGAGTCCCGTTCCTCACCCGCCAGCGCATCGAATACGGGTAGCAGGGCTGTTCCCCGGACTCAATCCAAGACGGGGTCGCCGCCGGACGGCACGTAGAGATACTCCGTGTCCCATATGTCCAAATCGGTCGCATGCGGGGTCCGGCGAAGGCGAGATACTGCCGTGGGTCCCAGGTCAAATTCAGGCTGCCGGAAGATCGACTTCGAAGACCGTGCCCTGATCGCCGCTTTCGACCAGTCGCAGATCGCCGCGATGGGCGACCATGATCTCTCGGGCGATCGCCAGGCCGAGTCCGGTGCCGCCCGCACGGACGGTCCCCGCGAAGGGCTTGAACAGATGCTCGCGGGCGCGCAACGGCAGCCCGGGCCCGTCATCATGCAGGCTGACGGCGATGCCCCCGGCTGCGTTCTTCGCGCTGATGGTCACGGTCTGCGCGCCGGCCTCGAACGCGTTGCGCCCGAGATTGACGAGCACCCGCCGCAACTGATCCCGGTCGGCGACCACCTCGAACGCTTCCGGCACCTCGTTGACCCAGCGTGACTGCCCATTTACCACCGGCGCCATATCGGTCTCGACCTCGTCGACGAGTTGCCGCAACTCGAAGGACGACCGGTGCAAGGGCGGCCCGCCTTCGCGGGTATAATCCAGCGTGTGCTGGCACAGATCCGCCGCCCGATCGATGGCGTCCATCAATCGCGGGGCGGTCGCCCTGGTCTCCGGATCCTGCGCCGAGGCCAGCCGCTCGGACAGCAGCGAGACGGTCGACAGGATGTTGCGCAGATCATGATTGATCTTGGTCACCGCCGTGCCCAGGGCCGCCAGCCGGCCGCGCTGGGTGATCGCGTTGCGGACGGCGATCTGCATGTCGTGGAGCTCGCGCTGGGCGACGCCGAACTCGTCGCGGCGCAGGGTCGGCACGATGACGTTGTCGGCATCTGCCGGATCGTCGCGAAAGGCGATCATCTTCTCGGTGAACCGCGCCATCGGCCGCACCATCAGCCAGCGCAGGGACAGGAAGACCAGCCCCGCGGTGATCAGCGAGATCACGATCGACAGGCCAAGGATACGGTTGGAAAAGTCGACCAGCGCCCGGGTCAGCGGTTCCTCGTCAAGAATGATCTCAACGAAGGCGTCGTCGTCCTGCGGCGAGTAGCCGGCGACCTTCAGTACCCTGTTCTGGGTTTGGAGCAAGCTCTCATACGCGTCCATGATCAGCCGCACCCAGCCGCGCTCGCGCAGATCGACGGTCAGGTCGATGGGCGGCATGGTGCTGCCGAGCATGTAAACGTAGCTGTCCGTTGCCGGACGGCGCAGATCGACCATGTAGGCGTCGACATGGTCCAGCAGTTCGCTTTGCAGCTCTTCCGTCACCATGCCCTGAGGGGTGGCAACCAGGGCCAGCGTGGCCAAGTGGCCCGCCGCCAGCTTCTCGTCCAACCAGTTCAGTCGGAAGCGGGCGATCGACGGCGTATAGATCAGCACTTCGGCGACCATGACGAATAGCACCGTCATCACCAGAAGACGGGCCGAAAGGCTGCGCGTGAAGCCAGGCATCGACATGGAACGACGGGGCCCTTTAGTTCGCGGAAGCCGGATTCGTCATAGCACGCCGGGCGCGGCATCGTCCAATCGCGGACGGCCAGCGATCGGCGCCATTGGTTCTCGAATTTTCAGGCGCCGGCCACTGTTAGATCACCGCGAACGCGAAGGCGTTCCGCCAGCCAGCCGATGCATTTGACGATTTCGTCTTCGGTAAGATGGAAGGCGCCATCCCAGACGGTGATCTCAAAGATTGCCAAACCCTGGATCGGCGATGTCACCGCCATGCCAAACGGCCAGATCCCTGTCTCTTCGGCAACGTCGAGCCGTGCCTCGTCGAGATGGGCTTGGTCGCCATCCAGCACCACCTGCATCGCATTGCACTGAGGCGGGTCGGGCGTCACCCGGACCCCGGGCACGCCACGCTGAGCGTCCGCGATCGCTCTCGCCTTGGCGAGATATGCCGGCATCCGCGGCAGTCTTTCGTCCAGCCCCTTCCGGGCCGCCACCACGAAGGGGTACAGGGTGTTGAGGCGCGCACCCATCCGGCGCTGCCAGATCTTTGCCTCGGCGATCAAATCTTCCGGCCCGACCAGAGCGGCGCCGGCCGGTGCGCCGAGCCCCTTGTAAAAAGAGACATAGAGCGAGTCGAACAGCGCCGCGATCTCGGCATGGGGCCGTTCATAGACGGGCTGGACCTCCCATATCCGCGCGGCATCGGCGTGCAAAGGCAGCCCCTTGGTCCGCGCCCGCTCGGAAATTGCCATGAGGTCCGTCCAACGGGGCGACAACCAGCCCAGCCGCCGCAAGGGCAACTCGATCGAAATGGCGCCGACCGGCCCGTCCAACGCATCGATGTCCTCCGCCGTCACTTGGCGGTTCTCGTCCCCCAACGCCACCGATTTCAGCCCGTGCACGAACTGATAGGCCCTGCCCTCGTCAAGTTCGATGTGGGATCGCGGATGGATGGCGATGGCATCCCGCCCGGACCGCTCGCACCACAGGCGCAGGGCGATCAGCTGCGCCGTTCTGCCGCTCGGCATAAAAACCGCCGCCGGCTTGCCGAACAGATCCGCGACCCGGCGCTCCAGATCTTCGATAAGCGGTCCCGATCCCAGCCTGTCGGGTTCCGCCTCCGCATCGATGTAGTCGGCCAAGCCCTGCAGCCGATCCTTGGCCGGGCGAGGCGGATCGTAAGACAGAAATCGGGTGCATCGGCGCTGAATGCCTTCGGCGTCGCGGGCCGGCTCGGCCTCTCGATCTCGAATCGTATCGTCCATGGGACCATTCTACCGAGCATTACGGCTCACGGTCCACGCGTTGCGATAGAGCCCTGGCGCCTATCCGAACTTCGACAGGAAGCGCACCACCTTGCGGGTTCGGTCGCTGAACAGCTTGGGGGTATAGAAGCTGCCGGCGGCGCGCTTGTTGACCTCGCCCAGTGTCGGATAGGGCGCGATCATGCTGGCCACGGCGCCGATTTTCAGCCCCTGGCTCATGGCCAGTACCCAGGTCTGGATCAACTCCCCGGCATGGGGGCCGGCGATGCCGACGCCCAGGATCTTGCCCTTCGGTGTGACCACGACTTTCACCATCCCCTCGGTCTCGCGCTCGGCCTGGGCCCGATCATTTTCCGCAAAGTGCCAGTGCAGAACCCGGATATCCTGGTTTTCGGCGCGGGCCTGGGCCTCGTTGAGCCCGATTTGGGCCAGCTCCGGATCGGTATAGGTGACCCAGGGAAAGGCCGACACCTCGGTCTTCGCCGGCAGGCGGAACAAGGCGTTGCGGATCACGATTCCGGCATGGTAGCCGGCCATATGGGTGAACTGGTAGCCGCCGGCGACGTCGCCGATGGCGAAGACCCGCTTGTTGCTGGTGCGCAGCCGGCGGTCGACCTTGATGCCGTTCGGCGCGTAATCGATGCCGGCCTTTTCCAGTTCCAGCCCTTCAAGATTGACCCGGCGGCCGGCGGCCACCAGCAAATCGCTCGCCTCCAGCCGGGTCTCGCCGGCCTCCTCGTTCAACACCACGGCGATACCGTTTCCACTCTTTTCGATGCGGGCGATGTCGGCCCCTTCGCGCAGATCGAGGCCATCGGCGATCAGCGATTTGCGGACCAGATCGACAAGCTCGGGATCGTCCTTCGGCATGATGGAGAATTTCTCCAGCACCGTGACACGGCTGCCCAGCCGGCGGTGCGCCTGGGCCATCTCCAGGCCGATCGGGCCGCCGCCGATGACGATCAGATGCTCCGGCTGGATCCGGTTGTCGAAGATCGTTTCATTTGTCAGGAAGGGAACCTGGTCCAGCCCCGGGATCGGCGGGATCGCCGCCCGCGATCCGGTCGAAACGACGAACCGGCGGGCGCGGATTTCGAAGTCGCCGGCAACCACCGTGCGACGGTCGGCGAAGCTGGCCGATGCCTGGATGACATTGACGCCCATCTCCTCGAAGCGCTCGACGCTGTCATGCGGCGCGATGGCCCCGATGACGCCGTGGACATGGTCGTGCACGGCGCCGAAATCGATCTCCGGCTCATGGCCGTTGACGCCGAACCGGGCGCCGGTGCGCACGGCGTTGGCGGCGCGGGATGCGGCGATCAGCGCCTTGGACGGCACGCAGCCATAGTTCAGGCAGTCGCCGCCCATCTTGCCGCGCTCGATCAGCACCGTCTTGGCGCCCATCTGGACCGCGCCGGCGGCCACGGAAAGTCCGCCGGACCCGGCGCCGATCACGCAGATATCGGTATCGATGCGCTGTGCCATCGCTCAGCTCTCCTAAAGCTATGGTCTCACTAGACGAGGGTGGGTCAGGCCTTGCGGGCCTTCAGCTTCTTCACGACGACCGGCAACAGCGACAACAGCGCGATGCCGAGCAACGGCAGCAGGATCTCGGGCTGGAAGATGATGCCGAAATCCGGATCGCCGCCGGCATCGAGGGTGGCGCCAAGGCCGTTGCCGACACTGACAAATACCACCGTACCCGGAATGATCCCGAAGAAGGTCGTCACGATAAAGGTGCCTAGCCGAACCCCGAAGAATGCGGGTACGAGATTGACCAACCAAAACGGCGCCGCCGGGACCAGCCGCAGGGTTAGCAGATAGCTTGTGGCGTTCTCCTGGAAACCTGCTTCCAGCTTGGACATCCAGGGGCCGGCTTTTTGGCGCAGCAGATCGCCCAGCGCGGTCTTGGCGGCGAGGAAGACGCAAGTCGCTCCCAAAGTCGCGCCGAACAGGACGAGGCTGGCGCCCCATACGATGCCGAACATGAACCCGCCGACGATTGTGAGCAACGCACCGCCAGGGATCGAGAAGGCGACCGACACCGCGTAAATGAGGAAGAAGACGAGCGATGCCAGCACCGCGTTCTCGGCGACGTAGCTCAACAGCGTTTGGCGGTTTTCCTTCAGCACGTCGAGGCTGATGTATTCGTTGAGCCCAAACGCGAAGAAGGCCGCGAGCCCGGCCAGCAATATGCCGATCGGCAGGAAACGCTTGATCATCGATGCCGGCTCCCGAGTTCCAATCGATACGGTCGGTTGATCCATGTGTCGATTGCGCCCCCTACGCGCTCATCGCTACGTGTATAGCACCGGCCTTTACCGGGCCAGCTTGGGGGTATCTAGCAATCGACCCGCTCACCCACCAGTCACCATGGTGTGAGACAGTCCGTGAACGCTGGATTTCTGCCCGGAAAATGCGCCTGAACACCAATTGACTTGGGCACGGCGAACGCCTATAAGCGCCGCTCGCTTGAGAGCGGAATTGTTTTCCTACGGAGAGTGTCGTGAAACGCACCTATCAGCCGAGCAAGATTGTGCGCAAACGCCGTCACGGCTTCCGCGCCCGTCTGTCGACGGTCGGCGGCCGCAGGGTGCTGGCCAACCGTCGCACCAAAGGGCGGAAGCGGCTTTCGGCCTGACTGCCGATGACGCGCCGAGCCCGCGGCGACCGGGACGCGCGTCCGCCGGGTGACGCCCCAGGTGACGACCCTGGCCTGTCCCGTCTGAAACGCCGTCCAGAATTTTTGGCCGTGGCAGCGGCGCGGCGCAAATGGGTCGCGCCGGGCTTGGTGCTGCAGGCTCGCCGAAACGAGTCCAGGGACGGGACGCACGGCATTCGCTTTGGCATTACCGCCAGTCGAAAGGTCGGAAACGCGGTCGCCCGAAACCGGGCGAAGCGCCGCCTGCGGGCCGCGGCGGCGGAAGTCCTTCCGGTGTCCGGCGCCGCCGGTTACGATGTGGTGCTGATCGCCAGAGCCGCCACTCTCAAGCGGCCCTATGCCGATCTGAAGGCCGATCTGGCGCAGGCACTCGCGAAGCTGACGACGCGGCGGAATGCGGCAAGTCCGGCAGGTTTGGAAAAATGAGTCCCCTTGCCCATGTACTGAAGGGCCTTGTGTTGGCCTACCGATACAGCCTGTCGTCGCTGATCGGCAACGAATGCCGATTCCGTCCGACCTGTTCGGAGTACGCATTGGACGCTATAACCGCTCACGGCGCGATCAAGGGCGGCTTGATGGCAGCCCGGCGCATGGCACGCTGCAACCCTTGGGGCGGCAGCGGCTGGGATCCGGTTATGCCGGCCGAAGGCACGCCGAAAGAAACCGACATCACCGGCCGGTCTGCATCTGGCCACCACTAATTTCGACCGACCGAATATCGATCCAGGAGCCAGAACGTCCATGTCCGACCAGAAGAACCTTGTTCTGGCGATCGTCCTATCGGCAATGATCATATTCGGCTTCGGCTATCTGTATGGGCCCGACCAGCCGCCGCCGACGCAGGCCACCGAAGAGACCGCGACCGCAACCGAGCAGCCTCTCGAGGGGATCGCCATTCCAGGCGAGCCGGTGGTCGAGATCATCAGCCGCGACGAGGCGGTAACGACGGATGCCCGGGTCAAGATCGACACGCCGCGCCTGCATGGTTCGCTATCGCTGACCGGCGGCCGCATCGACGACCTGACCCTGGCCGATTATCACGAGACCACCGATGACGGCAGCCCGGAGATCGTGCTGCTGTCGCCGCGCAGCGCGCCCCGGCCCTACTACGCCGATTTCGGCTGGGCTGCGAGCAGCGGCCACACGGTCCCGGGCCCGGACACGAACTGGACGGCGGATAGCGGCGCTTTGACGGTGGAGCGACCGCTCACCCTGCGCTGGGATAACGGTACCGGGTTGGAATTCGAGCGGGTTATCTCCGTCGACGCCGATTACATGTTCTCCATCACCCAACGGGTGATCAACCGCGGCAACAGTACGGTTTCGCTGTCTCCCTACAGCCGGGTACAGCGCTTTGACACGCCGGACACGCTCGGCTTCTACATTCTGCACGAAGGCGCCTACGGGGTCTTCGATGAGACCCTGAGCGAGCACAATTATGACGATCTGATCGACGAGGGCGAAGTCCGCGAGGAGTCGACGGGCGGCTGGCTCGGCTTTACGGACAAGTACTGGCTCGTGGCCTTGATTCCGGACCAGAACACAGCGTTCAACGGCCTGTTCGCCCATCGCGAGTCGAACGGCCGCGACCGGTTTCTGGCGACGATGCAGCGAACCGACGCGCAGACGGTCACCCCGGGCGACCGCTTCGAGCAGACCAGCCGGATGTATGCCGGCGCCAAGGTCGTCCAGCTGTTGGACGGGTACGATGAAACCCTTGAGATTCAGCGTTTCGACCTAACGGTCGATTGGGGCTGGTTTCGCTTCCTCACGCGGCCGTTCTTCTATGCGCTGGCTTACATCAACGGGATCGTCGGCAATTTCGGGCTTTCGATTCTGATACTGACCGTGGGGATCAAGCTTCTGCTGTTCCCGCTGGCGAACAAATCCTATCGCTCGATGTCGAAGATGAAGGCGCTGCAGCCGGAGATGCAGAAGCTGAAGGAGCGGTTCGGCGAGGATCGCCAGCAGATGAATAAGGAATTGATGGAGCTGTACAAGCGCGAGAAGGTCAATCCGGCCTCCGGCTGCCTGCCGATCGTGGTGCAGATTCCGATCTTCTTCTCACTCTACAAGGTTCTGTTCGTCACCATCGAAATGCGGCACGCGCCCTTCTTCGGTTGGATCCAGGACCTGTCGGTGCGGGATCCGACGTCCCTGTTCAACCTGTTCGGGCTGATCCCGTTCACCCCACCGGATTTCCTGATGATCGGCGTCTGGCCGCTGCTCATGGGCATTACCATGTTTCTGCAGCAGAAGCTGAACCCGGCGCCGACCGATCCGATCCAGCAGAAGATCTTCGCCGCCTTGCCTTTCGTCTTCACCTTCATGCTGGCGAGCTTCCCGGCAGGGCTGGTGATCTATTGGGCGTGGAACAACCTGCTGTCGATCGCCCAGCAATACGTGATCATGCGCGCCGCCGGCGTGAAGATCGGCGGCGGTGTAGTGAAACCGGCACCGGCAACCGTACCGCCACCAGCCGCGGCAGAGTCCGGCAACGGCGCCGATCCTGGGCCCAGTGAAGCTGAGGCGGCAACGAAGCCAAATGGTGAAGCCGGCGAAGACGAGCCTGCGGCGGAGCCGGTGGCACCCAAACCACCGCGCCGTTCGACGGCAAAGCGGCGGCAATCCAAGCGTCGGTCGAAACCGGCCCCGCGCCGGCGCGGCTGATCGACGCCGCGGCGGTATTGCCGGCATCTTATAGTGACCGAACCAACGCCGGAACTGCTCGAGGCCGGCCGCCTGCTGTTCGCGCAGGAGTGCCGGTTCACGATGGCGGTCGCCAAGCTGGGCCAGCTGCCGCCATTGGGCCTGCCTGAAATCGCCTTTTGCGGCCGTTCCAATGTCGGCAAGTCCAGCCTGGTCAACGCGCTGACCGGGCGCGGCACCCTGGCGCGCACCAGCAATACGCCGGGCCGCACCCAGCAACTCATCTTCTTTGAGCTCGGCGCCCGACTGACCCTGGTCGACTTGCCGGGCTACGGCTTCGCCAGGGTGTCGAAATCCATGGTGGAATCCTGGACCCGGCTGTTGAAGGGTTATCTGAAGGGGCGGGTTACCCTGCGCCGCGCCTGCGTCCTGATCGATGGACGGCACGGGCTTAAGCCCGGCGACGAGGACATCATGGGCATGTTGGACCAGGCGGCGGTGCCCTACCAGATCGTGCTGACCAAGATCGACAAGGTGCGCCGGGCCGAACTGGACCAGCGCCTGTCAGACACAACCGTGGCGCTGAAGAGCCATCCGGCGGCCTTTCCGGAAATCATGGTGACCAGCGCCCGGGATGGTACCGGGATCGCCGAGCTGCGGGCCGCCCTGAGTACCCTCGCCGAACCGATTGCCGCCTGACGGTCGGCGCCCATCACCGGCAAGCCCCCACCCTGGACCTTCCCGAACGGGCTGTTAAAGTGCGCCGCGAATGGAATAGTGGACATGAATGATGGTTGATCCGAGCGCGAAGGATGCGGGTAGCGCCATCCTGGGCAAATGGCTGGACAAGGCGCACACCCTGTCCGAGGCACTGCCCTTCATGCGCCGGCATAGCGGCGCCACCTTCGTCGTCAAGTATGGCGGCCACGCCATGGGCGATGCGGATCTGGCCCGCGACTTCGCCCGCGACGTGGTGCTGCTGAAACAGGTCGGCATCAATCCGGTGGTGGTCCATGGCGGCGGCCCGCAGATCGGCCGGATGCTGGAGCGGCTGAAGATCCAGTCGGAATTCGTCGACGGCCTGCGCAAGACCGACCGCGACACAGTGGACATCGTCGAGATGGTGCTGTCGGGGTCGATCAATAAATCCATCGTCGCGGCGATCCAGGAGGTCGGCGGCCGGGCGGTCGGGTTGTCCGGCAAGGATGGCGGGCTGGTTACCGCGCGCAAGCTTCAGCGCAGCAGGCGCGACCCGGATAGCAGCATCGAGAAGCTGATGGATCTGGGATTCGTTGGCGAGCCGGCGCACATCAATCCGGAAATACTGGATGCCTTCCGCGAGACCGAATTCATCCCGGTGATCGCACCGATCGGCATCGATCAGAAGGGCCACACTTACAACATCAACGCCGATACCGTCGCCGGCGCGGTGGCCGCGGCAATCAATGCGGCCCGGCTCCTGCTGCTGACCGACATTGTCGGCGTGCTGGACAAGAAACAGGTCCTGATCCCGGAGATGAACGCCAAAGAGGCGCGCGGCCTGATCTCCGACGGCACGATCCATGGCGGCATGATCCCGAAGATCGAGACTTGCGTCGGCGCGGTCGAGGGCGGCGTTGAAGCGGCCGTGATTCTGGACGGGCGCGTATCTCACGCCCTGCTGCTGGAAATCTTCACCGATGGCGGTGCGGGAACGATGATCCGCCGCCAATAGCCGGCACTTGAAACCAGTGTCGGGCGGTACTGGTTGCAGTGCAAGATTGCGCAAGAATTGCTTGGGATTGGAAACCAATCTCGGCCGTAGAACACCCGGTCCGAATTGAGAGTCTTGCAACCGGTTTCATTCCGAAACTGCCTATTTTTCGAGCATTTCTGCCATATCTTCTAATCGCATTCGACTTCTAGACTTCAACTCCAGTGATAGGAGTGTTAGGTTTTGCCGGGTTCCTTAAGCAATCAGGGAATGATCGGCCAAAACAACGATGAAGCTCCCGCTCGCGGTCGAGAAGACCGCATGGGCCGAGCTAAAAAGTCAAATCGGGACGCCGAAGTTCCCGCGAGCCAAAAGCACAACTGGGAGGTACTCAAGGAATGACTTTTCGGAAGGCCGTACCATTGGGCGCTGTTGCGCTTTCGCTACTGGCGGCGACCGCCGTGCAGGCGCAGGATGGCCAGAACCTCATGTATAAGATCGGTGAAGATCCGCGCTTCCACTGGAGCGATCTTGATCGCTTCGAAGCCATGGATCTGAGCGGACAGGAAGTTTCGATCCTCGGTCCCTGGCTCGGCCCCGACCGCGATCTGGTCAACAGCGTGCTCAACTATTTCGTCGCGGCAACAGGGGCGACGGTGAACTTCGCCGGCTCCGACAGTTTCGAGCAGCAGATCGTCATCGACATCCAGGCCGGCAGCCCGCCAAATCTGGCGGTTTTCCCGCAGCCCGGACTGGCCGCGAACCAGGCCGCCAAGGGCGGGCTGGCGCCGCTCGGCGACGATACCAGGCAATGGGTGATCGACAACTACGCAGCCGGGCAGTCTTGGGTCGATCTGGGCACCTATCCGGGCCCGGACGGCAACCCGGACTATTACGGCTTCTTCTACAAAGTCGATGTGAAGAGCCTGGTCTGGTACTCGCCGGAGAATTTCGAGGATGCCGGCTACGAAGTGCCGGAGAGCATGGAAGAGCTGATCGCGCTGAGCGACCAGATCGTTGAGGATGGCGGGACACCTTGGTGTATCGGGCTTGGCTCCGGCGACGCCACCGGCTGGCCGGCCACCGATTGGGTCGAGGACATGCTGCTTCGCACCCGGCCACCCGAGGTCTATGACGGCTGGGTGACCAACGAAATCCCGTTCAACGACCCGCGCATCGTCAATGCCATCGAGACCTTCGGATTGTTCGCCAAGAACGACGCCTGGGTAGATGGCGGCGCCGCCGCTGTCGGCGCGACCGATTTCCGCGACAGCCCGGGTGGTTTGTTCGCGGTCCCGCCGCGCTGCTACATGCACAAACAGGCGAGCTTCATTCCGTCCTTCTTCCCGGAGGGTACGGAGATGGGGCTGGACGCCGATTTCTTCTACTTCCCATCTTATGATTCGGAGGATTTGGGCAATCCGGTGCTTGGTGCCGGGACGCTGTGGGCAATCACCGAGGACAACGAGGCCACCCGCGCCTTGCTGGAATACCTTCAGACGCCATTGTCCAACGAAATCTGGATGGCGCAGAGCGGTTTCCTGACGCCGCACAAGGGTGTCAATGTCGACCTCTACGCCAATGCGACGCTGCGCAAGCAGGGCGAAATCCTGCTCGGCGCCACGACGTTCCGGTTCGACGGATCCGACCTTATGCCCGGATCGGTCGGCGCCGGTTCGTTCTGGACCGGCATGGTCGATTACGTCAGCGGCAGCTCGGCCGAAGAGGTCGCGAACGCTATCCAGCGTGGTTGGGACTCGATCAAGTAGATCCCCGTTGTCCCTGTAGTCATGGTCCTTTGGTGGGCCGGGTCCCGTACTTCCTTACGAGCGCCCGGCCCGCCGATACCCAAACAATACGGAGGTCGACGGCGTGGCTGGTCAGCTATTCAGTGCCCTTGTCGCCATCGTGCTTGGCGTCGGCGCCAGCATTCTCTATTTCTCCGGCACCAACTGGGCTCTCGATACCTTCCTTCGTGATCGTCGAGGGGCGGACGGACGCCTGCTCAGCCGCGAAACCACCCGCGGCTCGATCCGGCCCTGGTTGTTCGTGGGCCCGGCCCTGCTGTTACTCGGCATCTATCTGGTCTATCCGGTCTTCGAGACCATCAAGCTGGCCTTGTACGACAATACCGGCGAGACCTTTGTCGGGCTGGGCAACTTCGCCTGGGCCTTCAGCGACTGGTCTCTCAGCAACCCGTCCGAATTCCAGCAATCGATCCTGAATAATTTCCTCTGGCTGCTGATCGTGCCGGCGATGGCGACCATCATGGGCATGATGGTGGCGGTGCTGGCCGACAAGGTTGCCTGGGGCACCGTCGCCAAGACATTCATCTTCCTGCCGATGGCGATTTCCTTCATCGGCGCCAGCGTCATCTGGAAATTCGTCTACGATTTCCGCGGACCCGATGCCGACCAGATCGGCCTGCTGAACGCCATGGTGGTGTCGCTCGGCTTCGAGCCGCAAGCCTGGGTCACGATCCCCTTCTGGAACAGCCTGTTCCTGATGGTGATCCTGGTCTGGATCCAGACCCCGTTCGCCATGGTGATCCTAAGCGCCGCGCTGAAGGGGGTCCCGACGGAGACCCTGGAAGCCGCCCGCATCGACGGCGCCAACGAATTCCAGATCTTCTTCAAGATCATGCTGCCGCAGGTCATGGGCACGGTGATGGTGGTCTGGACCACGATCACCATCATCGTCCTGAAGGTCTTCGACATCGTGCTGGCAATGACAAACGGTCAGTGGGACACGGAAGTCCTGGCCAACCTGATGTTCGACTGGATGTTCCGCGGCGGCGGCGATTTCGGCAAGGGCAGCACCATCGCCTTGATCATCATGATCGCGGTGATCCCGATCATGGTCTGGAACATACGCCGGTTCCAGAAAGAGGAGGGCATGCGATGAGCACTCAGCGCATCATGGGCATCAAGATGATGCACCCGCTGCGGATGGTCACCCATCTGTGCCTGTTCCTGCTGGTGCTGGGATGGACGATCCCGACCGCCGGGCTGCTGATCAGCTCGTTGCGGGACAAAGATCAATTGATCGTGTCGGGCTGGTGGACTGCGCTGTCCGCCTCCCAAGGCGCCGAGCGGGGCCGAACCGGCAGCGCTGACGATCAGTTGGAGCGGGACGGCAAATACGTTATCGCCGGCAATTTCTTTGACGAGGGCAGTCCGAAATCGGTCGCCAGCTTCGGCATTCGTCAGAACGATCTGACCGAATTCCAGCCCGGCGAGACGGCCAACCTCAATGACGGCACCAATTTTACCCTGAACGCCGACGGCACCTATGAATGGGTGTCGCCGGTGCCGTTCGACAACGCGCGCGGCAAGCGTTTCTTTTATATCGCGCAAATTCCGCCGATCTTCAGCTTGGACAACTACCGGGAGATCATGTCTTCGGAGGGCTTCGGCCAGTCCTTCATCAATACGCTGACGGTGACGGTGCCGGCGACGATCATCCCGATCCTGATCGCGGCCTTCGCGGCCTACGCGTTCGCGTGGATGGAATTCCCGGCGCGCCAGTTTCTGTTCGCCGTGGTGGTCGGCCTGATGGTCGTGCCCCTGCAGATGTCGCTGATCCCCCTGCTGCGGCTGTATAACGGTGTGGGCGAGGTGTTCGACGTCTCGGCGAAATCCTATCCCGGCATATGGTTGGCCCATACCGGATTTGGATTGCCGTTGGCGATCTACCTGTTGCGCAACTATGTCGGCGGGCTGCCCAAGGATATTATCGAATCCGCCAAGGTGGACGGTGCATCGCACTTCCACATCTTCACCCGGCTGGTTTTGCCGCTGTCCTTCCCGGCGCTGGCGTCGTTCGCGATCTTCCAGTTCCTCTGGGTGTGGAACGACCTGCTGGTCGCCCTGGTGTTCCTGGGCAAGCAGGAGAATCAG
The DNA here is from genome assembly GCA_965237625.1 of Inquilinaceae bacterium. Classification (GTDB taxonomy): domain Bacteria; phylum Pseudomonadota; class Alphaproteobacteria; order DSM-16000; family Inquilinaceae; genus JABDIP01. Next base: position 128,092 of record CBDEGD010000028.1, read on the forward strand.
ATCGTCATGACATCGAAGCTGAGGGAATTGCTGGGGTCGCGCGGCGACAACTGGGAGATCCTGACCAGCAGCGCCTTCGTGTCGATCATCGTACCGCTGGGCGTGTTCCTGTCGCTGCAGCGCTACTTCGTACGCGGGCTGCTGGCCGGCTCGGTGAAGGGCGGATAGGGGCGGATTGCAATGGAATTGGCCGGCGGAGACCACCGCCGCCCTTTTCCAGGGGCTCGATCAGGCGGCTAGGCCGCGCCGAAGAAATCGAGCTGCCAATTCAGTTCTTCCTCGGTCAACGGGTAATCCACGCCGTCACGCGCCTTGATGACGGTGGCCGGCGCGATCTTGGCGATTTGCATCTGCACTTTCATTGCCAGCCGCATGCCGAGCCCAGCCTTCCACACGATCGCCACCACGCCCCGGGCGCTTTGCGCGTTCACGATGGTCTCCACGACCGTGCCGGGGACTCCGGCCAGCAGCGCCAGCGCACCGACCACAAAAGTCCGGTCACCCTGGAAGATGGCGTCGTCCACTTCCTCCTCGGTCAGCTCACCTTTGGCGAACAGGTCTCGCGCCCTGTCCTCACCGCTTGCCGTCGCAGGCACAGGGGCGACGCCGTCACCGGCCTGAGGCTCCTCGGGCTCCTCATCGAGAGGTGCGCCCTTGTTCTTGAGTCTGGTCCGCAGGGTATCGACCACGGCCGCCGCGGTTTCCTCGTCCATCTGGTCGCGCTGCTGCAGCACCTCGACCAGCGACACCGCGACGAAACGGGCCAGCCGGCGAACCGCCGCACCCGACAGGTTCGGCCGGTAGACAAGCGGTCGATGCCAGGACGTCCGGTCCGGCGCCTTGGCCAGGATGTGGTCCAGCGTCTCTTCACGGATCTGGGCGCTGTTGTTGCCTAGGAGCAGCGCGACCGCATCGACATCGTCCGTTCGCACGATGGCATCGGCGACCCGATGGGACAGATCCGGGCGCTGCGCGATCGCCGCCATGCGACCGCGTGTCGGCGCAACCCTCAGAACCCCGACCAGATCATCGTCGGTCAGTTGCGGCGAATGGCGCAAGACCGGCTCGGCAACGCCGGCTTCCTCATCCCTTGCAAGCCCCCTGACCACTTCCCGGGGGACATGCTCCAGCGCCTGGACGGCCTGGGCCAGCATTTGCCGCATGGCCGCGGAGGGATCCTCCGCCAGGATTGTCAGGACCTGCATAGTGAATTTCTCTAACGGACCGTCCGGTTCAGCGCCGTTGGGCGGAATTCTGGCCACCGCTTTTTCCAGCACCGCCGTCTTGACGCTTTGCGCCGCATCGCCCGCCAACAGAACATCGGCCCGTCCCGGCGTCGCCGGGTTAGCGGCAATTTCCCGTCGCACCGCTTCAACCGTATCGGCGGCCAGGAAGAACAGCAGCTCCGGAGAAACATCGGACCGGGAGGCGACGGCTTTGCGCGATCGCGGATCGGAATCCCGGGCCTGACGCTGCACAGCCAACTCATTCCCTTTGGAGTGCCCGGGCCCGGCGGTCATGATCCGCCCCCGTCGGACAGAGCCCAACCGCCGCCGGCACCGGATTTGCGTCCCGAAGCCTTGGCCCGATACATCGCCTGATCCGCGCGCTCGACCAACGCCTCTATGCCCTCGGCGCTTCCCGGCGGGCGGATGGCCACACCAACCGACAGGCCGGCGGGCCGGTCCGGCGACGAGGAATGCACAGCGAGGCCTCGGCCACGTTCCGCCATGGCGCGGGCCACCGCCTCTGCACGACCGGGATCGGCATCGAGCAACCAGACGACAAACTCATCGCCGCCAATCCGACCGCGCAGATCCATCGGACCGGTGGTCTCGCGCAGCAGCGCCGTGACCTCGGTCAGCACAGCATCGCCGCGCTGGTGGCCATGGACATCGTTGACCGATTTGAAGTTGTCTATGTCGATATAAAGCAAGGCGCCCCTGCCACCGCCGGGCTCGGCAAACAGCGCCGTCAGGCGTTCGATCATCGCCCGTCGGTTCAGCAGCTTGGTCATGCCGTCGCGTTCCGCCTGGGTCTTGAGCCGCTCCAGATAGGCGGTGTGAAGATAGGCAACGCCGATCTGAGCGCCGACCGCCTCGATCAACCGGCGATCATCCTCGTTCCAGGCGTCACGGTCCGCCGAACGCCAGATCACGACAGCGCCATCCGCGCCGTCCCGTGATCGAGCGGAAATCGCCAGGCCCCGGCCATCGGGGCCAATCGGCATGGCGTCGGTCCGGGCGCCCTTCTCGGCAAGAAAGGCCGCCGCGTCGAAGTCGGTGGCCACCGCGCCATATTCCGCCGCCATGACCAGCCGGCCTTCGATATCTTGACGATAGAGCCGACAGCCGTCGGCCCCGATGGCATTGGCAATGGCGGTGGCGGCGATCGCCAGCATCCGATCCGGCTCGACCTCGTCGCGCATGGTGCGGACGATGTGTTCCAAGAGCTGCTCGCGGGTTCGCGCCCGGGCGAGGGCCGCTTCCCTGTTGCGCGCCTCGGTGACCTCCCGGCAAAGGCCGCGGGTGCCGCGCCATTCTCCCTTCTCGTCCAGCAGAGGCCGCGCCCACGCCACGACGCAGGCATCCTTGCCATCGGCCCGGCGAAGCCACAGCTCGGCCCGGTTGACGGCGCGGCGCGCCTGGAAAGGCGACCGGGTCACCGCATCGCCATCCTTCAACAGCTCATCAGGGTCCTGCCCGACAAGCGCTTCCGCCGCATATCCCAGCGCGCCTTCGGGGGAGACATAGGCAAACCGGCCATTCATTCCGGTCTCCCAGGCGAAGTCGCTGGAGATGTCGACCAGATCTCGGAACCGCTGGCGGGATTCGACCAGCGCATCGCGCAGATTGGCATCCAGGGTAACGTCACGGCCGAACAGGGCGACGGTGCTGTCGGGCAGGGTGATGGCGGTCCACTCGATGAGCGCCGGGCTGCTGTCGGTATCCAGCGGCAGCACCTTGAACGGCCCGTCATCATCGTTCGGCCGGGTCAGCCACTGATAGAGCTGATCCCACCAGTCTCCGGACGGGCCATCGGCGACAAGCGGCCGCAGTGTCTCGCTGGAGAATGCAATCGAGCCGTCCACGGCCACGACCATGGCCAGCCCGGGATACCGCTCAACCACATCGGCCGCGCTCGGCCGCTTGGCGGAAATCCTGCCGGAAACAGCCTTTTCCTGGCGGTGGAACAGGCGCAAATGAACAACCTTTGGAAATCTCTCTTCCTGTCGAAACTACCTTGGCGCGCTTAATTGCCCCTTAAAACACGCGCCCGCCCGCCCACGCCGCCCGTGCGCAGGCCTTTACCCGCATTTCACACCATGACCAAGGTCTGCATCGCGACCGTGGCCATGGTGAGAAATGCGGGCTAACCTCGACCATCATGTCCGATTCCCCCGCACAACCTCCCGGTCACGGGATGAACCATGTCGATGTCTGGGTCTTCGATTTGGACAACACGCTTTATCCGGCATCGTGCAATTTGTTCGACCAGGTGAGGGTGCGGATCGGCGAATTCATCGCCGAGCGTTTCGCCCTGGATATCGAGGAAGCCCGCGCGCTTCAGCGACGCTATTTCCTGAAATACGGAACGACGCTGCGCGGCCTGATGACAGTGGACGGTGTTCCGCCGGAAGAATTCCTCGAATTCGTGCACGACATCGACATGACGCCGGTTCCGCCGAGTCCCGATTTGAACACGTCGCTTGACGCGCTCGACGGCCGCAAGCTGATCTTCACCAACGGATCGGCTGCCCATGCGGAGCAGGTCATGGATCGTCTTGGCGTCACCCGGCATTTCGAGGCGATCATCGACATCGTGGCGTCGGAGTATGTGCCCAAACCGGACCGGCGCCCGTATGACCGGATGATCGCGGCCCATGGCATCGATCCCAAATCGGCGGTGATGGTCGAGGACATGGCGGTCAATCTGGTTCCGGCACACGCCATGGGCATGACCACGGTCTGGGTCCGCACCGAGCATGAGTGGACCGGCCCCAAGCCTGGCGAAACCCATGTCGATCGGGAGATCGACGATCTGGCGGACTGGCTGCAATCGGTGGTGGCGGCGCGCGTCGCATCCGGTTGACAATAAAGGGGGCGCAACCCAAGGTGCGCCGCCCACATCCCAGACGACGAAACATCATGACGCATTCCACATTGCAGCAGACTATCGACAGTGCCTGGGACGAGCGCGACAGCTTGTCGATCACCACCACCGGGCCGGTTCGCGAGGCGGTCACGACCGCCCTCAATCTCCTGGACAGTGGAGAACTTCGGGTCGCGGAAAAGACGGATGGCGGCTGGGTCGTCCATCAATGGCTGAAAAAGGCCGTGCTGTTGAGCTTCCGCCTGAACGACATGGCCATCATCGAGGGCGGCGCGGGTGGCGCGACCTGGTGGGACAAGGTACCGTCGAAGTTCGAAGGCTGGAGCGAAAACCGGTTCCGCGAAGCAGGTTTCCGCGTCGTGCCGAATGCCATCGTCCGCCATTCCGCCTTTATCGGGCCGGGCGTGGTGCTGATGCCCAGCTTCGTCAATATCGGCGCCCGGGTGGGCAGCGGCACCATGGTCGACACCTGGGCGACCGTCGGCTCCTGCGCCCAGATCGGCAGCAACGTGCATTTGTCGGGCGGTGTGGGCATCGGCGGCGTGCTGGAACCGCTTCAGGCCGGACCGGTGGTGATCGAGGACGATTGTTTCATCGGCGCCCGCTCAGAGGTGGTCGAGGGTGTCGTGATCGAGCGCGGCGCGGTCTTGTCCATGGGTGTCTATATCGGCGCCTCGACGAAGATCGTCGATCGGGCAACCGGCGAAATCCACTATGGCCGCGTGCCGGCCTATTCCGTCGTCGTTCCCGGCGCGCTGCCCGGCAAGCCCTTCCCCGATGGATCGCCCGGGCCCAGCCTGTACTGCGCGGTGATCGTCAAACAGGTCGACGAGCGCACCCGCGCCAAGACGTCGATCAACGAGCTTCTAAGAGACTGAGTCGACGACCATGACGGCGATTGATCCCGTCGCGCTCACCCAGGCCCTGATCCGCTGCCCCAGCGTCACACCGGCCGATTGCGGCGCCCTGGACGAGGTGCGCCTCGCCGCCGAGAGCCTCGGCTTCACCTGCGAGCGCGTGACGTTCAAGGAGCCCGGCCACGCCGACATCGACAATCTCTATGCACGGCTGGGGAAGAACGCGCCTAATTTCTGCTTTGCCGGGCACACCGATGTGGTGCCGGTCGGCGATGCCGGCGCCTGGCGGTACGATCCGTTTGCCGGGATCATCGAGGACGGCCTGCTGTATGGCCGCGGCGCCGCCGACATGAAAAGCGCGGTCGCGGCGTTCCTGGCCGGGGCCGGACGGTTTCTCGATCGCGCAGGCGACGGATTCAATGGCTCGATCAGCCTGCTGATCACCGGCGACGAGGAAGCGGAATCTGTGAACGGCACCGTCAAGCTGCTGCAATGGCTGGCGGATCGCGGCGAGACTTTGGACGCGGCACTGGTTGGCGAGCCGACCAGCCCGGAGGTTTTGGGCGACATGATCAAGATCGGTCGGCGCGGCAGCCTGTCCGGTTGGGTAACGGTGAGCGGCATCCAGGGGCACACGGCCTATCCCCATCGGGCCGACAACCCCGCCAACCGGCTGGTCGCGATGCTGGCCGGATTGACCGCATCGCCGCTGGATGACGGCACCGATCATTTCGGGCCGAGCAATCTGGAAATAACCACCATCGACATCGGCAATCCGGCGACCAATGTCATTCCGGCCAGCGCCTCCGCCGCCTTCAATATCCGGTTCAACGACCGGCATAGCGCCGCCGGGCTGGAGCGCTGGATTCGCGAGACCTTCGATGCGGTCGGCGGCGATTACGAGCTGACCGTGCGCTGCAGCGGCGACAGCTTCGTGATGACGCCAGGGCCATTGAGCGACATCGTTTCAGGCGCTGTCGAGCGGGCCACCGGGCGCGTGCCGGAATTGAGCACCAGCGGTGGCACGTCCGACGCACGCTTCATCAAGGAATATTGTCCGGTCGTTGAGTTCGGCCTGGTCGGCAAGACGATCCATCAGGTGGACGAACATGTTTCCGCCGACGATATCGACCGTCTGGCGGATATCTACGCAGCCGTCCTTCATGACTTCTTTGTCGCCGCAGGACCATCCTGATCGCATGGGTGGCACGTATACAACGGACCGGTCCGCGTGATCACGATCAACGAAATCGGCAGCGGTCTCTATGGCGCCTACCGGCTCGCCCGGCGGGACATAGGCGGAATGACCTTCCTGGACCGGTCCCCCGAAGGCGCCGTGAAAAGCTTCTATGCCGCGGCGCTGCTTTTGCCGATCCATCTGGTGCTGACGGTCGCCGATGAATGGGAATTTTTGACGACGACGCCATCGATCCCGACCTGGCTTATCCTTGAGGCAATCACCTACGTCATCGGTTGGACTCTGGTTCCGGTTCTGATGATCTCCATCACCCATTGGATCGACCGATGGGACCGGTACTGTGACTACGTCGTTGCCTATAACTGGAGTCAGGCCATCATGGCCGTGGTGTGGTTTCCGCTTCACACATTGCGGCTCGCCCAGGTGATTTCGGACACCGTGTTTACGGTACTGGGCCTGCCTCTATTGGCGGTTACGCTGTTTTATATGTGGTTCGTCTTCAAAACCTCATTGAAGATCACCGGCGCCATGGCCGCCTCACTCGTCGCCGGCGACTACGTCCTCACCCTGATGAGATTTCAGGTCTTCGAGAACGTCATTTACGGCGAATAGCCGACAGCCACCAGATACAGCCCGTCGGCAGGCGCCGTCGGCCCGGCCGCCGACCGGTCGCGGGCGTCCAGCGCCCGCGCCACATCCGCCGCCTTCCACTTGCCTTCCCCGGCCAGTCTGAGAGTGCCGACCATGTTGCGCACCTGATGGTGCAGGAAGGAACGGGCCTCGGCCTCGATCAGGATATTCTCACCGTCGCGCGACACATCCAGCCGATCCAGGGTCTTGATCGGCGACTTCGCCTGGCACTCGCTGGCCCTGAAGCTGGTGAAGTCATGGTGGCCGACCAATGTTTGCGCCGCCATATGCATCGCCAGCGCATCGAGATCGCGCATCACCTGCCAAGCGCGCCCGACATCCAGGGTAAGCGGCGCCCGGCGATTGACGATCCGGTACCTGTAGAAGCGGCGGATCGCCGACTTGCGCGCGTGGAAATCCGCCGACACCGCCTCTGACCGCACGACCGCGATGGGCTGCGGCTTGAGATGGAAATTCACCGCGTCGCGCAGCTTGTCGGGCCTGGGGTCACCTTCCAGATCGACATGGGCGACTTGGCCCAGGGCATGGACGCCGGCATCGGTCCGGCCGGCGCATTGCACCCGAGCCTCCTCGCCACAGAAGCCGAATACCGCCTCCTCGATCGCCTGCTGCACCGATGGCCCGTTGGTTTGCCGCTGCCAGCCGACAAAGGGCCGGCCGTAATATTCGATGGTCAGCTTGTAGCGGGTCACAGATGGCTGCCCTTGGGGATCGAAAATCCGCGCAGCAGATCCTCGCCCGCCATGAGCGCCTTGCCGGGCCGCTGCAGCCGTGTCAGGCGGAGTGCGCCGCCGGATGCGCAGGCCACGGTGAGATGGTCGTCAAGCACCACACCGGCCTCGCCCCCGTTGGACGCAAATTCAGGCGCGGCCTCCGCCGCATGTACCTTCAGCCGCTCGCCGCCGAACTCGAACCACGCGCCCGGGCGCGGCGACAGGGCGCGGACCTGCCGGTCCACCAGCCCGGCATCCGACCAATCGATCCGGCCATCGGCCGGGCTGATCTTGGCGGCATAGGTTACCCCGTCGGCGGGTTGCGGCACCGCCGGCAGGTCGCCCGTCGCAAGCCGGCCCAACGCTTCGACGATCAGCGCCGCACCCAAATCGGCCAACCGATCATGCAGCACATCCGCGGTCAGATCGGCATCGATGGCGACGGTCTTGCTCAGCAGCATGGCGCCGGTGTCCAGGCCCCGATCCATCTGCATGATGGTGACACCGGTTTCCCGGTCGCCGGCCAGGATCGCCCGTTGGATCGGCGCGGCACCGCGCCAGCGCGGCAGCAACGACGCATGGACGTTCAGACAGCCCAGCCGGGGTGCGGACAGCACCGGCGCCGGCAGGATCAGCCCGTAGGCCGCCACCACGGCCACGTCGAGCGCGAGGGCGGCAAAACCAGCCTGTTCGGATGGGTCCTTTAGGGTCGCGGGGGTCCGAACGTCCAGGCCGTGCCCGGCCGCGAATTCATGCACCGGCGACCGCCTTTCGCGGTGGCCGCGGCCGGCCGGTCTCGGCGGCTGGGTATAGACGGCGACGATGTCATGACCGGCATCCAAGAGTGCCGACAGGCTTGCCACGGCGAAATCGGGCGTCCCCATGAAGGCGACGCGCGGGCGGGCGGCGGACGCTGTCGTTGCCGCGGCCGTCAGCTGGCCGTTTCCTTCTTCATCTTGGTCAGCTTGCGCAGGATCATGCTGCGCCTGAGCGCGGACAAATAGTCGACGAACAGAATGCCGTCGAGATGGTCGATCTCATGCTGGATGCAGGTCGCCATCAGCTGCTTGGCGTGCAGTTCCTGCGGCTCGTTGTTCTCGTCGAGATAACGGATCCGGGCCTCCGCCGAGCGGCTGACCTCCGCGTAATGCTCGGGCAGGGACAGGCAGCCCTCTTCAAAGGCAACCTTGTCCTCGGAGGTCCAGATCACCTCGGGATTGACCATTTGCAGCGGGTCGCGCTCCTGGTCCTTGGCCGACACATCGACCACCAAGACCCGCTCAAGGACTCCGATCTGCGGCGCTGCCAGACCGATGCCCGGCGCGTCGTACATGGTCTCCAGCATGTCGTCCATCAGCGACCGGATCCGGTCGTCGACCGCCGCCACCGGGGTCGCCTTTTTCCGGAGGACCGGATCGGGTGCGATGATGATTCGCCGTTTCGCCATCGGTGCCGTTTCGATTTTCCCTGCCATCCGCGTCCCGCGCGCGCGGATGAACTTTGTCCATGCCGGTCTGGACATATGGCCTGACCCGGTCTCCGTCAAGCTTCGCGGTGGTGGCTAACAGGTGATAGATTTGCCGAGTCGCGAATCGAAATGGACACGGCAACAGCATGGATCTGTCGATCATCGAACGGGCCGACCCGGCGCTTCTCATTGCGCTTGGGATCGGATTGGGGGCGGCGGTGCTGATCGCCCTGATCGCGGTGATCGTCGTTCTGGTAGGCCGCACCACGCACACCCAGCAGGCGCTTTCCCAGGTCGGCGGACAGGTCACGCAGCTAGCGGAGACAGCGACGCGTATGGGCGTCAGCCAGTCCGAGCTGACCGGCCGGTTGAGCCAGATCGCCGAGCAGAGCGCCGCTGCCCAGACCCAGCTTGCCGAGCGGCTCCAGGCCCAGGAGCGGCAAATCTCAAAATCCTTGGACGAACGCCTGCTGGCGGTCAGTTCAAAGGTGCACGAGACCCTGGAGAAGAGTGCCACCCAGACCGCCAACACCATGAGCGACCTTCGGACCCGGCTGGCGCTGATCGACGAGGCGCGCAAAACCATCGCCACCCTGTCGACGGAGGTGGTCGGGCTGCAGGACATCCTGTCCAACAAGCAATCTCGCGGGGCTTTTGGTGAAGTCCAGCTGAAGGACATCGTCACCGCCATCCTGCCGCCCTCGGCCTACGAGTTCCAGGCGACGTTGGCGGGCGGAAGGCGGCCGGACTGCCTGCTGACCCTGCCGAACCCGCCGGGTTCGATCGCCATCGATGCGAAATTCCCGCTGGAGAGCTACCGCGCCCTGATCGCCGCCAAGGACGAACCGGCCCGGGTTTTGGCGTCGCGGAATTTCACCAGGGATGTCAGCCAGCATGTGGCGCACATCGCCGAGCGCTACATCGTGCCCGGCGAGACGGCGGAATCTGCGCTGATGTTCCTGCCGTCCGAGGCGGTCTACGCGGAGCTGCACGCCCGATTCAGCAATGTGGTGGAGGAATCGTACCGCCGCCGTGTCTGGATCGTCTCGCCGACGACGCTGATGGCGACGCTCAACACGGTACGGGCGGTGCTGAAAGACGTGCACATGCGCGAGCAGGCCGGGGTGATCCAAGCCGAACTGCTTCACCTGCTGAAGGATGTGGAGCGGCTCGATCAGCGCGTGGAGAAGCTTCAGAACCACTTCTCCCAGGCCGACCGCGACATTCGCGACATTCGCATCTCCACCGACAAGGTGAAGCGGCGCGGCGAGAAGATCGACGGGCTGCAGTTCGACGACAGCCCGGAGCCATCGGAAGTGCTGGAACCGTTGCGGCCGAAGGTGGTTGGGGAATAGCGTGCAGGCGCCGCTAAAGAGAGGGCCGAGGGGGCCTCGTCGAAGCCGCTATTTTATCCTCGATAGCAGCATCGCCGGATTGTCAAGTACGCCTTCGGAGACCAACTGCGTCATGAGATCACCGTCGTAGTAGCGTTCTTCAACAACGAGGCCGTCCTTCCATTTCTGCCAGTTCAGCCCATCGATCTGCTGGTCCACCCCATTCGAATCCGTGAATTTGCTGCAATTGCGAAAGACGCAAACGCCTTCCTCCTCAAGCGTGATCACATCGGTAATGTGACCGGTAATAGTTTTCGCCGCAGCGATAAAGGGCTCCTGCTTGGCGCGACCTTCAACGGCACCAGACGCAAATAGGCCGTCATTTGCATACATCAGAACCATCCCGCCAAAAAGGCATCGAACGCTTCGAGCGGCCTGCCGGCCCTCAGCAGGTCAACCTGAGCAGCCACCGCATCCGCCAATGTTTCATAGGAATGATTTGTCACCGCAAAACCCAATCTTTCTGCCGTTATCGAGTTCATTAATGGCACTCCACCCCTCATAAAAAGGGTATTGTCGCCATTATTGGCCAAACACTGACGCCGGCCGGCATCACCGCCCGTTATAGCGAGCGTCGCGACTTGAGCGCCGCCATCAGCGTTCCGTCGTCCAGATAGTCGAGCTCGCCGCCGACCGGCACGCCATGGGCCAGGCGGGTGACGATCACGCCGCAATTGGCCAGCCGGTCGGTGATGTAGTGGGCGGTGGTCTGGCCGTCGACGGTGGCGTTGAGGGCCAAGATCACTTCGTCCGCCTCCGGTGCCCGCGCCCGATCGATCAGGCCGGGGATGCTGAGATCTTCCGGCCCGACGCCATCCAGCGCCGACAGGGTGCCGCCGAGTACATGATAGCGGCCGCGAAAGGCC
>CBDEGD010000029.1:0-64108 GCA_965237625.1 Inquilinaceae bacterium
TAGCCCCGGGTCCGAAGATCCAGAACGGTCTGCAAAACGCAGACATGTGCTTCGATGCCGCAGATCACCGGCTCACGCCGCCCGAGTTTCGAGAGCCTGCTCCTGAATTCGTCGCTGCCGAGAGCGGAGAAGCTGATCTTCTCAATGATCGCATCGGACGGCGCCAGGCCGGCGATTGCCGGACGGGTTCTCCCAAGCCCCTTGGGATACTGCTCCGTCACGATGATCGGGACGTCCAGCCGCGCCGCTGCACGCATCAGAATTTCGGTATTGCGCAAGAAAAGCGGCAACTGATCCATCGCCGGTGCAAGCCGTTCCTGCACATCGATGACGACCAGCACCGATTGGTCGGCATTCAAAAGCATCGCGGCAATCCCCTCAGCCTCAGCCCCAGCCATGTTTTCTGACTAGGTAAGACTGTCATTGGTCAAATTCCCTAACGTTCATGTTTCTGCAGCGATTTCCAAACGGATAACCAAATATTGACATCCTGGTTTGACTTTCTATGCTGCGGTCCCAATTACCGCGCTGGATACACCGCGCGACGTTTATACTGGTGAAAAGATACCTACGGAATGAGTTTTTCTGAACTCGGGCTGAAGCCCGAAATCCTGCGTGCCGTTGAGGACGCGGGCTATACGACGCCGACGCCGATCCAGGAACAGGCGATACCTTATGTTCTACAGGGGCGCGATGTCCTCGGGATCGCGCAGACGGGAACCGGCAAGACGGCCGGGTTCACGCTGCCCATGCTGGAGATCCTGTCGACGGGACGAGCCCGCGCACGGATGCCGCGATCGCTGATCCTGGAGCCGACCCGCGAACTGGCGGCGCAAGTCGGGCAGAATTTCGAGACCTATGGCAAATACGAGAAGCTGACCTATGCGCTGCTGATCGGCGGCGAGCGGTTTGAGGAGCAAGTGCGCAAGCTGGATCGCGGCGTCGATGTGCTGATCGCCACGCCGGGCCGCATGCTCGATTTGTTCGAACGCGGCAAGGTGCTGCTGGCGGCGGTGAAGATCCTGGTCATCGACGAGGCCGACCGCATGCTCGATATGGGATTCATCCCGGATATCGAGAAGATCGTCGGCAAGCTACCAACCATTCGCCAAACCCTGTTCTTCTCGGCAACGATGCCGCCGGAGATCAAGCGCCTCACCCAGGCTTTCCTGACCAACCCCAAGCAGGTCGCGGTGGCGCCGCCGGCAACCGCCGCCGCCAATGTCGAACAGTTCCTGGTGACCGTCGACAGGGCGGACAAACGCGACACGCTCCGCAGGCTCCTGGCACGCGAGAATGTCCGCAACGCCCTGGTCTTTTGCAATCGCAAGCGCGATGTCGGGGTCGTGTTCCGGTCGCTGGAGCGGCACGGTGTCAATGCCGGCCAGCTGCATGGCGATATGCAGCAATCCGTGCGCACCGAGACCCTGGGCAAGTTCAAGAACGGCGATATCCAGATACTGGTCTGCAGCGACGTCGCCGCGCGCGGGCTCGATATCAGCGAGCTGAGCCACGTCTTCAACTTCGATGTGCCGACCACCGCCGACGATTACGTTCACCGGATCGGCCGAACCGGTCGCGCCGGCCGCTCCGGCCGGGCCTTCAGCCTGGCGACCTCGGAGGACCGCAAATTCGTCGCGGCGATTACCAAGCTCCTTGGAAAACCGATCGCGCCCGCCACTGTCGAGGGCGAAGCGGTGGCGCCGGTAACAACCGAGGACGCCCCGGCTCCGGCATCGAAGCAGATGCGCAACCGGCCGCCGCGGTCGAAGCCAATGACAAGCCATCGGTCAGCCGTCGGCGGCGCGGGCGCAGACCTGCCAGGGAAACCGGCAAGAACGACACGCCCGCCGAGAATCTCGGCGAACGGCCGGCGGTGGCCGCGGAAGCGCCGGTTGAGGCAGCCAACCAGGCGAGCGACGCCCAACAGCCGTCGGCCGCGCCGGAGACGGGCGACAGGGCTTCTGGACGCCCGGGCGATCCGCAACGATCGAAACCGACCGAGGAGCCCAAGCGCAGAAGTCCGAGTCGCGAGCGTGGAAAGGGATCCCGATCCGCGAACCGGGGCGGCAAACCCGAGCCGCGCGACGACGCAGTCGTCGGGCTCGGCGATCATACGCCGGCCTTCCTCCTGCGGCCGGTTCGTGGCATTGCCGCTGGAAGCTAGCCCAGAAATCTCGCACCGACCCAGGTCCATCCAGCCGACGCACCGCTAATTGTCGGGGTTCCGGCAACAGCGCGGTTGACTTGGAGTCACCCTTCGGAAAGTCTTGCCGCTCGCCCCTCAATGGGGATCGCGTGGCGGCAATGGCGACAAAGAGAAGGTGGATGGGGCGGTGTCTTTGGGTGCTCGCGGTACTGGCGCTATGGGGCGTTCCGGTGGCTCCGTCCTTCGGTCAGGAAGCCTCCTCGGACCCGGAAGCCGGTGAACAGCAACCATTCGTCGTTTCCGCCGATGAGTTGGTGGTGGACGATGTTCTGAACCTCGTCATCGCCCGCGGGAATGTCGAAGTGGCGCAATCCGGCCGGCAGCTGACCGCCGATACCGTGACCTACAACCCACGCAGCGGCGTCGTCACCGCCAGCGGCAACGTCGTTTTGGTCGAACCGACCGGTGACGTGATCTTTGCGGAATACGCCGAGCTCGACAGCGATCTTGCCCAAGGCTTCGTTGAGGGCATCGGCATTCTGTTCAGTGATGATTCTCGGCTTGCCGCGGATCGGGGCATCAGGCGGGGCGACACTACCGAAGTCGGGCGGGCCGTCTACTCCCCCTGCGCCCTGTGCGAGGAAGATCCGGATCGTGCGCCGCTGTGGCAATTGCGGGCCGGACGGGTCGTGCATGACACCGAAAACAACGACATCATCTATCAGGATGCATTCCTGGATTTTTATGGCGTGCCGATCTTCTACACGCCCTACTTCTCGCACCCCGACCCATCGGTCGACAGACGCTCTGGGTTTCTGGCGCCCCAAATCGGGTCGACAAGCGATCTCGGACCGTTCCTGCGATCCTTCTACTATTGGAACATGGCACCCAACCAGGACGCCACGCTGGAAGTCGGCGGCACACGGGATGCCGGCTTTATCCTGGGCGCGGAATACCGCCACCGGTTCGAATTCGGGGAAATCAGTCTCGACGGCAGTCTCAACCGCAGCGATCGCACGGACTTTTCAGGCGGCGTCGAGACGGTCAAGCAAGACGAAATACGCGGTCATATCTTCGCCGACGCCGAGTTTCACCTCAATGAGAACTGGCGAATTGGCGCCAACATCGAGCAGTCATCGGACGACACCTATCTGGACCAGTTCGAAATCACAAATGCCGATGTCCTGACGTCACGGGTCTATGCGGAAGGGTTTTACGGGCTGAGCTATGCGGTGGCCGAGGTGGACCGCTTTCAAGATTTGCGTCGCGAAACGATCAACCAGCCTCTGGTAGCGCCGACCATCAGCTACACCCATGTCAGCGAACCCGGCAGCCTCCTCGGCGGCCAATGGACCGCCTCAGCGGAGACGCTGAACCTCGTCCGCGATGACGATACCAATGTCCTGATTTTCGGAACCGAGGGGGTCGACTCGCGCAGGTTTTCCATCGAAACCGGATGGGAGCGTGAATTCAGCACCGAATTTGGGCTGCTGACGAATTTCGAGACGGGCGTCAGGGGCGATCTGTATTGGTCGGACGATCTGCCAACCGCCGCGGACCCGGCGATCCGGGAGGACGATGTCGTCGAATTCCGTGCTTTTCCCACCGCCACGATTACCAGCAGCTTTCCGATGGCCCGTCAGCAGGGCACGATCCAACAGCTTGTGGAGCCGATCGTCGCATTCACAGCCGCGCCCCACCAGGGAGATGTGGACGATATCCCGAACAATGACAGCGTCGACGTCGAGTTCGACGAGATCAACCTGTTCAGCAATAGTCGTTTCCCCGGGGTCGACCGGGTCGAAGGCGGCTTCAGATTCACTTATGGCCTACGCTTGGGGGTATTCGGATTCGGCGGCGGGTCCACAACATTTTTCGCCGGACAAAGCTATAGCCTTGATGAAGAGAATGACTTTCCGACTGGCTCCGGCCTGGATAGCCAGCAATCCGACTGGGTCGGACGATTGACCATCACGCCATCGTCGCTCTTCAATCTCGACTACCGATTCCGCTTCGACAACAAGACATTCGACGGTCGCCGCCAGGAGGTGAGTCTGATTGCCGGGCCGGATTTGTTCCGCATCGGCGCCAACTACACTTTCGTCGATCAGGTTGCGGGGACAAGCACCAATGACGATGTCGAGGAGGTCAGCGCGCGATTTAGCTCACGGTTCGCCGAGAACTGGGTCGCGTCAGGGTCATTCCGCCGCGACCTGGTGCTCGACGAATCTCGCGAAGTCGCGCTCGGTTTGGCCTATGGCGATGAGTGCATCACGATCGGCGTCGATTTGAGGCGGGACTTCACCGAAGATCGCGACACCAGCGCCGGCGATTCCGTATTCCTGGTCATCAGCCTGCGCAATCTCGGCGAACTGCCATTCTCGGTAAAAGGCGGCGACCTGTTCGACTGACCCGCGAGCCGCGCCAACCCTCCTTCATTAATGATATCCTCGCTGAATCGACGATAGTCGGAGGATCGCCTGCGCCATGAGCATCGTCCTCGATCCCGCGTGGCATATGTGGTTCGTGATCGCCGTGCTGGCTGTCACGATGGTGTCGTTCGCGCTCGAGAGGGTGTCGGTCGAGCTGACATCGCTGTCGACCCTGGCGGTTCTGCTGCTGTGGTTCCAAGTGATTCCGCTGACCGACGGCGCCGGCGCGAGCCTGCTGGGCGCCGGCGAATTGCTGCGCGGATTTGCCAACCCATCCTTGTTCGCCGTCCTGGCACTGCTGGTGATGGGCCAAGCGATGGTGCAGACGGGTGCGCTGTCGGGGTTGACCCGGATGTTCGTACGCCTGTCGAAGAACCATCACAAATTGGCGGTGGTCAGCGGCTTCGCCGGCGTCATGCTGACCAGCGCCTTCCTGAACAATACGCCGGTTGTGGTGATGTTCATTCCGATCATGCAGGCGCTCGCGGTTCGCCAAAACAAGTCGCCCAGCAAACTCATGATGCCACTCAGCTTTGCGGCGATCCTGGGCGGCATGACGACGCTGATCGGGTCGAGCACCAATCTGCTGGTCTCCAGCGCCCTGACCGATGCAGGTGGCGCGCCGCTGGCGATGTTCGACTTCCTGGTGATCGGCGTTTGCATGGCGGCGGTCGGTGCGCTTTACGTGGTTTTCGTGCTGCCAAGGCTGCTGCCCGACCGTGGCGATATGGCACGGACCCTGTTCCAGGGCGGCCGGCAATTCATCGCGGAGATCGACGTGCTGGCCGACAGCCCGCTGGTCGGACAGCAATCGGCCGCCGGCCAGTTCAAGGCACTGCCCGGCATCACGGTGCGGTTGATCCAGCGCGGCGATCATTCGATCATGCCGCCATTCGAAGACGTCGAGCTTCGGGCCGGCGATATCCTTTTCGTCGCCGCGACCCGGCAGGCGTTGGCCGAAGTTCTGGCCCGCAATGTCGGATATCTATTGTCCAGTGGCGGGCCGGGCGAGCCGGATACCGAGGAGGCTGACGGGCCGGCGCTCGAGCGGGTTTTGGCAGAAGTCATGATCGCCCCTGCCAGCCGGATGATCGATCAAACCATCGACATGGTCGGATTCCGCCGACGGTTCGGATTTCCCGTCCTCGGCATACAGCGGCGCGGCCGCATGGCACGGCAACGCCTCAGCGAGATCCGCCTGGAAGCCGGCGACGTACTGTTGATCGTTGGCGACCAGAAGAATGTCGATACGATCAGCAACAATTCGGACCTGCTGCTGATGACCTGGGCCGTCCGGGATATCCCCCGTCTGCAGCGCGCGCCGCATGCCGCTGCGATCTTCGCGCTGACCGTGCTGGCCGCAGCGACCGGGCTGGTTCCGATCGCCGTGGCTGCCCTGGTCGGCGCCCTGGCCACTATCGTGACCGGCTGTCTCAACCTGCGTCAGGCGGCCCGCGCCCTGGACCGTACCATCCTCGTCCTGGTCGGCTCGACGCTGGCCCTCGGCCATGCGCTACAGGCCACCGGCGGCGCCGAATACATCGCCATGAACGTGCTGGAAGCCATTGCCGGCCCCCATCCGATGGCGAATATGGCGGTGCTGTTCCTGGTCGTGGCCGCGGCCACCAATGTTCTCAGCAACAATGCCTGCGCCGTCCTGTTTACCCCCATCGCGATCAGCCTCGCCGGCAACCTGGGGGTTGCGCCCTCGGTCATGGCGATCACCGTGCTGCTGGCGGCCAATTGTTCCTTCGCCAGCCCGATCGGCTACCAGACCAACCTGCTGGTGATGGGCCCGGGCCACTACCGCTTTGCCGACTTCCTGAAGGCCGGCGTGCCGCTGACCCTGTTGATGTGGCTGACCTTCTGCCTGATCGCGCCCGGCTATTTCGGGATCGAGCTATGAACAGCAGTTCGCTCAGCGCATCACCGGCATGGTGAATTCCGCACCGCCCTTGATGCCGGTCGGCCAGCGCGAGGTGACGGTCTTCAGCTTGGTGTAGAAGCGCACGCCTTCCATGCCATGCATGCCGTGATCGCCGAAATTCGACCGCTTCCAGCCACCGAAACTGTGGAACGCCATCGGCACCGGGATCGGCACGTTCACGCCGACCATGCCGATATTGCAGTCGGAGACGAAGGTCCGGGCGGCGTCGCCGTCGCGGGTGAAGATCGCGGTGCCGTTGCCGTATTCATGGGCGTTGACCAGATTGAGCGCCGAGGCGAAATCCGGCTGGCGCACCACCGACAGCACCGGGCCGAAGATCTCCTCCTTGTAGATGCGCATTTCCGGCGTTACGTCGTCGAACAGGCAGCCGCCGATGAAATAGCCGTCCTCATACCCCTGCAGCCTCAGGTCCCGACCATCGACGCGCAACTTGGCGCCCTCCTCGACCCCGAGATCGACATAGCCGCGGACCTTTTCCAGATGCTGCTTTGTCACCAGCGGCCCCATATCGGCATCCGGGTCGGTGCCCGGGGCCACCTTCAGGCCGCGCACCTGCGGCTCCAGCCGCTCGATCAGCTTGTCGCCGGCATCGCCGACCGCGACCGCCACTGAGATCGCCATGCAGCGCTCACCGGCCGAGCCGTAGCCCGCCCCCATCAGCGCGTCTGCAGCCTTGTCCATATCGGCATCGGGCAGGATCACCGTGTGGTTTTTCGCCCCGCCCAGCGCCTGGACCCGCTTGCCATGGGCGGCGGCGGTGGAGAAGACATATTCGGCAATCGGGGTCGAGCCGACGAAGCTGACCGCTCCAACGCCGGGATGGGTCAGTAGCGCATCGACCGCCACCTTGTCGCCATGGACCACGTTAAACACGCCGGCCGGCGTGCCGGCCTCCATCATCAGCTCGGCCAGGCGGTTGCCCAGGGACGGATCGCGTTCCGAGGGCTTCAGGATGAAAGTGTTGCCGCAAGCGACCGCGAGAGGGAACATCCACATCGGCACCATGGCCGGGAAGTTGAACGGGGTGATGCCGGCGCAGACCCCAACCGGCTGGCGCATGGAGTAGCTGTCGATCTCGCGGCCGACATTCTCGCTGAATTCGCCCTTCAGCAGATGCGGAATGCCGCAGGCGAACTCCACCACCTCAAGGCCGCGTTGGATCGAGCCACGGGCATCGGACAGCACCTTGCCGTGCTCGGCGGTGACTATGGCGGCCAGCTCGTCCATATTGCGCTCGACGAGTTCCTTGAACTTGAACATGACCCGGGCGCGGATCACCGGCGGTGTCGCGGCCCAGGCCGGGAAGGCCTCCCGCGCCACGTCGACCGCCTTGCCGATTTCCGCCTCCGACGCCAGCGACACCTGGCGGGCCACCTCGCCGGTGGCCGGGTTGAAGACGTCGGAATAGCGGTCGCTGGTTCCCGCTACGATCTTGCCACCGATAAAATGCTCAACCGTGCCGGCCATTGTGTCCTCCCATGAGACTGGACGCGGGTTTGGCCCGCGTCGATGCGGCGGCACAATAGCAAGCGGCGTCCGGAGTTCACAACATCGCTACATGGCGAACCGCCGGGATTCTCCTCGTCCGCAACTATTGCAGCAAAATCGATGGGTTAACCGTTCTTTATCCGCAATGTGTGTTCTTCTTGGCGCGCCAGAACAGTTGTCGTAGTTGTAACCGCCGCACAAATACATGACGCGACTCACTCGGGGCCGCCTCATCCCAACACGCTGACCTCGGTTTCGCCCATGTCGCTCGGCCTATACGATACAGACAGACGACACCGCCGGAGAATGCTGGCGAGCCTTTTCCGATTCGGGTTGGTTGTTGTCGCGCTGGTCGTAACCTCCACAATTTCCTACCGATACGGTGTTCGTCAGGTTGAGACCGACGAGACAAGGCTGGTGGCTGAGGTCGAGGCGCTTCGAACCGCCAAGAACAGTCTTGAGAACGACGCGCTGCGGCACCAGTCGGAAGTCCGTACCGTCGAGATTCGATACGAAGAACTCCAGCGCCGGTTCGAGACCGAGATGCCGACCGGTCCCCTCCGTGAGCTGACCGAGCTGGCTGCCGCTCGTCTGGCCGAAGGGCTGGACCCGGAACGGCTCGCCTTCTACATCCGCGAGGCAAACGATCCCCGCGATTGCACGCCCATGGACAGTAAGCGTTTCGTCATGCCGACACCTGCCTCCCAGGGTGCCGAGGGTATCGTATCCTTCAACAATGGACGGATCAGCGTGACTGGGTTGGGCGAAAATGCAATTGCCGCCAATGGTGGCATACAAGGCTGGTTCGAGCCGTCCCGCGAGGTTGCGATCACCCTGACGGTTATCGACGGCGAAACCAGCACGATCTCCGGTGTGCTGCCGCTCTATGAATCGATCATCCTTGAAGACAAGGAATTCCGCTTTGCGTTCCAGCAAAGCCGGCGAAGCTTCGTCCAGGTCACGGCGGATCGCTGCTCTTTTCCGTGATGCCGCATCGCCTCACCGCCGCGTTTCGGACGCTGGCTCGTGCCGGCGCGCTGGCGCTTTTGCTGGCCGTTTCTGCATGCGACAGCGGCCCGCAGACACCCCAGCTTCCGCCCTTGTCCGAATCCGCCCTGATCCTTGCGTTCGGCGACAGCCTTACGTTCGGACTTGGCACCACCCCGGACAACAGCTATCCGGCCGTGCTGTCGCGGCTGATCGACCGGCGTATCGTTCGATCGGGCGTTTCCGGAGAGATCACGGCCTCCGGTCTGCGGCGACTACCCTCGGTGATCGGCCAATACCAGCCTGACCTGATCATCCTGTGCCATGGCGGCAACGACATCTTACGCGGCCTTGCCGAAAGCACCATCGAAGCCAATCTGCGGGCGATGATCGGGCAGGCACAGGCGATCGGCGCCGAGGTAGTGCTGGTGGGAGTGCCCAAGCGGAGCCTCTTCCTGTCCGGAAGCGCACCGCTCTACGAGAGAATTGCCAGCGAGCTCGACCTGCCCTATCTGGAATCCACCGTCGCGGATATCCTCAGCAATGATGGGCTGAAGAGCGACCCCATACATCCCAACACGGCTGGATATCGCAAGCTGGCGGAGGATCTTGCCGCGTTGCTCAAAAGTGCCGGCGCCGTCTAGCCGGCCTCCGCATCGGCAAAGGCCGGGATTCCCGGCTATCGAGTGCATCGCAATACTTACAGAACCGCGCGCCTTCGACTAAGGTCCGCAGAACGGTAGGGAGATCGCAATGAGCGATTCGGAAGCCGTCGACCTATTGATCGTCGGCGGCGGCATAAACGGGGCTGGAATCGCACGGGATGCGGCGGGACGTGGGCAGAAAGTCCTGCTCTGTGAGCAGCACGACCTGGCCGGCGCAACCTCCTCGTCTTCCTCGAAGCTGATCCATGGCGGGCTGCGGTATCTGGAACTGTACGAGTTCCGGCTGGTCCGCGAGGCGCTGACGGAGCGCGAGGTCTTGCTGAAAGCAGCGCCGCATATCATCTGGCCGCTGCGGTTCGTGCTGCCGCACAACGCGTTGCTGAGGCCAGCATGGCTTATCCGGCTCGGCCTGTTCCTCTACGACAACATCGGTGGGCGCCGCACGCTTCCTGGCACCAAATCGCTCAATTTGCGCCATGGCGAGCAAGGCGCGCCGCTTCTAGCTGAGCTGGTCAAGGGCTTTGAATACTCCGATTGCTGGGTCGATGACGCCCGGCTGGTAATGCTGAACGTCTTGGATGCGGTGGCCCATGGTGCCGAGGTGCTGGTCGGGACCCGCTGCACCCGGGTCCGGCGCGTCGGCGCGGGAACCGGCAGCCGATGGCATGCGACGTTGACCGATATGAACACCGGCGCCGAACGTCAGATCACGGCGCGGATTCTGGTGAACGCCGCCGGCCCCTGGGTGGACCAGTTCCTGCAGAAGGGCCTCGGCGACAACGCCGCGAAGAATCTGAAGCTGGTCAAGGGCAGCCACATCATCGTGCCGCGCATGTATGACGGCACCCACGCCTATATCCTGCAGAACACCGACAAGCGCGTTGTCTTCGCGATCCCCTATGAGGATCAATTCACGCTGATCGGCACCACCGATCTGATCTATGAGGGCGACCCGGGCGAGCCGGCGATCACCCAGGAGGAGACCGAATATCTGTGCGAGGCGGTCAACCGGTATTTCGAACAGCAGATCGGTCCTGCCGATGTCGTTCATACCTATTCCGGCGTGCGCCCGCTCTATGACGACAAGGAAGCCAACCCGTCAGCGGTGACCCGCGACTACGTCTTCGACGTGAAGACGGAACACGGCAACACACCGCTGCTGTCCATCTATGGCGGCAAGATCACCACCTACCGCAGGCTCGCCGAGCATGCCCTGGAAAAACTCGAACGGTTCCTGCCCGGCCTTGGCCCTGCCTGGACCGACAGCGCCACCCTCCCCGGCGGCGATCTGCCGAACGGCTTCGACGGCCTCATGGCCGAGTTGCAGGACAGCCACGGATTTCTGCCGGCCGAGCTGGCCGCCCGCTACGGCCGGCAATACGGATCCCTGTGCCGTCAATTCCTCGAAGGCGCCACATCCATGGCCGATCTCGGCGAAGAATTCGGCGCCGGTCTCTATGCCCGCGAAGCCGCGTATCTGGTCGATCAGGAATGGGCCCGCGGCGCCGACGACATATTGTGGCGCCGCACCAAGCTCGGCCTGCTCATGCCCGCGGAGGGCCGAGCCCGCCTCGATGACTGGATTTCACGGCGAACCGAAGCCGAAGCGGAGGCGCTGGCAAGCTAGTGTCCCGATCCTGAAATTCGCATGAGCGAATTGCAGTATCAAAGGGACACTAACTGTATGATTCTAGTGTCATTCAGCTTCCGAAATCCGGCACATGAAATGTGCCGAACTTCGAAACCATGACACTAGCGCATTTTCCGATCGGGCGGGACCGACCTGCGTAAGCGGACAATGATCCAGCCGGCGGTTCAGCCAGGCCAGCCCATCAGCAAATCCGGAACCTTCTCGTCATTGTCCCGGCCATCCGTCTCGCGCAGCGTTCGGAAACCGTGCCGGCGGTAGAAGCGGATCGCCTCTTTGTTCGGCTGAAACACCCAGAGCCGCAGGCCCCATGGCGCTCCGATCTTGGCCGCCTCCAGCAAAGCCGACCCAAAGCCGCGCCGACGGTACCCGGCACGCACATAGAGGCCGGTCACCAGATCTTTCTCCAGGGCCAGGTAGCCGGCGACGACGCCCTCTTCATCCTCGGCCACCAGCACCTGCTGGCCGACGAATACCGTATTCAGCATCCAGGCCAGGGTCTCGGCGAGAGTATGTAAATCCTGCGGCAGGAAGCTCATTTCGCGAAGAGCGTGGATATGGATCCATGCGCACTCGTCGCTCTCCGTCAGAGCCGCCGCTCGAATAATCACCATGTCATTCCGGCCCGTTGTGCAATGCTGCGCCAGCTTGCTACGGTCCCAGTGACGAGGCAAATCGGGCAGGAAAGACATGGCGGTGCGGCGGCTAGGCTGGGGAATCCTGCTGATACTGCTTGCGCTCGGCCCGGCCGGCGAGGCGGTTGCCGAGCAGCGTCGGCTGGCACTGGTGATCGGCAATGGCGCCTATGTGCATACCACCGAGCTGCCGAATGCACCCAATGACGGCCGCGCCATCGCCGCGAAGCTGCGCGCCCTCGACTTCGAGGTCCTGGAGGGCATCGACCTTGATCGCCGGGCCACGGAAACCCTGATCCGGGATTTCTCGCGCCAACTCGACACCGCGGAAGTGGGCCTGTTCTTTTATGCCGGGCACGGGATGCAGGTGAATGGCCGCAATTATCTGGTGCCCGTCGACGCGGTGCTGGAGACCGAGGCCGATCTGGATTTCGAGACCGTGCGGCTCGACGTCATCCTGAACCAGCTCGAACGCCGGCCGCGCACCAATATCGTTCTGCTGGACGCCTGCCGCGATAACCCGCTTGCCCGCACCCTGTCGCGCAACTTGGGCGCCTCGCGATCCGCGGCCGTCGGCCGGGGGCTGGCCCGTATCGATGGCGGCATCGGCACACTGATCGCCTATGCAACGGAGCCCGACAATGTGGCGCTGGACGGCGACGGCGCGAACAGCCCGTTCACCACCGCCCTGTTGCAGCACATCGATACGCCGGGGCTTGAAGTCCGGCAGATGCTGACCCGGGTGCGCCAGCAGGTGATCGCCGCCACCGACCGGCGCCAGGTTCCCTGGGATCATTCGTCGTTGACCGGCGATTTCTTCTTCCGGCCCGAAGCCGCCGCCCCGGCACAGATCGCCGCGCTGCCGGGCCGGAGTGCCGAACTGTCGCTGTGGGATGCCGCGCAATCGGTGGATCCGCCGGAGCAGAAAATCGAGGCCCTGCAGATCTACCTGGACGCCTACCCGGACGGCACCTTCGCGCGCATGGCGCAGGTGCAGACCACGGCCCTGGAACGCCAATTGGCGCAGGCCGACCCGAACCGCGGCCTGGCGGTGCAGCCGGCCAGCCCCGAAGTTGGTGAGGAGGCCCTCGGCCTGACCCGCGACCGCCGGCGCGCTATCCAACGGTCGCTGACGGTCCTCGGCTTCGATACCAAAGGCGCCGACGGTGTCTTCGGCCCCAACAGCCGGCGCGCCATCGCCGCGTTCCAAGCCGCTGAAGGCATGGACCCGTCCGGATACCTGGACGGGCCGCAATTGGCGATCCTGTTGGAGGCGGCGGCGCCGCCATTGGCCGAGGCCGAACGGCTGGAGATGGCCGCGCAGGCCGAAATCGGCCCGGGCGATCGGTCGCGGCTGGCGGAGGTGGAGCGTTGGCTCTACCTGCTGGACAGCGATCTGGACCGGGAAACCGTCAGCCGGATTGCGGGGTCCCGCCACGACATGTTGGTGGTCGACTATCTGCCTTCGCAGCAGGGCAGCGAGGATTACCCCATGGCCGAGACGGTTCGGCGCTGGCATCAGGCGGCGCATCCAAAACTGGTGCTGGCCTATATCAATATCGGCGAAGCGGAGAACTATCGCACCTATTGGCAACCGGATTGGCGGATCGGCAATCCGGAATGGATCCGCGGCGACGATCCGGATGGCTGGGCGAACAACTACCCGGTCGCCTTCTGGTTCGATGAGTGGCGGGCGATCTGGCTTGGCGAGCGCGGCCTGCTCGGGCGCATCGTCGAAGCGGGTTTCGACGGCGTCTATCTGGACTGGATCGGCGCTTATGACGAGGAGAGCGTGGCCAGTTTCGCTCTGTCCGACGGCGCCGACCCAAAGCAGGAGATGATCTGGTGGGTCGGCGACATCGCCGAGACGGCGCAGAAGCTGAACCCGGATTTCGTCATCGTTCCCCAGAACCCCGGCGATTTGCTGACCAATGCCGATTTCTTGGGTGCGATCGACGGAGTCGCCCAGGAGCATATCTGGTTCGACGGTGGCGAGGACAACGAGCCGGCGGGCGGTTGCCGGTTGCCTTTGCGCGACGCCGACATCGGCAGTGCTGCCTATCGCCAATCCTTGTCGGCCGCCTGTCGCCGCTACCATGACAACCCGGACGGCACTCTGCATTCCAGCAGCGAACGTTACCTGCCCAACCTTGCGCTCGTCCGGGATAGCGGCAAGGCGGTGTTTACCGTGGACTACGCTTTGGATGCGGATGACATCGCCTGGGTGACCGACATGGCGCGACGGCAGGGTTTCATCCCCTTCGTCGGCTCCCGCGCCCTGGACCGCTTTCAAGTGCCGCACGATTGAACCCGCCGACAGATCCGGCGGGACCGCCACGGGGATCGACTGTGAAGATCCTGTAACAGCCCTCCGGCATCCCTATGCCGCTGGATCTCCTTCCCTGCCCGTAATTCCTCGATAAGAATCAAGTCTCGGGGCAGGCTGTCCAAGCGCCCGAAGGGTTGCTACGGTCGCGGGTACAAGGAACACGCGTTAAGCGGAGGCGAATGTGCGATTGCTGGCATGGACGATGCTTTGCACCCTGGTATTGGCAACCACGGCGTTTGCCGCGACAAACGTTGAGCGCCGCGTCGCGCTGGTGATCGGCAATGGGGCCTATCTGCATACCACCGCACTGCCGAACGCCCCCAATGACGGCCGTGCGATCGCCACGAAGCTGCGCGCCCTCGATTTCGAGGTTCTGGAAGGTATCGACCTTGACCGGCGCAACACGGAAGAACTGATCCAGCAATTCGCGCGCCGCCTCAGGGGCGCCGATGTGGGGCTGTTCTTCTATGCCGGGCATGGTCTGCAGGTGAACGGCTCGAACTACATCGTGCCGGTCGACGCGATGTTGGAAGACGAGTCCGATCTGGATTTCGAGGCGGTGCGCCTGGATATCGTGCTGGCGCAGTTGGAACGCCAACCGCGCACCAATATTGTCCTGATGGATGCCTGCCGAGACAATCCGCTGGCGCGCACCTTGTCGCGCAGCATGGGCGCCTCGCGCTCGGCCGCCATCGGGCGGGGGCTGGCGCGCATCGACGGCAGCATCGGAACCCTGATCGCCTATGCCACCGAGCCGGACAATGTGGCGCTGGACGGCGATGGCGCGAACAGCCCCTTCACGGAAGCCCTGTTGGCCCATATCGACACACCGGGGCTCGAGGTCCGACAGATGCTGACCCGGGTGCGACAGCAGGTCATCGCCGCCACCGACAGACAGCAGGTGCCCTGGGATCATTCCTCCCTGACCGGCGATTTCTTCTTCCAGGCCAGCGCCCCGGCGCCCGATGCACCGCCGGTCCAGATAGCGACCCTGCCGCAGACGCCGGTTACCGGCCCTGCCCCGTCAAACAATGACGGCGCGGCGGAATTGATCATGTGGGAGACGGTGCAAAACATCACCGTGCCTGAGCAGCAGATCGCCGCGCTGAACCTCTATGTGGAGACCTATCCCCAGGGCCGCTTCGCCAGGCTGGCCGAGATCCAGATCGCATCGCTTGCCGCACCGGAACCGACGCCGGTTTCGCCGCCGGCCCAGATTGCGCCAGATGTCCCGCGCGGACCGGTCGCGCCGAGCCCGGCGGAAACCGAGCAGTTGCTGAGGCTCAATCGGGACGACCGCCGCGCCGTGCAATCCGCCTTGACCATGCTGGGCTATGACACCAACGGTGTTGATGGAGTCTTTGGCGGAAATACAAGGCGCGCTCTCCGCAACTACCAGCAAGCCCGCGGTCAGCAGGTGACCGGCTATCTGACGCGGGAATCTCTGGCCGCCCTGGCCGCCGCCGCCGAGGTGACCGGCGGCAGCGCCAATACTTGCCAATGGGCCTTCGACGGCGAATGCGATGAAGCGCGATTCCAGGGCAACGCGACCGAGGCCTGCACCGACGGTTCCGATACCTTCGACTGTCAGGGCCATTCCCTGCGACAGTCGGTGGGTGCGGGCGACAGCTGCGAATGGGCCCGCGACGGCGAGTGTGACGACGCCCGTTATGTCGGCAATGCCTCGGGCGCTTGCACCGCGGGCACCGATACCACCGATTGTCGGGGCTATGCGCTGCGGTCCGCGCAGGCCGACCCGACCAATAGCTGCCAATGGGCCTATGACGGCGAATGCGATGAGGAGCGCTTTCAGGGCGCGGCCACCAGCGCCTGTTCCGACGGCACCGACTCGGCGGATTGCCGGGGCTATACACTGGTCGGTGGCGGTCGGAACGACAATTCCAACAGCTGCGAATGGGCGTTCGACGGTGAATGCGACGATGCGCGCTATCGCGGCAACGCTTCCGCGGCCTGCGCGGCAGGCACCGACGCGGCCGACTGCCGGGGGTTGAGCCTGAGGTAGGAACCCGCCGGGGCCGGGCTTATTCGTCCAACACCGTGCTCAGCAGAACGGCGTTGTTGAATCGCTCCTCGCGCGCGCCGAACAGCAGGGTCACCACCTCACGCTCGCGCACCAGATCCCGCAGCCGGTCCAAAGCAGCCGCCCGCTCCGGCACCGCCAGTTCCTCTCGGTAGCGGGCCTGGAATTCCGGCCAGCGCTCCGGATCATGGGCGAACCAACCGCGTAATTCAGCGGAGGGAGCGATTTCCTTCAGCCAGAGATCGATCGCGGCATCAGCCTTGGAGAGTCCCCGAGGCCACAGCCCGTCGATCAGCACCCGGAACCCGTCGCCGGGCCCGGGCTCGGCATAGACACGCTTCAACCGAACCATTTCCACCTCTCAGAACGCATGCGCCCTAATACCAAGGGAGATAGATATTGACCGGTTTCATGGCGCGCATTGCCCCCTGCGGGTGCGTTGCGGTGCTTGCCCGATGCGCGCCATAAAACCGGTCAATATCTATCTCCCTTGGTATAGGAAGCCCGATCCGGCGGCCACCGTCAAAGGGATCAAAAGGATCACGGCGGCGCCATTGACGCCGCCGTGACCTTTTTTGACGTCCCCGACGGGACGCCGGAGACTTACCGAAATCGGGATGATTTGAAGTCGACGCGACTTCAAATCTGAATCCCAATCTCTTTCAATGTTCTAGAGGACGAATCAGAGATGAGGTCACATGACCTCCTCTCATCGTGTTCTAGTCGTCATCATCCAGCGAAGCGACCTCATCGTCATCGCCTTCGTAGTCCTCGGCCTCTTCGACAGCTTGCGCGGCGTCGACATAGCCGTGTCCGGTGAGGAAATCGAAGCCATTGTCGAAATCCGGAGTTAACGGATCGTCCATGTCGATCGCGGTGTCCTCCAAGATCTCATAGATGGCATTCGGCGTCAGTGACCGGTTGGCCTCCAGCATCAGGGCTGCCACCGCCGCCACATGTGGCGCGGAGGCCGAGGTGCCGAAGAAGTGGTTGCCGCCCGTCGTCCGGGTGCCGAAGCTGTCGCGGTTACCGAAGAAAGTGGTGACACCGCCATCCGGCCCGGTGAAGCGGGGCTGGTCCCGAACCACGGTCGCGTTACGGTTGCCGTCGGTGTCGAAGAAAATCGGCGTACCGCCAGCCGAGGTGAACACTTCCGGTTCCGGCGGAGAGACACCGAATTCCGGGGTGTTGCGCCAGAATGCGGCGGCGACCCCGGCCGCGCCTTCGGCATTGGAGTGGCCGTAATTCGTCCCGCTGTCGGTCGGGAAGTCAACCGGGAACGACGTGGCCGGATCGGTGATCTCCGGACCGCTGGGATCGAAGACGACGTATTTCATGAAGTTCGGCGCCGGCCCACCTCTGAGCTCGATCCCGATTTCCAGTATGACCGGCGGCCCAGAATTATTGACGCCAAACACTTCTATGGGATCGTTTCCAATATTTGGGTTGTCGCCCCGGATGCCGATATCTCCGAAGCCCGGAATGTAAAGGATGATGTCGAGATCGCTTGCCGAACCCGGCGCGCCACTCACGGAAGCGGCCGGCTCGTCCCACTGGAAGGAAAACAGCGTGACGCCGGTCGCGATCAAGATGCCCTGAAGGTCGTCGACACCGGGACCGGGATCAAAATCGTGGCGCAAGCCACGGGAGCCAACCACACCGGAGGACACGAAGCCTTGATCGCCGCTCTCCCAGGAATTCCGGCCGCCATTGCCGGCCGACGAGAAATACGCCACTCCCTGGGCCTTCACCGTATCGGCGGCCTGGGCAATGATACCGTCCTGGAACATCGGCTCGGCAAAGTAGATGACGTCGTCGACAATGATGTCGGCGCCCGCTTCGTTCGCCAATTCCAGGATGCCATTGGCAAAATCGGCCTGGCCGCCGAACGCGGTGTGGAAGGCCTGACGCGCGCCCGGTGCGACGTCGCGGACCAGTTGCATCATCCCGCGCCCTTCGTCACTGGCCGGGCAGCCGCCCTCGGCCAGGATGGTGATGCGATTCGCCCTCGGCAGATCGCGACTGGCGATGTCAGCCGCCGCGCCACCAAGGCAATCATAGCTGTCGGACATGACGCCGACCGTCACCCGGCGACCTCTGACCTCTTCCTCACTGCGCGCCTCATCGGCCTTCATGGATCGGTCGCCCTGGCTGGTCACCGACCCGACCTGCGCCATGGCCGCCCCGGGGCGGGCGAATTGCAGGCTGTCGAGCGCAGCGGCATCCGCCAGCGCCGATACCGGCAGCATGCCGGACACGACATGCCCGAAGGCCGAACCGTTCTCGAGGCCCAGCGCTTCCAATTCAAGCAGCAAAGCCTCGGCGTCCACCGCCGCGATCGCATCGATGACCACCTTGTCGCCGACGATCTGCATCATTGAGTTGGCGGATGTGAGATTGCCGGAACCGGCCCGCGACGCACCGCGCAACGCAAATACCGACTGACGCTGATACAGACCGGCAAGATCGGAGCTGATTTTGGCACTCATTGCATCGCTCGCGATGCCCGACCCGACACCATCAGGGCGCGATTGCGCCAACGCCGTACCGTCGGTCATCAAACCGGCGGAAATTCCGAGCGCGATCGTCGCCGCGAGCCCGGCGACGGCAGTCTTCCCCAAATAATCCACGTGAGCCTCTCCCTTCTTGTTCACAAAAGCCGCCGAAAAGGCGGCCCTGCCCTGCTCTGGAATGAAGAACAGATTAAGAAAGAAATATGCACCGACCCCAATCCGGGCGGCAACCTTTCGTTGCAATACAAGACAAATGGTCGTTGAATCGCGGGAGAGAGGTGTCCGCCGCCATAGGGCGCCACGGTTCCGCCCCTAGAACCGGTTTTGCACCCCTAATTTCTGGCCTGCGAGTCGACGATTTTCCCGCCGATACGCCGAAGGGGTGACGATTTGCCGCGAGCCCAACCGCTATCGCGAGGCCGTTGCGGCTCGGCGTCGAGGAACTCGCACATTCCGGCAAAACTATCTGAAAATGGAAGGTGCGGCATGTCCGGTTAGGATGCGTCAGATAAATGCTCTCTTTGCACGAATTCAGGCACCGAACATGCGACGATTGAAGCTCATATACAGGGAATTGGCGTTCAAGCTCTTGCTGATCGCAACGATCCCACTATTCGTGCTCCTGCTTCCGTTCACACTTCCTATCGCCATGGCCGCTGACGCTCTGTCCGAGCGCCGACTCGGGCGAACGAGATGCGGAAACTGCGATGGCCGGATCGGTAGGGCCGAAGTCAAACGTGCGAAGCGGGAGGCTGGTGTCGAGGCGGGCCGCAGGATTCGAAATTTAGTGGCGGGTGGCCTGATACCCCGCGTCGTGACGCCGCGGCGCATCACCTGCCCGACATGCGGCGCAAGGTACCTTTATCGGAGCGATCGGGCACGAGGGCTCGAACCCGTCAGCGCGGCGTAGGAGCAGCCTCGGCCGAGTCAGACACGACCGGCCAGCCGCGCACCGTCATCCCTCGCCGCCCTCTTCCTCCAGCGACACCAGCGACGCATTGCCCCCCGCCGCCGTGGTGTTTACCGACAATGTCCGTTCCGTAGCGAATCTGTGCAGATAATGCGGGCCGCCGGATTTGGGGCCGGTGCCGGAGAGGCCCTGGCCGCCGAAGGGCTGGACGCCGACGGGCTGGACGCCGACGGGCTGGACGCGCCGACCACAGCACCGACCGCCACGACCGGTCGGCCGAGCCTTCCAAAGGCCCGGGCTTGCCTTCGGTCGCGGCAGAGGTCGGCGGCAGGCGCTGTCCGGCTGGTGTGATCAGGCGGTGGCGTGCAGCGCGGGATTCGCCGCGACCGAGCCGCCGACGATCCGCAACGCCACATAGGGCACGATGTTGAAGACCAGCCAGAAGATCTTGAACATGCCCAGGAACATGTACATAGCCGCACTCAGTGTGCCGGGCGCGACCTGAAACATCTGGCTCTGCAGCACGTGCCCAAACTCGGGGCCCAGCGCGATCCCCAGGGCCGCCAGGACCAGCAGGACGCCGTTGATGATCGAGCACCATTTGAAAAACGCAGTCAGTCGCACGGTATCCATCGCGTTCATCGCTTCTCTCGCTCCAACATGGCAAGGACGAGATGGGCCAGGCGGGCCACCGATGACGTCAGTCCGCTCCGCATCGGACGACGGGGAGGCACCTCAAACGGTTATCTTTACGCCCGGCCGCCTCGTATCTACTGGTTGACAATGTCCCCGCGCCGCACCCGAAAGCATTGACTTAAATCACCTGAGAGGCGGAATACGCTTACCGATCTTGGCGACTGAGGCGGCGACCCTCCGCCTGGTCAGTCGGCAGCACCCTCCTCCTCCAGCGACACAAGCGACGCATTGCCGCCGGCCGCCGTGGTGTTCACCGACAATGTTCGCTCCGTCGCGAAACGGTGCAGGTAGTGCGGCCCGCCGGCCTTGGGGCCGGTGCCGGACAGGCCCTGGCCGCCGAAGGGCTGGACGCCGACCACGGCGCCGATGACGTTGCGGTTGATATAGGTGTTGCCGACACCCAGGCGCTCATGGATGTGGGCCGCCGTCGCCTCGATCCGGGTATGGACGCCCAGGGTGAGGCCGTAACCGGTGGCCTCGATGGCGTCGAGCACCCGGTCGAGGTTTTCCGCCTTGTAGCGGATGACATGCAGCACCGGGCCGAACACCTCGCGGTCCAGCCGGTCCAGGCTGTCGATCTCATAGGCGCGTGGCGCGAAGAAGGTGCCGTTTGCCGAGGCCGGGTCGAGCGGCAGGGTGAAGAGTTCCTTGGCCTCTTTCGCCATTCGCTCTGCATGGGCGGTGAGCAGGCCGCGCGCCTCGTCGTCGATCACCGGGCCGACATCGGTTTCCAGCAAAGCCGGGTCGGCGATGCCCAGCGTGGCGGCCGCGCCCTCCAGCATGGTCAGCAACCGGTCGGCGATGCCGTCCTGGACGAACAACACCCTGAGCGCCGAGCAGCGCTGGCCGGCGCTGCGGAAAGCGCTCTCGATGACGTCGACCACCACCTGCTCCGGCAGGGCGGTCGAGTCCACGATCATGGCGTTCTGGCCGCCGGTCTCGGCGATCAGCGGCAGGATCGGGCCAGGCCGCTGGGCCAGGGTTCGGTTGATCAGATGCGCGGTCTCGGTCGAGCCGGTGAAAGCGACGCCGGCAATATGCGGATCGGACAACAGCGCGCCGCCGACGGTCGGCCCGTCGCCGGGCAGCAGATGCAGGATTTCCGGCGGCACCCCGGCCTCGCGGAACAGCTGCGCGGCACGATGGGCGATCAACGGCGTCTGCTCCGCCGGTTTGGCGATCACTGCATTGCCGGCGGCCAGCGCGGCGGCGACCTGTCCGGTGAAGATGGCCAGCGGGAAGTTCCACGGGCTGATGCACAGGAAGACGCCACGGCCCCGGAGCGCGACCGAATTGTCCTCACCGGTCGGCCCCGGCAGCAGGGTCGGGCCGGCGAATTCCTCCGCCGCCCGGGCGCCGTAATAGCGACAGAAATCGACCGCCTCGCGCAGTTCGGCGACGGCGTCGGGCAGGGTCTTGCCGGCTTCGCGCACCGCCATGGCCATCAGTTCCGGCCCGTTCGCCTCCATCAGATCGGCAGCGCGGGCAAGGATCTCCGCCCGCGCCGGCCCGCCCATCGCGTCCCAGCTTCGCCAGGCCTTGCCGGCGATCTTGGCGGCCTTCGTCGCCTGTGCCGCGTTGGCCTGGATGGCAGTGCCGACGACCCGGCGCCTGTCCGCCGGATCGGTGACCGGCGCGGCATCGCCCGTGCCCTCCTCCGCCCCGATCATCGGCGCCGACCGCCAGGACCCATCCGCCGCCGCATCCATGGCCGCCAGAACCGGCGCCAGTGCCAGCGGGTCGCTGAGGTCGAGGCCGGCGGAATTCGGCCGCTGAGGGCGATACAGATCGACCGGCAATCGGATCTGCGGATGCGGCTTTGCCTGCAATGCGGCCACCTTGGCAATCGGATCGGCGACGATGTCGGTTATCGGCACCTGTTCGTCCTGCAGCCGGTTCACGAAGGACGTATTGGCGCCGTTCTCAAGCAGCCGGCGGACCAGATAGGCCAGCAGATCCTCGTGTCCGCCGACCGGCGCATAGACCCGGCACGGCATCGCCGGCGCGACGATCTGATCGTAAAGCGGCTCGCCCATGCCATGCAGGCGTTGGAATTCGAAGGCACCATCAGAGCCGGCGGTATTGCCTGCCCCTTCAAGCACATAGGCCACGGTGTGGGCGTTATGGGTGGCGAACTGGCCGTAGATCTGGGTCCGCGCGCCCAGCATGCGCTTGGCGCAGGCGAGATAGGAGATGTCGGTGGAGGCCTTGCGGGTGAACACCGGGTAGCCGGGCAGCCCATCCACCTGGGCCAGCTTGATCTCGGTATCCCAATAGGCGCCCTTGACCAGCCGCACCATGATCCTCCGGCCATGCCGTTCGGCCAGATCGATCAACCAGTCGAGCAGTGGCAAGGCGCGTTTCTGATAGGCCTGAACGGCCAGCCCGAAACCATCCCAGCCCGACAGTGCCGGATCGGCATAGACCGCCTCGAATACATCCAGGGACAGATCCAGACGATCCGCCTCCTCGGCATCCATCGTCAGGCCGATGTCATGCCCCTTGGCGGCGATGGCCAGTTCCAGCAACCGTTCGGCGAGGGCCGATTTCGCCTCCACCCGATGGCTCGGCTCATAGCGCGGCCAAAGCGCCGACAGCTTGACCGAGATGCCGGGACCGTCGATCGGCCCCCTGCCCCTGGCGCGCTTGCCGATGGAGTCGATGGCCGAGCGATAGCTCTCCATATAGCGCTCGGCGTCGGCATGGGTGCGCGCCGCCTCGCCCAGCATGTCATAGCTGTAGCGATAGCCCTTGCCCTCGGGCCCGGTGGCGCGGTCCAACGCCTCCTTGATATTCCGCCCCATGACGAATTGCCGGCCCATGATGCGCATGGCCTGCACCATGGCCTGACGGATCACCGGTTCGCCGACCCGCTTGACCACCCGGGACAGCACGGTGCGCGGCTGTTTCGCCTCATCCGGGTCGGGCCGGATGACACGCCCGGTCAGCATCAGCGCCCAGGTCGAGGCGTTGACGAACATGCCTTCGCCCTGGCCCAGATGGGCATCCCAATCGGCGCTGCCGATCTTGTCGGCGATCAGCCGGTCGGCGGTCTCCGCATCGGGAATGCGCAGCAGCGCCTCGGCCAGGCACATCAGCGCCACCCCCTCTTTCGAGGTCAGCCCGTATTCCTGCAGGAATGCCTCCAGACCGCCGAAGGTGTGCCGGGTCTCACGGACCTGGCCGACCAGCCCGGCGGCGCGATCCTTGATGCGCTTCTGGGTGTCGCTGGAGACGACCGCGAGCGGGATCAGCGCTTCGACCGTTTCGGTCTCGTCGGTCCGATAGGCGGCATCGATTGCGGCGCGCAGGCCGTCATGGCGGGGCAGCGGATTGTTCAGAAAGGACATGGGGTGCGGACCTGTCGGCAAAGCCTCGAATCTGCGCGGTAGTGTAGCGCAATTCCGCTGCTCGAAATTCACTTCGCTTCATCCAATCCTCGCGCCAGCTGACGGAGGCGCTCGAGATGCCCTATGCACTTCACATCATATGCCGTGGCCATGAAGGCTCGGAGAGCCCGATTTCTCGCGAAGAGTGGCTCGAATATCTGAAGCACGATCTGGAGTTCGGGCAAATCGACGCGGTCGAGGGCATCAATCCGGAGACCGGCGGGACAATTAGAATACCGGGCGACGCCATGGCCGATTGGATTAGACAGGGCGAGCCAGGACCAACGTTCAGCTATTTAGAGGGACGCATCAATGCGGGTTTTCGCGGGAGCGACAACGCAACTCTCCACAAGATGAAAGAGATTGCGGCCACCTTCGATGCCCTTGTGATCGGCGACGTAGGGGAGGAGTATTGAGTGCTGAGTTTTGGAATCGGTTATGGCTGTAACTGAACGCTGCAACACGCGGCAGAAGGACGCCCCATGATCTACGCAGTCAGTGCACATCTCGTCGATGAGCGGCACGCGGAGTTTTATCAAAAGCTGACCGACGGCACGATCGCCAGCCAACGGCCGGACGGTTCGGAAATCGTTGACTCGATGCGGCGAGCGCGGGTCGCCGAGGACGGCACGGTTCGCTGGACCGAACTTTGCTACTGCCCAAGCCCCCTGCTCCACGAGCGCAAAACCGTGCTCGACCACTATTTCTCGGACATCGAGACCGAAATTGTCGATGCCCACTCCACGTTCGCCGGCGAGTCCCTAATGGACTTGCTGGCTACGGCGTCCGGTTCGGCCGGATAGTATCCGGCGCAAGTCGGTCCGCGGCACAGACTCTTCCAATTGGTCGGTCTCAGGTGGTGGCCGACGGCGCTTTGTGCGTCGGCGTATCGATCTGCGCATCCATCGGTCTGTCTGCGATCTGCAACAGTTGGGCCGCAACGGCCACTGCGATGGTCTTCGGGTGCTTGCCGGCAATGCCACCGATGCCCATAGGGCAGACCAGCCGGCTTGAATCGACCCCCAGTTTTCGGAAGCCCTTCTCGAAGCGGGCGCGCTTCGTCTTCGACCCGATCAGCCCGGCATAGGCGAAATCGCCGCGCCGCAGCACCGCCTCGGTGACCCGGAAATCGAGCGCATGGCTGTGGGTCGTGACCAGATAGAACGCACCCTCTGGAGCGGCTTCCACCGCTTCCAGCGGACGGTCGCTGATCTCCGCCCGGACATTGGCCGGCAATTTCGCTGGAAACTCAGCTTCCCGCTCGTCGATCCAACGCACCCGGAACGGCAGATCGGCCAACACCGAAACCAGCGCCTTGCCCACATGGCCGGCGCCGAACAGCAACACGGTGTCGGCATCCGGCAATATGGGCTCGAACAGCAGCGAGGCATGGCCACCGCAGCATTGGCCGATGGCGGGGCCCAGGGGAAATTCCCTCAGCTCCGAATGGCGACGCCCGTCCGACAGCATGCGTCGGGCAATCTCCAGCGCCTTGAATTCCAGATTTCCGCCGCCGATGGTGCCGACGAAATGCTCGCCGAAGACCGCCATCTTGGTGCCCGCAGACCGCGGCGTGGAACCTTGTGCTTCGGCTACCGTGACCAGCATGCAGGGCTCACCAGCAGCCCTTGCCTCGGCCAGGGCGTCGAGCCAGTTGCCAGCATCGCCGCCCGTCACGGCCAAACCTCTGGATCTTGTATAGTTCCGCTACCCATGCCGATCACTCTGACCGATCTGGGCAAACCCGGCAAGCCGGGGCGTAGCGCCGCGTCAGTTGATCAGCAGCCCGCCCTCGTCCAACTCGGCAGCGATCCGGCGGACGATGGGCATGGCCTCGGCGCGGGTCATACCGACCTCCAGGCGCGGGTCGTACAGAATGCGGACCATTAGCTCGTCGCTTTGGCTCAGGGTTTCGCGCTGGGAGCGGCTGGAGAACACCGTGCCAACCGGGTCGTCGATGTCGTTCATCAGCCCGAGCGCCTGGGTCAGTTCCTGGGCCAGACAGCGGCGAATGTGGTCTGGTTCGATCAACTCCGAGTCGATCATCACGATGGCAAAGGCGATCTCAAAGGGCGCCCGGTCGCGGGCGGGATAGGCGCTGACCATGCAGTCGAACCGCATCGCCGGGTCGCGGCCAAAATCCAGCGACGGGAATTGCCGCCAGAGCGCCTCCATCTCATCGGGGGTGCCGATCAGCACCAGCATGTTGGCGAATTCTCCGTCACCGTGTTCGGCCACCGCCATCGGGGTTAGACGATCCAGCGTGGCGATCACCTGCAAGGCGGTCGTCCGGTAGGGAACCGCGTTGGCCTGGCCGATCTGGATGCGGACCGGCTCCTGCCAGCGCCGCAGGGGCAACTCGCCGCCATTGGCCTCGTCGTAGAAGGCCACCAGCTCGAACCGGTCCGCCAGCCCATCCGGCGCGGGCGGGTCGAGATTGATCGGCAATGTACAGCCGGCAGTGAGCGTCAAGGCAATCAAGGCGGCGCGAGGCGACATCGTATTCCGATCCGTCAGATCCCGGGACTCAAGCGGAAACGCCGGCCGCGAGCAAGCCCACGGCGTGGCCGACCATTTCGGTCGGCCGAAACAGTTCCGGTGCGGGACCAGGTGACGCCGGGAGAGATCGCGGCCAGGCAAGCCGGGTCACTTGAAGGGCGGACCGACAATCCATGCCACCATGGCGCGGCGCACACCCTTGGTCACCGGGGTCACTCGATGCAGGACGTAGGATGGGAACAGGATCAACTGCCCCTTCTTCTTCGGCGCCGTCTCGATCTGACTGGTGCCATTGAATTCCAGATCGCCACCCTCATATTCCGACGGGTCGCTCATCTGAAAGGTAATCGACAGTTTGCGCTGAGCCTGGTCGTCTTTGCCCACATCGGTATGCCAGGCATAATGGCCCTGCTCCGAGCCTTCATAGGTTACATGATAGAGCGGCTCGTCGATGCCGGAGATGTCGAACTGATAGGTGTTGGCATTCAGGATCGAGATGGCATCGATCAGCTTCTGATAGACCCATTGGTTTTCGCGGGTCGGATTGACCCGGCGGACGTGGCTCCGGTTGCCCTCCGGCTTGTAGGTCAAATCCTTGCCGACGACCACCCGCTCCGCCGGCTGAGTACCGGCGGTCTGATTGATCCGGTCGATTTCGTCGATGGAGTAGACACCCTCGCCAAAGACAAAGGACGGCAGGTTGCGGCGAATCGGCGGTCGGTTCGGCACCGGAAAATGAAACATCTTATTTGCTCCTGGAAGCGCAAACCGGCCCGAGCGGCGAATTGCTGCCGGTTGAATAGATCATCGGGTCACGTCCGTCCAGGGAGACCGGGCGCATTCTTCTTTCGCCAATCGTCTTCCCGGATGACCTCATACAGCACCTGCCCTATCGTGCCTTGCGCACCGGTTGCCGACCGTTCAAGCATCGCCGGCGCTCGTTCCGGGGAGGAGTATTCGCGTGGATATCGACGAGTTTCGCCGGCAGGCCCATGGCATGGTCGACTGGATGGCCGACTATCTGCAATCGGTCGAGCGCTATCCGGTGCGCGCTCAGACCACGCCGGGCGAAATCGCCGCCCGTCTGCCGGACGGACCGCCGGACGCGGCCGAGCCGATGGAAAAGATCTTCGCCGATTTCCAGGCCGACATCCTGCCAGGCATCACCCATTGGCAGCACCCCAACTTCTTCGCCTTCTTCCCGGCAAATGCTTCGCCGCCCTCGGTGCTGGCCGAGATGCTGACCGCGACACTGGGCGCCAATTGCATGCTGTGGCAGACCTCGCCCGCCGGGACCGAGCTGGAAACCCGAATGATGGAATGGCTCGGCCAGATGATCGGCCTGCCCCAGGGCTTCCACGGGGTGATCCAGGACACCGCCTCGGGCGCCTCGCTCTGCGCTCTGCTGACGGCGCGGGAGCGGGCAACCGGCTGGCGCTGCAACGAGGCCGGGCTTGGCGCGCTCGGCGCCGATGGGGTGAGGCTCGCCGCCTATGTGTCGGAGGAAGCGCATTCCTCCATTGAGAAAGACGCGATGATCGCCGGCTATGGCCAGGAGGGTTTGCGCAAAATCCCCGCCGGCGGTGATTTCGCCATGCGGGTCGACGCCCTGGAACAGGCGATCGCGGCGGATCTGGCGGCCGGCATCACACCGGCCTGCGTTGTTGCTACACTCGGTACGACCGGGGTCGGCGGCATGGACCCGCTACTCCCCATCGCCGAACTCTGCCAGCGCCACAACATCTTTCTGCATGTTGACGCGGCTTGGGCGGGCAGCGCGCTGATCCTGCCGGAACATCGGCATATGATTGAGGGCATCGAGCATGCCGACAGCTTCGTCTTCAATCCGCATAAATGGCTGTTCACGAATTTCGACTGCTCGGCCCATTTCGTCCGCGACCCGGAGGCGCTGACCCGCACCCTGTCGGTCACGCCGCTGTACCTGCAATCCCGCGAGACCGGCCAGGTGATCGACTATCGCGACTGGGGCGTACCGCTCGGCCGCCGCTTCCGGGCGCTGAAACTTTGGTTCGTGATCCGCGCCTATGGCGTTGAAAAGCTGAAATCAATGATCGCCGACCACATCGCCTGGACCGCCGAGTTGTACGAACAAATCGCCGCCGCCCCGGATTTCGAACCGATGGCCCCGCTCTCCCTCGGCCTGATCAATTTCCGCTATCACCCGCCCGGCCAGGACGACGAGGCCGGTCTTGACGCCCTGAACCAACGCCTGCTGGAAGACCTCAATGACAGCGGCCGGCTCTATTTGACCCAGAACCGCGTCAAGGGCCGTTACGCCATCCGCTTTTCCATTGGCCAGACGGCGGTGACCCGGGATCATATCCAGCGGGCCTGGGGCGTGATCCGGGAGATGGCGGCCCAAGCTGGCGCGATCGCGTTCCCCCAACCCTGATCTTCCGTTACTGTCGGCGGTAATCTTCAATGCCCCGGGAACAATATCTATGGGTATTCGCTATGTGACAAATGCCGACAACAGGGGTTGGCTGATGGTCCGATACGCCAACGACTCGACATATCCGCCGCTCCCGCAATTCCTCAAAGTAGACCACCAGAGAACGGTCGACGGCCGGGACCATTTCTCGATCCTGGAGGGCCGCAACAGGGGCAAGACCGCAAGCGTCAGCCTGAAGGGCGACTTTACCTCATACCTCACTTCGGTCGTTCCGCCGCACCCCTCTGCCGCGACCGTCAAATTCAACCTCAAGACCAAAGAGATGTCATACGGCGATACCGGGCACATTGCCGCCAAGACGATGGATGCGAACCCAGTTCCGCTGGGCATCCATGATCTGGAAATTCCATACGAGGTTCACTCTTTGGGAACCTCGTATCTGGCTCAATCGAAATATGCCACGACATGGTTCAGGGTCGGTCATTCCGGCGATCGCTTTCTTCACCCCGGCAGAATCTCGGCGGGATGCGTCACCGTGACCGACCTCGGCACCTGGACCAGCATCTATGAGTACCTCATCAAGTCGCGCAAGGGCGACGGCCGGAGTGTCGGGAAAATCGAGGTGGTGGATGATTAGAGAGCATATCTTCACTCGAAAAATCGGCCTCCTCCACCTTCTTGCGGCGGCGCTGCTCCTATGGTCGCCGCTTGGCGTCGTCGCCCAAGAGCCGGCCCCGGATTCATATTTGGGACAGGAGGACCTCAAGAATATCTCCCTGCTCTCCGGGCGATTTCACAATGCCAGCGAAGACGATGCCCGGCTGGCCCGCGAATCCTTGCAGATGGCCATGCAATCGGCCGATCGCGGTAATTGGGCCGCCGCCTTCAAAGGGTACGGGGAGTCGGCGGTGATCCGCCCCAGCGCGGAGGCGCTGGCGGGATTGGCGGTCTCGATCTCCCGAATATCCAGAAACCGGGAATCATGCGCCGACACCCAGATCGCAAAGCTGCGCGACCTGTCGGAGGCGTTCGGATTCCTCGCCCTCGCGGCTGAGTTTGGCCGGATCCACGATGAGCGTATTGATCTCGGCGAGGCGCATAGAGAAATAATCGAGACGCAGCAACTCATCGTCGATCAGGCGGCAAACTGTCAGCGCGGATAGGGTACGCCGCCAAAGCGCGCATCGGGAAGCACTCAGCCGCCTTGGAAATCGGACCAAATCCCGGATGCGGACGCATCGACCGGGCACTCGTGAGGGTACTGGAATTCGATGCCCGGGCGGGGGGCGGGACTTTAAACTCATCGAAGCTCGGACGCCGGAACCTGGGTCGCACAGTGCAACCTAATGCCAAGGGGCATAGATATCGACCGGTTTGGCGCGGCGTCCTACTCCACCACTACGGCGGTACCGGCGGCGGCGACCATCAGCATGCAGCCGTTCTGGCCGACGGTTTCGTAGTCGAGATCCACGCCGATGACGGCGTTGGCGCCGAGATCGACTGGCTGTTGCACCATCTCCTGCATCGCCATTTCCTTGGCTCTGCGCAGCTCCTCTTCGTAGGCTGCCGAGCGTCCACCGACGACGTCACGGATTCCGGCAAACAGATCCTTGAAGATATTGGCGCCGAGGATCGCCTCGCCGCTGACCACGCCCTTGTAGTCGACGATTCTGCGGTCCTGGAGGGTGGCGGTGGTGGTGACGCGCATGTTTGACGGTCCCTTCCAATGAGCTACAGCGGTGTCTCTTCAATGGTCACGCGGTTGGCATAGAAAGCGACGAGATCGGTGAGTTCATCGGAGAACTCAAAGGGTGCGGGATAGGACCAAGCGATCCCGGATTGGCGAATCTCGCCGGCCGCATCGGTAAGATCAAAATACACCGCGTCGCCTTTGATGGGACAATGGGTCGTGTGATCGTTCGGGCGCAGAGTCGCGGAGATGTCCGATGGCGGCAGGTAGCAGACGGGATCATAAATGTCCTTGCCGACCTCCAGGACCCGCACCGCCTTGTTCGTGTCGGCCAGCACTTCGTCGCCCAGCCGAATGACGAGGCGCCGGGCCAGTGGTTTGATACGCATGAAATGCCTGGGCTCGGCTGGGTTGTGAATGGCGTTCGGCACCAGCGTCGTATCGGATTGGCTCATTTGGTCGTCCCCCATTCTCGTGTTGCACCAGCCTGGATCTCCGGCACGAAACCTAGGCGAATTGTTTCTCCGCCTCCTCTATGCGCCGTTCTACCTGTTCGATGGCGATGCTGCCAGGCGCCCCCCTGCTGTGCGCCAACTCGTTGGCAAGACGTTGCACGACCGCATTGGCCGGTGTCGCCACGCCATGGCGCAGCCCGAGCTCGACGATCTCGCCGTTGAGGTAGTCCGCCTCGATGTCGCCGGTGCCCCGGATCAGGCTCTGGATCGAGGAGCCGCCGAGACGCTCGACACCGCGGATGTCGCCGTGTTCGAGCAATCCCTTGCGCCGGGCCCGCATGTCCTCATCGCTCAGCCAGTCGATGCCGGCGGCCGTGAAGCAGGCGCGGCCTTCCTCCCGCACCACCGCATTGATGGCGTCGGCGGCCGGCCCCCGCGGCGAAACCGCCCCCAGGGCGTTGCCCAAATTCATCAGCAGCTTCCCATATTTCGGCCGCATCACGTCAGTCACCGGTTTGGAGCTCAGATTCGCCATTTCGAAGTGCCGGGCGATCTCGGCGGCGCGGTCGTCGACCCCATGGGGATAAAGCCCCAGATCGAGAATGGCGCGCATCGGGTGCCCATGGCCCTGAACGCGCCCGGGCTCGACGAATTGCGCCGGCATATAGACGCACATCCCATAGACTTGGCCGAAGAGCCGTGCGGCAAAGCGCTCATTCGCCACCCCGTTCTGGCAACAGACCACCGGGATGTCGGGCCCTCGGACTTCCATCAGATCCGCCAAAGCGGCCTCGGTATGCTGGCATTTCATCGTCAGCACGACCAAATCATCGTCCCTTGGCGCGATATCGCCAGGATGCCCGACCGCCGTGATGGGCACGGTGATGTCCTCGGTGGGGTTTTCGTACCGTAGCCCCCGGGCCTGCATGGCATCTAGATGCGCGCCACGGGCAATGAGCACCACGTCCACGCCCGCCTTGTGAAGCTCCGCTCCGATAACGCCGCCTACTCCGCCGGCACCGTAAATGATGAAACGCATCACGGCCTCTCGCATACCGCGCCAATCGAACGTAATTTTCGCACCCTAATCAGACGATGGTCGTCAGAAATTGCCAGTGTCAGCCGATTGGGTCCGGCCCCTCCGAAACGCCGAAATTCAACCAGCACTTGGCAGCATCGAATTCGCGCGGAAATTCCCCGTCCGGCGTTTCTCGGTCGGCTGCTTTGGTTGGGATAAACTTCCGAGCCTAAGTGTGAGATTCGTCACATACACTACCGTTTCGCCTCGGCATCATCCTACCACGGTCATAGCGTAGAGGGCATGATGATACGGCTAGGCCGATTTGGCCATAGTCAGATAAAACCTCACCGACTATTTCTGCATGGCGAATATAGATCGAAACCATCAAGATAAATTCATCTAGTTAGAGTATTGCAATAATACAGACAATCGAAAATTGGAATTATATTATGAATACATTCAAAGTCATTATTGTCGGATTCGTAATCTCCGCAGTGATATTTGGAGATATTCCGAGGGCTGAAGCCAATCCTCTGCGCGTCGTGTTCCAGGGGATTGCTCGACTGTTCCGCGGTGCACCGGCGAGACGGCCGATATTTCCAACTCCCCGTCCAGGTCTTCCCGGCTACGGCCAGCCATCCACAATGGCACGCCTATTCCTGGAGGAATTTCAATATACTGCAGCTCTGGCACGAACCCGCCGGCAGCATATCCTCAGGTCGATCGATTCCGCGCCGGTGGAAATCGAGACCGCATACGTTGTTGGACGGACACCGTCTTTGGATGCGTTGATTCTCAGCGAGGCTCAGTTGGTGACGGTTGAGGCCCAATACACCAGACAGATCGCCTCACTCGCCGACGAACTCCTCGGATCAGTTGCGACCCGCGCTTTTCGTACCAGGGCTGAGCTCGAACAGGCGCTGCGAACAGCTTTGAATGCCAGGGCGCCAGGTGCAAGTTGGACATTCGAGGTCGCCAATGGCCGTCTCACGTTTCCTTCGCTAGGGCAAATCGGCGCGGTTGAAATCAAGGGCGGGAGCATCAATGCATATGCGTGGACTACTGGATTGGCTGGAATCGTCGCCTGCGGCTCGACCGAATGTGTGGATGAACTTCTCGAGCGATTGGTGCCGCACGGGTCGGACGAGACCATTTCAAGGGCCGAAGCGGATGAAATTCGACTGCGGAATTCGGACATTTACCAGGGGTCACGTGTGCCGACTGGCGATGTGCTTGGCACTCCCTTCCTGACCGATGACTGGATCCACCTTCAGTCGCCCCGGTCGCCCCTATTTGGTCTGATTT
Organism: Inquilinaceae bacterium; assembly: GCA_965237625.1. Classification (GTDB taxonomy): domain Bacteria; phylum Pseudomonadota; class Alphaproteobacteria; order DSM-16000; family Inquilinaceae; genus JABDIP01. The sequence continues at coordinate 33,214 of CBDEGD010000029.1, forward strand.
CACCCGAAGTGGGGGAGGCGCCGTAGCAGACTGTCCGCAAAATCGGAAGTCGACTCCGCAAATCACGGATACGGCCTTTCGCGGCCCCCTACCGCTTGCGCAGAGCCTCGATCGCCATCAGCACCCGTTCCGGGGTCGCCGGCGCGTCAAGGTGGGGCGTAGCGCCCTTCCCGCCCGTGGCCGCCACGGCGTCCTTCAGGGCCAGGAAAGCGGAGATGGCGAGCATCAGTGGCGGTTCGCCGACCGCCTTGGAGCGGTGGATCACGTCTTCCTTGTTCGGATGGCCGTGCATCAGGGTCACGCGGAAAGAGGTCGGGATGTCCCCTGCCGTGGGGATCTTGTAGGTGGAGGGGGCGTGGGTGCGGAGGTGGCCCTTGTCGTCCCACCACAGCTCCTCGGAGGTCAGCCAGCCATAACCCTGGACGTATCCGCCCTCGACCTGGCCGAGATCAATCGCCGGATTGATGCTGTCGCCGCAATCATGGAGGATATCGACCTGGGTCAGCCGATGCTCGCCGGTGAGGGCATCGACCATCACCTCGCTGACCGCCGCCCCATAGGCGAAGTAATAGAACGGCCGGCCGCGCCCGGCATCGCGGTCCCAGGCGATCTTCGGCGTCTTGTAGAAGCCTGTCGAGGACAGCGAGACGCGGTTCATATAGGACAGCTTGGCGAGCTGCCGGAAGCTCATCTCATGACCGCCGCCCCGGACATTATTTCCTTCGAAAGCAACGTCTTGCCGGTTCAATCTAAAGTGATCCGCAAACATTTTCGCCATGCGGTCGCGGATCGTGCGGGCGGCGGCCTTTGCTGCCTGGCCGTTGAGATCGGTGCCCGATGACGCAGCGGTCGGCGAGGTGTTGGGCACTTTGTCCGTGGTTGTCGCGGTGATGCGCACACGGTCGACATCGATCTGGAATTCCTCGGCGACGATCTGGGCGATCTTGGTATAGACGCCCTGCCCCATCTCGGTGCCGCCATGGTTCAACTGGACGCTGCCGTCCTGATAGATATGGACCAGGGCGCCGGCCTGGTTGAGATGGGTGGCGGTGAAGGAAATACCGAATTTCACCGGCGTCAGGGCGAGTCCGCGCTTGAACCGCTCGTTCCCGGCATTGAAGGCGTCGATCTCCCGCCGTCGCGCCGCGTAGCCGCTGGATTTCTCCAGAGCCGGGATCAACTCGGGCAGGATGTTGTCGGTGATCTTCTGGTAGTAGGGCGTCGTGTTGCGGCTGCGCTTGCCGTAGAGGTTCGCCTTGCGCACCTCCAACGGATCACGGCCGAGGGCGCGGGCGATCTCGTCGACCACATATTCGATCGACACCATGCCCTGAGGCCCGCCGAATCCCCGGAAGGCGGTGTTGCTGACTGTATGGGTCTTGCAGCGATGGCCGGTGATGGTGGCGGCCGGCAGGAAATAGGCGTTGTCGGCGTGGAACATCGCCCGGTCGACGATGGCGTTGGAGAGGTCCGGCGACATGCCGCAACGGCCGGCCAGTTCCATCTCCAGGGCCAGGATACGGCCGTCCCCGTCGAAACCGATCTCATAGCGGGTCACGAAATCATGGCGCTTGCCGGTCATGATCATGTCGTCGTCGCGGTCCAGCCGCAGCTTGACCGGGCGGCCGGTCCTGTTGGCGAGCAGGGAAGCGATGCAGGCGACCAGTGCCGGCTGGGTCTCCTTGCCGCCGAAGCCGCCGCCCATGCGCCGCACCTCCACAATCACCGCATGGTCGGGCCGGCCCAACACCTTGGCGATCAGATGCTGCACTTCCGACGGGTGCTGGGTGGAGGAATGGACCAGCATATCGCCGTCTTCGCGCGGCAAGGCATAGGCGACCTGGCCCTCCAGGTAGAAATGGTCCTGGCCGCCGATATCGAGCTCGCCCTTGAGCCGGTGCGGCGCCTTGGCCATCTCCCCAGCGCTGTCTCCGATGCTGAAGGTGAGCGGCGGCGAGACGAAATGCCCCTCCTCCCAGGCCTGCCGGGTCGTCAGGACCGCCGGCAAATCCGTGTAATCGACGGAGATCAGTTTCGCGGCGGCGCGGGCCTCGGCCACGGTCTCGGCGGCCACCGCCGCCACCGCCTGGCCGGCATATTCGACAAGGTCCTCCGCCAGCACCGGATCGCCGGGAAAGACCGGGCCGATATCCACCGCGCCGGGCACATCGGCGGCGGTCAGCACAGCGTGCACGCCGGGGGCCGATTGGGCCCTGGCCGTATCGATGCCCGTGATCCGGGCATGGGCCCGGTCCGACATCAGCACATAGGCCATCAGCGTGCCGGGCAACTCGGGAATATCGTCGATATAGACCGCCGCGCCGGAGACATGCTTGTGGGCGCTATCATGGGGCAGTGCGGTGGCGACGCCGCCAGCGATGCGGCCGGGCCGGTCGACGGGCCTTGTATCGTCAGCCATGGGCCGCCTCCGACAACAAATCGGCCTGGCCGGTGGTTTCCAGATAGAACCGCAGCAGCAGATTGCGGGCCACCAGGGCGCGGTAGTCGCTGCTCGCCCGCATGTCGGTCATCGGCTGGAAATCCTGCGCCAGCGCCGGCAGGGCGGCGGTGACCGTGTCCAAGGTCCAGGGCTGGCCGGTCAGCGCCGCCTCCAGATGGGCGGCGCGTTTGGGGATCGCCGCGACGCCGCCATAGCCGGCGCGGAATCCGGCCACCCTGCCGCCGTCCAGGGTCACGGCGAAACCGGCGGCCACGGCGGAGATGTCCTGATCGAAGCGCTTGGACACCTTGTAGGTGCCGTATTGCACGCCCTCGCTGGGCAATGGCAGGCAAATCGCCGCAACGAATTCGCCGGCTTGAAGCGCGGTCTTGCGATAGTCGAGATAGAAATCCTCCAGCGGCAGGGTGCGGGTTCCGCCCGAACTCTCCAGAACGATTTCGGCCTCATAGGCGATCAGCGCCGGCATGCTGTCGCCGATCGGTGAGCCGTTGGCGACGTTGCCGCCCATGGTGCCGGCATTGCGAATCTGCACCGAACCGAGCCGCCGGACCAGGGTGGCGAAGCCCGGGTAATGCCGGTCAATGGCCGGCAGCACGTCGGTATAAGACGCTCCGGCGCCGATCTCCAGCACGCCGCCGGCCTCGGCGATGCCGCCCAGATCGGCGACGGAACCGAGGGAAATCATCACCTCGGGCCGCCGATGCTGCTTGGTCACCCACAGCCCGACATCGGTGCCCCCGGCCAGCAGCCAGGCATCGGGATGCTCGGCCAGCACCCGCGCCAGCTCGGCCTTGTCGCGCGGCGCGAGATACAGCGTGCCCGCCGCCTCGACTTCCAGCATGGCGTCGGGGCGAATCGTGCCCAGCAGCGCCGCCGTCTCTGCCTCGGCCGCCGAGAACTGGTCGTCCCGGCCGTCATCATACATGCGTTCCGCCGCTTCCAGGATCGGCTGATAGCCGGTGCACCGGCAAAGGTTGCCGGCCAGCGCGTCGCAGGTTTCCGCCCGGTCCGGCGCCTCCTGCCCGCGATACAGGGCGAACAGCGACATGACGAAGCCGGGAGTGCAGAACCCGCATTGCGAGCCGTGGCAATCCACCATCGCCCGCTGCACCGGATGAAGCGCGCCATCCGGGTTTTGCAAATCCTCAACTGTGACAAGCTGCTTGCCGTCCAACGTCGGCAGAAATTGGATGCAGGCGTTCACCGCCCGGTATCGAACCCGGTCCCCGTCCAACTCACCCAGCGCCACGGTGCAGGCACCGCAATCGCCTTCGGCGCAGCCTTCCTTGGTGCCGGTGCGGCCGGTGGCCCGCAGCCATTGCAGCACGGTGGTCATCGGGTCGACCCCATCGACCGTGACCAATTCGCCATCCAGGATGAATCGTACACTGCCCGTCATTGTCGGCGACCCGCTGCCTACGTTGATATCGCTGGGAATCGAGTATCGGCTAAGCGAACCGCCGCCGCAATCCATCGCGGGCGTTCTTAGTTGGCAATGAAACAGGATTGGTGAACCGCAGAGACACAGAAGCACCGAGAACCAACAAGGAGAAATGGTTGCCCTTTAGGCGATAGGTTGATGCTCGGCATCTTTATTGGAAACAAAGCTCTATCCCTCAGTTCTCACCTTTTTCGTCATTCCCGCGGAGGCGGGAATCCAGAGGCCGCGGTAGTACCGCCCGCACTGCCGGGACCACTGGATTCCCGCCTTCGCGGGAATGACAATAAGAGGAAAGGAGCCGGCAGCCCTTGGACTCCCTACCAGATACCGGCCGCTCCTATGTCGGAGTGAGTCGATCAACCTCCAATCCCTGGTTGGTTCTCTGTGCCTCTGTGCCTCTGTGCCTCTGTGCCTCTGTGCCTCTGTGTCTCTGTGGTGAATTCATCCTACCCAAGCCCTACCTTGCCAGCCCCGGCCCTACCTGCTGTCATGCGCGCCACCCGAACCCTGGAGACAATACCGGCGTGCCACAAGAGACCCCCCTCGCCCTTTCAGACCTGAACGAGATGCCGGCGGCGCAGTTCGTGGCGCATCTCGGCGAGGTGTTTGAGCACTCCCCCTGGGTGCCGCGCCGCGCCGCGGTCGGTCGGCCGTTCTCCAGCATCGGCGTGCTGCACGACGTGATGGTGGCCGCCGTTCGCGCCGCCGGGCCGGAGGCCCAGGACAAATTGATCCGCGCCCATCCTGATCTGGCCGGCAAGGCGGCGCGGGCCAAGGATCTGACCGATGCCTCGACCGGGGAACAGGCCTCCGCCGGTCTGGATCAATTGACCAATGAGGAATACCAACGCTTCGACCGGCTGAACCAGGCCTATCGTAAGAAGTTCGGCTTCCCCTTCATCATCGCCGTGAAGGGGCTGGACAAGACCGCCATCCTGACCGCCTTTGAGCGGCGCATCGGCCATGATGACGAGACCGAACGGCAGACCGCCCTGGACCAGATCGCCCGGATCGCCCGCCTACGCCTGAACGATCTGATCAACGACGACGCAATACCCGGCGAGCCGCCTCTGGCCGCCCCGAAGCCGAACATCAATCCAAAGAGGGAAGCCGCCATGGGACGCCTGACCACCCATGTTCTCGACACCGCCCGCGGCGTTCCGGCCGCTGGGCTGAAGATCCACCTGATCCGGCTGGAAGGCGGGATCAAGGAGCACCCGCTGAAGACCGTGATCACCAACACCGATGGCCGGGTCGACGGCCCGCTGCTCGAGGGCGACGCTCTCGGCGCCGGACAATACGAGTTGCTGTTCGAGGTCGGCGCCTATTTCCGGGAGCGCGGCCTGCTGCTGCCGGAGCCGGCCTTCCTGGACGAGGTCCCCATCCGTTTCGCCGTCGCCGATCCCGGCGCGCATTATCACGTGCCCCTGCTGGTCAGCCCATGGAGCTACAGCACCTATCGGGGGAGCTGACGACCCTGGCCCCAGGCACGGCACTTATGGAAACAGTGATCTTCAGCGGCATTCAGGGTGCGGGAAAGACGACGTTCTACAAGGAACGCTTCTTTGATACCCATATCCGCATCAGCCTCGACATGCTCAAGACCCGGCACCGGGAGGCCGTGCTGCTCGATGCATGCATTGCCGCCAAGCAGAAATTCGTCGTGGACAACACCAACCCCGCCAAGGCTGACCGCAGCCGCTACATCGTGCCCGCGAAACAGGCAGGCTTCACGATTATCGGCTATTACTTTGCTGTCGATCTCCAAGCGTCCAAAGAGCGGAATCTGAGGCGCCGGGACAAGGCGGCGATCCCGCAGCCTGGGCTACTCGGAACGCACAAACGCCTGCAATTCCCTACATGGGAAGAAGGCTTCGACCACCTCTATTATGTCCGCATTGATCCGGAATCGGGTTTCGTCGTCGAGGAATGGGCCTCATGAAGTTCAACGAACTCGACAGGCGCATGCGGATGCTGGAGAGCGCCGATGATCCGGGGATCGTGCCGGGCCTGCCCCTGGTTGTTCGGCTTGATGGCCGAGGCTTCACCAAGCTGACAAAGGAGACCCATTCGTTCGACGCACCGTTCGACGAGCGATTTCGCGACCTCATGATTGAAACTACCAGACATCTCATGCAATGCGGCTTCCAACCGGTCTACGGGTATACGCAGAGCGATGAGATCTCCCTGCTCCTGCCGCCCGAGGACATGACCTTCGGCCGCCGGCAGAGAAAGCTGCTCTCCGTTTTGGCCGGCGAGGCCAGCGCCAAGTTCAGCCTCCTGCTCGGCGACACCGCCTGCTTCGACAGCCGTCTCTCGCCTTTGCCGGACAAGCAGACGCTGATCGACTATTTCCGCTGGCGCAGCGAGGACGCCCATCGCAATGCCCTGAACGCGCATTGTTACTGGCTCAGGCGCAAGGCAGGCGAGTCTGCCCGTTCCGTCACTGACGGCCTGGACCGAATGTCCACATCGGAAAAGAACGAGTTCCTTTTCGCAAAGGGCATCAATTTCAATGATCTGCCCGACTGGCAGAAGCGCGGTATCGGCGTCTTCTGGGAAGACTACCAGAAAGATGCGGTCAACCCGGTGACGGGCGAGGCCGTCAAGGCCGATCGCCGACGCCTGACCCACGACCTACATCTGCCGATGAAGGGCAAGTATGATGACTACATCGTACGCTTTGCCACATGGTGATCCGCAAAAATCCCCATCCGTTTCGCCGTCGCCGATCCCGGCGCGCATTATCACGTGCCCCTGCTGGTCAGCCCATGGAGCTACAGCACCTATCGGGGGAGCTGAACGCTCGACGCCTCTCGGCCCGCTAATTCTTGATCAAGCGTCGTTATCAGCCGTCAAGACCGTCTTCCCCGACTGACATGGGTCAATTCGACAATCTATCCGGTTGATCGCGGCGCCGGGCTCCCCATTTAGAATCCACACAAACTTTATGGTTAATGGGCCATGCCGCAAGCCGCCGATCCATTGGAAGTCAGCCCCTATCTGATGGCGCCATGTCGGAATCTCAGATACGCCTGCATGGCGCTGATGCGGCATGACAAGCACCGGCCGCGCTGCGCGGAGTGCTCGCTGATCGCGCTGTGTCGGAAGTCTGCCGGCGATCAGCCCATCGCCGCAGGATCGGGCGCCGAGCCGGCATCGCCGAGCCGCTCCTGGCCAACCGCCCCTGTCGCCGGTACGCGCAGCAGCATCGAATGGCGTTTCGTCACCGGCAGCGCGATGTGGCGACCGTCGACGCTCGACATCCTGCGGATCCTGTACAGGCGCGCTTCGATCGAACCCAATTTGACACGGACCGGCGATCGTCGGCCGATCCGTTCCGAGACCGCCGCCGAGGGAAAATCGAACATCGCCGCCCAGCACTGACGGCAATCGCTCACCGGCCGGCTTGGCGCTAATCCGCCCAGTCTTCACCCCAGTCTTCACTCCAGTCTTCGCCCCAGTCTTCGGCCCTGTCTGCTCACGCCCTCTATTCGCCCTCGAGCGCTGACTTCATCCCATGTCTCCGTAGGCCCGCTGATGGGCCGGGCGCTGCCTCAGCCGCCCGTAATAGGCTTTGAGCAGCGGGTAATCGCCGATCAACCCGGTGACGGTAGCCATGAATCAGCCATGGCCGATGAGAATGTCCGCGGCCTCCGGCTGATCGGAGACCCAGAAGCGCAACCGTAGCCGCCGAGGGCGGTCAATTTCCAGGAAGACACTTTGATGGGTGGCCTCGGCGTGTCCGCGATGGTCGACGAAGGTGAACGCGCCACCGACGCGGGGATCGATTTCGGCGCGTGGCGGCTGGGTATCCGGCATGGTGAAGAGCCAGCGCCGCGCCGCCTCGACATCGAGCCAGGCGTCGAACACGCACTCGGCGGGTGAATCGAAGCGGCGGGACACGGTGACGCTGACAGATCTGGCCATGGTCATGGTGCCATCCTCATTCTACGGTTTTGGCCGTGCTGCCCAGTGCCTCGCCGAGCCGTCCCAGAACCCAGGTCCATCCGCCCTTGCGTTGGCCGACCGTGTCGGCGCCATCCAAGAACGCGCATTGCTCTGTCAGAACCAGATGGGTGCCTGATTCCGACGGCGCCATCTCAACCGTCGTCAGCGATGCCGAGATGCGCGTCTCGTCGATGTCCACGGTGTAGGAGAATACGATCCGGCGGTTCGGCACAATGTCGTGATAGACGGTCTCGTTGGTGAGCATTCGACCCTGTGGCTCCCGGCCGGCCCAATGCTCGCTGCCGCCCTGCCGGAAGTCGAGCGTGTGAGCGACATCGGTAAAGCCGTCGCCTATGGCGAACCAGCGGCGCTTGATGGCAGGATCGGACCAGCCGGCATATACCTGTGACGGTGTGCCGGGGTAATCGCGCTCGATAGTGAACGTTGCATGGGTCGTGCTTCGCTCCGACATGGTTGGTTCTCCCTCTACGGGTAGGGTCTTGCTTGAAGAAAGTCCCGGTAGGCTCGCTGATAGGCGGGGCGTTCCTGTACCCGCGCGAGATAGGCCTTGAGCATGGGATGGCCTCCGATCAGTCCCGTCACCGTGGCCATGAAACAGCTATGGCCGACCAGGATGTCGGCGCCGGAGAACGCCGAACCGACCAGGAACTCGCGGCCGTCGAGCGCCTTCGTCAACATGTCGGCGCGGAGCGTGAAATCGTCGCGGCTATAACCGGCCAGCGTCTCGTCATGCTTCCGGCCCGCCGGGCGCATGTGCTCCAGCGGTCGCATGGTGTTGTCGAAATAGGTCATGACCGCCGGATCGATTTCCGCGCAGGCGAAGACGCACCATTGGTAGTAGGCGGCCCGCTCCGCGGTTCCGATCTCAGGCGCCAGACCGCTCTCCGGGTGTTCGTCGATCAGCTGCAGCACGATTGCCACCGATTCCAGCATCGTGTAGCGGTCGGTCCTGAGCGCCGGCACCACGCCCAGGGGATGGATGGACCGGTAGGCATCGCCATCCTGCTCCCACTCCATCATGTTCACCGGCCGGCTCTCATAGGGGATCGCCAGCTCCTCCAGCGCCCATTTCACCCGCTGCGACCGGGTCGGCGGCCATTCATAGAGTTCCGTAATGGCGGTCATCCTATTTGCTCCTTCAATTCCGCAACGAGTGTTTCCAGCTTGTCGATCCCTGCCTCCCAGCCAGGTCGGTTGGCATCGATCATCCAGGCGGCGGACGGCTCGAACAGGGTGAGCACGTGGCGCACATGGAGCCGGGTTCCGGCGCCCTCCCCGGTGAAGATCACCGTCGCCTCGCCACCGTAAAGCGGGCGGCCGTCGCCGACGGCGATACTGTTGGAGAATGCGATCCGCTTCGGGCGGACGATCCCGGTGTAACGGCACCGGGACCAATGGTCGGTGCCATCAGGCGACCGCATGCAGATGTCGAACCGCCCGCCCTCCCGGAACTCGCAGATGCAGTCGGTCACCGTGAAATCGGCAGGACAGAACCAGCGCTTCAAATGCTCCGCCGAAGTCCAGGCCTCGAAGACAAGCGCAGGAGGAGCATCGAACAGCCGGGTGACTTCGACTTCGCGAGTCTCCACGCCGCCGGATTGTCCGTCAAAGCCCATCACCGTGCGCCCTCCAGGCCGGCGGTCCAGACCAATGGCCGGAGCGCGTCGATGCTGCGGGCCAGCACCAGATCCAGCCGCCGGGCATCGGCGTCACGATCCGTCGCTGTCGGCATTCTTCCCCTCCTTCGCCTGCAACCCCGCCACGTAATCCCCCAGCCGGTCCAGCCTGCCCTCCCACAAGGCGCGCCGTTCGGCGATCCATTGCTCGGCCGGGCCCAGCGATGCCGGCTCAATATGGCAGGTGCGGACCCGGCCGGTCTTCTCGGTACGGATCAGCCCGCTCGACTCCAGCACTTGGAGATGCTGAAGCACCGATGGCAGGGCCATGGGGATCGGCTTGGCCAACTCGCTGACCGAGGCCGATCCGGCGATCAGCCGTTCGACGATCACCCGGCGCGTTGGGTCGGCCAGGGCATGGAACACACGATCGAGGGCGAGATTTTGGTTAGTCATGTGCCTAAGTATCACGGGGCGAATGTTGGCGCCAGAAAAAACTTAGGCGTATCCCTTACTTTTAAGCTTCGTCAGTTAGCGGTTGCGGGCAAACGCATGTGGTCCGAATGTTCGGAGGTCCCCCATCCTTCGGAGGCCAACCCCATGTCCGGCAGTTCAGACCTGATCCTCTACCATTTCGCACCGTCCCGCTCGATGATCACCCGCTGGATGCTGGAGGAGATCGGTGAGCCTTACGAGGTCCGGGTGCTCAACTACAAGAAAGGCGAACACAAGCAGCCCGGCTATCTGGCGATCAACCCGATGGGCAAGGTGCCGGCGCTCGTCCACAAGGGCGCGGCGATCTCCGAGGCGGCGGCAATCTGCTGTTATCTGGCCGATGCGTTTCCAGAGGCCGGACTCGGCGTGCCGATCGGCGACCCGAAACGCGGCCCATATCTGAAATGGCTGTTCTTCGGTCCGGGCTGTCTGGAGCCGGCGATCACCGACGCGATGTACAAGCGCGAGGACGCGCCGCCGGGGACGCTGGGCTGGGGCAGCACCGGGCAGGTGCTGGATGTGCTGGCGGCCGCCCTGACGCCCGGTCCCTGTCTGCTGGGCGACCGGTTCACCGCCGCCGATGTGGTGATCGGCTCCGGCCTGCGCTGGGGAATGATGACCCAGGCGATCCCGGAACGGCCGGAATTCACCGACTATGTTACCCGGCTCGGCGAGCGTCCCGCGCAGCAGCGCTCAATGGCCGCCGACATGAAACTGGCGGCGGAGCTGGCGGGATAATCCTGCTCGGGCCGCAACCGGTGTGACAGAAAGCTGCGGAATCGGCATAGTCAGGCGATGAAAATACGATCTGACTGGGACCGGTTGCGACTGGGTATGGATTTGCTGGCCAAGGAAGTGACGGCTGAGATCCTGCGCTATCCGGCCCCGGCCCGTGGCGACCTGTACCACCAGTTGCTGGAATTGCGCCGGCTGTTGCCGATGGAGTTGACACGGCTCGACATCGCCTTGGAAAACCAGGCGATTACCGTCGAAGACTTCATCAGATCTTCGCCCTGCCGGGAAACGCTATTGGAATTGCTAAAAAGGCCCGCTCGTCCATAGATTGTTAACCCACAAGGGTTCCTCTAGTGACTGTCTACCACAGGACCGGGGGCTGTCGTGCTCAGCCGCATCTTCAAGGCATTCATAGTCGCACTTCTTATACCGGCCGCGGGATACTGGACTGCCGGTTGGATTCTCGAAGATGTCAGCGGCGGCAACTCCATACCGGCGGTTGTCGAGCATTGCGCGGCGGCCGGGCTGTTCGACAACGGCGCGTGCGGCAGTGTCCAAAGGCTGGTTATGCTGCGCGATGGCAGCTTCTGGACCGGAGTCGTCGCCTTCGACCTGATGATGCTTTACTTCGTCACGGCCATGGTAGCCGGCGGGGACCGACGGCTGAATGCCGCGATATTCCCCATGCTGATTCCATTGTCGCTGCTGGTGTTTTCCGCATTGGTGTTTCTGCAGGGTGCGATCCTGACCTATGGGATCGCGGCATTGGAGATTCAGCTGATCGGACGGCTGCATTTCTGGCTGGTCGGGTTGCTGGGCCTGGGGGCGCTGATGGGCGGCGCCAAGCTGGTCTGGGCCGCAATCAAACTCGGCCGGCGGCCGTCCTCCCAGGCCTTCGCCCAGGAGATCACCGCCCAGCAGGCGCCGGCGCTCTGGCAATTCGTCGGCGACATCGCCCGTACGGTCGGCGCGAAGAAACCGGACAATGTGATTGTCGGGCTGGAACCGACCTTCTATGCGACCGCCGCCGACATCGACCTGATAAACCGGGATTTGAAGGTCACAGGCGAAACCCTGTTTCTGTCTCTGCCGCTGATGCGCCTGTTCAACCGTGATGAGTTGCAGGCTGTGGTCGGCCATGAGCTGGGGCATTTCCGGGGGGCCGACACGGCCTACAGCCTGAAATTCGCGCCGGTCTATTCCGGCCTGTCCCATGCGATCGACGCCCTGCACGACGACAACAGGGGCGCCGATAGCCTGGCGAAGATGCCGGCGATCTCCATGCTGTCACTGATGCTGGAGTTGTTCGCCCGCAATGAGCGCCGGATCAGCCGTGACCGCGAGTTCGAGGCCGACGCGGTCGGCGTCAGCGTCTCCAGCCCGGAGGCGCTTGCCACCTCACTCGGCAAAGTCGCGGTTTATGCGCCAATCTGGAACCACGTGCGCGAAGAGAACGTCAACCGGCTGAATCTGGGTAAGGTTACGTCCAACATCAGCAAGACTTACGAGGACGGCGCCCGCTACGACGTTTCGCACAAGGCGGTGGGATCGATCATTCAAGAGGTGCTGAACACCGAGATCGCCCATCCGACCGATTCCCACCCGACCATCGAGGCTCGGTTCCGCAATATCGGATACGACCCGGACCAACTGACCGTCGAGAAACTGACGTCGCCCGGCGGCGCCGGTGAGGCGCTGCTGCCTGCCATGGCCAATATTGAGCGCGAACTGACGGTTCACGAAAACCGGCTGATGATCCTTCTGGGATATGCCGAGTCGCCCGAGGGAGCGATGCGGCGAGCGGCTGAACTACCCGCCGACGGAGGCGCGTCCGCTGCCACGGCAACCGCCCCGAAGACCGACCCGATCTATGCCCTGGGCGCGGCGCTGATCAGCGCCGATGGGGAGGTCACCTTGGAGGAGATCACCGTCGCCGAACAAGTCGGTGCAAGGCTGCTGACCAATTTCGACCGCATCGAGTTCCGCGAATGCTGCAGCGACCCGGCCTCCCTGCCCGACTTCCGCGCCACTGTCGACAGGATGGCGATCGAATGCCCCCATGAACGCCGGCGCGAGATCTACGACTACCTCAAAGGCATCGCCATGGCCGATAGCGAAGTGCCGCAATCGGAGCGTGACTTGCTGTTATACGTGCGGGAACGGTGGTCGATCTGATCGCACCGGCACTTCACGGTCATGGAGACGGTCCGCCGTTTCCCGGTTAACAAATTCGTCACCCCGATACGGTAGGCCCGATGCTTTAGTCCCGATGCCGGCCGATCTTGCTTCGCCGCTTGAAACCGGGCGATTGTCATCGGATATGGAAATGCGATGCTGAATTCACGGTATGGAGACCGGCACCTATGAGCGGTTCAACAATTGCCTTGCTTGTCGTCCTCGGAATGGCGGTCCTTCTGGTGCTCTACATCATCGGGCTCTACAACAAGCTGGTCGGCTTCCGAAATCGCTTCAAGAACGCCTTTGCCCAGATCGAGGTGCAGCTTCAGCGCCGGTACGATCTGATCCCCAACCTGGTCGAGACGGCGAAAGGCTATATGGCGCACGAGCGCGAGACGCTTGAAGCCGTCATCCAGGCGCGCAACCAGGCCATGGCGGCGATGAAGCAGGTCCAGGCCGATCCGGGCGAGGCCGTCGCCACCCAGGCCCTGATCGGCGCGGAAGGCGCCCTGACCGGCGCGCTTGGCAAGCTGTTCGCCCTGGCCGAGGCCTATCCGGACCTCAAGGCCAACGAGAACATGATGCAGTTGTCGGAGGAACTGACCACGACCGAAAACAAGGTCGCGTTCTCGCGCCAGGCCTTCAACGACTCGGTCATGCACTACAATACCGCCCGCGAGGTCTTCCCGGCGGTGATCATCGCCAACAGTTTCGGTTTCAAGGAAGCCGCCTTGCTGGAGCTCGAGACCCCCGAGGCGCGGGTGGCGCCCAAGGTATCCTTCGCCTAGGCCCCTATCCCGCATGCTGGACTTGGCAGCCTAAATGGATTTCTTCGGCCATCAGGAGGCTGCACGGCAGGCAACGGCCCGGCTTGTGGTCTATTTCGTGCTGGCCGTCCTGTCGATCATCGCCGCGCTCTATTGCGTGGCGGTGATGGTCGTTCTCTATGCCGGATCGGAAGGGAACCACCAGCCCGATCTGGTGGCGGCATTCCTGAACCCGGAGCTGTTCGCCATTGTCGCCCTCGGCACCCTGGCCATCGTCATCCTTGGCAGCCTCTTCAAGACCGGCCAGTTGCGAAGCGGCGGGCCGGCCGTGGCCGAGGCGCTGGGTGGGACGCCCGTCAGCCCCGAGACGCAGGATCGCCACGAGCGGCGGCTGATGAATGTGGTGGAGGAGATGGCCATCGCTTCGGGCACGCCGATGCCGGCCGTCTACGTCATGCGGGACGAGGCGGGCATCAATGCCTTCGCCGCCGGATTCTCCATCGACAATGCGGTGGTCGCAGTGACCCGCGGCACGCTGACCCGGCTGAACCGCGCGGAATTACAGGGCGTTATCGCCCATGAGTTCAGCCATATCTTCAACGGCGATATGCGGTTGAACATCCGGCTGATGGGCGTGCTGCACGGCATCCTGCTGATCGCCCTGATCGGTTCGATCATTCTCCGCGGCGGTAGCCGGCGCGCCATGTTCCGCTCCAGCTCCCGCTCAAATGGAAAGGGCAAGGCGGTCATCCTGATCGTCGCCGTCGCCCTGTTGGTGGTCGGCTATCTGGGTGTCTTTTTCGGGCGGCTGATCAAGGCATCGGTATCCCGCGAGCGCGAATATCTGGCGGACGCGTCCGCCGTCCAGTTCACCCGCAATCCGGACGGCATCGTCGGCGCCCTGAAGAAGATCGGCGGCTTTGCCGGCGGATCGACTTTGGAAGCGCCGAATGCCGAGATCGCCAGCCACTCTTATTTCGGGCCGGGGTTGAAGGCCCTGTCCGCCCACATGTTCGCGACCCATCCGCCCCTTGGCGACCGCATCCGTCGGATCGATCCGCAATGGCAAGGCGAATATGACGCCGCGTCCGCCGAAATTTCCGAGGATGAAACGCCCGCAGCCTTGTCAGGCCTGACCTCGGGCCTTTCATCGGCACGCTCCGGCGTCGAGGCTCCGATCGCCCTGACGCCGGATGACGCCGTCGCCCATGCCGGCGCGCCCTCGGCGGCCCATATGGACTACGCACGCCAACTCCTGTCGACTCTTCCGGACAAGGTTCTGGGCGCCGCCCACAGCCCGTTTGGCGCGCGTGCCCTGGCCTACTCCATGCTCATCGACAAGGACCAGGCGGTTTGGCAGAAACAACTCGGGCTGTTGCAGGCCCATGCCGACCCCGGCGTCCTGCGCATGATGCAGGAAGTCCATCAGTCTGTTGCCGGACTCCCAAGGCAAACCTACCTGCCGCTGATGACCCTGTGCACCGCGGCCCTGCGAAACCTGTCGCCCCGGCAACATCGGGATTTCAGCGGTATTTTGGAGAAGCTCATCGACGCCGACGGCATCCAGACGCCGCTCGAATTCGCGTTGTTGCGCGTGTTGCGGCGGCATCTGGACCGGCATTTCTCCGACGCCGATCGAACCGGCACGATCCACAGATCGCTCAACGGCCGGGCCCGCGAGTGCGGCGTGCTGCTCTCTGCCCTGGCCCAGATCGGCCATGATGACCCGGTCGCGATGGAAGGCGCCTTCCAGGCCGGTCTCTCACGGCTTGATCTGAGGGCGCCGCCGGCTCTGACTCTAGCGGACAAGATGGATTTCGCGGCTGTGGGCGAGGCGCTCGACCGGCTCGAGCAGGTCGCGCCCCTGGGCAAAAGAAAACTCATCGCCGCCTGCGCCGCCACCATCGCCTCGGATGGAAAGGTCACGGTCGAGGAAGGCGAAATCCTGAGGGCGGTCTCGGACTCGCTGGACGTGCCGATGCCGCCGTTCCTGGCGGACGGCGCCTCCTCCGCTGCTGCCTGAAATCCGGCACGCGAATGCGATTCTGCGCGTCCGGACCGGTCTTAGCCTCCTTCACAGAGCGTAGGCGATCTCGATCTCTTCGCCGTCGGCGGTATCCACATTGGTCTCCGAAAACCCGTAGCGTAAATAGAAATCGCGCGGACCGTCATCGCCCGGGACATAGCTGGACATAAGCCGGCTGATACCAGGACGCTCGCGGGCATGGGCAACGACGAGGTCTAGAACCTTGCGTCCAATGCCTTGCCTTTGGTGGCGATGGTCGATCATTAAACGCCACAGCCAGATATCGCCCTTCTGGAATTCTTCCTCGCCGATGGCGCCGGGTGTTGTCGGATCGAACAGCATGACAAAACCGACCGGCGTGCCATGAGCCTCGATCGCACGGAACCACGCGCCCTTCTCGAAATAGGCCTGGGCGATGGATTCAGCGTTGGTCGCAACCAACCGGCGCTGTTCCGGTGCGACATCCAACGCGAGGACGGCCCGGAAACTGGCGCGGGTGACCTCCGTAAGGGTGACAACACAATCAGTTGTCACGGCCCGCGCCTTCCCTCAACCATTGGCCAGGTCGACCAGCGCCGCCGCTAGCACCCTTGCGCCGGCGGCGAGGTCGGCAGGCGTCGCGTTTTCCGCCGGGTTGTGGCTGATGCCCTTTTCGCAGGGCACGAAGATCATCCCGGTCGGGCAGATATCGGCAAGGGCCTTGGCGTCGTGGCCTGCGCCCGATGGCAAATCCATATGGCCGAGTCCAAGGGCCTCCGCCGCGCACCGGATCGTATCGCGCATGTGGTCCGGGAAGGCGACCGGGGCGCTGTGCTGGGTCTCGGTCACGGTCACGCCGCAGGGTCCGGCCTGTTCCCGGCAGGTGTGCGCAATGGCGTCGCCCAAACGGTTCAAAACATCGGCCTCCGGGTGACGCAGATCGATGGTGAAGAACACCCGGTCCGGCACCGTGTTCGGCGAGCCCGGCACTACGTCGAAACGGCCGACGGTGAATCGGACCACGTCGTCCGGGTCGGCGGTCAGCGCCTCCAGCGCCGTTACCATGCGGGTCGCCGCCAGCAGCGCGTCCCGGCGCTGGGCGCGCGGGGTGGTGCCGGCATGATCGGCGTGGCCGGTCACCTCGATGGCGAACCAGCGGGCGCCCTGGATGCCGGTGACCACCCCGACCGGCAGGCCCGCCGCCTCCAACCGAGGCCCCTGCTCGATATGGGATTCCACGTAAGCGGCGACCTCGATGCCGAGAGCTCGCGGGGCGGCTGACGGTGTGGCGGCGCGCATCGCCTCCAGCGTGTCGGCGACGGTGATACCCTCGGCATCCTCTGCCCGCACCGCCTCCTCCAGCGGCATCACGCCGGTGAAGACGAACGAGCCGGTCATGCCCGGCTGGAAGCGCGAGCCCTCCTCATTGACCCAGGCCACCGCCTCGATCGGCCGCCGGGTTTCGATGCCGGCCTCCGAGATCGCCTGTAGCGCCTCGAATGCGGCCAGCACCCCATAGGCCCCATCGAACTTGCCGCCCATGGGCTGGCTGTCGAGATGGCTGCCGGCCAGCACCGGGGCGGCGCCCGGATCGGTCCCGGCGCGGCGCACATAGAGGTTGGTGATCGGATCGATGAACAGCGTGAACCCAAGGGATTCCGCCCAGGACGCCAGCAGCGTCCGGCCAGTGGCGTCCTCGGCGGAGAAGGCCTGCCGGTTCACCCCGCCATCGTCCCGCGCCCCATGTCGGGCCATGTCCATATGGCGGGACCACAGCCTCGCCTCGTCGACCCGCGCGGCCGCCGATAATGCTTGTTCCGACGGAAGGGATGCCATGGCAATGTGCTCCAGACTCAAGAAGGGTGAACACCCTGATTATCGTGCCGGCACCTGCCGGGCAAGACGGAGACGGGCACATGGACGACAAATACCCGCGCGATCTGGTGGGCTACGGACCAAAACCGCCCCATGCCGACTGGCCCGGCGGCGCCAGAATCGCGGTGCAGTTCGTGCTGAACTACGAAGAGGGCGGCGAGAATTGCATCCTGCACGGCGACCCGGCATCGGAAGCATTCCTGTCGGAGATCGTCGGCGCCCTGCCCCTGGAGGGCCGGCGCCACATCAGCATGGAATCGATCTACGAATATGGCAGCCGGGCCGGGGTGTGGCGGGTGCTGCGCCTGTTCGCCGAGCGCAGCATGCGGCTGACCTGCTATGGCATCGGCATGGCCATCGCCCGGCATCCTGAGGTGGCCCGTGCAATGATCACAGCTGGCCATGAGATCGCCAGCCATGGCTGGCGCTGGATCGATTATCAGGACACCGACGAGGCGACCGAGCGCGAACACATGACGCTCGCCATCGAGGCGATCCGGAAGGCCACCGGCGAGCGGCCGGTCGGCTGGTACACCGGGCGCTGCGGTCCGAACACCCGCCGCCTGGTGGTCGAGGAAGGTGGCTTTCTCTATGACAGCGACTCCTATGCCGACGATCTGCCCTATTGGAACACCGAATACGGCCGGCCCCATCTGGTGATCCCCTACACCCTGGACGCCAACGACATGCGCTTCGCCACCGCCCAGGGATTCAATTCCGGCGACCAGTTCTTCGCCTATCTGAAGGACAGCTTCGACACCCTGTACGCCGAGGGCGCGGACAGCCCGAAGATGATGTCGGTCGGCCTGCATTGCCGGCTTGTCGGCCGGCCCGGCCGGGCCGCCGCCCTCGCCCGCTTCCTCGACTACGTTGCGTCGAAGGAAAAGGTCTGGGTGTGCCGCCGCATCGATATCGCCCGCCACTGGATCGACCGACACCCGTGCAAGACGGAGGGGTAGACGAAGTGGGGGCGGAGGCTGGATATATCGGAGGCCCGCTCCCCCAACCTGTCATTCCCGCGAAGGCGGGAATCCAGAAAAACCGCCGGTGACAGCGGCACCGCCGTGTACACTGGATTCCCGCCTTCGCGGGAATGACAATCTGGAAAAGTACCCGATATGACCGATCCATCCTCCCCCTATGATCTGATCCTCCGCGACGCGCTGATCGTCGACGGCACCGGCGCGCCCTCCCGAAAAGGCGACTTGGCGATACGCGGCAACCGCATCGTGGCTTTGGGAGCCGATGTCGACGGCCCCGCCGGGCGGGAACTCGATCTTGCCGGCAAGGCCGTGGCGCCCGGGTTCATCGACGCGCATACCCATGACGACCGCGCGGTGATCGAGACGCCGGAGATGCTGCCGAAGATCAGCCAGGGCGTGACCAGCGTGGTGGTCGGTAATTGCGGCATCAGCCTGTCGCCGATTGTGTTGGATGGCGACCCGCCGCCGCCGATGAACCTGCTCGGCGACCGCTCGGTGTTCCGCTATCCGCGTTTCGCCGATTACCGGGCGGCGGTGGATGCGGCCCGTCCGGCGATCAATGTGGCGGCGCTGATCGGCCATTCATCGCTCAGGATCGGCGTGATGGACGATGTCACCCGGCGGGCGTCGGATGCCGAGATCGTCGAGATGCAATCCTTACTGCACGATGCTCTCGCCGCCGGCGCCACCGGCTTCTCCACCGGCTTGTTCTACCCGCCCAACGAAGCCGCCGATATCGACGAGGTGTCGGCCCTGGCCGGGCTGATGGCGGAGACCGGCGGGATTTACGCCACCCATATGCGCGACGAGAATGTCGGCGTGCTGGACTTCCTGGAGGAGACCTTCCAGACCGCGCGACGGGCCAACGTTCCCGTCGTGATCTCCCATCACAAATGCGCCGGGCCGGACAATTGGGGCCGCAGCGTCGAGACACTGGCGGTGATCGAAAAGGCCCGGGCCGCCCAACCGATCGGGCTGGACGCCTATCCCTATGCCGCCGGGTCCACCGTGCTGCTGCCGCGCTACATGGACGAGCGTGTCCGCATCCGGGTGAGCTGGTCCAATTCGCATCCGGAGATGGCCGGCCGCGATTTGGCCGACATCGCCGCCCAATGGGGATGTTCGCAGGAACAGGCGGCGGAGCGGCTCGACCCGGCCGGCGCGGTCTATTTCCAGATGGAGGAGGCCGATGTGCGGCGCATCCTCTCCTATCCGCACACCATGATCGGCTCGGACGGCCTGCCCCACGATACCCACCCGCATCCGCGCCTATGGGGCACTTTTCCCCGGGTGATCGGCCATTACGGCCGCGAGGAA
The DNA here is from genome assembly GCA_965237625.1 of Inquilinaceae bacterium. Classification (GTDB taxonomy): domain Bacteria; phylum Pseudomonadota; class Alphaproteobacteria; order DSM-16000; family Inquilinaceae; genus JABDIP01. The sequence goes on from CBDEGD010000029.1 coordinate 53,059, forward strand.
GGGCTGTTCGCGCTGGAAGAGGCGGTGCGCAAGATGACCGGCCTGACGGCGGAGAAATTCAACCTCACCGGCCGCGGCGTGCTGGCCGAGGGCGCCTTCGCCGATCTCGTCGTCTTCGATCCCGCCACCATCGCCGACCGCGCCACCTATGACGAGCCCACCCTGCCCGCCGCCGGCATAGACATGGTGTTCGTCAACGGATGCCTGTCCTATCGGGATGGTGCGTCGACGGGAGATCGGGCCGGGCGGTTGCTGCGGCGGAGCTGACCGGCCCCAACCTCTGAGCCTGTCGAAGGACGAGGGCGTCAGGGCTGCCATATCGGCCAGTTTCGGATCGCGGAACAGTGAGCCGACAGGAGATCGGCCCGGACGGCCAGCCCCGGCACCCTATAACGAACGCCGGTTCCAAATTCTCCCATCTCCTGTTGCATTCCTCGGAATGTTCTATATATTCCTCGGAATACAACAAGAGGGTGATCATGAATATTTCGCGTCGTAGGTTCATCCGCGCCATTGGCATTGGCGGCGTTGCCTGCGGGACCATCGCCGCCGCCGGATACGCGGCGGTATCCGTCGACGGCATGCCGGCTTCGGCCGTCGCGGCCTGGAGCGGCCCGGACTCCGCCGAGACGGACATCCGCGTCCGCGCCCTCTCCCACGCCATCCTGGCGCCGAATCCGCATAACCGGCAGCCCTGGCTGGTCGATCTGAGCGTTGCGGACGAGATCACCCTGTATTGCGACCGTACCCGTCTGCTGCCCCATACCGACCCGTTCGGCCGGCAGATCATGATCGGCCACGGTACCTTCCTGGAACTGCTCGTGATGGCCGCCGCCGGCGATGGATACCAGGCCGAGGTGACGCTGTTCCCGGATGGTGATTTCCCCGCAGAGGGGATTGGCGACATGCCGGTCGCCCGTATCCGCCTCTCCCGCGCGCCGTCGGTTCAGGCCGACCCGCTGCTTGCGCAGATCTTCGAGCGCCGATCCCACAAGGATCCCTACGACACCGAACGCTGGCTTTCAGCCGACCATGCCGGGGCGCTGGTGGAAGCTTATGACGATCCGGCGATCCCGCTGAATGTGACCACCGATCGGGGCCTGATCGAACGGCTTCGGAGCATCGCCGGCGAAGCATCGCGGATCGAGATGGTCACGCCGCGCACCCACAAGGAGAGCATCGACCTGATGCGGATCGGCGCCGCCGAGATCGCCGCCAACCCCGACGGCATCGATCTCCGCGGACCGATGATCTGGTGGGGCAGCAGGCTCGGCTTCATCTCCCGCGAGGCCATGCTGGACCCGGCCACATCGGCTTTTGAAACCGGCGCGCAGATCATCGGCGAGCAGAGCGCCACGGCCATGGGCTTCGCCTGGATGACCACCGCCGACAACAGCCGTAAGACCCAGATCGCCACCGGCCGCGCCTATGTCCGGCTCAATCTCCAGGCCACCGGATTGGGCGTGGCGATGCAGCCGATGAGCCAAGTCCTGCAGGAATATCCGGAGATGGCGGCGTTGCAATCGGACTTCCACCGGACCGTCGGCGCCCGGCCGGGCAGGACCGTGCAGATGCTGGTCCGGCTCGGCTACGCGGTGCCGCCGGGGCCGTCGCCCCGTCGCCGGCTGGACGATCTGATCCTGGCGTAGGCATAGGCATGGTTGCTTTGGCCGCAATGCTTCGCCCTTCGTCAGGCTCAGGAGGCTCAGCATGAGGTTGTTCTTTTTCGAACAACTCATTCAGTCGTCCTCATCCTGAGAGCCTGTGAATCTTTTTGCAACATAGGCGATTTTCTGTTGAGCGTGGTCCGGCAAGGTGATTCTGTGTGTACCAGTTGGCTGATCATGGGGGCGGCGATGTCGGGTGATGGGTTGTTTGATGATTTGCCGGAGTCGGCAGCTCCGCGTGCCGCCGGGTATGGTGCGCCGCGTCTTCGGGAGCCGGTGCGCGATCAGATCGAGCTGCGGGTGGTGGACCTGGACGGCGTGATCGGCGCGGACCATCCGGCGCGGGTGATTTGGGCCTATGTGGAGCGGCTCGAGCTGAGCGCTCTGGAGGCGCCGATCAAGGCGCGCGAGCATCGGCAGGGCCAGGCGCCGGCGAGCCCACGGCTGCTGCTGGCGCTGTGGTTATATGCCACGAGCGATGGGGTGGGCAGCGCGCGGGCGCTGGCGGGGCTGTGCCAGAGCCATGACGCCTATCGCTGGCTGTGCGGCGGGGTGAGCATGAACCATCATGGTCTGTCGGACTTTCGCACCGGCCACCCGGCGCTGCTCGAGCGGCTGTTGACGGAGCATGTGGCGACGCTGTCGGCGGCCGGGGTGATCTCCCTCGACGAGGTGGTGCAGGACGGGGTGGTGCAGGACGGGGTGCGGGTGCGCGCCGCCGCCGGATCGGCTTCGTTCCGCCGCGCCAAGACGCTGGGCCGGGAGCTGACCAAGGCCAAGCGGATGGTCGCGCGGTTGAAGCGGGAGACGCACGACGACCCAGACGCCAGCAACCGGCGCATCGCCGCGGCGCGTGCACGCGCCGCCAAGGAGCGCCAGGAGCGGGTCGCGGCGGCTCTGGAGAAGCTGGGCGAGATCGAGGCCGAGCGGGAGCGGCGGACCAAGACCAACAAGGCGGCTGTCGCCAAGCAGGGCAAACCGCGCGCCTCCACCACCGACCCCGAGGCGCGGGTCATGAAGATGGCCGATGGCGGCTTCCGGCCGGCTTACAACTGCCAGGTCGCCAGCGTCGCCAACGGTCAGATCGCCCTTGCGGTCCGGGCGGAAACGGCCGGCTCGGACCGCGGCCTGCTGCGGGTGATGATCGAGCAGCTCGAGCAGCACTACCAGCGCCGGCCCAAGCGCCACCTGGTCGATGGCGGCTTCAACAAGAACGACGACACCGAATGGGCGGCGGGTGTCGGCGTGACGGTCTACGGCCCGCCGGGCAAGACCAAGCACAACACCGACCCCTATGCGCCGCGCCGCGATGACGGCCCCGGGGTGGCGGCATGGCGCCGGCGCATGAAGAGCCCGCACGGCAAGGCCGTCTACAAACGCCGCGCGCCCGGCGAATGCATCAACGCCCGCTTTCGAAACTGGGGGCTCCAGCAATTCGCCGTGCGCGGCCGCGACAAGGCGACCACGATGCTGCATTGGTTCGCGCTCGCCAACAATATCCTCGCCGGACATCGGCTGCTGACCGCCCAGCCCGCCTGAACCGAAGTCAACCGGCAATGCCACCGCAACCACAACACCCGAAACCGGACCCAACCGAACATTCCCCACCACAAACTCAGCCGATGCCATTCCAACCGCCATCGCCAAACCGCAAAGATTCACAACCTCTGAGCCTCCTGAGCCTGACGAAGGGCGAAGGACGAGGGCGTCAGGGCGGTCGTCAACGGCAAGCATGAGACTGGAATGGACGGCAAGGTCGACGATTCAACGCGGCTGCAGGTGCTGAACTTCATCGGCATCGCCAATCAGCTTGCCGTCACCCGCGCCAACCACGCCCTGGCGAGGGGCAATCTGCCCTTCCCGCAATTCGTGATGCTGAGCCATTTCAGCAAGGACCAGGCTCGGCCGCGCACGGTGACCGGCATCGCTTCCGCCTTCCAGGCGCCGCAGCCGGGCATCACCAAGACCGTGCAGAAAATGATCCGGCGCGGCTATCTGGAAACCCGGCCCGATCCCGAGGACGGCCGCAGCAAACAATTGTTCATGACCAAGGCCGGTACCGATGCCTTCGCCACGGCCAACACCGCGCTCGGCCCGATAGCCCGCAGGGCCTTTGCCGACTGGCCAGACGCCGAAATCCAGACCCTGCTCCGGCTTCTGGGGCGGCTCAAGGACTGGCTGGACGACAACCGGGATGACTGAAGCGGCCGTCCCACCGGCTTTCCGGTCAATCGTCGTCTTCCAGGCTCCCATCCAGCCGCTGCCCGACAATACGGGTCTCGCCCTCCACCTTCTCCAAGCGGATCGGCCGGCGGCCGGTCTCGGCCTCTATGTGGCTGGCAAGGGTCTCGGAATGGGTGATGACCCAAATCTGCGAACGCTCCGATGCCTGGGCGATTAGGTGCGCCATGGGTGCGATCAGATCAGGATGAATGCTGGTTTCCGGCTCGTTCAGCACCAGGAAGGCCGGCGGCAACGGGCTGAGCAGCGCCGCCAGCAGGCACAGATACCGCAGGGTGCCGTCGGATAGTTCCCGAGCCTCGAAGGGCCGGCGAATGCCCGGCATGGCCAGGGCCACATCGAACCGCCCGCCATGGTCGGCGATCACCAAGCCGGTGTCCGGGAAGGCCGCGCGGAGCGACTCCGTCAAACTATCGGCCTCGCCGAATTCGAGGATGGTTTTCAGCGCGGCGGCAAGATCGGCGCCGTCCGAGCCGAGCACCGGGGTCAGGACTCCGACCTGCGGCTGGCGCAGGGGCGAGTCCTTGTCGGTCCGAAAATGGTGATAGAAGCGCCAGGCGGACAACCGATCACGCAAGGCGGTCAGTTCCGGGTAGCGATGCGGGTCCATGATCTGGGACAGCGCCGATTCCGTGGCCAAAAGCTCAAGCGGATAGGCGGCGCGCTCGCCCTCCCGGTCGCGCAGCCAAACGCTGGCGTTCTCCCGTTGCAGCATCACGACCGGGCGGCGGTTCTTCTCGAAGCGGATCCGCTCCTCCTTCACCAGGGGGTCGAGTTCAAATGCGGCGTCGGTGGGACGCGGCAGGCCGCAGGCGAGTTCGTAGTCCCAATCGTCGAAGGCGACGCCGATTTTCATCCGCACCGCCTCTTTCTTGCGCGGACCGGCCCAGAGCACGGACGGGATGCCGCCCTCCTCCGCCAGGGTCCGCGCCAGGGCGCCCCGCGCCGCCGCCGCCAGCAGCACCATGGCCCGATAAAGATTGCTCTTGCCGCACCCATTCGGGCCGACGAAGACGTCGAGGCCGGTGACCGGCACCCGCAATTGCCGCAGCGATCGGTAGCCGGAAACACGCAATTCGCGGATGGTCATGGACGGCTCTTCGGGGAATGCGTTTTTTGTGCACATCAAGACCTAGCATGCAGGCGCGAGCCGCCAGAAGGTCATCGACAGAATTTTATGAGGTCTCGGAAGAGGACCAATGGGCGGGATCATCGATGTCGAGTTCGCGCAGCACCCTAGGCCCACCGCCATGCAAACCGCTATCCGGATAGGTCAGTTCCCAGTAGCAGGCGGTTTCACGGTTCCGATAGAGTATCCGCCAGCCTCCGTCCGCACCGGCGATCCTCTCGAGCTTGCCGGCAAGCCAATCATCGATAGTGCCCGCGTCGCCCTCGGCGATGACATCACCGCCGCTATTGACCCAGATATCACGCAGTACCTTGGATGATGTGGACATTGGTCAAGTATATCCACCACGAACCCGCAAATCGTTAAGGTGGCAGCCACATTCGCGGATGGTCATGGACGGCTCTTCGGGGAAAGGGAAGCAGTCGCGGGGCAAAGCTACCATGCCGTCCCCAATTTCCGGTACGCCCTCCGTTCGGGACCCAGCGCGTGTCTTCAACTCGAATACTGACGAGGCCCCGTTGCGGAGCCGAACGGAGAAACAGATATTTAATCTGAGGGGTCGCAGAGTGCCCTCTGTTGTGACGGGTGTTTCTCGACCGTAACGGCCTTGGGATCGTTAGCTGATGAATGACGGAAATCAGACGACTTCGCGAGATCTCGTCTTCGATATCTCCGGCCACATGATGACCCTTCTGCGTTTCTTGATCGCTCTCGGGTTGGTCGAGGCCGTGAACCGGATTTTCGGCCTGGAACAGATCCTGGCAAATGCCGTTGGCCTGTTGACGCCGCTTATCTACACCGCCGCCTTCATTGTTATAGCTGGCTTCCTCATCACCACTACGGACCGGGTTTTTGAGGACCACTTGGCACAACTGCAGGCATTCATCAGCCGATCTTTGCCAATCAACAAAACAACACAAGACGGGTATCACAGCATTGCAGGCAAAATAGGGTTGATCGAAGGTGTAAAACGATCCACAAAATTCAGTTTATTCTATACTTTTTCTATATTCACCGTCGTATTTATTATTTTGCGACTGCATGATGGATTCTCTGTCAAAACTGACGGATTATTTCAGATGTTACTTCATATGATAATTGGAGCGTTTTCTGTCGTGACTTTGGTACTGATAGCCGGAAGCTTGGTGACAGGCCGATTGACAAGCGGCCGACGGAACACTTCTGAAGGGCCGTGATCCACCGGCGGCCAACGGTCGAGCCCGCTCAATCCCGTTAGTCCGCCGCCTGCAACAGATCCTTCGCCCGATCCGCCGATATCGCCTGCCCCACCGCCGTCAGCCGCTGCTCGGCGATCTCGCGGATGCGGGCCCGCAGTTCGGCGTCGCTGCGCACGAAGCGGCGGAAATCGCGGGTGCCCAGCGCCAGCAGGCGGCAGAACCCGACCGAGGTGACGTTGGCGTTGCGGCGGCGGTTGGCGAGCATGGCGAGCTCGCCGAAGAAATCCCCGGCGGAAAGCGTGAAGCGATTGCCATCGCGATCGACCTCCACCGCGCCGGAGGAGATGAAATACATGGCGTCGCCGCGTTCCCCGGCGGTCACGATCCGTTCGCCGGGATAGGCCAGGCGCGGCCGCAGCAGCGCCACCACCTGACGCAACTTGGCTTCTGGCAGGACATCGAACATCGGGAAGCGGCGCACCAGGGTTGCGGTGTCCATGCCGAGGTCCAGTTCGGGGCGCCCCTCCACGGTCTTCCAACCACCCCTCAGGCTGCGCTGCAGATCGTGATAGATCTCCGGGCTGATCACCGATTCCGCCAGCAGCATGCGGTACTCGGCCTCTTCCATGCGCAGCGCCGCCTTTTGCAGGAAGCGTTCCTCCAGGGACCGGGCATAGTCGGGGTATTGTCGGTAAAGCTCCGCCTGGGCGGTCTGGCTGCCGTTCAGCCGGTCCTGCAGCCGATCGCGCAGCTGGCCGGCGATTTCCCGGCCCAGAAGTCCGGCGAGCTTGGTGCGGGTGAAGCCGATCAGCTCCTCCAGCACCATGCGGGTGATCAGCAAGGTCTCGAACCGGTCTGCGAGATTGCGCGCCAGGAAGCGCTCGATGCCGAAACGCCGGTGCAGGGCGCTGGCGAAGCGAAAGGCCAGCCGGAACCTCAGGCTGTCGAGGGCCGCTTCCAGATAGGCATCGGCGCCGCCGGATTTGGCCGCATCCCGCAGGCGTCCGGCTTTGGCCACCAGCACCGTCACCAAACGCCGGGACACCGTGCGGTCGTCGAAATGGCCGAGATAGAGCTCCTCCTCCCGGCTGGCCAGGGCCACCAGCCCGATGCGCAGCTGGTCCGCCTCCGGCAGCGGACCGGCGGCCTCCTCTCCCGCCACGTCGGCCAGACGGCGGCGATAGGCGCCGGAGATGTCGTCGGCGACTTCTGGCGCGATATGATGGCGCGGGGCGGCGATGGCGACTTTCTCAGCGACCGTTCCAAGGGCCATCTCGACCGCCCGGTTGCGCACCGCCTGCTCCACCGCCGACAGCCGGTCGAGCTTCAAAAGCCGCAGCACCGGCCGTAGGGTCGTGGCGTTGACCAGTAAGGTGAACAGCACGAAGCCGGTGGCCAGCACGCCGATGAAGCGCTTAACCTCCGGCGCCACGAACGGGTTTTCGGTGATCGCCAGGGCCAGGGCCAGGGTGACCGCGCCGCGCAACCCGCCCCACAGTATCACGGTCTTGTAAGGGCCGCTGACCCGTTCGGCGAGGCCGCAGGCGCTCAAGACCGGCAACAGCCCGTACAGCACGGCCGCCCGCGCCGCGAAGGTGGCGGCCACCAGCACCGCCAGCAATATCCCGTCGGTCAGGCTGACATCGACCAGGAAGCGCGGCACCAGCATGGAGGCCAGCACGAAGATCAGGGTCGAGGCCCAGAATCCGAGCTGGCTCCAGATGTCGGCCAGCCCCTGCCAACTCTGCGGTGTGATGCGGGTCCGCCCCGACGACCCGACGATCAGCGCCGCGACCACCACCGCCACCACCCCGGACTGGCCCAGATACAGCTCCGCCACGATGAAGGTGAGATACGCGCCGGCCACGGTGGCGGTCACCTCGGCCAGGGGCAGTTCGCGCAGCGGCTTCAGGCAAAGGATGGTGAACCATGCGCCGGCCACGCCGCCCGCGACGCCGCCGACGAAGACCAGGGCGAACCGTGCCGCACCGGCGGTCCAGTCCATCGGCCCGGCACCGCTGACCATGGCCAGCAGGATCGAGAAGCCGGCGATCGCCGCGGCGTCGTTGAACAGGCTTTCGCCCTCGATCAGGATCAGCAGCCGGCGCGGCGCGCCCAGCTCGCGGAATATGCCGACCACGGCGACCGGGTCGGTGGTGGCGACGATCGCCCCCAGCAACAGGCAGACCGCAATCCCGATATCGGAAACCGTGGACAGGGCAACGCCCACGACGGCGGCGGTGGCCAGCACCGCAACCACGGCCAGCAGCAGGATCGGCGCCACGTCGTCGATCATGCGCCGGACATCGATGGTCAGCCCGGCCTGAAACAGCAGTACCGGCAGGAACAAATACACGATGGCGTCGGACCCCAGCCGCAGGGCATCGACGCCGCCCAGCAGGGCAAATCCGTTATCGACCGGCGCCAGCAGCGACACCGCCCCGAGCGCGATGCCGAGCCCGGCCAGCAACACCGAATGGGGCAGCCCCAGCCGCAGCGCCAAGGGCTGCAACAGCGCCACCAGCGCCAACAGCAGCGCAAAGACCAGGATCGCGAGGGCCAAATCGATCATGCCCCGTTCTTAGCATGAGGCCGCCAGGATTGTCGGCGTCAAGCGGCGGGGCGATCTTTCGCCGGAACCCGTGGTGTCATGGCCCTGGTCTGCCATTCGACACCCCAGAACAATCGTCATTCCCGCGAAGGCGCACTGCTGTCCGGGATTTTTTGTGTGAGCGACTGTGCACGGCAGACCCAGCCTGTGTTTTGGGCTAGAAATCATGTGTCCAAACATCGATTTCGGAGGTCTGCCGTGCCCCATCTTCGTACCGCGTTTCATCGTCTTTTGGAACCGCTGGATCGCCGAGTCGTGAACCGGATCGTCACCACGCATGACGGCAATCGCGGCGTCGGGGGTGGCGACAATGCCTGGACCTGCCAGCGCCATCTCAAAGGCCTGTTGTTCGCTCAGTTCGCCGGGCTGGACAGCCTGCGGGTGATCGAGCAGGGGCTCGCCGCCCGGCCGGCGGCGCTGTATCATCTGGGCTTGCGTCCGCCGTGCCGCTCGACCCTGAGCGATGCCCTGGCGGCGCGGCCATCGGCGGTCTTCCGCGATCTCTGCCAGTATCTGATGAGCACCCTGGCGCGCGCCAAGCGGGCCGAGGGCGCGGAGCTGATACAGCTGCTCGACGCCTCGCCGATCCGTCTCAAGGACAGCCGTTTCGGCTGGGCCGAGGCTGACGCCCGGGTCCGCGGCCTCAAGCTCCATTTGGTCCATGATCCCCGCGCCGACCGACCCACCCGCTTCTGTGTCACCTCGCCGAAATCCAGCGACATCGCCGTCGCCCGCACCCTGCCGCTGGAGCCCGGCGTCACCTACGTCTTCGACAAGGGCTTTACCGACTATGGCTGGTGGCAGGACATCCACGAGGCCGGCGCGGTCTTCGTCACCCGCCTGAAAGCCAACGCCCACCGTCGAGACATCCGGCCCCAAGAGGTGCATGCCGACCCCATCGAGGCGGATCACCGGGTCAAGATCGGCCACAAGAAGCCACGCGGCAAAGCCGTCAACACGCTCTGGGATACTGAACTGCGTGAGATCACCGTCGCCCGCGAAGGCAAGAAACCGATGCATCTCATCACCAACGATCTCACCCGCCCGGCGACCGAGATCGCCGACCTCTACAAGGAACGCTGGCAGATCGAGCTGTTCTTCAAGTGGATCAAGCAGAACCTCAAGATCAAGACCTTCCTCGGACGCTCCGAAAACGCCGTCAGGACCCAGATCTATGTGGCGCTGATCGCCTTTCTCCTGCTGCGGGTCTTCAAAAACACCCATGCCAAAGGCCACACCGATGGCCCCAAGGCCTTGCTGGCGCGCCTCAAGGTCGCACTGTTCGATCAATTCGACCTCACCGGACATGCCAAACCACCCCCCAAACCCCCGCATCTAAGAAAACCGCAACCGCAACTCGCACTCCCACTCCCATGCTGAAATCACGTAATAAAATTACGGACAGCAATGCGCGAAGGCGGGAATCCAGCGGCCACGATGGTTCCGCCCAAACCGCCGTGAACACTGGATTCCCGCCTTCGCGGGAATGACGACGTGGTGAGTGGAAGACCGGCAATACATCGAACCCGGCCATCCCGATACTCAAATTTCCAGCGTCCAATCCTGGCCGACCAGATCCTTGCCGAAGCTGTAATGGGGGGCCTCGGCGACGAGCTGGAACCCAGCCTCCACGTATAGCTTGCGGGCCGCCGCCAGGATATCGTTGGTCCACAGCGTGATGCTGCCATACCCCGCTTCCCGCGCGAAATCGATGCACTGCCCGACCAGCCGCCGGCCGATGCCCAGCCCCCGCGCGGCAGGCTCGACCAGCAGCAGCCGCAGCCGGGCCACATCGTCGCTCTCCCGCACCAGGAACACGCAGCCGAGCCGCTCGCCATCGCGTTCGGCGATCCAGCACCGCTCTCGTTTCGGGTCCTGGGTGCGCAGGAATTTCGCGGCGATTTCGGCGACCAGCGCCTCGAAGGAGCCGTCCCAGCCATATTCCAAGGCGTACAGCGCGGCATGGCGCTCGATCACCCATCCGATGTCGCCGGGCCGATGCTGGCGCAGGACGGGCTGGACCGTCTCGGCGTTTTCCCGGCCAAGGATGCTCTCGACCGCCCGCAGGGAGTCCGTCAGCCTACTCTTGTCAGCGGCCGGCACCGTCCGCAGCAACTGGCCGACCTCATCGCGGGAACCCTGCTCAAGTTGCTCGAATGCGGCGCGCCCCGATTTGGTCAGCGACAGCGCGTTGCGCCGCGCATCCGTCTCGGAGCGACGGCGG
>CBDEGD010000030.1:0-61004 GCA_965237625.1 Inquilinaceae bacterium
GACCGCCAAGGTGGCGGGCGTGAAGCGGGTGACGACCTGCGCGCCGCCTTTCCTGGGCAAGCCGGCCCCGGCGATCGTCGCCGCGCAGCATCTGGCGGGCGCCGACGATATCTATGTGCTGGGCGGAATCCAGGCGATCGGTGCGATGGCGATCGGAACCCAGTCGATCGATGCCGTCGACATGCTGGTCGGGCCCGGAAACGCCTTCGTGGCCGAGGCGAAGCGCCAGTTGTACGGCCGGGTCGGCATCGATCTTTTCGCGGGTCCCACGGAGACGCTGGTGATCGCAGACGAGACCGTCGATGGCGAGATCTGCGCCGTCGACCTGCTGGGGCAGGCGGAGCACGGGCCGAATTCCCCGGCGGTTCTGCTGACCATTTCGGAGAAGCTGGCCCGCGACACCATGGAACAGGTGGAACACCTGTTGGACGAGATGCCGACCGGCGAGATTGCCCGTCAGGCCTGGGAGGATTACGGCCAGGTCATCCTCGCCGAAGATCATGCCGACATGCTGGCCAAGGCGGACGAGATCGCCTCGGAACATGTGCAGGTGATGACCGACCGGGACGATTGGTTCCTCGACAACATGACCAATTACGGGGCGCTGTTCCTCGGCCCCCGGACCAACGTGTCCTTTGGCGACAAGGTGATCGGCACCAACCACACCCTGCCGACCATGAAGGCGGCGCGGTACACCGGCGGGCTCTGGGTCGGCAAGTTCCTGAAGACCTGCACCTATCAGAAAGTCCTGACCGACGAGGCCAGCGCCATGGTCGGCGAGTATTGCTCGCGGCTGTGCATGCTGGAGGGTTTCGCCGGCCATGCCGAGCAGGCCAATATCCGGGTTCGGCGGTATGGCGGACGCAACATTGCGCCCTACACCGCGGCGGAACGGCTGAAGGCTGAAGTGTGATGGAACTTCCGCGTACACCCTCATTCCGGCTCGACGGACGTCGGGCGTTGGTCACCGGCGCCGGGCGTGGGCTTGGCCTCGCCATGGCGGTGGCCCTGGCGGAGGCCGGGGCGCATGTGGTGCTGGCGGCCCGCACCGAGTCCCAGGTTGAGGACGCTGCGGCGTCGCTGAGGGAGGCCGGCCATTCGGCCGAGTCGGCGGTTGTCGACGTGCTGGACCGGGCGGCATTCCAGGCGCTGGTCGGCAGGGCCGGGCCGTTTCATGTCTTCGTCAACAATGCCGGCACCAACACCCCGCAGCACCTGTTCGACATCACCGAGGCCGATTACGACTTCATCGCCGGCCTGAATATCAAGGCCGCGCTGTTCTGCGCCCAGGCGGTGGCGAAAGGCATGGTCGACGCCGGCATCCCCGGCTCGATCATCAATACGTCCTCCCAGATGGGCCATGTGGGAGGTCCGAAACGCGCGGTCTATTGCGCCACCAAATTCGCCGTGGAGGGCTTCAGCAAGAGCATGGCGCTGGAGCTGGGCGAGCACGGCATTCGGGTCAACACGATCTGCCCGACCTTCGTGCTGACCGAGTTGACCAAGGTGACGTTCGACGATCCCGAAATGCGGGCGATGATCGAGGACAAGATCGCCCTGGGCCGGGTCGGACAGCTCGAGGACATGATGGGGGCGGCGGTGTTCCTGGCCTCAGACGCCTCGGCCCTGGTGACCGGATCGGCCCTGATGCTCGATGGCGGTTGGACGGCCGCTTGATGGGGCGCGAACTCATAACCTCCCTCGATGTCGCCCGCCGGGCCGGCGTCAGCCAGTCGGCGGTGAGCCGGGTGTACACCCCCGGCGCGTCGGTCTCCGGGCCGATGCGCGAGAAAGTGATGTCCGCCGCTCAAGAGCTTGGCTACCGGCCCAACGTGCTGGCCCGATCTCTGATCACCGGGCGCAGCCGGATCATCGGTCTCGTCGTCGGCTATCTCGACAACCAGTACTACCCGTTGGCTCTGGAGAAGCTGTCCCATGCGCTGCAGGAGCGTGGCTACCACGTATTGATCTTCATGGCTGGACAGACCTCCGGCGATTTCGAAAAGGTGCTGGAGGAGATCCTCGGATATCAGGTCGACGGCATCGTCATGGCTTCGGTCTCCATGTCGTCGGATCTCACCTATCGCTGTGCGGAGCAGGGCATCCCGGTGGTGCTGTTCAACCGTTCCCAGGATGAGGGGCGGTTTTCCGCCGTCACATCGGACAATGAGGCCGGCGGTCGCGAACTGGCTGAGTTCCTGCTCGCCGGCGGTCATAAGCGCATCGGCTATATCGCCGGCTGGGAGGGCGCCTCGACCCAGCGTGACCGGGAGGCAGGGTTCCGCGCCGGCCTGACGGCGGCTGGCTGCGATCTCCACGCCCGCGAGGTCGGCAATTACGATTTCGAGGGCGCGAAGGATGCCGCGCGCCGGATGTTCGGCGGCGATGAAAATCCGGATGCGGTGTTCATCGCCAATGACCACATGGCAATTGCCGCCATGGATGTGATGCGGCACGAACTTGGCCTGGAAATCCCGGGAGACGTCTCCGTTGTCGGCTATGACGACGTGCCGATGGCGGCATGGCCCAGCTACGATTTGACCACCCTGCGCCAACCCACCAACCGGATGGTCGGGGCGGTGGTCGAGGCGCTTCTGGCCGGCATCGAGGAGGGCGACACCAAACCGCGCCGGGTCGCCTTCGCCGGCCCGCTGATGATCCGCGGCTCGGCCCGCAAACCGCAGGAAAGCGCGTGATGAAGGGCTTCGATCCCAAATTCAAGAATCTGCCGGATTACATCCTGGGCATCACCAAGGAGATCTGGGAGGACCGTGGCCTCGCCACGCTGCACCATTATTATACGGATACGATACCAGTGCGGACCCCAAGCTCGGTGGTGGTCGGCAATGCCGACGTCATCGCGGCAACCCTGGCGACCCTGGCGGAATTCCCCGATCGTGTCCTGCTCGGCGAGGACGTCATTTGGAGCGGCGACGAGGAGAACGGCTTTCTGTCGTCCCACCGGCTGTTCTCGACCGCCACCCATCTGGGGAACGGGGTGTTCGGCAAGGCGACCGGCAAATCCCTGCGCTATCGCATCATCGCCGACTGCGCGGCGAAGGATAACCAGATCTACGACGAATGGCTGATCCGCGACCAGGGCGCCATCGTCCGTCAACTCGGCATCGATCCCAAGCACTACGCGGCGGACCGCATCGCGGTCGAGGGCGGCCCTGAAAACTGCGCCCAGCCGCTGACACCGAAGACCGATGTCCCGGGTCCCTATACCGGGCGCGGCAATGACAGCGAGACCGGGAGGCGCTATGCGGACATCCTGCATCGGATCATGGCGGCCGATCTGGCGGTGATCCCGGAAGCCTACGACCGCGCGGTCCAGTTGGAGTTGCCCGGCGGCGTCACCGGCCATAGCTGGGACGAGGCGGACGGTTTCTGGCTGGGCCTGCGGTCGTCCTTTCCGAACGCGACATTCGAGATCCACCACCAGATCGGACGCGACGATCCCGGCCAGCCGCCGCGCTCGGCCCTGCGCTGGAGCCTGTGGGGCACGCATGACGGGTGGGGCGCCTTCGGCGAGCCATCCGGTGCTGAGGTCTATGTGATGGGGTTGAGCCACGCCGAATTCGGCCCCTGGGGGCTGAAGCGGGAATTCGTGCTGATCGACGAAACCGCGATCTGGAAGCAGATCCTGATGAAGACAGGCTGACGATGATGACACCTCAGGACATGGAAGCCCGCATCGTCCGCTATGGCGATCTGATCCCGTGCAAGACCGCCTTCATCGACGCCCATACGCCGGGCTCGGACTCCAAAGAGAACTTCACCATCATCGGCGGCGGGGTCTCGGAAAGCCCCGATCAGCATGTGCATATCAAAGAGACTGCGGGCTTCAATGTCGGCGCCGCCGGCCAGCCGCCCCATTGCCGCAACTCGCTGCATTCCCACCGCACGGCGGAGGTGTTTTTCGTGCAGAGCGGCCGCTGGCGTTTCTTCTGGGGCTTGCATGGAGATGCCGGCGAGGTGGTGCTGGAGGAAGGCGACATCTTCAACATCCCCACCGGCATCTTCCGCGGCTTCGAGAATGTCGGCACCGAATACGGAATCATCATGGCGATCCTCGGTGGTGACGATGCGGGCGGCGGCGTGATCTGGGCGCCCCAGGTGATCGAGGAGGCGTCGGCCCACGGCCTGGTCCTGGCCGAGACCGGGCGGCTTTACGACACCCAGAAGGGCGAGAACCTGCCCGATGGGGTGACGCCGATGCCACTGCTGACGACGGAGGAGCTTTCGGAATTCCCCGAGATACCGGCCACGGAAGTCGTCCCCTTCTTCGTCGGCAGATATCTGGACATGAAAGCCATGTCGGTCCGCCGCCCGGTGCAGGTGATCGGCGGAGCCAACGGGGCGATGATCAAAGACCGGCCGGGCTTTGAGGTGGATTTCCTGCAGGGCGGTCAGGATGGCGAGGGAGACAACCACACCACCGATCGTCACGAGGTGCTGATGGTCCATCGCGGCCACTGGCGGCTGCAATGGCCGGGCGGTGCGGTGACCCTGGCACCGGGCGATACCTGCGCCGTGCCGCCGGGGCTCGAGCGGTCGCTCAAACCGACCATGGCCGGCGATACGGCGCTGTTCCTGGTGCGCAACACGGACGATCCGGCCGGCCCGACGAGATGCTGATGCCTCGCAGCCCCGCAACGGTGCTCGCATGACCAAAATCCTTACCACCCATGTCGGATCGCTGCCGCGCAGTCAGCGGACCGTCGACTTCGTCTTCGCGCGGGAGCACGGCAAGCCCTTCGACCGGAATGAATTTGCCGCCTGCATGGCAGAGGAATGCGCCGAGACGGTCGCAAAACAGCTCGCCGCCGGCATCGACATCGTGTCCGATGGAGAGACCTCGAAGATCTCTTACGCGACCTATGTGAAGGACCGCTACACGGGTTTCTCCGGAGATTGCCCGCGCAGCCCGCCGGCCGATCTGAAGCTGTTTCCGAGTTTCCTGGAACGGCTGGCCAAGGAAGGCGGCACGCCGCAATACGCCCGGCCGAACTGCACCGGGCCCGTCGCCGCGACGGATAACACGGATCTGCACACGGATATTGCGAATTTGAAGGCCGGCATGACGGCGCATGGCGCGGCGCGTGGCTTCATGAACGCGGCCTCGCCAGGCGTGATCTCGCTGTTTCTGCCCAATCAGTATTACCCGAGTCGGGAGGCCTATCTGGAGGCGCTGGCCGAGGCGATGAAACCGGAATACGAGGCGATCGTGGCGGCCGGGCTCGACCTGCAGCTCGATTGCCCGGACCTCGCCCTGTCGCGTCACGTGCTGTTTTCCGATCTCAGCGATTCCGACTTCGTGAAGATCGCCGAAAATCATGTGGCCGTCCTGAACCATGCCTTGCGCGACATCGATCCAGCGCGGGTGCGGGTCCATATCTGCTGGGGCAATTACGAAGGGCCGCATGTCTGCGACATCGCCATGGACAAGGTGTTCGGGGCATTGATGAAAACACGGGCACGCTACGTGCTGTTCGAGACATCCAACCCCCGCCATGGGCATGAATGGACCGTCTTCCGTGACCGCCGATCGGAGATTCCGGACGACAAGGTGCTGGTCCCCGGCGTCGTCGACACCACCACCAATTTCGTCGAACACCCGGAACTGGTCGCCCAGCGCATCGGGCGCTTCGTCGATATCGTCGGGTCGGATCGCATCATTGCCGGGTCGGATTGCGGGTTCGGAACCTTTGCCGGATTCGGCGCCGTCGACCCCGCCATCGCCTACGTAAAACTGGCAGCCCTGGCCGAGGGAGCGGCACTGGCGAGCGCGCGGGTGTGACGCCGCTCGTCCTTCTGCCCGGCATGATGTGCGATGCCCGGGTCTTCGCGCCGCAGATCGCCGCGTTATCCGCCGGGCGGACCGTGACGGTCGCCGCGATCACCGGGGCGGACGGTATCGCGGCCTTGGCCGGGCGGGTCTTGGCCGACGCGCCGCGGCGGTTTGCGCTCGCCGGCCTGTCCATGGGCGGCATCGTCGCCATGGAGATCCTGAGGCAAGAGCCGGACCGGGTCGAGCGACTGGCGCTTTTGGATACCAACCATCGCGCGGAGACGGCGGACCGCCAGGCGCTGCGCGGGCCGCAGGTCGAGCGCGTGTTTGGCGGCGCGCTGCGCCGGGTTCTTATCGAAGAGATGAAACCGCTCTATCTGGCGCCGGAGAACCGGAGCGATGAGCGCATTCTCAACTGTGCCCTCGATATGGCGATTGCCCTCGGACCGGAAATCTTCGCGCGCCAGTCCGAGGCGCTGCGCACGCGGACCGACCAAAGCGCGACCCTGCGGGCGACAAATGTCCCGGCGCTGGTCCTTTGCGGCGAGCACGATTCGCTCTGCCCACTCGATCGCCATCGTGAAATGGTCGATCTGCTGCCCCGGGGGCGGCTTGAGATCGTCGCCGGCGCCGGCCATCTCACCACGTTGGAACGACCGGTCGAAACGACCGAGGCGTTGCGCCGCTGGCTCGATGGCGAGGCGAGACACCGATCTACGCGCGGCGCGCTGACAGGGTGAATGAGAGATGCGGGCTAGGCACAAGGGCTGACGTAGCGGCTGGTTCCGGCGATGTCTTGCCAGCCAATCGGTAGCCGCGGATTGAGATTTGGCTGGCACGGCATCGCGGCTCGGCTCGGCTCGGCTCGGCTCGGGGAATCTGTTGATCTATTCAGGTAGTACCAATAATATTGACACTATCACTTGGTGTTCATTCCATGCGATATCGGTTAACGGTCGAATTGCCGCTCGGCCGGTCCATCGGAAATTCCGCTTGGACAGATTAAAATTCATTTCGGGGGATATGGAGCATGCTCGGTTCAGTTCGTTTGGGGAACATGGGGACAGCCGCGCTCGCGGTTACCGGCCTTCTGGCGGCAGGTCCGGCCGGCGCGCAGTCGACCGACTTCTCGCTGGGCGACTCGGGTTCAGGCGATCCCGGTTGGACGGTCGGCCTCGGCGTCGGCATGACGCCCGACTACGAGGGTTCGGAAGACTATGAGGCGGTGCCGATCCCGAAGGTCCGTTGGGACAGCGGCGACGGCGTATATGTGGATCTGACGGGCCTTACGCTTACCGCCAACGTACTGGCGCGCGATGATATTCGGGTCGGCCCGGTCGTCCAGGTCCGCGGCGAGCGTGACGACGTCGATGCAGATGAGGTCGACCGGATGGAAGACATCGATACGGCGGTTGAGATCGGCGGATTCGTAGATTTCTATTTCGGTAGCTGGTCCATCGGCGCCCAGGCCCAAGTCGACGTGGCCGATGCCCATGACGGTTGGCTGGCCGAAATCCGCGGCGGCTATGACGGGTCGATCGGCACGAGCTGGGTGTATGCGGCCGGCGCTTCGACCACCTATGCCAACAGCGATTACATGAGTACCTATTTCGACGTCGACGCGGCCGACTCCGCCGCCAGCGGACTCACCACCTTTGATGCCGACTCAGGCTTCAAGGATGTCGGCGTCGACTTTTCGATGACCTATGTGGACTGGAAGCCATGGGCGGTGACAGGATTCGTCGCCTATAAGCGATTGTTGGACGACGCTGAGGATAGCCCGGTGACCGACGATGTTGGTTCCGCCGACCAGGCTTTCATCGGCATCCTCGTTTCCTACGGCTTCTGAGACCCTTCCTGTCGCTTGATGCCGCAACAGGTTCATGCAATCTGCGCTGAAGCGGTATCAAGTCGAGCCGTTATCGTCATCTGAGCTGACGGAATGACCCAGGCCACTCCCCGGCGGCGTGCTCGCGGGAGAGTGGCCTGTGGTCGGCGGCCGGGCAGGCCGCCCGTTCAACGCTCCATCTCGACCTCGGACTGCTGGTTCAATTGCCGCTCGGCATTGATCAGGCAGTTGCGCGCCGCGTCGATGCCGGCGCCGGCGCCGGCCATCTGCCGGCCCTGGAAAGGCCGGAGGAGACAATAGCGGAGCTCCGTCGCTGGCTAGCCGGGGATGAAGCGTAGGTCCGATGTCGCCTCAACGTGTCGTTTGCGTGTTTTGCCCTGTCGACTTTGCTCCCCGACCATGCAATTGCCCGCGCATACAGTGGGCGATACAGTACGGTACCGCCGCCTGTCGCGGTTCGGATTGGTGCCATCACTAACAGCGCGGACGCGAAAACAGACAGCCGATGCCAAATGAGTGCTGGCGGCCGATGGATTGTGGCGGCCTTGGAGATTGGGCCGCGGCCATCGCAACGGGCAACGCAACACTAAGAAACGGGGGGAGCCCATCATGAAACGCAGAGACCTTGTAAAGAATTTCGCCGCGGGATCCGCTGCCGCGGCCGCCACGACCTTTGCCGCGCCGGCGATCGCCCAGGACCGGCGGCAATGGAATATGGTCACCGCCTGGCCAAAGAATCTGCCCGGCCCCGGCGTGGCGGCGCAGATGCTGGCGGACCGGATCACCGCCCTTTCCGGCGGCCGCATCGAGGTCAAGCTTTTCGCCGCGGGCGAGTTGGTCCCCGGGCGCGGGGTTTTCGATGCGGTTTCGGAAGGCACCGCGCAGCTCTATCACGCGGTGCCGGCCTATTGGGGGTCGAAATCCAAGGGCATCCTGCTGTTCGGGTCGCAGCCTTTCGGTCTGCGCGCCGATGAGCAGTTCGGCTGGCTGGCCCATGGCGGCGGCCAGGGCCTTTATGACGAAATGTACGCCCGCTTCGGGCTGAAGCCGTTCCTGTGCGGCAATTCCGGCCCGCAATGGCAGGGCTGGTTCCGCAACGAGATCAACTCGGTCGACGATTTGCGCGGCCTGAAATTCCGCACCACCGGCCTGGCGTCGGAGATGTGCAGCAAGCTCGGCATGGCGGTGCAGGCCATGGGCGGCCGCGATATGTTCCAGGCGCTGCAGTCGGGTGCGTTGGACGCCGGTGAATTCATCGGCCCCTGGACCGACAGCGCGCTTGGTTTCTACCAGGTGGCCAAGAACTACTATTGGCCGGGCGTTGGCGAGCCGTCCTCGGCGGAGGAATGCGGGGTCAATCTGGAGGCCTATAACGGCCTGCCGGACGATCTGAAGCAGGCGGTGTCCTATGCCTGCGAGAGCCTCTACAACCCGGTCTGGACCGAATACACCACCAACCACGCCCGGGCCCTGAATCAGCTGGTGGACGATCAGGGCGTCCAGGTGCGCAAACTGCCGGACGAGGTGATCGTCGCCATGGGCAATGCGGCGGGCGAGGTGATGACGGATCTTCGGGAGGATTCCGATGCGCTGGTCCGTCAGATCACCGAGAGTTTCCTGGCGTACCGGGAATCGGTGGCGGGCTACATGATTTATGCCGATAATGGGCAGATGAACGCCCGGGCCCTGGACTACACCTACTAGGGTGTTGGCTGGGTAGTTGGTCGTCGGTTTGGTAACGTCCGGTTACCTGTGGAGGGAAATGGCGGGAGTACATCTCGAAGCGCTACCCATGCCTTACTACTCTGCGTCGTCCCCGGACTTGATCCGGGGACCCATTTATCGGCCGTCGCGGACCAGTGATTGTCAGCAGCGGTGGTGCCAACCCGCGTCTTCTCCGAGCCGCGGTGATGCAGGCGGCGCTATGGGTCCCCGGATCAAGTCCGGGGACGACGCAAGAGAGGGAGCGAGAGCAGCAATCGGTGCGTGCTCGTTGTCGCAATGGGATGGGCCGTGTGCCTTCGCGACCGTTGCGTCGGCCGGGCAGGGAACGGCCCCATGAGCGCCCTTGCCGAGCGGCTGGATGCGATCAACCGCCGGGTTGGCGGCGTCGTGCGCTGGGCGGCGCTCGCCATGGTCCTGCTTCAGTTCCTGATCGTGCTGTTGCGCTATGTCTTCGGCGTCAGTTCCATCGCCCTGAATGAGAGCATTCTCTACCTCCACGGCGCCCTGTTCATGCTCGGCGCCGGCTACACCCTGCTGGTCGACGGCCATGTCCGGGTGGATATCTTCTATGCCCAGGCCAGCCAGCGTGGCCGGTTGATCATCGATATCGTCGGACACATGTTCCTGCTGATTCCGGCGATGTCGGTGTTGCTCTACTGGTCCTGGCCGACGGTGCGCAATTCATGGGCCATTCTCGAGGGGCCGATCTCGGTCGGTGGCATCCCGGCATCCTTCTTGTTGAAATCCTTGATCCCGGCCTTTTGCGTGCTGCTCCTGGTGCAATCCGCCGCATGCCTTCTGCGCGACATCGCGATGCTGCGGGCGGCGCGGAGATGATTCTTCCGCTCGATCTGCTGATGATCGCAGCGCTCATACTTTGCATTCTGCTGGGCTTTCCGGTTTCCTTCACCATCGCCGGCGTGGCGACCGCCTTCGCCTTCCTCGGCTGGTATCTGGACATCATGGATGTGTCGCTGCTCGGCGCGCTGGGGCAGCGCGTTTTCGGCCTGCTGACCAACGATGTGCTGATCGCCATCCCGCTCTTCGTGCTGATGGGCGTGGTGCTGGAGAAGAGCCGGATCGCCGCCGACCTGCTGGAGACGATGGGCCGGCTGTTCGGCCGCCTGCGCGGCGGGCTCGGCGTCTCGGTCGTGCTGGTCGGCGCGCTGCTGGCCGCTTCCACGGGCATCGTCGGCGCCACGGTCATCGCCATGGGGCTGATCGCGCTGCCGACCATGCTGCGCAGCGGTTACAGCCCGAAGCTGGCCTCCGGGATCGTCTGCACCGCCGGCACGCTCGGGCAGATCATCCCGCCCTCGACACTGCTGATCATCCTGTCGGATGTAATGTCGAACGCCTATCAGCAGGCTCAGTTCGCCCAGGGCAAGTTCACTGTCGAGACGATCTCGGTTGGGCAGATTTTCGCCGGTGCGCTGCTGCCGGGCCTGATGCTGGTGGCGATCTACATCGTCTATCTGCTGTCGCGGGCGTGGCTCGTTCCGGCCGACGCCCCGGCCGCCCAGGAACTGGCGGACAAGCCGAAGCCCGGCGCGATCGTCGGCGTCATCTTCCCGCCCATCCTGCTGATCGTTGCCGTGCTGGGCGCCATTCTCGGCGGCGTCGCCACCCCGACGGAGGCCGCATCGGTCGGCGCCGTGGGCGCGTTCCTCATGGCCGGGCACCGCCTGGGCGCCTCGCCCCGGCTGATCGTCGGCGGCGTGGTCGCCTTGCTGGTGCTGGCCGTCGCCGCGGGCCTCGCCCCGGTCCGGCTGCAGCGCAGCGATGTCGATCTCGCGGGCTGGGCGCAAGGGGCGGCCTATGCTGCACTGGCGGTAGCCGGCGTTGCCGCGCTCGTGGTCTCGGTCCGGCGGGCGATGAAAACCGGCATGCTGGGGCAGGCGGCCACGTCGACCATGACCGTGACGGCGATGATCTTCGCCACCATCCTGACCGCCAGCTTCTTCTCGCTGGTTTTCGTCGGTCTTGGCGGCGGCGAGCGGGTCGAGCGGATCCTGACCGCCATGCCCGGCGGCCCGACCGGCGCGCTGGTCTTCTGCATGGCGCTGATCTTCGTGCTCGGCTTCTTTCTCGATTTCGTCGAGATCACCGTCATCGTCCTGCCCCTGGTGGCGCCGGTGCTGATCCTCATGGGACACGATCCGGTGTGGCTGTCGATCCTGATCTCGGTGAACCTGCAGACCTCGTTCCTGACGCCGCCCTTTGGCTTCTCGCTGTTCTATCTGCGCGGCGTCGCCCCGCCGGAAATCTCGACCGTGGCCATCTATCTGGGGGTTGCGCCTTTCATCGGACTGCAGGTGTTGGGAATGGCGTTGATATGGCTGTTGCCGGCGCTGCCGACCTGGCTTCCGGCGTTTATCTTCTAGACCGGGTCTTCGGCGACCGAAGCCCGACCAGGGACGGCGAGATCGCGCGTTGACATAGTTTCATTTGCAACTAAAATCTCCGACACAGTGCTGGAAGGTGGGGATGCCGCCGGGCAACAATCGGCAGGGCGAGGGAAGACCTAATGGCTAAGGCATTCGCATCCGCCGCCGACATGGCGGAGAAGACCATCTCTTTCACCGAGGTGGGCCGCGACCTGTATGCCTTCACCGCCGAGGGCGATCCCAATACCGGTGTCATCATCGGCGATGACAGCGTCATGGTCGTCGACGCCCAGGCGACGCCGAAGATGGCGGAAAAGGTCATCGAGAAGATCCGAACGGTCACCGACAAGCCGATCAAATATGTGACGCTCAGCCATTATCACGCGGTGCGCGTGCTCGGGGCCTCTGCCTATGACGCTTCGGAGATCATCGCGTCGGACACATGCCGGGCGATGATCCATGAGCGCGGGCAGGAGGATTGGGATAGCGAATTTGGCCGCTTTCCACGCCTCTTCCAGGCTGCCGAAACGATCCCCGGACTGACTTGGCCGACCGTCACCTTCGAACGGCGGATGACCCTCCATATGGGCAAGCGCACGGTGGAGCTGATGCATCTGGGCCGCGCCCATACCGCTGGCGATATCGTCGCCTGGGTGCCCGATGCCGGTGTCATGTTCTCCGGCGACATCGTCGAATTCCACTCAGCCTGCTATTGTGGCGACGGGCATTTCGGCGATTGGCCGACCACCCTCGACGCGATCGCCGCAATGGCCCCGCGGGCCTTGAGCCCGGGCCGGGGGGACGCCCTGGTGGGGCGCGAGAAGGTCGCCGAGGCTATCGCCCTGACCCGCGACTTCATCGAGAGCACCTATCGCCCGGTGGCCGAGATCGCCAAGGGCGGCGGCACATTGAAGGAGGCCTTCGCCGCCTGCCGCGCCGCCTGCGACGCCAAGTTCGAAAGCTACGCCATCTACGAGCACTGCCTGCCCTTCAATGTCGCCCGCGCCTATGATGAGGCGCTGGGCATCGATACGCCGCGCATCTGGACAGCGGAGCGTGACCGGCAGATGTGGGCCGCGCTCCAGGGCGACGGCTCATAGGTGGGAAGGTACAAATTGACCGACTTTCCTCCATTGTCATTCCCGCGAAGGCGCATTGCTGTCCGTAATTTTATTACGTGATTTCAGCATGGGAGTGGGAGTGCGAGTTGCGGTTGCGGTTTTCTTAGATGCGGGGGTTTGGGGGGTGGTTTGGCATGTCCGGTGAGGTCGAATTGATCGAACAGTGCGACCTTGAGGCGCGCCAGCAAGGCCTTGGGGCCATCGGTGTGGCCTTTGGCATGGGTGTTTTTGAAGACCCGCAGCAGGAGAAAGGCGATCAGCGCCACATAGATCTGGGTCCTGACGGCGTTTTCGGAGCGTCCGAGGAAGGTCTTGATCTTGAGGTTCTGCTTGATCCACTTGAAGAACAGCTCGATCTGCCAGCGTTCCTTGTAGAGGTCGGCGATCTCGGTCGCCGGGCGGGTGAGATCGTTGGTGATGAGATGCATCGGTTTCTTGCCTTCGCGGGCGACGGTGATCTCACGCAGTTCAGTATCCCAGAGCGTGTTGACGGCTTTGCCGCGTGGCTTCTTGTGGCCGATCTTGACCCGGTGATCCGCCTCGATGGGGTCGGCATGCACCTCTTGGGGCCGGATGTCTCGACGGTGGGCGTTGGCTTTCAGGCGGGTGACGAAGACCGCGCCGGCCTCGTGGATGTCCTGCCACCAGCCATAGTCGGTAAAGCCCTTGTCGAAGACGTAGGTGACGCCGGGCTCCAGCGGCAGGGTGCGGGCGACGGCGATGTCGCTGGATTTCGGCGAGGTGACACAGAAGCGGGTGGGTCGGTCGGCGCGGGGATCATGGACCAAATGGAGCTTGAGGCCGCGGACCCGGGCGTCAGCCTCGGCCCAGCCGAAACGGCTGTCCTTGAGACGGATCGGCGAGGCGTCGAGCAGCTGTATCAGCTCCGCGCCCTCGGCCCGCTTGGCGCGCGCCAGGGTGCTCATCAGATACTGGCAGAGATCGCGGAAGACCGCCGATGGCCGCGCCGCCAGGGCATCGCTCAGGGTCGAGCGGCACGGCGGACGCAAGCCCAGATGATACAGCGCCGCCGGCCGGGCGGCGAGCCCCTGCTCGATCACCCGCAGGCTGTCCAGCCCGGCGAACTGAGCGAACAACAGGCCTTTGAGATGGCGCTGGCAGGTCCAGGCATTGTCGCCACCCCCGACGCCGCGATTGCCGTCATGCGTGGTGACGATCCGGTTCACGACTCGGCGATCCAGCGGTTCCAAAAGACGATGAAACGCGGTACGAAGATGGGGCACGGCAGACCTCCGAAATCGATGTTTGGACACATGATTTCTAGCCCAAAACACAGGCTGGGTCTGCCGTGCACAGTCGCTCACACAAAAAATCCCGGACAGCAGTGCGCAAAGGCGGGAATCCAGAAAGCGGATAGTTCGACTGGATTCCCGCCTTCGCGGGAATGACAAGAGGAGAGTGGGAAAGGGCAGGAGAACCGCTAATCCAATGAAAGTCGCTTCGGATCAGGCCCAAACGTGAACAAGATCTTCGAAGTCCCACTTTACGCCTATGCGCGATCTCCCGATCAGGACGCGGCGACTCCGGTCCGTCATCCCGTCGTGGTGGTCGGAGCCGGGCCGGTCGGTCTGGCGGCGGCGATCGATCTGGCGCAACAGGACGTGCCGGTGGTGGTGCTGGACGACAATGACAAGGTGAGCTTCGGCTCCCGGGCGATCTGCTTCGCCAAGCGGCCGCTGGAGATTCTCGACCGGCTGGGCTGCGGCGACGCCTTTGTCGATAAGGGTGTGACTTGGAACACCGGCAAGGTCTTTTTCGGCGAGCGGCGGGTCTATGGATTCGACCTGCTGCCGGAGGACGGCCACCGGCGGCCGGCCTTCATCAATCTTCAGCAGTATTATTTCGAGCAGTATCTGGTCGAGAGGGTCCGCGCCCTGCAGGCGGCCGGCAAGCCGATCGAGCTGCGCGGCCGCAACACCGTTCTGTCGGTCGAGCCTTCCGAGGACGGCGTGGCGCTGCAGGTCGATACGCCCGACGGCTCCTATGCGCTGCACGCCGACTGGCTGATCGCCTGCGACGGGGCGGCATCGCCGATCCGCGGCATGATGGGGCTCGATTTCGTCGGCAGGGTCTTCGAAGACAATTTCCTCATTGCCGATGTGGTGATGGAGGCCGGGTTCCCGACCGAGCGCTGGTTCTGGTTCGACCCGCCCTTCAACCCCGGCCAGTCGGCCCTGCTGCACAAGCAGCCCGACAATGTCTGGCGCATCGATCTGCAACTCGGCTGGGACATCGACAAGGATGAGGAAAAGAAGCCGGAAAATGTGATCCCGCGGCTGAAGGCCATGCTGGGCGAGGAGGTGGATTTCGAGCTCGAATGGGTCTCGATCTACACCTTCCAATGCCGGCGCATGGAGCGTTTCCGCCATGGACGGGTGCTCTTCGCCGGCGACGCGGCGCATCAGGTGTCGCCGTTCGGCGCAAGGGGCGCCAATAGCGGACTGCAGGATACCGACAATCTGTGCTGGAAGCTCAAACTGGTGATGGCGGGCGTGGCCCCGGACAGTCTTCTCGACAGCTACGACGCCGAGCGCGTGCCCGCGACCGACGAGAACATCCTGAACTCCACCCGATCGACCGATTTCATCACCCCGAAATCTGAGATCAGCCGGGTGTTCCGGGACGCCGTGCTCGACCTGTCGGAAATCGCGCCCTTCGCCCGGCCTTTGGTCAATTCCGGCCGGCTCTCGGTGCCCAGCGTCTATGATGGTTCACCGCTGAACGGCTCCGAGAGTCCGGACATGCCGGCGCGCACCCGCCCGGGCGCGCCGACGGTCGATGCGCCGGTCGCGGATGGCTGGCTGATCGACAAGCTCGGCAATCGGTTCCAGATTCTGGCCATCGACTGCGAGGTGCCCGAGGGGCTGGAATTCGACGGGATCGCGGTCGAGACACTCCATATTCCGGCTACGGACCCTGTTCGCGAGCGCTATCTCGGCGAGGCGACATCGGCCGTCTATCTTCTGCGGCCCGACCAGCATGTGGCGGCGCGGTGGCCGGTTTTCGATCGTCACGCCGTTGGCGCGGCTTTGCGCCGCGCGATCGGCCAAGGGAGGAACGTGCTTTGAGCGCGCTGATCACCGATCCGAACATCGCCGATCCCGACGGCTTCTATGCGGAATTGCTGGCCCTGCATGAGGGCCACGACAAGAAGTTGAGCGATGCGATCAACGCCAAGTTGGTCCTGATCCTGGCCAATCACATCGGCGACCGAGCCGTTCTGCGACAGGCCTTCGACTTCGCCGCCGATGCCGGGCGCGCGACCGACCGTCATGCGTCGCCCGGCACACCTGAAAGGAGCACCCTATGAAAGTCGAACAGATCCACCACGTCGCCTATCGCTGCAAGGATGCGAAGGAGACCGTCGACTGGTACGTGAAGAATTTGAACATGGACTTCGTCCTGGCCATCGCCGAGGACCGGGTGCCGTCGACCCATGAGCCCGACCCCTACATGCACGTCTTCCTGGATGCTGGGAATGAGAACGTGCTGGCCTTCTTCGAGCTCCCTACCAAGCCGGAGATGGGGCGCGACCCGAACACGCCCGAATGGGTGCAGCACATCGCCTTCAGGGTGAAGGACCGCGAGACCTTGCTGCAATTCAAGGACAATCTGGAGTCCAATGGCATCGATGTGCTGGGCGTCACCGACCACTCGCTGTTCCACTCGATCTACTTCTTCGATCCCAACGGCCACCGTATCGAATTGGCCTGCCCGGATCCGGAAGAGGACGCGCTGCTGGAGAAGCTAGACGCGGTGAAATGGGACATGCTGGAGGAATGGTCGAAGACCAAGCGCGCGCCCAAGCACGCAGCCTTCCTGCATAAGAAGGAGTTGAGCGGCTCGTAACATCGAATGCGGCCACTGAACCACGAAAATCTAATCTCGGCGCACGGACCGAATGGTCGGCGCTCAATTCACAAGAGGGAGGAATTCAATGAGACCCCATAAGAGCGCTGCCGGCGC
The DNA here is from genome assembly GCA_965237625.1 of Inquilinaceae bacterium. Taxonomy (GTDB): domain Bacteria; phylum Pseudomonadota; class Alphaproteobacteria; order DSM-16000; family Inquilinaceae; genus JABDIP01. The sequence continues at coordinate 16,864 of CBDEGD010000030.1, forward strand.
CGCCATTCTCATGGCGGTGGCGACGGCATTGACCGCTATGACCCTGCCAGCCGCGGCCGATACCGAACTCGTGCTGTCGTCATGGCTGCCGCCCCGCCATCCGATCGTGGTCAACGCGATCAAGCCCTGGGCGGCGCAGATCGAAGCGGCAACCGAGGGCCGGGTCACTGTCCGCGTGCTGGCGCGGCCGCTCGGCGCGCCGCCGGCCCATTACGACATGGCGGCCGACGGTGTCGCCGACATCACCTATGGCCTGCATTCCTTCACCACCGACGACCGGTTCAGCCGTTCGCGCATTGGTCAGTTCTCCTTCATCGGCGACGATGCGGTCAGCGGGTCGAAGGCATTCTGGAATGTCTATGCCGGCACGCTGGATGCCCAGGCGGAACATGAGGGCGTGAAGCTGCTCGGCCTGTTCGTCCATGGCCCTGGTGTGCTGCACAACAATGTGCGGCGGATCGAGCAGCCTTCCGATCTGGAAGGCCTGAAGATCCGCACCCCCGGCGGCTATATCGCCGATCTGATGGGCGATCTGGGCGCCACCACCTTGTTCATGTCGTCCGGCGAGGTCTATGAGAAGCTGTCCCGCGGGGTGATCGACGGGGTCACCTTCACCTATGAGGCGCTGACCGCCTTCAACCTCACCGACCATCTGAAATATTCCATGCGGGTGCCGGGCGGAATCTACAACACGACTTGGTTCGTTGTGGCCAACGAGGCCAAATGGCAGGAGATATCTCCCGCCGATCAGGCCGCCATTGAGGCGGTTTCCGGCGAGACCTTCGCCGAACTTGTCGGCCAGGCCTGGAACGATGCCGACACCGCCGCGATCACCGAGATCACCGCGGCCGGGATCGAGATCTACGACGCCCCGGCGGCGATGGTGGAGGCTATCAAGGCCAGTGCGGCGTCCTATGAGGCGCGCTGGGTCGACGCGGTTTCCGAGCAGGGTTTCGACGGCGCCGCCGCGCTTGCCGATATCCGCGCCAAGGCCGCTGCCGGACAGTAGCGTGACAGAAGCGAGATCTGCCGGCGTCGGCAGGGTGCAGACAATCCGCCGGGCCCTGGATCTGGGGCTCGGCGGTTGCTGTATGGTGCTGCTGGCCATTCTGGCCGGCCTGACGGTAGTCGATGTGGTCGGCCGCTATTGGTTCAATGCCCCGATCTCCGGCGCCTTCGAGATCACCCAGATGGTGCTTGGAGCGCTGATCTTTGCCGCCTTGCCCCTGACGACGATCTCCGGTGAACACATCGAAGTCGATATGGCCTATGGGCTCAGCCCGCCCTTGGTCAAATCGGCGATGCGGATCATCGGGGCCGGTCTGGCCGCCATCGTGCTCTGGGTCATCGCCTGGCGGCTCGGAGCGCATGCGATCCGGCTGGTGACGGATGGCAGCGTGACCAATGCGCTGTCGATCCCACTGGCGCCGTTCGGATGGTTCGCTGCCGCCTCGGCCGCGCTTAGCGGGGTTCTGGCGCTGTTGCGCCTGGTGGCGCCCAACGACCCGGCCTCCGCCCAATGATCGAATCCCTGATCGGTTTCGCCGTCCTGCTGGCGCTGATATTCCTGCGGGTGCCGGTGGCCTTCGCCATGGCGGCGGTAGGTGCGGTGGGGTTCGCGCTGATGCGCGGCTGGTCGGCCACATGGTCGATGGTGGGGACGATCTCCTTCGACACCGGCCTGTCCTATTCGCTGTCGGTGGTGCCGCTGTTCATCCTGATGGGCAATCTGCTCACCATCTCCGGCGTCAGCCACGGGCTGTATGCCGCGGCGAACCACGTACTGGGGCGGGCGCGGGGCGGCTTGGCCATGGCCTCTGTCGTCGCCTGCGGCGGGTTCAGCGCGGTCTGCGGCTCGTCCCTGGCGACCGCCGCCACGATGTCGAAGGTCGCCATGCCGTCCATGCGCAAATATGGCTATGCGGACAGCCTTGCGACCGGGTCGATCGCCGCCGGCGGGACCCTGGGCATCCTGATTCCGCCCAGCGTGGTGATGATCATCTATGGGCTGCTGACGGAATCCGATATCGGCAAGCTGTTCATCGCCGGGGTGATCCCGGGCATCCTCGGCGTGCTTTTCTATGTCGGCGCGATCTTCGTGGTGACCCGGATCAACCCGGATCTGGCGCCGAAATCCGAAGGCGTGGAACCGTTCTCGAACCGCGAGCGCCTGGGAGTGATCGCGGTGATCGGGCTGTTCATGGTGATCATGGGCGGAATCTATGGCGGCCTCTTCACGCCGACGGAAGCGGCCGGGATCGGCGCCGCCGTGGCGCTGGTGATCGCGCTGATGATGGGCGGGGTGGGCCCGAGCCAGCTTTTCAGCGCCTGCGTGGAGAGCGCCCGGACCACCGCGATGATCTTCGCCATCATCATCGGCGCGGAGATCTTCTCCAACTTCATCAACTTCGCCGGCCTGCCCGATGCACTGGTGGGGTTTGTCTACGACCAGGACATCAACGCCTATCTGGTGATCGCCGGCATCGTGCTGATCTACATCGTGCTCGGCTGCGTCTTGGAAAGCCTGTCGATGATCCTGCTGACCGTGCCGGTGTTCTATCCGCTGATGTACGAGCTGGATTTCGGCCTGGAGATCCTGGCCGATCCCGAGGCGGCGCTGATCTGGTTCGCCGTGATCGTGGTGGTGGTGACGGAGATAAGCCTGATATCGCCGCCGGTCGGCCTGAACGTATTCGTGCTGCGCAACGTGCTGCGAGACGTGCCCTTAGGCACTATTTTCCGGGGCGTACTGCCGTTCTGGATCGCCGACATCATCCGGCTCGCCCTCCTGATCGCCGTCCCGGCACTGTCGCTCTGGCTGGTGCAGGCCATGTGAGCGGGGCTCCCCGGTGATGGCCCTGGCACCATGTGCAGTCTCTCTGCCATAATAATGGAATGACCTCCACAACACCGGCGACTTCCATGACTGAGTCCAATGCCCTCGCCAAACCACGTACACGTGTTGGCGGTATCGAGCGGGCCGTTCAAATTCTCGACCTGCTCAGCGACCGTGGCGAACGGGCCAGCGCCTATGACATCGCCAAATCGGTCGGTGCGCCGATTTCCACGGTGTACGCGATCGTCGACGAATTGATCTCGCTCGGCCTGCTGACACGCAACGGCGATGGCACCGCCTGGCTCGGGCCACGGCTTTTTCGTTATGGCCTGGCCTATGAAAGCCGCATGGACGTCCTGACCGAGGCCAAGCATGAGATGGCGCGGCTGTCGCGCGGCGTCGGCGAGACGGTCCAGATCTGCTGCCGCGACGAGGGGATGATGGTGGTGGCCGCCATGGCGGATGGCGAGGGCCATTTCCGCATTTCCTCCGATGTCGGCACGAGGGTGCCGCTCAACTGGACGGCCTCGGGCCGGTTGCTGCTTGGACATCTGCCGAATGACGAGCGGGAGGCTGCGTTCGGTGACGTCTCAATGCCGTCGCCGACCGGTCTCGCGGAAACCGATGTGAAGGCCCTGGCCAGCCAGGCCGGCACCGATTTCACCCGCCGCCTGGCCGTGCAGCTTGGCGCGTCGGAATTCTCCGTGGCCTGCATCGCTTCGCCCATTCGCGACATGTCGGGCGCTTGCGCGGCAACGATCTCCATCGTGCTGGCGGAGCAGAAGGCGCGGGACAATCTGGATCGCTATGCGGATGCGGTGAAGGCTTCGGCCGAGGCTGTCGAGCGAGCGCTTGGCAGGCCGGCTACCTGAACGGCTGGCTGAACCGCAGGGTCATAAGTAAACCCATTATTTCTCGTCCGCTCATCCCTCGCCGTCATTGCGAGGAGCACGGCGACGCGGCAATCCAGACCAGTGGGTCACGCTGGATTGCTTCGCCTCCGGCTCGCAATGACGCTTGAGGATGAGGGGCCGCGCCCCAGAGTCCATGAATCCAGCGATCACCCGTCGTGCACCTCGAAGATCGCCTCGATCTCGACGGTGATTCCGTTGGGCAGTGAACTCATGCCGACGGCGGAGCGGGCATGCCGGCCCGCCTGGCCGAGAACCTGAACCATCAGATCCGAACAGCCATTGATGACCGCCGGGTGATCGGCGAAATCAGGCGTGGCGTTGACCATGCCCAGCAGCTTCACCACGCGGCGAATGGCGGATAGCGATCCGAGTTCGTTGTGTACCGCCGCCAGCAGGTTGAGGCCGACTAGCCGGGCGTGGCCGGCGGCGTCCTCGGTCGAAACATCGGCTCCGACCTTGCCGATCATCAGCCGTCCATCCGGCGTGACCGGGCCCTGCCCGGAAACGAACAACAGGTTGCCGGTGCGAACCGCGGTCACGAATTTACCAATCGGGGTGGGCGCCGCTACCGGCAGCACAAGGCCCATGGCCGCCAGAGCATCTTCGGGGGTCTCGGATCGCCGATCCCGGATCTGGTCCTGGCTCATGATCAAATATCTCCAATGCGCATACAGGCGGCGTGGTGGTCGCGATCGATGGCGGTCTGGTCCGGGATGTCGAGCGCGCAGGGCTCCTGAGCATGCCGGCGGCGGGTTCGGAACACGCAGCCGGACGGCGGCGACAGCGGGCTCGGAATATCCCCTTTGAGGATTTCCCGGTCGATGGTGACGGTCGGGTCCGGTCTCGGCGCGGCGGAGAGCAGAGCCCGGGTATAGGGATGGGTCGGTGTGCCATAGACCGCCCGCCCGGCGCCGCGTTCCATCACCCGGCCGAGATAGAGCACGACGACCTCGTCGCAGAGATACTCCACGACGCTGAGATCGTGGGCGATGAACAGAATCGTCAGCCCACGGCGGTCCTTGAGGTCCCGCATCAAGTTCAGGATCTGCGCCTGGACCGACACGTCCAACGCCGAGACCGACTCGTCGGCGACGATGAATTCCGGCTCCACCGCTAGCGCGCGGGCAATGCCGATGCGTTGTCGCTGGCCGCCCGAGAACTCATGCGGATAGCGGCCCATATGATCCGCCGAGAGGCCGACTTCCTCCAACAGCCCGGCGACGATATCGCGGCGCTGGGCCGATCCGCCTCCGATTCCATGGGCGACCAGCGCCTCGTCGATGATCTGGCGGATCTTCATGCGCGGATTCAGGCTGGAGAACGGGTCCTGGAAGATAATCTGCATGCGCTTGCGCATGGCCTTCATGGCCCGCTGGTCCAGGGAGGTGATATCGACGCCGTCGAACTCCACCCGGCCCGCCGACGGCTCGATCAGGCGCAGCACGCAACGACCCAGCGTCGTCTTTCCCGAACCGGATTCGCCGACCAGCCCGACCACCGCGCCACGGGGCAGATCGAAAGACACGTCGCTCACCGCCTGCACGTCGCCGCGCGGCGTCGAGAACACCTTCGACAGGCCCTCGATCCGCATCAGCACGTCGCGGCCGGTCTTAGCGGGAGCCATTATTGCCGCTCCACTTTCCAGCAGCGCGCCAAATGGTTCGCGCCGCATGGGTCGAGGGTTACCGGCCTGTCGCATTGCTCCTCGGCGAGGGAACACCGGGGCGCGAAGGCACAGCCCGGCGGCATGTCGTAGAGCGAGGGGACCGTCCCCGGGATCGGCGTCAGCCGGGCCGGGGCATCGCCCTCGTCGAGAGCGGTTCGCGCACCGGGGATCGAAGCGAGTAGGCCCCTTGTGTAGGGATGGCTTGGTTGCGCGAACAAGTCGCGGACCGGCGCCTGTTCCACGACCTCGCCGCAATACATCACCGCGACATCGTCGGCGACCTCCGCCACCACGCCCATATTGTGGGTGATGAACAGGATCGACATGCCGAGATCCGCCTGCAGCCGCCGCATCAGATCCAGAATCTGCGCCTGAATGGTCACGTCCAGCGCTGTCGTCGGCTCGTCGGCGATCAGCAGGGCCGGATGGCAGACCAGGGCCATGGCGATCATCACCCGCTGGCGCATGCCGCCGGACATCTGGTGCGGATAGTCGTCCAACCGTCGCTCGGCGGCGGGGATCTCGACCAGGCGCAGGATATCCAGCGCCCGCGACCTGGCCTGGGCGGCGTTGACCGTCTCATGCAGCCGCACCATCTCGGCGATCTGGTCGCCGATGGTGAAGAGTGGGTTCAGTGACGTCATCGGCTCCTGGAAGATCATCGCGATCTCCCGCCCTCGAATGCCGCGCATGGTCCGGCTATCGGCCTGGGCGAGATCGAGCACCTCCCCCGACGATTGGCGATAGAGAATCCGTCCCCCGGCGATCCGCCCCGGATGGGCCAGTAACCTCATGATCGACAGGGAGGCGACCGACTTCCCCGATCCGGACTCCCCGACCACCGCCAGCGTCTTGCCTTGGCGCAGGGACAGGGTCACGTCGCGCACGGCCTTGGCGGACCGGTTCTTGTAGACGAAATGGGTGCTGAGATTCTCGAGTTTGAGGACGAGATCGGCCGCCAGAGCGGAGGGATCGTGCCGCGCCTCGGATTTGGCCGCCTGGATCATGCGGCGACTCCCGGTCTCTGGTCGGCGCGGCTCGCTGCCTCGATCGTTGCGCCAAGCACCGCCCAGCGCGGCTCGAACATCCGCTCGATCCTCAGCGTACCGCCGTCGCTGTCGACAGCGTCGACCGCACATTCCAGCAAGTCGAATACGGTGAAGTCCGCCGCCATGCCGGGCGTCAGCCCGTCCGCGCCGGACAGGCCCAGCACCTGACGCGGATGGTTCGAGATCGCCACCACGCAGTCCTCTATGCCGAGTCCGGCCGCCAGCACCTTCGATGCCGTCGTCGCGAGGTCGAAGACCGGGCCGTCGATGTTGTGTCCGTGCAGATCGGTGGAAATCGAAAACGGCCTCAGCCCTTCACCGATGGCGTGCTCGGCGACGCTGAAATTGTAGGACGCAGCACCATGGCCGACATCCATCAGCACGCCCTGATCTGCGAGCCGGCGGGCGGTTTCCATCAGCTTGGGCGTATCGGCGATGGAGCCCGCTTTCTTGCCGTTGAAGCAGTGGGTGACGATGTCGCCGGGGTTGAGAATGTCGAAGATCTGGTCGAGCAGCGGCGGCGGTTCGCCGATATGCACCATCAGCGGAAGGCCGGCAATTTCCGCCACCCGCTTGGCGATCAGCGCCGGCGTGATGCCCCAGGCGCCGACGATGACACCGCTGGCCCGCACCTTGACGCCGCAGATGACGTCACGATTGGCCTCGATCACCGCCAGCGTCCGGTCGACATCGATGAACCTGTCGTCGATCAGCTCGGGCACCCGGTTGCAGGCGACCAGCCCGATCGAGCCGATATTGAGGAAGGCCTTGATGGTCTCCGGCCGGCGGTCGATCACATACTGCCGCAGCCCGTGAAAACTGGCCTCGCCGGCCGAGCCCGCATCGGCCATGGCGGTGACGCCGCGCTTCATGCCGGCGTCCTCGGCGCGGATCGAGATATCGGTGCCGCCATGCCAGACATGGACGTGGAGATCGGTCCAGCCGGGCGACAGCCAGGCGCCGCCGCACTCGATCACCCGGGCGCCGGGCTCGGGCAATTCCGACACGGTTCCATCGGCGCCGATATGCACATCTCTCGCGTCCTGCGACGTGTCGAAGGCGATCGGACGGACGTCCTTCAGGGTGATCGCCATCTAAAGCTCCCGGGAAATGCGCGGGTCGAGGGCGTCGCGCAAGCCGTCGCCGGCGATCTGCAGCGACAGGACGCTGAGCGTGATCGCGATGCCCGGGAACAGGATCATCCAATCGGCGGTGCCGACATATTGCCGGCCCGCGCTGATCATGGTGCCCCAGGTCGGTGTCGACGGGTCGACCCCGACCCCCAGGAACGACAGGCCGGCTTCCGCCAGCATGGCGTAGGCGAAGATGAAGGTGGCCTGCACGATGATCGGCGAGACCGTGTTGCGCAGGACGTGGTGGACGAGAATGCGCCAGGTCGAGACGCCCAAAGCCCGCGCGGCCTCCACATAGGACAGCTCGCGGATCACCAGGGTGGAGGCGCGCACGGTCCGGGCGATGCGCGGCGAATAGACGATGGACAGCGCCAGGATCACGTTGAACAGCGAACCGCCGAGCGCCGCCACCAGGGCGATGGCGAGCAGGATGTCGGGAAAGGCCATCATCGCATCGATCAGCCGAGAGACCGGTGCGTCGAGCCGGCGGAAGAAGCCGCCCACCAGTCCCAGAGTCACCCCGAACAGCGACGACAGAGTGGCCACCCCTAGGCCGACCGCCAGCGAGATACGGCCGGCATAGACCAGCCGTGAGAAGATGTCCCGGCCGAACTCGTCGGTGCCCAACCACCACTCGGCGCCCGGCGGCGTCAGCCGGTTGCGCACCGACATGACGTTCGGATCGACCGGCGCGATCAAGGGCGCGAAGAGCGCCGCCACGGCCACCACGGCCAGGATCGCCAGCCCGATAGTGACGGAGCGGCGCTGCGACAGGGCCTGCCACAAGCTCTGCTCGAAGGGGATGGAGGCAGTTCCGGCCATCAGTAACGAACCCTTGGGTCGATCGCCAGATAGACCATGTCGATCAGGAAGTTGATCAGCACATAGATGCCGGCGACAACCACCAACGCGCCTTGGATCATCGGATAGTCGCGCCGCAGCACGGCCCCGACCACCAGCGACCCGATGCCCGGCAGGTTGAACACCCGCTCGGTGACCACCGCGCCGGAGATCAACAGCGCAAAAGTCAGCCCGACCACGGTGACGATCGGGATCAGTGCGTTCTTGAAGGCATGGCGCAGCACCACCCGCCATTCGCTCATGCCCTTCGCCCGGGCGGTGCGCACGTAATCGTCGGACAGCACGTCGAGCATCGAGGCGCGGGAGAACCGGATGATCAGGGCCGAATTCACGATCCCAAGCACCACCGAGGGCAGGATCAGATGCCTCATGCGGCCCCAAAAATCCGCATCCGGCCCGCCATAGCCGGAGACCGGGAACCAGCCGGCCCCGGTCGCGAAATGCTGTTGGAACAGCAGACCCAGCCAGAAGCTGGGGATCGACGCCGCCAGCATGGCGGTGGACAACGCCGACTGGTCGAACAGGCTGCCCCTGGTATAAGCGGACAACAGTCCCACCGGCAGCGCGATGCCCACGGCGATGAGGATCGAGAACAGGGTGAGAAAGATCGTCGGTTCGGCGCGCTCGACCAGGATCGACATGACAGGGCGGTTGAAGAAGATCGACTCGCCCAGATCACCCGTCACCGCCCGGGCAATGAACCCCAGGTACTGAACGATGATCGGCCGGTCGAGCCCCAGCTTGGCCCGCAAATCCTCGGCATCGGCGGGTGTCGCCTCGGGCCCCAGCATCATCGCCGCCGGGTCGCCCGGCGCCAGGCGGACGATCACGAACACGACCGTCAGCACGATGAACATGACCACCGCCATGCCACCGAAGCGTTTCAGGATGTATCGGCTCACGGCGCGCTCCGACTGATGCTCGTGTGAGTCAGATTCCGACGTTTGGAAACATCAAATTGGATGCCGGCCCGAGGGATACTGGCCCCCGGGCCGGCAGCCGGTTACTGCACCAGATGCGCGTTCCAGAAGAACGGCCACGGCGTGTCGGTGACCCCGGCAAGCGCGGGATTCTTGGCCATCAGCGCGTTGAACCCGCCGACCTTGTAGAATGGCGCCTGTTCGTAGACCAGCCCTTGAAGCTGGGCGAACAGCTCGATCCGCCGGTCGGGATCGGTGACCGAGGTGAACTCCGCCAGCACCGCATCCTTGGTCTCGTCGATCCAGCCCAGCCGCGACGTCGAACCATAGAGGCTGGTCAGCGCCGGCTCCGGCAGGAAGGGCGAGTGGGTGATGTAGATGTCCCAGAGCTCCGGGTTGTTGCGGCGCTGGGTCAGGGTGGCCCAGTCGACCACATCCAACTGCACCTCGAATCCGCCCTGCTCGAGATTGATCTTCGCCACCTCGGCCATCTTGAAGTGGAACTCGTACTGGTGGGAGGTCAGGATGCGCAGGGGCGTGCCGTCATATCCGGCGGCCGACAGATGCTCGCCGACCTTCTCCGGGTTGGCCTGATTGTAGAGCGCCTCGCCTTCCCGGTTGTGCCAAACATAATGCTCAGGGAATAGCGCCGCATCGACGACGTAGAAGTTCTCGTCGCCGAAGGCCGCATAGAGCATGTCGTCGGGCGACAGCGCAGCCTGGACGGCGCGGCGGACATCAAGGTCGGTCATCAGCCCGTCCTTCATGTTGAAGGCGAAGATCGGCCAGCCGAACGGGCGCAGCAGCACCGGCGCCGACGCCTCGCTGTCGACCAATCGCTGGTAGGCCTCGGTCGGCAGGGCGTCGGCAAAGGCGAACTGCCCGGCGATCGCCCCTTCGGCGCGGGTGTTCGCATCGGGGACCGGCACGAAGCGGATTTCGTCGAGGAGCTGTTTGCGCTCGCCGGACGGGCCGTCGGACGGCTCGGTCCGCGACACATAGCCGTCGAACCGCGCGACCTGGATGTACTCGTCGGGCCGGTGCTCGACCAGCCGGTAGGGACCGGTGCCGATGACGCCGGCCAGCTGATCGCCGCCGATTGATTCCTGCGGCACGATGGCTGCGGCGGCGTTGGAGAAGGCGAGCAGGGCGGTGAGAGGCGAGTAGGACTGGTTCAGGCTGATCCGGACGGTGAAATCGTCGACCGCCTCAATCGCGTCGATCCGGTCGGCGACGCCCTTGCCGCGCGCCGCGACTTCGGTCCAGCGCTGCAGGGAGTCGACCACGTCATGGGCGTCCATGGAGGAGCCGTCATGGAACGTAATGCCCTGGCGGATCGCGATGGTGTAGGTCTTTCCGTCGGCCGAAACGTCCGGCATGGTTTCCGCCAGCAGCGGCACCACGGCCCAGTTGGCGTTGAAGGTGAACAGGGTCTCGTAGAAATGCTGGGTGACGATGCTGACCACGTCGGCCGTCGACATCATCGGGTCCAGGGTCGGCGGCTCGCCGATGATCGCGACGTCGATGACGCCGCCCATGTGGCCATCGGCCATCGCCGGGCTTGGCGCCGCGGCCGCGGCGGCGACGCCGGACGCGACCATGAGGGTGCGCAGGATAGTCATACCGTGTCCTCCCTTCGTGTATTCCGTTATAGCAGAATATTATACTTTAATACGGAATGTTGAGGGAATTCCCCGGCGCTGTCAAGCAGACGCTCGGCTGATCTAGAAGCGCAATTGGGCCGGGCAGAGATTGCATCTTCCCCCTCCGCGTGCTGCGATCATGTCGGGCTAGCGAGAGGAGAGATCGCATCATGACCACCACGCTGTTCCGCAATGCCGCCCTGTTCGACGGCACGACCGCGCATCTGCGCGAAGGCTGCGACGTGGTTGTGGAGGGCGAGCGCATCGCCGAAGTCTCCGATACGCCGATCTCGACCACCGTCGACTCCACCGTCGATCTTCAGGGCCAGACCCTGATGCCGGGGTTGATCGACGCGCATTTCCATGCGCTGGCGGTTGATCCCGACATTCGCAAGATCGAGGATATGCCGCCATCGATGCTGGCGATCCGGGCGAAGGGCCTGCTGGAATCGGCCCTGGCGCGGGGCTTCACCACCGTGCGCGACGCCGCGGGCGCCGATTACGGGCTGGCACGGGCGACGGAGCAGGGGCTGATCCGCGGGCCTCGGCTGTTTTTTGCCGGCAAGGCGCTGTCGCAATCCGGCGGCCATGGCGATTTCACCAGCCTGGAAAGCGCCACGACGGGATACATCTGCCATTGCTGCCGGGGCGGGGCCAGCATCGCCCATATCGCCGACGGTGTGGACGAGGTGCGCAAGGCGGCGCGTCAGGAACTGCGGCGCGGCGCCAATCAGATCAAGATCATGGCCTCCGGCGGCGTGGCCTCTCCCAGCGATCCGATCTGGAACCTGCAATATTCCGAGGACGAGATCCGCGCCGCGGTGTGGGAGGCCTATAGCTGGCGGACCTATGTCATGGCCCATGCCTACACGCCGGAAGCCATCGCGCGGTGCGTGCGCTACGGCGTGCGGTCGATCGAACACGCCAATCTGATCGACGAGGCGACCGCCGCGTTGTGCGCCGAGCACGGCGCCTTCGTGGTGCCGACCCTGGTGACCTACGAATCGATGAGTCGTTTCGGAGCCGAGCAGGGCCTGCCGAAGGTCAGTCTCGACAAGCTGCAGGAGGTTGCGGAGGCTGGTCTCGGCTCCCTGGAAATCCTAAAACGCGCCGGCGTCAAAATGGGTCTGGGCACCGATCTGCTTGGCGAGATGCACGCCCACCAATCCCGCGAGTTGTCGCTGCGCGCCGATGTGCTCAGCCCGGCCGAGATCCTGGCATCGGCGACCTCGATCAACGGCGAACTACTGCAGCGGCCGGGCGAACTTGGGGTGGTCCGGCCAGGGGCCTATGCGGATCTGCTGGTGGTCGACGGCGACCCGCTCTCCGACATCAATCTGCTGGAGCATCAGGGACGGAACCTGCTGGCGATCATGAAGGGCGGGGCTTTTGTGAAAAACGCGCTCGGATAGGACCGTCGCTGAATCACCCCCACGATCACATTGTCCCGACAGACGAGGAAGAAGGCCGTCGGCTGACGGGTGGGAGAAGGCTGTCCGCTACCCCTCCGCCGGAACCGTTTCCCACAGCGTCTCGATGAACGCCTCGGCGGCGGGTGTCAGGGCGCTGTTTGGCCGGGTCAGGATGTGCAGGGGTCGAAGGATCTGCCCGCTTTGCAGGGGCAGGAAGCGCGCTCGTTCAGTGTCGGGGGGAACGGCAAGGCGGGGCAGGGCTGTGATGCCGACGCCCGATGCCACCAGGGCGATGATCGATGTGGTGTTGCGAACCATCAGGGTGGACCGGCCCAGGATCTCCTGAAACTCGGCATCCTCGATCAACGCGCAGATCCCATTGGCGATGAAAGTGTGGTCGCGAAGATCGTCCCACATCAGCGGCCGGCCCAGCGCCGCCAACGGATGGTCCACGGGGCAGACGACGCCGAACGGGTCGGTCATCAAGGGCGTGATATTCGGGCCGGTCATTCCGTGAGGGGCGGTGGCGATCCCGATATCGACGCGCCCTTGTTCCACGGCGCGCCGGACGGTTTGGGAGTCCATGTCCTGGATATCGATTTCGATGCGCGGCCATTTCCAAAGATAGGTCCGCAGCACCAGGGGCAGGAGGTGGGTTGCGAAGGAGGGCACGCAGGCGACGTAGATCTGGCCGATTTCGTTGCGCGCATAGCTTTCGATCGATCGCACCGTCTGGGTGAATTGCTCGACTTCGCGCCGGGCCTGCTCGAGCACATAAGCGCCGAGTCCGGTCAGCCGGGATTTGCGATCGCCTTCGAAGAGCGGCCTGCCGAGATGCCCTTCCAACTGCTTCAGGGTCATCGAAACGGCCGAGGGCGTGCGGCCCAACCGGTCGGCGGCGTCGGTGATGTTTCCGGATTCCGCGACCATTACGAAGGTGCGCAGCGCCTCGATCCTCACCACCATAAGATCATCTCCATTTCAGAATTTCTGAAATATGATGAAGTTATTTCAGTTAGTCAAAAGTGACCATATCGGCCACCATCTCCGAAATGGGAAACCCATAGAGTCGGAGGAATGTCGGTGCCGGAGGTTTGCGGAAATTACATTGCTGGCGGGTGGGCCGAGTCGGAGAGCGCGATCGAAAATCGCAGCCCTTCCGATGTGTCCGACATCGTCGGCACCTACGCCCAGGCAACCGCCGGGCAGCTCGGGCAAGCTCTCGATGCGGCCCGGAGCGCACAGGAGGCCTGGGCGAAGACCGGCCTTGAAACGCGCTATGCGGCGCTCATGGCCATTGGTACCGAGCTCATGGATCGGTCCGGCGAACTCGGCGAATTGCTGTCTCGGGAAGAGGGCAAACCGCGCGCTGAAGGGGTTGGCGAGGTCTATCGCTCGGGCCAGTTCTTCACATACTTTGCGGCCGAGGTGCTGCGCCAGATTGGCGATACCGCCGATTCAGTGCGTGGCGGGATCGAGATCGACGTGCGCCGCGAGCCGGTCGGTGTGGTCGGCATCATCTCGCCATGGAATTTCCCGACCGCCACGGCCAGTTGGAAGATCGCCCCGGCCCTGGCCTTCGGCAATGCGGTCGTCTGGAAGCCGGCGAATTTGACTCCGGCATCGGCCTGGGCGCTGGCCGAGATCATCTCCCGCCAGGATCTGCCGGCCGGCCTGTTCAATCTGGTGATGGGCTCCGGTCGCGATATCGGCCAGAGCCTCGTCGAGAGCCCGGAAGTCGATGCGATCTCCTTCACAGGATCGGTCGAAGTGGGGCGTGGCATCGCTGCCTCCGCGGTGAGTAACATGACCCGTATGCAGCTCGAGATGGGATCGAAGAACCCGCTGGTGGTGATGGATGACGCCGATCTGGATTTGGCCGTGCAATGCGCGGCAGGCGGTGCTTATGGCGGCACCGGCCAGAAATGCACGGCGTCCTCCCGATTGATCGTGCATGAGAAAATCCACGACGCCTTCGTCGAGAAGCTGGCGGACGCCGCCCGGAGCTTGCGGGTCGGGCATGCGCTGACCGAAGGCACCCAGATCGGCCCGGTGGCCAGCGAGAGCCAGCTCGACGCCAACCTCGATTACATGCGCATCGCGGCGGAAGAGGGCGCCGAGCACATATTGGGCGGCGACCGTATCCAGGGTGAGACCGACGGCTATTACATGACGCCGGCCTTATTTGCGGGAACGCGCAACGACATGCAGATCAATCGCGAGGAGATGTTCGCGCCGATCGCCTGCGTGATTAAGACCGGCTCCTACGAAGAGGCGCTGGCCACGGCGAACGATACCAAATTCGGCCTGACCTCGGGCATTGTCACCACCTCCCTGGCGCGGGCGAACCATTTCCGCCGGCATTCGAGGACCGGTTGCGTCATGGTCAATCTGGCGACGGCGGGAACCGACTACCACGTGCCGTTCGGCGGGCGAGGCGATTCCAGCTTCGGACCGAGAGAGCAGGGACGGTATGCCGCGGAATTCTATACCGCGGTGAAGACCGCCTATATCAGCTCGGGTGCGCCTCAATGACGGGGTCCGCCACCGCGTTGGACCGACCCGTCGTGATCGACGGCCTGCAGTTCTGCAATTGGTCGGAGAAGGTCTTTCGACAGATGCGGGAGGGCGGCGTCGATGCCGTTCATGCCACCATCTGCTATCACGAGATGTTCCGCGAGACGGTGGCGAACGTTGAGAGCTGGAACCGGCTGTTCGAACGCCATAGCGATCTGATCATGCCGGGCCGCTGGGCCGCCGACGTGCTGGAGGCGCGGCGCACCAACCGCACGGCAATCTTCTTCGGGTTTCAGAACTGCAGCCCGATCGAGGACGATATCGGCCTGGTCGAGATCGTCCATACCCTGGGCGCCCGGTTCATGCAGCTCAGCTACAACAACCAGTCCTTGCTGGCGACCGGCTGTTACGAGGCCGAGGATACCGGTATCACCCGGATGGGCCGCGAGGTCATCCGCGAGATGAACCGCGTCGGGCTGGTGGTGGACATGTCCCATTCCGGCGAGCGCTCGACCCTGGACGCCATCGCGCTGTCCGAGCGGCCGATCGCGATCACCCATGCCAACCCGGCCTCGTGGCATCCCGCCAAGCGCAACAAGTCGGACGATTTGTTGAAGGCGCTGGCGGAATCCGGCGGGATGATCGGGTTCTCGCTCTATCCCCACCATCTGAAGGGCGGCCCCGGGTGCTCGCTTGAGAGCTTCTGCGAGATGATCGCGCGGACTGCCGAATTGATCGGCCTGGATCACCTTGCGATCGGCACCGACCTTTGCCAGGACCATCCGGACAGCGTGGTCGAGTGGATGCGGGTCGGTCGCTGGTCCAAGACCATCGACTACGGCGAAGGCTCCAAGGACGACGCCGGCTTTCCGGCCCAGCCGGATTGGTTCCGTGACAATCGGGACCTTCCCAACATCACCCGCGGATTGTGCGACACCGGCTTTTCCGAGCCGGAGGCCGCGAAGATCCTCGGCGAAAACTGGCTGACCTTCTTCGAAGGCAGCTTCGTTCCAAGCGAACCACAAGCAAGAAAAACCCATGCTCGCTCGCCCCGCGCGGCCTGACGTGAAAGCCTGTTCCATAGGGAGGACAAGACCATGACGGACATTCCAGCGGGTACGGGTACCCGGGCCAGCGGATTCGATGGCGTCAATATCCCGATCTTCGCGATCACCGGCGGATTCATCGCGCTGTTTTGCATTCTGGCGCTGATCGATCTGGATACGTTGCAGGCGATCGTGGACACCAGTTTTGCCTGGTCGGCGAAGTTCTTCGGCCTGTATTGGCAGCTTCTGCTGCTCTCGACATTCCTGATCGGCCTGGTGATCGCGGTGCTGCCCGGCGGCAAGGCCGTTCTCGGCGGCCTGGCGAAGCCGGAATTCACCCTCTTCCAATGGGGCTCGATGATCATGTGCACGCTGTTGGCCGGCGGTGGCGTGTTCTGGGCCGCCGGCGAGCCGATGGCGCATTTCGTGTCGCCCCCGCCGTTTTTTGGCATCGAGGGCGGCAACGCCGATGCGGTCAACCCGGCACTGGCGCAATCTTTCATGCATTGGGGTTTCCTGGCCTGGGCGATCCTCGGCAGCCTGACCACGGTCATGCTGATGCATTACCACTACGACAAGGGCCTGCCGCTGGCGCCCCGCACCCTGCTCTATCCGGTCTTCGGCGACCGGGCGATCAACGGGCCGATCGGCTGGATCGCCGATGCGTCCTGCATCATCGCGGTGGTGGCGGGTACCGTTGGGCCAATCGGCTTCCTCGGCCTTCAGGTCAGCTACGGCCTCGGCGATCTGTTCGGCCTGCCCGACGGCTTCGCCTTGCAGGCCGTGGTGATCGTGGGGCTGGTGGCCATCTACACGATCTCGGCCATCACCGGCATCAACAAGGGCATCCAGATCCTCAGCCGGTTCAACATCATCCTGGGATTCGTGCTGCTTGCCTTCATGCTGGTGGCGGGGCCGACCCTGTTCATCTTCAAGGGATTCTTCGGCGGGCTCGGCACCTATCTGGCCAATTTCTTCCCGATGGCGCTGTTCCGTGGCGAGGCCGGACTGTTCGGCGAGGCCGGTTGGCTTGGCTGGTGGACCGTGTTCTTCTGGGGCTGGTTCCTGGGCTATGGCCCGCTCATGGCGATGTTCATCGCCCGGGTCTCCCGTGGCCGCTCGATCCGCGGCATCATCATCATGCTGTCGATCATCGCGCCGCTGGTGACCAATTTCTGGTTCACCATCGTTGGCGGCTCGGGCCTGGCCTTCGAGCTCGACAATCCTGGCACGGTCTCCGCCGCCTTCGAAGGCTTCAACCTGCCGGCCGCTCTGCTCGCCATCACCGAGGCCCTGCCGATCGGGTTCCTGATCTCGTTCCTGTTCCTGGTCCTGACCACGGTGTTCGTGGCCACGACCGGCGACTCGATGACCTATGTGATCTCCGTTGCCATGTCGAGCAACGACAACCCCTCGACCCCGGTACGGGTGTTCTGGGGCGTGGCGATGGGCGCCATGGCGATGATCCTGATCTCGGTAGGCTCTGGCGGGGTTGCGAAGCTGCAATCCTTCATCGTGGTGACAGCGGTGCCGGTATCGCTGATACTGCTGCCATCGCTGTGGGACTCGGTGCGGATCACGCTTGCGCTGGGCAAGAAGCAGGCGGCGACCACTTAGCGGGCTTGTCTCGATCGGCCAGGGGACGGTTCCCGGAACCGTCCCCTGGCCATCGCCAATCCGCGATCCCGCCGCCTGACACGGCGGCGGCGATCGCTTGGCCCGGAACTGAGTGATGACCCAAGAGCCCAAATACCAGAAATCCGATGACGACACCGGTGTGCCGCTGCGCGATCCGGCCGTTGTGATGCGGCTGGCGCGGCTCGGATCGTTCCATCAGACGCGGCTCAGCTTCATGCGGGCCATACTGCGGCGCGTCAAACGCGAGCAATGGCGGTTCGAGCGCCCGATCTGGCGGATCGATGCCTCGGGAGTCGGGGTCGCCGTGTACCGCATTCACGCGGCCCAACACACCTACAGCCTGATTGCATACGCCCACGATCTGGCGCCGGAACTGCGCACCGACCGGGTCATCGCCGAAGCCTGGGACGCGACCTTCACGCTGTTCGATGGGGTGCCGACCGAAGACGATATCGAGCGCCTGTCCCATAGCGTCCCCAAGCAGGAGGCGGGCCGGTATTTGTCGAGCGAGCTGGTGCTGTCCCGCGCCAATAGGAGCGTTCGCCTTTTCGACCATGTGGTATCGCGGCTGGCGGAGGGGGTTCAGCCGGATCGCGCGAAGATCGAGGCCGTCGGCTACCTCATGCGCACCACGGCCGTCTATGGCAACGGCAAGTTCGGCATCGCCGACCGGGACCACATTGCCATGCGCCCGGAATTCGCCGGCCCGTTCCGCGCCGAGTTGCTGACCGTCTGGTTGATCCGCACCTTCACCACGGACCTCGCCGAGCACCTCGC
Source organism: Inquilinaceae bacterium (assembly GCA_965237625.1). Classification (GTDB taxonomy): domain Bacteria; phylum Pseudomonadota; class Alphaproteobacteria; order DSM-16000; family Inquilinaceae; genus JABDIP01. Next base: position 35,276 of record CBDEGD010000030.1, read on the forward strand.
CCGAACGCGCGGTGGCGACCGGGCCGTCACCCTGGATCCTACCCTCCGCCGGCGGCTCGGGGTCGGCAACTCCACCGGCCTGGGCATGGCGCCGTTCCTGATCAACCATCCGACCTTGATCCATAGCTGGATCCACGCCCGCGAACTGGCTCTGGCACGAGTGCGGGCTCTGCCCAAAGCGACACCCGCGACGAGAACCGCATTTCAAACCGCCCTTGATCGCGCGGCCTGCATGGCGCGGGAATGGCGCACCGCCGACCCGCTTCAGACGGAAAGTATCGGCATCTTGCGGGCCGATCTGGAATCCCTGGGTGAGCATGTGGAGGGCGATGCGCTGTCCGGTTCCCGGCCGTGGGACGCCCTGTATCGCTGGGCCGAGGAAAGCCTGTCTCTCGAAGGCCAGGAGATGGCCGTGACCTTGATGATCGAACCCCATGGCGAACTCGTGGACGAACTGACGGCCCGCATGCGGCTCGACGAAAACGACGCTTTTCCGATCGACGGATCGATGAAGCTTGCCGATATGCGGCGGATGATCGAGGACACCTGCCCTTGGGCGTTGGGCATCGATTTCGGCTCTTCGCCGGAATCGTCGCGGTTCTGGTATGTCTCGGAAGAGAAGCTGGAGCCGCGCCTGGGCGAACGGGCCCGCGATGCCGGCGATGCGCTGGAGGAACCTCTGGCCACCGCCCGCGATATCGGCCGCTTCCATGCGGCCCTGGTGGCCAGTGGCGACCCGGAGGACAAACTGGCGGCGTTCCTGCTTGCCCGTCCCGAGCACCGTCACGTGGCGCGCCGTGTGCAGATCACGGCGCGTTATCCGTATTCGCAGGTCCGCGACAACCTGATCAGCGCCGAGTTGCGCGCCATCGATCTGCTGCGCTGCAAGCTGTCCTTCTTCGGCGCAACCAAGTTCGACCCCAAATCCGACCGCTGGGTGCGCATCACCCTTTACCAGGACGCCCCCCATTCCGACGAGATTGGCGCCCAGGCGGCAGATGACTGGTCGTATCCGCCGATAGAGGCGGTTGGACCTTGATCGTGTGTTCTGCCAACGAGTTGGACGCCCTGTCGCGGCGCGCGGCGCGCGCTACGGGCCTCGCCTGGGGGCTGGCGGAGGAGGCTGGCAAGGCGGCCCGCTGGCTGGCGGTCCGCCGGTTGCCGAGCGCCAGCCTGATAGCGCGGCATTTGTCCCGCAGCGATGGGGCTGCCTATGACGATCTGGTCCCGGTCATGGAGGGCGGGCGATGGGCCGCCCGGTCCGGCAAATTGTGTCCGTTGATTACCGGAGCGGCACTGAGCGACCGTGCCCGGGAGATCGTGCCAGGTAAGTCGGTGACCTTGGCGTCGGTCGCCTATCCGCTGCTGCTGAGCGCCTTTCTGGGCCGCGCGGCCAAGGCGACGGGCCATGACCTGGAGATCCGTTGGCTGGGACTTTCGGTCCGTTGTTGTCCCGACGAGATCTCCCTGGAACTCGGCGAAGAAGCGGCGCTTGAGGCAGAACGGGTAACCGATGTGACCATTCAGGCGGCGACGGGGAATGCCGCCGGGCGGCCGATGCCTCGATTGCCGACCAGCGTTCAGGTCGCGCCGGAAGACTGGGCGATTCTGAAGGCGCTGGCAGCGCGCACCTATGTTCCCGCCTCCGAGGAGTCGCGCTTGCGCGGCGCCGGGGCCGGGCTGATGGATACTGACTGACACGATTGGGCCGACGAGCCGGAGAAATGTGGTGACCGAACAGAACTGGATGAGCGTCGACGAAGTTGCGGTCCTGGCGCGCAGGGCGCTGGTCAAGGCCGGCGCCGAGCCTGCCATCGCCGCCTCCATGGCGCGCGCCATCGCCGCGGCCGAGCGTGACGGCATCGCCAGCCATGGCCTGATGTATCTCGCCACCTATTGCGAGCATGTGACCTGCGGCAAGGTCGACGGCCGCGCCGTACCCACGCTTGATCGAACCCGCCCAGGCAGCCTTGTCGTCGATGCCGGGACCGGCTTCGCCCATCCCGCCATCGACCTCGGTTTCCCGGCGCTGATCTCGGCGGCCCGCGAAAACGGGCTCGCGGGCCTCGGTATCCGCAACTCCTACAATTGCGGCGTTCTGGGCTATCACACCGAACGCCTGGCTCGGGAGGGGCTGGTCGGAATCGGCTTCACCAACGCGCCGGCATCCATTGCCCCGGTCAATGGCAAAGTGCCGGTGGTGGGAACCAACCCCATCTCAGTCGCGGTTCCGGACGATGCCGGCGGTGCGGCCATCCTGATCGACCAGAGCGCCAGCGTCGTCGCCAAGAGCGAGATCATGAAACATGCGCGGGAGGGCCGCACGCTGCCCGGCGGCTGGGCCCTGGATTCCGAGGGTCACCCGACGACCGACCCCAATTTGGCGCTGAAGGGGTCGATGGCGCCGGCCGGCGGTTACAAGGGTGTGGGCATGGCGCTGATCGTCGAGGTGATGGCCGCGGCCGTGTCCGGTGCGACGCTGGGCATCAATGCCAGCCCCTTCTCCGGGACCAAGGGCGGCCCGCCCAGGACAGGACAATTCTTCCTGGCCATCGATCCCGATGCGTTCGCCGGAGACGGCTTCGCCTCGAGAATTGCCGAGCTTGTCCAGGCGGTTACCGATCAGCCCGGCGTTAGGCTCCAGGGCCAGGGCCGCAAGGCGGCTCGGCGCAAATCCGACAGCAAAGGCGTGGCGGTCAAAGTGGCCACCAGGGAGCAGATCGAGCGTTTGCTGTAGTGGCGCGACCACCAACCGCATCTGGTCGCGGCCAAAAGCTATCGAACGAGGCCAATCAATACTCTAGTAACGAGCGCCGGAAATCCGATTGTCGGGCGACTTCCCGTACACGAAACGCGAAAGTTTCGGGCGATTCAGCCCAGTAAATATGCTCGTTATCGAACCAATTTGCGCGTTTGTGCTTGCCGAAAATTGCTACCCGCGCAGCGTCGCCGGGCTGGCGATGCGCAACCTTGCAATTTTTCGATTTAGCGACTATGCCTGTGCCCTCGATATTGGCCGGATAACTGGGCCGCTTCGCCTTGCAACTACGGGCGCGTAGGTTTCAGACTTTCTCACCAAGATCCATGAACCGGGAATCGGCGCCACCAAATCTTGTGCGGCGAATTCCACGCGCAGACCGTTAGTGAAAGGGTAATGCCATGAATACGGGCATCGTAAAATTCTACAACGAACAGAAGGGCTTCGGCTTCATTCAGCCGAGCGATGGCGGGAAGGACGTCTTCGTCCACGCCACGGCACTGGAGCGCTCCGGCGTATCCGGCCTTCGTGAAGGCCAGGAAGTCAGGTTCGACGTCCAGGACGACCCGCGCACCGGCAAGTCCGCTGTGGGAATGCTCGAAGTCGACTGAAGCGCCTCGGCCGCTTGCGGCCGACTCGCCGACATTGAGGCCGCTGCCTGCTGAAGGTGGCGGCCTATTTCTTGCGTGAGCCGAGATCCATCCGCCACACTGAATCGTAGCGAGCCCGGTATCGGCCGGCATGCGCTTGCTTGCCTGCGATCAGAAACCGGCCCGAGGGTCTCACAATTGGGAGATCGATGCACCGCCACCGAGATGGCCAGAACCAGCGGGAGCCTCCGGCTGGAAGTCCGTGTCCTGAATTTTCGCACCTTGGAATTTTGGCACAAATCATCCGCGACGACAGCTTCGTGCTACTCGATCCAACGGAATCATTGGCGGACAACGAATGCTGCCCGCTATCGCTTGTCATGACCCGCGGAAGCATCCAGGGCTGATTGTGCCTCAATCGAGTGCCTCACGTAGCTCTCTTGCGAGTTGTTTCCGCCGGAACGGCTTATTCAGCAAAACCACACCAGGGCCGAGGGGGCCGCCGCTTCTGCCCAGCTTGTCCGGGTAACCTGACATGAAGATGATCTTGAGGTCGGGATAGTGCCGTCTCGCCTCCTCGGCAAAATCAGGACCGTTCATACCGCCGGGAAGGACCACGTCCGACAACACAAGATCCACCCTCTCTTTCTTCGCCAGTGCGTGCAGACCTTCCGCCGCGTCGGCGACGGCGCTCGCTCGGTAGCCAAGATTCTCGAGCATCTTGACCGCGAGACCGCGCACGCCGTCATCGTCCTCGATCACCAGGACCATTTCACCCCGGCCGCGCAGAAGTTCATTGCTGTTCTCGGTCAACTTCGCCGGCGCCACGCTCTTCGACCGAGGGAGGTAAAGCTTCACCGTCGTCCCTCGGCCGACCTCGCTGACGATCGCTATATGGCCGCCTGACTGCTTGGCGAAGCCATAGACCATCGACAGGCCGAGCCCGGTGCCCTGGCCCAAATCCTTGGTGGTAAAGAACGGCTCGAAGACTTGGGCCTGAACCTCGCCCGACATGCCCACGCCAGTGTCGCTGACCGCCAGAAGGACATAGTCGCCGGGCAACGCCCCCGGGTCCCACGCGGTATAGTTCTCGTCGAGGCGCACATTGCTGCAATCGATCGTGAGCATGCCGCCGCCCGGCATGGCGTCGCGCGCGTTGATGGCCAGATTGATGAGGGCGTTTTCCATCTGGCTCTGATCGACCAGGGCGCGCCAGAGATTAGGACTCCCACCGATCGTGATCTCAACGGTTTCTCCCAATGTCCGTGCAAGGAGATCCGATATGTCGCCGATCAGCGCCGACAGGTCGATCGCTTGCGGGTGCAGGGGTTGCTGCCGTGAGAATGCCAGAAGGCGCTGCGTCAATTCGGCACCGCGCTCCGCCGCGCGGAGAATCGTCTGCGCCGAATGATCGACATCCCCGATCCTGTCTGCGAGCAACTCGGCGTTGCCCTGGATCACGGCCAGCAGATTGTTGAAGTCGTGCGCCAAGCCGCCGGTTAGGCGTCCCACGGCTTCCATCTTCTGGGCCTGTCGGAGCTGTGTCTCTACGGTGCTGAGCGAGCGCCTTTCCTCTGCGCTCCTCAACGCATGCTCGACCGCCGGAACAAGCCGGGCAAGGTCGTGCTTTTCGATGAAATCGTCGGCGCCCGAGCGCAGGACCTGCACCACATCCGCCGTGCGTACTATCCCAGAGACCACGATGAAGGGAAGTTTTCTGGCGTGTTCCTCGAGGATCTGCAGGGCTGACTGAACGCTGAACCCCGGTAGGACATAGTCGCACAACACAAGATCGAACTTCTTGCCCAGAAGCGCACTGCGCATCGTGTCCGCGGTATCGACCCGCTCGAATTCCACGGCTATCCCGCCACGGGATAGCTCCAACGCGAGAAGCGCGCTATCCTCCTCGGAGTCCTCAACTACCAAAACATGTATCTGATCACTCAATTCAGGCATTCCTAAAGGCGAGATTGAACCACCGGGTCCGCACCTCAGCTCTTGCCTCACCCCTCGGGGGGTGGCTCATTGTGCAATATCCAATACAGGCCGAGTTGCAAGACGGCGGCGCTGAAATCATCAAATTCAACCGGTTTTCGCACGTAGCTATTGGCACCAAACTTGTAGCTATCAATCACATCCCGTTCCTCATCAGACGATGTCAGAACGACGACGGGGAGGAACTTGGTCCGGTCGTCGCTACGCAAGCGCTGCAGGACTTCAAGGCCACCAATTTTGGGCAGCATGAGGTCGAGCAGGACCACCGCTGGTAATCTCTCGAGATCACGTTTGGCATAGGCGCCCTCGGAGAAAAGAAACTCGAGAGCCTCGGCGCCGTCACGGACAACGGTGATTTGATTGGCAAGATTGTGATGTCGGAGCGCCCGTACCGTCAGGGCCTCGTCGTCAGGGTTGTCCTCGACAAGGAGAATCGTTCGATTGCTCATTAATATCTCCTGAGTACCGTCAGGATTATCTACTTAAAGTGTAGTACACCGTAGCGCCTTTCCGCAACTTTCCTTCAGCCCAGATACGGCCGCCATGGCGCTGGACAATACGAGCCACCGTTGCAAGCCCGATTCCCGTGCCCTCGAATTCCGCGGTGGAATGAAGACGCTGAAATGGGGCAAACAGCTTGTCCGCATAGGCCATATCGAATCCGGCGCCGTTGTCGCGCACGTAATTCACCAATTCCCCATTCTCGAGTATGGCACCCAATTCGACCCTTGCCTCCTCGGTCTTGGTGGTGAATTTCCATGCATTTCCGATCAGGTTCTCAAGAAGAATTCTCAACAGCCTTTCATCCCCTTGCACGCTCAGGTTGGATGAAATGTCGAAGAATATCTCGCGGTTCGGGTTGGTCTCCCGCAGCTCCTGCACAACCCCTCCCGCCAGCTTCGACAGATCGACCGTCTCGCGGTTCATCTCGCGGCGGGATACACGCGAGAGCCCCAGCAAGTCGTCAATCAACTTCCCCATTCGTCGGGCGCCGCCGCGGATGCGCTCGAGGTAATTCTTGGCGTCACCGCCGAGCTTGTCGCCATAATCCTCGACGAGGGCCTGGCTGAATCCGTCCATGGCCCTGAGTGGCGCCCGCAGATCGTGGGACACCGAATAGGCAAACGATTCCAACTCTTTGCTGGCCGTCGTCATCGCCTCCTGATCCCTTCTGCGAGCGGTCACATCGCGACAGAGCCCGACAAACATGGTCCCCTTGCCCGGGTGGAATTCGCTGACCGAAAGGTCCATCGGAAAGGTCTCTCCATCTTTGCGCCGGCCGACGACCTCTCGACCGAAACCGATTATCTTGGCCTCCCCGGTGCTGAGGAAATCGGCGATGTATCCGTCATGCCTGCTCTTGTCGGGATCGGGCATGAGCATCGAAACGTTCCGGCCAATGCAATCCTCCGCCGAATATCCGAAAACCCGCTCTGCCGCTGGGTTAAAGGTCTCAACGACCCCACGGGCGTCGATCGTCACGATGGCATCGACGGCATTGTCAATCACCGCGTGACTGCGTGCTTCACTCTCTCGCAACTGGGCGGTTCGTTGTTCGACAAGCCGTCCAACCACGTCTGCACGAGTCAGAGACTGGTTGACGTACAGCCCAGTAAGAAACGTGAGAGTCAGGCCGGTACAAAAAACTGCCCATGATTGCCACCGGAACAACCACGCAGGACCGAAATCGGCCGGGAGAGTGGCCACCATCGTCCAGTGCCGACCCCCGACTGTAATATCGCGGCTGGTGCGAAACCTGGAATCAATCGGCGCTGATCGATCTGCCGGCGTCATTCTCTGTGGATAGAGTCTCCGGACATCGATGGGCGCCAAGTTGTCCAAGATTTGTATTTCCACGGAAGGCGTAGAAGTTGAAGCGGACGAAATCGCATCTTCAACGAGATCGCCCATTCGAAAGACGCCGAGCCCGAAGCCGGCAAGGTCATCGCGGCGCGCGGCGATTGCGGTCGGCCGTATCTCATCTGAGTAAACCGGTACGAACACCAGGAACCCATATTGTTGGCCCGTCTCCTGAACCAACGTGATCCGCGCCGTCGCTACCAGATCTCCGCTGTCGCGTGCCTGCTGCAGCGCCTCCAGCCGGGTAACGTTGGACGCAATGTCGAAGCCGAGCGCGGCTTCGTTTCCGGCGTAGGGGTGGACGAAGTAGACCGGAAAGTATTCGTGCCTATCGGCGGCCACGACGATGGTTCCGTCCGGGCGGCGCTCCGTGAAGTGAAATCCTGCATGACCATCGCGATTGGCGGAGTCTTCGTAGATTGGCCGATCCTCTCGCGGCACGCGTGGAATCCACTCCAGCGCCTGGACCGCCGGCATCTCGCCCAGTGACTCGACAAAGGCTCTGAATTCCTCCCGAGTGACCGTTTCCGATGCGACGAAAAGTCCGGCGATGGAGTGGAGAATCGCGACCGTGGATACGACTCTCACTTCAACCTGATTGAAAACGAGGTTGGCCTCTTTTTCGAACCTGTTTTGCTCCGCCTCATGATTGATTCTATTGGCGAAATAATACCCGCCGGCCGACAATGCTGTTCCAACGCCGATCAGCAGCATGAGCGGAATCCGGAGGCGCCTCCTGGGCGTATCCGAGAGCCGGCCGGTATCTTCCTTGCGTCGTTCCTTTGCGAACGGTCTCAGGCGGAGGGACATGCTCTGACCTCCTTCAAGTCGTCCGTGTTCGCCATCGGTGCAACACCCGAGGGGGCTGTGCCGGCTACTCGGAGGATTGAACCGGCACCAGGCAGACTGCTCCGGTTTTTATGGCAAGGCCAATTGAAATCGTGCGGATTGGTCCAACGCTTTCGACCATTCGACGAGCCAGGTTCGGGCCTCGTGACGTTGCAATTCCGTTTGCAGGTATTGGGGCACGATCACTGCCATCATGATGGAATGCTCCGGCGGTTCCCGTTTCAGCCTTGAGGCACCGGATCCGCGGCCAAATCGCCGGCGATCAGTTGCAGGTAGAGCGGCGTCAGGATCTGTGCGAACGGCGCTCCGATCTCCAGGTCGCAGTCCCCGTAGTAGTTTTCCTCATGCAGCATGTTGATTGTGCCCAGCAGCACACCGTTAAACGTGACCAGCAGGTTGATCACCGAGCCGCAGCCGAGCGACGCGATCAGCTCGTGGTCGAAGAAGGCCCAGCGGATGTCGGCGGCTGTATTGCCGAGATATGGCCGGCGGCCCTCGATCACGTGGCGGCCCCATTCGGTCATTTCGCCGAGCGGCTTGCGGCCCCGGACCGGATAGGCGTCGGGCTGGCTCGAGTAGAGCCGCTCGGCCTCGCCCTTCTCGGTGTCCAGCACCATCAGTGTGAAGAGTTTGTGGCCGATCAGGCGGCCGAGGGCCACTTCCAACGCGTCGAATCCGGTGCGGGGCTGGCCCGGCAAGCCCATGGCGGCCGTACAGTCGCAAAGCGCGGCTAGGCTTTCGCTATCTGTCGGCTCCGGTCTCATCGGGTGTCGCTCCGGATAGCGGCGCGTTCGGGGAACAGGCCGGTGGGGCGGAAGCGCATGACCAGGATCAGCAGCGTGCCGACCAGGATCTCGCGCAGGGCGGCCACCTGGGCGCCGGGTAGGTCGGGCACGATGTCGCCGATGAAGCGGGTGCCCTCCAGGATCGCCATCACCAGGAAGGCCCCGACCACGGCACCGCGATTGTTGCCGGTGCCGCCGGCGGTGAGCGCCAGGAATATGTAGATGGTGACCAGCGGCCGGAATATGTCCGGCGCGATATAGCTGTTGTAGTGGCCGTAGAGACCGCCGGCGAGGCCCATGATGCCTGCGCCGATGGCAAAGGCCTCGATCTTGAAACGGCGGACGGATTTGCCCGCCACCGCCGCCACCTGCTCGTCATCGCGGATCGCCCGCAGCACCCGCCCATAGGGGCTGTTGCGCAGCCGCTGGATCAGCACCAGCACCGCCGCCACGATGGCCAAAGCCAACACGCAGAACAGCAGGTTGAATTCCGCCCGGGTAAGGCTGGAGCGGAACGGGCCGGGAATGCCCGAGATCCCGTCGGTGCCGTTGGTCAGCCAGATCTCATTGCTGGCGATCAGGCGCACGACCTCGGAAAAGCCCAGCGTGACGATGGCCAGATAGTCGCCGCGCAACTTCAAGGTGGTCAGTGTCAGCAGCCCGCCCGCGATGCCGGCGACCACGAAGGCAATCACCAGCCCCAGCACAATCGGCAGGGCACCCCCTGTGGTGGCCAGGGCGGAGGCATAGGCGCCGAGCGCAAAGAAGCCGGCCAGCCCGAGATTGATCATCCCGGTCATGCCCCAGATCAGATTGAGCCCGAGCGTCAACAGCGCATAGAACGCGCCGAAGGTGACGATCGAGATCAGGTAATTCTCCATCGGGCCTCCGCTACGGCAAATTCGGAGTTGGCTGGTACATACCCCTCACCCTCCCACGGCTGCGCCGCGGGTCCCTCCCTCTCCCGCAAGGGGAGAGGGAGGGACCCGACGCCAAGCGTTGGGAGGGTGAGGGGGCTTACGAACATCCTTTGGCAACTTCAATACGCCCGCTCGCCCAGCAGCCCACGTGGACGCAGGGTCAACACCAGGACGATGGCGATGAAGCCGACGGCGCTTTTGTAAGTCGGATCCAGCACGATCAACGACAGTTCCTCGCCGATGCCGACCACCATGGCGCCCAGCACCGCGCCGGGGATGCTGCCGAGCCCACCGACAACGGTAGCGGCGAAGATCGACAGGATGAAGCGGAAGCCGGTCAGCGGGTCGATCGCCGTGCCCAGCCCCAGCAGCATGCCGCCAACCCCCACCAGCCCCATGCCGATGAAGGCGGTCAGCCGGCCGATCTGCAACGCGTTGACGCCCTTGATGTCGGCCAGGGCCGGATTGTCGGCAACGGCGCGCATGGCCTTGCCCATCCGGGTGAAGGTCAGGAAGGCGAAAACCGCCGCCATGATCGCCAGCGCCAGGGCGAGGTTCTCGAGTTGCTGCGGTCCAATGCGGATGTCCCAAAAGCGCCAGTCGCGCACGATCGGCAGGTCGTAGCCGCGGATGTCGTTGCCGAAGATGAAGCGGACGATGTTCTCCAGCACCACGGTCAGGGCGATGGAGGCGATGGCCGCGGTCAGAGCGCCATGGGGGCGCAGCGGGCGCAGCACCAGTTCATCGCTGATCAGCCCGACCAGCCCGGCGACCGCGAAGGCGAACCCCAGCGACAGGACGGGCGGCAGGCCGAAGGTCACATTGGCGACGTAGCCGGCGAAGGCGCCGATGGTGGCGTGGGAGGCCACCGAGAAATTCGGGAACCGCAGGACGGCATAGATCGCCGTGAAGCCAACCGCCGGAATTGCCAGCAGGGTTCCGGAGACGATGCCGTTGACGAGCAGTTGCGGCAGGAGGTCAAACATGGGCGATCCTGGTGGAGGTGCGCTGGCGGCAGCCCTCACCCGGCCTGCCTACCGCAGTCCACCCTCTCCCAACGGGAGAGGGTTGTTTGACCGTCGGCGTTAGAAACCCTCTCCCTCTGCGAGAGGGAGGGACCCGACGCGAAGCGTTGGGAGGGTGTGGGCTGAGCGCACTGTATGGGAAAGGACAGCCGGTTCCACCCCGGCTGCCCGTCAAATTCCTCCTCATGCGCGCTTGTAAATGCCGGCGCTGCCGTCCGTGATGAGCTTAAAGACGAACTGGGTGCCAGTGATGTCCCCGACCTCGTTGAAGTCGCAGGGACCGCTGGCGCCGGTGTAATTGACCGACTGGCCGCCCGCCAGCATGGCGACGCCGTCGGCGGCGTTGTCGACCGCCGCGCCATTGCCCTGGCTGATGCTCCGCAGGCTCTCCCGAATGGCGTCGCCGCTATCCGTTCCGGCGGCGGCAATGGACAGGATCGCCAGGCTGGCATGGTCGTAGGTCTGGGCGGAGTAGGGGTCGATCTCGTCCACGCCCAGGATCGCCTGCACCCGTGCATAGGCGCCGCTGTCCACGGCGGGGGAGCCCTCCCAGGTGTACACGCCTTCCAGCACATTGGCCGGCAGCGACTCGATCACCCCCTGATTGACCGCATAGGCCGGGCCGATGATTTTGCCCTCATAACCGGCCTGGAACAGGTCGCGCAGCAGGATGGTGCTGTCCGCCGCATAGCCGCCGAGCATCAGGAAATCCGGATCGTTGCGCAGGATCTCGTCGACCTCGGAGCGATAGGTCGTCTTATCGGCCTCGTAGATCAGCGATTCCATGCTGGCGCCTCCACCCGCCGCGATCTCGGCCAGGATGTCGATCGAGCTTTGCGCGAAGGGCGTCTGCGGGCCGATCCAAGCGAGGCTGGTGCCGCCTTCGCCGATCATGAAATCGCCGGCCACGCGGATCTGCAGCTTGCTGTTGGGCTGGGTGCGGGCGATGAAGCCCTGATGGGGCAGCAGGGTGATGCTGTCGGCGCCGGAGACGCAGAACAGCATGGTCTTGCTCTCCCAGCACAGCGGCGCGATCGCCGTTGTGATCGAGGAGGCCCAGGTGCCCATGATCGCCGATGCGCCGTCCACGTCGATCAGCTTACGGGCGGCGCGGACGGCGGCCTCCGGGCTGGTCTGGGTGTCTTCCGAAGTGAGGGATATCTGCCGGCCCAGCACGCCGCCGGCTGTATTGACGGAGTCCACCACACCGGCGATGGCATTGCGCATGGATGGTCCATAGGACCCGCCCACACCGGTCAGCGGCGTCAGGCTGCCGAGGCGGATCGGTCCGGATTGCGCGGTGACGATGCCGGGTGCTGCGATGATGGCGGATGCCGCCGCGGCGCCCTTCAGGACGGATCGCCTCGTGGGTGTCATTCTGGTCATGTCGTTTTCCTCCCTGTTGATCTTTGTATTTGCCGTGTTTCGGCCAGCGCGGTTTCGTTCGCGATAAGTTTCGTCGGATCAATGAGTTGTTGACCCCAATTCTACCCCCTCATCGTCATTCCCGCGAAGGCGGGAATCCAGTCGATCCCGGCGTACCCTGGATTCCCGCCTTCGCGGGAATGACAAAGGTGAGTATTGCGCAATGCCCGTAGGACATTGTTCCGAAACAAAGCCTCGCGCCTCCTAGCCTCCCAAAAACACTCTTCGAACCTCCGGGTCGGCGGCAAGCTCCGCCGCCGGGCCGGTTTTGCTGTTACGTCCGTCGACCATGATATACGCACGGTCCGCCAACGCGAGGCCTTCAAGCGCATTCTGCTCGACCATGGCGATGGCCACCCCATCGTCGCGGATCGCGCGGATGGTGTCGAACAGGTGCTCCGCGGCGACCGGCGACAGACCGGCGGAGGGCTCGTCCAGCATCAGCACCTCGGGCTCGACCATCAACGCCATGGCCATGGCCAGCACCTGCCGCTGGCCGCCGGACAGGGTGCGCGCCGCCGACCGCCGCCGCTCGGCAAGCATTGGGAAACGCTCGAACGCGGCCTCGATGCGCTCGCGGGTCCTAAGCGGGGCGACGTAGCCGCCAATTTCCAAATTCTCGCGGACCGACATGGTCGGGAAGACGTTCATTTCCTGCGGCACGAAGGCGATCCCGGCGCGAGCCACGTCGCGCGCCGGCCAGCCGGTCAACTCGCGGTCCCGCAGCCGGATTGCGCCTTCGCTGGGCGTCAGCAGGCCGGCGATGGCTTTCAGCAGGGTCGATTTGCCGGCGCCATTCGGACCGATGATGCAGACCACCTCGCCGGGATCGACGGACAGTTCCACGCCCTTCAGGATCCGGTCGGCACTGGAATAGCCGGCGACCAGGGAGTCCACCGTCAGGAGGCCCATCGGCGGCCTCCCATATAGGCTTCCTGCACGGTCGGGTCGGCGGCCACCTCGGCGAAACTGCCCTGGGTCAGCCGGCGGCCTTCCGCCATCACGATCACCGGATCGCAGAGCCGGGCGATCATGTCCATGTCGTGCTCGATGATCAGCAGGGTCAGCCCGTCATCCTTCAGTGCGGTCAGATGCTCGGCGATCTCCACGCTCAGGCTCGGATTGACGCCGGCGATCGGCTCATCGAGCAGGATCAGTTTCGGGGCGCTCATCAGGGCACGGCCGATCTCCAGCAGCTTCTTCTGGCCGCCGGACAAATCCGAGGCCGCGTTGTCCAGCAGGGCGCCCAGGTTCAGCCTCTCGGCGATGCCGATGGCGCGTTCCTTGATTTCCGCCTCCCGGAGGCGGGCATTGCCCAGGCCGGTCAGCGCATTGAGGATCGTTTCGCCGGGCTGGTCCCGACCGTAGAGCATCAGGTTTTCAAGGACGGTCAGCCTGGGGATACCGCGTGCGATCTGGAAGGTCCGGACCATGCCGGATTGGGTGATGGCCTCCGGCCGGGCGCCGGTGATGTCCTGGCCGTCAAAGGTCACAGAGCCGCCTTCGGGTGGCACGACTCCGGACACGCAGTTGAACAGCGTCGTCTTCCCGGCGCCGTTCGGCCCGATCAGGCCGGTGATGGTCCCCGGTTCGACATCGAGGTCGGCGCCGCTCAGCGCCTGGATGCCATAGAACCCGCGCGTCAGGCCGCGCACTTCCAGCAGAGCCATGCCCTGTGTCGCCTCTCTCGACAGGGGGCGGGAATGCCCCCTGCGGCATGTTGGCATGGTCCTGCCCGCGCTTCCAGGCGGGCGATCGGGGCTGGAGGTTATCGACCCATTAAATAGGTCGCGGCTTCGGTTTCCGAGAGGGCGGCCGGTTGCTCGGTCTGGGTGGTGATCTCCACCGGTCGGCCATCCGGGCTTCCGTCGATGATCGCCATCATGACCTCAACAGCGTGAAGGGCCATCCGGCCGCTCGACCGGTGCGGGCCGCCGGTTCGAACGCTTTGCGCCAGCTCAGCGACCCCGAGCGCCCGATAGTTCGCGTGCTTCGGCGCTTCGACCGGCCAATTTGGCGCGCCCATGGGCATGGACGATGTCTCCTGGGCGGTCCAGTCACCACCTTGCCTGGTCGACTCCACCACTCCGCCGAAGAAGTTCGGGTCCGGCACCCTCAGTGACCCCTCCGTGCCATAGAGCTCGATCGGCGTGTGGCCGTGCTTCCATACGTCCCAACTCGCGGCGAACAGGATTTGCGCGCCGGATTTGAACTCCAGGATAGCAAACGCCGTGGTCGGCGTTTCGACGGTGATCCGGTCGCCCTTGCGAGGGCCGTCGGCGGTGACCAGCCGATCGGCGAAACCCGTCGCCGTGACCGAACGGACTTGCGCTACCGGACCCAGCAGATTGACCAGCGCATGGATGTAGTAGGGGCCAAGATCGAGTACCGGCCCGCCGCCGGGTTTGAAAAAAAACTCAGGGTCCGGATGCCAATGCTCCATGCCGTGGGACATGACGAAGGCGGTGCCCGACAGGACGCGCCCGACCGCGCCGTCGTCGACCAGCTTGCGGGCCAGCCTGCCGCCGGCACCCAGAAAGGTATCCGGTGCGCAGCCGACGCGGAGGTTGCGCGCCTCGGCCTCTGTGACAATGGCGCGCGCGGTCTCCAGATCGGTGGCCAGGGGTTTCTCCGAAAACACATTCTTGCTGGCGGATAGCGCCTGAAGGATGACCGGGCCATGGGCGTCGGGGACCGTCAGATTGATGACGATGTCGATATCGTCCCGGCCGAGAAGCGCGTCGACCGGCATCGCCGGCACGCCGAAGGCCTCGCCCTGCGCTTCGGCCGCCGCAGGCCGCGCATCGGCTACGCCCCTCATCTCAAGTCCGGCGCAAAGCGGCACATTGCGCAGATAGATGCCGGAGATATTACCGCAGCCAATCAGGCCAACGCCGAGCGTATCCATATCCGCCATTCCCATCAGGACGCCGCAGTCCAAGTCGCGACCGCTTCGCGCGATCTTGCCGCGAAACGATTGAAATCATTTGGATTGTCATGCTCCAGCACGTACAGCTCCGCCTTGGTCGCCTGCATGATCGGCAGCAGGCGTGCCCAATCGATGGTGCCTTTGCCGACATCGGCCCAGCCATCCTCATCGGCGTTCTGACCGGACGGAGCCATGTCCTTGATGTGGAAGGCGACGATGCGGTCGCTGTATCGGTTGATCCACTCAACGGAATCCTGGCCGGCCCGTTCGATCCAGCCAATATCCGCCTGCCACAGAAGGTTGGGCGCGCCTTCGAAGATCAGGTCGAGCGGAAACAGCCCGTCGGCAGTCTTGGCGAACTCGAAGTCGTGGTTGTGCCAGGCGAGCCTGATCCCCTCGGCCCCGAGAGATGCCTGCAAGCCGGCCAATTGCCGGCCGAAGCCACGCCAGCCGTCGGAATCCGTGGGCCGTTCATCCGGTGAAATCGCCGGGACGATCAGCAGATCGGTGCCAAGCGCCTTGGCCGCGGCCAAGGTTCGGGCAAGATCGGATGTCAGGGATGACATGCCCACATGGCTGCTCGGCGCCGACAGACCGTGACGGCGAAGCCCGTCCTCCAAGTCCCCGGCCTTGTCGAGAAGGCCTCCATAGGGCTCCACCTTCTGGAAGCCTAGCCCGGCCAGGGTGGCGAGTTGTTCGTCCAGCGGCGGGAAATTCCGGGCGGAATAGAGCTGAAGCGAAAGGCGGTCGAGGATCGTCACGAAGGTCTCCTAGAGGCGTTTGCCTGTTTGTGGGTCGAAGAGATTGAGGCGGTCGTTTCGGAAGGAGATTTTCAGGCTGTCGCCGGGCTTGGCCGCGGCGTCCCCGTCCAGGCGGATGCTGATGGTGTTGCCGGCCAGCGTGCACCACACCACCGTCTCCGCCCCCATGGGCTCGACGATATCCACGGTCGCGGTTTGGCTGCCGTGATCGGGATCAATGCGGATATGTTCCGGCCGGATGCCGAACTCGGCATCGCCGGATGTCGGGTCGCCGGCGAATTCATAGTCGGCCAGCGGATGGCTGATGCCGTCTGAAACGAAGACCGGCGCGCCGGAACCGGCTTCGACATGCCCGCTGAAGAAATTCATCCGCGGCGAGCCGACGAAGCCGGCGACGAACTTGTTGGACGGCTTGTCGTAGATCTCGCGAGGCGAGGCCAGTTGCTGGATGATCCCACCATGCATCACCGCGATCCGGTCGGCCAGGGTCAGCGCCTCCACCTGATCGTGAGTCACATAGATCATGGTGGAATTGCCAAGTTCCCGGTGCAGCCGTTTCAACTCGACCCTGAGTTCGGTGCGCAGCGCCGCGTCCAGGTTCGAGAGCGGCTCGTCGAACAGGAACACATGGACGTCGCGCACCAGGGCCCGGCCTATCGCCACGCGCTGGCGCTGACCGCCGGACAGTTCCACCGGGCGGCGGTGCATCAGCTGGTCGATATGCAGCAGTTCGCTGGCGGC
Source organism: Inquilinaceae bacterium (assembly GCA_965237625.1). Lineage (GTDB taxonomy): Bacteria > Pseudomonadota > Alphaproteobacteria > DSM-16000 > Inquilinaceae > JABDIP01. The sequence continues at coordinate 51,914 of CBDEGD010000030.1, forward strand.
CTTGATCCGCTTCGCGATCTCCGGCTTGGGCACCTTCGCCATCTTCAGGCCGAAGGACAGGTTGCCCTCGACGGTCATGCGGGGATAGAGCGCATAGGATTGGAACACCATGCCGATGCCGCGATCCTTGGGCTCCTCCCAGGTGACGTTCTTGCCGTCGATCCAGATCTCGCCGGCGGCGATGTCGAGCAGCCCGGCGATGGAATTCAACAAGGTGGATTTGCCGCAACCCGAGGGGCCGAGAAGCACGATGAACTCGCCTTCATCGACATCGAGGTTGAGGTTCTCGATCACCTTCAGCGGGCCGAAGGCGACATCGATATTGCTGATCGAAACACTCGCCATGTCCTCTAACCTTTCACGGCGCCGGCGGCGATGCCGCGCACGAACCAGCGTCCGGAGATGAAATAGACCGCCAGCGGCACCGCGGCGGTCAGGATCGTCGCGGCCATGTTGACGTTGTATTCGCGCACGCCCGACGTGGTCTGGACGATGTTGTTGAGCTGGACCGTAATCGGCATGTTCTCCCGCCCGGCAAAGACGATGCCGAACAGGAAGTCGTTCCAGATGCCGGTTACCTGAAGGATGATCGCGACGATGGTGATCGGCACCGACATCGGCATGATGATGCGGAAGAAGGCCGACCAGAAACCGGCGCCGTCGACCCGCGCGGCGCGGAACAGCTCCTCCGGCAGGCTGGAGAAATAGTTGCGGTACAGCAGGGTCAGGATCGGCATGCCGAAGATCGTGTGGATGATGATGATGCCGGGCAGGGAGGCAAACAGGCCGATCTCGCGCAGGAAGATGATCAGCGGATAGATCACCACCTGATAGGGCACGAAGGCGCCGAAGATCAGGAGCGCGAAGAAGATCTGCGATCCCTTGAATTTCCAGAACGACAGCGCGTAGCCGTTGGTCGCGGCGATGATCACTGACACGATCACGCTGGGCACGGTGATCTTCACCGAGTTCCAGAAGCCCGGACTGACCCCGTTGCAGTCGCGGCCCGTACAGGCTGTGCTCCAGGCCTTGATCCACGCCTCGAAGCTGATGTCGCGCGGCCAGTTGAATAGGAAGCCTTCGCGGATTTCCGGCATGGTCTTGAGCGAGGTCACGATCATCACCCAAAGCGGCGCCAGGAAATAGACCGCGGCGACGACCAGGAAGCCGTACACCCCGACCCGGGAGATTGTCAGGCGTTTGGGTTTGGGTCCGTTGGGGTTGGGGCCATTTGGTTTGAGAGGGGCGGTATCGGTCATGCCGCCTGTTCCCGGCGGCGTTTGGCGCGCCACTCCACGGCCATCTTGATCGCCAGCAGCACGATGATCGGCAACAGCATCATCGACGCCGCCGCCATGCCCAGCGCTACGTTCTGTCGGTTTTGGATGTGCTCGATGACGAAGATCGCCGGCATCTGGGTGGCGATGCCCGGACCGCCCTGGGTCATGGCGATGACCAAATCATAGACCCGGACGATGCTGGTACATTGCAGGATGAGCGCTGTCGCCAGGGCGCCGCGGATCATCGGCAAGGCGATGTAGATATAGCTGCGCCAGGCCGGGATGCCGTCGACCCGCGTGGCCCGCCAGATCTCCGCATCGATGCCGCGCAGCCCGGCCAGCAGGATTGCCATGGTCACGCCGACGCCATTCCACACGCCACCCATGACCAGCCCGTAGATGGCAGTGTCCTGATGCACCAGCGGTGCAAAGGCGAAATCCTCGAAACCCAGCTTCTGCACCGCCGAGGCGAAGCCGAGATTGGGGTCGAGGATCCACTGCCAGACCAGGCCGGTGACCACCAGCGACATGGCGAAGGGGTACAGGAAGATGGTTCTGAAGGCGTCTTCCTGCTTGATCCGCTGATCGATGAACACGGCGAGCAGATAGCCCAGCGTCATCTGGAAGACGATGATCAGGGCCCCGAAAATCCAGATGTTCTCGACCGAGACGAGCCAGCGCTCCTCACCCCATAACCGCTCATACTGGTCGAGGCCGATGAAATTGAACTTTGGAAACAGCTTCGTATTGGTGAAGGACAGCAGCACCGAATAGATGATGCCGAATACGAACACGCCGACGGACACCGTCATCATCGGGATCGACCCGATGATCGCCTGGATGTTCCTCATCCGTCTGCGGCGCAGCGACATGTCTATTGTGGTCCGGGGAGGGGGATTGCCGGTTCGGTGCGCCACGGCCCTGGAGCCGTGGCGCACCGATCCTAGCTGGGTCCGCCGATCAGTCGGCGCTCTCAATGATGCCGGCGAAGCGTTCCTGGGCGTCTTCGACGCTTAGAGCTTGGTTGAAGGAGAACTCCGAGAACAGATCGTTCAACTGGCCCTGGGTGTCCTCCGTGAGGAATCGGTTCGTCGCCGTGAGCACCGTGTCCGGATTGTCGAGCAGCGCCAGGCCTTTGCGCATGCAGGCATCGGCCAGGGACATGTCCACATCGGCACGCACCGGCAATGAGCCCTTGGCCACGTTGAACAGCGCCTGGACCCGGGGGTTGATCATCAGCGAGGCCATCTCAAGCTGGGCCGCCTCGACCTCGGGGTCATCCTGTTTGGGGAACAGGAAGATGTCGCCATCGGTGGTCAGGAACGGGGTGTCCGACGGGCCGGGGATGCATTCGTAATCGACGCCCGGTACCTTGCCGGCGACCGCGAATTCGCCACGGGCCCAATCGCCCATGATCTGCAACGCGGCCTGATTGGTGATGACAAGATTGGTGGTGTCGTTCCAATTGCGGTTGGCCGAGCCTTCATCCTTATAGGACGTCAGCTCGCGCCAGGTCTCGAAGACTTCGGCTACATCAGCCGAACGGGCGTAATCCGAGTCACGGTCGCGGAACAGCCGGTAATAGTTTTCCTTGCCGATAAGTCCGACCAATGTGACGTTGAAGGCGCCGGTGTGCTGCCAGTTTTCGCCGCCGATGGCGAACGGAATGAAGCCCGCGTCGCGGATCTTCGGCGCGCTTTCCAGGAATTGCTGCAGATTGGTCGGCACCGGTACGCCGGATTGCTCGAAGACCGGGATCGATGCCCAGCCCCATTGCCAGGAATGGATGTTGACCGGCACGCACCAGATGCGGCCGTCCTTTTCGCAGGCGTTGGTGAGAATGCTCTCCGGCCGGATGAAATCCCGCCAGCCTTCGCGCTCGGCCAGTTCCGTCAGGTCGAGGAGCAGCCCGCCCTCGATCAGCTCTTCATACTGGCGGCCAGGATTGAACTGCGCGGCGCCCGGCGCGTCATCACCCAGGATGCGCTGCATGACCGCCGCGCGGGCATTGTTGCCGCCGGCGATCGCGGTGTCGGCCCAAATATGCTCGGTCTGCGCCTCGAATTCGTCGGCGAACACGGAAACGGCGGCATTCTCGCCGCCGGATGTCCACCAATGCACCACTTCGACTTCAGCGGCAAAGGCGGCGCCAGACAACGCCACGCCGGCGGCCGAAGCCAATAGCGCGCGCGCGATTCCACAGTTCTTCATCTCGAATATTCCTCCCTAGGACACGCACTCTAATCCGGTGCGATGGATGTGATCACTCATTGCCGACCCTGATCGCGCGAAACGACAGAGTGGTTTGTAATCGATTACATTTTAGGGTAGACGAATATGATGCCCTGTCAACAGCTTCCCGATTTCCGTTTCCGCCCTGCGCAACTGCCCCCGAACCTCGTGTCGGGCGACCGACCGAGCCGGCGATGACGGTGAAAAGCGTCACCAGGCGGCGGCGGGGGCCGCGAAATACCGTCACGATCCAAGACATAGCGGATCGCGCCGGTGTTTCGACGGCGACGGTCAGCCGGACGCTGGCCAATCCCAAATCGGTTAGCGTCAAGGCCCGGTCGCTGGTCCTTCGGGCGGTGTCGGAGACCGGCTACACGCCTAATGTCGCGGCGCGGAACCTCCGGGCCCGGCGGACGATGATGATCCTCGTCGTCGTTCCGAATCTCTCAAATCCGTTCTTCTCGGAAGTGCTGCGCGGGGTCGATGACGAGTTGGCCGGCGCCGGGTACGACATGATCATCGGCAATCTGGACAATCTGGTCGAACGCGAGGCCCGGTACGTCAAGCTGGCCATGTCCGGACAGGTGGACGGCGTTTTGAACCTGACCGGCCGTGTGCCACAAGGCGAGGGCCGGTCCATGAGGGATCTGGGCCTGCCGATGACCAGCATCTGCGCCATCGTGCCTGGCCAGAACTCGCCCCATGTGGTGGTCGGCGACCGTCGCGCCTCGATATCGGTTGCTGAACACCTGTCTGGGCTGGGCCATCGTCGTTTTGGATATCTGTCTGGTCCGAAGAACAATATCAACGAGATCGAGCGTTCCGCCGGTTTCCTGCAAGGCTTGCGGGCGGCTGGGATCGATACCGATACGGTGATCCGCTGGAAAGGCGCGTTCAATCTTGCCGCCGGCATCGATGCGGCACAGAAATTCCTGGCGCTGAGCGATCGCCCAACGGCCGTCTATGCGGCCAGTGACGAAATGGCCATCGCCTTCATGAAGACGGTATTGGCGGCAGGGTTGGACGTGCCCGGGGACGTCTCGATCGTCGGCTTCGATGGGATCGAATGGTCGAAATTCGTCCATCCGACCCTGACCACGGTTCGCCAGCCTCAGCATGATCTCGGTCGCACCGGCGCCCGGGCGCTGTTGGATGAAATAAGCGGCGCCGGGTCCGGCGATCGCGTGATCGAATTGCCGGCAACCCTGATCATCGGAGGCAGCACCGCCCCGCCGAAAATCGTCTGAACGCTCCGAGCCTTGTGGCCGCAGAAGCGGTGATGCCATAACAGGCAAAAGGGGAGGGCAAGGCCATGATCGAAGACCCGCCGATACTGACTATCCGCAGGCAGTTTCCGCGTCCGACGCCAAAGCAGGTGGCGGCCCTGGCCGGTACTCCGACCGGATTTGTGGTCGATTGCATGGATGGCCGGGGCGCCCTGGACGGGCGGATCAAGCCGGTCGGGGGCACGCCGGCGGCGTTCTGCGGGGTGGCGATGCCTTGCCATGTGGGGCCGGGCGATTGTCTGGCTGTGCTGGCGGTGCTCAATGTGATTCAGGCCGGCGACGTGATCGTGGCCGCGACCGATGGTTTCGCCGCCACGGCGGTGGCCGGCGACCGGGTCATGGGGATGGCGCGCAACGGTGCCGCCGCCGGTTTCGTCACCGACGGTTTCGTGCGCGATCTGGACGGGATCGAGGCCGCCGGGCTGCCCTGCCACGCCGCCGGCATCACTCCCAACTCGCCGGCCAAGACGGGACCTGGAACCATTGGCTTGCCGGTGACGATCGGCGGCGAACACGTGTCGCCGGGCGACATCTTGCTTGGCGATCGGGATGGCGTGGTGGTTGTGCCGTTCGATAGGATCGACGCGGTGATCGCTCGGCTTCCGGCGGTGCGCGACGCGGAGGAATCCCTAGATGCGGAGGTTGGCGAGGGTCTGCAGGTGCCGGAGGCGATCCGCGCATTGCTGGCCAGCGATGCGGTCCGGAATTTGGACTGAGCAGGATCGTCGTGGCGGGGGCGCTGATTTGTGCGGTCCCGGCCTATTGAAGTGACGAGCAGCCTACGCCGTCGATCCCGGCACCAGCTGGAATTCCACATCGACCTTGTCGGGCACCGGGTTGCCGTGCAGCCGTTTCAGGATGCTCTCGGCGGCAATCTTGCCGATCTTCAGCCGGTGGGTGCTGGTCGTCGTCAGCCGCTTGGGCAGGACCGAGGTGACCTCCATACCGCCCCATCCGGCAATGGCGATGTCCTCGGGAATGCTCATGCCCCGGGACTGGCAATACATCATGCCGCCGACCGCCATGTTGTCGTCCAGGAAGTAGAGCAGATCGAGATCGGGTGAGCCGGCCAGGATGTGCTCGGCGCCGTAATACCCGGCGTAGAAGGACGGCGCATCCTTCAGAAGCTGAGTGGCGGCGAGCCCCTTGCCGGCGTCGTCGAGCGCCTTGCGGAACCCGTCGAGCCGCGACCCGCCCAGCGTCGTAAACCCGATCTCCACCCCGACATAGCCGATCCGCCGATAGCGTTTCGCGGCCAGAAAGCGGCCCATCTCATAGCCGGAATCGAAATGGTTGAAGCCGACGCAGATATCGATGGGCTTGGAATTCAAATCCCAGATCTCGACCACCGGAATGCCGGCGTTGCGAAGCAGTTCCAGGGTGCGCGGCGAGCGATGGCGGCCGGTCAGGATCAGCCCGGCCGGGCGCCAGGCCAGCACTGACTCGACCCAATTCTCCTCGGTCTTCATGTCATGGCCGGAGGTGCCGACAACGGTCTGGTAGCCGAACCGGCCGAGCCCACGGTCAATGCCCTCCAGCACTTTGGCGAAGGCCTCGCTGGCCAGCTGCGGAACGTTGACGCCGACCAGGGTTGAGGCGGCTTCCGATCCGAAGGCGGCGGCCAGCTTGTTGGGCACATAACCCAGCCGCTCGACCTCCTTCAGTACCCGGTCCCTTGTGGCCGCTGAGAAGCCGCTGGCATTCCGCAGTACGCGGGAGGCGGTCATCTTGCTGACGCCAGCTGCCTCGGCCACTTTCGCCAGGCTGACTGGCCCGTTCTGACGTCGCTTTTCGACCATCGAAACCTCTCAAATAGACGCCGGTTGCCTGCTTGACTCTCCCGCGATCCTACCGCACGCTTGAGGTGCGTTACCGGTAACCTAGCCGGTGATGCACAAAGGAACAAGAAAAGCCCAAAGACCATGGGGAGGGTGGGGTGACGCAGGTGCCGCCCGCCGGACTATTCTTCGACACGATCGAAAAGACTTTCGGCGGAACCCATGCGCTGAAAGGCGTTTCGCTTGCGCTCGGCCGCGGCGAGATCGTCGCGCTGTTGGGTGAGAACGGCGCCGGCAAGTCTACCCTGATCAAGATCCTCGGCGGCATTCACCAAGCCGATGCCGGGCGGGTGCTGATCGACGGCACACCATACTCCCACAAGCCTGGCCGGATCAACGAACGCCAATCGGTGGCCTTCATCCATCAGGATCTGGGGCTGATCGAGTGGATGACGATCGCCGAAAACATGGCCCTGGCCCAGGGCTTCGTGCGCCGCAGCGGGCTGATCGATTGGGGCAGCTCGGAGGAGATCGCGCGCAGGGCCATGGCCCGGATCGACTGCCATTTCGATCCGACGACCCGGGTGCAGTCGCTGACGCGCACCGAAAAATCCCTGATCGCCATTGCCCCGGGCCCTGGCCGTCGACTGTGATTTCCTGGTGCTGGACGAACCGACGGCGAGCCTACCGGCGGATGAGGTCGAGCGCCTGTTCACGACACTGCGGTCGCTGCGCGACAAGGGCGTCGGCATGATCTTCGTCTCCCACCGGCTCGGACGAGGTCTTCCGGATCGCCGACCGGGTGGCGGTGCTGCGGGATGGCGACATGGTCGGCGTGCGGGATGTGGCGCATACCGATGCGGAGGAGCTGGTCAATCTGATCGTCGGCCGGAAGACCCGGGCGGTCGAGAAGATCGAAACCGGCGATGGCGACAAAGTGCTCGAGGTCAGGGAATTGCGCTCCGGCCCGCTTGGGCCGGTGTCATTCGACGTGCGCAAGGGCGAGCTGTTGGGCTTGGTCGGGCTGCGCGGAGCCGGGCAGGAGGAGATCAGCCGCTGCCTGTTCGGCGAGATCGATCACGAAGGTGCGGTGCTGCTGGACGGCCGGGAGTTGGACCTGTCCTCGCCCAAAATCGGCGATGGATGCCGGCATCGGCCTGATCGCCCGGGACCGGGTGGTCGAATCCATCGCGCCGGCCCTGTCGATCCGGGAGAACACGTTTCTGAACCCGGCGCGGACTGGGCGACGCCTCTACTCGTTGCTGAGTATTGGCAAGGAGGCGGCGCAATCGGCGGAGATCGGCCAGACTGTCGGGCTCAGCCCCAATGAGCCTGAGCTGCCGATCGAGGCGCTGTCCGGCGGCAATCAGCAGAAGGTGGTGATCGGGCGCTGGTTGGCGACCGACCGCACATTGCTGATCGCCGAGGATCCGACCGCCGGCGTCGATGTGGGCGCCAAGGCGGAGATCTACGCGCTGATCAACGACGCGCTGGTTCGCGGCATGGGCGTGCTGGTGGTGTCCACCGATTTCGAGGAGGTGGCGACGATCTGCCACCGGGCGCTGGTGTTTAGCCGGGGCCAGCCGGTGGCCGATCTCTCCGGCGTCGGCCTGACGACGGAATCGCTGATCCAGGCGGCCTCGGCGTCCGACGACAAAGCGGCCTAGAGCACGATGAGATTAGGTCGATTGACCTAATCTCTGAATCGTCCTCTAGAACATTTGAGGTGAGTGGGATTCAGATTTGAAGTCGAATCGACTTCAAATCTGAATCCCACTCAAGGGGAAGCGGATGCAATCGATCGAGTCCAATGCCCTGGAACCGACCAAGGGGGAACTGGCCGGCGCGTCGCTCGCCATCAGGATGATGCGGCGGCTGCCGGTCTACGGCCTGCTGATCCTCACCATCTTCCTGATCGTGCTGTTCTCGATCCTGCTGCCGGATACCTTTCCAACCAAGCTGAACGTCCGGGCGATCATCTCCGACAAAGCGATCATCGCCATCCTCAGCCTGGGCGCGATGATCCCCATGGTGGCCGGGCGGATCGACCTGACCGTCGGCTACGGAATCGTACTCTGGCACATCCTGGCGATCAGTCTGCAGACGCTCTACGGATTTCCATGGCCAGTCGCGGTGTTGACCGTGCTGGCACTGGGCGCGGTGGTCGGGCTGTGCAATGGCCTTTTGGTCGAGGTGGCGAAGATCGACAGCTTCATCGCCACGCTGGGCACCGGCACCGTGCTATACGCGCTGGCGCTCTGGCACACCGGCGGCCGGCAGGTGGTGGGCGTAGTCCCGGACGGGTTCTACGCTATCAACGGCACCTTCGTGCTGGGTCTGCCGATCACCGGATTCTACGTGCTGGCGATCTCGATCGCGCTTTGGATCATTCTCGAATACCTGCCGATCGGGCGATATTTGTACGCCATCGGGGCCAATCCGCGGGCGGCGGAGCTGAATGGCATTCCGACCCGGAAATATGTGATCGGCGCGTTCATCGCCTCTGGGATGATGA
>CBDEGD010000031.1:0-123893 GCA_965237625.1 Inquilinaceae bacterium
GTTCCATGCCCTGGCGAAGATGTGCCGCGCCCTGAAGGAGATCGCGATGAATGCTCATCCAAAATGCCGCTTTCCCGTGAAATCGGGGATGACCCATCCAGTCTTCCCGGTCACTCTCCAGAAGGGTTTCCCGAATGCCGTCGGATAGCCCTGGGCGTTTCGTGACGTGGTTTTCTGCGGCGGTGTAGTCGAGCTTCACTGGCACGCCCTCGATCGATATCATTTTGTGAACCTAATGGGAGCCCGCGTTGAGCACGACTGTCTTTCTTGCCGTGATCGCGGCGGCAATGCTGCACGCGGTGTGGAATGCCCTGGTGAAGGGCGGGCATGACAAGCATCTGGGCATGACGGCGGTGGTGCTTGGCCACACACCCATTGCGGTTGCGATACTGCCCTTCGTTCCGTCACCGGCGCCGGAGAGTTGGCCCTATCTGGCGGGCGGGATTGCGCTGCATCTGGGATACCAACTGTTCCTGCTCAGCTCTTATCGTGTCGGCGATTTGACCCAGGTCTACCCGATTGCCCGGGGAACCGCGCCGCTTCTGGTCGCAGGGGTCTCGATGGTGTTTCTGGGCGTGAAACTGACATCACTCGAACTGCTTGCGGTCCTGACGATCGGGGCCGGCATCATGAGTCTGAGCCTGGTTCGGCAAAGGGATGGCTTGCGCAATTTCAACGCGGCGGCGCTTGCCTTCATCACCGGGTGCTTCATCGCCGGGTATTCTCTGGTCGACGGCACCGGTGCCAGGCTGGCCGGTACGGCGCTTGGATTCTACGGCTGGCTGACGGTCGGCAACGCCATCGGGGTTGTGGCTTACATCGCCGTCGCCAAGCCGGGTCTGCTGCGGACCCTTCCAACCCGTGGCAAGCGGATCTTCGTCATCGGTGGCAGCGCCTCCTTTGTCGCCTATGCGCTGGTGATCTGGGCCTTCACCCAGGCGCCCATTGCGCTGGTTACGGCGCTTCGGGAAACCAGCATCGTCTTCGCCCTGCTGATCGGCGTATTCTTCCTGAAAGAGAAACTCGATCTCGCGAAGGTGTTTTCCACCTTGGTCACGCTACTGGGCGCGGCGCTATTGCGGTTCTCCAAGCCGTGATGTGAATCCATCCCTAGCCTGGATTGATAAGGCTCTCGAGGATCGCGTCCTGGGTGATCATGCCGATCAGCTCTCCATCTTCCGTCACCCCGACCGGTGAGGAAGAACCGATAACCGCCTTGATGACGTTCTGAATGGGGTCGTCGGCGGCGACCGATGAGCCCAGTTCTCCGGCGGCCGGTTGCATCGCGTCCCGGGCCGTCAAAACCCCGAGCGGGTTCATGTGGGCGACGAAATCCGAGACGTATTCATCGGCCGGGTTGGTGAAAATGTCCTGCGGTGTGCCCCATTGGATGATTCGGCCGCCTTCCATAATCGCGATCCGGTCGCCCAGCTTGAAGGCCTCGTCCAAATCGTGGCTGACGAAGATGATGGTCCGCTTCAGCTCCTGCTGCAGATCCACCAACTCGTCCTGCAGCCGGGTGCGGATCAGCGGATCGAGGGCGGAGAACGGCTCGTCCATCAGCAGGATCGGCGCCTCGGTGGCGAAGGCGCGGGCCAGGCCGACCCGCTGCTGCATGCCGCCGGACAGTTCGCCGACCTTGCGGTCCGCCCAATCCGACAGACCGACCAGGGCCAACTGCCGGTCGACCTGGGCATCGCGCTCCGGTACCGCCATGCCCGCCAGTTCCAGCCCCAGCCCGACATTCTCGCGCACGCTGCGCCAGGGCAGCAGGCCGAATTGCTGGAACACCATCGTCACCCGCGTCTGGCGCATCTGGCGAAGGGTCAACGCATCGGCGTTGGTGATGTCGACCATCTTGCCGCCATCGTTGACCGAGACCTGCCCACGGGCCACCGGGTTGAGGCCGTTGACGGCTCGCAGCAGGGTGGATTTCCCGGAACCCGACAGCCCCATCAGCACCAGGATCTCGCCCTCATTCACCGACAGGGTGCAATTGTGCACGCCGAGCACCTGTTCCGTCGCGCTTTGCACCTCGGCGCGGGTCTTGCCGTCATCCATCATCGGCAGGGCGGCTTCGGGCTTGTCGCCGAAGACGATCGAGACGTTGTTGAATTCAACAGCTTTGGTCATGGCGGCTTTGGTCATTTGCGGGTCACCCTCAGCATGCGGTCCAGCATGATGGCGACCACCACGATGATGATGCCGCTTTCGAACCCGAGCGCCGTATTGACCTGGTTCAGCGCCCGGACCACCGGCACCCCGAGACCGTCCGCGCCGACCAGCGCCGCGATCACGACCATCGACAGGGACAGCATGATGGTCTGGTTCAGCCCGGCCATGATCTGCGGCAGGGCGTAGGGCAGTTCCACCTTCCACAGCGTCTGGCGTGGGGTGGCGCCGAAGGCCTGCAGGGCCTCCAGAAGATGGGTTGGGGTCGAGCTGATCCCCAGATGGGTCAGCCGGATCGGCGCCGGCAGTACGAAGATGACCGTGGCGATCAGGCCCGGCACCATGCCGATCCCGAAGAACACGATGGCCGGGATCAGATAGACGAAGGTCGGCAGTGTCTGCATCAGATCCAGGATCGGGCGGAGGGCCTGGTAGAGTCGTGGCCGATGCGCCGTCGCGATGCCGATGGGCACGCCGGCCGCCATACAGACCACGCAGGCCGAGAGCACCAGGGTCAGGCTCTCGGTCGTTTCCTCCCAATAATCCTGGTTGAGGACGAAGAGGAAGCCGAGCCCGATAAACAGGCAGGTCTTCCAGCTCCGCTGGAGGTACCAGGTCAGGCCGACAAAGATGGCGATGATGAATAGCGGGTGGGGGGTTTGCAGAACCCAGAGGATCGCGTCGATCAGCGCCTCAAGGACGGTGGACAGCCCATCGAAAAAGCCCGATCCGTATTCCTGCAGCCAGTCGAACAGGGTCTTCGCCCCCTTGCCGATCGGTATCTTGGCGTCGGTGATCCAATCCATTCCACATTCCCCGTCCGTTTGTAAGGTCGTTCCTGCCGGCCCTCGTTCGCTGGGGCCAGCGCGCATGATTTGGGTTTCCGGGGACAGGGTAAAGCGCTAATTGCCAGAAACTGGCCGATAGGGCGGGATTGCCCCCTCACCCTCCCATGGCTTCGCCACGGGAAGGTGAGGGGGAAGAACCGTCGTCCGACCCAAAAGGGTGCGGATACAAGATGTTACCCGGGCAACTCCGCCTATGTCGCGGCTGAACCGCCAGTCAGTTGGGTGGCTACCCAATGGTGAAAATTATGCGTCGGACCATCCATGACCGGAGAGAATTTTCCGCCGTCGAACAGTGGGCCATGCCGGCCCCGCTGCATGCCCTCGACGACAAAAATGTCTTCCTCGAAAACCGCCTTCCATTGCTCGGCGTTCTTGGCGCACATCTCCTGGTAATGCAGGGCCTCGGATGCGGTCTCCGGATAGTACAGTTCGATGTGCTCCCGGGTCCGGTCGATGGCGACGGGCTCTAATACGATCGCGAAAGCGTGGTCGCGGTGGACGCCGAAAAGGACATTGGGATAGAGCGCGATGTATTCGGCGCCTTCATCCCATATTTCAGCCAGCCCGTCGAAATCCGGAAAGGTTCGTCCGTCATCGTCCGTGAGTTGCCGATAGACCCGGGTGCCCTGGCCGGAATAGGCCTGCGGCTCCTCGATATTATAGTGGTCCTCGAGGCGGGAGTAGGTGTTCAGATCCGGATGGATCCAAGGCAGGTGATAGCTCTCGCAGTAATTCTCCACCGCCAGTTTCCAGTTGGTCCTGAGTTCCAAGGCGAATGAGGATTTGTCTCCACCGGGGCTGACCGGCTGTTCGAATTCCGCCCAGCGGTCGATCAGGCTCGCCGCGTAGTCGGTGAATTCCGGCGCGGTCCCTGAGACATTGACGAAGATCACGTCGCGCCAGACATGAGAGCGGATGCGATAGAGGCCGAGCTCCTCACGCTTGATGTCTTCATGGGTGTTGCGGCCCGGTCCACCGACATGGGGCGTGCCGCGGAGGTCGCCGTTCAGGGCATAGCACCAGCTGTGATACGGGCATCGGATCGCGCCGCGAATTCTCTTCGGCTCATCCACCAGGATCATGCCACGGTGACGGCAGGTATTCTGAAAGACGCCGATGGTGCCGTCCCGGTCCCGCACCGCCAAGAGGGGCATGCCGAGAAACTCGATTGGCCTCGCATCGCCGGCTTCGGGAATATTCTTGCCAAACCCGATGCCGGCCCAATTGTCGAACAGGACAGCTTGTTTCTCCCATTCGAAGGCCTGCTCCGAAACATAATGTTCGTTTGGCAGGCCCTTGGCCTGATTCACCGCAACCATGACATTGTCGAGCCCGGCCACATCGCTGCGTCGCATCTCAAACACTCCTCCCATCAGGCAGGCGCTGAGAATTCAAAGAAAGCGGTGACGGTTCAATATGGGGAATGTTCAACTTGAGGTGAATTCATTTCATCTCATCAGTCGCTAGCCTGATCTAAGCAGCCAATCGAGTACGGCTTTGGCGTTGTCGCTCATGGTTTCCCGGCTCTGCGACTCGATGAAAAAGGTGCCGGGCGCCTCCAGCGAGTAGGCGCCGAATGTCACCAGCAGTCCCCTGTCGATGAGAGGCTGCACGAGTCTTTCCCATCCCAGCACCAAGCCGGCATCGTCCCGCGCCGCTTGCAGGGCAATGGTGTAGTTGTTGACGCTGATGCCGGATGAGATTTCGCCATGGTGGCCCTGCTCGTCGAACCATTTGCGCCACGTCGTCCAATCGGCATCCGGCGGGTCGAGATGGACAAGCGGCATTGTCGCCAATTTTTGTAGATCGGTCGCGCTATTCTGAGCGGCGAAGGCGGGGCTGCAAACCGGGATCAGGTGGTCCCGAAACAGGTGATGCCCGTTCGGTGTGCCCGAACCCATCACGCCATAAACGATCCTGAAATCGATGGATCCGTCGATCGCGGACGGCCGGTCGGATACCAGTTGGTTGACCGGGATCGCCCCATGCTCTTTCCAGAACGTAGTCAGCCTGGGCGTCAGCCACAGGGAAGACACGGCCGTCGTGGTGGCGATTGTGACAGACCGGTCATCGTCGGTCCGTCGCAATTGCCTCATGGTGGTGGAGACCTCCAGCAGGCTGCGCCTGAGGACATTGAACAGCACCTCGCCCCGTGGCGTCAGCTCCACGCCGCGATGGACCCTGTTGAACAGCGCGGCCCCGACGTCGGCCTCCAGGGCCTTGACCTGGTGACTGACGGCGCCCGGCGTCACATTCAGTTCGGCGGCCGCGTTTTTGAAGGACAGATGACGTGCCGCCGCTTCAAAGGATGCCAATGCCGAGAAGGAGGGCAGTCCGTAGTGCCGCTGCGTCATTCGTGACCGTCAGGTTAGATCAGCTCATCCGACTTTGAGTTTTTTTGATGTTGTAAGCCAGGGAATTCTGCCGAACGGTGACCGATCGTCTGGGGAGGGGACATGGATTGGGATCAAGGCGCATTCCAAACATTGGCCTAAAAGCAGACGATTCCGATAGTGTACTCCAGCGTCGATATCAGGCTCTTCCGTGCGGAATCGGATAAACGACGACGAACGATGCGTATGCATTCCGATGCCAAGCGCAAAAGATTGATCCGAATCCCCCGATCTCGGATCCATGGGAGGAAATGAAGAATGACAGAAACGACGTCGGTGCCGGGCGAGCTAGCGCCGCACCCGGTTGAGACCGATTATGAAATCGGCCAACACAACATCACGCCTTTCGGACTGGACATCCACAATCCGGTCTTCATGATTTCCGGTCTCTCCATCGTTGCCTTCGTCCTGGTGACACTGATGTTCCAAGAGGGAGCGACGGAGTTCTTCGGGTGGCTGCGACCGTACCTGACATCGACCTTCGACTGGTTCTTCCTCAGCGCGGCCAATATTTTCGTCATCCTGTCCGTCGCGCTGATGGTTACGCCCCTGGGGAAAATCCGTCTTGGCGGCGATGACGCCAAACCGGATTACGGCTATATGGGCTGGTTCGCCATGCTGTTCGCGGCCGGCATGGGCATCGGGCTTATGTTCTTCGGCGTCTCCGAACCGATGTCCCACTTTGCCAGCTCCCTTGGCGGGACGGCCGGCGATGCTGGCGCGCGAACCGATTGGGCGCCGCTGGGCGCGGCAGCGGGCGATACGGAGGCCGCGCTCAGGCTCGGCATGGCGGCCACGATCTTCCATTGGGCGCTGCACCCCTGGGCGATCTACGCCGTCGTCGCCCTGTCGCTGGCGTTCTTCACCTACAATCGGGGGCTGCCGCTGACGTTGCGGTCGGCGTTCTACCCGATCCTCGGCGACCGTATCTGGGGTTGGTGGGGGCACGCGATCGACACCCTCGCGGTGTTCGCGACGCTGTTCGGTCTTGCTACATCCCTCGGCTTCGGTACAGAGCAGGCCCTTGCGGGCCTGAATTACCTGTTTGACTGGGGCACCGGCAATGGGGCCAAGGTGATCCTGATCACTGTCATTACCGCGCTGGCGCTCATATCGGTCCTCCGGGGGCTGGATGGCGGCGTGAAGGTGCTGTCCGAGATCAACATTGCGCTGGCGGCATTGTTGATGCTCTTCATCCTGGCGGTCGGCCCGACGGCGACGATCTTCTCGACGATCTTCGCCGGTGGCGTGGCCTATGTCACCGAACTCGTGCCCCTGTCCATGCCGTTCGGCCGGGAAGACGCCAACTACTCGCAAGGTTGGACCTCGTTCTACTGGGCGTGGTGGATCTCCTGGTCGCCGTTTGTCGGCATGTTCATCGCCCGGGTTTCGCGGGGACGCACGGTACGCGAATTCCTCTTCTGCGTGATCGTGATCCCGACCATCGTCTGCATCCTCTGGATGGGTATTTTCGGTGGCACGGCGATCTCCCAGGTCATCGCGGATGCAACGGCTCCGGTGAAGGACGCGGCCCTGGAACTGAAGCTGTTCGAGATGCTGAAGCCGCTGCCGCTCTCCGGCATCACGTCATTCCTGGGCATCGTCCTGGTTTTGGTATTTTTCGTGACATCGTCGGATTCCGGCTCCCTGGTGATCGACACCATTACGGCCGGCGGCAAGACCGATGCGCCGGTATCCCAGCGTGTGTTCTGGTGCACGTTCGAGGGCGTCGTTGCCGCGACATTGCTGCTTGTCGGCGGCGCCGGGGCGCTGACGGCCCTTCAGGCCATGGCGGTCAGTACCGGCTTCCCCTTCACCATTGTGCTGCTGGCGATGTCGGTAAGCCTGGTCATTGGCCTACGACAGGTCAGCAAAGGGTAAGACACGACGAAACCGGCCCCGCATCGCTTCTGGGTGCGGGGCCGTTATCGTGCTGTTGACGGGTTTCATCAGGTGAATGTTCCCAAGATCATGGCAGCGGTTCTGCTGACCGGCCATGGCGGCCTGGAGAAGCTCGAATACCGCACCGACATTGCGGTGCCCCAACCGAAGGCTGGGGAAGTGCTGATCCGCGTAGCCGCTGCCGGGATCAACAACACCGACATCAACACCCGCATCGGCTGGTATTCCAAGGCGGTAGACGCCGGGACCAATTCGGGCGCCGCCGATGGCTTCGACGCCGTCGACGACCGGGATGCGACATGGTCCGGCACGCCGATGACCTTTCCGCGCATTCAAGGCGCCGATATATGCGGCCACATCGCCGCCCTGGGCCCGGATGTGAATTCAGGGCGGATCGGCGAGCGAGTCCTGGTCCGCAACATGCTGCGGACCTACGTCGACTATCGGCCCTATGAGTGTTGGACGATCGGGTCGGAAATGGATGGCGGCTTTGCCCAGTTCGCGGTCGCGCCGGCCCGCGAGACTCACAAAGTCGATTGCGATTGGAGCGATGCGGAACTCGCCTCCATGCCCTGCGCCTATTCCACGGCGGAGAACATGTTGCACCGGGCCGGCCTGGGGGCGGAAACCGTTCTGGTGACCGGCGCGTCGGGCGGTGTCGGCTCGGCCGCGGTGCAACTGGCCAGGCGTCGGGGCGCCACCGTCATTGCGGTCGCCGCCGCCGCGAAGGCCGATGACGTCCGTGCCCTGGGCGCCGACCGGGTCCTGGACCGCAACGCCGATCTGCTGGCCGAACTCGGTCGGGAGAGCATGGATCTGGTGGTGGATCTGGTGGCCGGCGAGCAATGGCCTGTCTTTTTGGACCTATTGCGCCGGGGAGGGCGGTACGTCGCCGCCGGAGCCATCGCCGGCCCGTTGGCGCAGATCGACCTTCGCACCCTGTATCTGAAGGATTTGACCCTGTTCGGATGCACGTTTCAGGAGGATGCGGTCTTTGACAACCTGATCTCGTATATCGAGCGTGGGGAGATCAGGCCGGTCGTCGCGGGCACATATCCCCTATCGGAGATCGCCGCCGCGCAGGAAGATTTCCTGTCCAAGAAGCACACCGGGAAACTGGTTCTGATTCCGCCCGCGCCGGCTAGCTAGCCACGAACGATTTCACCCAGGCCTGTGCGACCGCGGAGAAGGATGCTTTGGGGTTGGTCATCTGCTTGATCTGCCGCAGCACTTGATCCCGATAACCTCGAATTTTCACTTCGAGCCGTTCGTGGAATTCGAGATCTTTTTCAAGCTCCGCCTTTCGCGCCGAGGAGGCGGCCGCTTGTGCATTTCGATCCTGGGTTACCCGGTCTTGCAGTTCGACTGCCATCTCGCCGAGATTGACGCTCATCTCCTGCAGGAATTCGAGGTCGCGCAATACCTTCGTCCGGGCCTGGACGAGGCCAAGGCGGTTGAGGCCATAAACCTGGATGGAAACGGCCCCTCGTGCGCTCATCTGCGCAGCATTCGCCCCCGCGGCAACGGGGCCAGTTTCGGCCAAGGCGGGTGGAAGCGCGGTGCCGACGCCCTGAACCAGCGGCTTCGGACAGACAAGGCTTACCAGATGGGCCCGGTCCACGTGGAAGATCAGGTCGTCAAGCGGATCTTCGCGACAGGGGTCGATCAGCAAGCGTTCCTCGGTGTCATCCTGATCGCCTGGGCGCATTGCGCGTGCGCTGCCTTCCACCAGAGGGAATGCGGAGGCCTTGCCTGTCGAAATCGTCTTCGAGCGGTCGAAATCGCCGCTTTCGGCGAGGTCCACGAGCCGTTCATTGCGCGGGTCAGGGGTCTTTTGATTGCGCCGGCGGTTGCAGTCGATGCAACTCGGCAGAAGGTTGGTCCACTCCATGGCGAGCCACCAATAGCCCGGATGATCGGACAACTCGGCAACCTCGCCCTTGGGGCGGTAGTGTTCCACGTCGACCGGCTGGGTGCCGGCAAAGAAACTCTCACAGTAGGCGCATTTTCCATGGAAAAGCTTGTCGAGCGCGGCCTTGACCGAGTTCTCCTTGTAGCGACTGAATTCAAATGTCTTGCTCCTGTCGGGATCAGACATGTGTTCGGTCACCCGCTGGAGTTCGGTCGTCCCGTCACGATAGGGCTTGTCCAGGATCGTCGGCTAGAGACGGTGCTACGGTCTACTTGTCTCATTCAACGAGCCCTTCCAGGAAGGCCTTTACCTCCTCTTTTGCCCGCTGGCGCGCCGCACTAGCGCGCCCCGCGTCTCGTTTGCGCCGTTCAGCGAGGTAGTCGGCGACCGCTTCCTGCACGACACGGCTCACCTCCGAGTGGCCGTAGGGCAGAGCATCGGTAATCTCGTCGCGAAATGTCTGTAGCGCTGCCTTTTCGTCGATGGATAGCGTGCTGCTATCCTTGGCGAGGATATCGGCGATGTTGGCAAGTCCTATCTCCGTGCGGCGGTCATTGGTCGAGAAGAGCTGAAAGAGGTCCGAGGTGAGGAGCTGCTCAATTGTGAACGCCTCGATGTTTCCGAATTCCTGAACCGGTTCGACCACTTCCGGCATGTCACTGTCCGGATCAGCACTCTGGTATCGATTGAGCATCATCACTTCGCCGTCCATCATGCCGCGCAGGCAAAGTGGATCGTGGGTCGTGATGATGAACGTCGCTTGGGGGAGCGCACGCCTGAGACCCGATATGATCTGCAGCTTCCAGCGCGGATGGAGGTGTGCTTCGATCTCGTCGATCAGCACAATGGCCTGGGCCGTCCGCGCCGCGCGCGGATCCCCCTTCGACGCGGCGAGAAGTCCCGCGAATACATCGCAGACGAGCGCCAGTACCGCCCGATAGCCCGAGGAGGCGATGTCGAGACGTTGAGGCAGCGTGTAGGGCGAGCCGCCCGGTCGCTCACGCTTGATATTGATGATGCAGTGCGGCTTGTCATCGCCGGGGTCGAACTTGGTCTCGATGTTCTGGAATTCACCGTCGATCTGGATGATGTGACGCAGTGCCGCCACGACTTCGTTGAGCGCCTCGGGATTGTTTTTCTCGAGCCGGGCAAGCCAAGGCTCCGGGTTGGGGATTTGGCGGTCGTAAGCGAATAGGGTTTCCACATGGCGGGCAGGGCTCCGTCGCTGCGTGCTGCCAAAGAGGCGGTGCGCGCCGTATGCGAATACGAGGGGAAGGACTTCAGGCGGCCGCTCATGGGCATCCTGCGGCCCTTTGATCCCGTCCTAGTATCGATGTCGAGCGTGAGTCGGCTGTCGTCATGAAAGTCGAGTTCGATTTCGGCGCGACGGCGCGACTTCCGGCGGTCGGCGCCCAAGTATTCGGGGTTGAGGGTGAAATTGCCGGGCTCGATCGAGAGCTTGTCGCGCTGCTCAGGGGTGATGCAGGCAAGCGCAATGGATTCCAGGATCGAGCTTTTGCCGGTGGCATTCTCGCCGAGGATCAGAAGACACGGCGCCTCGGGCAATTCCCCTTGAATCCGACCGGCGAATCCGGTTCGGCCGGCATTGCGGATTGCCTCGGGCAGCTCAAAACGGATCGCCTCGAGCGATTTGCAATTGGAGAGGCTGACACGCGAGAGGCGTGCGTGCCTGAGCTGCGCTGCCGATGCCGATGCCGAAGGTCGAGGGCGTGAGACTGCGGCTCTTCGCCGGCGATCGGCACCCTTTTTCCTCTTGTCTTCCAGCCCGTCGAGTGCGCGGGCAATGTTGGCGGGATGGTCGGTGTGCGTGCTCCACCTATCCATCGCGGCGACGATCTCATCAGGGGTTTTGGGCCGATTGGACCTGTAAATTTCGCTTAGCGCGCCCGTTACCTGATCGAGTAAGGCAAGGACCGTGCCCGCGAATTCGAGAGCGCTCAGGTCCTCAAGGCTCTCTGTCGCCATGAGCCCACGCAAGGCAGTAATGCGAGACTCGATGACCTGGCGTCGCGCCAAGACCAGCTCGCTCCGGTTTGAGTTGGAAATGCCGAATCGTCTGCTCGGCCCGGGGATTGCCCGCGCTTAGCGTCCCGTCCAGACTGAAATCGAAGGCCGGCCGTGGCCGTGATAACTCGCCAGGGTAATAGAGGATTGCCTTCTCGTCCGGTTTGATCCCGGGCGCGGTCTCCTCCGATAGTCGTAGGAAGGCGCTTTCGGGCGGGGCCGCCCGCTGGCCGGTCACTGGAAAGTAGGATTTGTCGCTCGGGAGGCAATCCGAACATATGGGAAAGAAATTTTCCCAGTTGAACGTGAGCCAGAGATAGGAATAGCGGTCCTGCGGATTTTTGCTTGGAACGGCATAAGCGGGTGGTCGGAATCGATAGGGTTGCAGAGATGTCGCCCGACTTTCACAGAAGGCGCATTTGTCATGCGAAATCTGGCTCAGCGCCGAGATTACATCGGACTTCAACGCGCGCTTCCAGACCTGCGGCACATCGCTCTGAAGCCGTTCTTTCTCAGGCAGCATCAGAAAGGCGGCAATCACGCGCTGATCGTCATTGACGAATTTCGGTATGAGAGACCTCGGAAGTAAGCTGGCGCGGAGTGCATGATCGAAGAAGAACATCCAGCGTACTCCCTCAGGCTGACGGATCAGCCGGGCCCGAACCGTTTCCGTCCGCCGCATGAACGGGCACGCGGTCGGCCTCCGCAATCAGGCTGATCCGGGCATCGACTGACGGAATGTTGCCAGTGCGCACATTCTTCCCTTTCCCCTGATCATGGTTCCTAGCCGCCTCGGCTCCGATTTTCGCGAGCGCCCCGGCAAAGCCGTCGAGCACCTCTTTGCGCCATTCCTCCGGATTGTCCTTGAAGCTCCGGGAGGCATAGTCGGTGAGGATCTGTGCATAGGTATACGCGTCGGGTTCGGCGCCATCCGGGCCGGATTCGTAGCTCTTGGATAGCCCGTCGAGGGAGCCTTCCAGGGTGGGCAGGAGTGAGAGCGCGCGCAGGTAGCGATGTTCGTCGAATTCGAATTCCGTCACCAGCGTCCGCCCCGCCTCACGGCCATACTCAGAGAGGCGTGCGATTGTATCCGGGTCCATGGTGAGATTCATGCCGCCTTCGCTGGCATCGTCGAGCCTGATCTCCACGATGCGCTCGGCATAGCCGGACAGCAGCGACTGCAATGTGTCCTGCCAGTCCTTTGCGGTGTTGAGGATCGCGGAGAGAAAGTTGCGCAGGAGTTTGACCTCGCGTACCGCGAGATCGGTGCTCTGGCGTCCGCGTTGGGGCAGGTGAACCCGTTCCTCTCCGTGGCGTTCCTTCTCCCAACTTGCGAGCGCGATGCCGAAAGTGGGCCGCCGCGGCAAAAACGAATCGAAGAAATGGATTGGGAAGTTTGAGGAGATGCCGCCATCCGAAAACAGGCAACGGCGGATCCTGGGCTTGCCGTCCGGCAATTTATCGAGCTGGTAGTCGGCCCGGTAGAGCGGCACGGCGCTGATCAACCCCGGGAAACTGAGACTCATCCGCGCGACGAGGAGCACCGGGAAATCGTCGCCCGTTGGAAGCCGGTAGAGATCTTGTGGCGCCTGGGGGTCTTCCGTCTTGAACCGCAGATCCTCGCGCTTCAGATGGCGTACCACGCGCTCCGGGAGAAGCGTCTTGAACTCGCTGAGGCTGAAGAAGTGGTGCCTGCTCTTGAGAGGAAGCTGATAGGGCCGCTGGGAGGAGAGATCGGTGGTCAATGTGGCCAGCGTGACGCCCCGTTTGGCCAGTTGACCCACGGTCAGCGGCGCGTCCGGCCTGCCGTCCGACCCCAGATTGCCCGCGATCTGGTCGATCTTGTCGGCAATCCAGTCGCTGAAGCCGGGCTTTTCTTGGCCGGGCATTGTGCGGCCCGTGCAGATGCCGAAATCATGAGCCGGCAGGTCGCGTGAAACCGCCCGGAAGAGCGCAAATCCCACCAAAATAGCGGCGAGTGCTATCGCCAGTACGATGCCGACGACCGCGCCAATTGCGATGTGCCAGGCCCCACCCGACCACCCACAGAACACCCCGGCCGCCAATCCGAGAACCACTGCTACCAGCGTGCGTTTCCAATAGGCCTTCAGCGTGCCCAGCACGAACGCGGGTACGAGTCCCCTGCCGGGAGGCCGGTTGAGCGTACCGATGAGGATGTCGAACAGCTTTGCGAGCGCGGGCGAGGGCTGGAAGAGCGATTGCATATCTTCGCCCAGATCACCGGCGATCTCGGCGATGCCGTCATAGCCTGTGAAATCCGGATTGGACGGCGACGCTTGCCGGCGGTATTCGGCCGACGCGGCGAGGACAGCCGCCATGGCGCCCGCGGAAGTGCCGCCAATATTGCGTAGCCGGTATTCCCTCGCGATTTCCACGATGGCATGCGGATAAACGACACCGGATGTGATACCGCCTTTCATGATCAAATCGCATTCGCGCATGGCAGCTTCCTTGATCCATTCGAAAAATACGTCATCTAACTCGTAATAATTGTATGAATACCGCGCATTGCTCCTTGGACCAAGCACCACTGCCGATTGCCGCGCGCTAGTTTCTCGGCGACCGACCGGTTGGTACTCTGCGCGAAGGTCGGGTTGGGCCGCCCTGCACCGGAGATGTGCCGGCACGAGCCGGCCCTGTGCCAAGCATCGTTCCCGACGGGTTACCGGGTGCTTTCCCACGGATAGAGAAGCGGGAGATCCGATTGCTCGAAGTGCTTGACGTTGCGGGTCGCGAGAGCCGCGCCCTGTGCGCTGGCGATCGCCGCAATCTGGCCGTCGAGGTTCGGAAGGCCGAGACCGGCGGATCTGGCCGCCGCCATGAGGCCGCGCTACTCGACGGCGGCCGCCAGGTCGAAAGGAACGACGCGTCCTTCGAATTGACTTACGACCCGGTCGATCAGGTCGCCGCTCACCCGTTAGCGCCGGCCGCCCCGCAGGATCGACCAGCCGTAGTAGAGCTCGGCCGCTACGATGGCGGGGAGATAGAGGTCCCCCGGCGCCTGGGTGTTCAGCCATTGCACGACCGCGGAATCTGGATTGGGCTTTAGTGGTTCCGAAACAATATTGGTGTCGAGCAGAATCACAGCGCGATCGGCTCATGCGGCCTGCGGTAGCGGACGTCCGGCAGCTCAAGCCCCGGACAAAGCTCGACCAGCAGATCGTCCAGCGGCTTGCCCCCGGGCGGATGCGGCGCCACGGCCGATCGGAGGATCTGCCGGGCCTCCTCTTCCATCGAGTGCTCGTGGTGGACTGCCCGCTGCCGCAGCAGGCGTTTGGTCTCGTCGTCGATGTTCCGGATCGTCAGCGTGGCCATGATATCGCCTCTTGTGACAGCATTGGATGCGTTGACAGCAATGCTGTCATTTTTGCTCCATTGAATGCCTGTGCAAGGCCGGCCGCTTGCCGGCCATGTTTGTCGTGGCATGACACGAAAAGCGATGTCGTTGCTCCGCTATGGGCGTCTGCGTGTTCGTCTTCCGGGAGGGGGAGGTCGGCGGCACGGGCAAGCCGGCTGATGGAGCGGTCGAACAGTCGGACCATGCGGTCTCCGGCCAAGGACTCCGGCCGCCATTGGAATTCCTCGTGTTGCTGAAGGAACCTTGCTGCGCCACAGCCGGGCGCCAGGCACTCCCGCTTTCCCTTGGGACAGCGATTGAACCGGCAGAGCCGACCGCGATAGCGGTCCGTGCCGGATCGAGGATGAAGGCATCGAGCTGATGGGATGCGACGCCGATCCCGGTTTCCTGGAAGAGCTGCCGCACAGCCCGGTCCTTGGCCTTGCGCAAGTCATTGAGGCCGCCTAGATCCGTGAGCCAGACCGCCAGGTCGACATCCTTGCATTCGTGCCATAGCGCGATCCTTGCCCGGCGATAAGGGGGGAAAGGGGGGAACCTCCTTCCAGGGCGCCGTGGCCAAGGAGCCGATCAGCGCCACGGCCGCGACCTCCGGGCGTTCCTCCCAAGCCGTGGTCACGGCGTCGGCGGCACGGCGAAAGTGCCGGTACTGACGAAGCAGCAGCTTGTTTTGCTCCGCAATGCCGGCGGGTGAGAGGGCCTGTGCCACTTCCCGACTCTCCCATGCCTCCAGATCAGTCTCGTCCCAGTCGTCCTCGGCGTCGCCCATACCGTGTGTCCGCAAGAAGTGTTTCTCTTGAGCCGGCGCATTTCCGTGTTCACCAACCCTTCCGATCGAGCATCTTCATCAAGTTGCGCTTGCGCGTGTGCATCGCCCGGATCTCGGTTAGGTAAGGTCGGAACCCGGCTTCCGCGCCGGACCGATCCAAGACTGCCTCCATCTTTTCCAGATAACGGACGGCCTCCCCGTACACTCTGTCGCCCGTGTTGCGGAGCAGGGCGGTGACGTGGGTCTTGTAGATCCGTACGGCGTCCTCCGGGTGGCTCCGCTCCCGAGTCTCCGCAAGCTTGAGCCATAGACCCTCGGTGCAGCCGCCAGCCTGGGCCTCACGCCAGGCGGCGGCCGGATCGCCCTCGGCCAGAAAGATCTCGACAAGCAGGGAGTGATCCGTGATGGCGTACGCGACCAAAGCTGCCAGCTTGGGGGTTCCGCCTCCCTGTCGGCGATACGCTCACGGATGAGGGCCAAGGCCTTCGTGCGCCAGCCGGGCCACGTCCCGGCGCGTCCACCATGCTGTTTCAGCTGATGGTAGGTTTCCAGACAAGGATGCTCCGCAAACGCCTCCCAGATGAGCCCCATCGCTTCGTCGTGGCGGCCCCGTGCCTGGAAGGCGTCGGCGATGAAGGCGCGGAGCCGCTCGTCGCGCTGCGTGCCCGAGAAGGCTCGCCAGCCCCATTCCGCCCAGTCGAGGGCTCCGTCCGCGTCTCCCCTGTCCTGATGAAGCTCGGCGATCCGCAGGAAGGCGTATGGCTCGGACAGGTCGCGGGACTTGACGGCCACCAAGGCGTCGAAATCGTCCGAAGCCCTTGCCAGTGCTTCCATGATCGAGGTGATCCGGAACCGCCGGCCGTAGCGGTCCGGGTCCCTGTCGCCCGGCGCCAGCTCCGGAATCTTCGCCCAGTCCGCCTCGGCCAGCCGGCGATAGGCCGCGAGCCCGGTCTCACCCAGTATGTCGGCGTAGACCAGAGCGGCCCGGTGGAAGATGCCGTAGTCCGAGTCCATCTCCGCCTCGAACAGCCGCTCCGCCAGATCCACGGGGTCGGGCCGTGCGACCCGGCAGGCTTCGAGATGCAGCTCCTGTAGCCGCTGGAGCAAGCCGCCCATATAGCCGTCTGAGTCGTCGACGTGTTCGAGGCTTTCCTCGACCGCGTCCAGCCCGTATTCGGCCAGTCCGATGACGCTCTCCGCCCGTCCGCTTCGCAGCAGAACCTCGAGGGAGTCGATCACCTCCTCGATGCCGCCGGCATAGTCGTAGGCCCCTTGGTAGTGATCGTAGTCATCTACCTCGATGGCGTTGTCGAGCGTCTCCTTCCAGACCGATGGGCCCGAGCCTCCCGGCAGCGCCTGGGCGGCCCGAAGCGTGAGCTTGCGGTGCAAGCGCTCGTCTTTATCCACCTGTTCTAGGACCAGGGTTACCAACTCTTCCCTGCCCAGCCGTACCAGATAGTCCCGCACATCTCCTTCGGTGACATTCGATGAGATTTGTTTGCCCGCACCGGTTTCGCCGTCCCCGTCGCCGGCATGCCAAGCAAGGCCGACGGCCACACAGTGCTTGCAGAATTCGCCCTCGTGTCCGATCGGGCAGGTGCAGTGATAACCGAGCTCGCCGTCCTCCGCCCAGAGATGCACCCGATAGCGGCGTGTTCCTTGGACGATCGCCTTGACGCCGCCGTCGTAGGGGCGGATCGACTTAACCGCACCGTCGGCAAAATAGGCTTCGCCGCGGCCGAAGAAACGCTCTCCGGCCAGGCGGAGAAGGTGTTTCGGCGTGGCGATTTTCACTGTGGCGTCAGCGGACGCGGGCACGGTGCCTCTCGATCCTCTTGCTCTGGCCGCTTCTGTCCTCGCGCGCCGCTATCCAATGGGCTGGTGGCGCTCGACCCGACTGACATAGTTAGTGCAGGGGGTCGATCGCCGCCAATGAGTCCGATGCATGCAGGACTATCATTTTCGTTTCTCTTATTGAAGTGGCTGGCAGGCCGGTTTCTCCAAATACCGAAAAGCGGCTATAACCCGCACGAACCAAAGACACTTAGGAACGACCGGTGACGTCCCGCGTAAACCGCACACTGTCAGTCGCCCCGATGATGGATTGGACCGACCGGCATTGCCGGGTGTTCCATCGCGGGCTGACGCGCGATGCGCTGCTCTATACCGAGATGATCACCGCCGCGGCGATCCGGCATGGCGACCGGCAGCGGCTGCTCGGTTTTTCCGATATCGAACATCCGGTGGCGCTTCAGATCGGCGGCGCCGATCCGGATGAGATGGTGTTGGCGGCGGAGATGGCCGAAGCGTTCGGCTATGACGAGGTGAACATCAATGTGGGCTGCCCAAGCGACCGGGTGCAGTCGGGGCGGTTCGGCGCCTGCCTGATGGCCGAGCCTGGGACCGTGGCCGCCAGCGTTGCCGCCATGGGCCGGGCCTGCGGCCTGCCGGTGACGGTCAAGACCCGGATCGGCATCGACGATCGGGACCGGTATGAGGACCTTCGCGGTTTCGTCGAGACCGTGGCGGCCGAGGGCTGCGGCACTTTCATCATCCATGCCCGCAAGGCCTGGCTCAGCGGCCTCAGCCCGAGGCAGAACCGCGAGGTGCCGCCGCTCGACCATGAGCGGGTCTATCGGCTGAAGCAGGATTTCCCGGGTCTGGAGATCGTCCTGAATGGCGGCGTGCAGTCGCTCGACGAGGCCGAGGCGCATCTGGCCCATGCGGCCGGGCTGGATGGTGTGATGCTCGGCCGGGCGGCCTATCAATCCCCGGCCATCCTGGGCGACGTCGACCGGCGGTTCTTCGGCTCGGGCGCCCCGGCATCGTCCCGCGACGACGCCATCGAGGCGTTGCTGCCCTATGTCGCCGCGGAATGCGCCGCCGGCACCTCGCTCAATGCCATCACCCGCCACATCCTCGGCCTGTATCAGGGGCTGCCGGGGGCAAAGATCTGGCGGCGGCATTTGTCGGAGAACGCCCACAAACCGGGCGCAGCCGAAGCGGTGATCGGCGAGGCCCTGGTCCTTGTCCGGCAGGCGCGGGAGCAGGCGAAGGCGAGGGCCGCTGCATAGGGGTATTCCGCTCGTCAGCGGTAGAGATCGAACCAGCTTGTCGACTCGAACCATTTGCCGTGGATCCGCTCATAGCTGCCATCGGCCCTGAGGTCGCTGAGGAAGCCGTTCAGCCACGCCAGGAACTCGGGATCACCCTTGCGGATGGCAAAGGCGATTGCCTCATCGGTAAAGGGCTGATCGAGAAACACCACATTCTCAGACCCGGTCATGGCCACAAAGGTGGCGTTGAATGGCTGGTCGTAGACGAAGGCATCCACATTGCCATTGGCGACCGCCGAGGCTGCGTCCAACTCCGACTCGAACGGGCGGTATTCGGCCTCCGGCATGAACCGACTGACAGCCTCCTCGCCCGTCGTTCCAGGCTTCGAGGCCACGGTGTATTTTGGATCGTTCAGATCGCCATGGGAGCCGATTTCGTTGGCGAGTGCCGCATTCAGCAGCACTGTCTGCCCGATCCGCATATAGGGATCGGAGAATTCCACGGACTGACGGCGTGCGTTGGTGGCGGACATCCCGCTGATGATGATGTCGCAGCGGCCCAGGGTGAGGGAGGGGATGATGCTGTTCCAGCGGGTGTTGACCGGCGCGAAATCGACACCGAGTTGGCGCGCCATCTCGCGGGCCAGGTCGATGTCGAAGCCGCCGAACTGCGTGACCTGGCCGCCCCGTCGTTCATCGGCCGGGCGCAAAGCCCGTTCGCGCAGACCCGATCGCGTACCGATCATCTCGAAGGGAAAATAGCCGGCCTCGAAACAGACCCTGAGTTTCCCCCGCGCCAGCACGCCGGACAGCGTCGACTCCGGGCTCAGTTCCCGGTCTTGCGCCTGGAGCGACTGGGCCGGCAAGAGGCACAACAGCGCGATCGCGAGCGTGATCTTCAACAGTCCGTTAGTCGTGGATATCGGCATCGCGCGCATTCCTATTCCGCGGGCGCCGTCTCGGCGGCGGTGGCCTGCTCCTCTGCCTTGTCCAGCGGGTGAATGGTCCATCCGGCCCAGCCGTATACAAGCGTCACCAGCGGCGACAGCCAGCAGAAGAAGTTGAAGGGCAGGTAGACGATGGTTGGAACCCCCAGGACCCCCGCTTGATAGACACCGCCTGAGTTCCACGGCACAAGATTGGCGGTCACGGTGGCACTGTCCTCCACCGCCCGTGACAGGTTTTTGGCGTGCAACCCGCGATCGCGATAGGCCTGGGCGTACATTCGGCCTCCCATGACGATCGCCATGTACTGGTCGCAGAGCACCAGATTGGCGCCCAGGCAGGTCAGGACCGTCGACGTGATCAGCGAGCCGTCGGACTTGGCCATGCGCAGGATGCGGTCGACGATGACCTTGAGTTGATGGGTCTCCTCCATGATCCCGCCGAACATCATCGCGCAGATGACGATCGAGATGGCGTAGAGCATGGATGTGAAACCGCCCTTGCTGATCAGGGAATCGACGGCCTCGACGCCGGTATTGCTGGCATAGCCGCTATAGGCCGCGTCCAGCAGGGCCGGATAGTCGACGCCTTCGAAGATGACCCCCAGGACCACAGCCGATAATACGCCCGCCACCAACCCCGGTATGGCGGGGTATTTTCGATAGGCGCAGACGATAACAAGAATGGCGGGAATGAGGTGCCACGGCCCAACCGTGAAGTCCCGATCCAGGGTCGCGATGATCTCCTGAACCGCGCTCAGGTTTTCCTCGCCGCCACCGTAGAAGAACCCGAGCACGATCTCGATCACCAGGGTCAGGCCGAAGGCCACCCCCGAGGTATAGGTCATGTGCCGGATGTGGGTGTAGATGTCGGTCCCGGCCATGGCCGGCGCCAGGTTGGTGGTGTCGGAGAGCGGCGACATCTTGTCGCCGAAATAGGCGCCCGACAGCACCGCGCCCGCGATTAACGGCAGTGGGAATCCAAGCCCGGCGCCGATGCCCATCAGCGCCACACCGATGGTTCCCGTGGTGCCCCAGGAGGTGCCGGTCGCAAGCGAGGTGATCGCGCTGATCAGCAGCGCCGCCGGCAGGAAGATCTCCGGCGTCAGGATCTTCAGACCGTAATACAGCAGCGTCGGCACCACACCGCTCAGGATCCACACGCCGATCAGGATGCCGATGATCAACAGGATGATGATGGCCTGAAGCGCATTGGTGATGCCCTTCAGCATGCCCGCCTGGATGACGTCCCAGGCATAACCGGCGCGGTAGGCGATGACGGCGGCGACGAAGACGCCCAGCAGCATCGGAATGTGCGGATCGGTGCCATAGACCACGATGGACAGCATGATCCCGACGACCAGGGAGAGCAGCGACAGGATCGCTTCCCAAAAATAAGGCTCTCGTTGTTCCTTGCTGACAAACATCGGCCGTTGTCTCCCCGTCTTTCCCCGCCATTCCCGGATCGGTTCCTTGAGCTACTTCATCCGGAATGTCGATGATGGTCGGACCGGATGGAGAATAATGCAACCGTCAGCACATCTCCGGGCGATTGGTGGGACGCCGCTATTGCGGTTTGACGTGGGGCAACAGCCCAAACCATTCGATTAGGCCGGCCCGATCTGCTATGCTTTACAAACAATTAAGAAACTCAGGTAGGCAGATATGATGGCATCGATAACCAGGACGGTTGCGGCCTTGCTTGTCATGGCGCCGGTGGCGTTTGGGAACCTTGCCTTGGCGCAGGAGCGGGAATCGGACGGCTCTGGGCCGCTGATAATCCAGTTGGAGCCAACCGCCGAGTCCCGCGGCGGCGGCGTCAAGGTGATCCGCGGCTCGGCGGTCCACCCGGACCCCATTGCGCTCAACAGATCGTCGAAGGTCGGCCCGCCTTCCGGAATCGAGCTGGTCGGCGGCGACACGCTCTGGCTGGTCGATCGCAAGGCCAGTGTCGTGACCGGCTGTTATCTCGCGGCCACGATCGTCACCGGCAATCTTCGCGATATCCGCTGTGAGAACGTAGAGTTGCGCTGACCGGTCCCGGAGGTTACCCGTGGGTGACGGGCGCGCCCGGAATAGTCGCGACCGCGGGGAGGGGCAATGGTGCCGGGCAGGGCAACCGATACCGACGTCGTCATCATCGGGGCCGGCCATAACGGGCTGACCTGCGCCGGCTATCTGGCGCGCGCCGGCCTCAAAGGTGCGGGTGGTCGAACGGCGGAAGGTGGCGGGCGGCGCGGCACTCACCGAGGAATTCCATCCCGGCTTCCGCAACTCGGTCTACTCCTACGTGGTCAGCTTGCTGGATCCCGATGTCATCGCCGATCTGGAGCTGGGTCGGCACGGGCTTGAGATCATCGACCGGCCGGCCGGCAGTTTCGCGCCGCAGCCGGACGGCCGCTATCTGCTGGTCAGCCGCGACCGTGCCACCGCCCAGCGAGAGATCGCCAAATTCTCCACCCGCGATGCCGAGCGCTACCCCCAATTCGACGATCTGGTGGTCGACGTGGCCGAGGTGTTTCGCGCCGTGGCGCGCGAGGCGCCGCCCAATCTCGGTGGCGGCCTCTCCGATCTGCTGACCGCGCTCAAATCCGCCAACCGGGTCCGCCGGTTGCCGCCGTCCCGGCAGAAGGCGCTGGTCGAGCTGATGACCATGAGCATCGGCGACTATCTCGAGCAATGGTTCGAGAGTGACGCGCTGAAAGGCGTGTTCGGCTTCGAAGGCATCATCGGAAACATGGTCAGCCCGTACAATGCGGGTTCGGCCTATGTGCTGGTGCATCACGCCTTCGGCCAGATCGACGGCCGCACTGCCGCCTGGGGCCATGCCAGGGGAGGGATGGGCGCGATCACCCAGGCCATGGCCCGCTCAGCTGCATCGAAGGGCGTAACCATCGATCTCGACGCGCCGGTCGCCCGGGTGATCGTGGAGAATGGTGCCGCGGGGGGCGTGGAACTGGCGGATGGCACGCTGATCCGGTCTCGGGCCGTGGCGTCGAACGTCAATCCCAAGCTGCTGTTCCTGGATCTGGTCGAGGACGGTGCGCTGGAGCCGGACTTCGTCGCCGATATGGAAGGGTGGCGCTGTCGCTCCGGCACCTTCCGCATGAATGTCGCTTTGTCCGAGTTGCCGCGCTTCTCCTGCCTGAACGGCAATGACGACCCGGCGTTGCTCAACGGCACCGTCGATATCGCGCCGTCCCTCGGCTATCTGGAACGGGCCTATGACGATGCGAAGACCGGAAGCTGGGCGCGGGAGCCGGTGGTGTCCATGTGCCTGCCCTCGACCCTGGATGACAGCCTGGCGCCGGAGGGCCGCCACGTCGCCAGCCTGTTCTGCCAGCACTTCCATCCGGTGCTGTCGGATGGCCGATCCTGGGATGACGAGAAGGAGCGGGTGGCCGATCTGGTGATCGACACGGTCACCCGCTACGCGCCCAACTTCAAGGCATCGGTGATCGGCCGTCAGATCAAAAGCCCGCTGGACCTGGAGCGCGATCTGGGCCTTGTCGGCGGCGATATTTTTCATGGCGCCCTGCATCTGGACCAGATCTACAGCCTGCGCCCGGCCGCCGGCTTCGCCGACTACCGCTCGCCGATCAAGGGCCTCTATCTGTGCGGCTCGGGCAGCCATCCCGGCGGCGGCGTCTCGGGCCTGCCGGGGCGGAATGCGGCACGCGTGATCGCGAAAGACAGTCGGCGAAAATGGCGGTGAGCGAGCGCGATGACTGACCTTCGAGCTAAGACATCCCGAGCAAGGCTTGCTTCGAGATCGAAGGCCGGCATGCTAGAACTCTCGGACAAAAGGAGGTGCTTCGGAGATCTTGGCTGGATCATCCGCGCACCCAATGAACGGGGAGAAAATGACCATGACTCGATCGTTGACTGCGGCTGTGCTGGCCGTCGCCCTAACCGTCGGCTGGGGCTTGGAAGCCGCCGCCGATGATGATGATGATTCCGGGCGCGCGCCCGTCACCGACCTCTACGCCTTTGGCGACAGTCTGACGGATTCCGGCAATCTCTTCGCGCTCGTGGGCGGGATCGAGCCGCCGAGTCCGCTCTACTTCAACGGCCGCTTCTCCAACGGTCCGGTTTGGGTCGAGACACTTGGTCCGCTGCTAGAGCTCGAGGTGGATTTCGATACCACCGTGGACGACAATCCCCTGGCTCACAACCAGGCCGTAGGGGGCGCCCTAACCGACACACGCAACCACAATTCGGGGATCTTTCCCACCCTTGCCGGCACCGGGATTCTCGGCCAGATCGCCAGCTTCGAGGTGGCAGGCGGCTCGATCGCCCGCAACGACCTGGTGGTAATCTGGGGCGGCGCCAACAACTACATCTTCGACCCTCAGGCGGACCCGGATCAAGTCGTGGCGGACCTCATGGATGCGGTCGAGCGGCTCGCCGACATTGGCGCCCGGCGCTTCGTCCTGCCCAACCTGCCGGATCTGGGCCGCACGCCGCTTGGAACGTTTTCGGACCCGCTGTTGGCGTCATTCCTGTCCGCTCAGAGCCAGGCGCATAACGCGGCATTGGCGGCCGCGGTGGCCAGGATGGGCGACGATGAGGGCTTGGTCGTTCAGGTACTCGACATGGAGCGGGTGTTCGAGACGCTGTTGGAGGCCGGCACGGTCTTTGCCAACGTCACTTTTCCCTGTCTGGTCCAGCAGAACGATGGCAGTCGCCTTGACTTGTTTGGCGTCTGCCCGCCGCTCCGCCTCAGCCTCGACCCCGGCGCCCTGGGCGGTACCTTGTTCTGGGATTTGATCCACCCGAGCACCAACGCCCATGCGCTGATCGCTTTCCAGGCGTTCGGCGCGGTTTCGGGCGGGACGGGTGCCGACGACGACGACGATTAGCCGGAATCTTGAGCATGGCGAAGTCCGCCCGCAAATGGCGGACCTAAGGGGAGAATTGGTATGGCGCCATTGACCGGCAAGGTGGCCCTGATTACCGGGGCCAGTCAGGGTATCGGGGAGGCCTGCGCGGAGCGGATGGCCGGGCAGGGCGCCTCGGTCTTTCTGGTCGCCCGCAACGTCGCGGCCTGCCGGACCGTTGCCGGGCGCATCCAGGCAGCCGGCGGGTCGGCCGAGGCCATGGCCTGCGACATCGCCGATCATAGCCAGGTGGACGCGGCGGTGGCGGCGGCGATCGACCGCTTCGGCCGACTCGACATCCTGGTGAACAATGCCGGCATGGTCGAGCCAATCGGTCTGATGGAGACTATCGCCCCCGCCTGGCTGGGCCCATGGCATCACCGTCAATCTGGTCGGCACCTATCACGGGATCCGGGCGGTACTCGGACATTTCCGAAACCAGGGCGGCGGCGTCATCGTGAATATCAGCTCCGGTGCCGCCCATCATGCCCTGGAGGGCTGGAGTTCCTATTGCGCCGCCAAGGCCGGGGTCGCCAGCCTGACCCGGTCGGTTGCCATTGAAGCGGGCGGCGCCGGGGTGCGGGTCTACGGCTTTGGTCCCGGCACCGTGGACACCGACATGCAGCAGGCGATCCGCGCCTCCGGCATCAATCCGGTGAGCCAGATGGAGCGTTCCCAGCACGCCCCGCCCAGTGTCCCGGCCCAGGTGATCGCCTGGCTGTGCACGGAGGAGGCAAGGGACCTCGCCGGCCAGGAAATCAGCATCCAGGATGAGACGCTCCAGCGACGCGCCGGGCTGGATCCGGCATAGCCGACATTCGGCCCGCTCGCGTTGATCCTTCACGTTTCCAGTCCGCGTCGAGAACCAATCCAATAGGACAATATATTGTCATGTCGACAACATATTGTCACTGCGCTGCGTAGGGCGAGGTGGCCCTATTTGGCGAGCAATCGATTCAGGACAAGGGCTGCCGCCTTCGCCATCTGTCTCCGATTGGCGCTTGGGTCGAAGGCGAGGCGGCCTGGCGCCCTAACCGCCGGGTGGGGCCGGCATGGCCGGGGACATAGGACCGCAACCGCTTCGTAAACGCTAAATAAACGGCCGGGCTGATATCACTGGGCTGGAATGATCCCGTCCTATCCGGGCGGAGATGGCCGACATCGCGTCGCCATGCACCCATACGATCCGGGAGACCCCTGTGGCCGACGTCAAAGCCCATGCCGCCAGTCCGATCTCGGTCCTCAAGACCAAGCTGAGGCAACGCCTCAAGGAGTCGACACTCGTTGTCGGCGCCCTGCGCATCGTCAACAGTCTCTTCCTTCGGCAGGAATCGCGCGGTCGCTGGCGCACGCAACTGCCCAAGGAAGTCTCGTTTTGGAAGCTGTGGATAGAGTCCCGTGGCAACGATTCGGAGAGATTCCGCCATGCTCTCGATCCGGCGCAGCCGTTGCAGTCTGCCCTCGCCGGGCTGCTGGACGGCACCACTGGAGAGGACGTGCGGATTCTCGATGTCGGCGCCGGCCCGATCTCCTTCGTCGGAAAGACATATGGCGGCCGTCCGATCTCGCTGGTTCCGGTCGACCCGCTGGCGGATGAGTACAAGCGACTGCTGGACGACGCCGGCGTGGCCCCGCCATTCCCGACCCAACTCGGCTCGGCGGAGGAACTCTCGACCCAGTTTCCCGAGGGGTCCTTCGATCTGGTGCACGCCAGCAACTCGATCGACCATGCCTTCGACCCGGTCCTGGCGATCGCCGAGATGGTCAAGATGGTGCGGCCAGGGGGCTATGTCTGGTTGAGCCACTTCCGAAACGAAGGCCATCAGAACGGCTATTACGGGCTGCATCAGTGGAATTTCGACGTCGAGGATGGTGAGTTCGTCGTCTGGAACCCGGTCCAGCGGAAATCGGTCACCGCCGCGCTCGCCGGGAGCGCCGAGATCGACGCCCGGCTCGAGGGCGATCTGGTGAAGGTTACCTTACGCCGGCACGGGTGAGCCACCCGGCGGTTGGGGTGATCTACCGGGTGCTGCCTTCGAACAGGCAGTTCAGTACATCCGAGGCGGCCCGGGCGAATTGCCGGGGATCGGCGGCACGGTCAAAGGCGAGGCGGCCGACGAACCCCTCATAGACCGCGACCACTGTCTCCAGCAACAGCGCAGGCGTCTGGCCGCTCGGCATCCGGCCGTCTTCCTGGCCGCGACGGATGGCGCCAAGGAAGGCGTCGCGCAACGCCTTGTCATTGGCGGTGACCGCGGCATGGACGCGCGGATTGCGGCTGGCCTCCGCCAGCAATTCGACGCTCAGCCGGGCGTCGTCCGGTGAGCATTCCAGGATGATCGCGTTGACCGCCTCGACAATGGCCCGTCGGGCGTCACCGGCGCCTTCCAGATAGGCCGCCAATTCATCGATCTCGCCCCGTTCGCGGGCCGCCATGGCCTCGATGATGGCGTCCTTGCTGTCGAAATAGTTATAGACGGTGCCGGTGCTCAGACCCGCCTCGGCGAGGATCTCCCGCATGGAGGTGGCGTGCAGGCCACGACGCACGAAGCATTTGGCGGCGGCGTCGAGGATCTCGCGGCGGCGGCTCTCGGCGAGGGCGGCGTCGTGTTTGCGCGGCATGGGTCAGACCTCCGGCGGCCGCCAGCCGGGGCGGCCGAAAATGAAGCGTCGCACGTTCGAGAGACGAGCGGATTTCAGGCAATCCCTCGCGATAGCCAGGAATTCGTGGAAGTTGATCACCAGGGGGTTGGCGCTGCCCAGCGGTTCGGTGATGCCAAATTGCACCGGCTCGTCCTCTGCTTGATAGGTCCCGAACAGCCGGTCCCAAAGGATCAGAATGCCACCGTAATTGCGGTCGAGGTAGCGGGTGTTGGCGCCGTGATGAACCCGGTGCGCCGATGGCGTGTTGAACACCCGGTCCAGCCAGCCCAACCGGCCGATCTTCTGGGTGTGGATCCAGGTCTGGTAGATCACCACCACCAGGATCGCCACCAGCGTCTGCACCGGATCGAAGCCGACGATAACCATGGGGACGAAGAACAGCCACTCCACCAACCCTTCGACCCAGGCGAGCCGGTAGGCGGTGCTCAGATTGAATTCGGGGGAGGAGTGGTGGACGCTGTGATAGGCCCACAACACGCGGATTTCGTGCTCCCAGCGATGCATCCAGTAATAGCTGAAATCTGCGGCCAGGATCGCCAGCGCCCAGCTCCACCAGCCGCCCATCGGGATGTCGAACAGGGCCAGAGGCTCGGCCAGGAACAGCCCGACCACGAAGACCGCCCCGTAGGCTGTCCGGTTCAGCAATTCGTTGCCTGCGGCGATCGCCACATTGGCCCCGGTTTCCGCCAGCCTGGGGCGGCCGCCGGTGACCCGGTCCCAGATGAGTTCCAGGACGGCGAGACCCAGGAAGAAGAGGGAGATCAACCCCATCGCTATAAACCAGCGCCCGACCGCCTCGAATCGCATCTCCACTGCAGAATCTCCATTCAATAAATAAAACGAGCGTTCGTTCTATATTTGGATCCGATTTCCGACCTGTCAAGATGGCGGGGTCGTATTCGCGCCGGACGCCTGGCGCTCAGCAGGTTTCCTGGTTCGGGCGTTCGCATTCGGTGATGTCGAACCGGCGCAGCGGGTTGTCGCGATAGATGTCGAATGCGCGGTCGTCCTCGCAATGGACCTTGGCAATCACAACATCGCAGCCGTCGACTTCCCGCTCAACGACCTGGCTCAGAAAGGCGACGACGCATTGATGGTCTTCGAAGATCTGATCGGTGAGGGCGGGCGCCCAGACCTCCCGGTCGGCCTGGGCCGTCATCGGGTATCCTGCAAGCTCTGTTGCGGTCAGCAGGAGGGACCGGATGAGGGCGGTTTTGAATCGATGGTCCATGGGACGCTCCGGGTTCGAAAGTTCAATGCTGACGCAAGGTTCCGCCCCGGCCATTGACGTGCGTCAAGGCTCACGCGCCCGTGTCGCGGCGAGCGGCCTGCAATACTTGCCTTCCGAACCTGACTGGACCAAAGTGCGCGCAGCTTGGCCGTGCCTGTATTTTGGGCATTCCATCGGATGTCCATCCGGCCGACCAAAGAAACGCGCCGAGCCTCCCGGGGCCCAACGGCGCAGCAAATGGCATCAGGAGAGGAAGCCAGTACATGAAACACAAGTTTATCGCGCTCGCGGCCGGAGTCGTCCTGACGACTGGCCTGTCGAGCGCCGCCGGCGCAGCGACGCTGGTCTATTGTTCGGAGGGAAGCCCGGAGGGTTTCAATCCGTCTCTCTATACCTCCGGCACCACCTTCGACGCCTCGTCGCGTCAGATGTTCAACCGTCTGGTCGAGTTCGAGCGCGGCAGCACCAACATTGTGCCGGCGCTGGCCGAGTCCTGGCAGGTCTCCGATGACGGGCTGGTCTACACCTTCAATCTGCGTCGTGGTGTTTCATGGCACAGCAATGGCGATTTCACCCCGTCCCGCGACTTCAACGCCGAAGACGTGGTGCATTCCTTTGAGCGTCAGTGGAAAGACACCAATCCCTATCACGGGCTGACCGGTGCCGGCGGCGGCTACGAGTATTTCCAGGGCATGGGCATTCCCGCCCTGCTGAAATCCGTGGATATGGTCGACGAATACACCGTGCGTTTCGTGCTGAACCAGCCGGAAGCGCCGTTCCTGGCCAATATGGGCATGGATTTCGCATCGATCATGTCGAAGGAGCACGCCGATGCCATGATGGCCGCCGGCACGCCTGAGAAGATCGATCTGGAGCCGGTGGGTACCGGACCGTTCCAGCTGGTGGACTATCAGAAGGACGCGGTCATCCGCTACAGCGCCCATGCCGATTATTGGGGCGGCGCCGCCGACATCGACACGCTGATCTTCTCGATCACGCCGGATGCATCGGTGCGCTACGCCAAGCTGAAAGCCGGCGAGTGCCATGTGATGCCCTATCCGAACCCCGCTGATGTTGGCGGCATGCAGGCCGATTCCAGCCTCACCGTGCTGGAGCAGGAAGGCCTGAACGTCGGCTATCTGGCGTTCAACGTCGAGCACGCACCGTTCGACGACATCCGGGTTCGCCGGGCGCTGAACATGGCGGTCAACAAGAGCGCTATCATCGAGGCCATTTTCCAGGGCGCGGGCACCGCGGCCACCAACCCGATTCCGCCGACCATCTGGTCGTATAACGAGAACGTGGCCGACTATCCCTTCGATCCGGCCGGCGCGCGCGCCTTGCTGGCGGAAGCCGGCGCGTCCGACCTGAAGACCAACATCTGGGCCATGCCGGTTCAGCGGCCGTACAACCCGAACGCCCGTCGGATGGCTGAGATCATCCAGTCGAACTGGGCCGATGTCGGTGTGGAAGCCGAGATCGTCACTTTCGAGTGGGGCGAGTACCTCTCCCGCTCCAAGCTGGGCGAGCATGACACCGTGCTGTTGGGCTGGACCGGTGACAATGGCGATCCGGACAACTTCCTGCATGTGCTGCTGGGCTGCGATGCGGCCACTGACGGCACCAACCGGGCGCGCTGGTGCTATGCGCCGTTCGACGATCTGGTGGTGCAGGCCAAGCGGACCACCGACGTCGCGGAGCGGACCCGCCTGCACGAAGAGGCACAGGCGGTCTTCAAGGACCAGGCGCCGTGGGTGACGATCGCCCATTCGGTGGTCTACATGCCGATGCGCAGCGAAGTGGCGGACTATCTCATCGACCCGTTCGGTGGGCATCAGTTCTACGGTGTATCGCTGAACTAGCCGAGCGATAGAGGCGGGACCGGCCCAACCGGTTCCGCCTTTCGTTCAATAGAACAAAGCCGCTTCATGATCCGATTTCTGCTCACGCGGGTCAGCCTGGTCATCCCGACCTTCTTCGGGGTGACCCTGCTGACATTCGCGTTGATCCGATTGGTGCCCGGCGACCCCATCGAGTTGCGGGTCGGCGAACGGGGCATCGATGCGGAACGCCATGCCCTGTTGCGGGCCGAGCTGGGCCTCGACCGCCCGGTTTTGGAGCAATACGGTATCTATATCTTGGATGTGCTCCAGGGCGACCTGGGCAAATCGGTGGTCACCCGCAAGCCGGTGCTGGAGGAATTCCTGACCCTGTTCCCGGCCACCATCGAACTGTCGACCTGCGCCATCCTGTTCGCCGTGATCATCGGTCTTCCGGCCGGGATATTCGCGGCTACAAGGCGGGGAACCGTGTTCGACCACACGGTAATGGCGACAGCGCTGACCGGCTATTCCATGCCGATCTTCTGGTGGGCCATCCTGCTGATGCTGGGATTCTCCGTGGCGTTGGGCTGGACCCCGGTGTCCGGGCGAATTTCGGTGCTGTTCTGGGTCGAGCCGGTGACCGGCTTCATGTTGATCGACACGCTGTTGTCGGACGAACCGGGCGCCTTCAAATCCGCCGTCAGCCATTTGATCCTGCCGACCATCGTGCTTGGCACCATCCCGCTCGCGGTGATCTCGCGCATGAGCCGTTCGGCCATGCTGGAAGTGTTGAGCGAGGATTATGTGCGGACCGCCCGCGCCAAGGGCCTGTCGCCGCTGCGGGTGACCTGGATCCATGCCCTGCGCAACGCCTTGATTCCGGTGGTGACCGTGGTCGGGCTACAGGTCGGGGTGCTCTTGGGGGGCGCGATCCTGACAGAGACCATTTTTGCCTGGCCGGGCATCGGCAAATGGCTGATCGAGGCGATCGGCCGGCGCGACTACCCGACCTTGCAAGGCGGCGTGCTGCTGGTGGCGACCACCGTGATCTTCGTGAGCCTCGTGGTCGACATCCTCTACGGTGTCATCAATCCGCGTATCAGCCGGTCAAAGTAGCGCCATGAGCACCGGAACCGACATAGCCAAGGCCGGGGCCGAGGCCGAATCCGAACTGAAATCCGGCACGCTGTCCGATCAGGCGCCGCCGCACCCGATCGCCGAGTTCTGGAGCTATTTCCGCGTCAACAAGGGCGCGGTCGGCGGGCTGGTGACGATTGTCTTCATCGCCCTGATTGCGATCGGGGCCGATGTGATCGCGCCGCACTCGCCGATCCAGCAGTACACCGACGCCTTCCTGACGCCGCCG
Organism: Inquilinaceae bacterium; assembly: GCA_965237625.1. Taxonomy (GTDB): domain Bacteria; phylum Pseudomonadota; class Alphaproteobacteria; order DSM-16000; family Inquilinaceae; genus JABDIP01. Next base: position 31,362 of record CBDEGD010000031.1, read on the forward strand.
GCCTGGGCCGAGGGCGGCTCGGCCCGGTTCATCCTGGGAACCGACGATATCGGGCGTGACATACTCTCGCGCCTGATCCATGGCGCGCGGCTGTCCCTGTTGATCGGCGGCATCGTGGTCACGCTGTCGCTGAGCGTCGGCATCCTGCTTGGCCTGATCTCAGGGTTCTTCCGCGGCATCGTCGAGGTCCTCATCATGCGGGCCATGGACATCATGATGGCGCTGCCGGCGCTGCTGCTGGCGATTGTGATCGTCGCCATTCTGGGCCCCAGCCTCACCAACGCGATGATGGCGGTCGCCATCGTCGTCATTCCCCACTATGTGCGCCTGACCCGGGCCTCGGTGATCAACGAAATGTCGAAGGACTACGTCACCGCCTCGCGGATCAGCGGTGCCGGCATGGTCCGGCTGATGGTCGTCACCGTGCTGCCGAATTGCGCAGCACCACTGATCGTGCAGGCGACGCTGGGCTTCTCCACGGCCATCCTCGACGCCGCCGCGCTCGGCTTTCTGGGCCTGGGCGCCCAGCCGCCGACACCGGAATGGGGCACCATGCTGGCCAATGCCCTGCAATTCATCCAGAGCGCCTGGTGGGTGGTGACCCTGCCCGGGCTGGCGATCCTGGTCACCGTTCTGGCCTTCAACCTGTTGGGCGACGGATTGCGCGACGCTCTCGATCCAAAGCTGAAACGCTGATGGCGCTGTTGGAAGTCCGCAACCTGACGGTCGAGTTCCCGACCTCCCGCGGCCATTTCCGGGCGGTCGAGGGCGTCGATATCACCCTGAACGAGGGCGATCTGCTCGGCATTGTCGGCGAGTCCGGCTCCGGCAAGAGCGTGACCATGCTGGCGGTGATGGGACTGGTGGCATCACCCGGGATCATCACCGCCGACAAGATCGAATTTGCCGGCCAGAACCTGATCGGCATGAGCGCGCGCGACCGCCGCCGGCTGGTGGGCCGCGATATCGCGATGATCTTCCAGGAGCCCATGACCAGCCTGAACCCTTGCTTCACGGTCGGCTTCCAGATTATGGAGACCTTGAAGGTCCATGTTGGCGGGACGAGGCAGGAGCGGCGGCGGCGGGCGATCGAGTTGCTCGATCAGGTCGGCATACCGGCGCCGGAAAGCCGCCTGTCGGCCTTTCCGCATCAGCTTTCCGGCGGCATGAGCCAGCGCGTCATGATCGCCATGGCGATCTCATGCAATCCACGACTGCTGTTCGCGGACGAGCCGAGCACCGCCCTGGACGTCACCATCCAGGCGCAAATCCTCGACCTTCTGGTCGAACTTCAGCGCGACCGGGGGATGGCGCTGGTGCTGGTGACCCATGATATGGGCGTCGTCGCGGAAACCGCTCAACGGGTTGTCGTCATGTATGCCGGCCAGGTCGTGGAACAGCGCGATGTGAACGCCCTGTTCCATGCGCCGGTCCAACCCTACACGGCGGCCTTGTTGGACTCGCTGCCCGAGCGACACACGCTCGGCCGCCGGCTGCCGACGCTGCCGGGGGTCGTGCCGGGGGCGTATGACCGGCCGGAAGGATGCCTGTTCAATCCGCGATGCCGGTTCGCCGAGGATCGATGCCGGGCCGAGGCGCCCGCCCTGCGCCCGGATCCGTCGGGAGTCGGGGGCGGCGACGGCAAGGTCCGCTGTCATCGTCCGCTTGGATCGGATGGGGTGCCCATATGACGACGATATTGGCCGCCACTGAATTGAGGCAGCATTACAGGATGAAGACCGGATTCCGTCGACCGGATGCGGTGCTGAAGGCGGTCGACGGGGTCGATTTCATCCTGACGCCGGGCAAGACCCTGGCCGTGGTCGGAGAGTCCGGCTCGGGCAAGTCGACGGTGGCCCGGATGGTCACCCAGATCGAGCCGCCGACCAGCGGTGCGCTGGAGATCGACGGGATCGACGTCGTCTCGGACACCTCTCGCGAGCAGCGTCAGCATCTGCGGAAGACGGTGCAGATGATCTTCCAGGACCCGTTCGGATCCCTGAACCCGCGCAAGCAGGTTGGCGCGATCCTGGAGGAGCCGCTGGTTATCAACACCGATCTGTCGGCGACAGCGCGGGCCGAGCGATCCCGGGCGGTGATGGCCAAGGTTGGTCTCCGGCCCGAGCATTACCATCGATACCCGCATATGTTCTCCGGCGGCCAGCGCCAGCGCATCGCCATTGCCCGGGCGTTGATGCTGAACCCCAGGATCGTGGTCGCCGACGAGCCGGTCTCCGCCCTGGATTTGTCGGTCCAGGCCCAGGTGCTGAACCTGATGATGGATCTGCAGGATGAGTTCCAGCTGGCCTATCTGTTCATCAGCCACGATCTCAGCGTGGTTCGGCATCTTGCCGACGACGTGCTGGTCCTGTATCTCGGCCGCACGGTGGAGCAGGGGCCCAAGGACGCGATCTTCGAGGCCCCGAGGCACCCCTATACGATTGCGCTGCTGGGCAGCACGCCGTCGGTGGACCCGGCACATCGCCATGAACGCGTGGTGCTGAAAGGCGAGATGCCGTCGCCGCTCGACCCGCCCAGCGGCTGCGCCTTCCACGGCCGTTGCCCCCACGCCACGGATCTGTGCAGCCAGGAGCGCCCAGCGTTGCGGGATGTCGGCGGCCATGCGGTGGCCTGCCATCACGCGGAGGCGATTGGGGGCTAGCCGGCCGCCACACCGCCCGCTTTGGTACGTTTCCCGCAAGATGATCGCTGCGCAAAGTGGTTCCTAATGACTGGCTTTCATTGGCTCTCATTCGGCGACCAATTCACAGCTAGGCTCTCCTCAGAAAATAAAGGAGATGTTCGATGTATGTCGCAGGCCAGGAAGAAATCGATGCAATCGCCGAGGTCATTCGTTCGGGCAGGCTTTTTCGCTATGGCGAAGACAGTGCCTGCGAACGTTTCGAGCAACGATATGCGGCGGACCTCGGTGTAAAGCATTTCGCCCTGTCGGCCAGCGGGTCCTACGCCCTTGCTGCCGGGCTGATCGGGCTCGAAGTGGGCCCCGGCGATGAAGTGCTGGTGCCCGCTCACACCTATATGGCGACAGCCACATCGGTGTTGGCTGTCGGCGCCATTCCGGTCATCGTCGATATCGACGAGACCCTGACCATCAGCCCGGACGCCATCCGCGCGATGGCGGGGCCACGGACCAAGGCCGTCATTCCCGTGCACATGTGGGGCCTGTCCTGCGACATGGACCAGATCATGGCCGTCGCGGGGGAGAAGAATCTCCTCGTCCTTGAGGATAGCTGCCAGGGCGTTGGCGGCAGCTACCGGGGACGCAAGCTGGGCTCGATCGGTAATGCCGGCGCGTTCAGCTTCAACTATTACAAGAACATGACCTCGGGCGAGGGCGGCGGGCTGGCGACCAATGATGATCGCGTCGCCGAACGGGCGCGCTGCGCCATCGACCCCTGCCATTTCTACTGGCAGGGCAGGACCGACAGTCTTCAGCCCTTCGCAGGGATCGGTGCGCGTGCATCGGAGTTGATGGGCGCAATGCTGAATGCCCAACTCGACCGACTGGACGGCATGATTTCGGCCATGAGGGCCGAACGACGGAGAATTCTCGAGGGGACCGATAAATCCGGCAATCTGGGCCTCCGGCCGTCGCCCCTGAACGATCCCGACCATGACTGCGGCGCCCAGGCGGTCTTCAACCTGCCGACGGCGAAGGACGCCGAGGCGTTCGCCAGCCTGGTGCCGTGTGTGATCGCCGGCGAAACCGGACGGCACAATTTCAAACAGTGGGATCAGGTCCTCATGCATAGGGGCGCCGCACATGACGCCCTCAACCCCTACGCGCTGCCCCAGAATGCGCAGTGTCGGTTGCGTTACGACGAGGGCATGTGTGCCGACTCGCTCGAAATCCTCAGCCGCACGATCATGGTTGCGACCAATCCGCTGCACGACGAGGCGGAAACCGATGACATCATTCACGACCTGAACCTGGCGGCCCAGGCGGTCTTCGGCGGCGCCGATCCCGCGTCCCTGCCATTTCGGAACCGCACCCAGGTCGATCGAGCGAAATTCGATATCAGCCCGGGCACTCAATAGGTGCGGAGGAACCCGCTACATAAGAGCGGCCATGACCGACGGCGCCTGCCGGCTTAGGGCGCTGACCATGGTCGCACCGGTTCCCCTCATCTTCATGCAGAGGTGGGTTGTGAGCCGCCGACTTCGGTCAGGGCGGCGCGCAATTGCCGTAGCCCCTGCCGGGTCTGGGCCCCGTCGCTGGCGGCATATCCGAAGATCATCCCCTGTTTCGGGACGGCATGACGATAGAGCGTCGACAGTGGCGTGAAGCGAACCGAGCGTTTCAGCGCGGCCTCCTGGACCGCATTGTCGTCAAGGTCCTCTTTGAGAGTGGCCACCATCTGAATGCCAGCGTCGCTGGGCTGGAGGTCGAGCCATGGCGAAAGGATTTGCCGACATTGGGCGGCGAAGTATCGGTGCCTCTTCGCATAGAGGCCACGCATGCGCCGCAGATGGGTGGCGAAGGCGCCCTCCTTGATGAAGTCGGCGAGGGTCATCTGCAGGAGCTGCGAGGGATATTGCCCGGTCAGGTTTATGGCGCGGGTGAATGCCCCGGCCAGTGACTTTGGAACGACCACGAAGCCGATGCGCAGGGAAGGGAAGATCGTCTTGGCGAACGTGCCGACATAGATCACCCGGCCGGACCGGTCGAGACCGTGCAGGGCCGGGATCGGGCGACCGCGAAACCGATATTCGCTGTCATAGTCGTCCTCGATGATCCAGCTGTCGTTCCGCGCGGCCAGTTCGAGCAGGTTGAGCCTGTCATCCATCTGCATCACCGCCCCGGTGGGCCATTGGCATGACGGCGTGACGAAGATCAGGCGCGGCAGGACGGCGTCGGGATCGAATGTCCAGCCCCGGGCATCGACCGGGATCGGGACCGGTTGGCCGCCGGCGCTCAACAACGCGCCGTAGGCGCCCTGGTATCCCGGCTCCTCGATCCAGAAATGGTCGCCCGGATCGAGTGTCAGGCGCCCGATGAGATCGAGAGCGGACTGTGTCCCGCTGACGATGATGATCTGGTCCGGATCGCAAGTGACCCCCCGCGATACGGCAAGGTAATCGGCAATGGACTCTTTCAGGCTGGGGTGCCCCCCGATCATAGAATAGCCGCCGAAATCCGTATTGGCGCGCTTGAGGTTGGCGCGGATCAGGCGCGACCAGATGGCATAGGGAAAGTGCCGCAGATCCGGATAGCCGGGGTGGAACGCCGTGGGGCCGAATTCCGTACCATATTGTGGTTGCGCCGCCATCAATAGGCCCCGTCGGGACAGCGCCGGCAGCGATGTGAAACGGGTTTCGTCGCGGATCCGCATGGCCGATTGCGGAAGATTGGCGACAAAGGTCCCAGAGCCATGGCGGGCTTCCAGGAATCCCTCGGACAGCAGGGTCTCGTAGGTGGAGATCACCGTGTTGCGGCCGATTTTCAGATCGCTCGCAAGAACCCGGCTCGCCGGCAGCCGCATCCCCGCCTTAAACCGCCCATCCAGAATGGCCTCCCGCAAAGTCTGATAGAGCTGACGGTAGACCGGAACATCCGAGGAGGGGTCCAGCGTAATCATGTCGATGGGAAATGCGGAGTGCCGAGCCATCAAGTGGTTCTATTGAATCCGCGGAAATAGGCTCTTTTCATAGGACTATGAATCCCACACCGTATTCCCATGTCAATAGCGTTCCCTCGGGAATCACGGCGGGGTCGAATGCGGGCTGGGCATTGGGGCCGGTGCAACTGGTGAAGGACCTGTCCCTCCATTTCAACGATGTCGGGGACTTTGAAGTCATCGAGCCTGACAAGGCGCATATCCGCACGGAGGAATATGACTTCCTCCAGCAGGACCTAATTCATGATTGGGCGCGCAGGCTCGACATCCGCTCTATCGGCATGGGTGAACTGCGGGACAAATACCGCGCGCATCGCCGGTCAGCCGTGGTGACCTGACGTGCTGCCATCCGAGCCGCCGGCTTCGGTCAGCCCCTGGCAGTGCCGTTCGGTCTTGCATCCTCGGTCGGCTCCGACGTGCCCTTGAGTTGGCCGCCGGCCTCCACGATCAACTCGCCGTAATGGACGGTGCCGGTCACCACGCCGGTGCCGCGCAGGCGCAACATGCCGGTGACGTTGAGCTCGCCGTCGAATCGGCCGCCGATGGTGGCCTCCTCGACCGTGGCGCTGCCTTTGAACGCACCATCCCGGGCGATCTCGATCTGTTTGCAGTCGGTCAGGTCGATTTCCACATTGCCTTGGACGATCAGATGCTCGCAGGCGCTGATCTTGCCGGACAGGAAGATGCCCTGGCCCACGATCAGCTTGCGATGGTTCTCCGATTTCTGAGGTTTTGCGGTCGCGCTGGTCCGCGCCCGCGGGGCGCTGGGCAAATCATAGGATCGGCGGGGAATTTCGGGGCTGTAGGCCAAAGTCTGTTTCGCTGTCGGTTGTTGGGTCTCTGCCATTTTCTCGGTCGGCTTTCCACGGGCGGTGTCGTGGGTCATGCCGCTTGTCGGAGCCCGGGCAGGGCCCGGCCTGTCCTTCTGATACACCGGCATCGACATCTCCGGTCATTGCAGGGCATCCGATCGCGCGGCGGTCGGTCGGCCACTTAAGAGTGCCGATAGTCTGGTTAGGAATCCCTTAACTTCTGCAATACTCGGGAGATGTGAGGGGGTGCGACGGTCAACCAACCAACCAACCGCCCACCACCCCTTGTCATTCCCGCGAAGGCGGGAATCCAGCCGATCCTGGCGTTTCCTGGATTCCCGCCTTCGCGGGAATGACAAGGAGGAAGGCCCCGGGACGAGCCTGATCCGTATCCGCCAAGACCTAACGTCATTTCAAGAGAAATGACGTTAGTCCGCTGTATCTGATCAAGAAACCGCAGATCCACGGCTGCTCTCGGGCACGACCTGCCATCCCCTACGGCGCAGTCAAATCGCCATAGGTCTCCGGACGGCGGTCGCGGAAGAACTGCCAGAGGTTCCTCACCTCGCGGACCATCTCCATGTCCATTTCGGCGGTGACCAACTCGTCCTTGTCCTCCGACGCCTCGCACAGGAACTCGCCGCGCGGGTTCACGATGTAGCTCGAGCCGTAGAACTTACCGATGTTCCAGGGCTCCTCGGTACCGACCCGGTTGACCGCACCGATGTAACACCCATTGGCGACCGCGGAGGCCGGTTGCTCCAGTTTCCAGAGATACTGGCTGAGCCCGGCCACGGTAGCGGACGGGTTGACGATGTATTCCGCCCCGTTCAGGGCTAAAGCGCGCCAGCCCTCCGGGAAATGCCGGTCGTAGCAGATATAGACGCCCAGCTTGCAATAGGCGGTGTCGAACACCGGATAGCCCAGATTGCCGGGCTTGAAGAAGAACTTCTCGTAGAAGCCGGCGACCTGGGGGATGTGGATCTTGCGGAACTTACCCAGATAGCTGCCATCGGCGTCGATCACCGCGGCGGTGTTGTAGTAGACGCCGGTGATGTCCTGCTCATAGATCGGGACCACGATCACCATGCTGAATTTTTTGGCGTATTCCTGCATCAGCTTGGTCGTCGGGCCGTCGGGAATGCTCTCGGTGGCCGCATACCATTTGACGTCCTGGGACGGGCAGAAATAGGGCTGGCTGAAGACCTCCTGCAGGCACAGCACTTGCACGCCCTTGGCCCCGGCCTCCTCGATCAGCGGGATATGGGCCTCGACCATCGCATCGCGAACCTGTTCCGGCGACAGGTCGGTGCTGGCCTTCAGCCCCATCTGGATCAATCCGCCTTTGACGATGCTCATTGTCTGTCTCCGCCTGTTTCCTGTGATTATGGTCGCGACGCCTTGCGAGCAATTCACACCCGGCTTCACGACCGGGTCGAGAAAGCGTGAACGGCCGTCATGGCTGTGTGACTGGCCTATCGCGACTGAGTGCGTAAATCTTAAGGAGCCAGGACGCGTCTGCAAGACATCGTTTGTCTGGCGGGAACATCCAGGCCCAGTGTTCGACCCTTGTGCGCCTCTGGCACGCCGCACCCGCCCCCATGGACGGTTGCCGGAGGTACCGTCGCTCTCCAAGACGCGCAGGGTCGCAGGAAGGACGGCCGGCCGTAATCGACCGGCCGTCTTTTCGTTTTCGATACAAGAAGCACTCGTCCCGCTAAGGCAGAGTCCGCCGCTCGACCGCCGACAAGACAATTCCGCGGCGGTAGCCGCCAGCGCTGAATTCGACGGCATCGGAGGATGAGCCATTCAGCCCATTTTCGGCGGTCAGTCGGCGGCGTCGCCGGTGGCGGCGTTCGCCGGCACGTTTTCCGCCTTCGGATCGTTGGAGGGGATGCCCAGTATGGTCATCGCCTCGCGGATATCAGGCAGCGCGGCCTCGGCGGCCTCGACGCCGGCCGCAATCATCTCGTCGGCGCGTTGGAATTCGGCGATGCCGATATGGCCCAGCCGGGGGACGATATGCACGTCCGGCGGCTCGCCGGCCAGCCGGCTGCGGGTGATGCGGTCGAGGATGATCCCCAGTGACGAGGCCATCACCCCGAACATGCTGGGCGTGTCGCGCTCACGCCGGAAGACCCGGCGGACCATGGTGTTCAGACCGCCGGCCCAGCCGCCGCCCTGTTGCTCCATGACGTCCAGCAGATCGAAGCCGGCCACGGTCGGATACATGTCGCCCGGATTGCGGGCGGCGCCGATGATGTCGCCGGTCAGGCTGACCGCGACCACCATCTGCGCGCCCATGGACCGGCAGACCGAGACCGGGACCGGGTTGACAAGCGCCCCGTCGACCAGAAGCTGGTGGCCGATCTGCACCGGCGGGAAGACACCGGGCAAGGCGAAGGAGGCGCGGACGGCTTCCACCAGCAGGCCCTGGCTCAGCCAGACCTCATGACCGGTCAGCAGATCGGTGCAGACGCAGGAGAACGGCCGCGGCAGTTCTTCGATCAACCGTCCGCCGAGGCTTTCGTGGAGCTCCTTGGCGATTCGATCGCCACCGATCAGCCCCGGCTGGCGCACCCGGAAATCCAGGTAGCTGACCAGGCGCATCTTGTTGAGCCGGCGCGCCCAGAGTTCCAGCACGTCGAGCCGGTCGGCCAGATAGCACGCGCCAATCACGGCCCCGATCGAGGTGCCGCACAGTATGTCCGGCTCAATCCCGGCACGCATCAGGGTCTTGAGCACGCCGATATGTGCCCATCCCCGAGCGACTCCGCCGCCGAGCGCCAATCCTAGTCGTGGTCGATGCATCGTTCCGCTATGTAGTGTCGGGGCGAATGGTAAAAAAGGTCATACCGTCCGGGCGAGAGCCGGATAGGCGATCGCCATGGTGACGCCCCGTGCGGTCATGAATATGGCAAGCGCCGACCAGAGACCGTGATTGCCGAAGATTGGGACCAGGATCCATATGGCGAGCAGATAGGCGGCGACCGAGATCAGCATGGTGTTGCGCATCGCCGCCGACCAGGTGGCGCCCACATAGACCCCGTCCAATTGGAAGCACCAGACCGACAGCACCGGCAGCATCGCCGCCCAGGGCAAATAGACCCGCGCCGCTTCACGGACCGGCTCGATGTCGGTCATGACGTCGATCATCGATGGCCCGAGGGCGAAATAGGCCAGGGTGAACAGCACCGAGGTGCCCAGCGCCCAGACCGTGGTTGCCCGCACCGCCTGGCGAAATCCAGCATTGTCGCGGGCGCCGGCCCGCTCGCCGGTCAGGACCTCCGCGGCGAAGGCATAGCCGTCCAGCGCGTAGCTCAGGAACAAATGCAGGTTCAGCAGCACCGCATTGGCCGCGAGCACCAGATCCCCCAGCAAGGCGCCCTTGTATTTGAAATAGGCGATGGAGCCGACCAGGCTGAGGGTTCGAATGAAGATGTCCCGATTGACCGCCAGCAGCCGCAGGAAGGAGGCCACATCGCGGAGCAGGTCGAGACGCCAGCGTCCCGCCATGCCGCGGGCGATGGCAATCACGATGGCGATCCCAGCCGCCAGCGCCACGATTTCCGCGATCAGCGTGGCCGCCGCTACGCCCGGCACACCCCAGTCGAAGCCGATCACGAAGACCAGATCCAGCACGACGTTTATGCCGTTCAGCAAAAGCTGAAGTGCCACCACGACCCCGGTGCGGCCGATGCCGAGCAGCCAGCCGAGCATCACATAGTTGGCCAAGGCCGCCGGCGCGCTCCAAATGCGGATATCGAAATACGCCTCCGCATGAAGTTCCACTTCGGCGCTGGCCTTGAGCAGCGTGAAGCTGGCCCAGGCGATCGGCTCGCGCAGCAACGCCAGTACCGTGCCGACAATCGCTCCCAATATCAGGGCGCGCAGCAGGGTGGCCTTGATCAACTCGCCGTCGCCCGCACCCCGCGCCTGGGCGGTCAGCCCGGTGGTTCCCATGCGCAGGAAGCCGAATGCCCAGAACAGCACGCTGAAGATCAGCGATCCGATGGCGACGGCGCCGATGTAATACGCATGCTCGAGATGGCCCACCACCGCTGTGTCGACGATGCCGATCAGCGGCGTCGAGACGTTGGAGAACATGATCGGCCCGGCAATGCGCCAGACCCGCCGATGCCAGTCGGCCGACCCGAAACGCTCCGCTGCGGTCATGCCTGGCGGTGTCATGTCGATCCCGTATCGACCGGTGGCGGCCGGGTCCCACCGGAGAAAGAAGAAACCCCCGCCGCCAATGGCAGCGGGGGCTTTCGGTCATTTCTGGACCGGAACGGAGACGACTACTGGGTCTCCGTGATCCGCCCCTCGACCTCCGGGGCCACAGCGCCCATGCCGGTGATGTAGTCCATCACCATGCTGGCCATATAGGTGGCGCCGCTGGCATCGATGATCGTGGTGCCTTGTGTAAACACCGCATATCCGTCACCGCCATTGGCCATGTAGTCGTTGGTGGCGACACGGTAGGTGCCGTTCGGCAGCAGCGCCGAACTGCCAACCATGACCGAGGCCACCCGGCTGCCGGCAGCCTTCGAGGCATCGAAGGAGAAGGAAAGGCCGGAGACCTGCGGGAACCGGCCGGCGCCATCCTCGACCCGGCTGACGCCGTTCTCAAGCGCCTCCAGTACTTGCGCGCCGGTCAGCTCCAAAAGCACAGTGACATTGCCGAAGGGCAGTTCGGTCTGGATGTCGCGGCGGGTGAGCTGGCTGCCGGCGTCGTAGGTCCGGTCGCCGCGAATGCCGCCGCCATTGGTGATCGTGATGTCCGCATTGACGCCGGCCCGCATGGCGTCGGCGATCATATTGCCCATGGTGGTCTCAGCGCTGCGAACCGAGCTGCGTTGGCTGTCCAGCTCGACCGAGGTCGTGCCGATCACCACGTTCAACTCGTCATCGAGTAGTTGGGTGTAGGTATCGACAAGAGCGGCAACTTCCGCGTCGGGTTCGACGCCGGCCGTGGTGCGCATTTCCCAGGTCGGCAGGATGCTCGTGGCCGGTCCGTTGCGGGTCTCCACGGTGTCGATCAGAAGATCGATGACACCCAGGTAATGAGCATCGGAGCCGGATTTGTGGATCAGGACGCCGCCCTCATAGAATGTGATCGGGTCGTGGTCGTGGCCGCCCAGGATGACATCGATGCCATCGACCGATTGGGCCAGTTCACGGTCATCGGCGATGTCCTGATGGGTGATGGCGATGATCACGTTGGCGCCCTGATCCTTGAGACTGGCGACGGCGGCAGTCGAGGCCTCGATCACCGGCGAGAAAGTGACGCCGGCCCCCGGACTCGACAGCGTATCGGTCTCGGTCGTCAAGACGCCGAAAAGACCGACCTTATATTCACCGACCTGCTCGATAGCCATGTCCAGAGCGCCGCCGAAGGGCTTGCCGTCGGAGCCCAGGGTGTTGGTGGCGATCCATTTCGACCAGGATTCGCCCATGCGCTCACGCAGCACGTCGGAGCCGAAATCGAATTCATGATTGCCGAGACCCACATAGTCGACGCCGACCGCGTTGAACAGGGCGATCATGTTCGCGCCCTTGTCCAAGCCGGACAGTAGCGACGGCGACAGGAAATCTCCGCCCACCGTGGTCAGGCTGTGATCGGCGGCGTTGCGCTCTTCCTTCAACAGGGTCATGAGAGGAGCAAAGCCGCCCACGCCGCGGGACGGCGCGATCTCATAAACGTCGTTGATATGCAGAAGCGTCAAATTGGTCGGTTCGGCCCACGCTTCGCCGTGCCATAGGGTCGTGGCAGCCGCCCCGACCATCAGAGCGCAGGTGAAAGAACGTTTAAAACACACGAAACTCATTGAATGATCCCCCTGAAGATCTTTGCGTCATCATTTGAATGGCTGGGACATGCCGCGGCCAGATGGTGGCAAGTCTATCCGCCGTTGATGACGGCTGATAGCCCAAACAGGGGCCACGGTGCATTGATCTGGATCGGACAGCCGCCCATTCGCCGTCGCCGGACATCGCGGTGCCGTATTGTCGGCTTTTCTGCCACACTCCCGCCGCCGCCGAATCGGAAGTGATCATCGTGACCACCCTCTACCATCCGAGCATCCACGATACAGCCGTGCTGGCCGACAGCCACTGGGTGGAAACCGCCGGGCCGCCGCCGGATGGCACCCGCAAAATGAATGGCGACCACACCTGCGAAGTCGCGGTGATCGGCGCTGGCTATACGGGTCTGTCGGCGGCGCTGCATTTGGCACGTCAGGGAGTCGATGTCCGGGTCGTCGATGGCGGCCTGCCCGGCGGCGGCGCCTCGGGGCGCAATGGCGGATTTTGCTGTGTCGGCGCGGCGATGTTGCCGGATCAGGCCATGATCCGACGCTTTGGCCAGGAAGAAACCCGGCGGTTCTATCAATCCCAGCGCGACGCCGTGTCGATGGTGAGCGACTTCGTCAAGTCGGAAAAGATGAGCGTCGATCTGCAGGGCGATGGCGTGCTCTCGGTGGCGCATCGGCAGTCCCGCGTGGAGAAATTGCGGGCCGCGGCCGCTTTCAATACGGACAGCCTGGGTCTGCCCTGCCGGTTCCTGGAGCGGGAGGCGCTGGCCGAGAAGGGCTTCGCCGGCAAGGAGGCCCATGCGGCGCTGCACTTCGCCGACGGCTTCGGGCTGCATCCGCTGAAATACCATTACGGCCTGCTGAATGCGGTGCTGCAGGCGGGGGTGCCGGTGCATACCATGACCCGGGTGATCGGCTGGAAAGTTATTGGCGGCCGTCACCGGCTGATCACGCAAGGCGGCAGCGTGCATGCCCGCCAAGTGTTGCTCGCGACCAATGGCTATACCGGGGACGATCTGCATCCCGGGCTGGACGGCGCGGTCCTGCCGGTGATTTCAAGCATAGTGACGACCGAGCCTCTGAAGCCGTCTGAGCGCGAAACGTTGGGCTGGACCACCGATACGCCGATTTCCGATACCCGCAATCTGCTGACCTATATCCGAATCCTGCCGGATGGACGCCTGTTGCTGGGAACCCGCGGCGAGACGTCCGGGGCGCCCGGGGGCGAGGAGAGGGCCCGCGAGCGCATTGCCAATTGGTTTCATGCCATGTTCCCGAATTGGAATCTGCCCAAGATCAGCCATAGCTGGTCCGGGTTGATCTGCCTGTCGGCGAACCAGACGCCGATGATCGGCCAATTTCCCGACCATCCGGGCGTGTTTCACGCGCTGGCCTATCACGGCAACGGCGTCGCCACCGGGACCTGGGCCGGCTGGGCGGCGGCGGAAATCATCGCCGGCGATCGCAGTGCCAACGAGATCCTGCCTGAGGTGGTCGCCCGCCCGCCGCGCCGCTTCCTGATGCCGGGCCTGCGCCGCTGGTATCTGAAAATGGCCTATGCGGGCCATGGCCTGCGGGACCTTATTTGATTCCTGGGGCCACGAACGGGATTCGAATATTGTGATCGTCGTTCCCGCGAAAGCGGGAATTTCGATCGTCGCGGTCTCGGCCTCTCGAGGTTCCCGCTTTCTCGGGAACGACGGAAGGCTCAACCACCGCTACTCCCCGTCAAATCCAGATACACCAGCCGTGCGGCCCTCAGCAGGGGATCGCGGGGCTGGGCGCCGATCAGCGCGTAGCCGAACCGGCCCTCGATCCAATAGAACGCACCGACGCCATCCTCCGAGACGTATTCGAACTGGGTCTCATCGCCGCCCGGATCGGGCCGGATGTACAGGGTCAGCCGCTCGCCGGTCGGGTCTTCGTACATGAACTGCGCGGCGGGCCTGCCATTGCCCGGCAGCAACCGGCCGCCCATCAGATTGAATCCAAGTCCCGCCAGATCGGGGGCGTGAACATCGGTGCCCAACCGATTGGAAAGCCAGCGAAACAGATGTTCTTCCTCAGCGCCGACTTCAACGGCATGCCGGCGCTCGGCGGTGTAGAGCACATGGGCCGCCGTGGCGTCGCGGGTGAAGCGCGGCGCCGCTGCGAGGTCTGTCGGCGCGCCGCTATCCTTCAGCAACCAGCCGCCGGCGCCGCCGATCGCCAGCAACAGCACTGCCGCGACAACCTGCACCGCGGCCATAATCAGCCGCTTCCGGCGTCGGGCCGCCACCCGGTCCGGCCGCAGCGCCGCCGGTATGCGGGCATCGGCCAGGGGTCCGTACAGGGCCCTCATGCCCTCGTTCTGGGCTCGGTAGGCCAACACCTGATCGGCAGCATCGGGATGGCTGCTCAGATAGGCCTCGACTTCCGCGCGACGCACCGGGTCCAGCGCATCGTCCACATAGGCGTTCAGATCGTCGAGGGTGATCGGCCGGGTCGTGTCGGTCATTTGACCCTCCGTAGATTGGCGCTGCCCGGCAGCGCCTCTAAGGCCATCAGGCCGCGCAGCTTTTCGCGTCCGCGCGACAGCCGGGACATGACGGTTCCGATCGGCACCCCAACGATCCCGGCCACCTCGGCATAGCTGAAGCCTTCCAGCCCGACGAGGAGGACCACCTGGCGCTGCTCTTCCGGCAATTCGCCGAGCGCGCGTTCGAGATCGTGCAGGCTGACGGCGTCGACCTGCCGGGCCGGGGCGGTCGGCTCCGGTGCGTCCTCGGCGCTGCGGAACAGGGCGCGGAAACGGCTGCGGCGGCGGGCTCCATTGGCGT
Organism: Inquilinaceae bacterium; assembly: GCA_965237625.1. Taxonomy (GTDB): domain Bacteria; phylum Pseudomonadota; class Alphaproteobacteria; order DSM-16000; family Inquilinaceae; genus JABDIP01. The sequence goes on from CBDEGD010000031.1 coordinate 46,448, forward strand.
AAAGGTTATGCAGGATGGCGAACAGCCAAGCCTTGAGCGTACCGTCGCCGCGCCAGCTTTCCCAGCGGGTGAGGGCGCGCTCGACGCAATCCTGGACCAGATCGTCCGCCCAGTCGGGATCGCGCGTCAAGGCGCCGGCAAAGCGCCTCAGACGCGGTATCTCCAACTCGATCAGCGGCCCGCGATCCGGCATCTCAGTTCCCATCACAGATCGATAGCACAGCGGCGACGGCATGATGTCCGGTCTGGACGCCTTTGTCGCGTGTGAGGGTGAGACACACCCGATCCCGGTTTATTCCCGATAGGCATCGCCGGTGGCTGCGGTATCGTGTGCGAAACGGGAGGAAATATCGAGGATGCCCATGCGCCCGAAACGGGTCGTCATCGCGATGATGAAGCACGAGACCAACACCTTCTCACCGGTGCCCACGCCCTTGTCGCGGTTCGGCAATGGTGGGCCGGATTGGGGTGAGGGGGCGCTTGCCGCCTATCAGAACACCGCTACGCCGATCGGGGCGTTCATCGATCTGGCCAGGGCCGAGGGGGCGGAAATCGTGACCCCGGTGGCGGCGGAGGCGTGGCCCAGCGGACCGGTCGACGACGACGCCTATACCAGGCTCAGCGATTCGATCGCCGAGGAGGTGGCCAAGGGCTGCGATCTGATCCTGCTGGATTTGCATGGCGCGATGGTTACGGAATCCTTCGAGGACGGCGAAGGCGAACTGGTCGCTCGGCTGCGCGGCCTCGCGCCGGATACCCCCATCATTGTGGCATTGGATCTGCACGGCAATCTGTCGGACAAGACCGTCGGCAATGCCGATGTGGTGACCGGGTTCAAGACCTACCCCCATGTCGACATGTATGAGACCGGAGATCAGGCCGGTCGGATCGCATTCCGGGCGCTGAAAGGGGAGTGCCGACCGACCATGGCCTGGGGCAACCGGCCGATGCTGCCCCATATCATGCGCCAGGGCTCCGCCGACTCGCCGATGCGCGAGTTGATCGCGGCGGCGCGTCAGGCGGAGGCCGATGGGGCGTTGGCGGTGTCGGTGTTCGGCGGTTTCCCCCACGCCGACATTCACGATGCCGGGATCAGCGTCGTCGCGGTGACCGATGGAGATCCGGAGGGCGCCCAGGCGATCTGCGACAAGATCCTGGATCAGGCCTGGGCCGCCCGGCACGACTTCGTCTTCCACAGCGAACCGGCCGCCGAGGCGGTGGCGCGGGCGGCCAAGCTGGCCGAGGGGCCGGTCTTGTTGCTCGACCATTGCGACAATTGCGGCTCTGGCGGCACTCAGGATGTGATGACGGTGCTTGGCGAGATTCTGCGCCAGGGGCTGGAGAATGTCGCCGCCTTCGGAATCCATGATCCGCAGTCTGTCGAGACGATGATGGCGGCGGGGGTCGGCGCGGAGGTGACGCTGAACCTCGGCGGCAAGATGGACATGCCATCGATCGGCGAAGTCGGCAGGCCGCTCGGCGTCACCGGACGGGTCAAGCTGCTGTCGAGCGGCGAGTATACGATCCGCGGGCCGATGTACACCGGTGTCACCGTCGGCATGGGCCGGACAGCCGTCCTGGACACCGGCAAAGTCGAGATCGTGGTGATCGAGCGTCACCATGAACCATGGGATATGGGGTGCTTTCAGAGTCTCGGCATCGAGCCCACGGCGAAGAAGTTCATCATGCTGAAATCGCGGGTTCATTGGCGGGCCGGTTTCTGGCACGTGGTCCGGCATGTAGTGGAATGCGCCGGGACCGGCGTGACCACATCCGATTATGGCCGTCTCGAATTCCGCCGAGTGCGACGCCCGATCTTCCCACTCGACTCCGAAATCCGCCTGTGAGCCCCTCCGCGGCTTCCTTGCAGTAGCAGAAATGAAAGCGTTTTCAACGCGCGCCTGCAAATTAACGGGATATTCGGAAAATTGCCCTTAAATCGGCACTTGGCTGCTTGATTCGAGGGGTAGCCTATTTATCATACGATTGTTACGACGTATGGCGAACAATCGCCTAGTGGGATAGTTGGGATGGCAACCTTTTTTGCAGCGGTGGTGATCGGCATTGCGGTGGGGCTTCTGGCCTTCGCCCGGTTCGTCGATGCCAGAGACCGCCAGAAGAGCACCTAGTGTGATGGTTCTGAAGTTCGGCACATTTCATGTGCCGAGATTTGGAAGCTGAATCACACTAGAATCATATAGATAGTGTCCCTTTGATCCTGTAATTCGCTATGGCGAATTTCAGAATCGGGACACTAGGAAGCCTTCAGGGCATTTCCGGAGACGATGCGGGCGGCCCCTTGTCCAGGTAGGGCGAGGCAAGCCGGTTTATCCGCCCAAACCTAGCCCCACCGGCCACCTCTCCGACACGAAATCCACAGCTTTTTCTCGCGATCGGCGCTTGGTCATGCGAGCATCCGACCATGAGCAGCGGACTGGGGCGGCGGGTTATGTCATGGCTGTTGGCAGCTCTGATTGGCTATGGGGCCGTAGTCGCCGCGGTTTTCGTTTTCCAACGAAATCTGCAGTATTTCCCGTCGCGCATCGCCCAGGACGCCGAAAGGCTGACCGGCGGGCTGATGCAGACCGCGACCTACCGGACAGCCGACGGGCTGGGCCTTTCCGCATGGTATCGGCCGTCCAGCGACGGTTTGCCGACCCTGGTCATGTTCCACGGCAATGGCGGCCAGCATGGCGACCGGGCGCGCTCGATGTTGTCCTATATGGAGCGCGGATACGGTGTCCTGCTCGCCAGCTATCGCGGTTATGGCGAGAACCCGGGCAGTCCGACGGAAGAAGGGCTGTACGCCGATGCGCGGGCGGCATTGGATTGGCTCGCCTCCGAAGGCGTGGGCTCGGGCACGGTGGTACTCTACGGCGAATCCCTGGGGTCGGGTGTCGCTGTCCAGATGGCGGCGGAGCGCTCAGTTGCAGCTATCGTGCTGGAGGCGCCGTTCACCTCGGCGGTGGATGTCGGACAAGCGGCCTATCGCTGGCTGCCGGTGGGTCTTCTGATGAAGGACCGCTTCGACAATTTGAGCAAGATCGACGAGGTGTCCGCACCGCTACTCCTGATGCATGGAGAGGCGGACCGGGTCGTCGCAACCCGCTTCGGCCGTGAGCTCTTCGAGGCCGCGAATGGGCCGAAGTCGGCGCGATTCATCCCGGGAGGAGGGCACAACGACCTTGACCGTTTCGGGATCAGCGAGACGGTGCTGGAATTTCTGGCGACGTTGCCCAACGTGCCGTCCTGACGCGGCTGACGCGGCTTGAGGGCGCCACCGACCATACGCCGAGGACTAGCGATTGGACTGATCCTGCTGATCGTGGCGTGCAACCCGATCTACCACCCCGCCGGCGCGCCGAATCCAATCGACGCCGATATCGCCGGCATGCTGGTGGTGAGCTATGGGACAAGTGACGGTCTTGTGCTCGGCGGCTGGTACCGGCCTGCTCGGGCCGGCCTGCAGACCCTGGTCTATTTCCATGGCAATGCCGGACATCTTGGAGACCGGCTCATTCTCGTGCAGCCCTATCTGGATGCTGGATACGGCGTTTTGCTGGCGGGGTATCGAGGCTATGGCGGCAATCCGGGCCGGCCGGGCGAGGAAGGCTTCTATGCCGATGGCCGCGCCGCCCTGGCCTGGCTGGCCGCCAACGGTGTTGCCCCAAGCCGGACCGTGCTGTTCGGCGAGTCCCTCGGCACCGGTGTCGCCGTACAGATGGCGGTCGAGTACCGGATTGCCGGGCTGGTCCTGCAATCGCCGTTCACCAGTGTGGTGGATGTGGGCCAGGACAAGGTGCCCTGGCTTCCGGTCTCCCTGCTGATGACCGACCGGTTCGACAGCCTGTCGAAAATCTCCCGGATAACCGCCCCGCTGCTGCTGATCCATGGCGAAGCGGATCGGGTCGTGCCGATCCATCTCGGGCGCCGGCTCTTCGAGGCAGCGCCCGAGCCGAAGACGGCGCAGTTTGTGCCCGGCGCCGGGCATAACGATCTTCACCGCTTCGGGGCCGGCGAAGCCGTTCTGGAATTTCTGGGAACGTTTACAGCGCGATAGGCCGTTGATTGCCGTGAAGATTGCGGTTCCACCGACCGCTAATGCCCGACTGCAGCTCTCCCCCTCACCCTCCCAACGCCACGCGCCGGGTCCCTCCCTCTCCCCCAGGAGAGGGGGTTGCGCGGCGGCCCTGATAATCCCTCTCCTTGGGGAGAGGGAGGGGCCCGCGGCAATGCCGTGGGAGGGTGAGGGGGAGAACCGCCTGTCGATTTCGGATCAACACCTCGATCCGTGCGAGGGATCGTCAGGCTCCCGCTCCGCCAGCTTTTGTGGACTCCATCGCCTTCACCGCCGCTTCGAAAGGCAGCAGCACACATTCGTGCCGGCTTCGGGCGGCCTTGACCGGTTCGAAGGTGGCCAGATCCGGCCAGTGTTCCGGCACCGGTCCGCCATCGCGGATCATGATCTCAAAGGCGCTTGCGGCCTGCCGGATCGCGTCCGGCTTCAGGCCAACCCCGTGCTGGGCCAGCAGCGATGCGGAAGCCTGGCACAGCACGCAGCCGCGGACCTCATGACCGATGCCTGTGATGGTGTCCCTGTCCAGCGACAGCGAGACGCTGACCCGGTCGCCGCACAGCGGATTGTCCACGGTGGCCTCGACCGTCGCGCCATCCAGCTTACCGGCGCCGATGGCGGCCTTTGCGTGTTCCAGGGATGGCCTGGTGATAAAGCGCGTCGGGCATAACGTGTCCTAGGAGGCCCGGCTGGAGAAGCTGTCCAGCGCGTCCGGCGTGTCGATATCGATCAGCACCGCTTCATCCTCCGTTTCCACTTCAGCCACAAACTCGGCATATTCGCCGATCATGTGCCGGGCGCCGACATCGCCGGCCACCGCGCCCATCTCGGCAAAGAAGCGGCGATCCCACAGCACCGGGTTGCCGCGCTTGCCCTCGCGGGTCGGTACCACGATGGCGCGGCCCTCGGTGGGATTGTAGGCGGCGATCAGCCGGTCCAGCAAATCGGCGGAGACCAGCGGCATGTCGCCAAGGCAGATCATCGCCCCGTCGACGTCGTCGGAAATGGCGGCGAGGCCGGCTTTCAGCGAGGTGCTGATGCCGTCGGCATAGGCCGGATTGTCGGTCAGGATCACGTCGCGGCCGGAGAGGGCTTCCGTGATGTCCCCGCGTTGATGCCCGGTGACCACAATGACCGGTCCGGCCTGGGATGCCAGCGCCGCATTCACGACCCGCACCACCATCGGTGTGCCGTCGATCTCGGCCAACAGCTTGTTGCGGGCGCCCATGCGCCGGGACTGGCCGCCCGACAGCACGATGGCCGCGATCTTCGGTGTGCCTGGCGCGCCCGGTCTAGTGGCGGCCTCGATCTCGGCCTGAGCCGCGGCCTGGGCGCGGGGCAGGGGCCGCGACGGGATCTCGGTCAGCAGCCCGCCGACGCCCATGGCCATGATGTCGGCCCGGTTTATCGGCACGTCGGCGGCCAGCCGTCGCAACACCCAGTCGAAGCCGTTCAGTTTCGGTGAGCGGGCGCAGCCGGGCAGCCCCAGCACCGGGTGCCGTCCACCGCGCCCAGTAGCATCAGATTGCCCGGATCGACCGGCATGCGAAGTGCTCGACGGTGCCGCCGGCCAGTTCGATGGATTCCGGCAATACGTCGCGGCGGTCGGTGATCGCCGAAGCGCCGACCATCAGCACCAGCTCGATGCCGCCGGACAGCATGGACCGGATTTCGCCGGCCAGGGTCTTGGCGGCGTGTTCACAGCGGCGGTCGCGCGAGATCGACATGCCCATCGGCGCCAGCCTTGCGGCCGTCACCTGGCTGGTCTTGTCCAGACAGCGGGCTTGGTGCCCGGCAGCCGGGTCTGCACCAGACCGACCTTGCGCGGCCGGTAGGGCGCGACCCGGACAACCGCCTGGGCGCTGTCCCGCTCGGCGACGGCCTCGCTGAGCTGCAGATCGGCGTCCGGCGCGGCGAAGGGAATGATCTTGATGGTCGCCACCATCTGCTTTGGCTCGACCGGCGCGTATTGTGGCAGGGTGGCGATGGTGATGGCTTCGTCCATCCGGTTGATCCGGTCCAGCCGCTCTCGATCTACAACGAGAAGCCCCCGCGCGGCAGCGAATAGATTGACCCGGCCGGTAAAGGCGGCGCTGGCGGTGACATAGTCGCCCATGACCGCCCGGGACAGGCGTTTGGCTGCCTCGTCCTCATGCACATCGCCCGGCTCAAGCAGCGCGGCGACAACGGCACGGCGGCCCGCCGCCTTCAGCGCCGCCACATCGTCGGCATCCAGCCGCCGGCCCTTCCTGAGACTCAGCCCGGCCTCGCGGACCGAATGGGCCAGGATCGCGCCGTCGGCCTCGTCGAGGGGGATTTCCCCGAACCTCATGCGGCGGCCACGGCGGCCTCGGCCGGAGCCGGGCGCTGACGCAGGGTCGCGGTCATCTGGGCCATGATGGCGATGGCGATCTCTGCCGGCGAAACGGCGCCGACGCTCAGCCCGGCAGGGCCGTGGATGCGGGCCAGGGTCTCCGGGTTATGGCCAAGCCGCTGACAATCGCTCGAGCCGGGCGGCATGGGTCTTCCGACTGCCCAGGGCGGCGATATAGAAGGCCTCGGATTTCAGCGCCACGTCGAGCGCCGGATCGTCCAGCTTCGGATCATGGGTCAGCGCGACCACCGCCGTCCTTTCATCGGGCTTGAGGGCGGTCAGGCTGTCATCCGGCCAATCGCGCAGCACAGACACCGACGGAAAGCGCTCATCGCTGGCGAAGGCCCGGCGCGGGTCGATGACCGTGACGTCATAGCCGGCCAGACTGGCCATCGGCGCCAGGGGCTGGGCGATGTGCACCGCGCCGATGATCGCCAGCCGCAGCGGCGGATTGAAGATCTGGATGAAAACGGGGCCGCCCGCGGTTTCCACCCGTCGGCTGCGGTCGGCCTTGCGCGCCTCCGCCATTGCCGAGGCCAAATCGGGCGTCACCTCAAGGTCGCCTGTCGGCACGCCATCCACGACCACCGTCTGGATGCCGGACTCCAGATGGGTAATCAGGGCGGTCGGACGTTTCTCGGTCCGAGCCTTCAGAATCAGGGTGAGGATCGGCTGCTTCATTCCACTTTCTCAACAAAAACCTGAACCGTCCCGCCGCAGGCGAGCCCGACCTCCCAGGCCTGCTCATTGGTCACGCCATATTCCAGCAGGCGCGGCTTTCCGCTGTCCATGGCGTCCACCGCCTCGCGCACCACCGCGCCCTCGATGCAGCCGCCGGACACCGATCCGATCATGCGGCCGTCGCGGTCGACGGCGAGCTGGCTGCCGGTCGGCCGGGGCGAGGAACCCCAGGTGCTGACTACGGTCGCCAGGGCCACGTCGCGGCCTTCCGCGCGCCACGTGGCGGCCTGTTCAAGGATATTGTCATGATCTGTCATGTGCCATGCCCGCTATCAGTGCTTCCAACCCATACGCCATCCTTCGACAGGCTCAGGATGAGGTTCTTGGGGTGAAAGGCTGCCCAAGGAGGCCTCACCACCAGCACCTCATCCTGAGCCTGTCGAAGGATGGCGTCGACAATTTCGCACACCCCTCAACACCCCGCTACGCCGCTGCCATCGACCGCCAGCGGGCGATATCGGTGCCGGCATCGTCGCGCGACAGCGCCGCCGTCAGATCGGCGAGGCTGGCCAGATTGTGCACGGTCCGGAAATCGTCCACATGCGGCATCATCTCCCGCGCCCCCAACGATTTGGGTGCATAACCATCATAGCGCAACAGCGGATTGAGCCATATGAGCCGGCGGCAGCTGCGGTGAAGCCGGTCGATCTGGGGCGCGAGTTCATGCCCTGCGTCGCGGTCCAGCCCGTCGGTAATCAGCAGCACTACCGCTCCCTGGGCCAGGACACGCCGCGCCCAGAGCCGGTTGAAGTCGTGCATGCAATGGCCGATCCGGGTGCCGCCGGACCAGTCCTCGACGCTTTCGCTGACCCGGTCCAGCGCCTGATCCACGTCGCGATAGCGCAGATAGCGGGTGATATTGGTCAGCCTGGTGCCGAAGACGAAACTGTACACGCGGTCCCGGTCTGTGGTCACCGCATGCAGGAAATGCAGCAGCATGCGGGAATAGCGGTTCATGGAGCCCGAGATGTCGCACAGGGTGACGATCGGCGGTGGCCGGGTCCGACGCTTCTTGGTCACCAGTTCGATGCCGGCGCCGCCACCGCGGCAGGCTGCGGCGCAAGGTGCGGCGCAGATCGACCCGGCCGCCGGTCGGACTGACATCGAAACGCCGTGTCGGCATCGGCCGGACCGGCAGCCGCATCTGGGCGATGGCGCGCCGGGCCTGAATCCAGTTCTTCCGATGACATCTGTTCGAAATCAATGTGCTGCAGAACTTCTTTGTCGGAGAATGTCAGCGTGGCATCGATGTCGAGTTCCGGCGGTTCCGGGTCGTCCCTTGTGTCGCTGTCGCCGGGCGTGCGGCGGTCGGCCATGGCCTCGGCCAGCCGGCGAATGACCTGCTCGCGATCCTCCTGCTTGCCGCCGTCGATGCTGGGCAGCATCAGCGCCATGGCCCGCTTCAGCAGGTCCGGATTGCGCCAGAAGATGTGGAAGGCCTGATCGAAGATCGGCCGCTGGTCGCGGCGGTTCACCAGGGAGGCATGCAGGGTCCAATACAAATCCTGGCGCCGCCCCAGCCCCACGGTTTGCACCGCCTCCAACGCCTGCAGCACCTTGCCCGGCCCGATCGGCAGCCCGGCGGCCCGCAGCACACGGCAGAACTGCATGATATTCAGCGCGATACGGCCGGATGGTGAGACGGTGTCAGGCATGGTGGGGTGACTTCACCAGGCGACGGGCGCCGGTTTCGTGACCACCCCATCGGGTTGTCATTCCCGCGAAGGCGGGAATCCAGGTATCTCGATGCTGATGACGGCGCCGTCGTGAACACTGGATTCCCGCTTTCGCGGGAATGACAATCGTTTGGGTTCTTTGAATCCGCGCCACCATGGTTGCCATCTTCCGAACTACGCCGCTCAGCCGACCGCCGCGATCTCGGCCTTGACCTCGTTCAGCAGCCGGCTGGCTTCCTCGCCGCTTACCCGTTCGATGTCGTCCTGGTATTTCAGCAGGGTGCCCAGCGTATCGTTGATGATGGCCGGGTCCAGCTCCAGGGCGTCGAGTTCGGTCAGGGCCTGGGCCCAATCCAGGGTCTCGGCGACGCCGGGCTGTTTGAACAGGTCTTCTTGCCGCAGTTTCTGGACGAAGCCGACGATCTGCGCCGACAGAGCGGCCGGGGTGCCCGGCGCCTTGACGTCGACGATGCGGCGCTCCCGCTCGGCGTCGGGATAGTCGACCCAATGATAGAAACAGCGGCGTTTCAGAGCGTCGTGAATCTCGCGGGTACGGTTCGAGGTCAGGATCACGATCGGCGGCTCGTCCGCCTTCATCACCCCGATCTCCGGGATGGTGATCTGGAAGTCGGACAGCACCTCCAGGAGATAGGCCTCGAAAGGTTCGTCGGTGCGATCCAACTCGTCGATCAGCAGAACCGGCGGGCCGGCGGTATCGGGCTCCAGGGCCTGCAGCAGGGGCCGGCGGATCAGGAACTGCTCATCGAAAATGTCCTTGGCCAGGCTGTCCCTATCGCGATCGCCGACCGCCTCGGTCAGGCGGATCTCCAGCATCTGGCGCGGATAGTTCCACTCATAGACCGCCGAGGCGATATCCAGCCCCTCATAGCATTGCAGACGGACCAGCTTGCGGCCGAGGGTTTCCGCCAGGACCTTGGCGATTTCGGTCTTGCCGACCCCGGCCTCGCCCTCCAGGAACAATGGCCGGTTCAGCTTCAGGGCCAGATAGAGCGACGTCGCCAGCGAGCGCTCGCCGATATAGTGGCCGGCGGCCAGCAATTCGAGCGTGTCTTCGACGGAGGCGGGCGGGGCAACGGGCATACGCAATCCAATCTTCGGCAAACCCGGCACGGCGCCGGGCCAACCTCGCTTATGTAGCATGGCGCGGCGGTAAGCCAAGCGGATGCTGCACGATCGACCGGGAAACGTGCGATCGGGATCGGCCGCGGCGTGCTAGAAATGGCGTCAAATCGTCGATCTATGGACCCCGGCCATGACCGAAACGCTGCCGCTTGACGACGCGCTGATCATCCTGGCGGCGGCGATCCTGTTCGTGCCGCTGTTCCAATACCTCAAGGTCAGTCCGGTCCTGGGGTATCTGGCGGCCGGGCTGGCAATCGGTCCGCACGGGACCGGCCTGATCACGGCGCCGGGCGAGGCGCAATTGCTGGCCGAGTTCGGCGTCATCTTCCTGCTGTTCGCCATCGGGCTGGAGTTGCCCTGGGCGCGGCTGATGGCGATGCGGCGATACATTATCGGGCTCGGTTTTGCCCAGGTGGCGCTGACCTCGCTGGTGATCGGCCTGATTGCCCTGGCGTTCGGCATGGGGTCGGTGACGGCCCTGGTCCTGGGCGGTGCGCTGGCGCTGTCCTCAACGGCGGCGGTCTTGCAGTATCTGGTGGAGAGGGGCGATACAACGGCCCATTACGGGCGGGCCTCGATCGGAGTCCTGCTGTTCCAGGACCTGGCGGTGGTTCCGTTGCTGGTTCTGCTGCCGCTCCTGGTCGGGGCCCGGGATACCGGGGGGCTGGTTTCGGTGCTGGGCTTCGCGGCGGGCAAGGCGGCGGTGGTGCTGGCGGTAATTGCACTGCTCGGCCGCTTCGTGATCCGTCCGGTATTTCGCCTGATCGCCGGAACCCGCAATCCCGAACTGTTCGCGGCGACCTCGATCTTCGTGGCGCTGGGCACCGGCTGGGTGACCGAACATGCCGGCATGTCGATGGCGCTGGGCGCCTTCCTGGCCGGGCTGATGCTGGCCGACAGCGAATACCGGCATCAGATCGAAGCCGATATCCAGCCCTTCCGCGGTCTGTTCCTCGGCCTGTTTTTCATGGCGGTCGGCATGAGCGTCGATCTGGGCCTGCTGATTTCCGATGCCGGCACGGTCTTCGGCCTTGCCGCCGCCCTGCTGGCGGGCAAGGCGGCCTTGCTGATCGGGCTCGGCCTGGCCTTCGGGCTCGGGCTGACGCTATCGACCCGTGTCGGCCTGTTGCTGCCGCAGTGCGGCGAGTTCGCCTTCGTCATCGCCGGATTTGCGGTGATCCAGGGCGTTCTGCCCACCGGGATCGCCCAGATCATCCTGCTGGTGGTTGCGGTCACCATGGCCGCGACGCCTTTGCTGGCGGCCGCCGGTCGCCGGTGGAGCAAGGCCCTGGAGCGCGATTCCGCCCATGGCGCCGACCGGGCCGAAGAGGGAGATGCGCTCGACGGTCATGTGGTGATTGCCGGCTTCGGCCGGGTCGGGCGCACGGTCGCCGAACTGCTGGCGGCCCGGGGCGTACCCTATGTGGCGCTGGACCTGGATCCGGCCCGGGTCGCCGAATGCCGGGCGTCGGGCCTGCCGGTCTTCTATGGTGACGCCAGCCGCCCGGAGGTGATGACCGCGATCGGGGCCGGGCGGGCCCGGGTCGTCGCCATCACCCTGGACAAGCCCGGACCGGCGGAGCGCGCCGTCGAAGCTCTGCGCCATGGCCATCCGAAGATCGCCATCGTGGCCCGCGGCCGAGATTTGGCCGATCTGAAACGGCTGGAAGGGGCCGGCGCCACCGCGGTGGTGCCGGAAGCCTTGGAAGGCAGCCTGCAACTGGGCGCCACGGTCCTGCGCCTGACCGGCCGGCCGGATCAGGAAGTGGAAGAGACGCTGGATTTGTTCCGCAAGAATGACTATGGAAAACTCAAGCCGTTTCAGGCGTCTAACGAGGAAGGCTCCTCTAAGACCTGAGGTCTATCAGGCGGCATTGCCGAATGGACGGGCACGAAGACTTCCTGCGGATCGGCGATACCCTTCAGCGCATGAGCGCCCATTGACTTCAGCCGCACCGGACACAGATCTGCGAAGGCCCGCGAGGTCAGGATCGTCGAACCGATATCGCGGCACAGCATCTCGATCCGGGCCGCCAAGTTGACCGCAGGACCGATGACGGTGAAGTCGAGCCGCTCCTCCGCGCCGATATTGCCGAAAATGACATCGCCGACATGCAGGGCGATGCCGACTTGGAATTCTGACTTGCCCTCTGCTTTCCTGCCCTCATTGATCAGCCGGACCTCCGCCTCGGCCTCCAACGCCGCGATCAGGGTGCGGGCGGCGGCGGCGTCACTGGCCTCTGACTCCTCCAGCCGGAAGATCGCCAGCATGCCGTCGCCGAGGAACTTCAGCACCTCGCCGCCGGATTTCACCACCGGCCCCACCATGCAGGCGAAAAAGTCCTTCAGCAGGTCGAGCAGCTGGTCCTTGGGCAGGCTCTCCGACAGGCCGGTGAAGCCGCGCAGGTCGCAGAACAGGATCACCGCGTGGATCGAGCGCCCGGTGCCGATGGTGATCTGGCCGCTCAGGATACGCCGGCCGGCCTCGTGCCCCACATAGATGTCGAGCAGGCGTTCGGCGCGGATGCGGCTGATCATCACCTCCACCACGGTGCTCAGCGCCGGCATGATGGCCTCGACCAGGGCGATGTGGCGGCTCTCGAAGCCATCCGGCGACCGGGTCGTCATGCCGAAGGCGGCCAGGACCCGACCGGCGATCGGACTTCCGGCGCCGGCGAAGTTGGAATTGGCGCTGCCGATCGGCATGGGGAACAGGACATATTCGACGGCGCCCTGCTCGGCCAAATCCTCCAGCAAGGGGAAATCGAGATCCGCATTCGCGCCGCTCAGCCGGCGGCGGACCATGCTCCCGGTCCGATGCATCAGCGCAACCGGGCTGTTGTGATACTGGGCCGAACCCGCGACCTGGCGCGGGATGTTCCACAGGCTCGTCCGGCCGGTATCCGACAGCCAGGTGTACATTTGCCCGACCATCTGCGGGTGGAGCTGCGGGACATGGAATGTGGTGCGCCATAGCGGTATGCCGGCCGCCACCAGCCGCTCGCAGGTCTTTTCCTGCAGGGACTCAAGATCGGTCAGGCGGCGGCCATCGTCCAGAAGCCAGTCGACGATGCCGGCGATAGACCTGTCGGTGACGGCGGGATCTGTAAGAGTGGGAATGCTGTCGCGCTGAGCCATGCCATAACTATGGTCCATGGAGGGCGAAAGGCCAACGTCACGGCGCTATGCTGTCGACCATTCAGCTTGGAGAGGAGCAGGGACATGGCACGGGTCACCGGGATCGGCGGTGTCTTCTTTAAGGCGCGCGACCGGGCGGCAATGATCGCCTGGTATCGGGAACATCTCGGCATGGAACCGAGCGACTTCGGCAGCGTTGCCTTCCACTGGGCCGGCGAAAGGAACGGCGTCACGGTCTGGGCGCCGTTCGAGCCCGACACCAGGTATTTCGACCCCAGCACCGCGCCCTTCATGATCAACTACCGGGTCGACGATCTGGACGGGTTGCTGGCCAAGTTGCGCGCCGCCGGCGTGACCGTCGACGACAAGATCGAGGAATACGATTACGGCCGCTTCGGCTGGATCATGGACCCCGAAGGGAACCGGCTGGAGCTGTGGGAGCCGACCGACGTGCCGCCGAAGTAGATTTACAGGGACGCTTCGAAATTTTGCCCGGTGGCCAACCTACGACGGTCACACCTCCTGTCGCTGTCCGCGCCAGCCCTGCCCCGCGTCGTCCCCGGACTCGATCCGGGGACCCATTGTGCCGATTGCGCCGCGTCATGTTGGCGAGGGTGAGGAGGCCGCCAATTAGACTCGGGACACCATTGTCAGCGGCGGCTGAGGAATGGATCCCCGGATCGAGTCCGGGGACGACGCAGGGTGGGGTTGCCGAGACAAGGACCCAGAGGATTGAGTCCGGTTGGCGGCGAACGTCGGCCCAATAGTCGAGAATGGGATTGCCCCTCTCATGCCGGCCACTCGTCACACATGCTGATCGATGAGAATGGGGTTGCCGTCCGGGTCGAGGAAGGCGCAGCTCGCCGGGCCGGTCGTCGTCTCGTCGGCTTCGGTGACGAAGGTGACGCCGTCCGCCTTGAGTTGCTTCTGGATGTCCCGGACATCGGTGAAGCTGTCGAGGGTTTGACCGGCGGAGTCCCATCCCGGATTGAAGGTCAGCGTGTTGTTCTCGAACATGCCCTGGAACAGGCCGACGATGCAGTCGCCGTTCTTCAGGATCAGCCATCCCTGGGTCTCGTCGCCGCCAATGGGCGCGAATCCGAGCATGGCGTAGAATGCCTTTGACGCCGATATGTCTTTGACGGCGAGACTTACCGAGAAATTGCCCAATTGCATCTCTGTTCCTTTGTTCGGATGGTTGGAGTCGTGGCGGAAACCCTTGTTATCTGGCCGCCAGGGCCTTGCTGTCCTTCATTAGAGGCAATGCGGGCACTATACCGAACCCCTGCGATGGATCGGCACACTGTCCACAGAACCGTGGCGTCCTGCATCCTGAATACCATTCCATCCGCCAACCAGTTGATTCGCAAAAAAATGAGGTGGGCAAAATGCCCACCTCAATCACATCACCGAGCTTGACCCGGTGCCGGTGTTATCCGCCTGGGGAGGAGGCGGCGGATCCGGTTCTAGCGCTGGATTTTGCCGATCGCGTTCTTCACGATGCGTTCGGCCTGTTGCGCCTCTTTCTTGTCGGCCTTGTCCTTCAGCCACGCAATCAGCTGATCGGTGTAGTACCGGTAGTCTTCCACGCCGAGCGTTGTTGCCGCAGCTTCGGCGTCGTCCAACAGTGCGTTCTTCAAGGTTGCGCTGCCCTCGGATTCCTGGCTCTGCGCCAGGTCGATGGCGCCGTCGCTCCCGATCGACAGGGCCTCGTCCGGCGCGTTGATATTCAGCGTCAGGTACTCGCGCATCTGAGGCTTGGCCAGGCACACCTTGGCGTGGTAGGCCGCCTTGGAGTTCGGAAGCCTTTCCACCACCTCGCGCCAGGCGTCGTTGCCATCCTCCAGGACGCGGCTGCCGTCGAAAGCCATGACCCGCCCGGAGTTGTCGGTAAAGACATCCTGGGCGACGTATTCCTCGTCATAGCCCTTCGGCGGTGCGACCCGCAGACGGAGCGGGTTGGATACAACCGTCGCCCCATCGATTTCCATCGACAGCTGGACGGTGTAGCGGCCGGGCTCGGCGAGATCCCAACCATTGCGCCCGGCTGAAACGAACAGCGAGTCGGAGACCGAATGACCGCTCGCCAGGACAGTCTTTTCACCCTGGTGACAATAGGTCGCGTAGGGCACCCATTGCCGGGCCGCTTTGCCGTCCTTCTTGATGATGACGGTCATGTGCTCGGCGTCTTCCAGGGCATTGGCGGAGACGAGCGCCGGACTGTCCGAGGTATTGGTCAGCCGCAAATCCAGCACGATCGGCTCGAGGAAATCGAAATCGGCCTTGTGCCGATCCACGCCGACGCGAAGTTCGAGCTCCGATTTGCCCTCTGTTTCCGCCTGTTCGAATCCATGATCGTCGAACCAGTCGGCATTGCCCATCTGGACGAACCGAGCCGGCGCGTGCCGCATGAACAGCAGTTCCTGATCGGAGAACCGGTAGTCGAAATCGGAGAAGAAGGCCGATTGACCGCCGGAGACGAAGTAGGGATAGTTCATGAAGCTGCGGGCCTGCGGCTCGCTGGCCAGTGGAATCCATGGCGATCCGAGATGCTTCTGCCAGGAATGGGCAAGGTTGAAGGCATGCCCCATCTCGTGGACCGCGGTCCAGAACTGCATGCGGGCAACCCAGGCTGGCGGCGCCGGATCTCCGGCCGGCGCATTGGCGATAAAGGCGTGCGAGAACATCGCCGTGCCCTGCCGATGGTTCGGGCCGATATCGTCGAACATGATACCGCCCAGGTTCGGGCCGATATCGTGCAGCCGGGCGAACAGGGTCCACATGGCCCATTGCGGCCGGTTAGCGAAGCGCGACCAGTAGGTCTGCATCGCGTCATGCATCTCCGCATCGCTCCACCGGGCGTTCGCGCCGGCTTCGGAGATCGGAATCGTGTTCCCGTTGGGCGACTGTGAGACGTTGAAGCCGGCGCGCCGGAACACCGTGTTGATCGACAGATTACTGCAGGGCAGGCTTGCCGGCCGGTTGGGGTGACTGCAGGTGTTGATCTGGGTGACGGCGGTGGCGTTGGAGACCCGGTCGAATTCGAACTCGACCCTGTGGTGGTAGGCGGAGCTGAACCGATAGGTCCTGACCCTGAGCGGCCCGCCGCCAAAGAAGCGCACCGTTGCCCGACGCTGGTTGGCGAAAATGCTACGCACGACGGAGATCCGCACCGTGGTCTGAGGCAGGTACGATGCATTGCCATTTTTGTACCAGATCCGCCCGATCCAGTTGTTCCGGCCGGCCGGCCGAAGTCGGGCAATCCAATGAATCCGCACCGAGAAGCCGCTGTGGAGAGTGCCGCTGGCGGTCATTTGCGGGTAGCGACCGTCAACGTCGAGACGAAGTTCTTCGCGCCTGAACCAGAACGGCAAGGGCGACAGTGCCGCTTCATCGCCCGACTCGGCCAGTTCCTCGGCGTAGGATTCGTCTACCCCTTCATCCTCTTCCGACGACAGGCCGGGCCGCACTGGCGGGATCGGCAAGGGCCTTGGCAGCGGGATCGGCAGTGGCAGCGGAGTAGGCTGGGGAAAGATGCTCTGGGTCCAAGTGTACAGGCCGCTGGCATTGATCAGAAACGGGAAGACTGGAAGCCTGGTGGGAAAGGCCGCTTCCTCACCCATGTCTTGGACCAGCGCCTCCAATTCGGGCTCGTCCTCCAAAGATTCGTCGATGGTGTAGTCAGATGTCATGACGCTCTCCAACATCAGGCCGAATTCGGCCGTTGGGTGGACCGGCGGCCTTCATCCACAACGACGCTGCGGATCGCCGGCCACCGGCGGGAGTGTCACGCGTAGCGGAACGGTTCTGGGGAGACCGAAATCTCCAACCGGTTTTCCAACCGGCTGATGCCGATGAAGCCGGCCTTTCCGGAGTCAAACTCGGCGGTCGCGGAGAGGCTCCGTTCCGGCAGGGCAATCATCAGCACATGCGGCCCAGGGGGCAGATCCAGGGTCACCGTATCCGCCAGCCCGATCTGATATCGAGTGCGGACATCGATGCTCTTGAATACCTCGGCGTCATCCATCTGAAGGATCACCTTTTCGCCGTCAAAGCCTTCCTGCAGATCGATGACGATCGCCGACATCCATTCGTTCCAACGTGACTATGGTTCAGGGAAGTCGCGAAAAAGTGCCGCGAAGAGTTTGGGAAACCGACGGTTTCCCCGCGTCAATGACACCCCTAGCTGGACGGGCAGACGCTTTATGTATCGATACATTCTAATTAAATAAAATTTATTCTAAATCCAAAGAAAAATCCAGAGGAAAATTAGCAACAGGGCGAAGAGGGGTCTCCTTAGGTTGTGATTCTTTGGACCAGTTCGCAACTCATGTACAAGAAAGAGGCGCCGCCAATTGGCGACGCCTCTCAGCAAATCTCAGTATCGAGAGCATTCGCGATGTCGGCAACGGCCCGTTTGGCCATGACCTCGATCGGTTGGGCGCGGTAGTCCGACGGGACCTGAATGTCGGCGTTAAAGTCGTTTGCCGGCGATGACGCCGTTGGCTCCCCTTCGGCAACGCTATTGTGCGGCAGCGACCACCGCGGCGGCCAGCGCTTCCGTGAATATCACCTCAACTTCGTCGCCGGGCTCCAATCCCCGCGCAAACTCCTGAATCTCAGGTTCCAGCACGACGACACTGTGTACGAAGCCATCGGGCGCGGAAAACACCACGAGATTGCTGTCCGCATCGAAAGATATGACCCGGACGACCATGCGCACGGCCTCGCCGACGACCGCCTCGGGCATCGCACCTTCGGGCGCACGGATCGCGGCCGTCGCCATCTGGGTACCCGACGAGGCCTGGTTGCCGGACGCCATACTGACCGCGACGCTGCGTTGGTAGATGACCTTGACCGTATCGCCCGGCGAGACCTGGGCAAGGTTGCGGACTTCCGGTCCAGCAATAATCGTATGGAGGCTGCCGTTTTCCCCCTCAACGAGGACCTGGCGCTCCTCAAGGTCGACGAGCTTGACGAGGGCTGTCATCTCTGCCGTGTTCTGGCTCAGAGCCGACTGAGGCGGGGCCTGTTGACAGGCGCTTGTCAGCAACAGCGTCAAGACCGCGACCGAATTTCCAACCAAACTTCTCATTGCCCAATTCCTTCCAATGGACCCTGATTGACCGACATCTATAGAAAGCCCGACTGGACCATCTCCTGCCTGCATGACGCCTGTCCGATATCATGGTGGCGCCATTGGGAAGATAGATCGGGCTCGCGGTTTTCCAACTTGCCGTGATCGCGAATGATGTTGCCCGGTTGGCGCTCTCGGCGGCGCGAAACACGCCGTCGGCACCGGCGATGGCATAGCGGCTCACCGGGCCCTCTCGACAGCCTGGCCTCGCCGCGACCCTTCGAGCTTCCGGCTGCCGATTCCAATGAGCTTTGGATACCGACACTTCCTGTCACCGGATTTTGGAAGCTGAATGACATTGGGGTCTTGCGTGCACAGGCGTCTACCACCCCGAGCCTATGGCCGCGACTGGCGTTAGGCCAGTACGCCGAACAGTGCGCCCAGGCTCAGCGAGCCGATCAACGCGAAGGTCAGGTAAGCGAAAAAGACCGGCGGCCGGGCAAGTGCGTAAACGGCGATGGCGGCCGGGATCGATGTGACTCCGCCGGCCAGCAGGAAGGCCATGCCGGCTCCCGGCGCCATGCCCTGTTCGATCAGCCCGCCGACCAGCGGCAGGGCGGCATAGCCGTTGAGATAGGCCGGTACGCCGACCAAGGTCGCCGCCACCACCGACAACCACCCGCCGCCCAGGGTAGAGGCGATGAGTTCGGCCGGCACATAGGCGAGCATGAGGCTTTCCAGCAGGAAGGCGAGCGCCAGCCATTTGCCCAGGAAACCGATGGTCTCCAGGCCGGTCCGCCTGAACATGTCGCGGCGCTCGGCCTCGGTCCAGAACCGCCAGACCGGCGGCGCATCGCCGCGGATCGACGATCCAGCGCAACCGCCGTCGCCAATGCCCTGACGCAGCGGCTCGCGGAACCAACCGCCGCCCATCACCGCCGCGGTGCCGAAGCCGCCGAGCAGGCCCATGGCGATGGCTGCGAAGGTCTTGTAGAGGGCGAAGGAGAGTCCGAGGGTGCCGGCGGTCAGCACGAACATGGACGGATCCATGATCGGCGAGGCAAGCCAGAACGCCATCACCGCTGGCAGAGGCACGCCCATGGCCAGAAGGGCGGCGATCAGCGGAATGACCCCGCAGGAGCAGAACGGAGACAGCGCGCCCATCAGCGAGGCCGCCACGATCATCGGCCCGGTGCGGCCGCTGAAAGCCTTGGCGATCAGCCGATCCGACCCGGACGCCTTGGCATAGGCGGCGACACCCACCGACAGCAGCAGGAAGATCGAGACGTCGAGCAGGGCTCCGGCGGTGAAGACGATGCTGTCGAGGGCCTGATCGGGCGAAAGTAGGGCCATCAGCCCGATGATCAGCGCTATGCCCACCGCCACGCGATCGATACCTCGGGCCGCTTGAAACGCCGAGTTTGCAATCGCTGTCATCGCCGGTCTCCATAGAATTCGATCTAACTAGAAGGATCGAAATAAGAACTCAAAAAAAGCTACTGGTCAGGCCACATCCTCGTCTTGCTTGGCATCTGTGCAGCATTCGGAAACCAGGAAAGACAGCGTCTCGTTCATCACCGCATAGTCTGCCCGGCAGATCAGCGTCGTCGCCCGGCGTTCCTGACTCACCAATCCAACCCTGGTAAGGCGATGCAGATGGTGCGACAGGGTCGAGCGGGGAATCTCGGTGCGGACCTGCACCTCTCCGACTGCAAGACCGTCATCGCCGGCCCGGACCAGCAGGCGGTAGATGCCCAGGCGGGTCGCATTGCCCAGGGCTTCCAGTCGGTCAGCGGTGCGTTCCAAATCCATGAATGGACAATAGGATGGCGTGTCGGTTCCGTCAAACGGTATTTCTAGGATTATCGAAATAACGAGATTTTCTGGCAATGTTGCCCGAATGCCTGGGGGTGCTGCTTTGCAAGAAAGGGCAGCGTCCCGGATTCTGAGTGATCGTTGGATACTGACGCTCCCTGTCAGCAGTGTCGGGCCGGTTCCCTTGCGATTGGCGGTATTTACGGTTAGATGGCTTGGAAAACGCGGCGCGCGGAAATGGCTATGATGAGCGATCTTGTACTTGAGTGTTCATGCGGCCGCGTTTCGGGCCTTGTATCCGGCGCGTCGCGGTCAACCGGAAACCGGGCCGTCTGTCACTGCGACGATTGCCAGGCCTTCGCGCGTTACCTTGGCCAGCCGGAACGGGTTCTCGATGCCAATGGCGGCACCGAAATCTTTCAGACCTCCGCTGCCCGGGTCGGTTTCTCGAAGGGGCGGGGAACATCTTGCCTGTATCCGGCTGACGCCGAACGGCATGTTGCGGTGGCATACGACGTGCTGCGCCACGCCGATCGGAAACACGATGGCCACGCCGGCTCTCCCCTTTGTCGGATTGGTCCATACCTGTCTCCACGACGCCGTCGACGGCACGCCGCGCGAGGAGGTCATGGGCCCGGTCCGGGGGTGGGCGCACCAGAAATTCGCCACCGGAGACAAAAGCGCCCTCAAGGGGAAAAAGCAGAACCTGCCATCGCTCATCGCCCGCATTGTCCGGATCATCGCTGTCGCGAGGTTCCGAGGCGACCACAGGCGCTCGCGTTCTTTCAACCGACCGGCAAGGCGCCCATCGCGGCGCCGAGGCAACTAAGCGTTGAGGAGCGGGCAAAAGCCTATCGGAGATAGCGTGACCGTCGCAAAAAAATGAAGCATCCCCCTATTTTCCCGACTCTTGTCGTCTATGGGCCGGACTGCGCGGACCCATCAGCCCGTCGACCAAGCGGTCAGCCAGGGTCCGTAATCGCGCCGACGCGCATCCGCCAGGGAAATCCGATGAAGGGAAAAAATAGGGGCGGGCGCTGGGCCCGCCCCGAATACGCATCCGTGCCGGATGCGTACAACGAGCCTTATCTGATGTCCGGATATCCGCAGGGGGAGGCACTGCAGGTCCCGACGATCACGCTCGCAAGTCCGAAGCGCCGAATAGGGGGTGGCGCGACACTGTGCCCTGCCTGGGCGACCATCATCAGAGATGACGGAAACGCCTAATAGATAAAATTTAATGCAAATGAATTGTAAAAGCCAGAGAAAAATATCACCATGGGTTGGAGGCCGCGCCGGCGTTTGTCGCACAACGAAAAGCGGGCGCCGTGATGGAACTGGCGACGCCCGTTTTCTTCGTTCTGTCGGTGCTTAGGCGATATCGGCAACCGCCCGTTTGGCCATCACCTTGACCAGCTGGGCCCGGTAGTCTGATGAGGCGTGGATGTCGGCGTTCAGGTCGCTCGCGTCGATGGTGACGCCGTCGACGGCGCTGGGCGACAGGCCGCCGGCCAAAGCCGCCTCGATATCCGAAGCGCGGAAGACGCCATCGGAGCCGGCGCCGCTGACCGCCACCCGGACGCCGCCGGAAGTCTGGGCCACCATGACGCCGGCGATGGCGTAGCGGCTGGCCGGGTTGGGGAACTTCTGATAGCTCGCCTTGGCCGGGATCGGGAACCGGATCTCGGTGACCAACTCGCCCTCGTTCAATGCCGTCTCGAACAGGCCGGTAAAGAAGTCGTCGGCCGCGACGGTGCGGCTGTCGGTCTGCACCGTGGCCCCGAGCGCCAGCAACGCCGCCGGATAGTCCGCCGCCGGGTCGTTATTGGCAACCGAGCCGCCGATGGTACCGCGATTGCGCACCTGCGGATCGCCGATGCCGTCGGCCAGGGCCGCCAGTGCCGGGATCGCCTGGGCGACCACGTCGGAGGACGCCACATCCGCATGGGTTGTCATGGCGCCGATCACCAGATCGTTGCCGTCCTTGCGGATGCCCGACAGCTCGGCAATGCCGCCCAGATCGATCACGTCGGAGGGCGATGCCAGACGCTGCTTCAGCGTCGGGATCAGGGTCTGACCGCCGGCCATGAACGTGCCGTCGCTGGCTCCCTTGACCGCCGCCGCCGCATCCGCGACGGAGGAGGGCTTGTGGTACTCGAACTCATACATGCCTTTTCCCTCCCTATTTGGCGGCCTGGATTGCCTGCCAGACCCTGTTTGGTGTCGCCGGCATCTGCATGTCGGCGCCGATGGCGTCGGTGACGGCGTTCATCACCGCCGGTGGTGCGGCGATGGCTCCGGCCTCACCGCAACCCTTCACCCCGAGCGGATTGCTCGGATTGACCGTGGTTGTCATGCCGATCTTGAAGCTCGGCAGGTCGTCGGCACGCGGCATGGTGTAGTCCATGTACGAGCCGGTTACGAGCTGGCCGTCGCTATCATAAACGCAGGCCTCCAGCAACGCCTGGCCGACGCCCTGGGCGATGCCGCCATGGACCTGGCCCTCGACGATCATCGGATTGATGATGGTGCCGAAATCGTCGACCGCGACGAAATTGGTGATCTCCACCACGCCGGTGTCGGGGTCGATTTCGACCTCGCAGATCTGGGTGCCGGCAGGGAAGGTGAAGTTCAGCGGATCGTAGAACGCCGACTCCTCCAATCCAGGTTCCAGATCGGCCGGATAGTTGTGCGGCACATAGGCGGCGAAGGCGACCTCCTGGATCGTCTTCTCCTTGTCGGTGCCGGCCACGGTGAATTTGCCGTCGGCGAATTCGATATCGCCTTCCGACGCCTCCATCAGATGGGCGGCGATCTTCTTGCCCTTGGCGATGATCTTCTCCGCCGCCTTGACCAGCGCCGATCCGCCCACCGCCAGCGAGCGCGAGCCATACGTCCCCATGCCCATGGGCGTCTTCTCGGTGTCGCCATGGATCACCTCGACCTGATCGGCGGGCACGCCGAGATAGGTCGACATGAGCTGGGCGAAGGTGGTCTCGTGGCCCTGGCCGTGGCTGTGCGCCCCGGTATAGACCAGCACATTGCCGGTGGCATTGAAGCGGATCTTGCCGCTCTCCCACAAGCCGACGCCGGCCCCGAGCGACCCCACCGCCGCCGACGGCGCGATGCCGCAGGCCTCGATATAGGAGGAGAAGCCGACACCGTGCAGCTTGCCGCGCGAGGCCGCATCGGCCTTGCGGGCCGCCACATTGGCGTAGTCGGCGATCCTCACCGCCTCGTCCATCGACTTGGCGTAGTCGCCGCAATCATAGGTCAGGATCACCGGCGTCTGGTACGGGTAGGCGTCCGGCGGCACGAAGTTGCGCCGGCGCAGCTCCGCCGGATCGACGCCCAACTCCCGGGCCGCGGTCTCGACGATGCGCTCCACCACATAGGTCGCCTCAGGCCGTCCGGCGCCGCGATAGGCGTCGACCGGGGAGGTGTTGGTGTAGACCGCCTCCACATTGGCGTGGATTGACGGGATCACGTACTGGCCCGACAGCAGCGTGGCGTAGAGATAGGTCGGCACGCAGGAGGCGAAGGTGGACAGATAGGCGCCCATATTCGCTATGGTGTCGACCTTCAGGGCGAGGAACTTGCCGTTCTCATCCAGAGCCAGTTCGGCCCGTGGTCACATGGTCTCGGCCATGGGCGTCGGACAGGAAGGCTTCCGACCGCTCGCCGGTCCATTTCACCGGCCGGCCGATTTTCTTCGACGCCCAGCAGCAGATGGTCTCCTCGGCATAGATGAATATCTTCGAGCCGAAGCCGCCGCCCACATCCGGGGCGATCACATGCAGCTTGTGCTCCGGCGCGATGCCGACGAAGGCCGACAGCACCAGCCGCGCCACATGCGGGTTCTGGCTGGTGGTGAAGAGGGTGAAGCTCTCCGATCCGGTATCGTAGTCGCCGATGGCCGCGCGCGGCTCCATGGCGTTGGGGATCAGCCGGTTGTTGACGACGTCGATCTTGGTGACGTGATGGGCGCTTGCGATAGCGGCATCGACGGCCGCCTTGTCGCCGATCTCCCAATCGAACACCTGGTTCTTGGCGATCTCTTCATGGACCAGGGGCTGGCTGCCATTGCTGGCCTCGCCGGTGGCGACAACCGCCGACAGCACCTCGTAATCGACCTCGACCAGCTCGGCGGCGCTCTTGGCCTCCGCATAGGTGTCGGCGACGATCACCGCCACATGGTCGCCCACATAGCGGACCTTGCCGTCGGCCAGGGCCGGATGCGGCCCGGCATTCATCGGCGAGCCGTCCTTGGAGTGGATCATCCAGCCGCAGATCAGGCCGCCCAGCCCGTCGGCCTTCAAATCCTCGCCGGTCAGCACCGCCCTCGACGCCGGATGCGGCTTCCGCCGCCGCCGTATCGATGCCCTTGATCTTCGCATGGGCATGCGGTGAGCGCAGGAAATAGGCGTGGGTCTGGTTCGGTCGGTTGATATCGTCGGTATAGCGGCCCTTGCCGGTCAGGAAGCGCTTGTCTTCCTTGCGTTTCAGCGGGGCTCCGATTCCATCTGGCATCTCATTTTCCCCTTATTCGGCGGCGGAACGCGCGGGCACTTGCCCGGCGGCCGACAGGATCGCCTTGACGATGTTGTGGTAGCCGGTGCAACGGCAGATGTTGCCTTCCAGCCATTCCCGGACATCGTTTTCGGAGGGGTTCGGATTGGTCTGCAGCAGATCGACCGCGCTCATCACCATGCCCGGCGTGCAGAAGCCGCATTGCAGGCCGTGATGTTCGCGGAATGCCTCCTGGACCGGATGCAGCGTGCCGTCGGCCGCTGCCAGGCCCTCGATGGTCGTCACCTGGGCGCCCTCGGCCTGGGCCGCGAGCAGCGTGCAGGATTTCACCGAGCGGCCGTTGACGTGCACCACGCAGGCGCCGCACTGGCTGGTATCGCAGCCGACATGGGTGCCGGTCAGCCCCAATGTCTCCCGAATGAACTGAACAAGTAAGGTGCGCGGCTCCGCCGCTTTCGACACTGCCTTACCGTTCACCGTCATGGATACGGTGATGGGCATCCGTTCCTCCCAATATATGTCGTCTCGACGCGCGTGATCCGGCCTGTGGCTTGGTGCCGCTATTTGCCGGGTCCGGCCGGTGCCGGTTCTGTAGAGGCTAGGGTGGCGGCGGGGGGTTGGTCAAGCGCGGTCGGTGCAAGTTTCCCATCCGCGCCTGTCGCGAGGGCCCGCCTCAGTTAAACGTGTAAAATAGCAGCAGCAGCAGCACGAGGACGACCAGCCCGCTGATCCAGGTGACCGGGCTGAGGCCGGAAGCCTGTTTTTCGGCCTCGGATGCCGGGCGCCGGCGTCGCGGCTGCTGCTATTGGCTCGGCGGCTGGTTCCGCGGCCGGCGGAGGCCCGCCGACGATGGTGGCGAAATTGCCGAAGAAATCATTGGCCATCTTCTTCGCCGTGCCGTCGATCAGCCGCGAGCCGATCTGGGCCAGCTTGCCGCCCACATTGGCGTTGACCTCATAGGTCAGGATGGTGGCGTCGCCATCTTCCGCCAGGGCGACCTTGGCGCCGCCCTTGGCGAAGCCGGCGGCCCCGCCCTTGCCCTCGCCGGAAATGGTGTAGCTCTCCGGCGGGTTCATGTCGGACAGGGTCACCGCGCCCTGGAACTTCGCCTTTACCGGCCCGACCTTGGCGGTGACCTTGGCGGTCATCTCGGTGTCGGAGGTCTTCACGATCTCCTCGCAGCCCGGTATCGACTGCTTCAGGATCTCTGGATCGTTCAGCGCATCCCAGACCTGCTGGCGCGGCGCCTCGATCCGGTGTTCACCCTTCATATCCATGGATAGATCGCTCCCCTGTCGGCGGCAGGGTCATCCCTCCGCCATCCCCATTGCGCCGTCAACCTATCCGGCGGCTCGACTGGCCGCAAGCCGTCGTCCGACGCCGATATTCCACACCATGAACACCATCAGCGCCGCCGCCCCAGCAAGCTGGACCAGACGCTGTACGGCCACAACAGGGCCAGCCCGACGCAGGCCATGACCGGCCGCAGCGGCCACGGGTAGGGTGCCTCCCCGTGGCCCTCGATGGCCGAGATGATGGCGTAGAGGCCGAATGTGCCCGAGACGAAGATGTGGATAGCGACCGTCAGATCGCCGCTCAGGAACGGCGTATAGGCGAACAGCAACGGCACCACGTAGAGCGCCTTGGCGATCTTCCAGGCGGTCAGCCCGGTGGCCATCGGCCTTGTGCCGGCGATGGCCGCCGCCGCGAAGGCGGTCAGGCAGACCGGCGGGGTGACATTGGAATCCTGGCTGAGCCAGAAGATGATCATATGGGCCGACAGCAGCGCCGTGGTGAGCGCCGCCGGGGCCAATATCAACTCGCGCACCGTGCTGGTCATCTCCGGCGGAATCAGCGCCACCAGAGCCGCCGCGTCGGTCTGGGACATCGGCTGGCCAAGCCCGGCGATGCTTTCCGGTGGCAGCAGAAACCCGAGAATGCCATTCACGGCCTCCGGCACGGCGCCCGACGCCACCGCGCCGATCAGCGCCGATTCGGTGATCATGGCGTAGAGGGCAGGAGCCGACAGCGTGGCCAGCACGATATAGGCGGCGGTGACCGGCAGTCCCATGCCGAGCACCAGGGAGGCGATCGCGATCAGCACGATGGCCACCAGCAGGTTCCCGCCGGCCCAGTCGGATATCATCAGTGAGAAGGTGTTGCCCAGGCCGGTAGTGGCGATGACGTTGACGATCAGCCCCACGGTAATCAGCAGGATCGCCGTCAGCACCATGGTCTTGGCGCCGAGCGCCAGGGCGTCCAGCACTTTGCGCGGACCCATGCGGTTCGGCGTCAGCCAGCTCGCCACGACCACGGAGATAATGGCGAACCCGGCCGCATAGGTCGGCGTGAAGCCATAGACCAGCAGCCCCACCAGCACCGCCAGGGGCAGCAGGAAGGCGATGCCGCCCTGCTTCAGCACCGGCATGACCCCGAGTGTCTTGCCCTCGACCGGCACCAGGCCCTGCTTCTTTGCCTCGATGCGCACATAGAAGGCAATGCCGAGGAAGTAGAGCAGCGCCGGCAGGAACGACACGGCGACGATGTCGAGATAGGGGATCTCGGTATAGTTCGCCATCACGAAGGCCCCGGCGCCCATGATCGGCGGCATCAACTGGCCGCCGGTCGAGGCGGCGGCCTCCACCCCGGCGGCAAAACGGGGAGGGAAGCCGGATTTTTTCATCAGCGGAATGGTGATCACGCCGGTCGAGACGGTGTTGGCGACGGCCGATCCGGAGATCGTCCCGGTCAAACCCGAGCCGATCACGGCGACGAAACCGGGGCCGCCGATCATCCGTCCGGCCAGCGCCTGGGCGACCTTGATGATGAATTCGCCTGGCGCCCGAGGTGATCAGGAATGAGCCGAACAGGTATGAACATGAACACGAAGGTGGAGGAGATGCCGGCGATCATGCCGAACATCCCGTCCTCGCCATAGATGCTTCGTTGCAGCATGGTTTCGTAGGTGAGGCCCGGAAAGTGCAGCGACCCGCCGAGGAACCGGCCCCACCAGCCGGCATAGGTCAGGGCTATGAGGATCATCACAGGAATGATCCAGCCGGTGGTCCGGCGGGTGAACTCCAGGGCGATCAGGATCGTGACCGTGGCGACGACGAAGTCCCAGCCGCTGGTAAAGCTGTCGCCCGACACCGCCCGTTCGCGAAACAGGATATAGATCACGCAGCCGACAAGCGTGGCGCCGATGGCGGCATCGATCCAGGCGATTGCCCGCTCACCGGTAGCGGATTCCGGTCGCGCCAGCGGAAAGATCAGCGCGCAGAGCAGGCCGAACCCGGCGAAATGCAGGGAATTGCGGGTCAGTTCCGGCAGGATGCCAAAGGTGTTGAACCACAGATGCGCCAGCGCCCAGATAATGCCGGCCCAATAGACCGTGTTGGCCATGAGGCCGGTCAGATGGCGCGGTCCATGGCTATCTTCATGGACGCTCTCTAGGTCGGTTTCAGGCTGCTCCGCCACGCGGAAACCTCATTCTTTAAACCACTCTTGTCATTCCCGCGAAGGCGGGAATCCAGGGAGCACGACCTGGACGGCCGAGCCGCCGGAAACACTGGATTCCCGCCTTCGCGGGAATGACAAGAAGTAGATAGAGGGAATCCCAGATCACAGAACCACCAACGGTACCGACGACGCAAACCGGCGGACAGCTCATAGCCATCCGCCGGTCCGCGCCGTCGGTTCACCGCACCGGCCGTTGGGTCAGTTGCCGCGCAGGCGGGCCGGAATGTCAGCCCCGACCTCCTCGTAGTAGCGCAGGGCGCCCGGATGCAGGGGCAGGGGCAGGCCGGCCAGGGCCCGGTCAAGTGCCATGGCCTTGGTCGCCGGGTGGATGTTCTGCAGGAATCCGAGGTTCTCGTAGATCGTCTTGGTGATCTGATAGACCGCGTCCTCATCCACATCGGCGTTGACCGCCAGGAAGTTCGGCTGGGCGATCGTTCGCACATCCGATGCCTGGCCCGGATAGGTGCCGGCCGCGATCACGTAAGGCGTCCAGAGGCCGAAGCCGGCATTGGCCCGCTCGATCTGCTCATCGGTGAAGTTGAGCAGTTGGACCTCATCGCCGACCGCCGCCGCCAGGCGGGTCATCCCGCCGACCGGCACGCCGGCCGCCGGGTTGACCGCGTCGATATTGCCGTTCTGGAAGCCTTCGGCGCTCGGGTTGTAGCCCACATAGGCGACATCGAAATGGCTGTCCGGGTCGGCGATGCCCAGCCCGCCCAACAGATGCCGGTTCGAGCCTTCGGTCCCGGAGTTGCGGGCGCCGATGGCGAAGGTCTTGCCCTGCATGGCCACCAGATCGTCGATGGTTCCACTGTCGACGAATTCCTTGCGGATCGCGAAGTGCTCGACGTTCTGCCACAGCATAGAGACCGACCGCATATTGGCCTGCGGCCCGTCATCGCTAAGCGGCCCGGAACCGTTGGCGGCATAGGCGCCGAACAGGCCCTGGACGATGGCGAACTGCACCTGGTCCTCGCGCAGCAGCTTGACGTTCTCGCCGGAACCGGCGGAGGTGATCGCCGACATGGCGATGCCCTGGCGCGGCTCGAGCTTGACCTTGACCAGCGTGGCGAGCGCCACGCCGACGGGATAGTAGGTGCCACCGGTACCGGCGGTCGCCAGCAGATATGACCGGTTGTCCTGCGCGGCCACCGGCATCGCGCTTACAGCCGTCATCGCGGCGACCAGACCGGCGGCCAGCGCCGTCCTGAGCCAATTGAATCGCATCTGTCGTGCCTCCATGAGTGAGCGAGTTTCCGCTTCTTCTTGTCGCCGACGCCCCTGTCGGGCGCCGGTCGCAATTCGAAGGCCGGCACTATGCAAGAAAGCCCGACTTCCGGCTAGTGTCCCGATTCTGAAAATCGCATGAGCGAATTGCAGTATCAAAGGGACACTAACTGTATGATTCTGGTGTCGTTCAGTTTCCGAAAACCGGCACATGAAATGTGCCGAACTTCGAAACCATGACACTAGTGCCCAGCATGCCGAACGGATGATCGGCCTGATCGCATAGGGCCTTGGCCCTTGCCGGGCTATTCGCCATACTCGCCGCTTCGCCTTGGCGTGAGTCCGCCAGTCTCTCGGAGGTTCATCGGTGGCGCGTACTTCCCCCGCCGGCATTCCGCGCCGCATATTCGCGGTCGCGGGGCTGATCGCTTTCGCCGGCCTGGCCGGCGGAGATGTGGCACTCGCCGCGGAAACCGCCGGGGATCACGGCGCCCCGCATCTGGACGGAGCGCAGTTGACGCTTCTCTCGGTGGTGCCTTTCGCCGGCATTCTGCTGTCGATCGCGATCTTCCCGCTGGTGCTGCCGCTGTTCTGGCACCGCCATTTCGGCAAGGTGTCGGCGATATGGGCCTTCGGTTTCCTCGTCCCGTTCGCCGTACAGTTCGGCTGGGAGCTGGCGCTGTTCGAAGTGCTGCACGTGGCCCTGCTGGAATACATTCCCTTCATCATCCTGCTGGGTGTGTTGTTCACCGTGGCAGGCGGTGTCCGGGTCACGGGCTCACTGGCCGGCACGCCGGTGGTCAATGTAGGAATGTTGGCGATCGGTACCGTCATCGCCAGCTGGATGGGCACCACCGGCGCCGCCATGCTGCTGATCCGGCCCTTGCTGAAGGCCAATGAGAATCGCCGGTACAAGGTTCACACGGTGGTCTTCTTCATCTTCCTGGTGGCCAATATCGGCGGCTCTCTGACGCCCCTCGGCGATCCGCCGCTGTTTCTGGGTTTCCTGAAGGGCGTCGACTTCTTCTGGCCGACGACCCACATGTTCGTGCCCATGGTGATCACCGCCGGGATCCTGCTGGCGCTGTATTTCGCCGTCGACGCCTATTTGTTCGGCAAGGAGGGCGGCACGCTCGCCCATGCCGAGGACGATACCGGCGAGAAGCTGGGTATCGAAGGCTCTATCAACATCCTGTTGCTGGTGGCGGTCGTTGGCGCGGTGCTGCTGAGCGGGCTGTGGCGGCCGGGGATCAGCTTCGATGTGTTCCATGTACCTGTCGAACTGCAGAATCTGGCCCGCGATGTGCTGCTGATCCTCATCGCCGGCGGCTCGCTGCTGCTGACCAGCGCGGAAAGCCGGCGCATGAATGCCTTCAGCTGGTTCCCGATCGTCGAGGTCGCGAAGCTGTTCGCCGGCATCTTCCTGACCATCATCCCGGCGATCGCCATCCTGAAGGCGGGCACCGATGGCGCGCTCGGCGCGATCGTTTCCGCGGTCACCGACGATGCCGGCCAGCCGGTCAATATGGCCTATTTCTGGCTGACCGGAATCCTGTCCAGCTTCCTGGACAATGCGCCGACCTATCTGGTGTTCTTCAACACTGCCGGAGGCGATCCTGAGATCCTAATGGGACCGCTCGGCCAGACACTGCTGGCGATCTCCGCCGGCGCGGTTTTCATGGGCGCCAACACTTATATTGGCAACGCGCCCAATTTCATGGTGCGGGCGATCGCCGAGGAGCGCGGCGTGCCGATGCCGAGCTTCTTCGGTTATATGCTGTGGTCGGGCCTGATCCTGCTGCCGATCTTCGCCGTCGTATCCTGGATCTTCTTCGGCTAGGGCTGACGCCTGCCGAACGCTTAGTGCGACATCACAATCGGGATCGGGCATTTGTTCAGCATGTCGCGGGTCACGCCGCCCAGGAGGGCTTCGCGCCAGCGCGGCCGGCTGTAGGCGCCAAGAACGATCATGTCGGCCTTCAGATCGGCGGCATAGGACATGATGATCTTGGCCAGATCACCGCGTTCCATGATGTCGCTTTCCTGCTGCGCCTTGATGTCGTGGCGCTTCAGATAGGTCGCCAGATCGGCGCCGCTTTCGAACCGGCTGTGCGGCTTGTCGGTGGTCAGCACGAAGACCTTGTCGGCCTGCTCCAGAAGCGGCATGGCGTCGCGCACCGCGTGGGCCGCCTCGCGGACGTCTTTCCAGGCGATCAGAATGCGCTTGCCGATGGCATCCGGCTCCCATTCGACCGGCAGCACCAGCGTCGCACATGCGGCCTGTCCGACCAGCTCGTCGATGCCGTAGATGTTGACGTGGTCCTCATAGACCCAGCCATGATCCTCGCTAACCACGATCAGATCGGCATAGTAGCTGCGGGTGGCGAGCAGCTCATTGTGATCGCCTTCCAGCACCTCCCATGTCCATTTGATGCCCTCGGCCTTGCAGCGCTTGGTGATCTCGGCCTCGACCGCCTCCGCCTTTTCCCGGGCGATGGCCGTCGCCTCGGCGATATAGGCCGCCGAGGCGCCGCGCCCCTGGATCGCCGCCGGCATGCCCGCCGGCGTCGTCAGATAAGCGATCTCCACATGGGCGCCATGCTGTTTGGCGACGTGCACCGTGGTCTCGAAGCGCTTCATATGCGCGTCGTCATTCGCCATGTGCAGCAGGATGTTCTTGATCGGCATGGTCCACCTTCGCGTCGAAAGCCTGCCCTGCATATGCCCCAGCAATTGGCCGGGCGCAATGATCTAGGGCATTTCGTCCGTGCCGCGATCATCGGCACCGGTGCCGCGATCGACTCTGGACAGCGCCAGCTGCGTGGCCAGGGGGCCAGCCAATTCGAAGACGATCGTCGTGCCGATTGCCGCGACCAGGATCTCGTTGCGAAGGTCCGGAAACGCCGTTGCAGCGACCAGCGCCATGCCCAACGACACGCCGGCCTGGGGCATCAAGGCAACGCCTATCCAGCGGCGGTAGTCGGGTCTGAGGCCCGTTGCGTAGCCACCGATCCAGCCGCCGGCGATCCGGCCAGCAATACGCAGCACGACATAGGCCGCGCCAATACCGCCAATCGCCGGCAGCGCCGCGATGTCCATCGACGCCCCGGCCAGCACGAAGAACAAGACCATGAACGGCCATTCGATGTTTTCGATCTCGTGAAAGGCGTAGGCATGATGTTTGGCGAAATTCGCCACCAGCAGCCCGGCGATCATCGCGGCCAGCAAAAACGATGCGTCGATTGCCAGAGCCAACCCGCCGCAGAGGAACACGACCCCCAAGGCCTCGACCTGAGAGGGCTCGCCCGGCCGCAGGCGACCGGTCAGATAGGCGGCCGGCAGCCCGACGATAACACCAACCAGCATCGCGCCGCCGATCTCGGTCAGTCCGGCCTGCAGGGCATGCGACGGGTCCCGGCCCAGCACCGTCTGACCCCAGGCCAATAGCAGGCTGAAGGCGATCAGACCCCAGGCATCATCGATGGCGACCACGCCCAGCAGCATCCGCGCGAACGGTCCTTTGGCGCCGCTGCGCCGGACCACATCCGATGTCGCGGCCGGCGCGGTCGCGGTCGAAATGCCGGCCAGCACGAGGCACAGCACCGGATCGACACCCATCAGCCAAAGCCCGCCGCCGACCAGCGCTCCGGTCACGATGACAGCGCCCAGGGACACGCCCAGAATATGGGTGCCGGCATCCTGCAGGACTTGTCGGTTCAGCCTGCCGCCGAGCAGAAACGCCACCATGACCAGAGCGATGACGGCGATCAGCGGATACCAGCCATTGACGGCCACCGGCAGGACATCCAGCCCGGACGGGCCGGCCGCCATCCCCACAAGCACCAGAAGCGTCACCCGGGGCAGCCGCGTCCGCTCGCCGAGCACGTCCATCGCCAAGCCCGCGAGCATCAGCCCGCCTATGGTGATGAGAACGATGTGATCCGGCATTCAGCCACCCTTACAGACGCACAATCATCCGGTCCGCTTTCGGGGGCAGCGGCAGTCTATCGAATCGGTATCGAGACGCCGGCCACTATAAATCGGAAAACTGCCCGGGGTCGACCGGGCAGCGGTTCCCGATCAGTGCTTTATGTGCAGGATCGGTTCGATTCCGGAGAAGACCGGCTCCAACGATACGCCCAGGGCGTCGCCGAATTTACTCACCGCAATATAGACGGTGATGGTGAACACCGCCTCGACGATCTGCGGCTCGGAGAAATTCGTGTGCAGCCGCTCCCAAAGTTCGGACGGCACATGGTTGGCGTCAATCCCGATCTGCACGGTCAGATCCATCAGGGCCTTTTCGGCCTCGGTGAAATGAGGGCTGTCCTTGTATCGGTCGCCGCCGATATCGGCGATCTTCTCCTCGGAGATGCCGAGCCGCTTCGACAGGGTCTCGTGCTGGACCACGCAATACTGGCAGTCATTGCGGTGGGTCGCCTTCAGGATGATCAGCTCCTTGGTCACCCAGTCGATCTCGCCATCCTTCAGAATGGCCATGATCAGATCGGTGAACACGGTTCCCAGCTCGGGGGTGTGGCCGAACACCTTGAAGATGTTCAGCAGCATCTCGAAGCGGTCTTCCGCCTTGTCGTAAAAGGCTGTGGTCTCCCCATTGGCCTGCGCACGCTCGACATAGGATACGGTCATGTCTTCCTCCCTTATTTGAACAATCGTTCCAAACAACACAAAAAAACTAGCTCACTAGGCGTTCCGCCTGATCTGCGATGGAGCGAAGCAGCGCTTCTTCCGGGCGGCTGCGGGACAGGACGCGCAAGCCCACGAATAGGCTAAGCAGGCTGCGCGCGGTCTCCGTCGGGTCGATCCGTGCCGGGATTTCGCCGCTCTGGTGGCCGGCGCGAATACGGTCTCGGAAGAAGCCTTCCATCTCCGACAGCGCGTTGGCGACGATGGCGCCGATCTCATCGTCATGGGGCGAGAGTTCCAGGGCGGTATTGACCAGCAGACATCCGTCCCGCGACCCGCCCTTCAACACCGAGCCGATAACCTCGTCAAACGTCGCAACGATGGCGGATTTCGGAGTGTGGGTTGCGACCAGCCGGGCGACCCAGGCGGTGCGATGGAGAGTGTCATAGTGGCGCAGCGCCTGGATAAAGAGGGCGCGCTTGTCGCCGAAGGTGGCGTACAGGCTGCCACGGTTGATGCCCATAGAGGCGGTGAGGTCCTGAACCGAGGTCGCCTCATAGCCCCGGGCCCAGAACGCCTCCATGGCCTTGCCGAGCGCGGCATCGGTATTGAACTGCTTTTCCCAGGGCATCGCTGCGTCTCCTAGGCGGCACGGTATGGAGTCTGGAACGATCGGTCAAGAAACGGCGATGGAACGTATCCAGCGGTCAACACTGCTTTCACCCTCGGCCATTGGCAGACTGAGGATGAGGATCCTTGTGGAGAGGAGAAAGTTCAACAAACACCCTCATCCTGAGAGCCTGTGAATCTTTTTGCAACATAGGCGATTTTCTGTTGAGCGTGGTCCGGCAAGGTGATTCTGTGTGTACCAGTTGGCTGATCATGGGGGCGGCGATGTCGGGTGATGGGTTGTTTGATGATTTGCCGGAGTCGGCAGCTCCGCGTGCCGCCGGGTATGGTGCGCCGCGTCTTCGGGAGCCGGTGCGCGATCAGATCGAGCTGCGGGTGGTGGACCTGGACGGCGTGATCGGCGCGGACCATCCGGCGCGGGTGATTTGGGCCTATGTGGAGCGGCTCGAGCTGAGCGCTCTGGAGGCGCCGATCAAGGCGCGCGAGCATCGGCAGGGCCAGGCGCCGGCGAGCCCACGGCTGCTGCTGGCGCTGTGGTTATATGCCACGAGCGATGGGGTGGGCAGCGCGCGGGCGCTGGCGGGGCTGTGCCAGAGCCATGACGCCTATCGCTGGCTGTGCGGCGGGGTGAGCATGAACCATCATGGTCTGTCGGACTTTCGCACCGGCCACCCGGCGCTGCTCGAGCGGCTGTTGACGGAGCATGTGGCGACGCTGTCGGCGGCCGGGGTGATCTCCCTCGACGAGGTGGTGCAGGACGGGGTGGTGCAGGACGGGGTGCGGGTGCGCGCCGCCGCCGGATCGGCTTCGTTCCGCCGCGCCAAGACGCTGGGCCGGGAGCTGACCAAGGCCAAGCGGATGGTCGCGCGGTTGAAGCGGGAGACGCACGACGACCCAGACGCCAGCAACCGGCGCATCGCCGCGGCGCGTGCACGCGCCGCCAAGGAGCGCCAGGAGCGGGTCGCGGCGGCTCTGGAGAAGCTGGGCGAGATCGAGGCCGAGCGGGAGCGGCGGACCAAGACCAACAAGGCGGCTGTCGCCAAGCAGGGCAAACCGCGCGCCTCCACCACCGACCCCGAGGCGCGGGTCATGAAGATGGCCGATGGCGGCTTCCGGCCGGCTTACAACTGCCAGGTCGCCAGCGTCGCCAACGGTCAGATCGCCCTTGCGGTCCGGGCGGAAACGGCCGGCTCGGACCGCGGCCTGCTGCGGGTGATGATCGAGCAGCTCGAGCAGCACTACCAGCGCCGGCCCAAGCGCCACCTGGTCGATGGCGGCTTCAACAAGAACGACGACACCGAATGGGCGGCGGGTGTCGGCGTGACGGTCTACGGCCCGCCGGGCAAGACCAAGCACAACACCGACCCCTATGCGCCGCGCCGCGATGACGGCCCCGGGGTGGCGGCATGGCGCCGGCGCATGAAGAGCCCGCACGGCAAGGCCGTCTACAAACGCCGCGCGCCCGGCGAATGCATCAACGCCCGCTTTCGAAACTGGGGGCTCCAGCAATTCGCCGTGCGCGGCCGCGACAAGGCGACCACGATGCTGCATTGGTTCGCGCTCGCCAACAATATCCTCGCCGGACATCGGCTGCTGACCGCCCAGCCCGCCTGAACCGAAGTCAACCGGCAATGCCACCGCAACCACAACACCCGAAACCAGACCCAACCGAACATTCCCCACCACAAACTCAGCCGATGCCATTCCAACCGCCATCGCCAAACCGCAAAGATTCACAACCTCTGAGCCTGTCGAAGGGCGAGGATGGCAACGTTTGTCGCCGACTATCAGGAACAGTCCGAAATCTGACACCGCCGCTCGCCACGATCTGCCCAGCAGTTTTCTTGGACGGCCAAATTCACAGCGGGCCTTGCCATCCTCGCCCTTCGACGAGCTCAGGGTGAGGGCTCTGTGGGGTGGGGCGCGTGCTTGCTCCGGCTATAACGTCCAAGACCAGGGGCAGCTCCACCTGGACGATCAGGCCACGCCCGCCGCTGCCGGACAAAAGACTGATCTTGCCGCCATGGCGCTCGGCGATCTCCTTGACGATCGCCAGCCCCAGGCCGCAGCCCTCCGACGGGCCGCCCGGCACCCGGTAGAACCGATCCAGGACCAGGAGCCGCTCGGACTCCGGAAGCCCCGGCCCGTCATCTTCGACCTCAATCCAGGCGACCCCCTTTCCATCAGGAGCCCTGATTCGCACGGTAACCTTGCTTCCGGAACCGCCATATAAAACAGCGTTTTCGATCAGGTTTTTAATGGTCTCTCTGAGAAGCGTTTCGTCTCCAAGCACCTTGACGGAAGTTGCCTCTCCCTCGAACCCAAGATCGACGGCACGCTCCAATGCCGCCGGCACCCAATCCCGGGCGACATGCTCGGCGATGGCGGCCAAATCTACCGCATCTTGCCGATAGGGCGCCCCGCCGGGTTCGGCGCGGGCAAGGGTGAGCAGTTGATCCGCGAGCCGGCTGGTGCGGCGGGTGCTGTCATGCAGTCGCGTAAGGCTCTCGCGGACCCCGTCGGCTCCTGGCTCGCGCAACGCCAACTCCGTCTGGGTCTTCAGCGCCGAGAGCGGGGTGCGGAGTTGGTGAGATGCGTCGGCGATGAATCGGCGCATGCGGCCCATGCTTGTATCGAGCCGGCCCATCAGATCGTTGATCGCCGAGACCAGGGCCCGGACTTCGCGCGGCACGTCGCTTTCCAGCGGTGCCAGATCCCGCGGCGAGCGGGATTGCACCGCTTGTTGCAGACGTCGTAGCGGCGCCAGGCCGGCGGTCACGCCGATCCAGATGATGATCGCCGCGAGGATCACCAGCAGCGATAGCCTTATGCCGGCGCCCAGTACGATCTCCTGGGCCAGAAGGTCGCGCTCATTGCGGGTCTGGGCGACCTGGATTTCGACGCGGCCGCGCACGCCGGGCCCGGAGATCGGCTGGCTGAGGATCGCCACCCGGACCTTCGAGCCGCGATAATCGGCATCGTAGAACACCGTATCTTCGGCGGCGTCGGGCGGCGGCCCCGGCAGGTCACGGTAGCCAGTCACGAATTCGTCCACCGGGCCGGTCACCCGGTAGAACACCCGGTCCTGGGCGGCGGAGGAGAACATCTCCAGCGCCACATAGGGCAGGTCGACCTCGATGCGGCCGTTCTCGGCCACCACGCGCTCGGCGATGGCCAAGGCCGAGGCCATCAGCAGCCGGTCATAGGCCTTGTCCGCCTGCCGGATCGCGTTGACATAGGCATCCGCCAACAGCACCACACAGACCAGCACCAGCGGGATCAGCAGCCAAGCGAGCAGGCGGCGCCTGAGGGACCAGCGGTGCGGCACTATGGAGTCTCCAGCAGGTAACCCAGGCCGCGCACCGTCCGGATCACGATCCCGGCCGGCATCAGCTTGCGGCGCAGGCGGTGCACGTAGAGCTGGATCGCGGTCAGCCCGGCCTCGTCGTCATAGTCGAAGATGTGGTCGGCGATCTGCTGCTTGCTGACCACCTTGCCGGCCCGGGCCAGCAGGATTTCCAGCACCGACAGCTCGCGCCGGGGCAGGTCGAGGCCCCTGCCGTTCAGGGTGGCGATGCGGCCGACGCTGTCAAAGGTGAGGGGGCCAAGCACGATTTCCGGCGTCGCCACCCCGGCCCCGCGACGCAGCAGCGCCCGGACCCTGGCCTCAAGCTCCGGCAGATCGAAGGGCTTGGTCATATAGTCGTCGGCCCCCAGGTCGAGGCCGCGAATGCGATCGTCCAGATCACCGCGAGCGGTCAGGATCATCACCGGCGTGGCGGATTTACGCCCTCTGAGCGCCTTCAGCACATTCAACCCGTCCAGGCCGGGCAGGGTCAAATCCAGGATCACCAGATCGTACTCCTGCACGGTCAGCAGCCCGTCCGCATCGCCGCCATCCGCCGACCAATCGACCGCATAGCCGTCCAACCGCAGCGCCCGCTGCAGCCCGTCGGCCAGGGTTCGGTCGTCTTCGACAAGCAGAATGCGCACCGTGCGGTCTTCCTCCCGCCGCCATCCTACGGCAATGCGGGTGTCGGCGTGAAATCTTGGCGAAAGCGCGGACATGCTATCTTCCGGCCTTCGGTAGCGGGGGCAGGGTTGGCGGAACGCGATGCAGCTACACAATGTGCGTACCCACCGGGAAGCTGACCGGCTTCCCCGCGAACGGCAGTTTGCCTGGCGGATTGCCGAGGTTGCCGCCGACGCGGTGCCCCTTGAGCCGGAGGTGGCCGGGGCCATCGGCGACCGGATCATCGACAATGCGGCGGTGGCGCTGGCGGCGATCAATCGCGGTCCGGTGGCGACCGCGCGGGCCCAGGCCATGGCGCATCCCAAGCCCGATGGCGCCGGCCTGTTTGGCCTGCCGCCGGATCGGCGCTTCAGTGCCGAATGGGCCGCGTGGGCCAATGGCACGGCGGTCCGCGAATTGGACTTTCATGATACTTTCCTGGCCGCCGACTATGCCCATCCCGGCGACAGCATCCCGCCATTGCTGGCCGTCGCCCAGCAAATGGGAATGGACGGTGCGGCACTGCTGCGTGGCATCGCCGCCGCCTATGAGATCCATGTGAATCTGGTGAAGAGCATCTGCCTGCATCGGCACAAGATCGACCATGTGGCCCATCTCGGCCCGGCCCAGGCGGCGGGGATCGGCGCCATGCTCGGCCTCGATGCGGAAATCATCTATCAGGCGGTCCAGCAGGCGCTGCATGTCACCACGGCGACCCGGCAGTCGCGCAAGGGCGCGCTGTCGAGCTGGAAGGCCTTCGCCCCGGCCCATGCCGGCAAGCTGGCCATCGAGGCGGTCGACCGCGCCATGCGGGGCGAGGGCGCTCCGTCGCCGATCTATGAGGGCGAAGACGGCGTCATCGCCTGGATGCTGGGCGGGCCCGAGGCGGAATATGCAGTGCCGCTGCCGGAGCCGGGCGAGCCGAAGCGGGCGATCCTGGAGACCTATACCAAGGCCTATTCCGCCGAATACCAGAGCCAGGCGCCGATCGATCTGGCGATCCGACTGCGGGACCAGGTGATCGAGCGTACCGGCGGGGATTGGGGTCGGATCGCCGAGATCGTGCTGCACACCAGCCATCACACCCATAATGTGATCGGCACCGGCGCCAACGATCCGCAGAAACTCGACCCCATGGCCAGCCGCGAGACCCTGGATCATTCGATCATGTACATCCTGGCCGTCGCCCTGCAGGACGGGCGCTGGCACCATGTGGACTCCTATGCGCCGGAGCGCGCGGGGCGGCCGGACACGGTGCAGCTGTGGCACAGGGTGCGGACGGTGGAGGATGCGGATTGGACGGCCCGCTATCACGATGAGCATCCTGCCCGCAAGGCGTTCGGCTGCCGGCTTGAGATCGTGTTCGACGATGGCGAAAAGCTGGTCGACGAAATCGCTGTGGCCGACGCTCATCCCCTAGGACGCAGCCCATATATTCGGTCCGACTACATAAATAAATTCAATATGTTGGCAGAGAGTATTGTCGAAGAGGATGAGCGGGAGAGGTTTCTGGCCGCCGTAGACGGGCTGCCGGCGCTGCAGGATGGAGAAATGCATAGGCTCTCCGTATCCGTTCCGGTCGACAAGCTGGTCCACAATGTCCGCAAGGGGATCTTCTGATGTTGTTCGCCAACAAGACGGCCTCGGAGAAACGCGCCGCGCTCAGGGCCGGGCTGGCATCCGGAAAGCTTCTCCAGGCCCCCGGCGCCCATGCGCCACTGGTCGCCATGGAGATCGAGACCCAGGGTTTCGAGGCGATCTATGTCTCCGGCGCGGTGCTGGCGGCCGATCTCGGCCTTCCAGATATTGGGCTGACGACGCTCAGCGAGGTGGCGCAGCGGGCGCATCAGATCGCCCGGGTCACCGATCTGCCGGCCATCGTCGATCTCGACACCGGCTTCGGCGAGCCGATGAACGCCGCCCGCTCGATCCGCATGATGGAGGATCAGGGCATCGCCGGCTGCCATATCGAGGATCAGGTCAACCCCAAGCGCTGCGGTCATCTGGACAACAAGAGCGTCATCGAGACTTCGGAGATGGTGCGCCGCCTCCGAGCCGCCGCGCAGGCCAAGCGCGATCCGGATTTTGTGCTGATCGCCCGCAGCGACGCCCGCGCCATCGAAGGCCTCGACAAGGCCATCGACCGCATGAAGGCCTATGTCGACGCCGGCGCCGACATGATCTTCCCGGAGGCGCTGGAAGGCCCCGCCGAATTCGAGGCGGTCCGCAAGGCGGTCGCCGTGCCGCTGCTCGCCAACATGACCGAATTCGGCAAATCGCCCCTGCTGACGAAGGCCGAGTTGGAAACCCTCGGCTACAATCTGGCGATCTACCCGGTCACGTCGATGCGCCTCGCCATGCACGCGGTCGGCGAGGGGCTGGCCGAGCTCCGCGCCAAGGGCACCCAGTCCGGCCTCCTGGAGCGCATGCAGCACCGTCGGGACCTTTACAAACTGCTGCGCTACGAGGAGTACAACGCGTTCGACCGGGGCATCTTCGATTTCGAAGTCTGAGGCGCCACCCATTTTTTTTCATTCTCGCGAAGGCGGGAATGACGGAGGTGATTGGTTGGAGTCGAGCCGGTTCCAGCCGATGAAACGCTGGTGATAGGAAAGGGTGCTACGGTAAACGGATAAGGGTGCCGGCTTGCGGCCTGCTCGCGGCACGGCATCCCAAGAATTGGCTGAAGGGCCGGGTGTGACAGGGAGCGTAACGCGTTTGGCGATCGGGGCCGTATTGGCGCTCGGTCTGCTGGCCGAACCATCGTCGGCGGATGTCGTCGTCGCGTATCCGGCATTGGATGCGGACGTCCGGCCGTCCGGCGAACTGGTGATCTTCAGCTCCACCGACCTGCCGGTCTTCGAGCCGGTGGTGCTGGCCTTTCAGCGGGCCCATCCCGGGATCGCCGTCACCTATCACGACCTCAATACCATCGTCATCTACGACCGCTTCGTGGAAGCGGTGGAGGCCGGTCTGCCGACCGCCGATCTGCTGCTGAGCTCGGCGCTGGACCTGCAGGTCAAGCTGGTCAATGACGGTTATGCGACCGCCTACAGCTCCGAGGTGACCCGGCAGCTGCCGCGTTGGGCCAATTGGCGCGACGAGGCGTTCGGCTTCACCTACGAGCCGGTGGTGACCGTCTACAACCGGTCGTCGATGGCATTGGAGGA
This sequence comes from Inquilinaceae bacterium, assembly GCA_965237625.1. Classification (GTDB taxonomy): domain Bacteria; phylum Pseudomonadota; class Alphaproteobacteria; order DSM-16000; family Inquilinaceae; genus JABDIP01. The sequence goes on from CBDEGD010000031.1 coordinate 88,222, forward strand.
GGTGCCGCGCACCCGCTATGAGCTGGCGCGGCTGCTGGACGAGCAGCCGGCACGGTTCTCCGGCCGGGTCGGCACCTACGATCTGGAACGCAGCGGCGCCGGTTTCCTGTTCGCCACCCAGGACGCGCGGGAATCCGACGCCATCTGGGCCCTGGCCCGGAGCTTCGGGGCAAGCGGCGTCAAACTCTACAGCAGCACCACGGCGATCCTCGACCGGGTGGCCAGCGGCCAATTCCTGATCGGCTACAACGTCATGGGCTCCTATGCCATGGCGCGGGCGGCAGTCGATCCGGAGATCGGCATGGTGCTGCAGGAGGACTACACCCTCGTGGTGTCGCGGATCGCGGTGTTGCCGATTACCGCGCCCCGGCCCGAACTCGCCCGGCGGTTCCTGGATTTCCTGCTGTCCGAGCGGGGCCAGGGCATCATCGCCGAGGCGCATCTGTTCGCTATCCATCCGAATGTCGAGGGAGAGGCCACGGCGGCTGCCTTGCGCGCCGCGGCCGGCGACTCCCTGCGCCCGATCCAGGTGGGTCCCGGCCTGCTGGTCTATCTGGATCAGGCGAAACGGGAACGGTTCCTGGAACGCTGGCAGCATGCGCTGTCCGGCCGATGAGCGGTCCCGGCAATGACGACCAAAGCCCGTCCAGGAGAAGAAACCCTTGCCGTGATCGTTTCCGGGTCGGGTAGACTTGCGGCAAGTGAAAGACGATTGGTATCAAATCGCGCCGGCAAAATGTCGGCCAAACAATTGGGAGGAAACAATGAAACTCTGTTCACCAAAGGCAATCGTTGCCGGTGTTGTCCTGAGTGTCGGCGCCACTACCGCGGCGAGCGCGGCCGAGTGCATTGCGCCGGCCAATCCAGGCGGTGGCTGGGACTTCACCTGTCGTCAGATCGGAAAGATCCTGTATGACATCGGCGCCGTCGATCAGCCGGTCCAGGTCACCAACATGGCCGGCGGTGGCGGCGGGCTCGCCTACAACCACGTTGTGTCGGAGCGCAACGATGACAGCGATCTGATCATCGCGGCCTCGTCGGCGACCACCACCCGGCTGGCACAGAACGCCTATGCCGGCATGACCGCCGATCAGGTTCGCTTCGTTGGCGCCATCGGCATCGATCCGGGCGTTATCGCCGTTGGGGCGGACAGCCCGTATCAGTCGCTGAGCGACCTGGTGGATGCGGCGCTGGCCGATCCGTCCTCGGTCGCGTTTGCCGGCGGCTCCGCGGTCGGGGGTTTCGACCACCTGAAACCGCTGATGATCCTGAGATCCGCCGGGCTCGAGGACATCACCCAGATCAAGTATATCGGTCTCGACGGTGGCGCCGATGCGATCACCCAGACGGTCGGTGGCTTCACCCAGGCCATGACCGGCGACATCTCCGAGATCGTCGGCTTCCTGAACAGCGGCGACGTGCGGGCGCTGGCGGTGCTGACGGAAGAGCGCGTGCCGGGCTTCGAGCACATCCCGACCGCCAAGGAGCAGGGCTTCGACGTGGTCGCCGGCAACTGGCGCGGCCTGTATGTCCCGCGCGGCATTTCCGACGAGGCCTTCAACCAGTGGGCCGAGCGGCTTCAGGCCGTGGCCGAGAGCGATGCGTGGAACCAGGCCATGGCCGATAACGGGCTGGCGCCCTTCACCATGGTCGGGGATGAATTCCAGGGCTATGTCGATGGGCTGGTCGCCGATATCCGTCAGATGTCGAAAGATATTGGAGTGATCCAATAATGGCATCAGACCGGATCTTCGGTCTGATCGTTACTCTGGTGGCGCTTGCCTATGCGGCAAGCGCCACTCAGATCCAAGCGAGCTTCCTGACCGATCCGGTCGGGCCAAAGACCTTTCCCATACTGGTCGGGGCGGTGGCTGCGCTTAGCGGGATGTTCGTCGTCTTTCGGCCGGATCCCGACCCGGAATGGCCGACTTTGCCGACGCTGGGGGCCCTGGCCCTCGCCGTCGGTGTCCTGGTGGCTTATGCCTACACTCTCAGGCCGCTGGGGTTTCTCATTCCCACCGCGATCGCCGCCTCGATCCTCAGCTATCAGATCCGTCCACAGGCGGTTCCCGCGGCACTGTCGGGGATCGGCCTTTCCGTCGGCCTGTTCGTGGTCTTCCGGTATGCGCTGGGGCTCGGGCTCGTCGCGTTCTCGAAGGGGCTGACTGGCTGAAACCATGGACCTGATCGCAAACCTGGCGCTGGGTTTCGACATCGCGCTCTCGCCCTTCACCCTGATGCTCGCGGTCTGCGGCTGCTTCATCGGGACGATCATCGGCGCCCTGCCGGGGCTCGGCCCTTCGAACGGGGTCGCCATTCTCATCCCGCTCGCCTTCACCCTGGGGTTGGATGCGACGTCGGCCCTGGTGTTGATGACGTCGGTCTATTACGGCGCGATGTATGGCGGACGGATCAGCTCGATCCTGCTCAACATCCCCGGCGACGAACCGGCGCTGATGACCACCCTGGACGGCTATCCGATGGCCAAGGCGGGCCGGGCCGGGGATGCCCTGGTGCTGTCGGGCGTGGCCTCCTTCGTGGGCGCATTTCTGGCGACGATTGGCCTCATGCTGTTGGCGCCGCTCCTGGCCCGCGTCGCATTCCTGTTCGGCCCGGCGGAGTACTTCGCGCTGTACCTGCTGGCCTTTGCCACACTGGGCGGTATCGCGTCCAACAACCAGGCAAAGGCCGCGATCGCTTCGTGCATCGGGCTGGGGATTGCGATGATCGGGGTCGACAACAATTCCGGTCTGCCGCGGCTGACGGGGGGCAACCTGCATCTTTACGACGGGGTCGATTTTCTCGTCGCGATCGTGGGCCTGTTCGCCATCGCCGAAGTCTTCTTCTTCATCGAAAGCCACGGGAAAAGCAGCTCGATCGGGGTCAAGCTGGAGAAGGTGACGATCCCGGTGCGCGATATCGTGGCGTGCCGCTGGACCATGCTGCGCAGCTCGGCGATCGGTTTCATCGCCGGCGTCCTGCCTGGCGCCGGCGCATCGCTCGGCTCGTTCCTCGCCTATATGGCCGAGAAATCCATCTCCAAGGAGAAAGACCGCTTTGGCACCGGTATACCGCAAGGCGTCGCGGCGCCGGAGGCCGGCAACAACGCCGCGGCCGGTGGCGCGCTGGTCCCGATGCTGACCCTGGGCGTGCCCGGATCGGGCACCACGGCGGTGCTGCTGGCGCTGTTGATGACGCTCAACATCACGCCGGGGCCGATGCTCTTCACGGAACGGCCCGAGGTGGTCTGGGGACTGATCGCCTCTCTATTGATCGCCAACTTCGTACTGCTGGTGATGAACGTGCCGATGGTGAGGATCTTCGTCAAAGTCCTCATGGTACCGCCCGGGATCCTGCTGCCCGGCGTGACCATGGTGAGCTTCGTCGGGATCTACTCGCTTTCCGGCAGCTATTTCGATCTGGTCCTGATGGTGGGTTTCGGGGTGCTGGGCTACATCCTGCGCAAGCTCGACGTGCCGACCGTGCCGGTCATCCTCGGCATTCTGCTGGGCGGGCATATGGAGAACGCGCTGCGGCGCGCGATGGTCCTGTCCGGCGGCGACTGGACCTTCCTTTTCTCGTCCGGCATTGCGATCACGCTCTGGACGGTCGCCATTCTTGGTTTCGTCGCGCCGATGTTCCTGCGCAACGTCCTGCGAAGGCCGCAACGGGTCACCGACTGAGGGCTTGACCTGGTTTCCTCGGGCGCCCTCGGCCTCGGTTGTGACCAGCAGGCGCTGGCTCGGGCCCGCCAGTGCCGGGCGCGGCTCAGTCGTCGCTTCCGGCCGCTCGTCGCGTCGACGTCGGATTTGGCCTCGGCGATCCAAGATAGGCGGCCAATTCCGGTGTGGACGGCTCGGCGATCATCTCCGCCGCATTGCCATCGGCCTGGATCCGGCCGCAATGAATGAAAATCGCGCGCAGATCGATCAGGTACAATTCGTCCAGCAGATGGGTGACCATGATGACGGTCAGGCCCCGATCGCGCCGCAGCCGGTCGACCAGCAGCACCATATCCTGCCGCAGGGCCGGATCGAGGGCCGCGAAGGGCTCGTCCAAAAGCAGAATTCCGCGCTCGCGCACGACGCTGCGTGCCAGGGCGACCCGCTGGCGTTCGCCACCGGAGATCTCTCGCGGCAGCCTTTGGCCGAGGCCGGCGAGCCCAACGGTTTCCAACGCCTCTTCGACCAGTCGATGCTGCTCCTTGGCAAGACGCAGCCCGGGATGCAGGCCCAACCCGACATTCTCCCCAACCGTCAAATGGGCGAACAGATTGTGTTCCTGGAACAGGGTCGTCACCGGCCGGGCGGCCGGCGGCAGATCGGTCATGTCGGTGCCGGCGAGGCGGATTCGCCCCTTTTCCGGACGTTCGAAGCCTGCGACTAGATTCAAAAGGGTGGTCTTGCCGGCACCGCTGGGGCCGATCACCGCGACGAAGGCCCCGGAGTCGATGATGAGATCGAATGCCATCTCGGCGTGGTCGTAGCGATACCGGACCTGTTCCAGCTCAATCATCGGCACGGCCGCCAATCCCTCTTTCGATGGCAAAGAAAAGGGACAGGGTCAGACCCAGCAGAACCAAGGCGGTAACCGCGGCAGGCCCGACCCGGTAGCTGCCCATCTGGTGATACAGTAACAGCGGGAGGGTTTGGGTTCCCGGCGTTCCGAACAAGGCGATCACGCCCAGATCGCCGACCGCTAGAGCCGAGCAAACCGCCAGCGAAAGCGCCGCCGGCCGCCGCAATAACGGCCAATCGACCAACCGGAAGCGATTCCAGCCGGTCATGCCCAGGCTGTCGCAGAGCCGGAGATGGCGTTGTGCCGTTTGTGTGGCCGCCGGCCCCAGGATCTTCAACACGAATGGCAGCCCCATAAGGGCGTTGACCAGCACCACCAACACCAGGCCGACGGCGAAGACATCCGCCACCGGACGCAGCAAGACGAAGAGCCCGGCGGCGATCACGAAGGGCGGTACCACCAGCACCAGGGATCCAACCAGCTCCAGTCCGAGCGCGGCATTGGGACGGCCGTAGCGGACCCGCAGCGCGCGGCCGCTCAGCACCAGTCCCCAGCCCAGGATCAGGGCCAGCATTCCGGCCGACAACCCGACGGCCAGGCTGCGTCCCGCCGCGCGCCACAGGGCCGGGTCGGTGAGGCCGGTCGATAGCGGCCCGCCGAGGCCGGCGCCGATCACCGCGGTGAGCGGCAATAACAGGACAAAAACCGCCAGCCCGATCGCGGCGCCATCGGCGATCCGGCCCAGCGGATGATCCAAATCGGGCCGCAGAACCGGGAAACCGATGGTCATCTCCACCGGCAATGGGCGCGCGAGGCGCCCGGCGAGAACGAACAGCACGGCGCAGGCCGAGACCTGCAAGGCCGCCAGGACCAATACCCTGTCGATGTCGAAATCGAACCGCAGGGATTGGTAGATCGCCACCTCCAGCGTGGCGTTCGGCGGTCCGCCCCCGAGGACAAGCACTACGGAGAAGCTGGTGAAGCAGAGCAGGAATACCAGCATGCCGATGCCCGGTAGCACTTGGCGCAGCATCGGCCATTCGATCAGGCGGAATATCTGGCCGCCGGTCATGCCGAGCTGGCTGGCCAGCCGCCAGCTTTCGCCGGGGATGTCGGCCCAGGCCTGGATCAGCAGCCGGGTGGCGAAGGGCATGTTGAAGAAGACATGGGCGATCAGGATGCCGGTCAGCCCATAGATGTTCAGCCGTGTCTCCAGCCCCACCGCCGCCAGCACGTCGTTGGCAAGGCCCGAGCGGCCATAGATCGCCACGATGCCCAACACGCCGACGACAGTAGGCACCACCATTGGCAGGCCCAGCAGGCGCAGCAGCAGGGTCCGGCCCGGAAAGCTCTGGCGCCGCGCGATGGCCCGCGCCGCCGACACCGCGAGCCCGATGCTGAGGATTGCGGACAGAAATGCCTGCAGCGCGGTGAAGCGCAGGATCGCGAGCACATAATCGTCGATCCAGGGGCCGCCGGATCCGTTGCCCGGCGTGACCAGCAACCCCACGACTGCGCCGCCGATCAGCAGGCTCAGCGCCGCGACCGCGGCGGCACCGGGCCACAAGGAGCCGATGGTGGGGTTGAGCCGCATGGGCTAGGATCGGATGAAGTCGCGGCGGGCGTGGCCGGGTTCCGAACCGTCCTCACCGTTCCTCACACCTGTCATTCCCGCGAAGGCGGGAATCCAGTCGAACACCAGCCCATCCTGGATTCCCGCTTTCGCGGGAATGACAGAGTGTGCGAGATGGGATGAGTTGCCATCGATTGCGGCACCTGGAATATCAGGACAGACGTGCACGGCCCTCATCACCGGCTCATCGCCGACAGCCATTCGTCGATCCAGGCTCGGCGGTTCGCCGCCACGATGTCCGGAGGTGTGATTAGGGAGGCGGCGGGCTGGACCAACTCGTCGAAGGCGGCCGGCAGGCCTCCCGCCGGCGTCACCACCGGATACATCCAGTTGGTGGTCGGGATCACGTCCTGGAAGCCGGAGGTCAGCATGAAGGCGAGGAACCGGTCGGCCAGCTCCGGCTGATCGGTGCCGGCGATCTTCGCGGCGACCTCGATCTGCACATAGTGGCCCTCGTCGAAGGCCGCGGCGCGGTAGCGGTCCTCCTCCTCGACGGCCAGATGATAGGCCGGGGAGGTGGTGTAGCTCAGCACCATCGGCGCTTCGCCCTCCAGGAACAGGCCATAGGCCTCGCTCCAGCTGTTGGTCACGGTGACGATCCGGGGGCGCAGCTTCTCCCACGCAGCGGCTGCGTCGTCGCCATAGACCTCTCGCATCCACAGCAGCAATCCAAGGCCCGGCGTGCTGGTGCGCGGATCCTGAATCAGGATCTCCGCCTCGCTCTCCTCGACCAGCGCCTTGAGGCTGGCCGGCGGTGTCGCAAGTGTCTCGCTGTCATAGACGAAGGAGAAGAAGCCCCAATCATAGGGTACGAAGACATCGCCCAGCATCTCCCGGTCGATCGGGCCCTCGAGGCCAGCCAGGTCGAGCGCGTGCGGCGCGAGCAGGCCGGTGGCCTCGGCCTCGGTGACCAGGTTCATGTCCAGGCCGAGCACGACGTCGGCGCGGGTCCGCTCGCCTTCCAGGCGCAGCCGGCTCAGAATCGCCACGCCATCCTCGACGCCGACGAATTCCAGATCGCAGCCGCATTCCGCCTCGAAGGCGGTCTCGACCGCCGGGCCGGGGCCCCAATCGCCGACGAAGGAGCTATAGGTGTAGACGGTCAGCGTTTCCGCCGACGCCGCAGCCGGCAGTATTACTGCCGCGGAAAGGAGCAGGGATGTCTCGATGAAACGTCGCATGGCTTTTCTCTCCACCATAGCGACGGAAAGGAGAGGGGCTCAGCGCCGATCTCAATCTCCCTCCGCCGGCATTATCCGGATCAGGTTCAATGGGTTGGCCGTTCGGCCTCTCAGCTCCGCCAGGAGCACCCCTTATGAGAAGCCGGCAGAATGGTCCGCGCGGGAGGGAGCGTCAACACCGATCGGCTCGGAATGCTGTCAAAGACGTTTCGATCGGGCATGATTGCCGAGACGACAATTCGCGCGAGCAGAATCCCCGGAAAGAGTGGCGATGACCGATACTAGATCGAATGGCGTTGCGGCGGCCGAGATCGTCCTGCCCTGTACGGAGCTGGCGGATACCCTGCCATTCTTCACCAAGCGGTTGGGATTCCGGACCGATGCGATTTTTCCCGCCGACGATCCGGCGGTGGCGGTGATCTCCGGATTCGGTCTGCGAATTCGTCTCGTGCGGGGCGGGGAAGGCTCGCCCGGCGTCGTTCGTCTGCACTGCACGAAGCCTGCCCAGATCGTCGATGGTGCGACCGAATTGACCGCGCCGAACGGCACCAGGATCGAAATCGTCGAAGCGGACCCGCCGCTCGAGTTGCCGCCGGTCGCGCAATCCTTCGTGCTCAACAAGGTCGGCGATGCCGGCGGGGATGCGTGGGGCGTCGGCCGGGCCGGGATGGGCTATCGCGACCTGATCGCCAACCGTCAGGGCGGCCGCTTCATCGCCTCTCATATCCGCATCACCGAGGGCGGGCCGGTGCCGGACATGGTGCACTTCCACAAGGTGCGCTTTCAGATGATCTACTGCTATCGCGGCTGGGTCGATCTGCTCTATGAGGATCAGGGGCCGCTGTTCCGCATGTCGGCGGGCGATTGCGTGCTGCAGCCGCCGGAAATCCGCCACCGTGTGGTGGAGAGTTCGGCGGGGCTGGAGGTGATCGAGATCGGCTGCCCGGCCGACCACATCACCTGCATCGACCATGATCTGGAATTGCCGACACCGGACCTGAAACCGGACCGCGATTTCTGCGGCCAGCGTTTCGTCCGCCACCGGCTGGATCAGGCCAGTTGGCAGCCCTGGCGCTTCGACGGCATCGAGGCCCGCGACATCGGCATCGGCGCGGCCACCGACGGGCTGGCGGGCGCCCAGGTGCTGCGCTTCAACGGCACGGAGACGATGCCGACGCATCGCCATGAGGGGGAGTTCGTCTTCCAGTTCGTGTTGAAGGGCTCGGCGACACTGGAGGCAGAGGGGCAGGGATCGAATGCGCTGTCCGCGGGCGATAGCTTCGTGATCCCGAGCGGCATGGTATTTGGGCTCAACGGCTGTTCGGACGATCTGGAGTTACTGGAGGTGGCATTGCCCGCGGAATACCGGACTTTGTCGTAGACAGGCGCTACGGGACCGTGGTGACGCCACCGATTCCCCTATTGGGCGTCATTTCTGGCGTTGCCATCCTCGCACTTCGACAGGCTCAGGGTGAAGTGTTCTTGAGGGCAATCATTCCACCCAGAAACCCTCACCCTGAGCCTGTCGAAGGGCGAGGATGGCAACGCCCGCGCGAGTTTTCTGGTTAAGGACAAGGAGTGCCGCGCGTCTCAGCTCTCACCGGCGGCCCTAAGAATTGCCGATCAGTATCCCCGCACCAAGCACCAGCGACCCGCCGAGCACGACCTGCATGGCGGCGCGCCAGAACGGCGTTTCCATCCAGCGCTTCTGGATCCAGGCGATGGCCCAGAGCTCGACGAAGACGATGGCGAAGGCGAGGGTGGTGGCGATCCAGAAATCCGGGATCAGATAGGGCAGGGCGTGGCCCAGCCCGCCGACCGTCGTCATGATGCCGGACGCGAAGCCGCGCTTCAGTGGCGAGCCGCGGCCGGAAATCGCGCCATCGTCGGACGCCGCCTCGGTGAATCCCATGGAGATGCCGGCGCCGACCGACGCCGCCAGGCCGACCAAGAAGGTGGTCCCGGTGTCCTGGGTGGCGAAGGCGGTGGCGAAGATCGGGGCCAGGGTCGACACCGATCCGTCCATCAGGCCGGCCAGCCCCGGCTGCACCCAGGTCAGGATGAACTGTCGGTGGGCCCGGGCGTCCTCCTCGGCGCGCACATCTTCGGGCAGATGCCGGCTCTCCAGGGCGCTGTTCAGCTTCATATGGCCGGCTTCCGCCGCCGCCAGATCGCCCAGAAGCTTGCGGGTATCAGCGTCGGTCGATCGCTGCGCCGCGCGGATGTAGAAAGTATGCGCGGCGCTTTCCATGCCGTCGATTTCGGCCCGGATCCGGTCCACGCCGAGGTTCTCCACCAACCAAACTGGATTGCGGGCATAGAACCCCGCCACATGCTCCCGGCGGACCAGCGGGATGACATCGCCGAACCGCTTCTTGTGCAAATCGATCAGGCGCTGACGGTGACGGTTCTCCTCCTGGGACATATCGTCGAGCATGTCGGCGGTTGCCGGGAAGTCGGCGCGCACATGCTCCGCATAGGATTGATAGATCCGGCCGTCATCCTCCTCGGAGGAGATCGCAAGCGCGAGGATTTCCTGCTCGCTCAGATCCTTGAACCGGCGGCGTCCGGCAAAATTCCCAATCATCGATCGCGCCCCCAGTTTTGCGACTCAACCCTGGCTTAGAGTTACACAAGACAGCGGGGAGGGTCACGGTTATGACTGCTGGCTCAACGCCAATGCCGTGTCGTAATCCGCCACCGCCGCGCTGCCTCCAAGCCCGGTGATCGAGTGGGCGGCGACGGCAGCGCCGAGATGGGCTGCCTCGGCCAGCGGCAGGTCTTTCAGCAGACCGGCGATCAGGCCGGCGACGAAACTATCGCCGGCACCGGTCGTATCGACAATCGGGCCTGGGGACGGGATCGCGGGGATTTCGAGGAATGTATCGGCAGACGGGCTCAGCAGCGCACCCTTGTCGCCGAGCTTGACTCCGAGCAGGGCGTCGGTGCCGCAGGCCCGGTAGGTCTCGATCATCGCTTTTGGGTCGGATTGCCCGGTCTGATTCCGTGCCTCGGCAAGGCTCGGGATATAGAGGTCCAGATGGGGCAGGATGACGTCGAGCGGTTGCAGGGATCCGCCGCCATTGGCGGTGTCCAGCGCCGTGCGGCAGCCGGTCTCGCGGATGGCTGCCAGCAGGGTCGCCAGATCCGATTCCAGATTGGGCAGCAGGTTGTAGTAGCCGAACAATGCGACATTCGCCCTGGCGAACAAATCCATGCAGCCGAGCGCGAATCCTCGGTCGATCAGCCCGGCGGCTCCAGATTGGTGGATGAAGGTGTGCGCACCGGCGCCGTCGGTCACGACCGCGGTGACATTGGTGCCGATGTCGGGGAGCCGTTTTACATGGCTTGTGTCCAGCCCCTCGGCCTCAAGCCGGCGGAGGATCAGATCGCCCCACTCATCCTCGCCGATCAGGGTCGCCGCCGCCACCGACAGGCCAAGGCGGGAAAGAGCGATGCCCGTATTGGGCACGTTGCCGCCGGTCACGGCGCGGATGCTGTCCACGTCGTGTTGTGGGGCAAGCTGGCCCAGCGTCTTGTCCTGCGGCACCGGATGGATCATCAGATCCACGCCGGTGTAGCCGAAAACCACGCAGTCGAGAGGGCGATCAGCGTCGCTCATCGGAGAGTGCCGATCAGTTCCCCTTCAGCACCGCCTCGGTGATCTCAAGATCGGCCTCCAGCGCCAGATTTGGCTCGATATCGTGCGATTGAAGCTCGCCGTGATAGGCGCGGACCGCCTCCTCGCTGGAAACATCCCCCTCGACCACCCGGCGCATCAGGGAGACCAGCGCGGCCGGCGCTTCCGCCAAATTGATCTTGCGGCCGAACAGGGCGACCCGGCCGCCATACTTCTCGGCCTGGCGGACCAGTTCGAAGGTGTCCCGTGTGGTGCCCTTGCCGCCGCCGAGAATGCCGATGATCAGCCCGGAGGGATCGTAGGAGGCCAACTCCTCAAGCGCGCGCGGGCCGTTATAGACCGCCTTCAGGAACATCGGCCGGTCGGCCGCTGCGACGCCGGCCAGGGTCCGCACGATGCAATCGTTGATGTAGAAGGGCAGGTCTTCCTCGGCCATGCCGATGTCGAAGGACGGGTTGAACACCTCCAGGAAATACCGCATCGGGGTGTCGGCCAGCTCCTCGCGGAACAGGGCGTATGATTCCAGGGTCGAGAGATCGTGGTCGACCTCGTTGCAGAAGGTGATCGCATAGAGGCCCAGATCGGAGACTGCCCCGGCGCGGTCCAGATCGGCGGTGCGGAAGGGCCGCGCCGGGCCGCCCTTGTAGTCGCCCTGGCGCTGGGACCAGATATCGGTGCTGTCGTTCAGCCGCACCGCCGCGGTCACCGGCGTGCCCTCCAGCGTGCCATCGCCCACCAGTACCTCGGCCGAAGACACCGACATCAGCATCACATCGAGCAGATCGCTGGCCACCATGTCGCGCATGTTCTGCAGGTACTCCGCCCGGGACTTGAAGCCGCCGCCGGGCCGCGGGCCGGGCGCTGTCAAGCCGAACCCCATGTCGCCATCCTTGGCGTCGGCGATGATGAAATCCTTCGGCGTATAGCTGCCGTTACGGACCCGCTCCAACTTCTCGTCCAGGCGCTTCATGACCGCCGTTCCTCCGCAGTTAAACGATTAATCCCAAGATTCACCCAGCGATGATCGCATTGCAAGGATTCAGATTGCTGGCGGACCGAACAGTTGTGCGCCATGTCCGTCGATTTCCGCCGGCCACCCAAATCCCCTTTGATAGGCGATCGCGCTCGATTTTCGCGGCCCGGGTTAAGTGCTGGTATAAGGCATGGACTTATCCGGCAATTTTGGAAGAGATTGGAGTGTCACGCCCATGTTCCGCAAATCCGCAGTCCGCGCCAATTCTCTGTCGGTTCCGCCGATGGCTGAGCAGGTTCCGGATGCCATGGAAGTGCTGAGGGTCTGGACCAGTCCTTCCGGTCCGGTGCAGGTCACTCTGCGAACGACCTGGGAAGATCCCGGTGCCTGGGGATTGCTGCTCGTTGACATCGCTCGACATGCTGTCCAGGCCTATGCCCGTGACGGCGTCGATCAACAGGAGGCACTGGAACGAATCCGGCACCTGTGGGCTGCTGAGACCGAAAGTCCCACCGACGATCCGGTTGACCTCACGCCAAATGCCTGAGGCATCCCTGCGATTTTCGGCATCTCCGGGAAGGGAATTCTCGCCGAACGGCATTATCGAGCGAAGTCATGAGCCGTTGACGCCACCGACGCCGCACTCTAGCTCCACTCCATGGCGCCCATCCCACGTTTCATCGGCAGCGAGATCTATCGCGCTTCCAGCTACGGCCGGAAGCACCCGCTGGCGATCCCCAGGGTGTCGACGGCGATCGATCTCTCGCGGGCGATGGCTTGGCTTCCGGATGCCCAGTATGTCGATAGCCCGATGGCGACCCCGGAGCAGCTCGCTCGGTTCCACGACCCGGACTACATAGCCGCGATCCAGGATGCCGAGCGCGACCAGCGGCTCGATGCGGAGCGTCGGGCCCGGCACAACATCGGCAAGATCGACAACCCGATCTTCCCGGAGATTTTCCGCCGTCCGGCGACCGCCGCTGGGGGATCGATCCTGGCCGCCGAACTGCTGGCAGACGGCGGGATCGTCTACAGCCCGGCCGGTGGCACCCATCACGGGCGGCCGGACCGGGCCAGCGGCTTCTGCTATTTCAACGACCCGGCGCTGGGCATCCTGGCGATGCTGGATCATGGGCTGGAGCGGATCTACTACGTCGACGTGGACGCCCATCACGGCGACGGGGTGCAGGACGCCTTCGCCGAGGATGACCGGGTGCTGACCGTTTCGGTGCATGAGGGCGCGCGCTGGCCCTATACGGGGGCGGCGGCGGACCGGGCCGGCGGCATGGCGCGCAATCTGCCGGTGCCCGAGGGCCTCAACGACAGCGAGATGGATGTGATCCTGGAGCGGGTATTGCTGCCGCTTGGCGAGGCGTTCCGGCCCGAGGCGGTGGTGCTGCAATGCGGCGCCGACGCGCTGGCCGATGATCCGCTGAGCCGGCTGGCTTTGTCGAACGGCGCTCTTTGGCGGGTGGTATCGGCGATGCGCGATCTGGCGCCGCGCTGTCTCGTGCTGGGCGGTGGCGGCTACAACCCGTGGACCGTCGGCCGCTGCTGGGCCGGGGTGTGGGCCGTGCTGAATGGTATCGAGCCGCCCGAACGGGCGCCGGCAGCGGAGCCGGTGCTGCGGGCGTTGCGTTGGCACCGGGCCGCCGGCAGGAACCCGCCCGACCGTTGGATGACCACCATCGCCGACCGTCCCAATGCAGGACCGGTACGCGATGAAATCCTGTCGGTGATCGAGCGCACGTTGCGGTTATGAGCGGCAAGGACCGCGGTGCCCACCATCGGCCGTGTCGGCGATAGGAAGGCGACGCATGATGGGCAGCGATGGCGGCGAGTTGCTGATCCCGGACTTCATCGCCCATACGATCGGCATCGCCGTCTTGCAGCCACGGTCGGTGATGTATAGTGACGGCTCATCGAAACCGAGACCCCGCCGGATCACCATGAACCGACTGTTCGCACCGATCTTTCTCGCCTTGCTGCTGCTCGCGCCGCCCTGGAGCGCTCCGGCTTCTGCCCAGGAGACCTCGGAGCTCTGGATCGATACGGCGGCCGGACCGCGATACCGGTTTGAAATCGAGTTGGCCGTGACACCGCAGCAGCAAGCCACCGGCCTGATGAACCGTCCCGAGATGGCCGCCGATGCCGGCATGCTGTTCGTCTTCGAGCCGGAGCGGCCGGTCTCCTTCTGGATGAAGAACACGTTGATCTCGCTCGACATGCTGTTCGTCGGCGCCGATGGCCGGATCGTCAATATCGGCGCGCGGACAGAGCCGCTTTCACTCGCGTCGGTTCCATCGGACGGGCCGGTCGGGGCGGTGCTGGAGATCAATGGCGGCCTGTCTGCGATGCTCGGTATCCGTCCCGGCGACAAGATCGTGCATCCGGCGTTCCCGGAGTAGTCGCGCGTGCTCATCCGGGCCGCTACCGTTTCCGCGCCAGCGTCAGGCCGTCGCCGATCGGGACCAAGCTCAGATCGATCCGCTCGTCCGTGTGCAGCGCCGCGTTGAGGTCCCGGATGGCCACCGTGCCGGTGCCGGTATTGGTGCCCGCACCGAGCCGCTCTCGCGAGCCTAGGTACCGTCGGACGGGCCGGTGCGGGCGGTATGGGAGATCAATGACGGGCTGTCGGCGATGCTGGGCATCCGACCGGGGGACATGGTCACGTGTGCCGCGTTCATGCAAGAGGGCGCGCATGACGCCGCCTTCGATTGTGCCACCTTAAGGCTTGTTCAACCAAATCTAGCGAAATTGCCTACCCTCGGGTCGCCTGTCCTGTTGAGTCCACCGATCGCAACGCCATGGCAGTCAAGAAATCTCCGCCAGGACACCTCATCTTTGTGGGCCTGACGCTCGCGATCTTGCTGGTGTTCCCGATCGGTTCCAAGCTGCTCGACAGGTGGCTTCCGATATCCCGGCCTGACCCGCATCCTTCTGTTGTGACCTTCCTCAACTGGGCGTCGGCATATGTCGACGATGACCAGCCGCAGGCGGATATCCAGAGGTACGAGGACAGTGTTGCCGTGGTATTCGGCCGGCTGCTGGACGATCACATTGACGCACCGACCGAACGAGACCTGATCGGCGGAGCGGCCGATGGCATCGAGGCTCTGAATCCGGTGTTTGGTGGTGAATCCGGTCCGGAGCTGGCCGTGGCTGCGATTGACGGCATGATGGCCGGCCTCGGTCCTCATTCGTATTACATCCCGCCGGAAGAGATGCCCAGTTTTCGTGAGGACATCCGGGGGAACTTTGCCGGGCTGGGCATCGAGCTGACCCAGGAGGGCAGTTTCCTGAGGATCGTCTCGCCCTTTGACGATACGCCGGCGTACCGGGCGGAACTCGCGCCGGGCGACCTGATCTCTCATATCGACGGCTTGGACGCCCGGGGCATGACCGTGGACGACGCGGTTGCCGTTCTGCGCGGCGACGCGGGCAGCGAGGTCACGCTTCGGATTGTGCGAAGCGGGAGCCCGGCATTCGATGTCACCATCACCCGCGACACCATAAGGCTGATCCCAGTGAAGCACCGCCTGATCGAAGATGTCGGATTTGTGCGCCTTGCATTCCTATCCGGGCGCACGGTCGAGGATGTCGAGGAGGCGATCGAGGCGATCCTAGAGGAATCCGCCGGGCGCCTGCGCGGTGTCGTGCTGGATCTCCGTCGAAATCCTGGTGGTCTTGTCGATTCGGGGGTGGCGCTGTCGGACCTGCTCCTCGACGGCCAAGCGGTGGGGACGCTGCGGCGCAGGCGGTCGGAGGACGATCTGGAGTATTGGGCCGGACCGGGCGACCGGCTTGAAGGCTACCGTCTTGCAGTCTTGATCGACGCCGGGACCGCCGGAGTCTCGGAATGGGTCGTCGGGTCTTTGCAGGACCACAGCCGCGCGGTCTTGATTGGTGCCCGGACGGCGGGTCACGGCACGAGGAGCGAGCTTTACGAGCTTGACCAGTATGGTGCGCTGTGGGTGACCAACGCGCGCTATGAGACCCCGACTGGGCGCGTTATCGACGGCGTCGGCATCATTCCCGACATCCAGATCGGCCCGTCGACGAGCACGGTGGCCGGCTATGGAGATTTCGTCACCGACCGCTGCCTGGGCGCGCATCCGGATGGCGGCGAGGATGCAGCGCTCGGCTGTGCGCTTGCCTTTTTGCGATCCAGCGATATCGGCCGCCTATATGATCGCCTGCGCGACTGAGGTCACCTCTTCCGCGCCAGGGTCAGGCCGTCGCCGATGGGCACCAGGCTCAGATCGATCCGATCGTCCGTGTGCAGTGCCGCGTTGAGTTCCCGGATGGCCACCGTGTCGGCCCCGGTATCGGCCGGGTCGGCGACCGAACCGCCCCACAGCACGTTGTCGATCATGATCAGCCCGCCGGGGCGGAGCAGGGCGAGGCAGTCTTCGAAATACTGGGCGTAGTTAGTCTTGTCGGCGTCGATGAAGGCCAGGTCGAACCGGCCCGCATCGGCTGTTGATCGCAAAGCCGCCAGGGTTTCGGTGGCCGGGCCGAGCCGGAGGTCGATCCGGTCGGCAACGCCGGCCTCCGCCCAGTATCGCCTGCCGATCGCGGTCCAATCGGCGCTGACGTCACAAGCAATCAGACGGCCGTCCGGCGGCAGGGCCTGGGCCACGGCGAGGGCGCTGTAGCCGGTGAAGGTGCCGATCTCAACCGCCAGCCGGGCGCCGATCAGTCGGGCCATCAGGGCCATGAACTGGCCCTGTTCCGGGGCGATCTGCATGCTGGCGGAACCGCCGAGGGTAGCGGCGGTTTCGTCCCGGAGCTGCCGCTGCAGGGCGGATTCCCGAAGCGAATTTGCTATCAGATAGTCCTGGATGCTGTCTGAAAGTCCGATACTACTGTTGGACATGGGATGCCTCCCGTCTGGTGTCCCGATTCTGGAATTCTCCATAGCGAATTACAGAATCAAAGGGACACTATCTATTTGATTCTGGTGTGATTCAGCTTCCGAAGCTCGGCACACGAAATGTGCCGAACTTCAGAACCATCACACTAGATCGGGATGATTTGAAGTCGACTCGACTTCAAATCATCCCCGATCTATTTCAATGATCTAGAGGACGATTCAGAGATGAGGTCATGCGACCTCATCTCATCGTGCTCTAGGGACGTTTTCGGATCAGCGTCACACCGTCGCCGATCGGCAGCATCACCATGGTCACCCGCTCGTCGGCGTGCAGCTTGGCATTGAGGGCCCGGAACATTTCAGTCTTGGGCTTATTATTGTCCGGATCGATGACGCGGCCGCGCCACAGGGTATTGTCCACCGCCACCAGACCGCCGGGCCGCAGCAATTGCAGGGCGGACTCGTAATAGGAATCGTAGTTTTCCTTATCGGCGTCGATGAAGGCGAAGTCGAATTGCCCCGAGCCGCCATCGGCGATCAGCGCTTCAAGGCTTTCCAGCGCCGGGCCGAGGCGAAGGTCGATCCGATCGGCGACCCCGGCGGATTGCCAGTGCCGCCGGGCGATCGCGGTGAACGCCTCGGACATGTCGAGAGAGATTACCCGGCCATCCTCGGGCATCGCCCGGGCCGCAATCAGGGCGCTGTAGCCGGTAAAGGTGCCGATATCGAGTGTCAGCCTGGCGTCTATGGTCTCCAGGAGGAAGCCGATCAACTGGCCTTGCTCCGGCGAGATTTGATAATGCGCCTGATCCAGCTGCGCGGTTTCCTCACGAAGCTGGGCCAGGGCATCTGGCTCGCGGCAGCCAACCTGCAGCATGTAGGCATACAGCGGCTCGGGGACGAACATCGATGTGGTGGTCAAGAACTGGAACTCCGGGCTTCGGATCCGGGCCGGGGAGGGAGCAAGGGGTCGGCGCCGGCGAGTCGCTACCGGGAATATAGGTGCAGTGTCGATCCATAGAAACGCTGCTTCGACATTTGTTCGGCCGGCATCTTGTCGAACAGCGGCGCCAGCGACGGTCGGGTGCCAAGTCTATGGGCCTCCCACAGGACGATGGGGCACGATCCCTCCAGTACCCGTCGCACCTGCTGATCGGACACCGTGCCCTGTGTCGGAGTTGGCATGAACGTGATGTTCACGTCCTCCACCATGCGATTGGTGTAGAACGCGAAGAGCGACAGATCGTCGCTTCCGGCCACGAACATCGTCGCGTTCCTGCAGCCGGGCTGCGCAAGGATGAAGGCGGCGGCTTCCCGCCATTGTTCCTTCAAGGGCATGGTCTTGCTCTCGACGCTGGGCAGCATCAATGCCCCGACCAGCAGAGCCACGGTGCCGACCCTGATGAACCGTCCGCCGCCATCCGCGCCGGCGGCGTTGGCTATCCAGTTCAACAGATGCGCCACGATCAGATAGGTCGCCGGAAAAATGATGATGAGATTACGCGGCGTCAGGATCGGTGAGTGCAGGGAGATGGCGGATGGAATCACCACGCAGAGCAAAATGATCATGATCAGCGGCCGAGGTTCGAATTCCGCGGCCTGCACCCCTTTCAGCCGCCCGTAGATATAGATCAGGAACGCCGCGGCGATCCCATAGACCCCCCAGGGGCTGCCGAATAACAGCAACAAGACGGATTTCAGCACCCATTCCAGATCGTTCGGAATCCAGAACCGGCCGCCGGTGATCGTGGAGAGATATGGATAGTGATGCAGAACCCACATCGCCGCGACCGACACGAACAAAAGACCGGCCAGCACAACGAGGCGCAACACGGTCTTCAAATCCCAGAGTGACAGGATAATCGTGCCGAAGCAGGCGATTGCGATGATGGTCCCGAAATAGTGCACATAAGCGGCCGTGATACTGCTGGATATGAGCAGCATCAAGGTGGCGGGCGAAATCCGGCGGTGCCGTTGTGCCTGATCAAGAATCGCCAGAGTCGCGCCGGTCAGGACCGTCGCGAGGGTGAAGAGCAGGGAATAGGCGCGTGCCTCCTGGGCATACCAAACAGCGCCGAAGGACGTCGAAAGCAGGGCGACGAATGTGACATGGGTCCATCGGTCGCATAACGGCCGATAATACAGCGCGGCGAACAGGATGCCGGCACAGCCGATGGCCGCGCTCAACGACCGCGCACCGAGCTCGCTGGAACCGAAGATATCGGTCCAGCCCCGCAGCATCATGTAGAACAGGGGAGGGTGCACGTCGTGGCGCAGGCGCGCGAACATGTCCGAGAACGGGCCGTCCGGATCCGCGACGGTCACCGAAAACAGTTCGTCCAGCCAGAAACTCTCGTCAGCTATACCTTTGAAACGTAGTATGAAAGCCAGTCCGATCAATGCGGAGAGCAGGATCGTCGGCATGCGATTCCGTATGGCAACGGTCGCGTCTTCGCCCCGAGACATGGCGGCTCCACTCTATGTCCATGTATAGCCGGACAGTTTTCTGCCTCAGCCCGCCAATCGGTCCCGCCATCGGCCGGTCAGCGCTCAATTCTCGTATTTCACTTTTTGCCAAGGCGATTAACAACTGTGAGTATACACCAAAGTAACGGACTGTTAAACCATATTTATTCGGCGTTAATACTCATCATAGTGCTAATTGCATGAAGTATTTGTGAAGAATTTTCTAAAGCAGTGAGCCCGGTTCTTTGGCGAGCCCATTCGCGCGATTGGAATTCGCAATTCAAGCCTGGGCCAACCGCGGGCCAACCGAGCGCTTGAATCCGGAACGAAACGTCCTTACGTTCCGCGCCACGGGGCGTAGCGCAGTCTGGTAGCGCGCCTGCTTTGGGAGCAGGATGTCGGGAGTTCGAATCTCTCCGCCCCGACCAACGACCGGGTCCGATCACCAGGACCGGTCAGACAGTGGTACGGAAGACTATGAAGGCACGTATTTATCGGCCGGCGAAGACCGTCATGCAATCCGGTCGCGGCAAGACCGAGAGCTGGGTCCTGGAATTCGACCAGCTGACGCCCAGGCGGCCGGAACCGCTGATGGGCTGGACCAGCTCCGGCGACACGCTCAATCAGGTGTGCCTGAAATTCGCCACCAGCGAAGACGCGGTCGCCTTCGCCGAGCGCAAGGGGCTGGACTATGCGGTCGAGCCGGAACACGTCCGCCGGGTCAGACCGCGCAACTACGCGGACAATTTCAAACCGCGCCCGGCGTGACAAAACACGGCGGGTCCGGGTAAAAGGCGGCATCCGCGCCCGTAGCTCAGTTGGATAGAGCACGAGCCTTCTAAGCTTGAGGTCGTAGGTTCGAACCCTACCGGGCGCGCCATTCCTGTTGCCGGCTCACTCGGCCAATCTTGTGACTCCGGCTGACCAAGCGCCCGCCCTCACCCTCCCAGCGCTTCGCGCCGGGTCCCTCCCTCTCCCAGGGGGAGAGGGGATCCACCGGCGTCCCGAATTCCCCTTTCCCTCTGGGAGAGGGAGGGACCCGCGGCGAAGCCGTGGGAGGGTGAGGGCAGCGCTGAGTCTCCAACCGGCACCGGCGGTCATGCGGGTATGATCGTCCGGTTGCTGGCTGCGACTAACCAAACTGCCCAACCAGCCGCACTTCGGTGCCGCCGAGACCGGATTTGAAGGCTTTCACGCCGGCGGCGTCGCGGTCGTTGATGCCGCCGAGGTCGAAATCGCGGATGCCGCGGGCCTTGAGCTCGGTCACAGCGTTCCAAAGAAGCAGGTTTGACGCCCCCAGTTTGCGGCCCTCCGGGCCGGCCCAACCGGTTTGGTAGGTGGCCGAGCGTCCATGCAGCAGAAGCATGGCCGCTGCCTGGCACGTGCCGCCCTTCATCGCGGAGATGATCGTCAGCTTTCCATCGGCAGCGAAGGAACGGCCGACCGATAGCAGGAATGCCGGGCTGGGGCCGGGATAGTCGCGCGCCTTCTTGTCCTCGGCATAGCGCTGCGTCAGCCAATCAAGGCTATCGCCGCCATCATCGATCTCGACATTCATGCCCTGGCGTTCGGATTTATTGAGGGTGTTGCGCCATTTTTGCTTCAGCCCGGCCCGCAACCCGTCCAGTTCCGGTGTCAGGTCGAGCCAGATCGTCTGGTATCCGGGCACGCCGTTGTTCCTGCGATAGCCGGCATCCGCGAGCATCTTCCGGCTGGCGTCGGTCTCCGCCAGCTCCGGCATGAACCGGCGGCGGCGGCCGATCCGGCGCGGGAAGGCCGCATTGAATGTTTCCAGCAGGGCGCGCCAATGATCGAGTGAGCCTGCCCCGTCGAACCAGACCGGCCCGCGATCCAGGGTCAGCAGATGGATTGCCGGGCCGAGCAGCCCGACCTCCTGGATCTGAGCCAGGCCCATTTCGACGCCGTCGATCCGGATCAGCCCCCATCTGGCGTTCATCTGCTTGGATGCCCGCATCGCCCGGGCGTAGGGAAGGGCCTGCAACACCGGCAATCGGCGAATCCTCGAAAGGCGCTCCTCCCAATCGGCGACGCTGAGCGTGTTCCAGTCGATGGTGCAATTCATGGGGAAGCTCGAGACTCGGTTGCCGGGACAACCACTTTTGCAAGTCCGAGACTATTAGCCGGCATCACCGATTCTGGCTATGGCCAGATGCGGAGGTCAGTGGTCGTTTGAGCCTCGGCGCTTCCCCCTCACCCTCCCACGGCTTCGCCGCGGGTCCCTCCCACTCCCCGAGGAGAGGGGATTTGAGGTTGTGCCGCACGATGCCCTCTCCTTGGGGAGAGGGAGGGACCCGCGCGTTAGCGTGGGAGGGTGAGGGGGAAGCGCCTCATCCACCGCATTTACAGTTCAGCCCTCGCCGGGCACAGTCTCCGTGCGCAGCGGCCGATCGCGGACGCCGCCGACGCTGTGCCGGTCGATGGCGACCGCCTTCACCAGGGCATGCACCCTGCTTCCGGGCTTCAGGCCGAGGCCGGCGACCGAGCGCGCGGTGATCCGCGACCAGATCGGTACGCCCACATCAACCAGCACATCTACCAGCGCGCTGGTCACCGGGCCGATCTCGCGCACCTCTCCGGCAAAGACGTTGAGAATGCTGATGTCGCGCGGCGGCTCCAGGGCCAGGGACACATCCCGGGCCCGGATACGCAGGCGGATCCGGGTGCCCGCCGGCGCTTCCAACTCCGGCACCAGCAGGGTGCCGCCAGGGAAGGTCAGGCCGGTCAGGCGATAGGCCCGGTCGTGATCGGCAACGGTCGCCGTCAGCACCGCGCCGGCCTCATAGCGGCCGGTGAGCGGGCGCAGGTCGAGGCGGTTCATCAGCTCGTCCACCGGGCCGACCGCGGCCACTTTGCCATCCGACATCAGCACCAGCGTATCCGCCAGCCGCACGATCTCCTCAATGGTATGGGTGACATAGATGATGGGGATGCCCTCCACATCGCGCAGCCGCTCGATATAGGGCAGGATGTCGCCCTTGAGGCCTGGATCCAGCGAGGCCAGCGGCTCGTCCATCAGCAGCATGCGCGGCGCCGACAACAGGGCGCGTCCGATGGCCACCCGCTGCTTCTCGCCGCCGGACAGGTCCCTCGGCCGGCGGCCCAGCAAATCGCGCAACGCCAGCAGCTCGACGGTATGGTCGAGCCGATCCTGGCGACCCGCCGCCGTCTGGTTTCCAGCGCCATAAAGCAGGTTGGCGCGTACGCTCATATGCGGGAATAGCCGGCCCTCCTGGAACACATAGCCGAACCGTCGCCGCTCGGGGGGCACGAAGATACCCCGGCCGGCGTCGAACAGGATTTCGCCATCGAGGCGAATATGGCCGGCTTCCGGTCGGGTCAGACCGGCCAGGATGTTGACCAGCGAGGTCTTGCCCGCGCCGGACCGGCCGAACACGGCGACTATGCCTCTGCCTGGCGCGGTGAACCTGGCATCCAGGGTGAAGTCGCCGAGCCGGGCGCGGGTATCGACGTCCAATAGGCCGGTGGGTGCGGTGCTCAAGTCCCGATCCGTTGGCGCATGTGGCGGGCCAGAAACTCCGATGCGATGAGCGCAGCCAGCGCCAACAGAACCGAAATCACCGCCAAACGCACCGCGGCATCCTCGCCGCCGGGCATCTGGGTCGCGGTATACAGGGCGATCGGCAAGGTCCGCGTCTCGCCCGGAATGTTGGAAACGAAGGTGATCGTCGCGCCGAACTCGCCAAGGCTGCGGGCAAAGGCCAATACGGCTCCGGTCAGAATGCCGGGCGCCATCAATGGCAGCGTGATGGTGAGAAAGACCCGGACCCGGCCCGCGCCAAGGGTGCGGGCTGCCGCCTCGAGCCGGGTATCGACCGCTTCCAGCGATAGGCGCACCGCGCGCACCATCAGGGGAAAGGCCATCACGGCGGCGGCGATCGCGGCGCCCTTCCAGGTGAAGATCAGTGTGATCCCCAGAACGTCATGGAGCCACGCCCCGATCGGGCCGCGACGCCCCAAGAGTACCAGCAGCAGGTAGCCGACAACGACCGGAGGCACCACCAGCGGCAGATGCACGATTCCGTCGATCAGGGTCTTTCCCCAAAACTGCCGCCGGGCCAGCAAATAGGCCACCAGAATGCCAAATGGCAGGCTGCACAGGACGCTCCAGCCGGCCACCCGCAGGCTGAGCGCCAGGGCTTCGGCCTCAAGAGGCTGGATCAAGGTCGCCCCCGGTTGGGGCGAAGAAGCCATGCTCCCGGAAAATCGCCTGCGCCTTGGCTCCCGTCAGGAATTTCAGAAAATCGTGCGCGGTCTCCGGGGCTCCGGTGATCGCCGCCGCTGGATACACGATTGCCGGATGGCTGTCGGCGGGGAACAGCCCGACCAACCGCACCCGGTCGGTGATGGCGGCGTCGGTCGCATAAACGATGCCGAGGGGCGTCTCGCCGCGTGCGACCAAGGCAAGTGCGCCGCGCACGTCGCCGGTCCTCGCCAGGAGCGGCTCCATTTCAGCCCACAAGTCGAGCGACTCCAGCGCCGCGCGGCCATAGATGCCGGCGGGGACATGATCGGGATCGCCAATCGCCAGCCGGCCGTCGCCGAGCAGGGACCGTATTTCAAGGGATTGCGTCACTTCCGCGGTGACCGAAGGTGCCTGCGGGGCGATCAGCGCCAATCGATTGCCCAGCAGATCGAGGCGGCTGCCCTTGGCAAGCAGCTCGGCCCCATCCAGACGGTTGATCCATTTGGGATCGGCCGACACGAATACCGCCGCCGGTGCACCGTTCTCAATCTGCCGCGCGAGCGCCGACGATGCCGCGAAGACCAGTGAGACGTCGGTATCGGTTTCGGCGGTATAGGCGTCGCCGACCGTGGTCATGGCATCGGCAAGGCTTGCGGCGGCGAATACCAACAATGTGCGGTCGTCCGCTGTCGCTGGCGCTGCCTGGGTCAGGATCGCCAGGACCGCCAAGACGCAACCGATACATCGGCCTGGATTAATGAGCCGCCAAGGCCGAAACTTTGTTCCCGGAGCGTACCGAACGCCGGATGGACGGCGCGAACCGTCCACGCACTGCGGCTGACCTGACGCCGTCGGCCCTGATTTTGGTGTTTGTGCGCCCGAGACCATGACAGTGGCATCTGATACACGGCAGGCGCATCGCCATCAATTGCCTTGCCGGATCGGGCTTATTCAGCCGGTCCGTTTCGAAGCTCCGCCATCGGGTCGGCGTCATTGTCCATATGCGGTCGCAAATGCCGGGATCGAGCCTCAACTTCGGCCGGGCTTTCGCCCTTGGGTAGCCGAAGCAGAATAAAGCCGCAGACCCCTATGCAGATCCGGATGACCTGCCCGGTCTCCTTTCCCCAACGATCCATCAAGACGAGAAGGTCGGAGCCGTGGCCAAGCAAATCCAGCGATATTGTGGACACTGCAAAAAGAAGAAGTATCGAACCCACGAGCTTCATAGCTCTCGCTCGGAAAAGTCTGGTGCAGCTTATCTATATTAAAAGAGAAATTGTTGATATTCAATTAATAAAGAGTTAACATAACTTCATAGTTTTATTTAAATTCAATAAGAGTTTTTGTGAATTCGGCGGTCCGGGACGCTTTCTCTCGGCAAAAGACTATGAATTCAGTCGATAAATCGGGATGGCGGTGGCCTATTCGGAGCGAAGAAAGCCGGCATCGCGGAACGATGCCGGCTTCGCTGGAGACAGTTCGCCGGTTGAACCGGCGATGCTTGACCTAGTGTCCCGATTCTGAAATTCGCAATAGCGAATTGCAGTATCAAAGGGACACTGCCCGTTTGATTCTAGTGTCATTCAGCTTCCGAAATCCGGCACATGAAATGTGCCGAACTTCGATACCATGACACTAGGAATTGCGCATAGTGCCCATAGGATCGGACCCGGTATCCATTTCGGCGGAAGCGGGCGCGGCGGGTGCGGCGGGCGCATCGGCCGGCGCCTGCGCCTGCATGGTCGGTTCCTGCCTCGGAGCCGGCGCGGCCTCGGGGGATGATTCCTGGTCGGCACGCCAGCCCAGAAAGAACAGGCCGGCGCCAGCGGCAATTACGCCGCCCCGGATCGCCCAGCCGGTGGTCTCGCCCCACATGTCGACCCAGGATACGAGCCGGAAATCGTAGCCAAAGAAGCCTAGCACGATGGAACCGACACCAAAAAACAGGAGCATCGAACCGATATTTTTCATGGTCTTTCCAATCTTCGGTGAAAGTCGGATTGCCGACTTGCCCAAGCCGGACGCCATGCAACACAACGCAGATAATTATTTCCGCGAAGTTAAATTATGTATTTTCTATTCTTGGTGGAGTCGCCCGTTGGACGTCCAAAGTCCTTTATTATCAATTGGATGTCTTAGAATGTGCCCACTTTTGCAGGCTGGATCCGCCGCAGGCCGGCCCGGGGCGGGGCTTAGTTCGAATCGCCGTAGAGGGTTTCAGGCGGCACGTCCACATCGGCGATGGTTTCCAACCGGCCATCGCGCAGTGCGCGAAAAAAGCAGTTATGCCGGCCGGTGTGGCAGGCGACACCGGTTTGGTCGACCAGCAGCAGCAGCGTATCGCCGTCGCAATCGACCCGCAGTTCCACCAGCCGCTGAGTCTGCCCCGAGGTCTCACCCTTGCGCCATAGCAGCCCGCGAGAGCGTGACCAATAGCAGACCCGGCCGGTCACGACCGTTTCCTCGACAGCCTCTTGGTTCATCCAGGCCATCATGAGGATCTCGCCGGTATCGTGCTGTTGGGCGATCGCCGGGATCAGCCCGTTCTCGTCGAACCGTAGGGCGGCCCAAAGGGCGTCCATCAGGATGCCTTCGCGGCGGCATTCAACCGCTCGAAGCCGCTCGCCAAATCGTCGATCAGATCCTGCGGGTCTTCGAGCCCGACATGCAGGCGGATCAACGGCCCCGGTTCCGTCCATTCGGTGGCCGTGCGCAGCTTGGTCAGATTTGCCGGAACAATGAGGCTCTCGAAGCCGCCCCAGCTTGATCCAAGGCCGAACAACTCCATGCCGTCGATCATGGCTTCCAGGGCGGTACGAGAGCATGGTTTCAACACAACCCCGAACAACCCGCTAGCTCCGGTGAAGTCGCGCTTCCAGAGTGCGTGGCCGGGATCGTCCTTCAGCGCTGGATAAAGGATGCGGTCCACCTCGGATCGTGTCTGGAGCCATTCGATCACCGTGTGGGCGTTTTGTTGGTGCTGTCGCAGGCGGACCGGCATGCTGCGAAGACCGCGGAGCCCGAGATAGGCATCGTCCGGCGCGACCCCGTGTCCGAGTTCGTCGATCTGTTTCCGGACTTGAAGGAAGGTGTCCTTGTCACGGCACACGATAACGCCGAGCAAGGCATCGGAGTGACCCACGATATACTTCGTGGCCGCGTGAACCGACACATCGACTCCATGTGCGAACGGCTTGAAATAGAGCGGCGTCGCCCAAGTGTTGTCGATGATCGTCGCAACGCCGCGCTCACGCGCGACCGCGGTGATCGCCGGGATATCTTGAACCTCGAAGGTCATGGATCCTGGGGACTCCATGAAAACCAGGCGGGTATTCGGGCGGACGAGGTCGGCAATTCCGGCGCCGATGAGCGGATCGTAGTAGGTCGTCTCGATACCGTAGCGGGTCAACGTCCCGTTGCAGAAATCTCGGGATGGCTCATAGACGTTGTCGACCATCAACAGGTGATCGCCGGACTTCAGGAAGGCCATCATTGCCGCTGTCACCGCCGCCAGTCCCGAGGTCACGGCAATTGCGTCATAACCCCCTTCCAGGTCGGAGACAGCGGTCTCGAGCGCCTGAGATGTCGGCGTCCGGCGGAGGCCGTAGGTGAACACGTCCTTTTCGAACTTTCGTCCGTATTGCTGCCGGCGCTCTTCCATCGATTTGAACAGGATCGTCGAGGCGTGATAGACGGGCGGATTGACGATGCCGTGATTGTCCCAGGGCTTGAGCCCGGCATGGGTTGCCACCGTCTCGGGGCGGTGTTTCTTGCTGTCGGTCATCTGCGCTGGCTGTCCTGGACATCTGTGTTGGCGGGCGAGGGCGGCATATTTGGCGTCGACGAGCCACCGGTCAAACTCTTATTAAACAAATTACGAGGTCGTTTTGAGCGAATTTTCGGCGGAAAGCCGCCTGCTTAATCGGTTTACTGAATCCATTGGCGCAAATTGTCCCGAACCTATCGCTTCAGTTTTGGGTCAAATTCTTGCTACAAGAGTCCGAATGGGGTGGTTCGTGCCCCAGGAGGCTTACACTGAACAATGAATAGGGACGGGATCAATGAATCTCAAACACGTTCTCGCTGCCGGCGCGATGGTCACTATGGCCGGTGCCGCTCTTCCGGCTTTTGCTGGCGCTACCCTGGACGCCATCACCGACCGGGGCACATTATTGTGCGGCGTCAGCACCGGACTGGCCGGGTTCTCTAGCCCGGATAGCGCGGGTAACTGGACCGGGTTGGATGTGGATGTCTGCAAGGCGGTTGCCGCCGCCGTGCTCGGCGACGCCGACAAGATCCAGTTCACGCCGCTGACCGCGCAGCAACGTTTCACGGCGCTGCAATCCGGCGAAGTCGACATCCTGTCGCGTAACACGACATGGACCTTGACCCGCGACACGTCACTCGGCCTGAACTTCGCCGGCGTGACCTTCTATGACGGTCAGGGCTTCATGGTGCCGAAGGGTCTCGGCGTTACCAGCGCCCTGGAGCTTGACGGCGCGGCTGTCTGTGTCCAGCCGGGCACGACGACCGAGCTGAACCTCTCCGATTTCTTCCGCGCCAACAGCATGTCTTTCGAGCCGGTAGTGATCGAGAGCCTGGATGAGGTCAATGCGGCCTACTTTGCCGGCCGTTGCGACGTCTACACGACGGATGCATCCGGTTTGGCATCGATCCGCTCGTCGGTGGCGCCGAACCCGGATGATCACCTGATCCTCCCGGAGATCATCTCCAAGGAGCCGCTGGGCCCGGTGGTCCGTCATGGCGACGATGAGTGGCTGGACGTGGTCAAGTGGACCATTTACGCGCTGATCGAGGCCGAGGAAAAAGGCATCTCCTCGGACAATGTCGACTCGATGCTCAACAGCAACGACCCCACCGTGCAGCGCCTTCTGGGCACCACTGCCGGCATGGGCGAGGCGCTTGGGCTGCCTGAAGAGTGGGCCTACAACGCCATCAGGCAGATCGGCAACTACGGCGAGATCTTCGACCGCAATGTCGGGCCGAGCACCTCGCTCCGCCTGGAGCGCGGGGTCAATGATCTCTGGTCGCGTGGCGGGCTGATGTACGCCATGCCGGCGCGCTAACGCATTGGCAAGACCGCCGCTTCCGAAGTCGGAAGCGGCGGTTTTCGCTTTACCCGGGGACCGTGCCGCTCGTAGAGCCGTTGCCCGATGCCGGGATGCGAGGCGGACCCATGGCAGTCGATACACAAGACTTAGGCGATGTCGGTCGGACGTCGCTCATCAACGACCCGCGCGTTCGCGCGGTCATCTATCAGATCCTGATCGCCGGCGGAGTCGTGCTGATCGGCTGGTATCTGATCTCCAATACTATGGAAAATCTGGCAAAGCAGAATATCGCCGGCGGGTTCGGCTTTCTGCAGCGTGAAGCCGGCTTTGAGATCGCCGAAGGCCTGATCTCCTACAGCGCGGCGGACACCTATGGCCGCGCCTTCCTGGTCGGCCTGCTGAACACGGTGAAGGTGGCCACCATCGGCATCGTGGTGGCGACGATCATCGGCACTCTTGTCGGTGTCGCGCGGCTGTCCTCGAACTGGCTGGTGGCGAAGCTCGCAACCGTTTACGTGGAAGGGCTGCGCAACATCCCGTTGCTGCTGCAACTTGCCTTCTGGTATGCGCTGCTGACCGAGGGACTGCCTCGTCCGAAGCAGGCCATCATACCCTTCGACGGCATGGTGCTGAGCAATCGCGGACTGATGTTCGCGATACCGGCCGAGCACCCGGTCTTCACCTATGTCTGGATCGCCTTGGCTGTAGCCA
Organism: Inquilinaceae bacterium; assembly: GCA_965237625.1. Lineage (GTDB taxonomy): Bacteria > Pseudomonadota > Alphaproteobacteria > DSM-16000 > Inquilinaceae > JABDIP01. Next base: position 117,517 of record CBDEGD010000031.1, read on the forward strand.
TTGTCGCCACGATATTGCTCAGCCGCTGGGCGTCGGCGCGGCAGGCCCGGACCGGGCAGATATTCCCGATCCTGCCGGTCGGCGCCGCGATGATTGTCGGCCTGCCCCTGCTGGCGTGGCTGCTCGGCGGCGCGCCGACGGAGATGGATGCGCCGGTCCTGCGCGGGTTCAACTTCCAGGGCGGGATTAACTTCAGCCCCGAGTTCTCGGCCCTGCTGTTCGGCTTGTCCTTGTACACCGCCTCCTTTGTCGCGGAGATCGTGCGCGGCGGCATCCTGGCGGTGCCCAATGGCCAGACCGAGGCGGCCGAGGCGCTTGGATTGAAGCGCGGGCGTATCTTGAGTCTTGTGGTGCTGCCACAGGCTCTGCGGATCATTATTCCGCCGGCCACCAGCCAGTACCTCAACCTCACGAAGAACAGTTCCCTGGCGATCGTCATCGGATACCCGGATCTGGTGTCGGTCGGCAATACGACGATGAACCAGACCGGGCAGGCGATCGAGGCGATCTCCATTTTCATGGCGGTCTACCTCTTCTTCAGCCTGGCCATTTCGTTCTTCATGAATTGGTACAACAAGAAAATCGCGTTGGTGGAGCGCTGATCATGGCGGAACAGATGCACACCCCGGCGGCTGCGGAAGCCGCCCCGCCCGCCCTGAGCCACGGCATGCTCGGATGGCTGCGCGCCAATTTATTCAACACCTGGTTCAACTCGATCGTCACCGTTTTGATCCTCTGGATGCTGATCCAGGTCATTCCGGCCCTGATCGACTGGGCGTTCCTGAGCGCCACCTGGGGCGCCGCGGATTCGGACACCTGCCGCGCCGGAAGCGGCGCCTGCTGGTCGTTCATCGTCGAAAAGCATCGCTTCATCCTGTTCGGGTTCTATCCCATCGACGAACACTGGCGGCCGGTCCTCGCGGTGGCCCTGTTCGTGTCGATGATCGTCGTGAGCTGTAACCGGGCCTACTGGAAGCCCTGGCTGGCGATCGCCTGGCTTGCTTTGGTGACGGTGGTCGCGATCCTGATGTGGGGTGGCATCCTCGGCTTGACCTATGTGCCGGACACCAATTGGGGCGGTCTGCCGCTGACCCTGGGGCTCTCGGCGATCGGTCTGGTGGCGGCGTTCCCGCTATCCATTCTGCTGGCGCTGGGACGGCGCTCGGACATGCCGGTGGCCCGCTCGTTGAGCGTGGTGTTCATCGAGTTCGTCCGCGGCGTGCCGCTGATCACCGTGCTGGTGATGGCCTCGGTCATGTTCCCCCTGTTCCTGCCCACCGGGGTGACCTTCGACAAGCTGCTGCGGGCGCAGATCGCCATGGTCCTGTTCTCCGCCGCCTATCTGGCCGAGGTCGTTCGCGGCGGGCTGCAGGCGATCCCGACCGGCCAGTACGAGGCGGCCGACAGCCTGGGGCTCGGATATTGGGCCAAGATGCGGCTGATCATCCTGCCGCAGGCCTTGAAGATATCGATCCCGCCGATCGTCAATACATTCATCGGCTTCTTCAAGGACACGTCGCTGGTGATCGTGATCGGGCTGCTCGATCTGCTGGGCACGTCCAAGGGCGCGCTGACCGACGCGGACTGGCGCGGGTTCTACAAGGAATCCTACCTGTTCATCGCCATCATCTATTTCTGCTTCTGCTTCTTCATGTCGCGGTATTCGCAGCATCTGGAGCGGACGCTAGACACCAGCCATCGCCGGTAGCCGGAAGGGTCCCCAAGAATGACCGATGCAAACGTCGCGACCACGACCGCGGAAGACCCCGCGATCCACATCCAGTCCATGCACAAATGGTATGGCGATTTCCATGTGCTGAAGGACATCAACCTTGCCGTGGACAAGGGCGAGGTGCTGGTGATCTGCGGGCCGTCCGGCTCGGGCAAGTCCACCATGATCCGGTGTATCAACCGGCTGGAGGAGTATCAGAAGGGGCTGATCACCGTCGACGGGATCGCCCTCAACCACGATGTGAAGAACATCGACGCCATCCGCCGCGAGGTCGGCATGGTGTTCCAGAGCTTCAACCTGTTCCCGCATCTGACCGTGCTGCAGAACCTGACCCTGGCGCCGATCTGGGTGCGCAAGACGCCCAAGAAGGAGGCCGAGGAAACCGCCATGTACTTCCTGGAGCGGGTCAAGATCCCCGAGCAGGCGGACAAATATCCGGGGCAGCTCTCCGGCGGCCAGCAGCAGCGCGTGGCGATCGCCCGCAGCCTGTGCATGCGCCCGAAGATCATGCTGTTCGACGAGCCGACATCGGCGCTGGATCCGGAGATGATCAAGGAAGTGCTCGACACCATGATCGAGCTGGCGCGGGAAGGCATGACCATGCTCTGCGTCACACATGAGATGGGCTTCGCGCGCACCGTGGCCAACCGGGTGCTGTTCATGGATGGCGGCGAGATCATCGAGCAGAACGAGCCGGAGGAGTTCTTCCTCAACCCGCAATCGGAACGCACCAAGCTGTTCCTGAGCCAGATCCTGTCGCATTAGGGCGCGCGGACGGCTCAGGGCCGCATGGCGTTACCTCGTCAGCAGACTTTCCTCAAATGGGAAGTTCGACAGCAGTTCAACGCCTGATTCGGTGATCATGACCTGCTGTTCCAGCTTCACGCCCTCGCGACCGTTCTCCTCGCCGATATAGCTTTCCACGCATAGCGTCATGCCAGGCTCGATGACGCCGTCATAACCGGCCTCGGGAAAATCCTTGCGGTGATAGAGATAAGGGTATTCGCCGGTCATGCCGCATCCATGGGCCGACAGGTAATAGCGGTTCGCCAAATAGCGCTCGGGGATGGCCCAGGCCAGCTCGGAATACTCCCGGAAGCCGAGGCCGGGCGCAATAACCGCCGTATTGTGGTGGATCTGGTCGTGGGCGGCCCGGTAGAGCGCCCTCTGGCCGTCCGTGGGCGTGTCCGGGCCGGCGTGAAAGGTGCGGGAGAAATCGCTGTAATAGCCGTGGCAGCCGACCACGTCGGTGTCCAGCGCAATCAGCTCGTTGTGGCCGATCACCCGGCCGCCGCATTCCTGGAACCACGGATTGGTCCATGGGCCGGAATTCAGCAGCCGGGTCTCGACATAATCGCCGCCCTGGGCAATGACCGCCTGGTGCAGCACCGACCACAGCTCAGCCTCGGTAACACCCGGCCGGATCGCGGCGCGCAGGCGACCGACGGCAATTTCCGTTGCCGCGAGGGATTGCCGAATGCAGGCGATCTCCCCCGGTGATTTGATCGCGCGCGCCCTCTCCACCGGCTCTTGGGCGTCGACCAGGCGGAAGCTTCGGCGGCCAGCGTCGCGGTTGCGCCGGCATTGACCCGCTCAATCCCAATTCTGGCATCCGTGCCGCAGAATTCGCGCAGGATGGCGGCGGTTTCCCGCGCCCATTGCCGTTCCCGGTCGGCGATACCCGGGCCGGCGGCCACGAAGCTGGCGGTGATGGCGGGCCGCACTTCGTCGATGGTATCCAGCCCGTCCGCCAGATGCATGCAGCCGGCAAACTCGAACAGGATTGCCGGGCCTTCGACCGGCAGCAGCAGGTAGCGCGACGGATTGCGCTGGCTGAACACCTGCATGTTCCGGGACCCGGTGGCGTAGCGGATATTCACCGGATCGAAGAGCAGGCAGGCGGAGATGTCGCGCCCGGCCATCTCGGCGCGCACCCGGTCCAGCCGGTAGCGCCGGACTGCGTCCAGGTCGATGCCTTCCGGCTCCTCGCAGCGATCGAGCAGGCGAAGATCGGCGAGGCCGGCACGCTCACCATGCCAGTCCAGGGTCGTCATGCGGTGCCCATAGGATGCTGCGGCGCCGCCGATTTGGGGATCAGGCCGAGCGACCGTGGGTCTTCCCGCGAGACCTCCTTCTGGGCGAAAGGCCTGAACCCTGCCCATTGGTAAAGGGTGAGGGCGCGCGGGTGATCGAGGGTGCAGGTCTCCACGACCAGCCGCCCAGGGCTGTCGGCCCAGGCGCGCTCGACCGCCGCCTGCAGCAGGTAGCGTCCGAGGCCCTGCCCGAAGAATTCCGGAATCAGGCCGAAATAGGCGAGTTCGCTGGTACCGTCATCGCCGCGGAACAGCTCGGCGAAACCCGCCGGCACGCCGGCCCGGTGCAGCACCAGCACCGTGTCGCGCGGATCGTGGATGATCGCCTTGAGCATGGTGTCGGTCAGCTCGCGACGGTCGCCCCAAAGCGATTCTTCTCCCACGGTATTGTAGAGGTAGCGGTAGAATGAGACGGTCGGTTTCTCGGCCTCCAGCAATGCCACTTTCGACAGTGGCATCGGCACCGGGCGATGGGATGGCGCCGCCGTCATCTCAAGATAGGTGACCGTTACCCTGAGTTTGCTGATGGCGGCCTTTTTCGCCGGTTTTTTCGCCATGGCGCAGTCAGCGTCCCGAAATTGGCCCGGTCTCGACCGGAAGGTCGTCGCGGCCACCCCATTCGGACCATGAGCCGTCATAGACCGCTACATCCTTATGGCCGGTCCGATGCTTGGCGAGCGCAAAAATGCAGGCGGTGACACCGCTGCCGCAACTCGCCGCCATTGGCCCGTCGCCAGCCAGACCTATCGCCGCGAACAGCGCCTCGATTTCGGCCACCGACAGCATCTTACGGGTCTCGCGGTCGATCAGATCTGGGTAGGGCAGGTTCACGCTGCCCGGGATGTGGCCAGAGCGGCTGTCGGGTCGGGGTTCCGGGGCCGTGCCCTCGAAACGGCCGGCCGACCGCACATCGACGACCTGTTCTCCCGGCGATTTGAGATTGTCGACAAGATCGTCGGCGGAACGCACCAGCTCCGGCCGTAACCTGGGCGTGAATCGTGCCGCCGTCGGGGTCACCGTCCCGTCGTCGGTCGGTTGTCCGTCACCCAGCCAACCCGGCAGACCGCCATCCAGCACCGCCACCCGGTCATGGCCAAACACCCGGAACATCCACCAGGCCCGGGCGGCGCTGAACAGGCCGTGGCCATCGTAGCAGACCACAAAATGATCACTGCCGATGCCCAGCGCCCCGACTTTCTCGGCGAAGCGCTCCGGCGAGGGCAGCATGTGCGGCAGCGGGTTTGACCGGTCGGCGATACCGTCGATGTCGAAGAACACGGCCCCGGGAATGTGGGCGGCGGCATACTCGGCCCGGGCATCACGGCCGGCATCGGGCATGAAATACGTGGAATCGATGACCCGGACCGACGGATCGTGGAGGTGGGCGGCAAGCCATGCGGTGCTGACGAGGGGGTCATGTCCGCTCATGCTAGAACCTCTCCGATTCCGCGGGCCAGCACCAAGCCCTCACCCTCCCACGGCTGCGCCGCGGGTCCCTCGCTCTCCCAGAGGGAGAGGGTTCGTCACTGGCGCCTTCGAATACCCTCTCCCTCGGGGAGAGGGAGGGACCCGCGTAGCGGGAGGGTGAGGGCGGAGCGCAATCGATGCCGGCAGCTTTCAACCTATCCCTCACCCAGCACGATGTTGACCCGGCGGTTCTGGCGGCCCTTGTTCTCGATCTTGCCGATGCGCAGCGCGCCGATCTCGCTGGTATTGGCCACATGGGTGCCGCCGCAGGGCTGAAGGTCGGCCGGGGCATCTTCCGGCCCGATCATTATCAGGCGGACCTTGCCGCTGCCGCTGGGCGGCTTGACCGACATGGTGCGCACGAGTTCCGGCCGGCTGGCCAGCTCCTCATCGGTGATCCAGCGCGGTTCCACCGGCAATGCCGCCTCGACGAGCTGCGCAAGCGCGGCACCGATGGCCTCCTTATCCAGAGCGCCGGCCGGCACGTTGAAGTCGAGCCGGCTCTTTTCGGCGCCGATTTGACCGCCGGTCACGTCACCCTCGACGATCGAGCACAGCAGATGCAAAGCGGTGTGCATGCGCATTTGGCGGTGCCGCCGGTCCCAGTCGATGACCGCCTCGACTTCGGAGCCGGGCGCGGGCAGGGGAGCGCCCTCCTCGGCAATGTGCAGTACGGCGTCCGGGCCATCACCCTTGCGGGCCTCGACGATGCGGGTCTCGCCGCCGTCCCAGCGCAGCCACCCGCTGTCGCCGGGCTGCCCGCCGCCGGTGGGATAGAACACCGTGCTGTCCAGAGTGATCGCGCCATCGGCGATTGCGGTCACATTGGCGGTGCAGGATTTCAGATAGGCATCGTCGCGGAACAGCAGCCTCATGGCGGTCAATTCTCCAGCCATTTCGGCACCGGCAGGCCCTTCTCGCGCAGGAAGGCCGGGTTGAACAGCTTCGATTGATAGCGGGTGCCGAAATCGCAGAGCATGGTCACGATGGTATGGCCAGGGCCCATCTTCTTGGCCAGACGGATGGCGCCGGCGACGTTGATGCCGCTGGAACTGCCCAGGCACAGGCCCTCATGCTCCAGCAGG
>CBDEGD010000032.1:0-134795 GCA_965237625.1 Inquilinaceae bacterium
TCGCCAGTTCGATGAACTCACGGCGAGGTCCGGGCTGGTCGCATTGGCCGGGGTGACATAGTACATCGGCTGGCCCGGCATGCCCGGCGAGATCAGGTTCAGCTTGATATCAGGCGACAACCGGCCATCGGCCTGCCACGTATAGAACATGTCGACCCAGACCGGTCCCATGGCGATCTCGCCGCGGTTGAGCATGTCCAGAGTGCCGGCGTTGCCCGGGGTGAAGGACACATTCTCATTGAACGCCTTCAGACCCTCCAGCGCGTCGCCCCAACCGTCGGCGAGAGCCGGATCGTACGGGCCCGCCATCATCTGCTCGGCATCGTCGGTCATGGCATAGAGCCAGCCCATATAGAAGCTGACGCCAGACATGCCGCCCTTGATCCCGTTATAGCCGAACTGCCCGGGATGGACGCTCGTCCAGTCCACCAGCTCGTCATAGGAGGCTGGCGGATCGGAGATCAGCAGCGGATTGTAGGCGATCGCTGTCTGGCTGTGGAACATCGGGATCACGAAGCCGGTGACATCGGTGCCCAGGGCGTTGTCGGCGGCGGCCGAGGTCACCAGCGCGCCGGTCTCGATATCGTCCCGGTAGCTGGACAGCAGATCCTCGCGAACCAACTCGCCGCCCATCTTCTGATGGACCACGGCGACATCGATGTCCCACGCCTCAACGCCCGCCGCCCGTTGCGCCGACAGTTTCTCGAAGATGGCCTGGGAGCCGGCATCGCCTGGTCCGGTGCCGACCACGTTCACGGTCACGCCGGGATGGCTCTCTTCGAACATCGGGCCGAGGTAATCGGTCACATAGTCGACCATGTTCTCCGAGCCGGCGGTCGCGACATTGAGGACAATGTCCTGCGCCATCGCCGGCGCTCCGGCGGCAGCGACGATGAGCGCCGCTCCGGAAAGTATCAATTTACGCATGATGTTCCCTCCCTTTCTTCGTTGTTGCCCGCATGCGGGTAGAGGTGGATTGCGTCCACCGGCAGTTGGATGCCGACCTTGTCTCCCTCCGAAAACGGTTGATCGGCATCGACGACATAGGATTGGCGGCCGACGGCGACCGCATAGCGGAAGAAGCCGCCGGGATAGCTGCGCTGGGCGATCCGCCCGAACAGCACCAGGGTATTCTGATCCGATGGGTCTTCCGGCGGTCCAAGCCGCGCGGCGTTGGTGTGAAACTGGCCCTGGACCAGCCCGTCATTGAGCCCGCCATTGAGATTATCGAGGCGTTCCGTCTGGGTCGGGCTCAGCCGGGCCGCCGTATTGTCGGGGCCGGCCTGGATCGACATGGCGCCCTCGTCACGCGCGACAACCAGATCGCAAATATTGGAGGCGCCCAGGAAATCCGCGACGAACGGTGAATTGGGCACGCCGTAGATCTCCTCGGGCGCACCGATCTGAGCGATGGAGCCATCGCGCATAATGGCGATGCGATCGGCCATGACCATCGCTTCTTCGCGATCATGGGTGACATGGATCGCGGTGATCCCAAGACGCTTCTGCAACGCCCTGATCTCATGCCTCAGCTCCAGTCGGATGCGGGCGTCGAGGTTCGACAGCGGCTCGTCCAACAGCAGCACCTCCGGCTCGATCGCCAGCGCCCGGCCAAGCGCAACCCGCTGGCGCTGCCCGCCCGACAGCCGTTCCACATTGCGGTCGCCAAGGCCCTCCAGGCTGAGCAGGGTCAACATTTCCTCGACCCGGCCGGCGATGCGCTCACGGTTCCAGTTCCTGAGTTTCAGCCCGTAGCCGATATTCTTCGCCACGCTCATATGCGGCCACAGGGCGTAGGATTGGAAAACCATCGCCATGCCGCGCTTTTCCGGCGGCATTCCGGTCAGGTCGCGATCGGATACGGTGATCCGTCCCCGATCGATACCGACGAAGCCGGAAATGGATCGCAGCAGGGTCGTCTTGCCGCAGCCGGATGCGCCCAGAAGCGCGACGAACTCTCCCGGCGCCACGTCAAGAGACACGCCCTTGAGCACCTGAGTGTCGCCGTAGCTGACATCGACGCAATCGACTGCGAGGGAACCGAGCATGGCCGTCTTCCACCGCCTCCCAGCTTGATGGAATTCACCATCGAACCGTACGCGAAGTCAGGTTCCGGTACAAATTCCCGGATTCCGACGCGGCAATTGAAATCACCAGCACGATTGGCGCCGGTGTTGGTAAGATGTTTACCCTGGCCTTCTTAATGTGGTTCGATCCGTTGGGTTCGCCCGGCGGTAGGCCAAGCCAGGGCTGCCTACATCTGCGGTTCAGTGCCCTGGCTTGGCTGCCGGCCCGCACCGGATGCCGTCATTCCTGATTCAATCCAGATAGTATGACGTTCGCAGCAGCGTCATTTTCAACGGTTACGCGGCGATGCAGGAAAGTGGCCTTCCCACCGTCGATGGCGGGAACATGGGTTTGGACGATGTAGGTGCCGGCCGGCAGCCGGGTGAATCTGAAATTTCCTTGATGGTCGGCGATCATTGCGCGGCGGTATTTGAAGTATCGCGGGTCGAAATTCGCCACCCCGCTGTATCGGCCGCTGCGTGCCGGCTCCCATAATTCCCTGGTGTAGGTGGTGTCCGGTATGAGGACGACCTCACTGCCGGCGGCGGGCACGATTGTGCCGGGGATGCGGACATAAGCCTGCCCGTTGATCGATGAATTGCCGCTGGAATCGTAGCCTGCGAACTCACCCTCGTTGAACGGCGTCGAGATCATATACAGGCCCGCCGGCTCCGACCTCATCCATGGTGGCGTGAGGGGGAACTGGCATCCGGCCAAAATGACCAGGAATGCGAGCGAAACGATGCGGAAAACGCGCCGCTGCTGACTAGCGGTCATTGCAAACTGCCAAGTTTATCATCGGACCGGCGGTGTGTTCCGATTGCCAATTGCCGGTAATTCTGGACGGTGCGATCTAATGTCGCAACGTTTTAGTGAAATACGATCTAGTTATCATCCGTGGCGATAAAATCGATTTATCTAAACAACCAATAAATAAAACTTGAATGACAGGTAGAGTAATTCATGTAATGTCCGGCTATTATGGTTTGTGTTATTATAGTTAACGCAAATTAACTAAAAATGCATCTCTGTTTTCTCTATGAAATCTGGAGAATTAGCAATTTGTTTACAGATTCGTTCGAAAAATGGCCACGTGGGAAAGGCAAACAATCCCTGCGGGACCAGGGTCACTAAGGGATTGGGCCGATCCAAGGTGGGGGACATGGATCAAAACGATGCAGCCACGGAAGGCAGAGCCGGCATTCTTCTCGGTTCGTCGGTCTACGACGTCGGAATGGGGCGGGTCGCTCTCCGCGTTCCTGATGATTTGTCTCATAGCTATGCAGACGGCCTGCGCATTTGGGCCTGTCCCGGCTGATCGTGTCTTGGCAGCGGATATCCTTGAGAACATGACCACCGATGACCGGCATATCGCGGCATTGGCAATGCAGATCGCCATGGAGCGCCGCGACGACAATGAATCCGGCACCTGGACCAACGGGTTGAGCGGAAATCATGGCGCGGTTGTGCCGAGGCGGACCTACCGGTCCCAGGCGGGCGCTTACTGCCGGCAGTATGACGAAATGGTCACGGTGGCAGGGGTCGCCGCATCGTTTCAACGCACGGCATGCCGCGATGGGTCGGGGCGCTGGACGGTCGTGACCTGATCCGGCAGATAATTGACAGATAAGGAGGATCGGCTGACCCGCACCGGCCGCCCTCCAGGAGGGGGGCGGCGCTTAGGCGCCGCCCTTCTTTTATTGTGATCCGGAATTACCGTCCGAACAGCGAGCGCAAAGCGTCGGCCGGGTCCGGCGCCGGTGTCTCTTCGCCGGCCGGTTCGCCTTGTGGCCGTCCCCCGGTCAGCCCTTGCAGCAGGTTGCGGGCTGCGTCCTCGGCAGAAACGCCCGCGGAGCCCTCTCGCAGTTGGTCGACGAGGCCTTCGACCTGGTCCCGCACCGCGCCCGGATCCTGCAGCGTATCGGTGATCAGGCTTTGCAGATCGGGCCGAAAGCTAGGATTGTCGAACGTGCCTTCGATGATAACCGGCACGGCAAGCCCGGCATTCTCGGTGGCGCCGCCCTGACCCTCGGCCGTCGCGACCAGCTTCGGAACCAGACGCACCGCCAGCGTCCGTGGCGGAAGAGAGACCTGGCCCGTTCCCTCAACTCTCAGGAGTGGCGCCAGAAGCCGGATGTCCTGGCTGTTGGCAATGCCGTCGGTTACCTGAAACGTTGCGCCAAACTCGGCGAAATCTGTCGATCGTGTCTCGTCCGCGGCAGAATCGGAGAACGCGGTGCCCACGTTGCGAACCATCGCGGCAATGTTGATGCCCTTGATGGAGCCATCCCGGAAAACGAGGCTTCCGGTGCCATCCAGCGCCTCCACCAGGGCCCGTTGGCTGCGACCGGCAGAGCTCAGGGCGAATTCGGCGGTCGTCGCACCGGTCAGCCTGTCAAACTCCGCAAGGCTGGCAAGGACCGGTTCGGCTTGAACCTCATCCATTTGGACGCCGATCCGGATCGAGGGAGTCCGGGCGGCGCCGTTGGCGCCGAATTGGAGCGCCACGTGACCGCCGAAGAGCGATGTGCGAGACAGATCGAAATCCAGCACCCCGTCCCTCAGCATTGTCGTGAGCACCGACGGTCCCGCCTCGATGCCGCGCAAGGTGACGCCTTCGCTCGCGACCACCAAATCGGCATCGAGCAACAGCAACGGACTGAAATCGATCGGGTCATCGCTCCAATCGCTCGCCGCGGCCTGTCCCTCGGCTGCCGTATCGCCGGCTTGCGTATCCTCTTCCGCCGTGTCGGAACCCAAAAAGGGGTCGAGATTGAGCTGATCGACGGCCAGTCGGCCGAATATGCTTGGCCGTGGCCCATCCAGCGCGAGCGCGAGGTCGCCGGACGCGGCGATCTCGTCGATGGTCAAGGTCGCCGTCCGTAGTTTTACCGAGGCCGGATTGGCCGAAATTTCGGACTCCAGGGCGACAGTATCCACCGGGAGTCCGTTCTCGGACAGGTCGACGTCCAGCCAGCCGGCAAGGTCCGCGATCGAAGGGATCGAAAGAACCAGCGTACCCGTAAGTTCGGGTGTCGCGGCCGACATCACCGCCCCGTCCATAGTCACGGTGATGGCTTCTGTGGAGAGCGACGCGCTCAGCGAAGAGTCGCCGCCGGCGACCAGGGAGCGGGGGCGGTCGGCGCCCAGCGCGAATTTCACGCTTCGGCCCTGGAAATCGAGGTCGCCGGACAGGGAAAGCGGGCTGTCCAGGCTCTCCAATTCGAGATCCACGCCGAGCTTGGTCGCCTCAAACGACTGATCGGATCGTCGATCGATGAACAGGATTGTGCCGTCGACGATGCCCACCTCGCCCAAGCGCAAATCGCTCAAGCCGATGCCGCCTCCAGCGGGATCCTGTTCACCGGCTGCCTCAGACGGAGAAGTGGAGCCTGAGCCATCGCCGCCGTCGGGGACGTCGAACATCCAGTTGGGGCGTCCGGTCTCGTCGATCTCCAGCGCAATCACGGGTTCGCGCAGGATCAGCCGCTGTACGACGATCTCGCTGGACAGGAGCGGCAGCAGCGCGACTTCGATGTCGAGTTGGCCGAGCGTGATCATATTCGTACGGCTGGCATCCGGCATGTTGCTGAAGGACACGTCCGACAATTCCAAGGCCACCGAGGGGAACACCGACAGGTCGACGGGGCCGGCGATCGCCAGGTCGCGGCCGGTGGCTGCATTGACCTCGGCGATGATGCGATCCCGGATCGTGTCGAGGGGGATGAAGAAGTGGATCGCGATAATCACGGCAACGATGATCACCACGACCGCCGCGACTGCGATGAGGATCTTTTTCAACATCTTGGTTGCCTTGCCCGTTTGGTGCGACGCCGGCGAAAAACGCCCGCTCGTATTTCTATATCGCCTGGCCTCTTTGGTGAATTCGGACCTGCCTGATGGGGAGGTTCCAAAGGCTCATTTCGACGGCCGGTCCACCACAAAGTGTTCCCGATAGAAGACTGAGAAGCTGTGTCGGTTTTAGGGCGAGGGTCTGTGGTCAGGCGTCCGGCCCGGGTTCCAGCAGGCGGTGCAGATGCACGACGAAATATCGTCGGTGGGCGTCGTCCACCGTGGCGGCGGCCTTGCCGCGCCAAGCTGCCAAGGCTTCGGCGTAGTTGGGATAGATGCCGACGATGTCCAAACTCTCGGTGTCGACGAATTCAGGAGTCGACGGATCCTTCAGGTCGCCGCCGAAAACCAGATGGAGGAGTTGTTGGGTCATACGATCAGCCTTTGCCGCGCTGTTGAAGTCCTATTGATGTTGGTCCCAAATCACGATGTCAATCGCACGGCAAAGGATATGATCAACACCGGCGAAGCCGGGCTCTGATGGTGTCCTGCATCGTTGGCGCGTGGAACGTCGATCGCTATGTTTCCAATTCGGCGAGTATTGGCGCCCGCCGCCGCAATTAGGCCAATCATGTTTGCATTTTTGAGAAATCTGGGAGAGTCTAACCTACTAGCCTTCAAGGGCGGAACCTGATTGAGGCAATTAGGCCGGTTCGCACCTGTCGGCACGAGATCGCAAACAAAAAAGATTCTTATGGAGCCCAGAACCGAGGAGACGAAGGTGCCGCCGCGGATCCAGCCACTACAGGCGCCGTTGGCTCCCGAGTTCATGTTCGAGCGACGAGAACTTTTTGCGGCGGGCAGCAAGCGCATTGTCCGAAAGACTGAATACCGGCTTGATGCGGCGCGTGCGGTGCCTGATTTCTCCACATTCATCGAATGCTGGGATCAATGCCAGCAGACCGGCAGCCTGCCGACGTTTCGTGATTTCGAAAGGGTGCAGGATACCTCAAGCATCGCGGCGATCCATCTTGTGGACGCCTCCGCCTCCAACCCAAACCTGTTTCGGTTCCTGAGGTTCGACCGCGCCGCCCGTGCAGCACGGTCCGATGACCGTGACCTTTCCGGGACATCGCTTGCCGAATATCCGGATTCGATGATCGGGAATTCATGCATTCAGGACTATGCAACGACGGCCTTCGCCAACCGTGGTACGGTCATGGATGTTACCGTGACCACAAATGGCGAAGCGCGAAGGTTTGCACGCCTGTTGCTGCCGATTGCCTCGGACAAGAAGCAATCCCGGCCAAATCAGCTGATTTCGATCGTCAGGCTACTCGAATACAAGAAACAGCCCATTTGCGTTGAGGAGCCTGAATGGGGCGGTGACATGAAGCCCGCCCTGAGTCGAAGTCCGGCGCAGATGGCATTCAATGCAGCGCCGACACGCAATACAGCGAGGCAGTTGCTGATGAAACATTTCCACAGTGGCAACCAGGAACTGCTTGCGGATCAGGATCTGCTTGAACTGCTCATCAGGCAGTCGGATGACAGCACCCAGTGCCAGGAACTGGCGGAACTGCTGATCCAGGAATTCGGCAGCCTGGCCGCCGTGATGGCGATCGGGAATGAACGGCTGATCCATTTTCCCGGCATGACCCCCCAGGCACTCGTCCGCATCAAGGTTGCGAGAGAACTGGCAACGCGAATGATCCGGTTGGAGATGATCGACAAGCCGGTATTCTCGGGCACCGGCGTCGTGCTCGATTATTGCCGCGCCCGCATGGCACATGAGACCGTCGAGCATGTCCGCATGCTCTATCTCGACCAGAAGAACCGCCTGATCTCCGACGAGCCGGTCCACGGCGGCGGCGTCGCGTCCGTGCCGGTTAATCCAAGGCAGATCGTTAAGCGGGCCGTCATCCTCGATGCGCAGTCGATCGTGATCGCGCACAACCATCCAAGCGGTGACCCAAGCCCGTCGGGAGCGGATGTCGATGTGACGTTGGACCTGAAACGTGCCGCCGAGGCTGTCGGCATAAAGTTGCTGGATCACCTGATCATTGGCCGGTCGGGACATGTCAGCCTGCGAACGCTGGGCTATCTGGAGGATGCGTAGGGAAGGGCGACAATCGGCTCCTGGAACAGTCCGGAACAGGACGGTGAGGGGGTGCTGTCGCTGAAACACGGCCGGCAGACCAGGCGAAACGTCTTGCGATCCCTAGGGCCTAGGCGATCGCCGCATATTGCTCGGTTTGGACGGTTGCCGCATCCATTTCGCGATCGGCCCCCTGGCGACGATCCCTGAGTTCATTGGCAAACTCCTGATCCAGTCGCAGCCCCGGCCGGGCTGCCAGGTAGCACTGGTCCTGGGCGGCGCTGTGGATAGCCTCTGCTGCCGTCATGGTCGCCAGGTAGATCGTCTGGGCCGGATACCCCGGGAACTTGAACCCGGTGGCGAAAACGCCATGTCGAGGATAGCCGTAGACGGATTTCGGCAGGCCGGCGCGGGTCACGGCCTCGAAACCGAAGCCGAAGATCCAATCCGGTTGCCATAGTCGGATCGCCGTCAGGCGGCAGAGCCGACTCAATGCCCAAGACAGCCCGCGATTACGATGATCCGGGCGAACCCACATCGCGCCATCATAAACCGACGCACCATCGGGAATCCTCTTGGAGTCTTCGTAGACGATATTCAGCGGCTCGTAGAACCGAATTTTCTTTCCATACCAAAACTCGTAACATCGACATTGAGAAACGAAACAATCAAATTCACATAGACGTCCGGATATCGTTCCTATTGTATCATTGACATCGTCTTTTATCTCAATCCAGAAGCTATTATTGCTGTTCAGTTCGTGCAGAGTCGGATCCAGCTCTGGATTACTGTACTTTTTTCTATCTGCCCGGATCTGAAAATCGAGGAATTCGGGCGTGATTTCGCTGATCACCAGTCGATAACCACTCCTTTGCAGCATCGACCTAATTGCCTCGAATACATGGTCAACCATAGCTGTCTTGGCACGTTAATTGGTTGTGAGGCGTCATTTCCGCTTCTGAAAATTCCATTGAAATGAGTTGTTTGACAGCAATGATTGGATCGGTTGGGCTGTCCAGGTGTATCGGCCATCGCTCAAAAATCGAAGAGCATTACAGTTTCTCGCATTCATATTTATGCCAGCTTTGGTGAATCGTTCGTAAAAATCTAGGTAAGAAATGGGGTCTTGGGCCGCGTCAATCGCAACAAAATTGTTCCTTTAAGTTTGTTTGATATCAATTGGTCTACGTAAGAATGAATTTTATTACCGGATTCAACCACAAAGCGATATTCGATTGAGAAAATCTTTTTATATGAGATTGCCTTCCGGTTCCATTGCGCCGTGATCTCCGGCGCTCTGAATTCCGAGACTTGTCGCATTGACGACTGTCGCCGGGGAGGCGATCTGGCGCCGTTGCCAAGCCGAACGCAGTCTGAACACCCGGCCCCTGACTTAACGGCGGCTTAACGAAATACCCATAGCCTTTGACGACGCTCTTAACTTCAGGTTCGAAATAAAGGGCGATAAATTTGCGGGTTAGTGCATGCCGTCGGCCAAGCGTCACCGGAGAAACATGGATGCGCGCTTTTGCGGGCCAAGCCTGCACGAGTGCGGCTAGGGAGTGAGTTGATCTATGCACGTGTTGGCGGTGGCGTCCCAAAAGGGCGGGCTCGGTAAAACCACCTTGGCCGCGCATTTGGCGGTTGAGGCCGAGCGCGCCGGAGCGGGTCCGGTCGCGCTGGTGGATGCCGATCCCCAGGCCAGTCTGACCGAATGGTGGAATGCGCGCGAGGCGGAAGCGCCGGCTTTTGTGCACAGCAAGGTCGAGCGCCTGGCGGAAGACATCGAACGAATGGCCGCTTACGGCATCGGTCTGCTTATCATCGACACGCCTCCGGCGATCACCGAAACCATCGAGAAGGTTATTGCCGTCGCCGATTTGGTTTTGATTCCGGCCCGTCCGAGTCCGCATGATTTGCGGGCGGCCAGCGGCACGGTCGAGATCGTCGAGCGGATGGGGCGCCCGATGGTATTCGTGATCAATGGCGCCTCGCCGCGCGCGCAGATTACATCCGAGGCGGTGTTCGCGCTGTCGCAGCATGGCACGCTGGCGCCGGCCATCATCAACCATCGCACCGATTTTGCCGCCAGCATGATCGACGGCCGCACCGTGGGAGAACTGGATCCCGACGGTCATTCCGCCGGCGAGATCAACCTGCTGTGGCAGTATCTTCAGGGTCGTTTGGCACGCCTGCCGAGCCTCTCTGGGTCGGCGCACGTGGGTCATGAGCATCGGCGTCAGGAGATTGCCTGATGGCGCAGAAATCCAAGGCGGCATCTCTGACGCCGGATCTGCTGACGTCACGGAGTGTGCTCACGCAGGCAACGCCGCGCAAGCAAGCCACCGACCTCTCCCTGGCGCCGCCGCCCACGGCCAGTAGGCCCGAACCGGCCAAGGCCGCCCCAGCTCCGCCTCCTCCGGCCAAGGCCAAGGCGAAAGCCAAGAGCGCCGACCCGGCGGGCGAGCCCGACGCCGGGCGGAAGATGGACGATGCGCCAGCCGCAATGGCGCAGACCGGCGTCGCATCCGAATTCCCGCAATCAAGCGTTGCCGATACCGCCAAGTCCGCACCGGTGGCCGAGCCGAATGGCGGCAATGGTATAGCCGCGGTCACGGGCGAGGAAACGAAAGCCGAGGTGAACTCGGACTACCGAATTCGGATCCCGGTCCCACTCGATCCGTCCGAGCACCTGGAATTGACCCTGGCGGCCGCGCGTTCGGGCCGCAGTTGCCAGGAAATCATTGTCGAGGCGGTGTCCAGATATCTTGAGGATATCGCAGGACCGCCGGACAGACCCACCGCACCCGGGCCGGAAGGGCAGAGATGAAGCTGGCGCGTCCGTCAGGCGAATCTCCGTCCGTGGGCGGTGTCGCAGACTTTCGGAGATATTTGGGCCGATGACTGTCGAACCTGAAGACCATGATGACGACGTTGGGTCTGCCGATGATCCCAATGCCGCGAGCCTGACCAACCTCAGCGTGGCGCATCGCGGTTCCCAGCTTGCGACCTCGACGGGCCGCAAGGCTGGCGACATTACCGACCAGCTTGCACGGATCAAATTGCCGGGCGAGTCCGACCTGTCCGCCCAGCCTGCTCCGCCAGCAGACGTCCAGTCGCCGGGTCAGGCGCCTCTGAGAGCCGTCCGCGACCTGGACTCGGCGGAAACAATTCCAGCGCCGCCGGCCGATCGTGTGCGGCCGACCGAGCAATTGCAGGCGGCGGCCCAGGAAGTTGCGGCGAGCCGCGATGCAACCGATACCGCCCATGCCGAAACTCAGCAGGAATTGCTGAGCATGATGGACCGGATCAGCGCCGGCCTGTCGGATGATGAGGTCGGCGGGTCCGCCCCACCGCCTCTGGCGTCGGCGCCGACATTCTCCGCCGGCGCGGCACCGGGTTCCACACCAAGCGAGCCTCCGAGTGCTCCGCCTGAGCCGCCCGTGGCCCCGGCCGCTGAGCGCGCTCCTCAACCCGAGCCACCGGTCCAGGCTGCCAGCGCGCCGGAAGCATCTCCGGCCCCGGCGCCGGAACCGCCCAAGGAAGAAATATTCAGCAAGATGCCGCAAGGCCTTGTGAAGTACTGGATGTCTCTGACCAATGGACGGAAATACCCATCCTGGTCGAATTTCCAGCAGGCCAAGATCGCCGAGTACTGGCCGAACAGCATGATCCTGACCACCGGGCCGGTGGATGGCCGGGGGGATTTCACCATCACCAAGGTCACTCGGATCGCCGATCAGAATGTGACCCCCTCGACCAGCGGCGCCAATCGGGTGGAATACACGCCGATGCTGACCGAATGGATTCTGTCGCTGGGCAAGGACACCGCGGTATCCGGCAAGCCGATGCAGGAATCCGACCGGTTCCCGACCAATGAGGGCATCGTGCGCTACCAGATCATCCTGCTGCCCCTCAGCGATGAACAGGCCAGTATCGACCACGTGCTGTGCCACGTGTATCGGGCGTAGCCTTCTAGGGTCGCACTGTCCGGTGGGCATTTCTACTTACAATAGAATATGGCTGTGACGCCGAATCGTGTTTACCTTGCCAAAGTACGTCGGTACTCGGCGTCCGCTGGCGACCCGCCCAAATCCGGTTGAAAATGCCTTCACACATTGCACAGGCGATGGAAGGGCTTCGCTCTCTTGTCGTCAAACACCGCGGCGCGGGGGAATGGCAGGTCAAATTGCCCTGGTCGCCCTGGCGCTTTCGGGCGGCCCAGCAAGAGCGTCAGGATCTGCTCGGTAAGATTATTCTCACCGGCAGCTCCGCAGGTGTGTTTCTGATCAATCCGGACGATCGGGAATCCCTTTCCGATGCCACGGCGATCATGGAACGACCTTCACAGGAATCGTCCCAGTGGCTTTTCGTTCGGGCCGAGCACATCTGTCGTGCGGCGAACAATCTGCATGCAGGCAATTGGGCTTTGTTCCTGATCAATGCAATTCCGGACAAAGCGCTGGCTGCTCCCGGCCGCCTGGAAACCGTTCCGGCCACGATAACCAGGTTGATGGCGGATCTGGATGCATATGCATGCGTCCTGTCGTCGGAGGACGACATCGAATGGACGGTTGTCGAGCCCGGTCACGGAGGCGACCGGCCAAAGATATCAGATTGACCGTGATCGATCGGCTTCAGGACGGTGGGGGCGGATCCTCATCGTCATAAAGGATACGCTCCGCCGCGCCCTCGAGATCGTCGTACTGGCCGCTCTTGAGCGACCAGATGAAGGCCGCCAGGCCGAGCAATCCAAGGAAAATCGCGACCGGGATGAGGTAGAGCAGGCCACTCATCCTTTAGCCTTTGACATGGCTGGAAGCGGGGATGGCGTCGCGGCGCGCACCGGTGCCGGAACCTGGGGCCGTTTTTCACCCGCCAATCGCAGCGCATTCAGCACCACAGCGATCGATGAGGCCGACATGCAGATGGCGGCGATCAGCGGCGTGACCAGCCCGCCGACGGCCAGCGGGATGGCGATCGCGTTGTAGCCGAAGGACAGGGCGAAATTCTGCGTCACCAACCGCTTGGACCGTCTGGCAACCGTCAGCAATTCGAGCACCGGCGCCAAATTGTCGCCCTGGAAGACCGCGTCGGCGGCGGTCTGGGTGATGTCGGATGCGGTGGCGGGTGAGGCGGAAACCGTGGCGGCGGACAGGGCGGGGGCATCGTTCAGCCCATCGCCGACCATCAGCACCGATCGGCCCTCGGCCGCCAGTTCGGCAAGCCGCGCCTGCTTTGCTTTCGGGTCCTGTTCGGCGGCCCAATGGGCGATGCCGAGTTGCGCCGCCACCAGCGCGACGGCGGGTTCCCGGTCGCCGGACAGCAGGGCGACGTGCAACCCGTGCTTCTTCAAGGCGGCGACGACGCTTTCCGCGTCCGGGCGAAGCCGTTCGGCGAATCCGAAACGCGCGGGAGGGCTGCCGGGCCGGGTCAGCCAAAGCTCAGGGCCCAACGCGTCGCCATCGTCTTCTATGCCGCACCAGCGCCGGCTGCCGAGCCGGGCCTCGCCGTCCGGCCCGGACCAGGACAGTCCCCGCCCGGGATGTTCCTGAACGCCGCCGGGCACCGGACTGCCGGGCATGGCGCGATGCACGGCGCGGGCGAGGGGGTGATTGCTGGCCCCGGCAAGTCCGGCGGCAAAATGCACCGCCTCGCTGTTGGCCGCCGCCTCATCATCAATCTCCAGGACTCCGGTGGTCAGGGTGCCGGTCTTGTCGAAGACGACGGTGTCTATGGTAGCCAGCCGTTCCAGGGCGGTTGCCGATTTCAGCAGGATGCCCTGGCGCAGCAGCCTTCCGCTGGCGATCACCTGCACCGCCGGCACGGCCAGGCCCAGGGCGCAGGGGCAGGTGACGATCAGCACTGCCACGGCGTAGAGCAGGGCGGTCTGCCAGGGCACGGGCGAGAGCAGCAGCCAGCCCAGGAAGGTCGCGCCGGCCAGGGCGTGGACAATCGGCGCGTAGAGCCGGGCGACGCGGTCGGCCAGAGCGACATAGCGGGCGCGGCGCTGTTCCGACAGCTCCATCAGGCGCACGATTTCGGCCAGCAGGGTGCCTTCGCCGACAGCGGCGACGGTCAGCTTGATGGGCGCGGATTGGTTGATGGTGCCGGCGAAGACCGGATCGCCGACAGCGATCGCCACCGGAACCGCCTCGCCACTGATCGCGCTGGCATCGATGTCCGACTGCCCGTCCAGCACATGGCCATCCACTGGGATTCTCGCCCCGGCCGCGACCAGAACGATCATGCCGGGCCGAACCTGCTCCGGCGGCAGGCTCGATTGCCGGCCTTCGTCATCAAGCACGGTGACCGCACCGGATGACAAAGCCAGCAGGCGCTCGGCGGCGGATCGCGCCTTACCCCGGGCGCGGCGGTCCAGGTACCGGCCGATCAGCAGGAAGAACAGCAGGGTAATGGCGCTGTCGAAATAGGTGTGCTCGGCGCCGCGCAGGGTCTCGAACAGGCTCATGCCGGCGGCCAGGAGCACCGCCAGGGAGATCGGCACGTCCATGTTCAGACCGCCGCCCTTCAGCGCTTTGATCGCGGAGCGGAAGAAGGGCTGACCGGCATAGGCGATGGCGGGCAGGGCGATCAGGGCGGAAAACCAGTGCAGCAAATCGCGGGTCGCCGGCCCCATATCCTGGAAGTGCCCGGCCCAGACGGACACCGAAAGCAACATCACATTGGCGGCGGCAAAGCCGGCGACCGCCATCGCCCGCAGCAGGCCGCGCTGTTCCTCGGCGTCGCCGGATGTCAGCCGTGCCGGGTCGAACGGTATGACGCCGAAACCGAGCCCCGACACCACACTGGCCAGGGACGCGGCGCGGTCGGCGTCGCCGGTCCAGGCCAGCGACAGCCGGCGGGTGCTCAGGTTGACCCGGGCCTCGGCAATACCCGGCTGCCGGGCCAGCGCCCGCTCGATCTTGGCGACGCAGCCGCCGCAATGGATGCCTTCGACCAACAGATGGAGCCGGAACCGGCCGCCCGGCTCGGCGGACACATAGGTCGCGTAGTCGGCCCCTGCCGGCCCAGCATCGGTGGCGATCGTCACGGCACAAACACCCGTTCGCTTTGGCGATAGCGACCGCGGGGCTCCTGGATGGTCAGCTCCACGTCCCATTGGCCGGGCAGGGACAAATCGGCCTCGCCGCCATAGCGTCCACCTCCCATATGGGTGAGGGTGGCTGTCGAATCGTAGCCCTCATGGGTCGGCCGGGTCAGCGATACGGTTACGGCGGCGGTGGTGACCGGGACACCGCGATCATCGTCGACCCGGATGTCGAAGACCACATGGCCCGGCCGGTCGGGGACGGCATCGAACGAAACCTGCCATCCCAACGCTGCCTGGCGGTCCCGCTCGGCGATCCGGTCGTTATAGGCCAGCCCTTCCTGGAAGGCGTTCTCGGTGGACAGGCCGGTCCAGCTGTCCAGGGCGAAGAACAGCATGATGCCGTTGGCGCCGAACACCACGGCGAAGAAGATGAAGAAGCTTCGCGGTATCCAGTAGGCGCTGCGGGTCGTGGGTGCGTCGGGCATCATCGTGGCCCTCGGAAGGAACTTTCATACCGCACGGTCTCACCGCCGCCCAGGTCGCTCAGCACAAAAACGATGTCGGTAACATCTCCTTCCAGCTGCGCCCTTGGCACCTGCACATAGACCTGGCGGCTGGCCACGGAATTCGACGGGATGGTGAACACCACCGGCGTCCCCGCATCGGCCTGATCGGCGCCGATCGCCGACAGGGCGGCGCCGGGTGGCGTCTCCAGCACCAGGGCGAAATTGCGGGTCTCGCGCGCCTTGTTCAGGATCTTGATGGTGTAGCCGTTGCGGATGCTGCCGTCGGACAGGGTGACAAAGAGCGGGTTGCGGTCGTGCAGCACCGTGATATCGAGTGTCGACCGGGTGGCCAGGCCAAACAGTACGGCGCTGCCGATACCGGCGATCAGCGCCAGATAGACGAATAGGCGCGGCCGGATGACCCGGGGCGGGTCGGCCTTGCGTCCGGCATTCAGAGCGATCTGCCGCCGCTCGGTCTCGAACGCGATCAGCCCGCGCGGCCGGTCGACCTTTTCCATCACCGCGTTGCAGGCGTCGATACAGAGCCCGCAGCCAATGCATTCAAGCTGGATCCCGTCGCGGATATCGATCCCTGTGGGGCACACCGCGACGCATTGCTTGCAGTCGATGCAGTCGCCCCGCCCGTCCCAACTGGCGCCCTTCTTGTGCTTGCCGCGCGGTTCGCCGCGCCAGGGCTGATAGGTGACGACTAGGCTGTCCTCATCCAGCAGGGCGGCCTGGAAGCGGGGCCAGGGGCACATATAGGTACAGACCTGTTCCCGGGCCAAACCGGCCAGCATGTAGGTCGTTGCTGTGAACAGCCCAGTGAAGAAATAGACTCCGACGCCGGCCTCGCCGGTGACGAACTCACGGACAATGGTGGGCGCATCGCCGAAATACAGGATCCAGGCGCCGCCGGTCAGCACCGAGATCACCAGCCAGACCGAATGTTTCAACAATCGCTTGCCGAATTTCGAGGCGCTCAGCTTTTGCTTGTCCAGGCGCATGCGGGCGTTGCGGTCGCCTTCGACCAGCCGCTCGATCCACATGAACAGATCGGTCCAGACCGTCTGCGGGCAGGTATAGCCGCACCACACCCGGCCGCCGATGCTGGTGGCCAGGAACAGGCCGAAGGCGGCCATCATCAACAGCCCCGACATATAATAGAGCTCCTGCGGCCAGATCTCGATCCACAGGAAATAGGCCCTTCGGCCGGACATGTCGATCAGCAGGGCCTGGTCGGGCAGGCCGGGTCCCCGGTCCCAGCGCAGCCAGGGGGCGAGGTAATACGCTGCGAGCAGCACGACCAGCACCGCCCATTTGATCTGCCGGATCGTCCCCGAAATCGCCTTCGGATGGACCTTGACCCGGCCGGCATAGAGCGGGGCTTCCTTCTGCTCCTTGCGGGAGAGGACGTTCTCGGTGGCGATCAGTTCCGCCGCTCCCGACCTCTGGCGCGACAACCGGTCATCCGGTGCCATGGCGCGATCCCCCTCGCTCGGCCCCTAGAGGCCACCGCCGAGAGTGTGGACGTAGACCGCCAGCATCTTCACCGTCGACTCGTCCAGCCGCCCTGACCAGGCCGGCATCACCCCGTGGCGGGGCTGGGCGATCTGTGTGACGACGCTCTCCTTGTCGCCGCCGTAAAGCCAGATCTGGTCGCCGATATTCGGCGCGCCGAGCTCCGCCATGCCGACGCCGCCATCGGAATGGCAGGCCAGGCACTGGATCTCATAGGTTTCCGTACCGCGCCCCGCCGCCGCGACATCCGTCGCGTTGCCGGACAGGTTCAGCACGTATTCCGCGACCTCGTCGATCTCCTCCGGTGTCAGGATTTCCAGGGCGCCGAAGGCCGGCATCTCCGACCAGCGGGTGTCCAGATGGTCGGACCGGATGCCGTATTGCAGCGTCGCGTGAATGTCGTCCAGGGTGCCGCCCCACAGCCAAACATCGTCGGCTAGGCTCGGATAGCCGCCGGCCTGTCCGGCCCCGCCCAGCCCATGGCAGGGCGCGCAATTGTCGGCGAAAGCGGCGCGGCCGCCGGCGATGGCGAACGGCAGCAATTCGGTGTCGCCGCGGATGTCGGCCAGGGAGGAGGCGGTGATGGCATCGCGAAACACGCCCTGGCGCTCATAGGCGATCGCCAGTTGCTCATCCAGGGCCGAGCGCTGGTCGTAGCCGAGCAGCCCTTTGGTGTAGCCGCTGAACCAGGGGATCGCCGGGTAGACGAACCAATAGGCCACCGACCACACGATGCAGGCATACATCACATAGAGCCACCAGCGCGGCAGCGGATTGTTCAACTCCTTGATGCCGTCCCATTCATGGCCGGTGGTCTCGATGCCGGTGACCGCATCCTTCTCGATCTTGGTCGGCATACCCTAACGCTCCTCATCCTTGAACGGAATCCGGCCGTGCTCTTCGATTTTTCGGGAGTGGCTGGGCCACAGCACCCAGGCGATGATGCCCAGGAAGACGACCATCAACCACAAGCTCCAGAGCGACCTGGCGGTGTCTACGAGCATGTCGAATGTCATCCGCCCGCCCCTACTGCAGCAAATCTTCGGTGCTGTACTCACCGAAATCGACCATGCGCCCGAGGATCTGCAGATAGGCGATCAGCGCGTCCATTTCGGTCAGCCTTTCCGGATCGCCGTCGAAATCGCCGACGGCGGCTTTCGGATAGCGCTCCAGCAGGCCGGCATGGTCGCCGAACGGTTCCGCCTGGGCCGCCAGATCGCCGGCGGCGCTGGCGACCATCCCATCGGTGTAGGGCACCCGCACGGCTCGCTGGGCCTCCAGATGCGCGGCGATGTCGTCGGCATCCAGCGGCCGTGCCAGGAACGGGTATTGCGGCATGATCGAGCCCTGAACCAGCGCCTGCGGGTTCACCAGATGCGCGACGTGCCACTCATTGGAGTATTTGCCGCCGACTCGCGCCAGATCCGGCCCGGTGCGCTTCGACCCCCATTGGAACGGGTGGTCGTACATGCTCTCCGCCGCGAGGCTGTAGTGACCATAGCGCTCCACCTCGTCACGGAACGGCCGGATCATCTGACTGTGGCAGTTGTAGCAGCCCTCACGGATGTAGATGTTGCGTCCCATCAGCTCCAGCGGGGTATAGGGCCGCACCCCCTCGACCTCTTCGATGGTTGTCTCGATGGTATAGAGCGGCACGATCTCGACGAGGCCGCCGATCGAAACCGTGATCAGGATCAGGACCAGCATCAACAGACTGCGGGTCTCGATCGCCTTGTGCCAATTCATAGTCCCGCTCTCCTAATCCGCGACGCCGGCGACGGTCGCCCGATAGGCGACCCCGGTCTCTTCACGCACATCGCCGCGGATGGTGCGCCACATGTTGTAGGCCATGATCAGCGCCCCAATCAGGAACAGGATCCCG
This sequence comes from Inquilinaceae bacterium, assembly GCA_965237625.1. Lineage (GTDB taxonomy): Bacteria > Pseudomonadota > Alphaproteobacteria > DSM-16000 > Inquilinaceae > JABDIP01. Next base: position 18,921 of record CBDEGD010000032.1, read on the forward strand.
CCCAGCGCCCGGACCGCATAGAAAGGCATCATGCGCTCGACCGACTCGATGAACGAGAATTGCAGGAAGCCGAATTGGTCGTAGGTCTTCCACATCACGCCCTGGGTGATGCCGGACCACCACATGGAGACGATGTAGAGCACGATGCCCAGGGTCGAGATCCAGAAATGGTAGCTGACCAGCGCCACCGAATAGAGCCGCTCCCGGCCCCAAAGCCGCTGCACCAGGAAATAGGTGGCGCCGAAGGTGACGAAGGCGACCCAGCCCAGCGCCCCGGAATGCACATGGCCGATATTCCAGTCCGTGTAGTGGCTGAGCGCGTTGACCGCCTTCACCGACATCAGCGGCCCCTCGAAGGTGCTCATGCCGTAGAACGCTACCGACGTCACCAGGAAGCGCAGCACCGGGTCGGTGCGCAGTTTGTCCCAGGCGCCGGACAGGGTCATGATCCCATTGATCATACCGCCCCAGGACGGCATCCACAGCATCACCGAGAAGGTCATGCCCAGGGTCTGCGCCCAGTCGGGCAGGGCGGTGTAATGCAGGTGATGGGGCCCGGCCCAGATGTACAGGAAGATCAGCGACCAGAAATGGATGATCGACAGCCGGTAGGAATAGACCGGCCGTTCCGCCTGCTTGGGGATGAAATAGTACATGATCCCCAAGAAGCCGGCGGTCAGGAAGAAGCCGACCGCGTTATGGCCGTACCACCATTGGGTCAGCGCATCCTGCACGCCGGAGAACAGTGAGTAGCTCTTTGCTCCGGTCCACGATACCGGCACCGCCAGGTTGTTGACGATGTGCAGCATGGCGATGGTGACGATGAAGGCCAGGTAGAACCAGTTCGCCACATAGATATGCGGCTCCCGGCGCCTCATGAGCGTGCCCAGGAAGACGACCAGATACATCACCCAGACCAGGGTCAGCCACAGATCCACATACCATTCCGGCTCGGCGTATTCGCGCGCCTGGGTGATGCCCAGCACGTAACCGGACGCCGCCATCAGCAGGAACAGCTGATAGCCCCAGAACACGAAGCGCACCGGCGCCCGGCCGCCGAACAGGCTGGCCCGGCAGGTCCGCTGGACCACGTAGAACGAGGTTCCCAGCAGCGCGTTGCCGCCGAACGCGAAGACCGCGGCGGAGGTATGCACCGGCCGCAGCCGGCCGAAGCTCAGCCATTCGACCCCGAAATTCAGCGCCGGGAACGTCAGTTGCAGGGCGATGAACACGCCGGCCGAGAAGGCCACAACGCCCCAGATCATCGTCACGATGGTGAACAGTTTGACGACGTCTTCGTCGTACTCAACCCGATCCAGTGCCCCCGCGGGCATGTCTGCCGCTACTGCCATGCTGTACTACCCATGCGCCGTCGATACGTGAGCCGGCGATCAGAACGCCGCCGCTAGATCGGGTCGATGCGCCTGCGAGGAGGATTGCCGGAGGCCAATGACACACGGCCAGGATGACGCCCAGGCGCAAGGCGACAAATGGTAGGGCTGTGTTATGGATTAGAGTGCTTCCAGGCATTGACATAGGTCAATGAATCAAATGGCGGTCCGGGCTTGGGTGCGTCACGAAACCGCGCGAACCCGCGTCGGCGTCGTCAAATCGCGTGCCCGCGTATACAATAAATGCGGCGCCCGACTGCTCCAGCGAGGAACGACCCATGTCAGAGACCGGCATCGAATTCAGCGCTGGAGGCGGCATGGCCGCCACGCCGCGGGTCAAGCGGGTCGATCTGGACCGGCCCTGGTCCTGGCTGGCCGCCGGTTGGCGCGATATGCGCCGGGCGCCGGGCGTTTGCCTCAGCTACGGGCTGATGTTCGCCGCCGCCGGGGCGGGGCTGTCGGGGCTGATCTGGTTCTATGACGTCTTCTATCTGGTGCTGCCGCTGACCGCCGGCTTCATGCTGATGGGTCCGATCCTGGCGGTCGGGCTCTACGAGGCGAGCCGGCGTCTGGAAGCCGGCGAAACGGTCACCCTGGGCGAGGCGCTCGGCGCCTGGCGCCGCAACGTCACTCAGATCGGCCTGATGGGCGTCGCCCTGATGCTGTTCCTGCTGGCCTGGATTCGCCTCGCCACCTTGATCTTCGCGTTGTTCTTCTCCTCCAACCCGCCACGGCCTGAGATGGCGCTGTTCATCAACGATGTCTTCCTGTCGGTGGAGAGCCTGCCCTTCCTGATCGTCGGGACGCTCGTCGGCGGCGCCCTTGCGCTCACGGTTTTTGCCATCTCCGTCGTTTCGATTCCGCTGTTGCTGGACCGGCAGACCAACGTGTTCACAGCGATCATCACCAGCATCGAGGTGGTGAAACAGAATTTCTGGACCATGGCCCTGTGGGCCTGGCTGATCGTGATCTTCGTCGGCGTCGGCCTGGCGACCGCCTATGTCGGCCTGGTCATCACCGTGCCGCTGATCGGGCTGGCCACATGGCACGCCTATCGCGACTGCGTCGATTGGGTGTCCGAGGGGTAGGGCGGTGCGGTGCGGATGCGAGGCCGGTGTGGAATGCGGTGCGGTTCGAGCTGTGGTAGGTCATATCCCGGCCGCTTCATCTAACTTGTCATTCCCGCGAAGGCGGGAATCCAGATTTCATCGGCCTGTCAGTCGAACCATTGGGAACACTGGATTCCCGCCTTCGCGGGAATGACAAGGCGGTTAGACGGGCGAATTCTGATCGGCAGCGGTGAGCGCTTATCATATGCCTACCGAGACGGAGCCGATCAGAGCAGGTTTTTGGCGAATCTCTGACATCTGAAAGGCAATCAACCATGAAAACGCTCGGCGCCTGGATCATCGGCGCGATGGTGGTCGCGCTCGGCGTCCTCGGCCTCTACCTCTCGGCCTATGCGACAGACGGCATCATGCATGCCACCGGCCTGCTGATCGCCGGCTTCTCCGTGCTGTTCGTCTTCGGGCTGGTTGCCGGAAATGTGGGCCAGCCGGCGGCGGTCGAGGAGTCAGCGTTCGGCGAAAGCGCCGACCGGGCCGGTCAGGACGAAGTGATACACCCACTCGCCACGGAAATCCGGGTCGGCAGCGCTGAAGGCGTCGACCCGGGCGTGCAGCCAGGGCAGGTACTCGGCGGCGGGCTCGATGAGAGGGAGCGATCCGTCGTATAGCGGAGACGTGGTGGCCAGGATGACGGCGATATCCTGGCCGAATGGGGGCGCTATGGTTAGTTTCAGGCCGGACTCGTCGTCACCGATCTTGAAGTATCGGTTGGCCTCAATGCGATTGTCGGTGTTGAGTTCATTCGGCATCAAATGGATGACATTGCCGTCGGCATCATAGTAGTCGACGTAGATGTAAGCGTCATATTCGGCACCCCGAAGCGGCAATGTCAGTCGTTCACCCTCTTCGCGTCGCTCGATCCGCGCCTGCGCCTCCTCACCGATCACCAGTGGATCACCGGCCTGATCGACCGATTGCGGTAATCCCAGTCGTTCGACGACGTCCAGCACGCCGCATTGCGGGTTGGGCAGCACCAGCACGCTGCCGCCGACCGGAATCGAGCCGCCGACAGATTGCTCCAGCATGCCGACCACGGCGGTCTTCATCTCCGGAGTCGGCACATGGCCGCGAATCTCCAGCCCGCCGGTGTCCGGCAGGAAGGCCGCCTGAAGGCGGCTGCACGGGAACTGCGCCAGGGCGGCACCGATGCCGTCGCGTACCGAACCGGCATGGGCCGCGCTGCCGGCGATGTCGCCGGGCGCCATGAAAGACTGGATCGCCGACAGGGACTGCTCGTCCAACACCGTATTGGCGGAACCGGACCAGGCCAACGCCGCACTCGCGACCACCGAGGCCGACGCGGTGCTGGCCGGCGCGACGAAACCGGCCAGATCGCTGGTGGCGCTGGACGAAAGTTCCGTCGTTTGAGGCACGGCGAGAGCGGCCGCTGCAGAGATGCCCGGGCTGGCGGAATCGATGGTGGCCACCGGCTCCGGCGCGGCGCGCAGCGAGGTGACCTGCTGGCTCTTGGCCGGTGCGGTGGCGACACTCTGCGCCGGCGCCGCCACCGATGCCATGAGCGTCGCCGGCGGCGGTCGCGCCGAGACCGCCGGCATCGTGCTCACAGTGGCGACGAGTGCTGTGCCCTGCGCGACGCGGGCCACGGCCGGCTGTGCGGTCGGTCGGGCCGGCGCGACACGGGCGCCCTCGGCCGCAACAATCGTCAGCCGGGCGGGGTCGGCCGATACCGGCGTCAGATCGGCCGCGCTCGCCCGCGCCCCGGACAGGGTCTGCGCCGGCAATGTGGCCGCCGCCATGGTGGCGCTTGGCGGCAATACCGCCAGAGCCATCGTCCCTCGACCCTCGGTGACGGTCAGCGTGTCGGTTTGCGGACTGGCAGCGGCGATGGCCGAGGGCGCGGCGGTGAGGGCGACGAGAACCGGGGCCTCGGCCAAACTCGCCGCCAGCGTGGCTGACTCTGGCTCGACCTTGGCGAGGGCGTCGCCCCTCGGCGCCGGCACGGCCGCCGCGACGTCGCTCGGGACCGCCGCCAGGACTGCGGGTGTCGTCGGGGCCGCCGCCGATGTGAGGCTGGGGATTTCCAGAGAGGCAGCCGCCAGCCGCGCCCCGTCGGGTGTGGCGGCCTGCACGGGGGCTTGTTGAGCGGTGGTGGCCGGCGTGACCTGCGCTGTGGCCGTCACAGCCGCCAGGGTCTGGCCCGCCGGTGCCACCGGCCGGGCCTGGCTGGTCGGGACGTCGCGCACGCCAAGGCGCTCGCCCGACGCCTCGCCGGCCTCCGCCAATTCGCCCTCGGCCTCCTGCGCCTCGGCGCGCTGTGACGGCACGTCCAGGGACGACATATCGATCCGGGTGCGAATCTCCTCGGTCATCGGCACCGGGTCGGGCGCGGTGCCGCGCTGGATGGTCATCACCAGCGCGGCATGGGCCAGCATCGACAGCATGATCGCCGGCGCCCAGAACAGCAGCGGGTTGACGGTTCTAGCCTGCATCTCAGTTCGGCGGCGGCGTCACCACCAGCACCACATCGCCTTCGGGCAGCGCCTCCAGGGCCGTGATCAAAGGCAGCAGATGGCGCACCGGCGTGGCGGCATGAGCGTTGATGCGCACGAAGAGCGGCTCGTGCGCATTGGCGATGCCGTCGCGCAGTGTCCGGACGATCTCGTCCCGGGGTCGCTCGACTCCATTCAGCGCCAACCGTCCGTCCACGGACAGGCTGATCGTCTCGCCGCCGGACGGCAGCGCGTCGCCGCCCAGGGAGACCGGCGGGTCGAGTTCGAAGGGCGAGGTGGCGTCCATGCGGCCGATCAGCATGAAGAACACCAGCAGGAAGAAGACGATGTCGATCAGGGTGACGATCGTCTCATGCTGGGGCCGGTCCGGCCTGCGGCGCACGCTGATCATTGCGGCTGCAACCGCACCACCCGCACATTGCGGGCGCCGGCCTCGGCGATGGCGTCGATCAGGCTGACCAGGGATTGGGTCGTCGCGGCGCCGGAGGGCAGGACCAGCACCGGTGTCGACGGCCTTGTCGTCACCCGCACCTTGATCACCGAACTCAGCCCGGCGAGGCTGACCGATTGCCCCGACACATGGACGCTGCCATCGGCGGCCAGCCGAACCAGCAGGCTGGTGCTATCGGTCTGATTGCCGGTCACGGTCGGGGCGGTGGATTGCTCGCCGGCCGCCCGGTCGCCGCCGACCAGCGGGACCATGTCGAGGTCCAGATAGGTCGAGGTCACCATGAAGAAGATCAGCAGGATCATCATCACGTCGACCAGCGGCGTCACCGAGATGATCATGCCGACCCGTTTCTTCCGGTTCAGGCGCATGGCACTCGGGCCGGCCTGAACCAGTTTGCCGCCACCGTGCTCCCCCTCACCCTCCCAGCGCTTCGCGCCAGGTCCCTCCCTCTCCCCAAGGAGAGGGTACATTCAGGGCGCACCCGCGAACCCCTCTCCTTGGGGAGAGGGAGGGAACCGCGGCGAAGCCGTGGGAGGGCGAGGGAGTTGGCGCAGCCCATGCCGCCCTAGCCCGGCTGACCGCGATCCGCCACGTAGAGCCTGGTGACGCAATCCTCGATGGTGTGGCCGGCGCGGTCGAGGCGGGCGCCCAGCATATTTGCGGCGACGGCGGCGGGGATGGCCACGATGAGCCCCATGGCGGTGGTCAGCAGCGCCTGCCAGATGCCGGCCGCCAGCACGGCCGCATTGGCGCTGCCGCCGGCGAGCTCCAGGGACTGGAAGGATTCGATCATCCCCAGCACCGTGCCAAGCAGCCCCATTAGCGGGCTGACCACGGCCAGCACCTCAAGGGTGCGCAGGTGCCGGCCCAAGGTCTCGATCTGGGCGTTGGCGATGCGCTCGACCTCCTCGCGCAGCATGCTCTGGTCCCACCGTTTGGCGATGCCTTCCATGGCGGCGGAAAGCACGGTGTTGATCGGGTTGCGGCCGCCGGTGACCAGCTTGCGGGCATCGGCCCGCTCGCCGCGCTCCCAGGCCGCGAGCGCCGCCTCGCGATCCTTGCCGCCGCCGAGAACACCCCAGAACTGGATCAGCTTAAGCACCACCAGGGCGATCGAATAGACCGACAGCAGGCCGAGGATCGTGACGATCGGGCCGCCGGCCTCCAGCCAGTAGGAAACGGTCTCAACCATGGCGGCTATTTGACGAGTGGCGCCGAGGTCCGCGAACGCAGATCGACGATGTCGAAACAGTCGATCGGCCCGCCCTGGTCCGGCTCGCATGTCGAGATTTCATGCAGCAGGATCTCGCCGACGCTGTCGCAGGTCGTCTCCGGTATCTCGAACAGCTTCAGGGTCGTGCGTTCCGCCGGCAATGGCGCCGCGTCGACCGTGAGCAGCCGGTCGATGATGCCCTCATCGTCGAGGATCGCCAGGGACATCTCGAAGCCCAGGAAGGCGTTGACCGTCTGGTTGCGGAACAGGAAGAAGGTCCGGCAGCCATTGTCGATCGCCTCGAACTTGTTCAATTCCACGATCAGCCGGTCGGTCTGGGCCGAGGCGGGGCCGGACCACAACGCCAGCGCGGCGATGCAGACGGCCAGTGACTTCAAGAGCATGCGCATGGATAGACCTCCCAACACGGTTTTTGTCCGTTTTGCGTCCTCGACTTTCCGCCGGGACACCTTGCTTGCCCCTATTAAGCGGTCTTGTCGGGCCGTCGGGCAAGCGTGTAACGGAAATTTCCCCATCCGACCAACAGCCTGGGACGACATGATCCGGGGGCCGGTTTTTCCTTGGTGCCGGTCCCGGTGCCTGCGCAATATGGCCGGCCGGCAAATTGCCGGTGACTTCGGCCCGATGGGATATGGACGGCGTGGACGACGAAACGAGGCTGGTATCGGCGGATGGCGGGCCGTCCCCGTCGGACGATGCCGGTGTTCCCGAGGGAACCGTTCTCAGCCATACCTATCGGGTGGAAAGGTTGCTGGCGCGCGGCGGCATGGGCGAGGTGTACCGGGCGCGCCACGTCAAGCTCGGCACCGAACACGCCATCAAGATCATGTTGCCGGAGCTGGCCCAGGACACGCGGGTAATCGATCTGTTCACCCGCGAGGCCGCTGTCCTGCGCAATGTGCGCAACGAGGCGGTGGTCGGCTATGACGGCGTGGTCTGCGACGAGGCGGGCCGGCTGTACCTCATCATGGAATATGCCGACGGGCCGTCGCTGAAGGCGCGGCTCAGGGACGGCGCGCTGACTCCGGACGAGGTGGTGCTGTTGCGCGACCGGCTCGCCATGGGGCTTGGCGCCGCCCATGAGAAGGGTGTCATCCACCGCGACATGTCGCCGGATAATGTGATCTTGCCAGGCGGTCGGCTGGAGAACGCCAAGATCATCGATTTCGGCATTGCCAAGCTGGCCGACCCGGAAGTGCAGACGGTACTCGGCAGCGATTTTGCCGGCAAATACTCCTACGCCTCGCCGGAGCAACTCGGCATGCATGGCGGTCAGGTCGATGCGCGGTCTGACATCTACAGCGCCGGTCTGGTATTGGCGGCGGCCGCCGTCGGCACGCCGCTGCCGATGGGTAAGTCCCATATCGAAGTGATCGAGGCCCGCCGCGCGGTGCCCGATCTAAGTCAGGTGCCCGAGATCCTGCGTGAGCAGATCGCCTGGATGCTGGAGCCCAATCCGGACGATCGGCCCGGATCCATGGCGGAACTGGTGCCGTCGATCGCAACGCCGGCCACCGTTCGGCAGACGATGCGGCCGGGCGGCGGCGGCGCCAAGCCGGTCGAGCCCGGCCGGAAGGGTCTGTTTGCCGGGCTCGCAGCGCTGCTCGTGATCGCGGTTGCGGGTGGCTGGTACTTCTATCCTGGCAATGATGAATCGACGACTGACGATGACCGGCAAACCGATAACGGCAATTCGGCCGGCGGCGGCCTGGCGGTTGGCGGCCAGCAGGAAGTTATCCCGTCAGCGAACCCTGCCCTGATCCGTGCGCAGATCGCGTCGATCATCAGGCAATTCCAATGCGCCGGACTGTCGGCGGCGCTGAACGAAGGCCTGGAGATCGGGGTCACCGGCTTCGTTTCCAGCGATGAGGATTTTGCGCGGCTGGTGCCGGCGCTATCGGCGATCCCCGGAGTCAAACGCGTCGATGAGGCGGTCAGCGTGCGGCCGTGGCCATTCTGTGCTGCAATCAGTGTGCTGGAGACCCAGGCCGGGCTGGAACCCGGATTGCCGGGCCGGCCGGCTATCCGCCCGAACAACCCATCGCTGGTCTATTTCAAAGGGGACCCGCTGGTGATCCAGGCCTCGGCGACGCAACTCTACGATGGCAATCTCTACGTCGATTTCATCGACAAGCAGGGCTCGGTCTACCATCTGTTCCCGAACGACAAGCGACCCGACAACAGCGTGTTTGCCGGACAGGATATCACCGTCGGCGGCGGCCCCGGCGGGCACCTTGGCGATCCGCCGCTGGTGATCAATCCGCCCTTCGGCGCCGATATGATCGTCGCCCTCTCCACACCGCGGCCGCTCTTTGTTGAGGCGCGGCCCTTCGACGAGCCGGCATCGGCGTATCTGCAGGCCCTGAGCGAGGCCCTGACAAAATTCGCCGGTCAGCCCGACGCCCCTGTGGCCAGCTACGTGTTCATCACATCGCGGCCGCCGCAATAGGGGAGAATCAGGCCCGGTATTCGGGCGGTTGGGAATGGTCCCGCCATGCTCATCCGCGGCCCGCAAGCACCTCCGGATCGAATGGCGGCCGGCTGAAAATCTCGCGTACCAGCGGCTCGAAATGCGACAGCGGCTGCGTCGGGTAGTCGGGATCGAACGATTCCTGGTCCCAGTCGCGGCAGAACCGCCCGCAACTCTCATACCATTCATGGTCGGCGTATTTGCGATGCCCGTCGCCGTCGAGGCCAAGCTGCGGGGTGTAATAGACCATCTGAACCAGGCCATGCTTTTCGATTACCCAGGTCACCTCCGGCCGGACATAGGGCCGGATGATCGCGGCAGCGAGCTGCGAGTGGTTTTCCGGCGCCAGATCGTCACCCAGGTCATGGGTGAGCGCGGCGACGATCATCTCCTTGTCCGCGCCATCGGCCTCGGCCCGCGTGGCGGTCTGCAATGAGTGGGTGAGGCGCGTCACCTTGTAGCCCTCGATCGAATGATCGAGCGCTTCCAGCGCGACCAGGATGCGGCCCGGCAGACTGGCGATGTGGCGCCGTTCGTACTTGGCCAGGAATTCATAGTCCTCGCGCGTGCCATCGGCCATCCGGGTGAAGTTCACCGTCTCCATCATCCATACTCCCTTGCAGACCACCAAGCATTCCGGCACGCGACCCGGAAGAGGCTGCGTGGACCGTTGCGGTCGATATAGCAACCCTGAAACTGCCGATGCCCCTCGTTAGGGTCGAACCCGGTGCGGCCGTGCAGCACCCGGATGTTGTCGAACATCATCGATTCACCGTCGGCAAGTTGGAAGCGCAGTTCGAACTCCGGGTCGGAGAGCAATTCTCCAAGCCGGCGTCTCGCCATATGGAACAACCGCATCGCCGGTTCTTCCAACAGCGGTGTTTCGTCGAGACGGGGACTGTAATGAATGCCATCGAACGCGCCGTCCGGTCCCAGGCCGATCATGGTGCGCCGGGCAAAATGCTCCGTCGTGTCGTCGATGAAGCGATATCCCACCGGTGTGCCGGCCAGCAGATCGTAGCCCTGAGGAACTTCCCCCGGAGGGCCTCGGTGGCGGCCAGCCCGTCGACCAGTGTCGATAGCCCGCCCGAGGTCTCGTTCACCAGGCAGCGCAGCAGCTGGATGCCCGGCACCGGCTCGCGATAGGAGTTGTCGGTGTGCGGCGCCAGCGCGATCGCCCGATAGGCCAGATCATTGCTGTCAGGTTGCGAATGGACCTCGAAAATCTGACCGAAATTGGTGCCCCGCACATGGCCCCAGCTCCCCACATCCGATCGACTTCAATGACGATTGCGCGGGCGGTCGCCGCCGCCTTCGCGTGGATCAGACCGCAGCACTGCGAATGGGTTTTGTAAAAACCGAATCGGCGGGCAGTGGAGTCTGTCGATGGTCCGAGGGGTGCGCGGATGCGGCGACAAAGCGGAGATTCTACCTGTGATGATCCTCACTGCGGCGGGATGCGGGATCGGGGAGAATTCTTTTGAATCCGGGCGGTTGCCCGCGCAGTATGGCGCGGCGCGAGGCCGGAGCGCGGCGACGGTTCCGGATTCGTGGTCGGAAACCGGTGTGCGGGCAACCGGAATGGGGAAGGCATGAGCTCGATGGACGACGAAACGAGGCTGATCAATCAGTCCGATCTGGCGGCGCCGACGACCGGCTTCACGGTCACTCCCGGCGCCCTGCTCAGCCATACCTATCGGATCGACAAGCTGCTCGCCCGCGGTGGCATGGGCGAGGTCTATCGCGCCACCCACGCCAAGCTCGGCACCGAGCACGCGATCAAGATCATGCTGCCGGAACTCGCCAAGGACCAGAAGGTCATCGACCTGTTCACACGGGAGGCGGCTGTCCTGCGCAATGTGCGCAATGAGGCGGTGGTCGGCTATGACGGCGTGGTTTGCGACCAGGACGGACACCTCTATCTGATCATGGAATTCGTCGACGGTCCGCCGCTGTCGACCGTTCTGAAGGATGGGGCGCTGGCGCCCCACGACGTCCTGCTGTTGCGCGATCGCCTGGCAATGGGGCTGGGCTCCGCGCACGAAAAAGGCGTCATCCACCGCGACATGTCGCCGGACAATGTGATCCTGCCCGGCGGCCGGCTGGAGAACGCCAAGATCATCGATTTCGGCATTGCCAAGCTGGCCGATCCCGACGTCCGCACGGTAATCGGCGGTGATTTCGCCGGTAAATACTCATACGCCTCTCCGGAGCAGCTGGGGCTGTATGGTGGCGAAGTCGATGCAAGGTCCGACATTTACAGTGCCGGACTTGTGCTGGCCGCGGCCGCCATCGGCAAGCCGCTCGACATGGGCAAGACCCATATTTCGGTGCTTGAGGCGCGACGCTCGGTACCGGATCTCAGCGACGTGCCGGCCGCCCTGCGCGATGAAATCTCCTGGATGCTCGAACCCAACCCGGAGGAGCGGCCGCAATCCATGGAGGAGTTGCTGGCGGCCTCGTCCAAGGCGCGCGGCAAGGGGGCTTCGAGCCGGGGGTCGACGAAGAAGGCCGGCGGCAAAATGGGCCTGGTCGCCGGGATCGCGATTCTGGCGGTTGTCACCGCCGGCGCCGGTGTCGGTGGCTATGTGTACTTTGGAACGCCGGACGATGATGCGGTGGATGGTCCGGTTGCCGGCGTCGATTCGTCGGCCGTTGCCGGGACGCCACCGCCTGCGACCGCCAACCCGGCCGGCGCGCCCGCAACGACTCCGGTTGTCCCGGTTTCACCCGCAATACCCCCGGCAAGCCCCATCATCGGAAACGGATCGCCACTGACAGGCGGCACGCAGCCCTTCACGACCCCGCCAAGTCCCGTTGTTACGCCGCCGAGTGTGATTCCGGATCCCCAGCCGGTTGTCCCGGCAACGACACCCACGCAATTGGCCAACATACCCAACCGGGCGCTGATCGAACGCGAAGTCGACGAGGTGCTGTCCGGTTTCGAATGCTCCGGGCTTTCAGCGACGCTGTCCGACGATCTGCGTGTCATGGTCACCGGCTATTTGTCCGCCGACGATGATTTGCGCCGGCTGCTGAACGCGCTGTCGTCGGTCAACGGGATTCGCGGCGTCCTGGAGTCGACCAATATTCGGCCGTGGCCGTTCTGCGCCGCGATTGGCGTATTGGAGGCGCAGGCGACGCTGGCGCCGGGGCAGCCAGGCCGGCCGCTGATCCGGCCCAACAACCCTTCGTTGGTCTATCAGCAGAATGACTCGCTTGTGATCAACGCCACAGCTACCGCTTTGTTCGACGGTTACCTTTATGTCGACTTCATCGATAAGGAGGGCAACGTCTATCACCTGTTCCCGACCGACCGCCGAACCGACAATTTTCAGTCGGCCGGCAGGCAGGTGGTCGTCGGTGGAGGTCCGGGCGGCAATCCGGGCGACCCGAACTTGGTGATTAACCCGCCCTACGGTACCGATATGATCGTGGCGATTTCGACTCCGGCGCAATTGTTCAGCCAGCCGCGCCCCTTCGCCGAACCGGCATCGGCCTATCTACAGGCATTGAGCGAGGGGTTGACCGCGCTTCAGAGGCGAGGATTCGCGACACCGGCGGCCGGCAGCTACGTCTTCATCACCTCGCGGCCGAGAGGATGAGGGCTATAGCGCGGATTGGCGTCGATCGGGCAATTCAGGCGGATCGGAAACCGCTGGGACGGGGGATGCGTAGGTAATGGAAGAGGGTTCATCGGGCGGCATTGGCGGAGCGGACGGGCGCACCGGAACGACGCGGAATTCTTGGAGACGAACCATGACACGGTTCCAGACGGCAACACAGGGCCTCTCGCTCACGCTGATCCTTGTGATCGTTGCCTATGCCGGCCACGCACGGGCGCAAGACACCAAGATCATGGATGCGCCGACGGCGGCCGATTTCATCCGCGCCCTGACCCCTCCAGGCGCCGGGCAGGATACCAGCGCCAGGGCCGTGGTGATCGGCAGCACCCGATCCATCGGACGGCGCCCCTCGGTCAACTTCAAGGTCCAGTTTGAATTCGGTTCGGACAAGCTGACCGAGGACGCCAAGTCGGTCCTGTCGGAACTCGGCCTTGCGATCTCATCCCAAGATCTTTCGGAGTACAGCTTTCTGATTGCCGGTCACACCGACGCGGTCGGGTCGGCGGAATACAATCTTCTGCTTTCCGAGCGGCGGGCCAGGGCTGTCAGGGAATATCTGACCACGACGGTCAATGTCAGCTCTGAGAGGCTTCAGGATGTCGGCTGGGGCGAAGCCCGGCCGCTGGATTCCGGCAACCCGGACGGCGACGTCAACCGGCGCGTCGAAATAACCAACATAGGTGGGCGATGACCAGGATTGAAATCGCGCGCCGCGAAAATTGTTCCGCGGTGCCCGGAGCAAAAACGGATCACGACAAAACGAGCCTATGGCGCGGATTGGCGTTGATGGGCGTCACCATGGCGTCGCTGATGACGATCGGCGATGCCCGGGCGGAACAGGATCTCGAGCGCGTCGCGTTGGTGATCGGCAATTCGGCCTATGCAAACGCGCCGCAACTCCCCAATCCACGGAACGATGCCCGCGCCATGGCGGCATCGCTTCGCGCCCTCGGTTTTACCGTTGAGGAAGGGGTCGACCTCGACACCGCCGGGATGTACAGCGCCGTGCGCCGCTTTGGTGCTTTGGCTGAATCTGCCGATGTGGCACTGGTGTTTTATGCCGGTCACGGCATTCAGGTCGATGGGACGAACTACCTTCTGCCGACCGATGTCAGCCTTTCCCGCGAGCGCGACCTCAATTACGAGGGCGTGTCGTTGGATCTGGTAATGAGCGAAGTGGCGCAGACCAAGCGCCTGGGCGTGGTGATCATCGATGCCTGTCGGGATAATCCGTTTGCGGAGCAGCTCGCGCGCTCCATGGGACCGACCCGTTCGACTTTGGTCGGGCGCGGCCTGGCAAGGGTCGAAGCGGCGCCGGCGGATACCTTGATCGCTTTCGCGACCCGCGATGGGGCGGTCGCCGATGACGGCGATGGCGCCAACAGCCCTTATACGACGGCTTTGCTGAGCCATTTGAACGAGCCGAGGCTGGAGATCGGGCAGTATTTCCGCAAGGTGCGCGACACCGTGCTGAATACGACAAATGGCCGGCAGGAACCGTTCGTCTACGGCTCCCTGAGCGCCGATCAATTCTATCTGAATCCCGGACAATCCGGCAGCTTCCAGCAGGCGGCGATCACCGCCCCGACGATACCCAACGCGCCGTCAGCGACATCCCAAGAGGACCGCGGCATGTCCAACGACACGGAGCGGCTGTTTTGGGAGTCGATCAACGACAGCACCAACAAGGCTGACTACGACGCCTATCTGCGGCAATTTCCGACCGGCGTGTTCGCGTCCCTGGCACGCAACCGCATCGCCGTCATCGTCGCCACCGAACAGGCGGCCTCGCCTCCGGCGCCTGCCACGGTGACACCCCAGCGCACTGAGACCGCGCTCGTCGTGCCGCCGCAGCCGACTCTGTCGGTCCGCGAGCGGCGCGAGGCCCAGATCGCGTTGCGGCGTCTCGGATTGTATCGCGGATCCATCGATGGATTGTTCGGGCCGGGAACCCGCGCCGGCGTTGCAGCGTTTCAGCGTTCCATCGGTGTGACCGCCGACGGCACTCTGACCGAGTCGCAACTGGCCCGGCTGCGGCAGGAGGCGGCGTCTGTAACCACCCTGGCGGCTCAGACGGTCGCCTCCAGCCCGGCCCCGTCGGCCGAAGCTCCGTCGACCGCGGTGCAAACGCCGATCGTCGAGATCGCCCCGCAGGTCGCGGTGCTGCCACCGCCCACCCAAATTGGCAGCTTTGGTGCGATGGCGACCAACAACGCCCCGAATCCGGTTCGGCGCGGCATCTGTAAGAACCTGCCGAGCCAAGCGGAGGCCGATGCGTGTGCGCTTGCGCAATGTGGAAGGGGGTGCGAAATCCGCGCCCAGACCAACTCCGGCCAGTGCCTGGCCTTTGTGGAGTCACGGGAGTGGGGCGGCGGTGAGGGCTACGGGGTCGGTGACAGCTGGGGCGACGCGGTCGAGGAGGCCAAGATCGGCTGCTTCCGCGATGCCGGGCGCAACTATACCTGCGAGTTGATCGCCTCCGCCTGTAACGACTAGCAGCCCGCCAAATGCACTGCCTAGGATTTGGATCGGCTGAATCCAGCCAAAAATTCGCCAAGCTGGGCTGCCGCCGAGCCGATATGGTGGTCCTTGCCGATCGCGTGAGTGGTGGCCGCGGCGAATGACGTAAGAAAGTTCCGTTCGCGCAAAAGGAACAGGATCGCCTGGGACAGGGACTCCGCATTTCCTTCCGGGCACAACCTGCCGGTCATGCCGTCATGCACCGCGTCGCGCACCCCGGGCCCGTCACAGGCCACGACCGGAAGGCCGGTTGCCTGGGCTTCAAGCAGCACCCGCCCATGGGTGCCGCCGACCGAGGGCGCCACCAGCAGGTCGCTCATGGCATAATACGGCACCAGTTCTTCGTTCGTGAGCGAGCCGGCCAAGCGCACCCGGCCCAGCGGCAGCCGCCGCAACAGCGCCTCGATCTCGGCGCGCGCCGGTCCGTCGCCCACCACGATCAATTGCCATTTTGTCATGGCCAGCCGCGACAAGGCCCGGACCAGGATTTCGTATGATTTCAGTTTGTCGCCGTGGCGCATGGCGGAGACGCACAGCAGATGCGGCGCGTCGCTGTCCAGCCCATGCCGCATCGCGATCGAAGCGCTCTGATGGCCGTGAAGGCGGCGGACTGAATCGTAAGGACCTGGATCGATGAACGGTAATAGCCGGGTCGTCGGTACGTCCGGCCGCAACGCCGTCACCCATCGCATACTGGCATCGCTGAGGGGAACGACCGCATCCGCCGCCGCCAACGCCTGCGCAGCCTCTTTATCCGATTCCGACCCCCGAGGATCGATCAGCACGTACGGAATGCCCAGCTCTTTGGCGACGGCCGGTCCAGCGAGATCGGGAGCGCTGTCGCGCAGCCCATACGTCATCCAGAGATCCGGGCGCTGCCCTGCAAGGCTCGCCGGGCCGGCGAGGCTGCCTTGAGTTCCGCGGTCACCGTTGGCCGGTGACATGCCGGGTCGGATCGGTTCGTGGCCGGCGATCGACAATGCCGCCGCCAGCGTCTCCGTTGCCGCCGCGGCTCCGGACGGCTGGCCAGGGTCGGATGGGATGGATGGAGTGTGCACAGCGATACGCAAAAGAGCCTCCTATGACGCGCCAACCGGCAGCCGCCGTTTCCCGTTTCACCCGGACGCATCGCTATGCTAGCGTTCGCCCGCCGGCAAAGCGCCCGCTAGCGGGTTCCCTGTCGCGCAGACATAAAGGCATCGGCAACAACCGACAATGGGGCCAAACCCATGGCATCGCCGTCCACCTTGGACATTGAACAGATTCTGACGCCGATCGAAGGCGACAATCCGGCCGGCATCGACCTCCGCGAGGACGTGTCGCCGACCTCGGATTATTATAAGGTCAAGGATGCCCGATCGGCCGCTCGCGCCGCTGAACGAAGCCTGGAGGCCGATGACGAGCCGGGCTCTCTACCCGAGGAATGGCGGACGATCCTGCAGACCGCGCCGGATCTGATTCAGAACAAATCCAAGGACCTCGAAATCACCAGCTGGCTGATCGAGGCCTTGCTTCGGGGCCATGGCTATGCCGGGCTGCGGGACGGTTTCTTGTTGGCGGCAGGCATCGTCGAGAATTTCTGGGAGCAGCTCTATCCGCTGGAGGATGAGGACGGCGTCGAAACCAAGGTCGCGCCTGTCTCCGGTCTGAACGGTGAAGGCGCCGATGGCACCCTGATCCAACCGATCCGCAAAGTTCTCATCACGGACGGCAGTGGCGCCGGCCCGTTTGCCGCCTGGCACTACGATCAGGCGATGGAACTGGCCAAGATCGCCGACGAGGCCAAGAAGCAAGCGCGGATCGACGCCGGCATCGTTCAGATGAGCGATTTCGAAAAGAGTGTCGCGGAGTCGTCCGCCGCCTATTACGTGACGCTGATCTCCGACCTTGAAGAGTGTCTGGAGGCATTCAGCAAGCTATGCGCTCTATTTGATGAGAAGTGCGGCCAGGATGCGCCTTCGTCCTCCAACATTCGAAACACGATTGGGGCGGTACTGGATACTGTCAAATTCGTGAGCCGGGACAAGATCGCCGCCGAAGCGCCGGACGAGGCTGTGGAGGGTGAAATGGATGGAGCTGACGGAAATGGCGCAGCGGCACCCGCGGCCGGAGCTGTTCAGGTTTCAGCCCAGATCGCCAGCCGCGAGGATGCCTTCCGGCAATTGGCCAAGGTGGCGGATTTCTTCCGCAAGACCGAGCCCCACTCACCGATCTCTTATACTTTGGATGACGTGGTCAGACGTGGACGGCTCAGTCTGCCCGAACTGCTGGCAGAATTAATTCAGGACCGATCCTCCCGACAGGATTTTCTGGCCCGGGCCGGAATCCAGCCTAAGGAAGAGGAATAGGGGCAGGAAAATCGGCTTGGCTGCGGCTAATTCGCAAGGATTGTTAAAAAGTCGGTAATTTAGGTTCCCGCGACCGAAAAAATTCGATAAAATGCAAGGCAAGTTGCAACGAGGCGAAGACGGGCAGTTGTCCATCGTCGCCCGATTGCGCACGATCAGATGTTTTTGTCCGCCGGGGCGGTGCGTTTCGGCGATCGTACCGCGTAGGTAATGAAGGGAGGCCATTGGGCCATGGCAAGTGTTCATGATAAGTTGAAGCGCGTTCGGAAGCCGCGCGTCCACATCACATATGAAGTGGAGACAGAAGGGGCGGCCGTTCTTAAGGAACTGCCCTTCGTGGTTGGTGTCATGGGTGATTTCTCAGGCGACCCGACCAGCCCTCTCGCGCCGCTGAAAGACCGTAAGTTCATTCAGATCGACCGCGATAATTTCAACGACGTGATGGCGCGCATGACACCGGGCGCCAGCATGAAGGTTGAGAACACGCTGGCCGGCGACGGCAGCGAGATGGCGGTCGACCTTAAGTTCAACTCGATCGACGATTTCGAGCCGGGCCGTGTGGTTCAGCAGGTCGAGCCTCTCCGCAAGCTCCAGGAAACCCGGGACAAGCTGCGTGACCTCATGAGCAAGGTCGACCGGTCGGAAGATCTGGAGAACCTGCTGGAGAACGTGCTGCAGAACCAGGATCAACTTGGCGAACTCTCAAGCCAGCTCGGCGTTGAAGCCCCGGCCGGCGACGAGGGCGGAGAGGAGAAATAGCCATGAGCTCGACCGAAGAACAAGCCGGAGCCGCGACAGAAACCGCGGAAGGCGCTGCCGAGCTTAGCTTGCTCGATCAAGCGATCGGAGCCACCAAGCAGACCGAGCCCGACCGGACCCAGGAGCTTCTGAAGACCCTGACCGAAGAGGCCATGAAGGGCACCGTCACCTATTCGAAGAACCTGACGGTAACCTTCAATAAGGCGATTGCGGCGATCGACAATCAGATGTCGAAGCAGCTCAACGCCGTCATGCACAATGAGAAGTTCCAGAAGATGGAGGGCACCTGGCGTGGCCTGCATCATCTGGTCATGAACTCCGAGACCGGTGCCGGCCTGAAGATCCGCTGCTTGAACATCAAGAAGAAGGATCTTTATAAGGACCTCAGCAAGGCGGTCGAATTCGACCAAAGCCAGACGTTCAAGAAGATCTACGAGAACGAGTTTGGCACGCCGGGCGGCGAGCCTTACGGGGCGTTGATCGGCGATTACGAGTTTTCCAACCACCCGGAAGACATCGAGCTGCTGAGCAGCATGTCCAATGTCGCCGCGGCGTCCTTCGCGCCGTTCATCACGGCGTCGGATCCGAAGATGTTCGGCTTCGAGGATTACACGGAGCTGTCCAAGCCCCGCGATCTGGATGAAGATCTTCGACTCCATCGAATACGCCAAATGGCGCAGCTTCCGCGAAAGCGAGGACAGCCGCTTCGTGACGATGACCATGCCGCGGGCACTCGCCCGTCTGCCTTATGGCGAGGCGACGTCGCCGATCGAGGAGTTCTCGTTCGAAGAAGCGCCGAAGGACGATGCCGGTGCCGAGAAGAGCATGGATCACCATGACTATTGCTGGATGAATTCGGCCTATGTCATGGGCACCAAGCTGACCGATGCGTTCTCGCAATATGGCTGGTGCACCGCGATCCGCGGCGCCGAAGGCGGCGGCAAGGTGGAAGGTCTGCCAAGCCACGTGTTCACCAGCGATGACGGCGATCCGGACCAGAAATGCCCGACCGAGATCGGCATCACCGACCGTCGCGAGGCGGAACTCAGCAAGCTCGGCTTCTTGCCGCTGTGCCATTACAAGAACACCGACTACGCGGTTTTCTTCGGGGCCCAGACGGCACAGAAGCCGAAAAAGTACGACCGTCCGGAGGCCACGGCCAATGCCGCCATCTCGGCGCGTCTGCCGTACATGATGGCGACCTCTCGTTTCGCCCATTACCTGAAGGTCATGGCGCGCGACAAGATCGGCTCGTTCATGGAGGCCTCCGATTGCGAGGCCTGGCTCAACCGTTGGATCCAGAACTACGTCAATGCGGATTCCGGCGCCGGGCAGGAGATGAAGGCCAAGTATCCGCTGGCCGAGGCCAAGGTCACCGTGAAGGAAATCCCCGGAGCTCCGGGTTCCTATAACGCGGTTGCCTATATGCGGCCCTGGCTGCAGATGGAGGAACTGACCACATCCATGCGGATGGTGGCCCGGATCCCACAGATGGGCTGATCTCCGTATGGACATTGTGCCCGACGAAGTGGAGGGCGGCGCGGTCGATCTGCGGGACGAGGCCGACACTGCGCCCGCCCCTCAGGACGATCCGCCGCCCGTCCTTCGGGCGGCGGTCGCGCCTTTGCGTGATCGCGTCGTCGATGTGGTCCAGGAGGGACTGCGCGGCCCGCAGGGCGTCGGCTGGGCACATCTCGGTGAATTCCTGACGGAGACGGCGACCGGCCACGCGCTCGACCAGTGGTTCGGTGACCATCCCGCCTTCAAACAACCCTACGACCGCGACCGTATCCTGCGGGCCATCGACCGCGACATCGCCTGGATCGATACGATGATGCGGGCGCAGGTCGATGCCTGCTTGCACCATCCAAGGTTCAAGGGGCTGGAGGCCTCGTGGCTCGGCGTCGCCTTCCTGGTCAACCAGAGCGATGGCATGGAAGGCGTCAAGATCAAGGCGCTCAATCTGAGCTGGCCGGAACTCTGCCGCGACCTGGAACGCGCCATCGAATTCGACCAGAGCCACCTGTTTGGCATGATCTACAATCAGGAATTCGGCATGCCGGGCGGCGAGCCCTATGGCGTGCTGATCGGCGACTACGAGGTCTGGCATCGTCGTGGAGCGGGACACCCGACCGACGATGTCGCCGCCTTGAAGGCGATGTCGCAGATTGCCGCCGCATCGTTCGCGCCCTTTGTCTGCGGCTGCTCTCCGGAGATGTTGGGCCTGGACCGGTTCCGGGACATGGGCGTCCCGATCGATCTGAGCGAGCAGTTCAACCAGCCGGAATACGCCCGCTGGCGATCCTTCCAGGAAAGCGAGGATTCCCGCTTCGTGGGCCTGGCGCTGCCGCGGGTGCTGATGCGCCTGCCATACCTGGATGATGGCTCGCGGGTCGACATGTTCCGCTATTGGGAGGATGTGTCCGACCCATCCGGCGACGATTATCTTTGGGGAACGGCTGTCTTCGCCTTTGCCAGCGTGCTGATCCGCGCCTACGACAATTACGGTTGGTTCGCGGATATCCGCGGGGTGCGCCGGGATGAGATCAGCGGCGGGCTGGTCGTCGGCCTGCCGGCCGAGAGCTTCGGCACCGACAAGAATGGGATCGCGATCAAATACTCGACCGATGTCTCGGTGTCGGAACGGCAGGAAAAAGAGCTGAGCGATCTCGGCCTGATCCCGCTGAGCAAGGCCAAGGACACCGAGTATTCGCTGTTCTACAGCAATCAATCGGCCCAGCGGCCCAAGCGCTATGCATCGATGGCCGCGGATGTGAATGCGCGTATGTCGGCGATGCTGCAATACATGTTCTGCGTCGGCCGGTTTGCCCATTACGTGAAGGTGATCGGCCGCGACCGGATCGGCTCATACTCGACGCCGGAGGAGTGCCAGAAATACCTGCGCCGATGGCTGCTGGAATACACCAATGCCGACGACGACGCGACGAACGAGCAGAAGGCCAAGTATCCGCTGCGCGAAGCCGATGTCGAAGTCAAAGCGAACCCGGGCAATCCGGGCATCTTCAACTGCACGATCCACCTCAGGCCGCATTTCCAATTGGACCAGGTGGTCTCGAGCTTCAAGCTGGTCACGGAAGTGGCCGCACAAGACGGCACATGAGAACCCAGGAGGGAAGGCGATGAGTGAGTCTGCACGCGGGCATTTCGAAGCGGGAAAGCTTCAGGACGCCATCCAGACGATGAATGCGGAAGTTCGCGCCAAGCCCGGCGATGTCGACAAGCGGGGTTTCCTGGCGGAGCTTCTGTGCTTCGGCGGCAATCTGGAACGCGCCGACAAGATGCTCGACCTGATGGGAACCCAGGACCCTGCCGCCGCCATCGGCTTGTCACTGTTTCGGCAGCAGATCAGGGCCGAGATGATCCGCCGCGAATTTTTCGGCGAAGGACGGGTGCCGGAATTCCTGGGCGATCCGCCGGCCCACGCCAAGCTGCACCTGGAAGCGTCCATCCTGTTGCGGGATGGCGACCTTGCCGGCGCCGCCAAGCTGCTGGACGAGGCCGAGGAGTCGCGGCCGAAAGTTTTGCCGGCAAGTGCAATGGCGAGGCCTTCGAGGACATGCGCGACCTGGATGACTTCGCTGCCGGCTTCTTCGAGGTGCTGACCAGTACCGGCAAGTACTATTGGATACCGACCGAGCGGGTCGGGACGATCGAGATGCACCGGCCCGAGCGGCCGCGCGATCTGATCTGGCGCCGTGCGTCGATGGATGTGAATGAGGGACCGGACGGTGAGGTCTTCATTCCGGCGATCTATTTCACGCCCGGCGCCGAATTGGACGAACGCACCCAGCTTGGGCGGGTCACGGACTTCATCGGTGGCGATGGCGAGCCGGTCCGAGGTGTCGGCCAACGGTCGTTCCTGATCGGCGACGAAGCAACGCCGATCCTGGAGATCCAGTCGCTCGAGTTCGGCGACTGAGCGCCACTTTCGAAACGGCGCCGCGGCGCCAGGATTGGATTGAGCGAACGCTGACGCCATGGCCCGTGTAGATTTAGATCAACCGCTGCAGCCTTCGGTGCTGGACCGGCTATTGGACGACCATCCGGACCGGTCGGCGGATCCGCCGAAGTCGCGCGGCCAGTCCCTGGCCGAACTTCGCGCGGCCGTACGGCGGGATCTTGAGATCCTGCTGAACACAAGGCATCGCTGCCGCGGCTGGCACCCCGACCACAAGGAACTGAAGAACTCGCTGCTGAACTACGGCATACCGGAGTTCACCAGCGCCAATATGGCGTCGGACACGTCCCGCGATGAATTCAGGGCCGGCATCGAAGAGGTCATCCGGCGCTGCGAACCACGGTTTCAAAGTATCGAGGTCGTGTTGCTCGACAATGCAGACCGCATGGACCGGACCATCCGGTTTCGCATCGAAGCGCTGATGTATGCCGATCCGGCGCCGGAGC
Source organism: Inquilinaceae bacterium (assembly GCA_965237625.1). Taxonomy (GTDB): domain Bacteria; phylum Pseudomonadota; class Alphaproteobacteria; order DSM-16000; family Inquilinaceae; genus JABDIP01. The sequence continues at coordinate 41,743 of CBDEGD010000032.1, forward strand.
CGGTGGTCTTCGATTCGACCATGGAACCGTCGACCCAAACGGTGCTTGTGAAGAATTCGGCGCATGGTTGACGAGCTTCTTCCCTACTACAATCGCGAGCTGACTTATATCCGTAAGCTGGCGGCGGAGTTCGCGGAGGCGCATCCGAAAATCGCCGGCCGCCTGCGGCTCAGCGCCGATGCGGTCGAGGACCCTTATGTCGCTCGGCTGATCGAAGGCTTTTCCTTCCTGAACGCGCGTATCCGCCACAAGCTGGACGACGACTTTCCGGAACTGACCGACGCTCTGCTGAGCGTCTTGTATCCGCATTACCTGGCGCCGATTCCGTCGATGTCGATCGTGCGTTTCGACAGCCAGCCGGATCTGACCAGCCCGTACGACATTCCCAAGGGCACGGAGATCGAGTCCGAGACCGTGGGCGGTGAACCCTGCGTGTTCAGAACCAGCTACCCGGTCGAGCTGTGGCCGATCCGGATCGAGGCGGCGTCACTGAGTGGCCGGCCTCTGGTTGCGCCGGCCAACCCGCGGGCCGGCGGGGCCGTGGCGTCGCTGCGGCTGACCTTGAGCTGCCTCAGCCCGGAGATGACCTTCACCGAGTTGGGGCCGGATCGCTTGCGGTTTTTCCTGCGTGGCCAGCCTCAGCAGGTCTACCCGCTCTATGAACTGATCATGAACAACACGGTCTCGGTGGCGCTGGCGGAGTCGGCATCCGATCCCGAGCCGGTGATCCTCGGTCCGGAGTGCATCAAACCGGTCGGCTTTGGCCGCGACGAGGGCATGCTGAGTTATCCGGCCCGGTCTTTCGTCGGTTATCGGCTGCTCACCGAATACTTCACCTTTCCGGAGAAGTTCCTGTTCTTCGACATCACCGGGCTGTCGTCGAAGGTGCTTGTCGAGGCCGGCAACAAATTGGAGATCTTTCTCTATATCAACCGGGCCTCCACCGATCTGGAACGTGGCGTTTCCGAAGAGACCTTCGCGCTCGGCTGCACCCCGATCGTCAATCTGTTTCACCAGCAGGCGGAGCCGCTCCAGCTCAGCCACGCGATCTCGGAATACCGGGTTGTTCCCGACGCACGCCGGCCGGCGGCGACCGAAATCTATTCCATCGATTCCGTCGTTGCGACATCGCCCGACGGCGAGGAAGTGCCTTATGTGCCGTTCTATTCGGTCAAACACGACAGCGGATCGGAAGGGCCGCAAACATTCTGGCATGCGACCAGGCGGACCGCCGGTCGCCGGGACCCGGGCACCGAGGTCTATCTCTCCCTGGTCGATCTCGATTTCAATCCGGCCGCGGCAACCGATTGGGTGGTGACTGTCGGCACCAGCTGTCTGAACCGGGATCTGCCGTCGAAGCTGCCCTATGGCGGTGGCCATCCGCGGCTGCAGCTGGTCGAAGGGGCCTCGCCGGTTGCCGAGCTGACCTGTGTCACGCCGCCGACATCGACCCTGCGTCCGCCGATGGGGGATCGCGGCCGATGGCGGCTGATCTCGCATCTCTCGCTCAACCATCTGTCGCTGACCGATGGGGAGGAGGGCGTCGAGGCCCTGCGCGATATCCTGAAGCTCTATGATTTCCGGGATTCCGCGGAGACAAGGGCGGTGATCGACAGCGTCTTGAGCGTGCGCAGCAAGCTGGGCGTGGCCCGGGCTCCGGCGAAGGATATGGGCGCATTCTGCCGCGGCGTCGATGTGACGATCGACTTCGACGCCCAGCGCTTCTCCGGCAGCGGCCTGTTTCTGCTCGCCACGGTGCTGGAGCGCTTCCTGGCGCTCTATTGCTCCATCAATTCTTACACGCGGCTGACCGCTACGGTTCAGGGCCGCCCGGGAGTGCTTCGCAAATGGCCGCCAAGGGCCGGCGATCGCCACATAATCTGATCGAGGCGCTGGGCAAGCGCCCGCACCGTTTCGAGTTCTTCCAGGCCGTCCGCGTGCTTGAGATGCTGGGACGGCGGCAGGGCCGTGACCCACGCTTCGAGAAATTGCGCGCGGTCGGCGAGGATGCCGACCCCAAACGCGAGGCCGTGCGATTCACCGCGGCCCAGTCGCTGGCATTCCCGACGTCCGAGATCGCCACCTTCCGGGAGACCAAGCCGGAGCCTGAGGCCAAGAAGCCGCCGGGACCGCCGCGCATGTCCGTGGGCTTCATGGGGCTGACCGGACCCAGCGGCGTCCTGCCGCAGCAGTTTACCGAGATGCTGATCCGGTCGGTGCGGTCGAAGAGCGTCTCGCTGCGCGACTTTCTGGATCTCTTCAACCACCGCACAATCTCGCTGTTCTATCGGGCGTGGGAAAAGTACCGCCTGCCGCCCTCCTATGAACGGGGCGGCGCCGGTGGCAATGACGCGATCAGCGGGGCGCTCTACGATCTGGTGGGTTTGGGCTCAGGGCATCTTCGCAAACGGCTGAAGGTCAATGATGAGGCTCTGATCCATTATTCGGGCCATCTGTCCCATGGCCCGAAATCCGCTGCCGGTCTTGAATCCATGCTGTCCGACTATTTCGAGCGGCCGGTTGAGATCGAGCAATTCAAGGGCCGGTGGATGAATCTGGCGCTCGATGAGCTGAGCACCCTGCCGGGGCCCCATGATTTGGAGTCGTCGTTCTGCCAGCTGGGGGTCACCGCCGTGATCGGGGACCGGGTGTGGGATGTTCAGGGCAGTTTCCGGATCAAGCTGGGCCCGCTGACCTATGCGCAATTCGTCCGTTTCATGCCATCCGGCGATGAACTCAAGAAACTAGCCGAACTGACCCGGCTCTACATCGGCCCCGGGCTGAGCGTCGATGTGCAACTCACCTTGGCGAAAGACGACGTTCCGGACTGCCAATTGGTGGCGGATGGCGATGGCGCGCCCCGGCTCGGCTGGAACACCTGGATAAAGCAAGCGCCCTACCGGCACGACGTCGACGACGCGGTATATCTGTTGGACAAGTTTTGACCCGCTGCAACGGGTGGCATGGACGGTGTGACACCGGCGTGAGAAAAGCCGGCTACTCCGACCTTCGGAGGAAGAATAAATGAGCGATTGGACTTCAGGTTACGTATCCGATGTGGAGTATGTCGGATCGTTCTACGGCGATCTGGCGCCATCGGTGATCGATTTCACCTGCCTGATGAACGGCGTCGCACCGCCGATCACCGAAGGACGATACGCCTATTGCGAGCTTGGCTGCGGCGTTGGTCTGACAACGACATGCCTGGCCGCATCCAACCCGGATGCCGATTTCTACGGCGTCGATTTCAATCCCGCCCATATCGCCCGGGCCCGGGTCCTGGCGGGCGAAGCCGCGCTGACCAATCTGACTTTCCTGGAGAGCGGGTTCGATGAACTCGTGGGTTCCGATGCGCCGGACCTGCCGATGTTCGATTATGTCACGCTGCACGGGGTCTATAGCTGGGTCGGCACCACGATCCGGGCCGATATCGTTCGGTTCCTTCGCCGCTACCTCAAGCCCGGCGGTGCCGTCTACCTCAGCTACAATGCCATGCCGGGGTGGAGTTTGGGCGTCGGCGTGCAGAAGCTTTTGCACGAAATCGGGATGCGGGCGAGTGGCGGCGCCGAGCAGCGCGTCGACGCAGCGATCCAGTTTGCCGAGAAGATGAATTCGGTCGGCGCCGGGTTCCTGGCGGAGAATCCATTTCTGAAAAGCGTCATCGATACGCTGGCGACCGGTGACCGCCGCTATCTGGCGCATGAGTACCTGAATGCCGGCTGGCGTGCATTGTTCTTCTCCGACGTGGCTGAGGATCTGGCGGAGGCCAAGCTCGGTTTCGTCGGATCGTCAAAGGTCATCGAGAATTTCCAGGACCTGCTGCTGAACGCCGAACAGCGCAGCCTGCTCAGTGAGATCGACGACCGGGTTCTGCGCGAGGTGGTCAAGGATTTCTGTACGCCGCGCCGGTTGCGCCGCGATGTATTCGTGCGCGGCCACAGGCGCCTGACGACCCGCGAGCATGAGCTGAGGCTCAACGAAATGCGGCTCGTGATGAAGGTGCCCCGATCGCGGGCCAGTTTCGCCATTCCAGTCCCGCAGGGTGAGGCGATCGTCAACAAGGAAGTGTACGGGCCCATCTTCGACGCGCTGGCCGAGGGACCGAAACTGCTCGGCGACCTGGTCTCGCTGGACTCGATCGCCGGTCACAGCGATGCCCGGCCGGTCGAGGTGGCCGGCATGCTGATCGGGTCGGGGCAGGTGATGCCGGCGATCGCGGGCGATGTCTCGAACGATGCCGCCAAACGGTACAACACAGCGATCTCCAACCGCGCGCGGATCACCGACACCAAGGCGCGGGAGGCATTCGCCATGCCGATGTTCGGTACCGGCGTCGATGCCGACATGATCGATCGCCTTTGCTATGCGGCGCTGGTCGATGGCGCCGACGCCAATGTGGAGGCGCTGCTGCCCCTGGTCTGGGGGCCGATCCGGGATCGTGGCGAAGCGATGAACAAGGATGGCAAACGGGTCGAGAGTGAGACAGAGAACCTTTCCATCATCGGGGAAATGGTCGGCCGGTTCCTGGAGGACCGGATGCCCGTTCTCAAACTCGCGGGGGCCATGTGACAGGACGGTCGAGAGGCACTGGCGTCATCCTCGAGGGGTGGCGTCGCGGCCTACGAAACAACCGCGAGGATGTTTGATGCAAATTGTCTTGCATTTGTTATAATCAAGTCGCGCGCCGAAGACGGGGCGGGGAACCTGTCTCGAGGGGCGGGTCGGGAAGAATAAAAAGGTAACAAAATCCGAGACTTGTCAGCCAGGGCCGGAATCAGGGACCGAAGGCGGCACGATCGGGTTACAGGGGCCGGACCGGCGATGGATCGTCGAGCCGCGCGTCCACTGACAGCTGGAGGAGCTAGCTACCCATGGCCACGGTCGATCTGAAATCGCTTGTTGCAAAGTTCAATGAGCCTTGCCGCCGTACGTTGGAGGCCGCCGCAGGCCTGACGCTCTCGCGGACCCATTACAATGTCGAGATCGAGCACTGGCTGATCAAGCTGCTGGAAGATAGCGGCAATGATATCGCAGCGACCCTGCGTCAGTATGAGGTCGACGCCTCCCGGCTGAACGCCGATTTGACCCGTGTCCTCGACAAGCTGAAGACCGGCAATTCGCGCGCGCCGGCGCTGTCGCCCCATGTGGTGGCTTTGGCTCGCGAAGCATGGGTCCAGGCGTCGCTGCAATACGGCGCGCCGCAGGTGCGCTCGGGCCACCTTCTGGCTGCACTCCTCATGGACGATTCACTATCCCCGATCGCCCGCGAGGCATCGCCGCAATTCGCCAAGATACCGCCCGAGGCCCTGCGCCGGGACCTGCTGTCGATCATCTCCGACACCTCGGAGACCGCTGGCGCCGCCGCGGCCACATCCGCCGCCGCCGATGGTGCATCGGCTGCTCCATCCGGACCGGTCAGCACCGCGGCGTTGGACCAGTTCACCATCAACCTCACCGATCGCGCCCGCAATGGCGAGATCGACCCGGTTTTGGGACGCGATCCGGAGATCCGGCAGATCGTCGATATCCTGACCCGCCGCCGCCAGAACAACCCGATCCTCACCGGCGAGGCCGGCGTGGGCAAGACCGCGGCGGTGGAAGGTTTCGCCCTGCGTATCGCCGCCGGCGACGTGCCGCCGGCGCTGCAGAACGTCGATGTCCGCACGCTGGATCTGGGTCTGCTTCAGGCCGGTGCCGGGATGAAGGGCGAATTCGAGAACCGGCTGAAAGGGGTGATCGAGGAGGTCAAGGGCTCGCCGAAGCCGATCATCCTGTTCATCGACGAGGCGCACACCATGATCGGCGCCGGCGGTCAGGCCGGGCAGGGCGACGCGGCCAATCTGCTGAAACCGGCCCTGGCGCGTGGCGAGCTGCGCACCATCGCGGCGACCACCTGGGCGGAATACAAAAAGTATTTCGAGCGCGATGCGGCCCTGGCCCGGCGCTTCCAGGTGGTGAAGATCGAGGAGCCGATCGAGTCGGTCGCCATCGAGATGATGCGCGGTCTGGTCGGCACGTTGGAGGCCCACCACAACGTCCGCATCCTCGATGAAGCCGTCGTCGACTCCGTGCGGTTGTCGCACCGGTACATTTCCGGACGCCAACTCCCGGACAAATCGGTCAGCCTGCTGGATACCGCCTGCGCGCGTGTCAGCATGAGCCAGAGCGCCACGCCGGCCGATGTCGAGGATCGGCATCGGCGCATCGAACAGATCGATGTGGAGACCGGCATTCTCGGTCGCGAATTGGCGACCGGCGGCGAGCACGAGAAGACTTTGGCGGCGCTGGCCGAGGAAAAGGCGACGGTCGAGTCCGAACTGGCGGCTCTGGAGGGGCGCTGGCATGAGGAGCGTGACCTGATCGGCCAAATCCGTGCCCTGCGCGATACGCTGGAATCGGCTCATGGCGCCGACAACGGCAATGCGGAAAGTGGGGGCGACGCGGAAGATGGTGGCGATGGCGCCGAGGCCGCCGAGGCCGCCGAGGCGGCGCCCGAAGTGGACGTTGCCGCGACCCGGGCGGAGCTCGACAGCCTGTCCGCCAAGCTGGATGAGATCCAGGGGGAATCACCGCTGATGAATGTCTGCGTCGACGGCAACGCCGTCGCCCAGATCGTCGCCAACTGGACCGGCATCCCGGTCGGACGCATGGTCTCCAACGAAATCCGCGCCGTGCTCGATCTGAAGGGGCGCATGGAGGAGCGGATCATCGGCCAGTCCCACGCGCTGGACGCGATCGCCCAGGCGATGCGCACCTCGCGGGCGAAGCTGACCGATCCGCGCAAGCCGATCGGCGTGTTCATGATGGTCGGCTCCAGCGGCGTCGGTAAGACGGAGACCGCGCTGACCCTGGCCGAGCTGCTGTATGGCGGCGAGCAGAACGTGACCGTCATCAACATGTCGGAGTTCAAGGAAGAGCACAAAGTCTCGCTGCTGATGGGCTCACCGCCCGGTTATGTCGGCTACGGCGAAGGCGGTGTGCTGACCGAGGCAGTGCGCCGCAAGCCCTACAGCGTCGTGCTACTGGACGAGATGGAGAAGGCCCATCCTGGCGTGCAGGACGTGTTCTACCAGGTGTTCGACAAGGGCATGCTGAAGGATGGCGAGGGGCGCGACATCGACTTCAAGAACTGCGTCATCATCATGACCTCGAATGCCGGCACGGACACGATCCACAAGCTGGCCGAGGATCCGGAGACCATGCCGGACGAGCAGGGTCTGGCCGAGGCGCTGCGGCCTGAACTGACCCAGTTCTTCAAGCCGGCATTCCTGGGCCGCATCACCCTGGTGCCGTATTTCCCGCTCAGCGACGAGGTCATGAAGGGCATCGTCAAGCTTCAACTGGGCCGTGTCGGCACCCGCGTGGAGGAGAATTATAACGCCGAGTTCAACTACGATCCGGCGCTGATCGACAGCATCGTGGCGCGGTGCCAGGAAACCGCCACCGGTGCCCGCAACATCGACCACATCCTGACCAGGACGTTGCTGCCGGAATTGGCGGGTCTGTTCCTGGAACGGATGGCCGACGGCAAGGAAGTGAGTAACGTTTCCGTTGGTCTCGGCGACGACGAGACCTTTACCTACGAGATCAATTAATAGCCGAATGAGACTGGAAATCAGTCGAATTTAGCTAAAATTGGTGATAGAGTTTCGATAGAAGGCGTGGGCGGATTCGATGCGCCATCGAGTCGGCCGCGCCTTCCAACCACATGTCGGCCCGGCAGCTGTGACTGCCGTCACGGCAGAGCACGAAGCGATGGGGCAGTATCTGCTCATACGCTTCATATCCGCGAAGGGAAGTAGGCAAGATGGCGATTTATTTGAAGTACGACGGTATCGACGGCGACGCCACTCACGAGGACCACAAGAAGTGGCTCACCGTTGAGTCGCTGCAGTGGGGCGTCGGCCGGGCAATCGCGACACCGGTCGGGTCGGCCAAGAACCGCGAGGCCTCCGAGCCGTCCGTCGCCGAAGTCACGATTGCGAAGCAGATGGATGCTTCGTCGGTTTACATGTTCCAGGAAGCCTGCACCGGCCAGGTCGGTAAAGAGGTCAAAATTCACCTGGTATCGACAGGCAGTCCGGGTGCGACCTATCTGGAATACACTCTGACGGACACGCTGGTGAGCGGATACAGCGTCTCGAGCGGCGGCGACCGTCCGAATGAGAGCATCAGCATGAACTTCACCAAGGTTGAGATGAAGTACATTCCGCTGGAAGCCAACAACGAAGCCGGCAGCCCGGTCACCAAGGGTTACGATCTGGTCTCGACCAAGGCCGTCTAACGACGTATTTGGAAGAACCGAACTTCGGGAGCGGGGCCTTTTGGCCCCGCTTTTTTCTGTCCGGGCGCCTGTGGCCAGGTTTCGCCGGGCGCCGACAAAAAACAAAAAGTTTCGATTTATTCGAGGGTTGTGACCTTCGTCACCGCGCGGGACCCGGTGTCGGGACATGATCCGCATGCAGGCTTTAGTATCGCAAAGGGACACGGGAACAATGGCGATTTATTTGAAGTACGACGGCATCGATGGCGACGCGACCCATGAGGACCACAAGAAGTGGATTTCGGTCGACTCGCTCAACTGGGGCGTTGGCCGGGCGATCTCGACGCCGGTCGGTTCGGCGAAGAATCGTGAGGCCTCCGAGCCGTCCGTCGCCGAAGTCACGATCTCCAAGGCGATGGACACATCGTCGGTCTATCTGTTCCAGGAGTCTTGCACCGGTCAGGCCGGCAAGAAAGTCGATATCCATCTGGTGTCGACCGGCAGCCCCGGTGCGACCTATCTGGAATACACGCTGACCGATACGCTGGTGAGCGGCTACAGCGTCTCCAGCGGCGGTGACCGTCCGCAGGAGAGCGTGACCCTCAACTTCACCAAGGTGGAGATGAAGTACGTCCCGCTGGAAGCCAACAACGAAGCCGGCAGCCCGGTCACCAAGGGCTACGATCTGGTCTCGACCAAGGCCGTCTAACGTCCATACAGACAGCATATTGTCATCTAAGCGGGGCCGTTCGGCCCCGCTTTTTTGATTGCCGCGCTCCTGCCCGGACGTCGTGGCAGCAGATTTTGGAACCGGCCTCACATCGGCGGACGGACGTTGGCAATCAAAGTGACGCAGAGCACAGCGCCACGGTTCCGTCCGGCGCACTCTTACCGTAACGTTCGAAGGATGGCGGGAAACCCCGCCCAAGAAGTCAGCCGGCGTGCCGGGAAGCAGGTTAGGAGGATCAACATGGCGCCTACCACGATCGATCAGTCGGATCGTTGGCTTGCCATCGACTCGCCCCTGGGGCCGGACAAGCTGGTTTTGACCGCTTTCGATGGCGAAGAAGCGCTGTCGGAAATGTTCCGCTACCGCCTCGAGCTCGTGTCACCGGATGACGCGCTGGAAGCGGACAAAATCCTGGGCAAGAAGGTCACCTTCACGGTCTACCGGGCGAATGCCGAGCCAAGGATCTTCAATGGTGTCGTGAAGAGCTTTCATGCCGGGCCGAAACGCACCCGCGGCTTCCGCACCTACCACGCCGAATTGGTGCCCTGGACCTGGTTCCTCAGCCGGACATCCGATTGCAAGATCTTCCAGGAAAAATCAGTCGAGGACATCATCGAGGAAGTGTTCGGCGAGTACGGTTTCTCGGACTTCGAGATCCGGCTGACCGGCGCCCATCCCAAACATGTCTATCGCGTCCAGTATCGCGAGACCGATCTCGATTTCATCTGCCGGCTTATGGAGGAAGAGGGGATCTTCTTCTACTACACCCACGAAGACGGCAAGCACACGATGGTCATCGCCGACAACAAGTCGGCCTATTATGACCTCGAGGAAAAAGAGGTCGAATGCCATGAGGTGGAGGTTCCGTCCGGCGCGATCACCGATTTTTCCCATCGCTACGAGTTCTTGTCCGGCAAGTGGACCCAGCGGGACTACGATTTCGAGAAGCCGACGACCGATCTCGAGACGCCTGAAAAGACCATTCTGAAAACGCCGGAGCTGTCGAAGTACGAGATCTACGACTATCCCGGCCGCTACACCGACAAGGGCGATGGCAAGGGGTTGTCCAAGCTGCGGATGGAAGAAGAGGAAGCCGCCTATGCGGTGACCGATGGTAATGGCACCTGCCGCACATTTTCACCGGGCGGGAAGTTTGCCATCTCACGGCACGACATTCCCGCCGAAGTGGGCAAGAAGTACGCGGTCACCTCGACCAGCCACGCCGCCGCCGACCATACCGGAATCTATCCGGATGCCGGGCCGCCATCCTACAGCAACAGCTTCACCTGCATTCCGGACGACGTCAGCTATCGGCATCCGCAGCGGACCCCCCGACCGATCGTTCGCGGTCTGCAGACGGCGAACGTTGTGGGTGCACCCGGCGAAGAGATCGAATGCGACAAATACGGCCGGATCAAAGTCCAGTTCCATTGGGACCGGATCGGTGAGAACGACGAAAAATCCTCCTGCTGGATCCGCGTCGCCCAGTTGATGGCCGGGCCGAAATGGGGTGCGATCTTCACCCCGAGGGTCGGCATGGAGGTGGTGGTCGATTTCCTGGAGGGCGACCCCGACAAACCGATCTGCACCGGCACGGTCTACAACGCCGACAACATGCCGCCTTATGAGCTGCCGGCGAACAAGACCCAGTCGGGATTCAAGTCGCTGAGTTCGAAGGAAGGCAGTGCCGCGTCGAATTTCAACGAGTTGCGTTTCGAGGACAAGAAGGGCGAGGAAGAGATATACTTCCACGCAGAAAAAGACATGAACCGGGTTGTCGAGAACAACGACACCCTGAAAGTCGGGTTCGACAAGAAGGATGACGGCGACCAGACCGTCGAAATCTTCAACAACCAGACCGTCAAGGTCGGGTGCAGCGAGAGTTCCGACGGCAGCCAGACCTTGGAGGTCTGGAAAGACCGCACGGCGACGGTTAGCACAGGCGATGACACGCTGACCGTCGAGAAAGGCGATCGCACGACTTCCGTGGACACCGGCGACAATACGCTGACGGTCAAGAAAGGCGACCGCACGACCAAGGTCAGCCTGGGCAAGGATGAGCTGGAGGCGATGAAGTCGATCGAGCTGATCTGCGGTTCGAGCAGCATCAAGCTGGAGCCGACCAAGATCACGATCAAATCGGTGCAGATCGCGATCGAGGCCGATGCGACATTGGAGGCCAAATCGCCGATGACGACGGTAAAGGGCGATGCGACGCTGACCCTCAAGGGCGGGATGGTAATGGTGAACTGACCGCCGGCGCGCAACTTTGTGGCGTCCGGATATCGGTTGGAAATTTGGTGGGTAACGGCATGAGCGAACTGAAAAAGATCCAGGCAAATACCGCCGCCGAAGTATGCGTGAAGTATGAGCAGTCGGCAGAAATCCTGCCGTTTCTGTCGGAGGGCATGTCGCCGGTGGCATTTCTGGACAAGCTGGTCGAAGAGGACAGGCTGAAGGAGGCGAGCCGGTTCCTGGCTCATGCGCTGCCGAAGCGCGAGGCGGTTTGGTGGGCTTGTCTTTGTGCCCGTGAGGCGCTGTCCGACAGCGGCGACGATGCGGCGGAGAACCTGCTGACGTTGTCGGAAAGCTGGGTCCGAAAGCCGACGGATGAAAACCGGCGCGCGGCGATGGCCGCGGCGGAGGCGGCCGGGTTCGACAGCCCGGCAAGTTGGGCCGCCATTGCGGCATTCTGGAGCGGCGACAGCTTGGCGCCGACGGACATGCCCCCGGTGGCGCCGAGCGACGAGTTGACCGGCACCGCTGTCGCGGCGGCCACCATGCTGGCCGCATTCGCCGGCGGTCCGGCAGCCTCGACGGACAAGTTTCGGCAGTTTCTGAAGAACGGAATGGATGTCGCGCAGGGCGGTAGTGGCCGGAGTGGGGACCCGTTAGCGTGACGGTTTTTCGGGTGACCGAACAGAACTTGCGAAGTGGTGTCGCATCATTCGATAAAATGCGACACAATAGGACCTCGAAGGAATTGAGGTAATGAGCGACGGACCCAAAAGGGTTCGCCCGGGACGGCGATGAAGCTGACTTTGACATTGACGCGCAACGACGATCCGCAAGGCCTGCCGATCGATACGCGGAGTTTCGTAAGCCGTGGCCTGACCTTGGGACGCGGCGACGAAAACGATTGGGTGTTGGACGATCCCAACCGGCACCTGTCGAAAAGCCATTGCGCGATCGAATTCGAAAGTGGCGAGTTTCTGGCCACCGACACCAGCACCAATGGTGTGTTCGTTAACCAGGCGCCGGAGCGTTTGGGCCGCGGCAACTCTATGGGGTTGCGCGACGGAGACGTGATCGGTTTCGGCGAGTATCTGCTCCGTGTGGAAATCGCGGACGATGACGGCGCGGCGAGTGCTGCGGAACCGTTTGGCAGCGATTTCGACGATGAACTCGGTGGCTTCGATAAGGCGGATAGTTCGGTCGGGCTTGGTGGCTCCGGCGATCCGTTTGCGGGCGACGCCGATTTGCCCGGCCATGCGCAGGCACCGGACGATGACCCCTTTGCGGAATTCGACCCGCCGGCCCCCGCCGACGGCGGGGCCGGTTCTCTCGATCCACTCGATGCCTTCGACCTGCCATCCGGCGGCGCGCCGAGCGCCTCCGCCAACATCATTCCCGATGATTTCGATCTGTTGGGAGACAGCGATCCCGGATCCGGATTCAGCGATGTGCCGGAGGCGGATCACGTTCCTTCCGAAGGCGAGTTCTTTCGGCCGCCAGCGGCGCTTCCGGATCAGAGTCTTGGCGGCGGCATTCCCGATGACTGGGACGCCGAAATCGACCAGCCGCTGCCGCAAGAGACGATCGCGCCGGTATCGCGGCCAAAGCCGACACCGGTTGCGGCACCGCCGCGCCCGGCCCCTGCGCGACCCAGCCCGCCCACTCCCACGCCTGTTGCGGCGCCTGTCGCCCCGTTGCAGCCCGTCCCGGCACCCGCCAATTCGGCAGCCAGCTCCGCGGCGGCGGCGGATGCGATTGCAGCGTTTCTTAGTGGCGCCGGCGTTGACCTGGCCGACATTCCGGCTGCCGATGCCGAGGCAATGATGCGCACCGTCGGCGAGGCCTTTCGCGAGATGGTCAAGGGGCTACAGGAAACCCTGCACGCCCGCTCCGAAATCAAGAGCGAGTTCCGGCTGGAGCGGACCATGATCCGCCCGCAGGAGAACAACCCGCTGAAATTCTCTCCCAACGTGGACGACGCCATGCTGGCGCTCCTCAATGGCGGCGGCGGTGGGGCCTATCTGAAACCGGTGGCGGCGGTCCATGAAGGGTTCAACGATCTGAAGGCGCACCAGATGGCGGTCATGGCCGGCATGCAGGTCGCCCTCTCATCTCTGCTGAAGCGATTTGACCCGGCAAGCCTTGAGAAGCGGCTGAAGAGTCAGTCCGTTCTGGAGAGCATCCTGCCCGCGGCCCGAAAGGCCAAATATTGGGAGCTCTACGAGGACCTCTACAAGCAAATCGCGCGAGAGGCGGAGGATGATTTCCAGAGCCTCTTTGGCCGGGAATTCGCAAGCGCCTATGAAGGGCAGGTGAAAAAACTCTGACGCGACGGTTCAGCCACGAATGTGTGTGGCAACGCGGAGATGCAATCCGTGGTCGCGTGATTAGACTGTATCGGACGGCGGGGAGACAACCGCGTCCGGACACGCAATCCGCCGACCAGAAGGTCGGCCGGGAAAGAAGAAAGAGGGATGCGGCAATGAGATTTGTAGTGAGCCGGTTGCATGGCTTGGCGGCCTTCGCGGCGCTGGCCCTGGCAGCTTGTGGCGGTCCGCCGCCGCCGACCATGGTGGAACTGACCATGGCGGCTTCGCCGGATGCGAATGCCATTCAGAATGTGCCGTCGCCGGTGGTAGTGCGGGTCTACCAGCTCAAATCGCCGGCCGCCTTCGAGGAGGCCGACTACTTCCAACTCGCAAATAGCGAGGGCGATGTGCTGGGCGACGATCTGCTGGGCAAGGATGAGTACTTCCTGAAGCCGGGCGAAAGCGAGGTGGTCGTCAGCGAAGTCAATCCCGACACCCGCTATCTCGGGCTGGTCGCCGCCTTCTACAACATCGACGCCGCCACATGGCGCGGCACGATCCCGGTTCCGCCGAACGAGACGACGGCGGTCACCGCCAATATCGGCGCCATAACCATGTCGCTTCAATAGCAAGGGCGGAGCGAACCATGAAGGTCCACAACATCCAAGAGACCCAGCCGATCGCGCCCTGTCAGGCCGCGAGGGGCGGGATCGAAAAATCGGGATGGTCTCATGTCCTGGGATAACAAAGTCGTTTGGTCGGAGGGCATGTTTCTCCGCACCCTGCATTTTCAGCAGCAGGCCCGTTACATCGAAAAGCTGGTACTGGGGCGGACCGAGGGCTTGCGTCCGCATGGTTGGGGGCTGACGGAGCTTCAGATCAATAAGGAACTCCTGGCCACGGGCAAATTCGCAGTCTCTTCGTGTCGCGGCGTGCTGCCGGATGGGACCCCCTTCAGCGTGCCGGAAGATGCGCCCCATCCGCCGCCGCTGGAACTGCCCGAGAATACCCGGGACTGTCTGGTCTATCTGACTGTTCCGGTGCGCCAGCCCGGCGGCATCGAAGTCGATGAGGCCGAGCAGGAGGAAACCGTCGCCCGTTACGCCTCGACGGAATTCGAGGCGGTCGACACCAATGCCGGGTCGGAAACGGTTTCGCCGGTGCATGTCGGCAAACTGCGTCTGCGCTATGCGCTGCAGACCAACGAACTGGCAGGCTATGTGTGCCTGGGCGTAGCCCGGATCGTCGAAGTGCGCACCGATAAGAACGTGCTGCTGGACGACCGGTATATCCCGCCCTGTCAGGATAACCGCGTGTCGACGGCGCTGTCGGGATTTGTCTCCGAACTTCAGGGGCTGTTCCATCATCGTGGCGAGGCGCTGGCCGGGCGGGTTTCGGAATCCGGCACAAGAGGCGCCGCGGAGATCGCGGATTTCCTGATGTTGCAGCTGGTCAATCGCTACGAACCGCTGATGATCCACTACAGCGGCATCGAATCCCTGCATCCGGAAACCTTCTACGCAACCGCGGTGCAGATGGCCGGCGAGTTGTCGACCTTCACGGCGGCCAACAAGCGGCCGCCGGCCTTTCCGGAATACCGGCATGACGATCTGCAGGCCACGTTCACACCGGTGATGACGGCCCTGCGGCAGTCGCTCAGTGCCGTTCTGGAACAGACGGCCATTCCAATCCCGCTGCAGGAGCGCAAATACGGCATCCGCGTCGGGGTGATCAGCGACAAGAGCCTGCTGACCAATGCCTCGTTCGTGCTGGCGGTGCGCGCCGACATCAAGACCGAAGCGCTGCGCCGCAATTTCCCCAACCATGTGAAGATCGGCCCGGTCGAACAGATCCGCGAGCTGGTCAATGTCGCATTGCCCGGCATCGCCATCCGGCCGCTGCCGGTGGCGCCGCGACAGATCCCCTACCATTCCGGCGTGACCTATTTCGAACTCGACCAGTCCAGCAAGTATTGGAAAGGCCTGTCGCAATCCGGCGGCATCGCGTTCCACCTGGCGGGCGATTTCTCCAAGGTCGAAATGGAATGCTGGGCCATTAGGGAGGCGAGCAGATGAGCCAGGACGATCCGTTTGCCGAACCGGATGACGATGCCGAAAAGACGGTCATCCGACCATCTCCCGGAGGTCGCCGGCCAGCCGCACCGGCGGCGGCGGCTCCTCAACGGGCTGCCGCGCCGATGCCGTCCGGGCCGGCCGTGGCGATCGCCCAGACCGGGATCAACCCGCTTGTCGCGGCCGCTTCGTCGCTGCTGGGACTGGCCATCCGGCTGAAGAACCGGGCCAGCCATACCGATGTGGAGGGCCTGCACAGCCGGGTCGTCAATGAGGTCAAGAAGTTTGAGCGCGCGGCCCTGAATTCCGGGGCCAGCCCGGAGGCGGTGCGCGCGGCGCGCTACGCCATGTGCGCGACGGTCGACGATCTGGTGCTGAACACGCCCTGGGGCAGCCGCAGCCTGTGGACCTCCCGCAGCATGGTCGGCACGTTCCACAACGAGACCTCCGGCGGCAAACGCTTCTTCGACATCCTCAGCCACCTTGAGAAGGATGCCGAGCGCAACATCGACGTGCTGGAACTCATGTATCTGTGCCTGACCCTCGGCTTCGAGGGGCAGCTTCGGATCGAGCAGCGCGGATCGGCGACCCATGGCCAGGTACGGGACAGTCTCTATCGGTCTATCCGCCGGAAGCGCGGCGAGTTCGAGCGCGATCTGTCGCCCCATTGGATGGGCATCGAGGCGGGTCACCGGCCCCTGACGTCCTACATCCCGATCTGGGTCGTCGGCGCCATCGCGGCCGGTCTGCTGACCCTGACATTTGTGGGTGTCGGCTATGCGCTGAGCGTGCCGGCCGATCTGGCGGCGGAGCAGTTGACCAACGCGCCGCCGCAGGCCGAGGTTACCATCGCGCGCGCCCAACCGGTCCCGCCGCCGCCGCCGCCGGTGATGGCGGAGCCAGAATTGCTGCCGCAGATCCAAGGGTTCCTGGCGGAGGAAATCAGCCAGGGTCTGGTCACCGTCAGCGAGGATTTCCAGACCATCAACATCCGGATCACCGGACAGGGTCTGTTCCGTTCGGGCAGCGACGAGGTGCAGCAGCGGTTCCTGCCGTTGCTGAGCCGGATCGCGCAGGCGCTCAACGACAAGTCCGGCGAGGTCCTCATCGAAGGCCATTCAGATGGCGATCCGATCCGTACCGTTCGATTCCCATCGAATTGGCACCTGTCGTTGGGCCGGGCGGAAGCGGTAACCCAGTTGGTGGCGCAGGGCCTCGACAATCCGGGCCGGCTGCGCGCCGAGGGCATGGCCGATACGCGTCCGCTGGTCACGCCGGAGACCAACTCCGCCGACAAGGCCCGAAACCGGCGCATCGAAGTGGTGTTGTTGAAGTGACCTGGCTCACCGAACGGCAGCCGACATGCTGAGGCGAATGGAAAACCATGTTTAAGAAAATCTTCGCCATCCTGACCGCGAAATGGCTGATCACGCTGATCGGGGTGATCATCCTGTCGCTGCTGATCTGGTTCTTCGGTCCGTTGCTGGCCTTCGCCGAATGGCGCCCGCTGGATACCGAGTTCGCCCGTTTCGTCACCGTGCTGGTGCTGGTGGTGATCTGGGGCCTTGCCAATCTGTTCTCCGTCATGCGCGAGAAGAAGTCCAACGATCAGATGATCGAGGACATGGTCGAGGCCGCCGATACCGGCCCGTCGCCGGACGAGACGGCGTCGGCCGACGAGGTGGCACAGCTGAAGGAAAGGGCGCAGGACGCCCTGGCGCTCCTGAAAAAGGCGAAGCTGGGCGGAGCCGGATCCGGCAAGCAGCATCTCTATCAGCTTCCCTGGTACATCCTGATCGGCCCGCCGGGCTCCGGGAAGACGACCGCGCTGGTGAATTCCGGCTTGCGCTTTCCGCTGGCCGACCGGCTGGGCAAGGACGAAATCCGCAATGTCGGCGGGACCCGCAATTGCGACTGGTTCTTCACCGACGAGGCGGTGTTGATCGATACCGCCGGTCGCTACACCACCCAGGACAGCCATCAGGCCGTCGACAGCGCGGCCTGGACTGGTTTTCTCGGCTTGCTGAAGAAGTACCGGCCGCGGCAGCCGATCAACGGTGCTTTGATCGCCATCAGCCTGGCCGATATGGCGATCCTGACCGAGACCGAACGGCAGGCCCACGCCCGGCAGATCAAGCTCAGGATTCGCGAGCTCAATGAATCCCTCGGCGTGCGCTTCCCGATCTACATGCTGTTCACCAAGGCCGATCTGATCGCCGGGTTCGTTGAATTCTACGACGATTTTGGCCGCGAGGAGAGGGACCAGCCCTGGGGGGCGACCTTCGCGCTGGATGACGGTAAGGACGATCAGGGCGCGGTCGCCGCATTTGCCGAGGAATTCGATCTGCTGCTGGACCGCCTGAACGATCGCATGATCGAGCGGCTGCACCAGGAGCCCGACGTCCAGCGCCGCAGCCTGATCTATGGCTTCCCGGCGCAGATCGCGTCGTTGAAAGAGCCGATGCGTGACTTCCTGACCGAGATCTTCAAGCCCAGCCGCTTCGAGGAACGGTCGCTGCTGCGCGGTGTCTACATCACCAGCGGCACCCAGGAAGGCACGCCGATCGACCGGCTGATGGGCGCGATGGCGTCGACCTTCGGCCTCAACCGGCAATCCCTGTCGGCCTTTTCCGGGAGCGGCCGCAGCTACTTCCTGACCCGGCTTTTGCGCAACGTGGTATTTCCCGAGGCCAGCATCGTCAGCGCAAACCGCAAGGTCGAGCGGATTCGCCTATGGCTGCAGCGCGGCGCCTATGCCGCCGCTATCGGCGTCGTGCTGCTGATGACCGGGGTCTGGATCAATGGCTATTTCGCCAACCGCGGTCTGATCGACGAGTATGAGGCCGGCATCCAACAATACAATGAACAGCTTGCCGGCATTCCGCTCGACACGGTCTCCGATCAGGCACTGACCTCGGTGCTGCCGCCCTTGGACACCCTGCGCAATCTGCCCGGCGGATACACGCGGCGGGACGAGAGCGTGCCGCTGGCCATGACCTTCGGCCTGTATCAGGGCGACGGTTTGGGTGCGCGATCGCGGTCGACCTATCGGCGGGCATTGAACAGGCTTTTCCTGCCGCGCATGCTGGTGCGTCTGGAAGGCCAGCTTCGCGGCAACATCGACCAGACCGAATACGTCTACGAGGCGCTGAAAGTCTATCTGATGCTCGGCGCCCAGGGGCCGATGGATCCCGATCTCGTCAAGGCCTGGATGGCGTTGGATTGGGGCTCGGAACTTCCCGGCCCGCAATATGAGGAAGTCCGCAACACGTTGTTCGGCCATCTCGACGCATTGCTGGAATCGCCGGTTTCGCCGATCGCACTGGATGGGCCGCTTGTGAAGCGCGCCCAGGAAACGTTGGCGGGCATGTCTCCGGCCCGCCGCGGCTATGAGCTGATCCGGCAAAGCCCGGCGGCGGCGACCGTCGCGGATTGGCGGGTGGTCGATGCCGGCGGGCCGCATGCCTCGTCGGTGCTGATCCGATTGTCCGGCACGGCACTGTCGGACGGGGTCGACGGCTTCTACACCTATACCGGTTTTCACGACGTATTTCTGCCGGCGCTTTCCGATGTGAAGGTATTCATCGAGGGTGAGAATTGGGTACTGGGTTCCCAGGCGGCCGTGATCGCCAATCCGCAGCAATTGGCGCGTCTGGAAGCGGACGTGATGGCCCTTTACCTGGACGAGTACGGCAACAATTGGGATGCCACCTTGAGCGACGTCCGGGTCATCGGACTGGGCACGGATCTGGGACTGACGACCCGGGTGCTGAACCATCTTCAGGGGCAAGCCTCGCCGTTCAGGATGTTCATGAATTCGGTCGCCGAGGAGACCAAGCTGGTGCGCATCGACCCGCAGGCGGAAAGCCAGGCGGCGGGACTGCAGGGAGCGGCCAGCTCGCTGCTCAGCCGGCTCAACCCGGCGGCGGGCCGGGTCCAGGGCGCGGTCGGTGCGCTGGGCGCTGGCGAGGAGGTCATGCTACCGGGGCAGCCGATCAACGATCGGTTCGAATGGCTCCACACCTATGTCGGCCCGGGCGATGGCACGCCGGCCCCGATCGACGAGACGATCGCGCAATTCTCATCGCTCTACACCCAATCCAATGCGGCCCTGGCATCGTCCAATCCGGCGCTGGAGATGCAGCGGATGGTGACCAGCGGCGCGACCCAGCCGATCAGGGTCGCGGCGCAGGCGCTGCCCGAGTCGGTCGGCGACGTGTTGCGGGATCTGGCGAACAGTGTCGATGGCGTTACCAACACAGGAGCCGCAGCGCAACTCAGGGCGGAGTGGCGCTCGAACGTCCTGCCGGTCTGCACCCGGGCGCTGGGAGGCCGCTATCCGCTGTCGCGGGGTAGCCAGACCGACGTCAACCTGGACGATTTCACCCGCCTGTTCGCCTCTAGCGGGCTGATCGACAGCTTCTTCAACACCCATCTGGCCAATTTGGTCGATACGTCGCAGCGGCCGTGGCGTTGGGCGGGACAGACGCGATTGGACATTCCCGACGGCGCGCTCAGGCAGTTTGAGCGGGCGCGGATGATCCGAGACTCGCTGTTCCTTGCCGGCGGTGGCCCGTCGGCCAGTTTTGAAATAACCCCGGTACGGCTGGATCCCAACGCGACTCAGGTGTTCCTGGAGGTAGATGGCCAGCCGATGGCGTACGCCCACGGCCCGCCGACGCCCACGGCAATGAAGTGGCCCGGCCCCGGACCGGCGGTATCGCGGATCACCCTGGCGCCGCAGCAGGCGGGGCTGGCGTCGACCATCAGCGTTTCCGGCCCCTGGTCGTTCTTCAGGCTATTGGATGAGGGCGCGATCCAGCGATCCTCGTTGACCGATCAGTTCACCGTCACCTTCAATGTGGGCGGCCGCATCGCGACCTTCGACCTGCGGGCGAACAGCGTGTTCAACCCATTTACGCTGACCGCGCTGGAGCAGTTCCGATGCCCGCAGCTGTGACCGGGACTGGCTCAGCGCCCAAAACCGCACTGGTTCCGGGGTTGCATGGCAAGGTCCCGACCAAAGGGGATTTCGTCACAAGGCGATTGACCCGCGACTTCGTCGATCCGTGGGACCAATGGCTGCAATCGGCGATCAACTGCAGCAAGGAACAGCTCGGCGAGGAATGGCTGCCGATCTACCTGACCAGCCCGATCTGGCGTTTCGTGCTCAGCCCGGGGCTCTGCGGCGACGAGATCGTCGCCGGCGTGCTGATGCCGAGCGTCGACCGGGTCGGGCGGTATTTTCCGTTTACCCTGGCCGTTTCCCTGACCGGGTGCAGCAACCCGGCGGCGGTGCCGGTCACTGGCGCCGATTGGTTCGAGCAGGCGGAGGCGCTGGCGCTGGCGGCACTTGAGGATCCGTTCGATTTTGAGAAATTCGATATCGACGTCGGCGCGTCTGCCGGTCCGGCCTATCCGCGAGGCGGCGTGCCGTCCGAGGTCTATCCGTCGATGAACGGCATGCGCATCGGCTTCGACCGGTCGAGCAATGTTGCCGCCGGCTATGCGCCGATGGTCAACCAACAGCTACTGGGATTATTTCCGCAATACAGCATCTGGTGGAATGTCGGCTCCGAGGACAGTGAGCCGTCGTTGATCACCTGCAATGGATTGCCGCAAATCGGGGGTTTTGCAGCTTTCTTGGATGGACGCTGGCAGCAGTGGGGCTGGGAGGGGACGGACGATCCTCTTCTGACAGCCGGGTCCGGCATCATCTGAGGAGCCAAGGGATAATGTCGACCAAACCGTTCGCCTTCGCCTCCGCATCGGTCAGCGAAGTCGGATTTGTCAGAAAGTTGAACGAGGATGCCGCCCTCGATCGGCCTGATCTCGGACTTTGGGTCGTGGCGGACGGCATGGGCGGTCATGATTCCGGCGACTATGCCAGCCGGCTGATCGTCGATCTCCTAAGCGACATACCACCGCCGAGTTCGGCCGGTACGTTGCTCGCGGAGGCCCGTCACCGGATCGAGCAGGCCAACAAGGCGCTGCGCGGCAAGGCGGCGGAACGCGGCCTCGGCACGATCATCGCCAGCACCGTTGTCGCCTTGCTGGTTTATGGCGAGCATTTCGCCTGCCTGTGGGCCGGCGACAGCCGCCTTTACCGTCTCCGTGATGGCGAGATGCTACAGGTTAGCCACGATCACAGCCATGTGCAGGAACTGGTGGATGTCGGCGTGCTGACCCCGGAAGAGGCGGACAGCCATCCTCAGGCCAATGTGGTCACCCGGGCGGTCGGCGCGGATGACGAGCTCGCCCTGGACAAGAAGCATGATCGGCTTCAGGCGGGCGATATCTTCCTGCTGTGCAGCGACGGGCTGACCGGCGTGGTGCCGGATGACGGCATCGCCGACATCCTGCGCCGGGAAGAAACCGACCAGGCGGTCCAGATCCTGGTCGACACAGCGCTGGAACGGGGTTCGCGGGACAATGTCACGGTGGTCAGCGTGAAATGCCTGTCTCCGGCCGGCTGGGAGACGACGGTCCCATATTGAGCGGTTGGCACGCCCCCGGGCGGCTGATCCGCTTACACCCATTGATGTTCGGTCTGTTACACTCGGCAGTTTACTGATATCGGTTGCGTCTCAACGGCGCGCTGAGGCCGCTTTGCAATGCCGGTTTCGTACGATCCACTTCTGATCGCCCTGTCTGTGATCATTGCCGTCTTCGGCGCCTATACGTGCTTCCAGATGGCCGCGCGATTGTCTACGACCCATGGGCTGTGGCGCAAGGCGTTGCTGGCCGGCGCCGCCGTTGCAATGGGCGGAGGCATCTGGTCGATGCATTTTGTCGGCATGCTGGCGCTCAGCCTGCCGGTGATCGTCAATTACGACACCCTGCTGACCCTGTTGTCGGCGCTGGTATCGGTGATGATGACCGGTATCGCCCTGTTTTTCGCCGGAATCGGTGCGCCCACCAGGCTGAAGCTTGCCGGGGCCGGGCTGTTCATGGGGCTGGGCATCTCCAGCATGCACTATGTCGGTATGTCGGCGATCCGGGCGAATTGCGTGATCCAGTATTCGCCGACGCTGGTCGTCGCCTCGATCGTGGTTGGCATTCTGGCTTCCACCGCCGCATTGTGGCTGGCATTCAACCTGCGGCGCGGCTGGCATATTTTCCCGGCCGCCGGCGTCATGGGCATTGCGGTGTCCGGCATGCACTATACGGCGATGGCGGCGGCCACCTTCCTGGCGGTCCCGGCCGATGTCGAGATCGTGTTCGAAGCGCCGTCTATAAGCCAGCCCTTGCTGGCGATCCTGGTAGCTGTCGCGACATTCCTGATCTTTGGCTTTGCGCTTTTAACCGCTATTCCCGAACCCACCCGGGGAGGCCAAGGTCCCACCAGCCGCGGAGCCGGAAGAAGCCACTGGGCGGCTTGTGAAACTGCCGGTGACCCATAACAAGATGACACTGCTGGTCGACCCGCGTGACGTGGTTTGCATCAAGGCCGAGGCACACTACACAACCGTCTACACAGCCGAGGACGACTACTTCTGTGCTCTGGCGCTATCGATCCTCGAGGAGCGGCTGGACCCGAATATCTTTCTGCGGGTGCATCGCAGCCATATCGTCAATATGCGGCATGCGAAATCCTTTGAACGGTTGAATGAGCAGGCCGTTATCGTCCTCGGTGAAAATGACAACGTCCGCCGGATCCCGGTAAGCCGCGGTAAGGTCCGTCAGCTCAAGCTGGCGCTTGGGGTCTAGCGCTGTATAGGGCCGATCCAGGCCGCGGTCCCGTTAACCAATCCCGCCTCGCGGCCATGCCATTCGTGAACCGAATACGCATTTCATGCGCGCCAGTCGCATTTCACGCAAGAACTGTTCTTAGAATGCAAAGTACGCGTTAAGGTCGTAAGGTACATGTGACGCCGGTCGACCTCGCTGTCGGTCAAGGCGTGCGACACTTGTGTTCAATCGGCGAAGGCCCGATCGACAAGAGGCCGGCCGCATAAAGATCTGAAACAGATCGTGTGGAGGCACGCGTGATACCCGGAAAATTCGAATATCATCGCCCATCATCCGTCGACGAGGCGATTGCTCTGCTGTCGCAATATGGCGATGAGAGCCGGCTTCTTGCCGGTGGCCATTCCTTGATCCCGATGATGAAATTCCGCCTGGCGATGCCGGCGCATCTGATCGACATGCAGTCGATCGGTGGGCTGAACGGCATCGGCGAAGAGGGCGGTGTACTGGGCATCGGTGCGCTGGCGACCCAGGCCGATGTGATCGCCTCGGAGCTGTTGGCGGAATGCTGCCCGGTCCTGAAGGAAACGGCGGTCACCATTGCCGACCCGCAGGTCCGCTATCGCGGCACCATCGGCGGCAACGTCGCCAACGGCGATCCCGGCAATGACATGCCGGCGCTGATGATGTGCCTGAATGCCTCCTATGTGCTGCGCGGACCCGGCGGTGAGCGCCAGGTGGCGGCTCGCGACTTTTACGAGGCGGCCTATTTTACCGCGCTTGCCGAGGACGAGGTGCTGACCGAGATCCGCATCCCTGTGCCGCCGAGCGGTCACGGCCACGCCTATGAAAAGATGAAACGGAAAGTCGGCGATTACGCCACGGCAGCAGCGGCCGTTGTGCTGACGCTGGAAGGCGGGACCTGCAAGAGCGCCGCGGTGGCGCTGACCAATGTGGGGCAGACGCCGCTTTTCGCCGAGGCGGCGGGGCAGGCGCTGGTCGGTACCTCCGTCGACGATGCCGCCATCGATGCGGCGGTGGCCGCGGCGGTCGAGATTTCCGATCCGGTTTCCGACATGCGCGGTCCGCCGGAATTTCGCCGGCACGTGGCCGGGGTGATGACACGCCGGGCGATCCAATCCGCGCTTAGCCGCGCGACGGGGGCATAAGACATGAGCGATAAGATGCACGTTGAAATGACGGTGAATGGCGAGGCGGTCGAAGGCCTGGCCGAACCGCGCACCCTGCTGATCCACTTCCTGCGCGAGAATTTGGCCCTGACCGGTGCCCATGTGGGCTGCGACACCTCCCATTGCGGTGCCTGCACGGTCGATCTGAATGGCCAGTCGGTGAAGTCCTGCACGGTCTTCATCGCCCAGGCCAACGGCGCCGAGGTGAGCACGGTCGAGGGCATGGCCCATGGCGGCGAGCTGCACCCGATCCAGGATGCCTTCATGCAGGAACACGGGCTGCAATGCGGCTTCTGCACTCCGGGCATGATCATGCGGACCCACCGCCTGCTGCAGGAGAACCCGAACCCGACGGAAGACGAAATCCGCAACGGGCTGGCCGGCAATCTCTGCCGCTGCACCGGGTACCAGAACATCGTCAAGGCCGTGCGCCGCGCCGCCGACGAGTTGAACGCCGTTAAGGAGGCCGCTGAATAATGCCTGATACAGCAGTTCCATCGGCCGCCGAGCGGGAAGAGAAACTCGGTGGTGTCGGTTGCGCCCGCAAGCGCAAGGAAGATGTCCGCTTCATCCAGGGCAAGGGCAACTATATCGACGACATCAAGATGACCGGCATGCTGTTCGGCGATTTCGTGCGCAGCCCCTATGGCCATGCACGGGTCAAGTCGATCGACCCCAGCGCCGCCCTGGCGCTGCCCGGCGTCGTCGCCGTCCTGACCGCGGAAGATTTGAAGCCCCTCAACCTTCACTACATGCCGACCCTGGCCGGCGACGTGCAGGCGGTGCTGGCGGATGAGAAGGTCCTGTACCAGAACCAGGAAGTCGCCTTCGTCATCGCCCAGGACCGCTACATCGCCGCCGATGCGATCGATATGGTGGAGGTCGAGTACGAAGAGTTGCCGCCTTTGGTCAATGCCTTCAAGGCCATGGACGACGATGCTCCAGTATTGCGTGAGGACATCCAGGACAAGACCGACGGCGCTCACGGCGCACGCAAGCATCCCAACCACATCTTCACCTGGGAAGCCGGCGACAAGGACGGCGCCGATGCCGCTTTCGACGGGGCGGAGGTCACGGTGAAGGAGCTGGTGAGCTATCACCGGGTCCATCCGTCGCCGCTGGAGACCTGCGCCTGCGTCGCGTCCATGGACAAGGTCCGGGGCGAGCTGACCCTGTACGGCACTTTCCAGGCGCCCCATGTGGTCCGTACGGTGGTGTCGATCCTGTCCGGCATTCCGGAAGCCAAGATCCACGTCAACGCGCCGGATATCGGCGGCGGTTTCGGCAACAAGGTCGGGGTCTATCCGGGCTATGTCTGCGCTGTGGTCGGCTCGATCGTGCTCGGCAAGCCGATTAAATGGGTCGAGGACCGAATCGAGAACCTCTCGGCCACCGCCTTCGCCCGCGACTACCACATGACCGGCGAACTCGCCGCCACCAAGGACGGCCGGATCACCGGCCTCAAATGCCATGTGATCGCCGATCACGGGGCGTTCGACAGCTGCGCCGATCCCAGCAAATACCCGGCCGGCTTCTTCCACATCGTCACCGGCAGCTACGACATTCCGGTCGCCCATGTGGAGGTGGACGGGGTCTACACCAACAAGGCCCCGGGCGGCGTCGCCTATCGCTGCTCGTTCCGGGTGACCGAGGCGTCCTATCTGATCGAGCGCATGATCGATGTCCTGGCGCGCAAGCTGGACATGGATCCGGCCGAGCTTCGGATGAAGAACTTCATCCAGCCCGAGCAGTTCCCGTACAACTCGGCGCTGGGCTGGGAATACGACAGCGGCGACTATCCGACCGCCATGCGCAAGGCGTTGGAGGCGGTCAACTATGAGGACCTCCGGCGCGAGCAGGCGGAAAAACGCCAGCGCGGCGAGCTGATGGGCATCGGCGTGGCCTTCTTCACCGAGATCGTCGGCGCCGGTCCGACCCGGAATTGCGACATTCTCGGCGTCGGCATGTTCGACAGCTGCGAGATCCGGGTCCATCCGACCGGCAGCGCCATCGCCCGGCTGGGGACCAAATCCCAGGGCCAGGCCCATGAGACCACCTATGCCCAGATCATCGCCTCGGAGATCGGTATCTCGTCGGAGGACATCATGATCGAGGAGGGCGACACCGATACCGCGCCGTACGGTCTGGGCACCTACGGCTCGCGCTCGACCCCGGTGGCCGGCGCCGCCGCGGCCCGCGCCGCCCGCAAGATCAAGGCCAAGGCGCAAGCCATCGCCGCCCATCTGCTGGAAGTCGGCGAAGACGATCTGGAATGGGATATCGACCAGTTCAAGGTCAAGGGCCTGCCGGAGAAGACGGCGACCATGAAAGAGGTCGCCTGGGCGGCGTACAACAACGTGCCCGACGGTATGGAGCACGGTCTGGAGGCGGTCGACTATTACGATCCGCCGAACATGACCTACCCGTTCGGCGCCTATATCTGCGTGCTCGATATCGATCGGGTGACCGGGGAGAGTACGGTCCGGCGTTTCTACGCGCTGGACGATTGCGGCACCCGGATCAATCCGATGGTCATCGAGGGCCAGGTCCATGGCGGGTTGACCGAGGCCTTCGGCATCGCGATGGGCCAGGAGATCGTCTACGACGAGAACGGCAACGTCCAGGGCGCCAGCTTCATGGACTATTTCGTGCCCACCGCCGTCGAGACCCCGGTCTGGGAGACCGACTTCACCGTCACCCCGTCGCCGCATCATCCGATCGGCGCCAAGGGGGTCGGGGAGTCGCCCAATGTGGGCGGCGTGTCGGCCTTCTCCAACGCGGTGATCGACGCCTTCGCCCATCACGGCGTGACCCACATGCCCATGCCGCACACCCCCTGGCGGGTGTGGGAGCAATGCGAAAAGCTGGGCATCGGCAAGTAGCCGGCGTAATGCGCCGGTGTCGAGCAGCGTCGTGCGGACCTTCCCTCTCCTTGGGGAGAGGGAGGGACCCGCGCGTAGCGTGGGAGGGTGAGGGGGGAGCGCTGTCGTCTGCCGATGATAATTGGACGGACTCATGACCACCAACTCCATGGAATTCACCCGCGACGAGGTGATGACGCGGCTGGCCGCGACCGGCTATGTGGCCGATCCGGGCTTGGCGATGGCGATCGTCCTGATGTCCCGCCTGGAACGCCCGCTGCTGCTGGAAGGCGATGCCGGGGTCGGCAAGACCGAGGTCGCCAAGAGCCTGGCCGAGGCGCTCGGCACCAATCTGATCCGCCTGCAATGTTACGAAGGTCTGGACGCCCATTCGGCGGTCTATGAATGGAACTATCAGCACCAGCTTCTGGCCATCAAGATCCGCGAGACCGAAAAGGCCGACGCGGCCGATGTCGAGCGGCATATCTTCCAGGAGGACTACCTGCTGCGCCGGCCGCTGCTGCAGTCGATCAGCCAGGAGACCCCGCCGGTGCTGCTGATCGACGAGATCGACCGCGCCGACGAGGAGTTCGAAGCCTATTTGTTGGAGGTGCTGTCGGAATTCCAGATCACCATCCCGGAACTCGGCACCATCAAGGCCAAATCGATCCCCTATGTGGTGCTGACCTCGAACGGCACACGGGAGCTGTCCGACGCGCTGCGCCGGCGGTGCCTGTATCACTTCGTCGACTATCCTGCGGAAGACAAGGAACTGCGCATTCTCACCGCCCGGGTGCCCGACATCGAGCAGGCGTTGGCCGGCCAGATCGTGCGTTTCGTGCAGTCGGTCCGCAAGGAGGATCTGCGCAAGACCCCCGGCATCGCCGAGACCCTGGATTGGGCCCGCGCCCTGGTCGGGCTGGATATCAAGGATCTGCGCGAAGACCCGGTGGTGGTTCAGGAAAGCCTGCTCTGCCTGCTGAAGACCCGCGAAGACCAGCGTTCGTTGCCGGTGGAGGTGACGGAAAGGCTGGTGGCCAGGGCGGGATGAGCACGGTCGTTCTCCATCCGAACGCGGACGCGCCGATTGCCCGGCGCATGGTCGGTTTCGTCCGGCTCTTGCGCGACAACGGGTTTCCGGTCGGGCTGCGCGAGGGCCGGGATGCGGCCCGGCTGGCGGTGGACGCCGAGGTCAGGCATGACCGTGAACTGCGCTGGGGGCTCCGGTCTTTGCTGTGCTCCAGCCGGACCGATTGGCGTCGTTTCGACGAGCTGTTCGACGCCTATTGGCGACTCAGCGGCATGAAACGCGTGGCGCAGGTCAGCGGCGATCTCGGACGCAGGGGCCTTCGCCTGCTGCCGCCCGCCGGTGCCCCGGACGGGACGCCGGGGGCGCCGGACCGGGTCGAACGCGGCGCCGGCGACCGGGCCGCCAACGATGGTGGCCGGCAGGAGGGGGCGAGTACCTCGGAAACCCTGGCCGGCACGGATTTCCGCCATATCGCCGACCCCGACGCCCTGGAGCAGATCTACGATCTGACCGAGAGGCTGGCGGCGCGTATGCGCTACCGGCTGACCCGGCGCCAGAAGGCGGCCCGGCGCGGCCGCCGCCTCGATCTGCGTAACACCATCCACAAGAGCATCCGCCATGGCGGCATGCCGCTGGAACTGGTCATGCGGCGGCGCAAGCATCGGCCGGTGCGGCTGGTGGTGATCCTGGACGCAAGCGGGTCGATGAGCGTCTACAGCAGCTTCTTCGTGCGCTTTATCCGCGGCATCATTGACCGGTTCAGCGAGGCCGAGGCTTTCGTCTTCCACACCAGGCTGGTGCAGATCGGCCCGGCGCTGAAAGAGCGCAATATCGACCGGGCGGTGGAGCGCATGGCGCTGCTGGCGGCGGGCTGGTCCGGCGGCACCCGGATCGGCGAGAGCCTGGCCACCTTCAACCGCCAATTCGCCGCCTCGACGCTCAATTCCCGCTCTGTCGTGATGATCGTCAGCGATGGCTACGACACCGGCGACGCCGAGGCTTTGGGCGCGGAAATGAAACAGCTGCGGCGGCGCGCCCGGCGGGTCGTCTGGCTCAACCCGATGATCGGCTGGCAGGACTACGCGCCGGTGGCGGCCGGTATGCAGGCCGCGCTGCCCCATGTGGATCTGTTCGCCCCTGCCCATAATCTCGACAGCCTGGTGGCGCTGGAGCCCTATTTGGCCCGGCTGTGACGCCGCCGGAAGGAGAATGGTATGACCGATGACAATGATCGCATCTTCGACTGCATGGCGCGGATGAAAGGCGACAACCAGCCGTTCGCCCTGGCAACGGTGGTGCGGACCCACGATCTGACCTCGGCCAAGGCCGGCGCCAAGGCGGTGATCCGGTCGGATTCCAGCATCGAGGGCTGGATCGGCGGAGGCTGCGTCCGAGGCGCCGTGCTGAAGGCGGCGGCAAGGGCGCTGGCCGATGGCCGACCGAGGCTGATCCGGATCGGCCCGGAAGGGGAGACTGTAGAGGCAGACGGTCTCGACCAGTTTTCCAGCCAGTGCCCCAGCGGCGGTACGTCGGAGATTTTCGTGGAGCCGGTATTGCCACGTGCGGCGCTTCTGATCTTCGGCGCATCACCGACTGCCCGCGCCTTGGCCGACGTCGGCGTTGCGGCCGGATTCGCCGTGACGGTGACGGCGCCCGAGGCCGATCTGGCCGCGTTCTCCGCCGAATGCGACCGGATCGCCGGATACGATGTAGCCGAATATGCCCGCGCCGCGGAGAGCTTTGTCGTCGTCGCTACCCAGGGCCGTGGCGACCGCAATGCGCTGGCGGCCGCGATCGGCACGGGTTCGTCCTATGTCGCCTTTGTCGGCAGCCAAAAAAAGTCGGCCAAGCTGAGGGCGGATTTGGCCGCCGCCGGTGCGGCACCGGAGCAGGTTGCGGCGGTTCGGGGCCCGGCCGGCCTGGACATCGGTGCCGCGACGCCGGGTGAAATCGCCCTGGCCATCCTTGCCGATGTGGTACGTGAGCGCCGGCATGGTATCGGCAAGAGCGACAGCCGATCGGGTGCAGGCTCCAATACCGAACCGGCGGCCGAAATTGCGACGGAACACCATTGATCGGATTTTCCGCCAAGACATCGGGTTGATTTGCCGGTGCCGGTGCCGATGCCGGGCGTAATCCGGGGCTTCTGTAGCCAATAAGAGAAAAATTTATTCCAGTCGCCAAACGCTCATGCCATCTCTGTTTGGGGCAGCCTTCAGCCGTTTTAGATGGTGTTCCAATTTTTATTCAATTTCAAAATTGTAGGCCCCGGTTTGGAATGATTCTGCCGTTTGACGCCGCATCGACAGGGATGAATTGCCGGTCGGGAAGGATGAGTGCCGGGTCGCCGCGTTAACCTGCTGGTTGCGAATTCGTCCTAAATAGTAGGTATGAGGACGCTGATCGCCGTCGGCCTCTCGGCCGTACTTGCAATGCTGTCGTTGGCTTCGCCGACCATAGGTCAGAATGCTTCCGGTCCGCCGGGCATTGTTGGCGAGGATAATCGCGTCCCGATCGACTCCCGCGAATGGCCCTGGTCGGCGATTGGGCGGGTCAATGTGGCGACCGGTGGATTTTGCACCGGGGTCCTTGTCGGTCCAAGGCACGTCCTGACCGTGGCCCACTGCCTGTATGACCAAAGGCTGGGAAATTGGGTGTCACCTAGTGATCTGCATTTCGTGGCCGGCTACAGCCGGGGCGATTTCGTCGCTCATATGCAGGTCGAAAGCCTGATCGTATCGCCGGAATACAGACCGGCGCTCCCTGAGGATCGCCGCAACATGGCCCATGACTGGGCGATCATTCAGGTTCGCGGTGCCTCTGCCATCCGTCCGATTTCCCTGCAGATGCTCGGGCGGAGCGATGTCGATGCAGGCATTACCTCCGATGCTCTGGTACGCGCCGGCTATGGGCAAGATCGGGCGCATATGCTCTCGGCCCATCAGGGGTGCAGCGTTGTCGGATGGGATGGTGACCTGATGCTGCACGATTGCGATGGGACCCGCGGCGATTCAGGCTCGCCCGTGTTGATGCAGCGATTTGGCGAAACGACCCTCATCGGGCTCAATGTCGGCTTTCGGGTTTCCGACGACGCCGTTCTCGGCCTTGCTGTCCCGACCGCGCGTTTTAATTCCGCAGCGCAGGATGCGATAGTCGGCCGCTAGCGTGTTGCCAGCCTCCCCGGCCCGGGCCGGCGCCGCAGGAACCGAAATCCTCCAGTCTGAAATAGACAGTCCCCTGCAGGGCGCCGGAATCGAGGGCTGCTGGAAATCGCCGCAATTGATCATTACCTTTTCGTCCATGGCGCTGACTCGCGGTTTGGGCGATTGAGGGGGGTCAAAGATGCCATCTACAGACGATCTGTTGGATCGTCCCTCCGGGTATGGCGGGTCGCTTCGCGACCATATGGCGTTTCTGGGCTCCTGGCTGCGCAGACCGCTTAGGGTTGCCTCCGTCGCGCCAAGCGGCCGGCCGTTGGCACGGATGATGACAGACCGCATCGACCCGGATACCGGACCGGTGCTGGAGTTGGGCCCGGGTACCGGCGTCTTTACCGCCGAATTGATTGCCAAGGGCGTTCCCGCGGGCATGATTCATGCGGTGGAGATGGATGACCGGCTGGTCGAGTTGTTGTCGGGCCGTTTCCCCGAAGTCAACATCGTCCGGGCAGATGCGTCCCAACTGTCACGCGACGGGCTCGAGATGCCCGCATGTTTCGCCGCGGCGATCAGCGGCCTGCCGGTCCTGTCGATGTCGGCGCAGGACCAGATTCGTATTCTGACCGGTGTTTTCTGCAGGCTGCGGCCCGGCGGCGCCCTCTATCAGTTCACCTATGGCCCACGATGCCCATTCTCGGCCCTGATGCTGGCTAGGCTGGGGTTGCGGGCTCAGCGCGTTGGCGGTGTCATACGCAATCTGCCGCCGGCCTCGGTGTACCGTATCTCACGGCGCTGCAATCCGCCGACGGTCGCCGCTGCCGCGGCAATCGACGATGAACGGCTGGCCGACCTTCCGGCGGCATAGTCCCCGTATTTCCGGTACCCTCCCGAAGCGATTGCGCGCCAGGCGATTGCACCTGTCAAAGCCCGGCGATCCGACATAGATTTTGTCTGAATCGCTGACGAGGCCGGGGGGATCGGCGCCATGAAGATCACCGATGTGAAGACCTTCGTGGTCGGCAATCCACCGCCGCATTTCGGCGGTTCCTACTGGGTATTCCTGAAGCTCACCACCGATAGCGGTGTGGAGGGGATCGGCGAGGTCTATTCCGTGCCGTTCCACCCGCGTGTGGTCGAGCAGATGATCGCCGATGTCTGCAGCCGGCACGTCATCGGGGCCGACCCGTTCAAGATCGAAAGCCTGTGGCGCCGTATCTATTCCAGCGGCTTCACCCAGCGCCCGGATAGTTCAATCTCCGGGATCCTGAGCGGCATCGAGATGGCCTGTTGGGACATCGTCGGCAAGGAGCTGGGCAAGCCGGTCTACGAACTGCTCGGCGGCCAGGTGCACGAAAAGCTCCGCAGCTACACCTACATCTACCCGGAATCCGGCGATGCCACCGACGTCTATGTCGATGCGGAACTGGCGGCCGAGCGGGCGTCGCGCTATGTGGAAATGGGCTTCACCGCCGTCAAATTCGATCCGGTCAGCCCGTTCTCCGCCTTCGATCCACGGCAACTCTCTCTGGAAGAACTGGACCGGGCCGAGCGCTTCGTGCGGCTGCTGCGCGAGGCGGTGGGGACCAAGGCGGATCTGCTGTTCGGCACCCATGGGCAGATGACCACATCCAGCGCCATCCGCCTGGCGCGGCGGTTGGAGCCTTACGATCCGCTTTGGCTGGAGGAACCGGTGCCGCCGGAGATGCCGGAGGAAATGGCGAAGGTCGCCCGCCAGACCAGCATTCCCATCGCCACCGGTGAGCGGCTGGCCACCAAATACGAATTCGCCCGGGTTCTGGAGACCGGCGCCGCCTCGATCCTGCAGATGGCGCTGGGCCGGGTCGGCGGGCTTCTGGAGGCGAAGAAGATCGCCGGCATGGCCGAGACGCATTATGCCCAGATCGCGCCGCATCTGTATTGCGGCCCGATCGAGGGTGCCGCGAATGTCCAGATCAGCGCCTGCACGCCGAATTTCCTGATCCTGGAAAGCATCCTCGACTGGTCCGGTTTCCACGCCGAGATCCTGAAGACTCCCATGCAATGGCAGGATGGCTACGTCATCCCGCCGACCGCGCCCGGTCTGGGGGTGGAACTGGACGAAG
Source organism: Inquilinaceae bacterium (assembly GCA_965237625.1). Taxonomy (GTDB): domain Bacteria; phylum Pseudomonadota; class Alphaproteobacteria; order DSM-16000; family Inquilinaceae; genus JABDIP01. The sequence goes on from CBDEGD010000032.1 coordinate 75,382, forward strand.
AGGTCGCGGCGAAACATCCCTACACCGGCGACCGCCTGCATCTGGAAATGCATGACCGGCCGGTCACTCCGTGAGACCGATGACGGGCCTGCCCCGGAAAGGAAAACGCCCATGAAGGCGGCTGTGCTTGAGGCTTTTCGCGAACCGCTGGTTCTGAAAGACGTGCCCGACCCGTCGCCATCCGCTCATGGCGCGGTGATCCGGGTCGCCGCGAACGGCATCTGCCGCAGCGATTGGCATGCCTGGGCCGGGCATTGGCCGACGAGTTTCCCGCTGCCCCATGTGCTGGGCCATGAGATGTGCGGCGTGGTCGAGGCGGTTGGGTCAGACGTGGCGCGGCATCGGCCAGGCGAGCGCATCATCTTGCCGTTCAGCGGCGGCGACGGGTCCTGCCCGATGTGCGAGGCCGGGCTGACCAATCTCTGCGAGAACCCGGTGGTTCCCGGATTCCGCTCTTGGGGCGGATTTGCCGAATACGTCGCCATCGACCACGCCGATTTCAATCTGGTGCCCTTGCCGGAGGCGGTGGATTTCACCGCCGGCGCCGGCTTGGGCTGCCGCTTCATGACGGCATTTCACGGCCTGACCGACCGCGCCGGCGTCAGGCCCGGCGAGTGGGTGGCGGTGTTCGGCTGCGGCGGGGTCGGCCTGTCCGCCATCGAGATCGCCAAGGCGCTCGGCGCCCGGCCGATCGGCATCGATATCGGCGACGACCAGCTGGCCTTGGCCACTGAGCTGGGCGCGGAGGCGGTGATCAATGCCGGCGCCACCGCCGACGCCGCGGAGGCGGTGCGCGACCTCACCGGCGGCGGCGCCCATGTCTCGGTCGATGCGCTGGGCATCGCGGCGACCTGCCGTCCGGGCATCGAGAGCCTGCGAAAGCGTGGCCGCCATGTGCAGATCGGCATGACCAATGCCGAGGATGCCGGCGACTTGTCCCTGCCGGTCGACTTGATCATCGACCGCGAGATCGTCTTTGCCGGCAGCAAGGGCATGCCGCCGGCCGATTACGGCGCCATGCTGGACATGGTGGCGGCCGGGCTGCTGAACCCCGCCCGGCTGGTCAGCCGCACCGTGCCCCTGGAAGAGGCGGGCGCGGTCCTGGCATCCATGGACAGTTTCGACACCCTCGGTTTCACGGTGATCGACCGGTACTAGTGTGATGGTTCTGAAGTCCGGCACATTTCATGTGCCGAGATTCGGAAGCTGAATTACACTAGAATCAACCAGTTAGTGTCCCTTAGATTCTGTAATTCGCTATGGCGAATCTCAGAATCGGGACACTAGCCACCTTCCACAGTTACGGCTCGAAAGGCATTCCGGCCATGGCAATCGAGATATTGAAGACGCTCGGGCCCGAGGATCTGTCGGACCTATGCGCCGCCACCGCGACGGCGATCCGGGCCGGCGGCGGATTCGGCTGGCTCGAGCCTCCGGAGCCCTCCGTACTGGAGCATTACTGGCGAGCTATGATGGGTGATCCGTTACGCACCGTCGTCTTTGGCGCCCGGCTCGACAGCGCTCTATGCGGCTCGGTGCAGCTTCTCCGTCCGCCGGCCATCGATGAGGCGGTCGCCAATCAGGCGCAGGTGAAGACGCTCTTCGTGGTGCCGGAAGCGCGAGGCAGGGGTCTCGGCCGGGCTCTGATGCAGGCGCTGGAGAATTTGGCGCGGTCGCAGGGCTTCGATATCCTCAATCTGGATGTCCGGGCGACCAAGGCCGAGGCGGGCGCCCTATACGAATCCCTCGGCTACGAACGCTGGGGCACCAATCCGCATTACATCGACCTGCCGGGGCTGGCCGCCGCCGGCCACCACTACTGCAAGAAGCTCCGTTAGTGTCAGGAGACAGGACGCGCCAATCCCTCGAAATCCACGATCTCCAGTGGAGGCGTCCGCTGCAGCGCTGCCCTCACCCTCCCGCTTCGCGGGTCCCTCCCTCTCCCAGAGGGAGAGGGTAATTGGAAGCGGCTCTAATTTACCCTCTCCCTTTGGGAGAGGGAGGGACCCGCGGCGAAGCCGTGGGAGGGTGAGGGCGGGCGGTGACTCTCCACCGGAAACAACGGCGGCCACGCCGCAGAGACCCTAAAGTCCAGCGGTGATCCCGCCATCCACATAAAGAATGTGCCCGTTGACGAAACTCGACGCCGGCGAGGCCAGGAACACCGCCGCGCCGACCAGCTCATCGACCTCGCCCCAGCGGCCCGCCGGCGTGCGGCCTTCCAGCCAGGAGCTGAATTTCGGATCCTCGACCAGGGCCTTGTTCAGCGGCGTGTTGAAATAGCCGGGGCCGATGCCGTTGACCTGGATGTCGTATTTGCCCCAATCGACGCACATGCCCTTGGTCAGCATCTTCACCGCGCCCTTGGTGGCGGTGTAGGGCGCGATGGAGGGGCGACCAAGTTCGCTCTGCACCGAACAGATGTTGATGATCTTGCCGGCCTTGCGGCGGATCATGTGCCGCGCCACCGCCTGCCCGACGAAGAACACGCTGTCGATATTGGTGCTGATCAGCCGGTGCCAAGCATCCTCCGGATAATCCTCCAGCGCCGTGCGGAACTGCATGCCGGCATTGTTGACTAGAATGTCTATGGCGCCGATCCCGGATTCTATGCCGTCGACGGCCTCCGCCACTGCCGCCCGGTTGGTGACGTCGAACGGGCATTCATGGACCGTCAGCCCCTCGCCACGCAGGGTCTCTGCCGCCGCCGCCAGCTTGCCGGCGTCGCGGCCGTTCAGCACCAGGGCCGCGCCGGCCGAGCCGAGACCTCTGGCCAGGGCAAAGCCGATTCCCTGGCTCGATCCGGTGATGAGCGCCAACCGGCCGTCCAGATTGAATCGGTCCAAACCCGTGGGGGCCATGTATTTTTCCTTGGTTTTCAGCGGCCCGATGCGGCCTGGATGATCCGGTATGGGCGAGCCGGCGCCAATCGGTCAAGATAAAGCAGGGGACGGCTGCCGGGAGGGCGGCCGGCAATCGCCAACATGGAAAGCAACCGATCATGCGCGCGGCCGTTCTGCATGCTGCCAAGGATCTGCGTATCGAAACCCGCCCGGAGGAGGAGCCGGGCCCCGGACAGGTCAAGGTGCGGATCGCCAATGGCGGCATCTGCGGCTCGGATCTGCACTATTATTTCGAGGGCGGCATCGGCGCGATCCGGGTGCGCGAGCCAATCATCCTGGGTCATGAGGTCGCCGGCATCGTAGAGTCCATCGGCGACGGCGTGAAAACCGTCTCGCCAGGCACCAAGGTCGCGTTGAACCCCAGCCGGCCCTGTTCCAACTGCCGCTACTGCCTGGCCGGCATGCCAAACCATTGCCTGAACATGCGCTTCTACGGCAGCGCCATGCCGATACCGCACATCCAGGGCGCCTTCGCCGATTTCGTCGTGGCCGATGAGGTGCAATGCGTGACGGTGCCGGATTCCGTGCCGCTCACCTCCGCTGCGGTCGCCGAGCCGCTGGCGGTTTGCCTGCATGCGGTGCGACGGGCCGGGCCTATGCTGGGACGGCGTGTCCTGGTGACCGGGCAGGGGCCGATCGGCGTGCTGGCCGTGGCGGCGGCCCGGGCGGCCGGCGCTCGGGAGATCGTGGCGACCGATGTGGCCGATGAGCCGTTCGAAACCTCGCACCGGATGGGCGTCGACCGGACAATCAATGTCGCCACCGACGCGGCGGCGCTGACGGCCTATGGCGCCGACAAGGGATATTTCGACGTCTTGCTGGAGGCCTCGGGCAATGACGCTGCCATTCGCGGCGCGCTTGACGTGCTGCGGCCCGGTGCGGTCATGGTGATCATCGGTTTGGGCGGCGAGGCCACCCTGCCGCTCAACACCATCGTCGCCAAGGAACTCGAGCTGCGCGGCACCTTCCGCTTCCACGAGGAGTTCCACTGGGCGGTGGAGAACATCGCGTCGGGCCGCATCGATGTCGCGCCGCTGGTGAGCGACGTGATCCCGCTGGCGGACGCCCATCGGGCCTTCGACTTGGCTATCGATCGAAAACGCTCGATGAAGGTGCAGTTGTCTTTCGGGGAGTGAGTTGTTGCGGGTTCAGCGCTCGCCCTCACCCTCCCAGCGCTTCGCGCCGGGTCCCTCCCTCTCCCAGAGGGAGAGGGGTTTTTCAAGCCGCCCCTGATAACCCTCTCCCTCTGGGAGAGAGAGGGACCCGCGCGTTAGCGTGGGAGGGTGAGGGCGAGCACTGATACCAAGTCTCATTGATCATGACCGATGGGCCCAATCGCGGGTGCCGATGGACATGATGGTCCAGGGTTGGTCGACGAGGCGGTTCCAGGCGTAGCAGCAGTGGTCGACGATGTCGTCGTAGGACTTGAAGACCCGGTTGGAGAGCCAGTTGCCGCGGAGGAACTGCCAGATGTTCTCGGCCGGATTGAGCTCCGGGGATCGGGGCGGCAGCGGGACGAGGGTGATGTTGTCGGGGATGGTGAGCTTGGCGGAGCCATGCCAGCCGGCCTGATCGAGGACGACGACGGCATGAGCGCCCGGCGCCACGGCTTGGGCGATCTCCCGGAGGTGCAGCGCCATGGCGGCGGTGTTGCATTTGGGCAGGACGAGAGCCGCCCCCTTGCCCTCGGCGGGGCAGATCGCGCCGAAGATATAGGCGGACCGCGTCCGTTGATCGTGAGCTGCCCTGGGCCGGGTGCCACGCCTGGCCCAGCGCCGTGTGATCTTGTTCTTCTGCCCGACCCTGGCCTCGTCTTGGAACCAGATCTCTATCGGCCGGCCACCGGCCTGCTGCGCCGCGATCGCGCCCACAAGGGCGGGGAAGTTTTTTTGAACGCCGCCATGGCCTCGTCATCCTGGGCATAGTGACGCGGCCGCGCCGAGAGCCTGCGGAAGCCCATGGCGCGCAACTCCCGGCTCAGGGTCTGCTTGCTGATCGAGACCCGGAACTCGTCCCAGACCCACTGCGCCAGATCGACCAGACGCCAGCGCACGACCCCGTGGACCGCCGGCATCGGACCGCTCTCGACGGTCCTCGCCAAGGCCCGGCGCTGAGCCTCGTCGAGCCTCGGCGTCTTGCCGGGCGCCTTGCCGGTGACCAGCCCCTCCGGTCCCTTCGCGTTGAAGCGAAGAACCCAGTCCCGCACCGTTTGAAGGCCGACCCCGCCGATCCGTGCCGCGTCGCTGCGCGTCCCACCATCGTAGATCTCCGCGATCGCCAGCAGCCGACGGGCATGAGCCCCATCACCGGCCATCTTGGCCGCAGACCGCACCGACGCGGCGTCGAAATCCTCCCGCAAGGCAACAGCAACCGACATGGCAAACCTCCTTCGTTTGCCATGTTGAATCAGATCAAAGCCGATTCGGGAATCCCCTACGAGTCCGCCTCAGCGGGACTTGGTATGAGTCCCTGACAAGAACGGTCTGCTACCCCCTGGGCCCGGTCCTGGTGCAGCCAAGATCGCGGAGCACACCGTCTTTCAGCCCGTACACCCAGCCGCTGATCGCCAGTGGTTGGCAGCCCGCCCAGGCATCCCTTACGATCGGGGTTTCCGCGACCCGCTGGACTTGCGCCATGACGTTCAGTTCGCAGAGCAGATCGTGCCGTAAGCCCTCATTGGGCAGGGCGTCCAACGCCTCCGCATTGGCGCGGGCGGTGTCGCGGATCGGCTCGAGCCAATGGTCGATCAAGCCGTGCCGGTCGCCATCGGTCGCCGCGCGCACGCCGCCGCAGCCGTAATGGCCGCAGACGATGATGTATTTGACCTGCAGGACTTCCACGGCGAATTGCAGTACCGACAGGGCGTTCAGATCGCCGGGGTTGATCAGGTTCGCGACGTTGCGGTGAACGAAAACCTCACCCGGCGCCAGCCCGGTGATGACGTTCGCCGGCACCCGGCTGTCGGCGCAGCCGATCCACAGATATTCCGGCCGCTGGAGGTTCGACAGCCGCTTGAAATACCCCGGGTCGGCGGCGACGCGCTCTTTCGCCCATTTCACATTGCGGGCCAGAAGGTCTTCATGCATGGGCGTGCAGGGCCTCTTCAGTGACGATGCTCCTGCTCGGAAATCGGAGAAGTACGATCACTTTGCAAGCGGCAGGGTCGAGGAATGACCGGATTTCACACGAAGAATCGGCTCTTGTCGCGTGTAAACAGCCCTACTGCACCAGCGGGCTGTCGGTGCCGTCCAGGGCAATGCCGCGGATATCCGCCTGTCCGGCCAGCAGCCGGATGTATTGGGCGACGCCCAGCCGCCAGCTTGATTCCACCAGGTAGTCGGCGATGCGCTCGCGGACATGCTCGAAGGGCAGTTGCTTGCCGGCGATCTTGCGGTCCAGGCGCAGCACGTGCACGCCATAGCGGGATTTCACCGGCACCGGGCAAAGCTGGCCGTCCTCCAGATTGAACAGGAAGGTCTCGAACTCCGGCACGGTTTGGCCCTTGGTGACCTGGCCCAGATTGCCGCCCTGGGCCGCCGACGGGCAGGCGGAATGGGTCCGGGCGAGGTCGGCGAACTTGCCGGGATTGTCCTGCAGGGCGGCGATCAGGGCCGAAGCCTGCTCGATCGCCTGGATGTAGGCGGGTTTATCCGCCGGATCGGCGGAGAACAGGATATGCGCCGCCTGGAACAGATCAGGGCTTTGGAAACGCTGCTGGTTGTTGTCGTAGAAGCGGCGGCAGGCGGCCTCGTCGGCGTCCGGGGTGGTCACTTCCTTGTCGAGGAGTTGGCGGGTCAACGCCTCGTCATCGGTCTCGCGGCGGCCCTCCTCATCGCTCACCGGTTCGGGTTTCAAATCGATCTCCCGCGCCCGTTGCAGCAACAGTTCCCGGACCACCAGGGCCAGGGCGGCGGCGCTGCGCGCGCGGTCCGGGGTATCGGCCGGATGGTTCTGCACCTCGGCGGCGATGGCATCGGGCGCGATGGCGATCTGGTTGACGCTGATCTCTTCCATGGTGTTACTCCGCCGGGCTGCGGTGGTTGGCCTGCCGGCCGCGTACGACTTGATAGCCTGGCCGCCACAGATAGCGCAGCGGCACGCTCAGCATATGCACCAGCCGGGTGAACGGGAACAGCAGGAAGATGGTCAACCCGAGCAGCAGATGCAACTTGAAGATCGGGTTGGCGCCGGCGATGTAACCCGACGCCGCCATGTCGAACGTGAAGATGCCCTGCGCCCAGCTCATGAAAGTCACCATCTCATGGCCGTCCAGATGGCCGAGCGAGATCGGAATTGTCGCCAGCCCGAGCAGGAGCTGCGCCGTCAACAGCGCAAGGATGCCGATATCGGCGAAGCTTGAGGTGGTCCGGATACGCCGGTCGAAAAGCCGCCGGTGCAGCAGCATCAGCGCCCCGATCAGGCACATCACCCCGGCGACGCCGCCGACCACGATGGCCATCATCTGCTTGAAACTATGACTGATCCCGATCATGTCGAACAGCGCGATCGGAGTCAGCAATCCGCCCAGATGACCGAAGAAGACGATCAGCACCCCGACATGGAACAGCACCGAGCCCATGACGAGCTGTTTGCGGCGCAAGAGCTGGCTTGAGCCCGAGCGCCAGGTATAGGGCTCACGGTCGTAGCGGATGATCGTGCCCAGCACCATCACCGCCAGCGCGATATAGGGATAGATCCCGAAGAAAAGCGTATTGAGGAAGCTGGCCATCGATGCCTCGTCAGGCTGGGGTGTTGGGGTTCGGCTTGGCGGGGGGGTCCATCCGCGACAGGGTCTCGCGCACCGCCGGGCAGCCGCCGCCGGGCGACACGCCGCCGGCAGCACCGGGACCGAAGGTCACCGGCTCGTCCTCCCAGGCGCGGTCGAGCGCTTCAAGATCGTTCGGGTCGTCGTCGGGCAGATCTGCCAGTTTCGTCTCGACCACATCGCCGGTATCCGCCTCGGCGATCGACTCCAGCGCGGCGAAGGCGGCCGCATAGGGGCTCTTGCGCTTGGCCAGCCTCTGCCTCAGTGCGGTGAGCACATGCAGCGGCTGGCCAAGCAGGGACCGGGCCTCCGGAAGCGGCCGGGTCGACAGGAACTCCAGGAACAGCGGCAGGAAATCCGGCATCTCGCTGGTGCCGAGCACCAGCCCGTGCCGGGCGTAATACCAACGGCAATAACTACTGACCGCCATGCGCCCAGTCCCTCATTCCGATGGACATAATGGTTTCGGGCTGGGCGAGGAGCTTGTTCCAGGCCTCGCAGCCGACATCAAGGATGGCGTCGTAGGTCTCGAAGACGCGGTTGGAGAGCCAGTTCTGGCGGAGGTACTGCCAGATGTTCTCGACCGGGTTGAGTTCTGGCGAGCGGGGCGGCAGCAGGATGATGGTGAGGTTCTTCGGGACCTTGAGCTTATCGGTGCTGTGCCATCCGGCGCGGTCCATGAGGATGACGGCATGGGCCTTGGCGGCGACGTTTCGGCTAATCTCGTCGAGATGCATTTGCATGGCGGCCGTGTTGGCCATGGGCAGCATGAGGGCGGCGCCCTTGCCAAGCCGGGGACAGATGGCGCCGAACAGATAGGCGTTCTCGTAGCGCTGGTCGGCGGGCAGGCGCGGGCGGCTTCCCTTCTTCGCCCAGATCCGGACGCGGCCATTCTTCTGGCCGAGCCTGGCCTCGTCCTGGAACCAAATCTCGACGCGCTTGCCTTTGGGCAGATGGCCTATGTGCGCGGCGAGCGTGCGCGGGAAGTTTTTTTAAACCCATCGAGCACGCGCTGATCTTGGAGCGGATGCTGCGGCCGGCCGCTGATGTAGGAGAAGGACAGCCTGGCAAGCAGGTCGGTGACCGTCCGCTCGGCGCTGACGACGCCAAAGCGTTCCTCGATCACACGCTTCAGGTCGATCCGCCGCCAGCGTACGACCCCGTCTGTCGCCAGATCGGGGCCGGTCTCCACGATCTCGGCCAAGGCCGCCATCTGAGCGTCGCTGAGATGGCGCGGCCGGCCGGCACGTGCACGGTCCGTCAGGCCCTCGGGACCTTCCGCATTGAAACGATGCGCCCAGTCCCTGAGCGTTTGCCGGTCCATGCCACCGACCTGAGCCGCCGCCGCCCGGCTCATGCCGGCATAGACCGCCGCTATTGCCAACAGCCGCCGGATCTGGCGCGGGTCCCGGCTGCGCTTGGCCAGAGTGCGCAGTTCGGCGGCGTCATAGTCGTCTCGGAGTGCAACGGTCGATGGCATGGCGAGTCTCCCTCGTCACACTTGAATCACATCCCGCCACGAAAAGGAATCCCCTGAGAGTCAGAACCTTCCACCGCTGGTATAATGGGCCTTCAGATCGACCATGGCCTGTCCGCGCTCCCGGCTTTCGCCATGCACATGCTCGAACAAGTGCAGCGACAGGGACCGGGTGCGGTCGAACAGCAGGCCGTAGCGCTCCTGCAGATCGTAGATGTCGCCCAGGGCGAAACCGTCCACCAGCGCCAGCAACGGCCTCATCTCGGATTTCGCCACCAGCCCTTCGGCGATCAGAGTCGCTCGGATCTCCGGCGCAGCCGCGACCAGCTCCTCGCTGGGATAGGACAGCAGCACCGACAGGCATTTCAGGGTCCGTCTCATCAGAATACCTCCGTCGGCGTCGTCACCGATTTGCGCGGCTTGCCGCCGAACAGGTTGCTCTCGCTGGTGCCGCCGGAGCAGCCATTGCCGAAGCTGAAACCGCAGCTGCCGCGGATGTCGTAGGCATCCTCGTTGACTTCGCGATGGCTGGTCGGGATGACGAAACGGTCCTCGTAATTGGCGATGGCCATGATGTGGTACATGTCCTCGATCTGGGCGGCGGTCAGCCCGACCCGCTCGGCCCAGCTCTCGTCGATCACCCCGTCCACGGTCTTGGCCCGCATATAGCCGCGCATGGCCAGCATGCGTTCCAGCCCCTGGATCACCGGCTCGTCCTTGCCGGCGGTCAGCAGATTGGAGAGGTAGCGCACCGGGATGCGCAGGCTGCGCACATCGGGCATATCGCCATCGACGCCGATCTGGCCGGCCTCGGCGGCGGATTGGATCGGCGACAGCGGCGGCACGTACCAGACCATGGGCAGGGTCCGGTATTCCGGGTGCAGCGGGAAAGCGACCTTCCAATCCATCGCCATCTTGTAGACCGGCGAGTTCTTCGCCGCGTCAAGCCAGGCGTCGGGCACGCCGTCGGCGCGGGCCTGGGCGATCACCGCCGGATCGTTCGGGTTCAGGAAGATGTCGCACTGGGCCTGGTAGAGGTCCTGGGTGTCCGGCGCGGAGGCCGCCTCCTCGATGCGGTCGGCGTCATAGAGCAACACGCCGAGATAGCGGATGCGGCCGACGCAGGTCTCCGAGCACACGGTCGGCTGTCCCGCCTCGATGCGCGGATAGCAGAAGATGCATTTCTCGGATTTGCCGCTCGACCAGTTGTAGTAGATCTTCTTGTACGGGCAGCCCGAGACGCACATGCGCCAGCCCCGGCACTTCTCCTGGTCGATCAGGACGATGCCGTCCTCCTCGCGCTTGTAGATCGCGCCGGACGGGCAGGCGGCGACGCAAGTCGGATTCAGGCAGTGCTCGCACAGCCTGGGCAGGTACATCATGAAGGTGTTCTCGAACTGGCCGTAGATCTCCTTCTCGATGCCCTCGAAGTTGACATCCTTGGAGCGCTTGGAGAACTCGCCGCCCAGGATCTCCTCCCAGTTCGGCCCCCATTCGATCTTCTCCATGCGTTCGCCGGTGATCAGCGAGCGCGGCCGCGCCGTCGGCATGGCCTTGGATTCCTTCGCCGTCTGCAGATGCTCGTAATCGAAGGTGAAGGGCTCGTAATAGTCGTCGATCTCCGGCAGGTCCGGGTTGGCGAAGATATTGGCCAGGATGCGCCATTTCGCGCCCATCTTCGGCCGCAGCTTGCCGCCCCTTGTCCGAGTCCAGCCGCCGTTCCATTTGGCCTGGTTCTCCCACTCCTTGGGATAGCCGATGCCGGGCTTGGTCTCGACATTGTTGAACCATGCGTATTCCATGCCCTCGCGGTTGGTCCAGACGTTCTTGCAGGTGACGGAGCAGGTGTGGCACCCGATGCACTTATCGAGGTTCAGCACCATGCCGACCTGGGCGCGGATCTTCATTCTGCTGCCTCCAGTTTGGTGGGAGTCGGGGGACCTTCCAGCCAGTCGACATTCTCCATTTTGCGCAGGATGACGAACTCGTCGCGGTTCGAGCCGACCGTGCCGTAGTAGTTGAAGCCGTAGGATTGCTGGGCGTAGCCGCCGATCATGTGGGTCGGCTTAACCACCGTCCTGGTGACCGAGTTGTGGATGCCGCCGCGCTGCCCGGTGACCTCCGAGCCCGGCACGTTCACGATCTTCTCCTGGGCGTGGTACATGAACAGCGTGCCTTCGCGCATGCGCTGGGACACCACGGCCCGGGCGACCAGCGCGCCGTTGCTGTTGTAAGCCTCCACCCAGTCATTGTCGGCGATCCCGACCTTGGCCGCGTCGGTCTCCGACAGCCACACGATGGGGCCGCCGCGCGACATGGTCAGCATCATCAGATTGTCGGTATAGGTGGAGTGGATGCCCCATTTCTGGTGCGGGGTGATGAAGTTCAGCACGATCTGCTTCTGGCCGTTTGGCTTGCTGTCGATCACCGGGGCCACGGTCTTGGTGTCGATCGGCGGCCGGTAGACGCAGAGCGCCTCACCAAAAGCCCGCATCCACAGATGATCCTGATAGAGCTGCTGGCGGCCGGTCAGGGTGCGCCAGGGGATCATCTCATGCACGTTGGTGTAGCCGGCGTTGTAGCAGACCTTCTCGGACTCGATCCCCGACCAGGTCGGCGACGAGATGATCTTGCGCGGCTGCGCCACCACATCCCGGAAGCGGATCTTTTCGTCCTCCTTGGGCAGCGCCAGATGGGCGTGCTCGCGGCCGGTCGCCTTGGACAGGGCGTTCCGGGCCTTCACCGCCACTTCGCCATTGGTCTCCGGCGCCAGGGTCAGGATCACCTCGGTCGCGTCGATATCGGACTCGATGCGGGCCATGCCCTTGGTCGGCCCGTCCTCGGTCACCTCGCCATTCAGGCGCTTGAGGAACTCGACCTCATGGTCGGTGTTCCAGGAGATGCCCTTGCCGCCATTGCCCAACTTCTCCAACAGCGGGCCCAGTGCCGTGAAGCGCTTGTAGAGGTTGGGATAGTCGCGCTCGACCACGGCGATCTGCGGCATGGTCAGGCCGGGCACCGCCTCGGTCTCGCCGCGCTTCCAATCCTTCACATCCATGGCCTGGGCGATTTCACCCGGAGTGTCGTGCAGGATCGGGGTCAGCACCACATCCTGCTCGACGCCCAGCACTTCGGGCGCCACCTCGGAGAACTTCTTGGCGATGCCCTTGTAGATTTCCCAGTCGCTGCGCGCCTCCCAGGCCGGGTCCACCGCCGCCGTCAGCGGGTGGATGAACGGGTGCATGTCGGAGGTGTTGAGATCGTTCTTCTCGTACCAGGTGGCGGTCGGCAGGACGATGTCGGAATAGACGCAAGTGGTCGACATGCGGAAGTCGAGGGTCACCAGCAGGTCCAGCTTGCCCTCCGGCGCGTCCTCATGCCAGGCGACCTCGCTCGGCTTCGCCCCGCCATCCTCGCCCAGATCCTTGCCCTGGACGCCGTGGGGCGTGCCCAGCAGGTGCTTCAGGAAGTACTCGTGGCCCTTGCCCGACGAGCCGAGCAGGTTGGAGCGCCAGACGAACAGGTTGCGCGGCCAGTTGGCCGGGTCGTCCGGATCCTCGCAGGACATCTGGACGTCGCCGGATTTCAACGCCGCGATCAGCCAGTCCTTAGGCTCCATCTTGGCCTTCTTGGCCTTGGCGGCGATCTCCAGCGGGTTGGTCTTGAGTTGCGGCGCGGAGGGCAGCCAGCCCATGCGCTCAGCCCGGACATTGTAGTCGATCAGGGTGCCGTCCCAGGGCCCCTCCGGCGCCGTCGGCGACAGGATCTCGTCCACGGTAAGGCTCTCATAGCGCCATTGGTCGGTATGGGCGTACCAGAAGGAGGTCGAGTTCATGTGCCGGGGCGGGCGGTTCCAATCCAGCCCGAACGCCAGCGGCAGCCAGCCGGTCTGCGGCCGCAGCTTCTCCTGGCCCACATAATGGGCCCAGCCGCCGCCGGACTGGCCGACGCAGCCGCACATCACCAGGAGATTGATGATCCCCCGGTAGTTCATGTCCATGTGGTACCAGTGGTTCAGCCCGGCCCCCAGGATCACCATGGATTTGCCCAGCGTCTTCTCGGCGTTCAGGGCGAATTCCCGGGCCACGGTGGCGATCTGGCCGCGCGGCACGCCGGTGATGGCCTCCGCCCAGGCCGGCGTATAGGGCGTCATGTCGTCGTAGGATTCCGCCACATGCTCGCCGCCGAGGCCTCGGTCGAGGCCGTAATTGGCGGCGAACAGGTCGAAAACCGTGGCGACCAGGATATCGCCTTCCTTGGTCTTCACGCTCTTGACCGGCACCCGGCGGACCAGCACGTCGGGATGGTCGGTGCCCTGGAAATGGTCGTGCTTGCGGTTGCCGAAATAGGGGAAGCCGATCTCGGCGACCTCGTCATGATCCTCATCGACGATCAGGCTGAGTTTGAGCTGGGTGTCCTTGCCGCCGGAATCCTTCTCCTCCAGGTTCCACTTGCCCTGCTCGCCCCAGCGGAAGCCCACGGAGCCCTGTGGCACCACGATCTCGCCGCTGGTGTCGTCCACGGCGACGGTCTTCCAATCGGGGTTGTTCTTCTCGCCGAGCCCGTCCTCGAATTCCGAGGACCGCAGCAGGCGCGCCGGCACATAGTGGCCCTCGCGCTTCTCCAGCCGCACCAGCATCGGCATGTCGGAATATTGCCGGCAATAGCTCTCGAAGTATTCAGCCTGCCGGTCCAGATGGAACTCGCGCAGGATCACATGGCCCATGGCCATGGCCAGGGCCGCATCGGTGCCCTGCTTGGGATGCAGCCAGATATCGGCGAATTTCGACGCCTCGGAGTAGTCCGGGCAGATCACAGCGCTCTTGGTGCCCTTGTAGCGGGCCTCGGTATAGAAATGGGCGTCGGGGGTGCGGGTCTGCGGCACGTTGGAGCCCCAGATCAGCAGGAAGCCGGAATTGTACCAATCCGCGCTTTCCGGCACGTCGGTCTGCTCGCCCCAGGTCTGCGGCGAGGCCGGCGGCAGGTCGCAATACCAGTCGTAGAACGACATGCAGACGCCGCCCAGCAGCGACAGATACCGCGAGCCGGCGGCATAGGAGACCATCGACATGGCCGGGATCGGCGAGAAGCCGATCACCCGGTCGGGCCCGTGTTTCTTGGCGGTGTAGGCGTTGGAGGCGGCGATGATCTCCGTCACCTCGTCCCAACCGGCGCGCACGAAACCGCCATGGCCGCGGATCTTGGTATAGCTCGCGCGCTTGGCCGGGTCCTCGACGATCGAGGCCCAGGCCGCCACCGGCGACAGCATCACCCGCGCCTCGCGCCACAGCTTGACCAGCCGCGAGCGCACCAGCGGGTATTTCACCCGGTTGCCGGAATACAGGTACCAGCTATAGCTGGCGCCCCTGGAACAGCCTCGCGGCTCGTGGTTCGGCAGATCGGGCCGGGTGCGCGGATAGTCGGTCTGCTGGGTCTCCCAGGTGACGATCCCTCCCTTGACGTAGATCTTCCAGGAGCACGAGCCGGTGCAGTTGGCGCCATGGGTGGAGCGCACGATCTTGTCGTGCTGCCAGCGCTGGCGATAGGACTCCTCCCAGCTTCGGTCCTCGCCGGTGGTGACGCCGTGATTGCCGGAGAAACGCCCGGTTTCCTTGCTGGCGAAGAAGTTCAGACGGTCGAGCAGGTGACTCATGGCTTTGTTCCATCCGCAAATGCAGGTTCGAATTTGGTGAGGGCGTGCTCCCCCTCACCCTCCCGTCGCATTCGCGCCGGGTCCCTCCCTCTCCCCAAGGAGAGGGTTTTTCGAGGCCGCCTCAAAATCCCCTCTCCTTGGGGAGAGGGTGGGACCCGCGGCGAAGCCGTGGGAGGGTGAGGGGGTCTTGGTTGCATCGCTGCCAACCCCGATCAGGCCGTCGCCGGTGTCGTCGTGGTTGCCGATGGCCCGTGCCGCTCGATGTCGTGCAGCAGGCCGCCGCGCCGTGTGTAGATCCACCAGGTGACCATCGCGCAGGTGACGTAGAAGATCAGGAAGCCCCACAGGGCGGCTTCCGGACCGCCGGTCGCGTTGATCGAGGTGCCGTAGGCCTTCGGGATGAAGAAGGCGCCATAGGCGGCGATCGCCGAGGTGAAGCCGATGATGGCGGCGGATTCCTTTTCCGCCTGCCGCACCCGCTGTGGCCCGGTGGCGTCCGGCATCAGCCGGCCGATCTCCTCGCGCATGATGATCGGGATCATCTGGAAGGTGGAGGCGTTGCCGATGCCGGTTGCCAGGAACAGCACCATGAACATCGCGAAGAAGCCCCAGAACGCGCCCGGCTGGTCCTTGATGCCGAGGAAGTAGAGCACCCCGGCGACCGCCGCGATCATCAGCCAGAACACCCACAGCGTGACCCGCCCGCCGCCGTATTTGTCGGAGATCCAGCCGGTGGCGGCCCGGCTGAGCGCGCCGACCAGCGGCCCCAGAAATACGAATTTCAGCGAGTCCACATCCGGGAACTGGGTCTTGGCCAGCAGCGGGAAGCCCGCGGAATAGCCGATGAACGAGCCGAAGGTGCCGGTGTAGAGCCAGCACATGATCCAGTTGTGCTTGCGCTGGAAGATCACCGCCTGTTCGGCGAAGGACGCCTTGGCGTCGGCGATGTCGTTCATGCCGAACCAGGCCAGCAGGGTGGAGACGATCAGGAACGGCACCCAGATGAAGCCGGCATTCTGGATCCAAAGCTCGGTCCCGTCCGCCGTGACCTGGGGCTCGCCGCCCAGCGCCCCGAACACGCCGGCGGTGATCACCAGCGGCACCGCGAATTGCATGACGCTGACGCCGGCATTGCCGAGCCCGGCATTCATCGCCAGAGCCTGGCCCTTCTCCTTCTTGGGGAAGAAGAAGCTGATATTGGCCATGGAGGAGGCGAAGTTGCCGCCGCCGAAGCCGCAGAGCAGCGCCAGCACCAGGAAGATGAAATACGGCGTGCTCGGATCCTGCACCGCATAGCCGATCCCCAGGGCCGGGATGATCAGCGACGCGGTGGTCAGCGCCGTCCACAGCCTGCCGCCGAAGATCGGCACCATGAAGGAGTAGAAGATGCGCAGGGTGGCGCCGGACAGGCCGGGCAGGGCGGCCAGCCAGAACAACTGGCTGGTATCGTACTCGAAACCGATCGACGGCAGCTTGGCGACGACCACGCTCCACACGAGCCAGACCGAAAAGGCCAGCAGCAGGCAGGGGATCGAGATCCACAGATTGCGTTGGGCGATCCGATGTCCCTCGGTCCTCCAGAATTCCGGATCGTCCGGCCGCCAATCGGTCAGCAGCGGCCCCAACTTGCCGCCATGTTCCTCTTCCGTATGCACCTCCTTCAGCTCCGCCAGCGGCGGCAGCTTGTCCAGCACATCGCCGGCGACATCGCGCTCCATCTGGCGGATCGACAGATGCATCCAGATGACGGTTGCGGCCACTAGTCCGAACATCAGCATGAAGATGCCGGTCGGGATGTTGGTCAGATCGTTCATCACGCCGAACAGGATCGGCAGGATGAAACCGCCGAGGCCGCCGATCATGCCGACCAGCCCGCCGACCGAGCCCACATGGTCCGGGTAGTAGACCGGGATGTGCTTGTAGACCGCCGCTTTGCCCAGCGACATGAAGAAGCCGAGGATGAAGATGGCGATGACGAAGGGCACCAGCCCCATGCTCGTCGAGAAGGCGATGTCACCCTCGATCCCGTGGATCACATAGTCGGTGTCCGGATAGGACAGCATGAACAGGCACAGCATGGAGACGCCGAAGGTCCAGTACATGATCCGCCGTGCGCCATAGCGGTCCGACAGATGGCCGCCATAGGCCCGGAACAGGGAGGCCGGGACCGAATAGAAGACGGCGATCATGCCGGCCTGCTTGATGTCCAGATCGTAGACGCCCATCAGATAGCGCGGCAGCCACAGCGCCAGCGCCACGAAGCCGCCGAAGACGAAGAAGTAATACAGCGCAAAACGCCAGACCTGCTGGTTCTTCAGCGGTTCCAGCTCAAGCAGGGTGCTGCGCGGCTTCTCGCCCCGGGCGCGGCGTTCCTTCTCGGCCGGGTCGTCTTCGGTGGTGAACCAGAATATCGCCGCCATGACGATCAGCGCCCCTGCCCAGACCTGGGCGACGGTGGTCCAGCCGAAGGCGACCAGCACGAAAGGCGCGATGAATTTGGTCACCGCGGCGCCGACATTGCCGACGCCGAAAATGCCCAGCGCCGTGCCCTGCTTGCCGGGCGGGTACCATTTGGAGACATAGGCGATGCCGACCGCGAAGGAGCCGCCGGCCAGGCCGACGCCGAGCGCCGCCAGCAAGGTCAGAATGTAGGTATCGGCATAGGACAGGGTGAAGGTCGCCAGCGCCGCCAGGATCATCACGCAGACATAGACGATGCGGCCGCCATACTGGTCGGCCCAGATGCCCAGGAAGATCCGGCTCAGCGAGCCGGTCAGGATCGGCGTGCCCACCAGCAACCCGAACTGGGTGTCGCTCAGGCCCAGATCCTCTTTGATCTGCACGCCGATGATCGAAAAGATCGTCCATACGGCGAAACAGACCGTGAATGCCACGGTGCTGGTTGTCAGTGCACCACGCTGCTGCGCTTGCGTAACGCCAGCAAGTCCCGTCATCTTCCATGCCTCCCAGTCATGCGCCCAGATCGGACGCACCCGATCTCACAGGGTTCAATAGCGCGGACCCCCGGCTGGCTGGTTTGATCTCGATCAATCCTGAGGGGCAGATCGGAAAAACAACGAATTCAATGACCTAATTCGTGCTTCTAGTTGACTGATCAGAAGCCTGCGATTGTCGGATCAAAGAATTGACTTAGCGGAAGTCAGTGCGGACCTTGACAATGATCAAGACGGTCGGCGAGGTTCGGGCATGCGACTCGAAGACCGCGACGATGTTCGAAGGCTGGCGCTTTTCTCCGGCATGGAGGAAGCCAGCTTCGAGGAACTTCTGCAGGCCGCGTTCCTGCAGCGCTTCCCGGCGCAGGTTCAGCTGATCGAGGAGGGCGACCGGGCCGACTTTCTGTATGTGGTGGTCGAGGGCTGCGTCGAGTTATACGCCGGCGGCAATGGGCGGGAGACCACCATGGAATTGATCCATCCGGTCTCCACCTTCATCCTGGCCGCCGTCATGAAGGATGCGGTCTATCTGATGTCGGCCCGGACCACCTTGAAATCGCTCATCCTGATGATCCCGTCGGCCAACATCCGCGATCTATTTGAGCGCGACGCCGCTTTTGCGCGGGCGATGGTGGTCGAACTGGCGAGCAGCTACCGCCAGGTGGTCAAGGGGCTGAAGAACCAGAAACTGCGCAGCGCGGTGGAGCGTCTGGCGAATTATCTGCTGGCCGCCGAGCGGGAGCAGGGCGGGGACGGCGCGATCACTCTTGGCATCGACAAGCGCACGGTCGCGGCCCTGCTGGGCATGACTCCGGAAAACCTGTCCAGGGCCTTCAACACCCTGAAAGCCTATGGCGTGGAGGTGGACGGCAGGGACATCCGGCTGACTGCGATACCCGAGTTGGAACGTCTGGCCAAGCCGACGCCATTGATCGACGATCCGGGAACCTGAACGTCTGGGCTCAAAAGGAGACACAGCACTCCCCCTCACCCTCCCAGCGCTTCGCGCCGGGTCTCTCTCTCCCCAAGGAGAGGGAAGTTCACGGCGCCACTGACAGACCCTCTCCTCGGGGAGAGGGAGGGACCCGCGAAGCGGGAGGGTGAGGGGGAGCACTGAATCTGCAGGTATCACGGATCGCCCCGAGCGAGCCGGCGTCTTGATAGGGTGGCAATTTCCAATGGCCGGCCCTGCGCGGATAGATAGGAGCAGACCCATGCGCCTGACCTCGCAATTGCTCACTGATGTGATCGACGATCTGCCCATGGTCGAAAGGCAGGGCAGCGATACGGTGCTGTTCGAGAGCCAAACCGTGCTCGACACCATGCGGACCCTGGCCGCCATGTCGTCGATGTCCTCCACCATTCGGCAATGATGCACTGTGAAAATTTTCGGCGGCACTCCACTGTCGTGAAAATATAGATAGAAGTTTCACGAAGTGGCTGCCATCCTCCCCACGTCAGGGAGGATGACCGTCCATGTCCGCCAAAGCCGCTACGCCACTTGCCAACGAAGCCACCACCACCGGCACCGCCAATGGTCTCGGGGCGGATATCCGCGCCCTGCGCAAGGGACGCGGGCTGACCCTGGCCGAACTGGCGCTGCGCACCGGACGGTCCATCGGGTTCGTCAGCCAGATCGAACGCGGCCTGTCTGAGCCTTCCATCGGCGACCTCCGGCAATTTGCCGAAATCTTCGAGGTGCCGCTCGGCTTCTTCTTCATGGGGGCGGAGGCGGATGAGGGGGATCGCGGCCATGTGGTGCGGGCCGACCGGCGCCGCCGGCTTGGCAATCCCGAAGACGGGCTGATCGAGGCGCTGCTGTCGCCGGATCTCGGCGGCCGGTTCGAGATGTTCCATTCCGTGTTCCAGCCCGGCGCCGAACTCACGGCCGAGATCCGGCGCGCCAGCGAGGAGGCCGGCTATGTGGTGTCCGGACGGCTCGATCTGTGGGTCGGCGGCAGACCCTTCACCCTCGGCCCCGGCGACAGCTTCCGCTTCCGCGACGAGCCCTATCGCTGGCGCAACCCGGGCGACATCGAGACGGTGGTGATCTGGGTGATCTCGCCGCCGGTGTATTGAGGTGGTTGGAAGGTGGACGACGTCAAATCAACAGGTTGCCGCTTTTCCCGCATCCTCCACTTGTCATTCCCGCGAAGGCGGGAATCCAGTGGTCCCAGCGGCGCAGCCGTCGGGACCGTGCCCCCTGGATTCCCGCCTTCGCGGGAATGACATCCGGAATAATCTGTCCGCAAGCGCGCCGCAATGCCTAGGAGCGACACCGAAATGCAAAAAGACCTCCCACGCCACGCCCGGGCCGTCATCATCGGCGGCGGCGTGATCGGCTGCTCCGTCGCCTATCATCTGGCCAAGCTGGGCTGGACCGATGTGGTCCTGCTGGAGCGCAAGCAGCTCACCAGCGGCACCACCTGGCACGCTGCCGGGATGATCACCCAGCTTCGGGCCAGCCACAATCTCACCCGGCTGGCCAAATACTCACAGGAGCTCTATGGCACGCTGGAGGCAGAGACCGGCGCCGCCACCGGGTTCAAGCGCAACGGATCGGTCATTGTCGCCCTCAACAGCGAGCGCATGGAGGAGTTGCGGCGCAACGCCGCCATGGCGCGGGTGTTCGGTGTCGAGGCCGAAGAGATTTCCGCCGCGGAATGCCTGGAGCGCTATCCGCTGCTGAACGGGGATGGCGTGCTGGGCGGAGTCTACCTGGCGAAAGACGGGCAGGGCGATCCGGGAAACATCGCCCTGGCCCTGGCCAAGGGCGCTCGGCAGAACGGCGTCCGGGTCTTCGAGAACATCGCCGTCACCGCGATCCACCAGAAGGATGGGCGGGTTACCGGCGTTGCCACGACGAAAGGCGACATTGTCGCGGACCATGTGGTCAACTGCGCCGGCATGTGGGGGCATGCGGTCGGCCGCATGGCCGGGGTGAACGTGCCGCTGCATGCCTGCGAGCATTTCTACATCCTGACCGAGGGCATTCCGGGCCTCGCCCGCGATCTGCCGTCCCTGCGGGTGCCGGACGAGCACTCCTATTTCAAGGAGGATGCCGGCAAGCTGCTGGTCGGCGCCTTCGAGCCGGTGGCCAAGCCCTGGGGCATGGACGGCATATCGGAGGATTTCTGCTTCGACCAGCTGCCCGAGGATTTCGATCATTTCGAGCCGATCCTGGAGGCCGCCATCGCCCGGCTGCCGATCCTGGAGACCACCGGCATCCATACATTCTTCAACGGCCCGGAGAGTTTCACGCCCGACGACCGCTACCTGCTGGGCGAGGCGCCGGAGCTGAAGAACTTCTTCGTCGCCGCGGGGTTCAACTCGATCGGTATCGGCTCCGCCGGCGGCGCCGGCCAGGCGCTGGCGCAATGGATGGATGCGGGCGAGCCGCCCTACGATCTCTGGGACGTCGACATCCGCCGCATGCAGCCTTTCCAGGGCAATCGCACCTACCTCTTTCACCGCGCCACCGAGGTGCTCGGCCTGCTCTACGCCGACCACTTCCCCTACCGGCAATACGCGACGGCAAGAGGCGTGCGGCAGACAGCGTTGCATGAGCGTCTGGAGGCGCGGGGCGCCTGTTTCGGCGAGCTGGCCGGCTGGGAACGGCCGAATTGGTATCTGCCCGAGGCGGAGCGGGCCCAGGGATTGACGCCGGAATACACCTATTCCTGGAAGCGGCAGAACTGGTTCGAGCATTCCGCCGGAGAACACAAGGCGGTCCGCGAGGCTGTCGGCCTGTTCGACATGAGCTCCTTTGCCAAGATCCGGGTCGAGGGCAGGGACGCGCTCGACGTGCTGCAGAAGGTCTCGGCCAATAACGTTGATGTCGAACCCGGCCGCATCGTCTACACTCAGTGGCTCAACCCGCGCGGCGGCGTCACCGCGGATCTGACCGTTACCCGCCTGTCGGAGACCCGGTTCATCGTCATTACTTCGGCCGCCACGGGCATCCGCGATGTGTCATGGCTGCAGCGCGCCATCCCGGACGACGCCCATTGTTTCGCCTGGGACGCCACCAGCGCCGAGGCGGTGATCGCGATCATGGGGCCGAAGGCGCGCGATCTGCTGCAGCCGCTGACCCCCGCCGATCTCTCCAACGAGGCATTCCCCTTCGCCACGGCGCGCGAAATCGAGTTCGGCATGGGTCTCGTTCGGGCCCACCGCATCACCTATGTGGGCGAGTTGGGTTGGGAGCTCTATATGCCGACCGATCAGGCCCGGCACATCTTCGACACCATCGTCGAGCGCGGTTCCGATCACGGACTCAGGCTGTGCGGCATGCATGCGCTGGATTCCTGCCGCATCGAAAAGGCATTCCGCCATTTCGGCCACGACATCTCCGATGAGGACCATGTTCTGGAGGCCGGGCTGGGTTTTGCGGTCAAGCCGGACAAGCCGGCCTCGCGTTTCGGCGACTTCACCGGCCGCACGGCGGTGCTGGCGAAGAAAGAGGAGGGGCTGTCCCAGCGCCTGTTGCAATTCCGTCTGAACGATCCCGAACCGCTGCTCTATCACCATGAGCCGATCTGGCGGGATGGACGCCAAGTAGGCTATCTGACCTCCGGCAATTACGGCCACCATCTGGGCGCCGCCATCGGCCTTGGTTATGTGCCTTGCACGCCAGGAGAAGCACCGGCCGAAGTGCTGGCAGCGTCGTACGAGATCGAGGTGGCCGGAGAGCGCTTTCCCGCCGAGGCCAGCTTGAAGCCGCTCTATGATCCGAAGTCGGAGCGGGTGAAGGAGTAGCGGCAGCTTAAGGCCGTCGGGAGCTGTCGGCCGATCCAAACCACGACTGTCATTCCCGCGAAGGCGGGAATCCAGTGTACACGCTGGAGCCGCGGTGAGGCTGGTGCCTTCTGGATTCCCGCCTTCGCGGGAATGACAATCCACTTGTAGCTTCTTGGGACCCCGCTCAGTCCGCGCTTACCCCTTGCCCTTCCAGGGGATCAGCCAGCTCTCCGCCATGCGCATCAGGATGTCGATGCTGTAGCCGATCGTGCCGATCAGGATGATGCCCATGATCACGATATCGGTGAGTTGGAAGCGCGAGGCGACCATGATCATCATGCCGGCACCCTTTTCGGCCGCGACCAGTTCGGCGGCGACCACCGTTCCCCAGCAGACGCCCATGGCGACACGGGCGCCGGTGAAGATCTCCGGCAGCGAGTTCGGCACGATCACATGACGCAGGATCTGCCATTTCGAGGCGCCCAGCGAATAGGCCGCATGGACCTTCGATATCCGCACGCCGGACACGCCGGCCCGGGCTGCGATGGCCATGATCCACAGGGCTGCAAGGAATAAAAGCACCCACTTCCCGAGCTCGCCGATGCCGGCCCAGATGATCACCAAGGGGATCAGCGCCAGCGGCGGCACCGGCCGCATGAATTCCACAATGGGGTCGAACCAGCCGCGGAACCAGTCGCTGAGGCCCATGGCATAACCCAGAGGAATGCCTATCAGGGCCCCGCCGAGAAACCCGGCGACCACCCGGAACAGCGACCATCCCACATGCTCGAAAAGGGTGAAGTTCTGATAGCCGTCGCTGCCGATCTCCAGGAGTCGTTTGAAGACGGCTTCCGGCGGCGGCAGCCAGATCGGTTCCATCTGCCAGCCTGGAGACGGTTTATAGTTGGGCGTTCCCTTGCTGCTGAGCGTCACTTGGCCGGAATCGACTTCGACCGTCTCGCCCGGCGCGATCGACTGGCCGTCGATGGCGACCACCCGGGCGCCGTCGTCCTTCTCGAAATCGTCGTTCCGGTCGACCCGGATGAGGATCGACCGCCACGCGCCGACCTTGGCGGCGTCGTCCTTGGCAAATCCGTCGCCCGGTGTGATTTCGGGCGCATCGGCCTCTCCGCCGACCTCGAAAACGCGGACATGAACGGTCGCGTCGTCCGTCGCGCCGTCCGCGTTTTCGGCGGTGTAGGTAAAGCTGGCGTCACCGATGAACGGCCCCGGCACATGGATCGGCAGCAACACCGAACCGGTGAACGCCCCCCAGATCGCGAAGATGGTGATCACCGAGATGATGGACGCGGCGCGGTTGGCCTTGACCGCGCTCTCATCCCCGAAGGTCACGGTCTTCAGTGCGGTGAAATCCCGGATGTGATGCATGCGGCTGGCGACGGCCCGCACCACCAGGAAGGCGACGACGAAAATCGCGATATAGATCAGAAGGATGATCATGCCGTCGACTCCGTCCGACCCATGATCTCTTCTTCCATATCCCAGATCATCGATAGGATTTCTTCGCGTTTCGGTCCGAACTCCGCGTGTTTCTTCACCTCACGCAGATCGGCACCGACGCCGATCTCCGCAAAGGGTAGATTGTATTCCTTGTGGATGCGCCCGGGGCGCGGCGCCATGACCAGCAGCCTTTCGCCCAGCAGCAGCGCTTCCTCCACCGAATGGGTGATCAGGATGATCGTCTTGCCGGTCTCCTTCCAGATCTCCAGCACCAGCGCCTGCATCTTCTCGCGGGTCAGCGCATCGAGGGCGCCGAGCGGCTCATCCATCAGGATCACGTCGGGATCGTTGGCCAGGCATCGCGCCAGCGCCACACGCTGCTGCATGCCGCCGGAAAGCTCGTAGATCATCTTGCTGCCGAAATCGTGCAGCCCGACGATCTCCAGCAGTTCGTCGACGCGCTTATTGATCTCGGCTTTCGGAGTGCCCTTCATCGATGGGCCGAAGCCGATGTTCTCGCGCACATCCATCCACTCGAACAGCGCGCCCTGCTGAAAAACCATGCCGCGTTCGGCCCCCGGTCCGATCGCCAACTCACCGCCGAGGGACACCGTCCCTTCGGTCGGAGCGAGGAAGCCGGCGACGATGTTCAACAAAGTCGTCTTGCCGCAGCCGGACGGGCCGAGGACGGCCATGATCTCGCCCTCGCGGATATCGAGCGTCACATCTTGAAGTGCCTGAACCGCCCCGCCGTCCGGCAGTTCGAAGCGCATGGAAATATTCTCGATCAACAGTGCTGACATCGCCCCGCCCCCCCAATGGAATTGCTCGGCCGTTCGTCGACCGGAAGTCGGCCCGGGGTGGAATCCCCGGGCCGATGCTTCATTCCTTACTGGGCCGCTGCCAGCGGATCCGCGTTGACGGCGTTCTGGTAGGTCGGCAGGGCGCTGTCGATGGAGTCAGCCTCCACGAACACATCGGCGACACCCTTCATGAAGGTCGGAACCGCGCCAGTCAGCCATCTGTCGGTGAGCTGATCGGCGGCAGACGGGAAGGACATGGTGCTGATCGACGACCGCGCGGCCTCCAGACCCATGCCGGATTCCTGGGCGATCACGGCCAGCATGGCCTCGTCATTGCCAGCATTCCACCGGTCATTGGCTGCGGCGGTGACGGCCAGGAAGTCGGACACCACGTCCGGGTTCTCGGCAATGAAGCCGGCCGGAGCCGACGTCACATCGAACACCAGGATCCCGAGTTCTTCCTTCTCGGCGCCGGTCAGCAAAACGTTTCCATGCTCCTTCATGCGGCCCAACCCGCCGCCATAGCCGCAGGCGAAATCGACTGCTTTCTGCGCCAGTGCGGCCGCGCCCTCGGGCGGTGTCATGTTGACGACGTCAAGACTGGCCAGATCGATGCCGAAATAATCCATCTGACGCAGGAAGCCGTAATGGGCGGCGGTGCCCATCGGGACCGCGACCTTCAGGCCCGACAGTTCGTCGGCGGAATCCTTGTCGATTTCGAGGGAGGCATGGACGACGCAGTTGTCGTTCTCCGAATAGCTGACGGCTATGTCGAGAACCTGGATGTCCTGCCCGGCCGACGCCGCGACGACAAACGGAGGAACGCCCTGGCTGACCGAAATCTGCACATCGCCGGAGGCCATGGCCGCCGACATCGCCGTGCCGGTCTCGAAGGACCGCCAATTGACTGTCATGCCAAGGGCCTGCTCATACTCGCCGTCGGCTTTCGCGGCCAGGAACGGCATCGGCCATTCCAGGAAGTAGGCCACGGTGATCTCGTCCAGGGCCTTTGCCGCCTGTGCCGAGAACGCAAACGCGGCGGTTGCCGCTAGCGCGGTCATCAACTTCTTCACGTGCCTTCTCCTGTTCCTATTTTTTTTCATTGTTCATTTCGAACGAAATGGGTGTCATTTTTTTTCGGACACTCCGCAGCGTCAACTATGAAGCAAATTTTCCACCCCCTTAGGTCCAATTTGCTCTGGTCTAAGGTACCAGAATTATTTGGCCTTTCGAAACTCCATCGCGTCGCGGATGCGCATCCAGGACATCGCGATGCCGGAGCCGGCTCGCTGGGTATCCCGAAACGCGATGGGTTTGATGGGAGAGACCGGGAAGGGCAGCAATTCCGGGGCGGTTCCCAATAGCCGCTCCGCCAGAACCCGGCCCATCACCAGCGACATGGCAACGCCGCGTCCGTTGTAACCGAGGCCGGCGATCATGCCGGGCGCCGGCTCATGAAAATGGGGAATCCGGTCGGCGGTGAGTGCAATGCGCCCGCCCCAGAAATGAGTCCAGGCAACACGGCGCAGGCTGGGAAATACCCTGGCGACATCTTCCACCAGCCATTTCCGACCCGCGAGACCGCCAAATGGCCCACGAAAGCCGATGCCGCCGAACACCGCCTGATTGTCCGGCCCGCGGCGCGCATACATGATCATCCGTCGGGTGTCGGAGATCGTATGCCCTTCCGGCAAGATGCTGCCGATCTCATCATCGCTTAATGCATCGGTGGCGATCTGCACCGGATAGACCGGCAGAATGGACCGGGCCAGCCCGGGGAGCAGCCCGTCGGTATAACCATTGGTCGCCAGCACGACGGATTGGGCGCGGATCCGGTGGCGGTCGGCGCGGAGCACCCAATGCGAGCCGGATTTTTCGACCGCCGACACAGGAGCATTCCGGAAGATCCGCGCGCCTGCCTTTCGTGCTGCATCCGCCAGCCCTCGCGCCAGCGAGAGAGGCTGAACCGCCCCGCCCTTGGAAGAAAGGACACCGGATTCATAAGCCGGCGACCCGGTAAGCCGCCGCAGTTCCGCGCCATCGACGAACTCGAAACCGGCTCCAAAGGCATTCCAGGCGGTTGCTGCGTTGCGGGCCTCGTCGCGCGCCGCCGGGCAATGATCGACCCTCAGCCAGCCATTCTGCCGGGCGTCGCAGGCGATCCCGTATCTGCGCACCAGATCGAACAGCTCGTCCGCGGAGTTGAGCGAGACCTCCGTCAGGCGCTCGAAATACACATCGCCCACGGCCTTCCGGAGATCTTCGGGCCGCTGGACCGGAAGCATCGGGTTGACTTGGCCGCCATTGCGCCCCGACGCACCCCAGCCGACATCCTGTGCGTCGAGCACGATGGTGCTGCTTCTCCGTTCGGCGAGACACAGCGCGGCGCGCAGCCCGGTGAACCCAGCGCCGACCACCGCGACATCGCACTCCACGTCTCCCGGATCTTCCGACAGATGGTCGCCCGGAGCCGCGATCTGCTGCCAAAGCGAGGGGGCGGATAGCACCGATCAGGTCCCCTGTTTCCGGTGTTCCGAATGGCATTGCGTCACGGACCGAATGCACCCTTGATCAACCCGATGACGGACAGGGCGATCAGCAATCCGAGAACGATCTTGCGGAACGATTTCGGGGTGCTCTTGGAGAAAAGCCGGCCGCCGATGAACAGCCCGGCCAAGGCCAGCGGCAGGCCAATCGCGTATCGGCCGATCACATCCCCGGTCATCAGCCCTTGAGAGGCGAACAGCCCGCCGGCATAGGTATCCAGCAGGAAGAAATAGGCGATCATGGTGGCGCGCATCACCGCCGGCCCATCGTTGCGGGCGACCAGCAGCAGCGCGATCGGCAGGCCGCCCAGCGCCGACAGGCCGTTCGCCACACCGGATACGAAACCGGCGCCGATGCTTCCCACCGTTCCACTGGCCCGATGCGCCTTGATGCCGCACAGCATCAACAGGGAGGCGACGGCGATGATGGATGCGATGATGATCCGCGCCGTATCCGCCGACAGCCAGATCAGCCCGGCCACCCCAACCGGATTGCCCACCGCGGCGCCGACCAAAAGCAGGACCAGCGTCCGCCAGTCGATCCGCCGCCAGATGCCCGGCGCCTGCAGGACGCTGGCGGTGACCTCCAGCAGGATGGCAATCGGCACCACCTCCGCCGGGGGCAGGAACAATGTCAGTGCGGCGACGATGATCGCCGACAGCCCGAACCCGGCATAGCCCCGCGCGAAGCCGGCCAGAAAGAATGCGGCTGCGCCAATCGCAATACCGCCCCATGCGAGCCCGTCTATCAATGAACGTCGCCGGATATGAATTGATCATGGTGCCTATGGTGGGCGGGCGGACATCCGTCGAATTCGGTGGAGACGGAGGCGGCGTTGCCATCCTCGCCCTTCGACAGGCTCAGGGTGAGGTGTTCTGCGGGCCAAAAATAGAGTCCAAGTCGTGAGGCGTTTGGTGGGGCCACAACGGAGCCCTCACCCTGAGTCTGTCGAAAGGCGAGGGCGGGCCAACAGGCAAATGCACGAGGGATCGAGAGCACCAATGGCTTCTCCACGGCCGGCATCACTGCGCCGCGCCGATCAAATCCGCCAGCAGCGCGATCCCGGGCTCGATGCGGTCTTCCGGGATCGACGAAAATCCGAGGCGGAAATGGTTCTTCGGCGGTGCGTCGCCGGCAAAATGGATGGCCCCGGGCTCGATCAGCACGCCCTTTTCCCGCGCGGTCGCGGCCAATGCGTCGGCGTCGAGGTCCGGCGGTCCCTGGACCCAGTAGCTGGTGCCCCCAAAGCTCGGCATCCGGCTCCAACCGGGGAGATGCTGGCCGAGCGCCCTGCCCATGGTGCCCCAACGGTCCCGATAGGCGCGATGCAGCCGATGGATCAGCGTATCGTAGTGGCCGCCGGCCAGGAACAGGGCAGCGGTGCGTTGGTTGTTGCCCGGCGGGTGCCGCAGCATCAGGTGGCGCAAGGCGCGCGCTTCGCGGATCACCTCCGGCGGCGCGACCAAATAGCCGAGCCTGAGGCCTGGCATCAGGGATTTGGACAGGCTGCCCACATACATGACCCTGCCGTCGCCATCGAGCGACTTCAGGGCCGGGAAGGGCTCGCCGCAGAAATTGGTCTCGGATTCATAATCATCCTCGATGATCACCGCGCCATTGCCTCGAGCCGCCGCCAACAGAGCTTTTCGCCGCTCGAGTCCCATTGTGATCGTGGTCGGGAATTGATGGCTCGGCGTGGTGAAGATCAGATCCGCGCCGGCCAGGCGGTGGTCGACGACCATCCCCTCGTCGTCGATCGGTATCGTATGAATCCGATCGGTTCTGAGCCGGAAGATGTTGTGCACATCCGGATAGCCCGGATCCTCGATGGCGACGTTCGTTGTCGGCGTCACAAACAGGCTGGCCAGCAGATAGAGCGCGTTTTGCGCCCCGAGGGTCACCAGTATCTCGTCCGCCGTCGCGGAGATGCCGCGGCGGGGCAGGACGCGCCGGCGGATCTGCTCGATCATCATCGGATCGTCCACGGTGTAGCGGTCTTCGGTCCAGGCATCGAGCCAGCGCCGGCCCATGGCCTGGCGCACGCAATCCCGCCATTCGGCGATCGGGAACAGATCGGCATCCATCTGGCCATAAATGAAGGGGTAGCGGTAATGGCGCCAATCGACCGGTTTCTGGATGTTGTGCTGCAAAGTTGGGTGGACCCGGAACCGCCGCGCCCAGTCGACTGTCTGATCGCCGCTCGATAGTCGGGGCGGCGCCGGGTCGAAATGCACCGCATGGGCGTCGTCCGCCACATAGAAGCCGCTGCGCTCCCGCGCCGCCAGGAATCCGTCGGTGACCAGGGCCTGATACGCCAGTGTGACCGTGTTGCGGGAGACCTTCAGTCGCCGCGCCATGGCGCGGGTCGACGGCACCGGACTACCGGCCGCCAATTGGCCGTCGAGAACCGCGGACACCAGCGCTTGGCGTATCTGCGATTGCAGCGTCGTCGCCTCGGTGCGTTCCAGATGATAAAGCGCGTCCCGCATGCTCCGTCGGTGCCCATTAAAGCCGTGTTGGTGGTCTTATGGTTCGACCCGATCTGGTCCTAGTATGGAGCCAGATTGGCACACTAGTATCGCCGCTCGGGTCACTGCAACAGGCGGAGTGTGTCATGAGCGCGGAAATCCAGGTGCTGGAGCACGACAAGCAGCGGGTGAACACTCTGGAACACCACTGGATGCCGTTCACCAGCAACCGGGAGTTCAAGGCCGAACCGCGCCTGATAGTGCGCTCGCAAGGCGTCTATTGCTGGAACCACACCGGCGGCAAGCTGATCGATGGTTCCTCGGGCCTGTTCTGCTGTCCGGCCGGCCATGGCCGCACCGAGATCGCCGACGCGGTCCATGCGCAGATGACCACCAACGACTACACCGCCCCGTTTCAGACCGGCCATCCCGGCTCTTTCGCCCTGGCGAGTAAGCTCGCCCAGCTGCTGCCTGAGCCGATCAACAGCGTGTTCTTCACCAATTCCGGGTCGGAAGCCATCGACACCGCCCTGAAGATGGCCATGGCCTATCACCGCGCCCGGGGGCAGTCCCAACGCATCCGCTTCGTGTCCCGGGAGCGCGCCTATCACGGCGTCAACATGGGCGGCGTGTCGCTGGCCGGCATGGTCAAGAACCGGGAGACCTTTCCGGTCACCATGCCCAACATCGTGATGATGCGGCACACCTGGCAGGAAGATCAGCGCTTCCAGCGCGGCGAGCCTACCGGCGGCGCCGAGCTGGCCAACGATCTGCAGCGCTTCTGCGAGACCTATGGCGGCGCGACCATCGCCGCGGTCTTCGTCGAGCCTGTCGCCGGGTCGACGGGCTCGCTGGTGCCGCCGGTCGGCTATCTACAGCGGCTGCGGGAGATTTGCGATCAGCACGGCATCCTGCTGGTGTTCGATGAGGTGATCACCGGGTTTGGCCGGCTGGGCACGCCTTTCGCCGCCGATGCTTTCGGTGTCACGCCGGACATCGTCACCATGGCCAAGG
Source organism: Inquilinaceae bacterium (assembly GCA_965237625.1). Lineage (GTDB taxonomy): Bacteria > Pseudomonadota > Alphaproteobacteria > DSM-16000 > Inquilinaceae > JABDIP01. The sequence continues at coordinate 106,167 of CBDEGD010000032.1, forward strand.
CGCTGACCAATGGCGCCATCCCGATGGGCGCGGTCGGCGTCAACGACGACATCTACGAGACCATCACCAACGCCTCGCCGGAAGGCGCCATCGAGTTCTTCCACGGTTACACCTATTCGGGACATCCGGCCGCCTGCGCCGCCGGTCTCGCCACCCAGGCGATCTACGAGCGGGAGGGGCTGTTCGAGCGCGCCGCACAGATGTCCGACTATTTCCTCGACGGGATGTGGAGCCTGAAGGATCATCCGCTGGTCGCCGACATTCGCGGCTACGGCATGATGGCGGGCGTCGAGGTGCACGGCGACGGCGCGCCCGGCCGCCGTGGCGGGAAGATGCAAAAGGACATGTTCGGCAACGGCATGCATGTGAAGTTCACCGGCGACACGGCGATCATGGCCCCGGCCTTCATCTGCGAGCGGGCGCATATCGACGAGATGGTCGACGTGTTCCGCAAGACCCTGGATCAGAACGCGTAGGGGGCGGCACGTTACGGGATGGCAATGCCGGTTCTGGCGTTGCCATCCTCACCCTTCGACAGGCTCAGGATGAGGGTTCTTGGTGGAACGTTGGCCCCAAAACACCCTCATCCTGAGCCTGTCGAAGGGTGAGGACGGCAGACCCGGGTGAAGGATCCCGCCTTTACAATGGGGAGGCGGGCCAATACGGCTTGGCATCCGCTGTTCCCGGCCAAGCCTCAGAGACCTAAGCCACATGGACGCATTGCTGACCCTGAACGCCGGCAGCTCCAGCCTGAAATTCGCCATCTATGCCGCCGGGAAGAGGGCGCGCCGCTGTACCACGGCCAGATCAGCGGAATAGGGACGGCGGCCGAGGTCAAGATCGCCGATGGGTCTGGTAATCCGGCCGATGCCCCGGCGCTGCCGACCGATACCGGCGCCGGTTATGCCGGCCTTGTCGGCTGGCTGATCGCGCTGATCCGAGATCGGCTCGGCCTTACGCTGATCGCCGTCGGCCACCGGGTGGTCCATGGCGGCACCCGCTTCGCCGAACCCGTCCTCGTCGTTGCCGAGGTGCTGGCCGAGATAGAGCGGCTGATCCCGCTCGCCCGCAGCCACAATCCGCACAATCTGGCCGGCATCGTAGCGGTTCGATCGGTATGGGAGAATTTGCCGCAAGTCGCTTGTTTCGACACGGCTTTCCATCAGACCATCCCCTGGGTAGGCCGCGCCTTTGCCCTGCCGAAGGCGGTGACCGAGGCCGGGGTGCGGCGCTACGGATTCCACGGGCTGTCCTATCAATCCATCGCCGACCGCCTGCCGGCCATCGCCGGTGACCGGGCGCGGGGCCGCTTCGTCGTGGCTCATCTCGGCAACGGCGCCAGCCTGTGCGCGCTGCACGATCTGAAAAGCGTGGCGACGAGCATGGGGCTGACGCCGCTCGACGGTCTGATGATGGGTAACCGGCCCGGCCAGATCGACCCCGGCGCGGTGCTGTATCTTTTCGAGGAGCTCGGCATGACCGCCGCGGAGGTCCGCCAAATGCTGTTTTCGGAATCCGGCTTGCTCGGTGTTTCAGGGGTCTCCAACGACATGCGCGCTTTGCTGGCCAGCGACGATCCGGCGGCCGGACAGGCAGTGGATCTGTTCGTCTACCGGGCGCTGCGGGAGATCGGTTCGATGGCGGCGGCGCTGGGTGGTCTGGACGGTTTGGTCTTCACCGGCGGCATCGGCGAGCATGCCCCAGCTATCCGCTCCCGAATCTGCCAGGGCTGCGAATGGCTTGGCGTGGCCTTGGATTCGGATGCCAATACTCGCAATGCGTCCAGGATTTCGGCCTCGGGATCGGGCGCCGACGTATTCGTTATCGCCGCCGATGAGGAAGGCGTGATCGCGCGCGAAACCCGGGGGCTGTGCCTGGGATAGGGCGTTCGAAGAGGCGTTGCCGATAAGCTTGGACCAGCCCGCAAGAGGCAGCGGCGATTCCGCCCTACATGCCGCCGGGGTCGATAAACGCGATCGCCGGCATCAACAGGTTGAAGACCGCCAGGGCTAGAATCGTCAGGATCGTCAGTTGCATACCGCGAACGCGGAGCTTCATGTTGCCGCTCGTGAAGGCGAATGCGTAGCCATGAAGAACCCTGCCTAATAGGAACGCCGCCGCCAGCGCCGCCACGACGATGGTCGTTATGGCGTGGGCCGATTGCAACTCCGCCACCAGCACCAGCAACACGCCGATCGGCCCATATTCGGCGCAATTGCCTTGGCCGCGAATGGCGCGCTGGAGATCCTCATGGCCGCCGTCGCCCAGCGATACCTGATTCTTTCGGCGCAGCCGGACGACTTGAAGGCTCAAGCGGACGAACAGCAGGGCGAGCAGGCTGGTGAGAACGGTGGTGATCGGCAGGCTCATGGCGGTTTCCTCTGTTATGCGCCGGGCATGTCTTGTTCGTTCGGTCCGGTCAAGCGGATCATAGCCGCCGTACGGCGCTAACTCAGGCCGGTGACGACGAGCCGCAGCGCCGCGGCGAAAAGCCCGGCGGCGATGGCGCGGCGGAACCAGACCGGGTTCAGCCTCAGCCGAACGAGGCGGCCCAGCCCCATGCCGGCCGCCATCGGCAACATCAGCGCCACCGCGACAACGGCCAGAGACGGAGTCAGCAAATCGACGAAGCCGAAGGCCAGGGTGATCGACAGGGCGGCCATGGTCCACAGGATGCCGACGGCGCTGATATAGGCGGTGCGGTCGAGGTTGAGGCCGAGCAGGTGCAGCACCATCGGCGGCGCGAACACCCCGCTCAGCCCGCCGAACAGCCCGCCTGTGAACCCCGCGGCCGCACCGGACAGCCGCTCATGCTTTGCCGGAACCGTGAGCCTGATCTGAAAGACATCGAGCAGCACGAAAATGATGACCACGACGCCCAGACCAAGCAGAAGCGTCTCACCGTCGATCGCCCGGATCGACATCGCCCCGGCCAGCACCCCGACCGGCAGCATGACCAGCACCGCCGCATGCCGGCGGATCACCGTTGCCGGTTGTTTGGCTTCCAGCACCAGCAGCAGGTTCGACGCCAGTGTCGGCAGCACGCTGATGCCGACCGCTTCCTTGGGCGGCACCACATTGGCCATCAGCGCAATGGTTACCAGCGGCAGCCCGAAGCCGATCGTCCCCTTGACGATGCCGCCGATCAGAAATGCGGCCGCCAAGACGGCGAATTGCAGCAGGGAGTAATCGGGGAGGGCGGGCATGGGGGACCGGGTTGAAACGGGGTAAGGCCTTTGACCATCTGGCGGCCGGCCCGTCAATGACGGTTGCGTCGGCACTCCCCCTCACCCTCCCACGCTATCGCGCGGGTCCCTCCCTCTCCCTGAGGAGAGGGGATTTGAGAGCCGACACAAGAATCCCTCTCCTTGGGGAGAGGGAGGGACCCGCGGCAAAGCCGTGGGAGGGTGAGGGGGAGCGCAGACCAACGGGATACAGCGCAGTGGCGGCAGGCCCAGTCACAAGAACGTGTCGCTGAACCCTGGACGAAAGCGGCGACAATTCCACTTCATTGGGAATAAACGGCGGCCGCGTGGGGTCGTCCATCCATCACGTTCAAATTCCGGAGGCAGATCGATGGCGAAGACACAGGCGGTTTCCAGGCGCGGCGTATTGGCGGCGGCAGCCGGCGGGTTGGCGGCTCCCCTGGTCATGGGGAACGCGGTTCCGGCTCAGGCGGCGGCGCCCATGGCCGGTCCGGCCGGGCCCGACCACTATCGTTTCAAGTTCGGCCAGTTCGAGATCACGACCATCAATGATGGCGCCGTCCAGTTCGACGGCCCGCATCCGATCTTCGGCGAGAACCAGTCGGTCGACGCGGTGCAGACCCTGGCCGAGGCCAATTTCCTGCCGCCCAATCGAATGGAGATCGGCTTCACCCCGGTCATCGTGAACACCGGGTCGGCGCTGGTGATGTTCGACAGCGGCAACGGGGCCGCCTGCCGACCCAATGCCGGCAACCTTGCCGCCGGGCTCGGCCGTGCCGGCTATTCGCCGGACCAGGTCGACGTGGTGGTGCTGACCCATTTCCATCCCGACCATATCGGCGGGCTGATGGAGGACGGCCAGCCGCTGTTCTCCAACGCCCGCTATGTCGCACCCTCCACCGAATACGATTTCTGGACCCATGCGGACCGGATGAGCGGCCCCACCGAAGGCATCGCCACCCTGACCGCGTCCAACGTCAAGCCACTGGCGGACAAAATGACCTTCATCGGCAATGAGGGCGAGATCGTCTCCGGCATCCGCGGCATCTCCGCTTTCGGCCACACCCCCGGCCACACGGCGTTCCATGTGGAGAGCGATGGCCGCCGCATCCTGCTCGGCGGCGATTTCTGCAACCACTACGTGGTGTCCATGCAGGTGCCGGACTGGCATGTGCGCTTCGACATGGACAAGCAGGGCGCGGTCGATACCCGCCGGACCCTGCTCGACATGCTGGCCACCGACCGCATCCCCTTCACCGGCTACCACATGCCGTTCCCGGCCGTCGGCTATGTGGAACGCATGGGCCAAGGCTACCGCTACGTGCCCGCGAGCTACCAGCTCAATCTGTGACCGTGGCAAGGTCGGGCGGCCATTTCGCCGCTGATCCGGAGTGGACGGGCGTGCCGGCCCTTAAGAGGATCCCGTCAGCCCCCGGCGGCTGACGGTGTCCGGCATCCCAGGGCGCGGCAGGCCAGCAACGCCAGACCTGTCCAAACGCCGGTGCGCAACACCATGGCCCACACGGTGCGCATCTCGAACGCGCCGCCCGCCGCCATATGGATGCCAAGGGCGGCGGATACCAGGGCGGTCGCGATGGCGATCAGAACGGCGAGCTGGGCCGCCCCTGGTTTCTGCTGGAACAGGCCGATTCCGGCCAGGATGTAGGCGAAGCCGGCGGCGAAATTGAACCAGAGGACGAAGGGCACGATGTCGCCCAGGGCCTCCCGCGCCTCGGTATCCCCGAACAACGCCCGCCCGCCCGACAGGATCGTCACCACTCCGAAAACGACGGCGACGATGGCGGCGGCCCGGATCCATCGGGCCATGTGTCGCCTCGGGGGCCGCCTGCGCTGCGGGCCGGTATCGGTCATGGGTTCGCGCCTGGCTCGTGCGATGGGCCGAAAATACCGGAAATTCTAGCCTATGCTTCGCCGGCGCCGGAGATTGATCTTGCCCGGCCATCGGGGCTGGGATTTACTTGGCTGTCGGCGTCGCGAAAGAATCCACAAGAGCGCGATGCCTGGAAACGTGGGCCGGGCCGGCGGGAGGTGCTGGTGGCAAGCAAGGCCGCAAGACGATGGCCGCCGCGTTTCCCCGGGAGGACGCAACACAGGACAGGGAAGGCACTACATGACCTTTAGATTCACCAGACGGACGGCGCTGGCCTTGATCAGCGCCGGGGCCGGAGCGACCGTGCTGGGCGTCCGCCCGGCCTTCGCGGAGAGCATCCGCGTCGCCGGCATCTTCACCCAGCCGATCCAGCAGAAATGGGATGCGCGCCTGCATCTGGCCCTGGTCGCTGGCCGAGAGGCCGGTGAGATCGAGTATTCCTTCTCCGAGAAGGTCGCCAATACCGACTATATCCGGGTGTTGCGTGAATATGCCGAGAGCGGCGTGCAGCTTATCGTCGGCGAGGCCTTCGGCATCAGCCGCGAGGCGCGACAGGTAGCGGATGAATATCCCGAGGTCGCGTTCCTCATGGGCGACCCGTTCCAGCCCCATGGCTCGAATTTCTCGGTATTCGACAATTACATCCACGAACCCTGCTATCTGATGGGAATCCTTGCCGGATCGATGACCGAGACCAACCGGATCGGCATGGTCGGCGGCTATCCGATCGGCGAGGTGAACCGGCTGTTCCACGCCTTCATCGAGGGTGCTCGCTCGGTCAATCCCGAGGTCGAATTCAAGGTCACCTTCATCGGCTCCTGGTACGACCCGCCCAAGGCCAAGGAGGCGGCATTCGCCCAGATCGAGGCCGGGGTCGACGTGCTCTATGCGGAGCGGGCCGGTGTGGTCGACGCGGCGCGCGACAAGGGCATCATCGCGTTTGGCAACGTCAACGACATGAACCAGGAGGAGAACGGCACCGATGTGGTGGTGACCTCCGCCTTGTGGGACATGACCGCCGCCGTTGCCCATGCGGTCGGCCGGGTAAAGGATGGCAGCTTCGCCGCCGAGGACTACAAGGAATGGACCATGATGCAGCGCGGCGGCGCCAGCCTTGCGCCGTATTACGAGTTCGAGAGCCGCATCCCGGCCGACGCGAAGGCAAGGGTCGAGGAGGTCCAGGCACAGATCCTGGCCGGCGACTTCACGGTGACGATCAACGATGAGGAACCGAAATCAACCTATTGATTCCGGCATAGTCCGGGATCGCCCCCTCACCCTCCCAACGCGTCGCGTCGGGTCCCTCCCCCCCAAGGAGAGGGGTTCCGATGACGAACGTTGAACACCCTCTCCTCGGGGAGAGGGAGGGACCCGCGAAGCGGGAGGGTGAGGGGGCATCCATCCGTTAGTCCACGCCTTGCAGCAATGGAGCCGGCATCCGCCGTAAACCATGCCCATCCTCGAATTCCGCGATATCACCAAGCGTTTCGGCGATCTGGTCGCCAATGACGGTATCTCGCTGTCCGTTGAGAGGGGCGAGATCCTGGCGCTGTTGGGCGAGAACGGCGCCGGCAAGACGACATTGATGAACATCCTGTTCGGCCACTACACCGCCGATGAGGGCAGCATTCTGATCGACGGCACGGCACTGCCGGCCGGGTCGACCACGGCGGCGCTGGCGGCCGGCATCGGCATGGTCCATCAGCATTTCACCCTGGCCGACAATCTGACCGTTCTGGATAACATCGTGTTGGGCACGGAGAGCCTGTGGTCGATCCGCCAGAACCGGGCGGCGGCTCGTGCCAAGCTGGCCCGGCTGGCCAAGGATTTCGGCCTCGTGGTGGCCCCGGACCTGCTGGTCGGCGAGTTGTCGGTCGGCGAGCGCCAGCGGGTGGAGATCCTGAAGGCGCTTTATCGTGGCGCCCGTATCCTGATCCTCGATGAGCCGACCGCGGTGCTGACACCCCAGGAATCCGACGATCTGTTCAGGACCCTGAAGCGGCTGACCGACAAGGGGCTGTCGATCATCTTCATCTCCCACAAGCTGCACGAGATCCTGAAGATCAGCGACCGGGTGGTGGTGCTGCGCCGGGGTAGCATCGTCGGCGCCGTGGCCACCGCCAAGGCCGACCGGGCGATGCTGGCGGAGATGATGGTCGGCCGCGTGGTTACCCGGCCGAGCCTGGAGTCCATGGCGTCCGGCGCGACGGTGCTGGAGTTGGCCGGCGTATCGGTTGCCGGCGATCACGGGGCGGCGCTCGACCAGGTCGATCTGGCCATTCGGGCTCATGAGATCGTCGGCATCGCCGGCGTGGCCGGTAACGGGCAGTCGGCCTTGGCCGATCTGCTGTCCGGTCTGTCCTGCCCGGAATCCGGGCAGGTGACGCTGTTCGGACAGACCCTGCCGGGGTTCTCACCGGGTGACATGGTGCGCCGCGGGGTGGGACGGATTCCTGAGGACCGGCACCGGTCCGGCGTCGTCGGCGATATGGCGGTGTGGGAGAACCTGGTCAGCGAGTCCCTGTCCGACAGCCCGGCCTCGCGAGGTGGAATACTCATCGACAAGGCGGTTTGCCTCAACCGATCCGCCGGGCTGATCGAGGACTTTGACATTCGATGCGAAGGGCCGCTGGCCCAGACCAAGCTATTGTCCGGCGGCAACATGCAAAAGCTGATCCTGGCCCGCGCCCTGTCGCCGCAGCCGACCCTCATCCTGGCAAACCAACCGGTGCGCGGGCTGGACGAGGGCGCCATCGCCTATGTCCAGACGACGCTGCTGGAGGCGCGCCGGCGGGGCGCCGGCATCCTGCTGATCTCCGAGGATCTGGACGAGGTGCTGGCCCTGTCGGATCGTATCGCGGTTTTATATCGCGGCCGGCTGTTCGGGCCGTTCGACCGCGACGCGGTGACGATCCAGGAGATCGGGCTGCTGATGGCCGGGCATGCGGCCGCCACTGGAACCAGTGCGGGACCCGTCCATGCAGATTGAGCCCCGCGCCCATATCTCCCTGTGGCGGGCGGGGCTGGCCCCCATCTCGGCCATTGCCGCCACGATGGTCATCGGATCGGGGCTGATCCTCTGGACCGGTGAACCGGTGCTCAGTTCTTATGAACTGCTGTTCAAGGGCGCGCTGGGCTCCACCTTCGCACTGAAGGAAACCCTGACCCGGTCGATCCCGCTGATCTTCACCGGGCTGGCCGCGGCGGTGGCCTTCCGCGCCAAGTTCTACAATATCGGCGCCGAAGGGCAGCTCTATTGCGGCGCCCTGGCGGCCAGCTTCTTCGGCACCGGGCTGATCGGCCTGCCGCCGATCCTGATGGTGCCGTTCCTGATGCTGATGGGGGCGCTGGCCGGCGGGGCGATCCTGATCGTCCCGGTATTGCTGAAGACCCACCTCAAGGTCGACGAGGTGGTCACCACCCTGTTGCTGAACTTCGTCATCCTGCTGATGGTCAGCTATCTGATCGAGGGGCCGTGGAAGGATCCGATGGCGCTGGGCTGGCCCCAGGCCGCCCCGATCGTCGATGAGGGCGTGTTCCCCAAGCTGGTGGCGCGCGGCCGGCTGCATGCCGGGCTGATCTTTGCCGTCGTGGCGGCGGTGCTGGTCTGGGCGCTGATGCGGTTCACCGTTTGGGGCTATCAGATCCGCGCCGTCGGCTTTAATCCAAGCGCCGCGCGCTTCTCCGGTATTTCCGTGGAAGGTACTGTGATCCGCACGGCGCTGATCAGCGGCGGGCTGGCGGGTCTCGCCGGGGTCAGCGAGGTGGCCGGGCTGAAGGGCTATCTGACCCTCGATCTGTCGCCGGGCTTCGGCTACACCGGCATCGCCGTGGCCATGCTGGCGCAACTCCACCCGATCGGCGTGATCGCCTCGGCGCTGTTCCTCTCCGCGGTCTATGTGGGCGCCGACGCCATGAGCCGGGCAGCGGATATCCCGACCTATATCGCCGACGTGCTGGTCGGCCTGTCGGTGCTGGCGATCCTGGTAAGCGTCATGCTCACCCGCTATCGCATCCGGTGGCGGTAGGAGGATGGTGGACATGACGGCCATCGCGGCAATGCGCGCCAACCAACCCTGGTTGTCATTCCCGCGAAGGCGGGAATCCAGTCGACACCGGCGCCTCCTGGATTCCCGCCTTCGCGGGAATGACACGTCGGTGGGGCAGGGGCAGGCCGGTACACTCGGCGATCCACACTTCCGCCTATATCAAAACAGGCGCCCATAACATGCTGGATGTCCTTGAAATCTTCCTCACCGCCGGGTTCTGGGCCGCGACCCTGCGCATCGTCAGCCCGCTCATCTTCGGCACCCTGGGCGAGTTGATCTGCGAGCGGGCCGGGGTGCTGAACCTGGGCATCGAGGGCATCATGACCATGGGGGCCATGTGCGGCTGGATGTGGGTCTATCAGGGCGGCGATCTGTGGACCGGGGTGCTGTTCGCGGCCTTCATCGGCGCCTTGATCGGGCTGCTGCACAGCGGCTTCACGGTGTATCTGGGGCTGTCCCAGCATGTCACCGGCATCGGCATCACCCTGGTGGCCTCCTCGCTCAGCTACTACGTCTTCCGCATGCTGCTGCCGGGCTCGACCACGCCACCGAAGATCGTGCCGTTCCAGCCGGTAGCGATCCCGGTGCTCTCCGACATGCCGTTCCTTGGCGAGGCGCTGTTCAGCCAGACCCCAATGACCTATCTGGCACTGTTCGTGGTGCCGGTGGTCTGGTACGCGCTGTATCGCACGCCGGTCGGCCTGGCGGTGCGCATGGCGGGGGAGAACCCGGTGGCGGTCGAGGCCCAGGGCATCGATGTGCTGGCGGTGCGCACCGGGGCCGTGATGGTCGGCAGCGCCCTGATGGCGGTCGGCGGCGCCTTCATCACCATGTCGGCCTTCGATGCCTTCTATTTCGGCATGATCAGCGGACGCGGCTGGATCTGTGTGGCGCTGGTGATCTTTGCGTCCTGGCGGCCGGGAAAGGCGCTGCTCGGCGCGCTCCTCTTCGCCGGGCTCGACGCGTTGCAGGTCCGGATCCAGCAGGTCGCCGGCGCCTTCATCCCCTATCAGTTCTTCCTGATGCTGCCCTACCTGCTGTCGATCGCCGCCATGGTGGTGATGGCCCGCCGCGCCCGCTACCCGCAGGCCCTGCTGGTGCCGTTCCGGCGCGGGGAGCGGGTGTAGGGACGCGGGCATGATGATCGAACCAAAATCCCCCTCACCCTCCCAACGCTTTGCGTCGGGCCCCTCCCTCTCCCCGAGGAGAGGCGACCCCAGGGCCGCCGCGACAAACCCTCTCCTTGGGGAGAGGGAGGGACCCGCGAAGCGGGAGGGTGAGGGGGAGCGCCGCACTGTCCGAATTCCGTACGAGGTCCCTGAATGCTCGATCTCCTGATCCGCGACGGCAATCTGCCGGATGGCCGTAGCGGCGTGTCCATCGGCATCAAGGATGGCCGCATCGTCGATGTGGCCGAGACCCTCGAAGCCGAAGCCAACGAGACCATCGACGCCGCCGGCTGCCTCGTCACCCCGCCCTTCGTCGATTCCCATTTCCACATGGATGCGACGCTCAGCCTCGGCCTGCCGCGGATGAACGAGAGCGGCACGCTGCTGGAAGGCATCGCGCTCTGGGGTGAGTTGAAGCCGGATCTGACCATCGAGGCGCTGAAGGAGAGGGCGCTGGCCCTGACCAAATGGTCGATCGCGCGGGGCACGCTGGCGATCCGCAGCCATGTGGATATCGGCGACGACCGGCTGCTGGCCGTGCAGGCCCTGCTGGAGGTCAAGCGCGAGATCGCCCCCTGGATCGATCTGCAGCTCGTCGCCTTCCCACAGGACGGCTTCTTCCGCTTGCCCCAGGCGCGGGAAAATCTGATCCGGGCCTTGGAGATGGGCGTCGACGTGGTCGGCGGCATTCCGCATTTCGAGCGCACCATGGAAGATGGCGCCCGCTCGGTGACGGCGCTCTGCGAGATCGCCGCCGAGCGCGGCCTGCTGGTCGACATGCATTGCGACGAGACCGACGATCCGATGTCGCGCCATGTGGAGACCCTGGCGGCGGAGACGGTTCGGCTCGGCCTGCAGGGCCAGGTGGCCGGCTCGCACCTCACCTCCATGCACTCCATGAACAATTATTACGTCAGCAAACTGATCCCGCTGATCGCCGAAGCGGGTTTAACAGCAATCGCCAACCCCCTGATCAACATCGCAATTCAGGGTCGCCACGATACCTATCCGAAACGCCGGGGCATGACCCGGGTGAAGGAGCTGATGGCCGCGGGGGTCAATGTCGCGCTCGGCCATGACTGCGTGATGGACCCCTGGTACAGCCTGGGCAGCCACGACATGCTGGAAGTCGCCCATATGGCGGTCCATGTGGGCCACATGACCGGCCGCGACGAGATGTGCTCACTGTTCGAAGCCGTCACCGGGAACGCCGCCAAGGTCATGCACCTCGACGGCTACGGGCTGGAGAAAGGCTGCCATGCCGATCTGGTGATCCTGCACGCCGCTGACCCGGTCGAGGCGATCCGCCTGAAACCCGCACGGTTGCACGTCATCCGCCGCGGCAAGGTGATCAGCCGGACGGCGCCGGTGGTGGCCAGGCTCCACCTGGATGGGGCCGAACATGCGGTGACGTTCCGGCGATAAAGCATACCGTCATTGGCTGTGTGGTCTCTTCCGAGGGCGGCCCTGTTCCATCGGAATCGGCGAATGCCGCCAGCCCGCATCGAAGCCAAATCTAGCCGCTCCAATTCAGCCCCGTCACATCGTCCGGCACCGGCACGTCCTCCGCCAGTCGCTCACACGGCTCCGGCTTGCCGAGCACCGTGTTGACCGGCACCACGCCTGCCCAGATCGGCAAAGCATAATCCTCCTCGTCATCGACCGGCGGGCCGGTGCGCACCTTGGCGGAGGCCTCGTCGATGGGGATCGACAGCAGGGTGGTGGCCTTCATCTCCTGCTCGTTGATCGGCCGCAGCGTGTCCCAGCGTCCGGGATAGACGCCGTCGACGAAGGTCTTCATCCGTGCCAGTTTCTCCTCCCGGTCGGTGACCTTGATGGCCCGGCCGAACAGCATCACCGAGCGGTAATTGGCCGAATGGTGGAAGGCCGAGCGGGCGATCACCAGCCCGTCGAGATGGGTCACCGTCAGGCAGACATCCGCCCCTTCGGATTTGCGCAGCATCCGGCTGGCCGACGAGCCGTGCCAGTAGACATGGTCGCCCTCGCGCCAATAGATCGTCGGCGTCACATAGGGCAGCCCGTCGATGGTGTAACCCACATGGCAGATCAGCCCGGCATCGAGGACCGCGTCGATGGTCTCGCGGTCGAAATGCCCGCGCTGATGGACCCGGCGCAGCTTGGTGCGTTCGGTCGGGGTCAGGTCGCCCGGCATCGACTCGGTCGTGGGTGGTCCGTTCATGGCATCTCTCCGCTCGCTCGGCAGACGCCTTCAATAGGGAAAATGTGGTTTTAGTAAAAGAGCCAATTCTGATATAATTCAAGATACCACTTGTGAGATATCCCATGGCCGAGCCGGCTTCCGATGCCGCCACACTGGCTGTCGCCCTGGAACGGGCCGACTCCGCCCCGCTGTCGGTGCAGCTCTATCAGCAGATCCGCGATCTGATCCTGGGCGGCCGCCTGATACCCGGCCAGCGCCTGCCGTCATCGCGGTCCTTGGCGGCGGAGCTGGGCGTGTCGCGCACGACGACGGTGACCGCGTTCGATCAACTGGCGGCCGAGGGTTTCGTGGAGGGACGGCATGGGTCGGGTGCCTTCGTCGCCGAACTGCCCCAAGGGCTGCCACTGGGCCTGCCGACGGTCGGGCAGGGCGAGGCCGGTCAGGGCGGCGGGCATTCGATCGTCTCAGGGAAATCGGGGAACGCCGGACTTTTGGGCCGCCCCTTCGATCTGGGCGCGCCCGACGCCGGGTCTTTTCCGTCGCTCGCCTGGAGCCGTGCCCTGGCCAAATCCTGGCGTCGGCCCGGGCGGGAGATGTTCTACGGGGCGCCGGGCGGCTATCCGCCGTTGCGCAGGGCCATCGCCGATCATTTGAGGATCGTCCGCGGCGTGCCCTGCGATTGGCGTCAGGTCATCGTTACCGCCAGCGCGACGGAATCCATCGAGCTGGTGGCACGCGGCCTGCTGCGTGAGGGCGACGACGCCTGGATCGAGGACCCCGGCTACACCAAGACCCGAGGAGCGCTGGCGACCGGCGGGCTGCGGTCGGTGCCGGTGCCGGTGGATGGCGACGGTCTAGACGTCGATGCCGGGAAGCGGCTTGCGCCTGTGGCGCGGCTCGCCATCGTCACCCCGTCGCGGCAGTTTCCGCTCGGCATGACCATGTCCCTGGCCCGGCGTCTGGCCCTGCTGGACTGGGCCTCGGCGCACGATGGCTCCGGGCGCTACGTGATCGAGGATGATTACGATAGCGAGTTCCGCTATGCCGGCCGGCCGATCGCCCCGCTGGCCGGGCTCGACCGGGCCGGGCGGGTGCTCTACCTGGGCAGCTTCACCAAGGTGATGTTCCGCGCTCTCAGGCTTGGCTACCTGGTGGCGCCGCCGGCCGCGCTCGACGATCTGCTGGAGACCCAGCGTCGGTTCGGCGGCCAGGCATCGATGGTGGCGCAGCCGGCCCTTGCCGAGTTCATCACCAGCGGCGGTTTCGCCGCCCATATCCGCCGCATGCGACGGCTCTACGCCGTCCGGCAGCGGGCCCTGCTGGCGGCGCTGAAAAGCCGGCTCGGAGATCTGCTGACAGTCGAACCGCAGGATTTCGGCATGCATCTCGTTGCGACATTCACCGGCCGGCTCGACAGCGTCGACGACACCGACATCGCCAGACGATGCGCCGAAGCGGGGATCGATGTGCCGCCGCTATCGGGTTTCTATCGCGGCGAAGTCAAACGGAACGGGCTGCTGCTCGCCTATGCCGGCTGGCCGGAAGCGGAGTTGGAGTCGGCGGTGGAAAGGCTGGCGGACGTTCTGATGACAGAGCTGGATCGGTAGGCTGACGACGGGCCGGCGGAGGGACTACCCTCACCCTCCCGTCGCTTCGCGCCGGGTCGCTCCTTCTCCGCCAGGAGTGGGGAACCAAAGGCCGGTGCAAAGACCCTCTCCCGGGGGAGAAAGAGGGACCCGCGGCGGAGCCGTGGGAGGGTGAGGGGGAAGCGCTGGCATCGGAAGCGGCCCGGCGGCAGATATGTGGTCTTGCCAAAGCAATGCCGCATAGGATGACGCCTACGCCCTGTGAAATGCCGGAACACAGCCTGTGACCCTCGAGAATCTCGCCACCACTTTTCGTCGCCAGGGATATTGCATCCTGCCGGAGGCCTTGAGTCCGGCAGAGCTGGACAGCCTGACCGCCGCCGTCGACGCGCTTCTGGACGAAAAGGTCGACGATGGCGGCGGGCGCACTCACGACATCGGCCTCGGCGAGAGCCGGCGGTTCCTCAGGCTGCGCCATGAAGACTTCCCGGCGGTTGAGGCATTCTTGCTTGGCGATCGTATGCGGGAATTGGCTTCCGCCTTCATCGGCCCAACCCCGCACCTGTTCGTCGAGCAGTTCGTGGTGAAGGGGGCGAAGGCCGGCGCCAGCTTCGCCTGGCATCAGGACAGCGGATATGTGGGGTTCGAGCACAAGCCCTATGTCACATTCTGGATCGCCCTCGATCCGGCGACCGTGGAGAATGGCTGCATCACCGTCTTGCCGCGCGACCTGGACCGCGAGGGGCATATCGACCCACATCGCTGGGATCCGGAGAACAAGGAGAAGATCGGCTACGAAGGCGACGATCCCGGCATCGCCCTGGAATGCCCGGCCGGCACCGTCATCGCCTTTTCCAGCCTGACCCTGCATCGCTCCGGCGCCAACTTCACCGATCGCCGCCGCAGGGCCTATATCTGCCAGTACTCGCCGGAGCCGATCATCGATCCCGCCACAGGACAGCCCCGCCACTTCGCAAAACCGCTCGTCGCGTGACCCGGCAATCACACCGACCCGTGCTTGACACTCCTCATCACCTATGGGAACTGGTGTAAGTGCTTACAAGGTTGATGTGCTATATGTTGAAAAAACGTCTACAAGATGTTGAAAATTGAGAATAATCGACCAATGGAACCGCCGCGCGAGAAGGGCGGATCCCGAACGGTTTTCACCAGGATCATGAGCGAGCCGGTGCCGATCCCCGAGGCGGGCGCGCATGGGGTTTACTTGAAATGGTTTGGGGCGCCGCGCACGGTCGGCTTCACCAGCCGCTACGACCAGTGGGGCTATGCCCCGTCCGAGGGCGCACTGGTCAAGGCGGATCGTCTTCTCGCCACCCTGGTCGACATGCGCTTGCCGGTCACTCTGGATGCGGATGATTGCGATACGATCCTCGCCGTCCTGGCTGAGTCCATGGTGGCCGTCAGGCCCTGACATGCATCCGCTCATCAGGGCGGATCCTGCCCTATGCCGCCGATTGCAGTGAGGCGACGAAGTCGTTGAAGCGCTCGCCCTGGATCAGGATGTGGGACCGCAAAAGCGTCTCCGCCGTCTCGCTGTCGCCGGAGCGAATGGCATCGACGATCGCCTGATGCTCGGCCAATGACGTCTGCACCCGGTTGCGAACCCTGAGCTGGAGCCGGCGGTAAGCCTTCAGCCGATCGTGCAGGGCGCGCGATTGTTCGGCGAGGAACCGATTGTGACACGCCGCATAGATCGCGTCGTGAAAGCGCTGGTTTGCCCGGTAATAATCGTCGGGGTCTTTGCTCGCCGCGGCCTTCATGCAGGCCTCATGTGCCTCAACCAACCCAGTCTCGTCCTCCTCGGTGAGGCGCCGGGCGGCCAGCCTTCCGCACATGCCCTCCAGCTCCGCCATCACTTCGAACATCTCGATCAGCCCCGCCACGCCGATCTCCACCACATAGGCGCCGCGCCTTGGGCGGATCTCGACCAGGCCGGTGGCCGACAACTCGATCAGCGCCTCGCGGATCGGCGTGCGGGACACCGCGAAGCGATTGGCGAGCGAAACCTCATCCAAGCGCTCTCCGGGCCGAAACCGGCCCATGGCGATGTCGTTCTCAAGCGCCTCGCGCAGAGTTTCGGCGGTGCGGCGGGTTGCTACGGTACTCATCCGACGATTGTTATGCACAGCCACGCGTTTTGTATACAAAGTTAGCTGACTGGCATGCACGGGTGGCGCTTGTCTTCGTGCTGGAGGCGTTTTCAAGGGTGCGCGGCAACCTGCGCAATTCGGCCCCTGGGAAGGAAATGATGACCGACCGAATGACCAAAACCGCGCTGCTGGCCGGTGCCGCTGTGCGGCGGTTCTCCGCGCCCTACGTCTTGTGCATGGTCCTGGCGATACTCATCTTGTGCCTGATGCCGGGTCTGGTGACCTGGCTTCCCGATCTGGTGATGGGGCCGTTGCGCTGATGGTGTCGTCCTTTTTCGGCGATCTGCTGACCACCATCGCCGAGCGCGGTCGGCTGCTCGTGGATGGCGGCCGCTCCCGGTCACGCGAAGACCCGGTGGTTTTGGGTGAGCGGCTGATGTCGGGCCAGGGCGAGGCCTCCGGCGTCGCGCTGGCGGCTGATCTGCTGGCCGCATATCAGGCGCAGTCCGAGGCCGGCGTCGATGCGTTTTTCGCGGCCCTTGCCGTTGATTTCGGCGCCGACCCCGAACCGCTGGCCGCTGCCGCCGAACGTTTCCTGAAGACGCAATCGCCGGACGATGCGGAACGCCTGCACATATTGGCCGAGCCGCGCCGTCAGGAGCTGTTGCGACGGCTGAACCTGGCGCCGGGCGGCACCGCGGCACTGGTCGCGATGCGCCGGGATCTGCTGCGTCGCCTGAAGGACCATCCGGAACTGGCCGCGGTGGACCGAGATTTCGCCCATCTGTTCACCTCCTGGTTCAACCGTGGTTTCCTGGTGCTGCGCCGCATCGATTGGCAGATGCCGGCGGCGATCCTGGAGAAGATTATCCATTACGAGGCGGTGCACGAGATCCGGGGGTGGGAGGATTTGCGCCGGCGCATCGACCCGCCGGATCGTCGGCTTTATGCGTTTTTCCACCCGGCACTGGCGGACGATCCGCTGATCTTCGTCGAAATCGCGCTGACCGCCGACATTCCGGACGCGATCGGGCCGATCCTGGCGGAGGATCGCAAGCCGATCGAGCGCGCCAAGGCTACGACGGCGGTGTTCTACTCCATCTCCAACTGCCAGGCCGGACTACGCGGCATCAGCTTCGGCAATTTCCTCATCAAGCAAGTGGTCGAAGAGCTGTCACGGGAGGTCGCCGGGTTGAAGACATTCGTCACCCTGTCGCCGGTGCCCGGCTTAAGGCGCTGGTTGGACGCAGGCGTTCGGAACGGCGCGCTGGCCGGCAGCACCGCCGCCGAAGGGGCGGTGGCGGCTCTCGCGGATTCCGGTTGGCCGGACGATGGGGCGATGCAGTCCTCGCTGCGCGCGGCGTTGATGCCGCTGGCGGCACACTACTTCCTGGACGCAAAGGCTGGCGATGGCAGCCCGCTCGATCCCGTTGCCCGGTTCCACCTGGGCAACGGCGCCCGGTTGGAGCGGATCAACTGGTTGGCGGACCGCAGCGAAGCCGGGCAGGCGGCCTCTGCCGGCATCATGGTCAACTACCTCTACGATGCAGCGGCCATCGAGGCCAATCACGAGGCCTATGCCAGCGGACGCGGTGTTGCCGCCGCCGCCGCGATCCGAAAGCTCGCACGGACGCTGCCGGCGGCCGGGCCGGCCATAACACGACGTTGAGGGCAGGTACGATATGATCGGCAGCCTCTTCGACAGCTTCCGCGAGCGCATGCCGGATGCCGACCGGATCGCCTTGCACACGGTCGATGGCGCCGACCTGACCTATGGCGATCTGCTGGCGCAATCGGCGCGCTTCGCCAATGCGCTCGTCGATCTTGGCGTCAAACCGGGCGACCGGGTCGCGGTGCAGACCGGCAAGTCGGTCTCCACGCTGATGCTGTATCTTGGCGCGTTGCGGGCCGGGGCTGTCTATCTGCCGCTCAACACCGCTTATACCGAGGCGGAGCTCGGCTACTTCCTGGGAGACGCCGAGCCAAGTCTGCTGGTCTGCGATCCGGACAGGCGGGACAGTCTGGCGTCGGTGGCGGAGCGGGCCGGTATCGACCGGGTCGAAACCCTTGATGGCGACGGGCGGGGGTCGATCTGGGATCTGGCCATGGCCGCTTCGGATGAGTTCTCGGATGTTCCCCGCACCGGCGATGATCTCGCCGCCATTCTCTACACCTCCGGTACCACCGGGCGGTCGAAGGGCGCGATGCTGACCCACGCGAATTTGGAGTCGAATTCGATTGCCTTGTGCGAGGCGTGGCGCATTGGGGGCGACGATGTGTTGCTGCACGCCTTGCCGGTATTCCACACCCATGGCCTGTTCGTGGCGATCAATACGACATTGCTCGCCGGTGCCTCGATGATCTTCCTGCCACGCTTCGATGCCGATCTGGTGGTCGGCACGCTGCCTCGGGCCACCACCATGATGGGAGTGCCGACTTTCTACACGCGGCTGCTGGCCCATCCCGGTTTCGATCGCGATCTGGTGGCGCATATGCGGCTGTTCACTTGCGGCTCAGCGCCGCTCTCCGCCGAGGTGCACAAGGCGTTCGAGGCGCGCACCGGTCACGCGATTCTTGAGCGCTACGGCATGACCGAGACCAATATGATCACCAGCAACCCCTATGAGGGCGAGCGCCGGCCCGGCACGGTCGGAATGCCGCTGCCGGGGATCGAACTGCGGATCGCCGACGCGGAAGACGGCCAAGTGCTTGCCGACGGAGAGGTGGGGATCATCGAAATCCGAGGTCCCGGTGTCTTCCCCGGCTATTGGCGTATGCCGGAGAAGACCGCCGAGGAGTTCCGTGCCGACGGCTATTTCATCACCGGCGACATGGGGCACATCGACCCGGACGGCTATGTCTCGATCGTCGGACGGGCCAAGGATCTGATCATCACTGGCGGTTTCAACGTCTACCCGGCCGAGGTGGAGGCGGAACTGGACGCCTTGCCCGGGGTCCGGGAATCGGCGGTGATCGGAGTTCCGCACGCGGATTTCGGCGAAGGCGTCACCGCCATCGTCGCCCGCGATGCCGGGGACGATGGCGGCTTGGTCACCGCGTCCGAAATCCGCGCCGCGCTTGAGACGCGTCTTGCCAGGTTCAAAATGCCCAAGATCGTCGAGTTCGTCGACGAACTGCCTCGCAACACCATGGGCAAGATCGAGAAGGCCAAGCTGCGGGATGCCTACAAGGATGCCTATGCGGCGGCGGCCTCGCGATCGACAACCTCGCCACGGGCCGGATAGTCCCTGCCGATCGCGAAATCGAGCGCCTTGAGAATGTCGCCGAAGGCGGGTCGGGCGAAAGGCATGGTCTGCACCGAGCCGAAATACAGGGTGCCGTCCGGCCGGATAATGAACAGCCCGGGCTCGCTGAATAGCGCCGGCTCCTCGATGCCGATCGAGGTCTCGCCGATGCCTGCGGAGATATACAGCCCCCATTTTTGGGCGTCGTCGAGGGAGAGGCCGTAGGCGATATCCAGTGCGTCGAGTCCCCATTTCTCCTTGGCTTCCACAGCGCGCTGCTCGCCATCGCTGGACGCGACTAGGATCTTGACGCCGCGCTTTTGGAACTCCGCGACCTTGCGGTTCAGATCGCCGAGATAGGCGGAGCAGACCGGGCAATGCAGGCCGCGATAGAACACCACCAGGGTGAAGTTCTTCGGCGCCTGCTCAGCGAGCGAATAGGTGCCGCCGCCGGCCAGGGGCAGGCTGAGGTCGGGCACTGGCTGGCGCGGGATCAACGGTGTCGGAAGAGGCATTCGGAAATCCTTGTTCAAATTGGAATGATCGTTCCAGTATTTCTATCGGCTGGCGGGCGGTGCATGCAAGGGGAATGTTCGCCTTTCACTCTGTACTGGCCGGAGGTGATCTCCACAGCCAGCCTGACCGCGCCTTGTTTCGGCGGCGGTTCTCCCCCTCACCTTCCCACGGCTTTGTCGCGGGTCCCTCCCTCTCCCCGAGGAGAGGGTCCTGTGTGGCGGCCCGTGAAATCCCTCTCCCTGGGGAGAGGGAGGGACCCGACGCGAAGCGTTGGGAGGGTGAGGGGGTGATCCCGGCCTGTCTGGTTCGGCCCAGTGCCGCCCGTGGGTGTGAGACCCCGGGATGTGCCGTTCAGTCCAGCGTTCGCATGGCCGATGCTACCGTTTCCCGCATCGACAGCGGGTCCGGGTCGGCCCGGGCGATGACCCGAAGCCCCTGGACCGTGGTCAGAAAGAAATGTGCCAGTGCGTTCGGGTCTTTGTCGGGGCCGATCTCGCCGGCAGCCTGGCCGCGTTCCAGCAATCGGCGAAAGGCCGCTTCGACCTGTTCGAATATCGCCTTCAGTTTCTTTCGCACCCGGGCATTGCGCGGCGACAGCTCGATGGCCGTATTGGTCAGCAGGCAACCCAACCCGCGGCCGTCGCCGGTCGAGAACGCGATCAGGGAGTCGAAATAGGCGGTCAGGCAAGCGCGCACCGTGCCCTTGCCCTCGAGCATCTTCAGGCGCTCACGGTTGACCGCCAGCACGTAGTGGTCGAGCGCGGCCAGCAGCAGGCCCTCCTTGCTGCCGAAAGTGCTGTACATGCTGGCGCGATTGATGCCGGTGGCCTGCACCAGATCGTCGATCGACGTGGCCTCATAGCCCTTGCGCCAGAACACCGTCATGGCATCGGCGATGACCGCCTGCTCATCGAAGGTGCGCGTTCGTGCCATTTGGTCCCGACCGGTTATTGGAACAGCTATTCCAATTAAGCATTCCCGAAGTCTCTGGCAAGGCCGATCGGGAATGACGGCGATGGGCGAGGCGAAGCTGACCCTGTATCGTCGTGAAACCAGTATCGTCGGTCGAACATCAGGGCAGGAGCGATGCCGCCATCGGCAAATCAGAAGGGCGCCCACCAGCGCGCGGCCCAGGCCATTGCGGCGCAAGACTGGCCGAAGGCCGAGGCCGAGCTTCGGCGCTTGGTGAAGGTGAAGGATGCGCCGGCACAGGCAGCGTACAATCTGGCGCTGGTGCTGATCGAGGGCGGCAAGGCGGCACAGGCCGGGGCGTGGTTTGCCAAGGCGGTGAAGCGGGAACCCACCTATGCCGCCGCGTGGTTTGAGTATGGCCGGTGGCACCTGTCGCAGGGCGATCTGGTGGATGCGCGCCAAGCTTTCGATACGGTAACGCGGCTGGAGCCCGAGGCCGAGGATGGCTGGCGCAACCTTGGGCGTATCTGTGAGCGCCTTGGGGAATACGATGCATCCCTGGCGGCCTGGGGGTCTGTCGCGAGACTCGTCGACGGGGACGGGGACGGGGACGGGGACGGGGAGGCGGCGCTGGGCGCGTTACGGGCGCTGCTCGAATTGCGCCGGCCCGAGGCGGCTGAGCTAAGGTCGCGGCTGGCCTCGGAGCCTGCTCTTCGCCCCGGTCTGCTCAAGGTGCTGACACGAACCAGCGCCGGCAGCTTGCCTTTGGATCCGCGACGCCTCGTGGGAATGAGGTCTCGGTCCGATTGAACCCATGCTGATGACCGCCAACGACGTTTTGGCAGGTCATGACCCTCAGGTCCGGTAGTTCTTTCGGTAGACGCCCGGCTCGGCCTGCAGGGCTTCCTGGACCGCCCGAGTCGCCGCCATTTCATCTTCTGACATCACATCAATATCAACGGACAACACATTGCGTTGAAACGGTATAATCTGTGAAATCGGCGTGCCGACCGGCAAAGCTCCGGTGAATGCCAGATCTGTCCAAACCGCCGGGAAGTGCACCAGCCCGGCACCGAACCGATCGCAATCCACGATGCCCGACAGGGTGCGGAACGGCAAATCGTCGCGGTTCAGCGGATGAGTGAACAGCAGCGACCAGCCCTCGGGCACCGACAGGGCCCAGAAGTTCATGAACTTGATCGCGAAATGCCCGTCCTCCAGCGGGCTGCCGGAAAGCTGCTCCGGCACATGGACCCCGATTGGGGCGCGGCTGGTCAACTGGTCGGGCATCGGCGGCGGGTCCCAATCCCAGGACAACTCGCCATTGGCCATGATCAGATCGCAGGCCAGCGGCATCAGTAGCCCGGCGCCCATGGCGTCCAGGAAGGGAGGGCAATGCTTGACCGTCCGGACCGTGGCACCGCCTAGGGTGTCGCTCGGCGCTTCGGAGGGCATCGCCTTCAGCCAGTCGGGCAGGCCGGATTTGGCCAGCACCGGCTTCGGCAGGATCGGCTCCAGTGCGGGATGGCACCGGGCGGTGATGGTGATGCTCACGCTGGTGGCCGTCCTCGATGGCGATAGCGCGCGATAGCAACCTCATCCTTCGACAGGCTCAGGATGAGGTTGCCCTGAGAGGCGCGCTTCGGCCCTGACGGGTGGAAGGCTAGGCAACTCATCTCATCCACAAAAACGACCTCATCCTGAGCCTGTCGAAGGATCATCCATCCGCCCGAACCGCCTCAATCGCCCTTCGCCTCACGCCTTAAGAAGAACGTATAGACCACGGCGCTGGCGATGGTCACCAGGATGATCACCGTGCCGACGGCGTTGATCACCGGCGGATGGCCGTTGGGATTGCGCGCCATGGCGCCGATCTCCGTCGCGAAGGTGCAGGCGCCGCCCTTGGCGAACATTGTGGTGTTGTAATTCTCGAACGACGCCATGAAGGCGATCACCGCGGCGCTGGCCAGGGCGGGCAGCAGGAAGGGCAGGGTGATGCGCCGGAATACCCGGAACGGCGAGGCGCCGAGGTCGAGCGCCGCCTCCTCGAATTCCGGCGGCTGACGTTGCAGCCGGGCCATGATCACCAGCATCGGATAGCCGGAGATGAAGGTGACTTGCGCGGCGACGATGGTGAACAGCCCGGCGCTGACGTCGAACCGGTTCCAGAACACCAGCGCCGACAGGCCCAACACGATGCCCGGCGCCAGCATCGGCGACAGCAGCACCCACCACAGGAATCCGTTGAACCGGGTTTGCCAACGGGTCAGCAGCACGCTGCCCGACAGTCCCAGCAGCAGCGCCATCGGCACCACGAAGACTGCTACTTTCAGCGAGTTGCCCAGGCAAGACATGAACCGGTCGCGGTCGAGGGCGCGCAGCACCGGATCGGCCATGCGCTCGGCCTCCGGCATCCAGAAGAACTGGTACCATTTACCCGTCGTGCCCCGCCAATCGGTGACGCTGGGCGGCGACAGATCGTTGAACGACGCGACGATCATCAGGATCAGCGGCGCGAACATGAAGATCAGGAAGGCCCCGGTATAGACCGACAGGATGCGCTGGCTGGTGCGACTTTGAGATTGCGCGCTCATGCCCGGACGAAATCCTTCAGCCGCGCCCGCATCACCCACATGAACAGCCCGACGATGATGAAGCAGATGATCGTGTAGGCAATGGCGTAGGCGGCGCCGACATTGGAGTTCTCGGATTCGAAGAACTTGTTGTAGATGGTCTGGGTGAACCACTCGCTCTGCAGCCCGCGCGAGATGATGCGCGGTACTGAGAACGCCCCGGCCGACAGCATGAAGGTGGCGATGCAGCCGACCGCGATACCGGGCTTGGCATGGGGGATCACGACCCGCCAATGCACCCGCCAGGTGGAGGCGCCGAGGTCGCGCGCGGCCTCGATCTGGTTGCGGTCCAGGGTCGCCATGACGTTGTAGACCGGGAACACCATGAACAGGATGTAGGTGTAGACGATGACCACAAAGATGGTCAGCGAGCTGCGCTTGAACTGGATGAACTCGCCAGCCTCGATATCGATGAAGCCGACCACGTCCAGCAGCCGGTTGATCAGCCCGTTATTGTCGATGATCGACACCCAGGCATAGACCCGCAGCAGCTCGACGATGGCGTAGGGGATGATCAGCCCCAGGAACAGCCAGACCGCCTGCCGCCCGGTCACCCCGAGCGACAGATTATAGGCGATCGGATAACACACGATCAGCGCCAACCCGGTCGCCATCACCGCGAAGACGATGGTCCTCAGCAGGGTCGTCAGCGAGATGCGCACATAGACCGCCCCGTCGCGCTCGAAGCGCAGCCCGAGGAGGTTGAGGAGCTTGTTGCCGAGCTTGCCATCCTCGATCGCCTTGCTCGCGGCAGAGTAGGGGATCTGGCGCGCCTGCATCAGGGTGCCGAAATTATCCGACACATAAGGAATGGCTTGCGACTCAATGGCTTGTATCTGTCGGCTGAGGTCGGCTGCAAGCAATCGGATCTCTTCGGCCTGGGCGATCTGTTCCTCGAAGGATGCCGAACCGTCGACCTTCAGCGGCGGCAGATCATACAGCTCGGCCAGGGAGACCCGTCCCTCGTCGGCATCGCGAATCAGGCGCTGATCGGTATCCGCCCGCTGGCACTGGATGACCGAACTGCCAGGGCCGATGGTCGCACCCATCGAGGGGCTTGGAACGCCCATCGACGGAGAGGGAAGAGCGGGAGAGGATGGCGACGGGATCGCCAGACTACCGGTTGCCGGTGTCGCATTGGCCGCCGTGTCGGCCATCAGGGTGCGGAGCACGGTCTGGCAGGTCTCGGCATCGTCCTCCAGGGCACGGGCGATGGAGGAGTCCTGCTGGCGGGCCGGTGCCCGCAGGGATTTGTCCACCATGGTGAATTGCGGCAGTACGATCAGCAGCAGCGCCCACAGCAGCACGGAGCCGAAGAACAGGGCGACCAGGCCGCGCCCATATCCGCGGACCAGCTCGCTCATGGGCCGGCCATCTCCTGGCCGGTCTTGGCCAGCGGCCCCTTGGGCAGCACCATGGCGTTCTCGCAGCTGAAGCCGATTTTCTGCTCGCCGTTGAGATCGCTGCCGGCGGCCCCGGAATTGGTGATGTGCATGGACAGTTCCCGGCCGCTGGCGTTCAGGAACAGGTTGACGAACGGCCCCTCCAGATCGCGCCGCTCGATCGTGGCCGAAAGCTCGTTGCCATTGGGTTCATCGCCGGCCGCCGCTGCCAGATGAAGGTTCTCCGGCCGGATGAACAGCATCGCCTCGGCGCCGACATCAAGCCCGGCGGTGTTGGCGCCGAAAAAGCGTCCGAGATCGGTGTCGATATAGGCCATCTCGCCGTCCCGTTCGGAGATCTTGCCGGGGAAAACGTTGGTCTCGCCGACGAAGCTGGCGACGAAGGGCGTGGCCGGATTGCTGTAGATCTCGTCGCCGCTGCCGACCTGCTCGATGACGCCGTCATTCATCACCGCGACGCTGTCGGACATGGTCAGCGCCTCGCCCTGGTCGTGGGTGATGTAGATGAAGGTGACGCCGGTGCGCTGCTGGATGGATCGAAGCTCGGCGCGCATGTGCTGGCGCAGTTTCAGGTCCAGCGCCGACAGCGGCTCGTCGAGCAGCAGCACCGACGGCTCCACCGCCAGGGCCCGGGCCACCGCCACCCGCTGACGTTGTCCGCCGGACAGCTCGGTCGGCTTCTTGTCGCCCTGGCCGCCCAGCGCCACCAGGTCCAGCAGCTCCATGGCCCGCTCGTGGCGTTTGTTTTTGGCAACGCCGCGGGACTCAAGTCCGAATGCGACATTTTCCCAGACCGTCATCAGCGGGAACAGCGCCAGGTTTTGGAAGATCAGCGCGGTCGGGCGGTCGTTCGGCGGCACCCCGACCTGGTTCTCGGCGCCGATCAGCACCTGGCCCTCGGTCGGGTCGATAAAGCCCGACAGGCAGCGCAAGATCGTGGTCTTGCCGCAGCCCGACGGCCCCAGAATGGAAAAGAATTGACCGGCCTCCACCGTGAGGTCGGTCGGTTGCACGGCGGTAAAGCCGTTCGGGTAGGTTACCCGAACGCCCTCCAGCCTGACATCTTTGCCCCGCATGTCCTACGCCTTGGCAGTGAGTGGGAAGAGCTGTGCCGGCGGCCCGCCCTCGTCCTTCGACAGACTCAGGATTGAGGGCTTTCTCTTGGTCCTCATCCTGAGCCTGTCAAAGGACGAGGACCTAGAGGAAGACCGGGCAGCCTGCACGGACCCTTGGAGATCGGGCGGCCCCGAATGGGCCGCCCGTCACACCACGTTATGCGTTGGTGATGATCTCGACGAACTCGTTCCGCACCGGGGCGAAGAACGGGGTGTCGGCCTGCCACCACCACATGTTGGACAGCACGTCCGGACGGTAGGTCTCGCTGAACTGCGCTTTGAACTCGTCCGATGCGAAGTCGGAGGCACCGGCGACGGCGGAGTTGTAGCCGGTGTTGTTGGAGAACATGCCGCCCACTTCCGGGGTCAGCATGAAGTTGATCAAGGCATAGGCCTGATCGATGTTCTCCGCGCCGGACGGCAGCCCGACCGAGTCCAGCCAGGTTATGATGCCTTCCTTCGGCGCACGGTAGACGTAGTTGCTGTCTTCCCGGTTCAGCAGCAGACCGGTGGTGTCCCAGGTCTGGCCGATGACGCAGCCGGCTTCCTTGAAGGCCGAAGTCGCCTCGGTGGCGTTGTTCCAGAACGCGCCGAAATTCTCCTTGCGCTCCAGCATCCACTGGGTGACGCCGCCCCAAACCCGGCGGGCATCCTCTTCGGATTTGTAGACGTCCAGCATGCGGTTGGACGGCACCTCGCCGGTGGCGTCGAGATACAGGCCGGTCCCCATGATGACCGATTTCTGGCGGAACGCCGCCTTGCCCTTGACCTCCGGCCGCCACAGATCGCCGAAGGACAGATCCGCGTCGGTGATGGCGAGTTCGCCCCGGTTCAGGGTTACGCCTTCGGTGCCCCAATCGAACGGGATCAGATAGCGCTGGCCGCCCTTGGTGGCGCCGAGCTGCACGCTGTCGCGCAGGAAGGACGGGATGACGTTGTTCAGATCGGCCTTGGTCTCATCGATCGGCGACAGATAGATGCCGTTCGGCGCGTCGGCGCTTTCATAGCCGGCTCGGTTGGTGATCGACGGGAAAATCACGTCGAAGCCGCGGCCGCCATTGGCGCGCAGGGTCGACTCCGCCTCATCGTTGGAACCGAATGTGGTCAGCTCCATGGTGATGCCGGTATCGGCCTCGAATTTCTCTTTGATGTTCGGCTGGATATAGTCCTGCCAGGCGAACACGCGGACGGTGCCGGAGGCGGCAAGCGCATCATGGGCGCGCAGGATTGCCGGCGCGGCGATGACGGCGGCACTGCTTTTCAGCACTGTGCGGCGATTGAGTTTCATGGGTCACTCCCTGTTTGTTGACGACCTTTGGCCCAAGCGTTCTTGCCGGCCCATTCGGGCGGATATCAGAGCTTGGAGATGGCCGAGTGCCGGCATTATTACAGTTCTGCTGGAGGTGAGGAACCATTTCGCGCCATGCTTTAATAATGTTGTCGCGATTCAAGGGTTAGGCTGGCCCTATCCGTCGGGGAGGAATGCATGAACATCCTGTTGATCACCGCCGATCAATGGCGCGGCGACTGTCTCTCGGCGTTCGGCCATCCGATGGTGAAGACGCCGCATATCGACGCGCTGGCGGGGGACGGCGTGCTGTTCGAGCGGCATTATTGCCAGGCGGCGCCCTGCGGTCCGGCGCGCGCCTCGCTGCTCACCGGGCTCTACCTGATGAACCACCGGGTGTGCCGCAACGGCACGCCGCTGGACAGCCGCCACGACAATATCGCGCTCGCCATGCGTCGGCTCGGCTATTCGCCTGCGCTTTTCGGCTATACCGACACCGCGGCCGATCCGCGCACCTGCCCGCCGGGCGATCCGCGGCTGACGACCTATGAGGGTGTGCTGCCCGGCTTCGACCGGCAGCGGCCGATGACGGTAGCGTCCGAGCCCTGGCTCTCCTGGCTGAAGCGAAAGGGCATCGAGGTGCCGGAGCAGGGGCTCGATGTCTATCTGCCGTCCGATGGTCCGATCGATCCGCCCACCGGCGCGCCGGCGCGCTATCCGGCCGAACATTCCGAGGCGGCGTTCCTGGCCGAGGGGCTGATGGACCACGTAGACGAGAGCGGCGCCCGGCCCTGGTTCGCCCATGTCAGCCTGCTCCGCCCACATCCGCCCTTTATCGCGCCGGAGCCCTTCAACGCCATGTACCCGCCGGACTCGGTCCCGGATTTCGTCCGCGCCGGAAGTCTTGAGGAGGAACGCCGGAGCCACCCTTTCCTCGACTACGTCTTCGAGACCCATCCGAAGGGGAGTTTCGTCCATGGCGCCGAAGGTTTGATCGCCGATTGGGACGATTCCGTTCGGCGGCAGATCCGGGCGACCTATTACGGGCTTATCTCCGAGGTCGACGTGCAGATCGGCCGCATCGTCGATCACCTCAAGCAGGCCGGGGTCTATGACGACACGTTGATCGTGCTGACCTCCGATCACGGGGAGATGGCCGGCGACCACCATCTGTTCGGCAAGCTCGGCTATTTCGACCAGAGCTATCACATCCCGCTGATCATCCGCGCGCCCGGCGGCGCCAAGGGGCACCGCGTGAGGGCCTTCACCGAATCCGTCGATGTGGTGCCGACGATCATCGACAGCCTCGGCGGGACGGTGCCG
>CBDEGD010000033.1:0-26438 GCA_965237625.1 Inquilinaceae bacterium
CCCGAACGGCGCTGATGCTGCAGACAGTGCTGGGGCTCGACGCGGCGCGGATCGCCTCGGCGTTTCTGGTGTCGCCGGCGGCGATGGGTCAGCGGCTGGTGCGCGCGAAAGCGCGAATCCGCGATGCCGGCATCGCCTTCGCCGTGCCCGACCCGGACGATCTGCCCGAGCGGCTGGACACGGTTCTGGCGGCCATCTATGCCGCCTACGGCACCGGCTGGGAGGATGTGGCCGGCGCCGATCCCCGGCGGCGCGGTCTGGCTGAGGAGGCGATCTGGCTGGCCCGATTGCTGGTCCAGCTTTTGCCGGCGGAGCCGGAGGCGGCCGGGCTGTTGGCGCTTATGCTGTATTGCGAGGCGCGGCGGCCGGCCAGACGGAACGATGAAGGCGGCTACGTGCCGCTGTTCGATCAGGATGTCCGCCTGTGGTCGGCGGCGATGATCGAGGAGGCGGAATCCCTGCTGGCCGGGGCCGCGACGATGGGCCGGGCCGGGCGTTATCAGATCGAGGCGGCGATCCAGTCCGCCCATGCCATGCGCATGACGACCGGCCGGCGGAACTGGAATGCCATCGTGCTGCTCTACGAGACCCTGGCGGCCATCGCGCCGACCGCCGGCGCCCTGATCGGCCGGGCGGCGGCACTGGCCGAGGAAGCCGGGCCGGCGGCCGGCCTGGATGCGCTGGATACGATCGACCCGTCGCTGATCGGCAACCATCAGCCCTACTGGGCGGTGAGGGCCGATCTGCTGTCCCGGCTTGGCCGACGCGATGAGGCGGACAGCGCCTATGTGCGTGCCATCGGCCTGTCGGAAGACGACGCTGTCCGGTCGTTCCTTCAGCGCAGGCGGTTGCGTTCGATGGAGCCGTGAGCAGCACTAATTTCGCGCGCCAAATATCCATGACTCTGGCGGGGCGATCCTGGCCTGCCGGACATGCCGACCGGCGTGAAAACTCGGACAACCCCCTCCGCCAAGGGATGTCGGTTTTTGATCAGACGCTTCCAGTCTCAGTCGCCAAACCGATCGACCAGAAAGTCGACGAAAACACGGACCTTTGCCGGCAGGTGCTGCCGGTGCGGATAGATCGCATAGATGCCGAGAGGCGGACGCTCATAGGCCTCCAGAACAGGCTCCAGAAGGCCGTCGGCCAGCTCCCGGGCGCAGGCGAAGGCGGGCAGGCGGGTCACGCCCAGCCCGGCGACCGCGAAGCCGGATTCCAGTTCGGCGCTGTTGCAGTGCAGGCGGGACGCGATCTTGACCTGGATCTTGCGGCCGGTCGGCTCGTGGAACTCCCAATGGCCGGGTGTGGGCATATAGCTGTAACTGATGCAGTCGTGGTCGGTGAGGTCCGAGGGATGGGACGGGCGGCCACGGCGCTCCCAGTATTCCGGTGACGCGACGGTCAGGCCTCGGGACGCGGTGAAGCGGCGGCTGATCAGGCTCGAATCCTTCAACTCGCCGACCCTGATGACGACATCGAATCCTTCCGCCACCAGATCGACCATGCGGTCGTTCAACTCAATCTCGGCGTTCAGTTCGGGATGCGTCTTGAGAAACTCCGGCAATGCGTCTTTCAGATAGCCGAGCCCGAAACTGACCGGCGCGCTAATCCGCAACAGGCCGCGCGGCTCTTCCTGGCCGCGGCTGATGCTCGCCTCCGCTTCTTCCGCGTCCGCCACCATCTGCCGGCACCGTTCGAAATAGACGCGGCCGGCATCGGTCAGGCTCAACCTTCGCGTGGTCCGGTTCAGCAGACGCACGCCGATGCGGGCCTCCAGCCGGGAAACCGCCTTGCTGACGAAGGATACCGAATGACCGAGGCGCTCCGCCGCCGCCGTGAAGCTACCCGCCTCCACCACGTCGACAAGCACGCTCACGCCTTCGAACCGGTCCTCGCTATTCCGAGCCATGTGGAAACAGTCTATTTCTAATTCACTAATTAAAGGTCATTTGGAAATACAGTATCGTTTGCCACATTGGAATTCAAACCGGAACCATCGCGGTATTGGAGTTCACATTGGCACATCTATTGGCATCCAGCAGGCTGGCGGCGTGAGCATGCAGCGGCCGATCGTCTTCGTGGTCTGCCTGGGAGCCGTCTTCACCCTGGCGCCGTTGGCGATCGACATGTACCTGCCGGCCTTCCCCAGCATGGCGGAGGCCCTGGGCACCGGGATCGACCAAATCGAGGCCTCGGTGAGCGTGTTCCTGCTGGGATATGCGGTCAGCCAATTGCTGTTCGGTCCGCTGTCGGATCGTTATGGGCGCATGACCATGATGGTCATCGGGCTGGTCCTTTTTGTCGCCGGCAGCGTGTTGAGCGGCCTCGCATCCGACGTGCCGCAGCTCTTTGCCGCGCGTCTGCTGCAGGCCTTGGGTGGCGGCGCCTCGGTAGTGGTTTTCGCCATCGTCAGGGATCGTTTCGATGAAAAGCAGGGCGGCCAGATCATCTCCTACATCATGGCGCTGGTTGTCGTCGCGCCGATGCTGGCCCCGATTGTCGGCGGCTACATCCTGATCGCGTTGGGCTGGGAGGCGATCTTCTACGGCCTGGCGGCCTATGGTGCGCTGACGCTGCTGCTGGTGAAATCACTGATCCCGGAGACGCGCAGCCGCGACGCCGGGGCTCCGACTGGGATTGGCCAGCGCGTCGGGCGGCTCCTGGCCGGCTATGCGGCGGTGCTGTCGAACGGGCGGACGATGGCGCATATCTTCGCCGGCGCCTTTTCGTTCGCCGGCCTGTTCGCCTTCGTGGCCGGATCGCCCTTCGTCTATATCGTCTACTTCGGCGTGGCGCCGCAGCATTATGGCTTCCTGGTCGGGGCGAATGCGGTGGTGATGATCGCCGTGAACCTGGTGAATGCAAGACTGCTCCAGAATGTGGCGCCAACCACCAAGACAATCGCCGGAGCACTGCTGATCGGGGCCGCCGGCCTGGCCCTCGTCGCCGTCAACGCCGCCGGGCTCGGACTGCCCTGGATCGTTGCCGGCGTGATCGCCTTCGTCGGGTTCCTGGCGCTGATCTCGGCCAACGCGGTGGTCGGCGCCCTGGCCGATTTCCCCGACGACAGCGGCACCGCATCGGCGGTGTATGGCGTCAGCATGTTTGGCATCGGCGCGCTGTCGAGCATCGTCGTCAGCAGCATCGAAAGCGCCGACCCGACCGCGATGGTCGCCGTGATGGCCGGCTGTGGCATCCTGGCGTCGTTGAGCGTCCTGCCCCTGATGATCCGGCGCCGCCGGGCCGCAATCTGAACACTGCCTTACCAACATCCACGGAGACGACAAATGCTCAATGTTTCGAAGATCGACCATATCGGCATCCGCGTCCGCGAGAAGGGCCGGGCCATCAGCTTTTATGAAACGCTGGGATTCGCCCTGATCTCCGATACCGGGTTCGAACAGGGCCACCCGATCATGATGCGCCACCCGGCCGGGATCGTGCTGAACCTGCTGGGGCCCAGCACCGAAGCGGAGGATGAGAACATCCTGATGGACATCGATCGCAAACATTCGGGCTATACCCATATGGCGCTGAGGCTCAATTCGTTCGAGGAGGGCGAGGCCTTCCTGGCCGAACATGGCATCGAGGTCACCGGACGTTTCGGCTTCAAAGGCATGCGCGCCCTGTTCATCCGCGACCCGGACCGCAACGTGATCGAGCTGGACCACTACGAAGGCGACGATCCGGAAACCCGCATGGCGGCGCCGGGCGACGACGATCACCGCCAGTAGGCCCAGTAGGAGGCATTGCCTTCCCGGTTGATGGCTGCCCGTTGCGCATGCCGGGCGGGCGGGCGATGATGATCCCCAGAGGTCCTCGTAACGACCATCGGGGCCGGCCCGGCGTGTTGCCGCGGCCGGCCCCGCGACAACGAGTCTGGGGAGGTAACAATGACCCGAATGAATGCTAAATCCTGGCGCCGCAACGTTATCGGTGTGCTGGCGGCCGGGATGGCCGCGTCGATTGCCGGCGCGGCGGTCGCCGAAGAGCTGACGCTGTCCTATTTCATGGGGCCGCGGCATCCGATGAACCGCGCCGTGTTCACGCCCTTCGCCGAGAATCTGGCGGAAGTCAGCGGCGGTGAACTGACGGTCCGGCAATTCGCCGGCGGGGCGCTGAACTCAGCACCGCCGAAGCAGTATTCCATCCTGCTCGACGGGATCGCCGATATCGCCTTCGGCTTGCCGGGTTACACCGCACAGCTGTTCCCGATCACCAATGCGGTCACCGTGCCGAATGTCGCGACCGATGCGGTGGACGGGACCGTGAAGCTGTGGAACGCCATGGATCTGATCGCTCCGGAATACGACGCCAAGGTGCTGGCGATCTGGGCCAACGATCCGCCGATCCTGCTGACCCGCGACCGGGCGGTGCGGACCCTGGAGGACATCCAGGGCATGAAGATCCGCGTGACATCGGCGCAGGACGCGCCGTTTGTCGAGGCGCTCGGCGCCAGCGCCGTGTCGCAGCCGGTCAGCGTGATCAACCAGAATTTGGCCAATGGCACCATCGACGGCATCCTGATCGACCCCAGCGCCGTCGGATCGTTCAAGCTCTGGGAGCCGGCCAATTACCTGACCATCGGCCTGCCGGGTTCGGGATCGGCCTTCTTCCTGCTGATGAACAACGAGGTCTGGGATGGGCTGAGCACCCAGGAACAGGCCTGGGTCGACGCCGCAAGCGGCCGCGACCTGAGCCTCAGCGGCGGCCAAGTCTATCGTGGTGCGGCGGAACGCGGCGTCACCACGGCGCGGGAGAACGGCGTCGAGGTGATCACGCTGACGGACAACGAAATCGGGCGCTTCAACGCGGCGATGCAGCCGGCCATGGACGCGTTCCTGGCCCAGGAACTGGGCGACGGGCTGACCGGCGCCGAAGTGCTCGCGGCGATGCGCGGGGAATAGGGGCGGCGGTCGTTCTTCACGGAGCGTGCAGAATTGGAATCGGACACCGCGCCGGCCCTCACCCTCCCTCGTCTTCGCCGCGGGTCCCTCCCACTCCCAGGGGGAGAGGGTCTTCAGCGGCCGCCTCTGAATACCTTTTCCCTTTGGGAGCGGGAGCGTGAGGGCTGGCGCGGACTGTCCGCAGGGACCTGCCGATGAGCGACATCTCCGCCCGCATCGCCGCCCTCCCGATCTGGAGCGGCCCGGTCGACTGGGAGCCGCTGGAGGGCGGGCTCAGCAATGAGAGCGTCACGGTCACCGATGCCGGGCGGAAAGTCGTCGTGCGCTTCGGCCGCGACTTCCCGTTCCACCATGTGTCGCGGGAGCGCGAGATCATGTCGACCCGGGCGGCGGTGGCGGCGGGCTTCGCGCCAGAGCTGATCCATGCCGTGCCCGGTGTGATGGTGTCGGCCTTCATCGAGGGTCGGACCTTCGAGGCGCCGGACGTGGCCGCCAACATCGATCGCATCGCGGAGATGGTCGGCCGCTTCCACCGTGAGATGCCGCGCCATGTCAGCGGACCCGGCTTTGCGTTCTGGGTGTTCCACGTCATTCGGGACTACGCGCGGACCCTGGAAGCCGGCGGCAGCCGCATGGCCGGTCGCCTGCCGGATTTCCTGGCGTTGGCCGAGGTGCTGGAACGGGCTCAGGCGCCGTTGCCCATCGTCTTCGGTCATCACGACATGCTGCCGGCCAACATCATCGATGATGGCGATCGGCTGTGGCTGATCGATTACGAATATGCCGGTTTCTCCACGCCGATGTTCGACCTCGCGGGCATCGCTTCCAACGCCGAATTCACGCCGGAGCAGTCCGAGTCGCTGCTGGCCCGGTATTTCGGACATTCGCCGGATGCCGACTTGATTCGAAGCCACGCCGCGATGGAATGTGCCTCCCTGCTGCGCGAGGCGATGTGGAGCATGGTCTCCGAGCTGCATCTCGATGCGCCCGGCGTCGACTATGTGGCCTATACCCAAGAGAACCTCGACCGTCTGGAAGCGGCCATGGATCGCTACCGGACCCGCTTCGGCAAAGCGCAATGACCGCTATCCCGTCGCAGGCCCAAATCGTGGTGATCGGCGGCGGCATCATCGGCTGTTCGACTGCCTATCATCTTGCCCGCGACCACAAGGCCGATGTGCTGTTGCTGGAGCAGGGGCAACTGACGGGCGGCTCGACTTGGCATGCCGCCGGGTTAGTCGGCCAGCTGCGATCCTCCGCCGGCATCACCCAGCTGCTGAAATACTCGGTTGAGCTTTACCGGCGGCTTGAGGCGGAGACCGGGCTGGCGACCGGATGGAAGATGACCGGTTGTCTGCGTCTGGCCTGCAACCAGGATCGCTGGATCGAATACCAGCGGCTTGCCACCACCGCCGGCAGCTTCGGCATGGACATGCACCTACTGTCGCCGGCGGAAGTGAAGGCCATGTGGCCGCTGATGGCGGTGGACGATCTGGTCGGCGCCAGCTTCCTGCCGACCGATGGGCAGGCGAGCCCGTCCGACATCACCCAATCGCTTGCCAAGGGTGCGAGGATGCATGGCGCCCGGATCGTTGAGGGCGTTGCGGTGACCGGGTTCCGGATGGAGGGCGACCGCATTGCGGCGGTCGAGACCGCATCCGGCGTTGTCCAATGCGAGACCGTGGTCAACTGCGCCGGCATGTGGGCCCGGCAGGTTGGGGTCATGGCCGGCATCACCGTGCCGCTGCAGCCGGTGCGTCACCAATATGTCATGACCCAGCCGATCGACGGGCTGGCAAGCGATGCGGCGACGGTTCGCGATCCCGACCGGCGGACCTATTTCAAGGAGGACGTCGGCGGGCTGGTCATGGGCGGCTACGAGCCTGACCCGAAACCCTGGACCCCTGGTGATGGGACAACCGGCGACGTGCCCGGCGATTTCCAGTTCCAGCTGTTCGACGATGATTGGGACCATTTCGAACAGCATATGGAACAGGCGATCGCCCGGGTGCCGGCGCTGGAGCAGGCCGGGGTCAAGCAGATGATCAACGGGCCGGAGAGCTTCACCCCGGACGGCAATTTCATCCTGGGCCGGGCGCCGGGCTGCGCCAATATGTTCGTCGGGGCCGGATTCAACGCCTTCGGCATCGCCTCGGGCGGCGGCGCCGGCTGGGCGCTGGCGCAATGGGCGGTCGAGGGCGAGGCGCCGTTCGATCTGTGGGCCGTCGACGTCCGGCGTTTCTCCGACCTGCATGACGACCGCAGCTGGGTCCGCGACCGCACCCTGGAGGCCTATGGCAAGCACTACACCATCGGCTTTCCCCATGAGGAGTATGAGAGCGGCCGGCCTCGTATCGTCTCGCCGCTCTACGACCGGCTGAAGACCTGCCGGGCGGTGTTCGGCTCGAAACTGGGATGGGAGCGGCCGAACTGGTTTGCGCCGGACGGCGCTGAGGCGCGAGACGTGCCATCCATGGGACGGGCCAATTGGTTCGATCCGGTGGGGACCGAGCATCGGCTGGTGCGCGAGGCGGTCGGGGTGTTCGACCAATCCTCCTTCGCCAAGTTCGAGCTGTCCGGCAAGGATGCCGGGTCCGCCCTCGACTGGATCTGCGCCAATGATGTGTCGAGGCCGCCGGGGCGACTCACCTACACTCAACTGCTGAATGCGCGGGGCGGCATCGAATGCGATCTGACCGTCGCTCGGCTGGAGGACGATCTGTTCTACATCGTCACCGGCACCGGCTTCCGCACCCATGACGGCGCCTGGATACACGAACACATCCCGCCGGAGCTCGACGCCTCACTGACGGACGTGACCGAGGAATTCGGTACATTGTCGCTGATGGGGCCTCTTGCGCGGGACGTATTGCAGGCGGTCACCGACGCCGATTGCGGCAACACGGCGTTCCCGTTCGGCCATGTCCGCATGGTGACCATCGCCGGCCATCAAATCCGGGCGCTCAGGGTCACCTATGTGGGCGAGCTGGGCTGGGAACTGCATGTGCCGTTGGCAGCCACCGGCGATGTGTTCGACGCGCTGATGGCGGCCGGCGCCGCCCGGGGCATCGCGCCCGTGGGCTATCGCGCCATGGAATCCCTGAGGCTGGAGAAGGGCTACCGGGCCTGGGGATCGGACATCACGCCGAACGATTCACCCGTCGAGGCGGGCCTCGGCTGGGCGGTGAAGCTTGGCACGGATATCGACTTTCTCGGTCGACCGGCGGCAGAGGCGGCGGCCACCGCGCCGTTTGCCAAACGGCTGGCCGGCTTCGTTGTCGACGATCCGGAGATCGTATTGCTCGGGCGAGAGACCATTCTGCGCGATGGCGCATTCGCCGGCTACCTGACGAGCGGCGGCTATGGCTACACGGTGGGACGGCCGATCGGCTATGGCTATGTGCGCAACGGTGATGGGGTCGATGAGCGTTACCTGCGCGCCGGCACATATGAACTCGTCGTCGCCACCCGGACGGTGCCCGCCGCGCTGCATCTCGAACCGCTTCATGACCCCCGCAGCCGCAAGGTCAGGGCGTAGCGAATCTTCCGTGCGCTCCGCCCCTTGTCCGCAATGGGCGAACCCTTTCACGAGGGCGGAGTAGAGGAGCTGGTCCTCGATTCTACCAGTCCGATTTGGTTCCCACTTGACTCAACCGATGGCTTTTGTTTTGAGTCGATCAACAACTCACAAAAAGGTGAGGTGCGGGATTCTGAAGCAGAATTTCAGGGTGTAGATTAGCGTAATAGCTCTCCAAAAGATAAGGAACAAACCTAATGAGGCACAACAGGCTACAGGTACCGGAAGCCATTTTCTTTTCACTTTTGGGACTTTTATTTTTCCTAGGAAACAACGCGGCCTCCGCTGACGATTTCACCAAAGCCGATACTCACACACACACTTGGGTGCGTTGCTACGATGCGACTGCGTCCGGCGGCGACGCCGACACCTCCGCCTGTGCACCGGCCCCCCGTCGCTATACGCCTGAAGGCGTGATGCCGTCGGACAGACTTCTCGCCGAATTTGACGAGAACGACATGGATTATGGCGTCCTTGTCCAGGTCAGTTTCATGGGAACGGATAATTCCTACATCACCGATCTGGTTGAAGAGAACAGCCATCTCCGGGGCGTGGTCGTTCTCACAAATGCCGACGGCAGCCTGGACGAGTCTTCCTTCGATGCGGAAGTTTTGCAGCGTTATCATGACATTGGCATCCGCGGAATCCGCCTGAACCTGAGGGGGAAGAACGCGGAACAGATGGCCGTGATCAACGCCGCCATGGATATGGAAACCGGCACTGAGGGTTTCAAAAACCTGTGGAACTTCATCCGCGAGCATGACTGGCACATCGAGGCGCAACAGGGCGGTGAGCTCTGGGTGGATCTCATCGCCACTCTGCTGAAGACCGACTGCCGCATCGTCGTCGACCATTTCTCCCGCCCGGACAAGGCCCTGAACCTGGAAGATCCGGGCTGGCTGGCCGTGCTGGAAGCCGGCGAAACGGGCCGGGTCTGGATGAAGGTCTCTGCGTCCTACCGGCTCGGCGTGAGCGAAGATATCATGATGGAATACGCCCAGCAGGCTAAAGCGCATTTCGGGATCAATCGCCTGCTGTGGGGATCGGATTACCCCTACACGGGGTGCCGGGACATGCCCATGACCTGCGAAGACACCCAGGACTATGAGGTGCTGTTCGAGCGTCTGGAGACTTGGTACCCGAGCGAAACCGACCAGCGGGCGATCCTTCAAGACAATCCGGCCGAGGTCTTCGGGTTCCCGCTCGCCATGCGGTGATCCCCAATCCTTCCTCTCTGGGTGAGGGCTAACGGCTGAGGGGCGATGTGCCTGCATCGGCCGTTGCCTGAGCCTTGGGGTTTCCCCATCATGGCCATGTCGGCGGCGTTTACCTGATCGCCGGCGCGGGGAGGCGGATGCGGCAAGGAACGATGGGGACGACATGCCGGCGGCCAGGGTGAACGGCGGCCGGTCGCGGGCCCAGGCCGGCCTTGCTTGGCTCGACCGCGCGGCGAATGCCCTGGCGGTTCTGGGCGCGGCGGCGGTGGTTCTGCTGGTTGTCCTGACAGTCACCGCGGTGATCTTTCGCTATGGGCTGAACGACCCGATCTTCGGGGTCGACGATCTGTCGCAGATCGTGCTGTCGCTGGTGGTGGCGGGATCGATCGCCTATGGCGGCCGGGCCGGCGCCCATGTGCAGGTCGATGTGCTGAACATGATCGGCGGCCGCAAGGTGACCCGCTACACCGATGTCCTGGTGCGGCTGATCGGCGTGTTCGTGGTCGGGCTGACCGCCTATGCCCTGGTCAGGAAGGGCGCCTGCGGCATGCGCTGCGGCGACTTCACGGCCAATCTGGCGATCCCGCATCTGCCGTTCTACATGGTGCTGGCGGCATCGATGGCGGTCTATGCGGCGGTGCTGGCGCTGGAACTGGTGATCGGCCTGGCGCATTTCCGCGCCCATCGCGATCCCAACGAGCATGGCTGAGCCGCCGTGAGTGGGATCGAGATCGGCATAGCCGGCTTTGTCGTCCTGCTGGTTCTGCTGGCGATCCGCACGCCGGTGGCGACGGCCATGCTGTTCGTCGGCTTCTTCGGCATATTGGCGATCAACCCGCGCGGCGCGCTGCCGGTGCTGGCCGGCGAGGTGTTCAGCATCTCCACCATCTATTCCCTGACCATCCTGCCGCTGTTCGTGCTGATGGGAAATCTGGCCGGCATCTCGGGCATGAGCCGGGATCTCTACGCCGCCGCTCATGGCTGGTTCGGCCATTACCGGGGCGGGCTGGCCTCCTCGACCATCGTCGGCTGCGCCGGGTTCTCCGCCCTGTCGGGTTCGTCGCTCGCCTCGGCGGTGACCATGGGCCGGGTCGCCCTGCCGGAGATGCAGCGCTACCGCTACGACAATGCCCTCGCCACCGGATCGATCGCCGCGGGCGGCACCCTGGGCATCCTGATCCCGCCCTCGGCCGGATTCGTCGTCTACGCCATCCTGACCGAAGTCTCGATCGGCCGGTTGTTCATGGCCGGGGTTTTGCCGGGCATACTACTGTCGGGCCTGTTCATCCTTGCGATCTGGCTGATGGTGCTGTGGAAGCCGCATCTGGCGCCGGCCGGGGCGACGCCGGCGCCGATGGCCGAGCGGTTCCGGGCGCTGGGCCGGGCCGGCTGGATCATCGGCATTATCGTTGTGACCATCGGCGGCATCTATCTCGGCGTGTTCTCCGCCGTGGAAGCAGCCGGCATCGGCGCCTTCCTGGCCTTCGGGGTGGCGCTGATGCGCGGCACCGTCACCCGGGCGTCGATGAAGGAGGTGCTGGCCCACACCCTGCGCTCCACCGGGACCACCTTTTTCATCCTGATGGGGGCCTTCGTCTTCACCCCCTTCGTGGCGCTGTCGGGCATTCCCTTCGCCTTGACCGATCTGCTCGAGGGGCTGGGCGCCGACCGTTACACGGTGCTGCTGGTGGTGCTGGCCTTCTTCATCGTGCTGGGCACCTTCCTGGAGGGCTTCGCGATCCTGGTGCTGGCCCTGCCGCTGGTGCAGCCGATCATGGAGGCCTATGGGTTCAACATGGTCTGGTTCGGCGTGCTGATGGTGATCGTGCTGGAGATGGGGCTGATCTCGCCGCCGGTCGGCATCAATGTCTTCGTGGTCAAGAGCGTCGCTCCCGACGTGCCGATGAACACCATCTTTCGCGGCATCTGGCCGTTCTGGTTCGCCATGCTGATCGCCATCGGCATCCTGATCGCGGCGCCGGAAATCGCCCTGCTGCTGCCGAACACGATGTTCGGGTGAGCGCGCAGTCTTCGATAGGCCGTTGGAACGTTCGACCACGTTCCATATGAGTTTCCGCGGCCAAGTCTTCGATCCTACAATCTTTGCTTGCGAACCGCGCGCCGAGCGGGCATAAAATTGATGTGAAAAACCGCTCAATTTTCTGAGCGATCCTTAGCCGCGCAAAGACCTGATCTTTCGGCACGGCCGCAAGTC
Source organism: Inquilinaceae bacterium (assembly GCA_965237625.1). GTDB lineage: Bacteria > Pseudomonadota > Alphaproteobacteria > DSM-16000 > Inquilinaceae > JABDIP01. The sequence goes on from CBDEGD010000033.1 coordinate 11,917, forward strand.
TTGCGGCCGCCCGGCGGGGTACTGTGTCCATGGCGGCGACTCTTTCCGAAATTTCAAGCGCCAACATATGCAGCCCTGCTGAGTCACGCCCGATTGGCCGATGAAACCCCCGTGACCCAAAATCACCAGGAGCAACCTGATGACCACAGCCGATCTTCTGTCCACCTCCGGTCCGGCTCTCGCTGTCGGCGACGAGATGCTGGTCAATACCAACCTCCAGACGACGAAGAACACGGTGTCGATCACCCAGTTGGCCGGGGGCGGCAATGTGGTCGTGTGGCACTCATCGAACCAGGACGGCGATGCCGGCGGGATCTTCGGCCAGCTTCTAGCCGCGGACGGTACGGCTCTCGGTGCCGAGTTTCAGATCAATCAGGATGGCAACCAGGACCAGTATTTTCCGACCGTTGCCGCGACGCCTGACGGCGGCTTCATCGTCAATTGGCAGACCCGGGACTCCGCGTTCAGCGAATGGGATGTGAGCGCGCAGAGATTCGATTCCGCCGCCGCGCGAATGGGCGGGCAGATCACCGTTGCCGAGAGCTCGGGCAGCGGAATGGTGCAGTCGGACCTGACGGTGCTGGAGAGCGGCAAGTTCATCGTCTCCTGGCAGGATTTCGGCACGCGGGACATTGTCGCCAGGGTCTTCAATCCCGACGACAACTCGGTCTTTCCCCGCCAGACCGACGTCAGTCTGCAACGGTTCGCGCTTGAGCCCGATACCGGCATGCTGGTCATCGACCAGTCGGGCACGATGGTGACCAACACGGTCGTCCGGTTTGGCGAGCCTGCCGCGCTGATCACCGGCAGCGACAATACGCTGACCAACGAATCCGGCGCGGGCCTGATCGGCACCGAGCCGAGCGGTAGTCCAGAACAGCTCGATCCCGCCATTGAGATCACCGGGTCCGGCAACACCATCGTCAACGAAGCCGGGGCGTTCATCGACGGCGACATCGGCGTCGACAGCCTGGGGCCCGACACCACGGTGATCAATGCCGGAGCCATCAGTGGCGTCAATATCCTCAATTCCGGGTTCGTCGATGACGGATTCGGGCTGCGCCTCGGGGGCGACCGCTCCGTTGTCCACAACACCGGGCGGATCTGGGCAGAGTCGTTGGGTGACAAGGCCGTCGCGGTGCTCGTCATCAACGACTCCACTGTCGCCAATGCCGGCATGATTCAGGTGAACGCCGACGAACAGGCGACCGGTATCGTCGGCGTCAGCGGCAACATGATCGTCAATACCGCGACCGGCGAGATCGACATCGTCGGCGACCGTCTCGGCTACGGTATCAACGTGTCTCAGTCCGGCAACCAGATCGAGAATGCCGGCAGCATCCGCGTATCCGCAATCGGCAGTTTCAGCGGATTCGATGGATACGGGGTGCGGGCCAATTTCTCAAACGCCATCGTCAACACTGGCAGCATCGAAATAGATACGCCCAGCGGCGGCGCGGGCATCTGGACTGTCGGGGGGCAAAACACCGTCGATAACCAGGGCACGATCACCGTGGTTTCCACCGGCGGCGACCGGACGAGAGCCGATGGACTCAGACTGACGTCCGGCCAGGCGTCGAATTCCGGCACGATCACAGTCGAGTCGACGGGCGGCCGGGCGACCGGTGTCAATTATTTGAACGATGGAGATTTCATCAATGACGGCCGGATCACGGTAACCGGAGGGGGAGCCGATGTTTTCGGTGTTGACATGGGAACACACGGCTCGGTCATCAACAACGGGACTATCGAGGCGGTGGCGACCGCCGGCCAGTCCGTCGGGCTGGAATTCGACACCGGGTCGCTCCGCACCACCCAGATCGTCAACACCGGCACGATCACCGCCGATTTCGCCATCCGTAGTGCGTTCAACGCCAGCCCGGCTTTCGGCAATGTGCAGAACGTGACGAACTCCGGGATCATCAATGGCCTGATCGAGCTCGACGAATCGGTTGATACGATCAGCAACACCGGCACGATCAACGGCAACGTCTTCCTGGACGAGGGAGACGATGTCTTCGACGGTGTCGAGGGGACGGTGAATGGATCGATCTTCGGCGCCTCCGGCAGTGACACGATCACCAACAGGGGTACGATCAACGGCGTCGTCTTCCTGGGCGACGGCGACGATGTCTACGATGGATCCATGGGTACATTGTTCGGCTCGGTCATCGGCGCGCTTGGCAACGACACGATATCCGGCGGCCTGGGAGTCGAGGCGCTCTTTGGCGGTGCGGGTGACGACATCCTATCCGGAAACGCCGGCGACGATTTCCTCGTTGGCGGCGCCGGCGCCGACATGATGGATGGGGGCGACGGGTTCGACGCCCTCGACTATTCGGACAGTCAGGCCGGCGTGCAGGTCAATCTGGGAGATGCCACGCAGGCCGGCAACGCCCCGGTGCCGGCCGGCGCCGGTACGGCATTTGGCGGCGATGCTGAAGGCGACACATTCTCCAGCATCGAGGCGGTCATCGGCAGTGCGTTCGGTGATTTCGTCTTTGGCAATGCCGATGGCAACCTTGTCCAACTGGGCGCCGGCGATGACGAATTCGACAACTGGGCCGCGCTTTCCACCGCCGACGTCCTTGAGATGGGGGCCGGCGACGATATTGCTCGAGCCGGCAACGGCGACGATTGGATCAGCGGCGGTGCCGGTGACGACAACCTGCGGGGTCAGCGCGGCGACGACATCATCTTCGGTGACGAGGGCAACGACCTCCTGTTTGGCGATGCCGGCCAGGACACGCTCGATGGCGGCGCCGGCGACGATCGCGTTTTCGGGGGTCGCAGCAGTGACGTGTTGACCGGGGGTGGCGGAGATGACGTTCTGATCGGTGGCGCCGGGGCGGATGCCATGGATGGCGGCGCTGGGTTCGATACACTGGATTATTCGGCCAGCCAGGCCGGGGTGCAGGTCAATCTGGGAGATGCGACACAGGCCGGCAACGCCCCGGTGCCGGCCGGCGCCGGTACGGCATTTGGCGGCGATGCTGAAGGCGACACATTCTCCAGCATCGAGGCGGTCATCGGCAGTGCGTTCGGTGATTTCGTCTTTGGCAATGCCGATGGCAACCTTGTCCAACTGGGCGCCGGCGATGACGAATTCGACAACTGGGCCGCGCTTTCCACCGCCGACGTCCTTGAGATGGGGGCCGGCGACGATATTGCTCGAGCCGGCAACGGCGACGATTGGATCAGCGGCGGTGCCGGTGACGACAACCTGCGGGGTCAGCGCGGCGACGACATCATCTTCGGTGACGAGGGCAACGACCTCCTGTTTGGCGATGCCGGCCAGGACACGCTCGATGGCGGCGCCGGCGACGATCGCGTTTTCGGGGGTCGCAGCAGTGACGTGTTGACCGGGGGTGGCGGAGATGACGTTCTGATCGGTGGCGCCGGGGCGGATGCCATGGATGGCGGCGCTGGGTTCGATACACTGGATTATTCGGCCAGCCAGGCCGGGGTGCAGGTCAATCTGGGAGATGCGACACAGGCCGGCAACGCCCCGGTGCCGGCCGGCGCCGGTACGGCCTTCGGCGGCGATGCGGAAGGCGACACCTTCTCCGGTATCGAAGCGGTCATCGGCAGCGCCTTCGGCGACTTTGTCTATGGCAATGCCGATGGCAACCTGGTCCAGCTGGGCGCCGGCGATGACGAATTCGATAACTGGGCCGCGCTTTCCACCGCCGACGTCATTGAGATGGGCGCCGGCGACGACATCGCCCGGGCCGGCGATGGCGATGATCTGATCAGTGGCGGTTCCGGCAATGACAACCTCCGTGGGCAGCGCGGCAACGACATCATCTTCGGCGACGAAGGCGACGACCGCCTGTTTGGCCACGGCGGCCGGGACACGCTCCATGGCGGCGCCGGCAACGACAAACTGCGCGGCGGCGGCGGGAACGATCTGCTGCTGGGCGGCGGTGGCGACGACGATCTGTTCGGCAACGGCGGCAGCGACACCTTCGTCTTCGATCTCGACGGCGGCGCCGACCGAATCTTCGGCTTCACGGCCGGCAGCAATTCGGTGGACGTCATCGATCTGACCGCCTTCGATGCGATCACCACATTCGACGACGTGCTGTCGATTGCCACGGAGGTGGGGAACGATACGGTCCTGGAGTTGGATATGACGTCGACGCTGACCCTGGTCGGCATCGATGTGAACCAGCTCGACAGCGGCGATTTCGTGTTCGCCTGATATCGGCCGGCGGCACCGGCCCGGATGAAAGGTGCCGCCGGATCGTCCCGTCCGGGCGTCAATTCAGCAACACCCTCGGCAGCCAGAGGGCGATGTCGGGGAAGGCCATCAGCAGGCCTAGTGCGACCAACTGCAGGATCACGAAGGGTATGATGCCGCGATAGATCTGCTGGACCTTCACCGAGGGCGGCGCGATGAATATCTTAAGTTTCGCCGTCTACGATTGGGAGTAGTCCGAAGCGATATGCCCTTCTCGAAAGCGAGGCGGATTCTTCGCAGGCTTAGCTGACCGATGTCAATGCTCGATTTCATCGTGGTATTCCTGTGGCTGGTTCCAGCCTACGCCCTGGCCGGCGTCGTCTCGGTGTTCATCGAAACGGAAATGGCGCCCACACCGTGGCGGGGCAAGGATTTTTCAGACGTCAAAACCTGGCTCGGAATCCTGCTTCGCAAGGGCTACCAGAGGGGCCATATTCTCATCACACATGGGCCCTCGGGGCGATCTCTGCGATTTCGCAAATACATCCGTGACAAGGGCAACTTTGGGATTGAGCTGTGCTTTCCCAAGATGGATTGGGCCACCGAATATTGGCCGATGATTCAAGCCTTCTGTGAGAAAGCTGGGCGACACTATCGTGTCGAGACCGAGACCCTGGACGGCTCGCCCAACGAAGTCCTCCTGATCGACTGTGAACAGGAGACGGATCGTGCCTACGATCTTGCGCTCACGATCTGGACCAGATTCTTCAATCTACCAACCCGTGGCTGGTACGAGCGCGAAGGTCACGGCATTGCCGTTCGCGACGAGTTGATCGACGACCCCGATCAAACCCGGCCCTCCAAACAGGAGAAAAACGAGCAGTTGTGGACCAAGGTAAGGAAGGACCTGCGTGATCGCGCAGGCATCTCTCCTGAAGGCGCGATCTATGCATCGGGACTGCTCGTGCTGGGCCTGTTTGCCATAGTCGGGCTTCCGATTGCGACGCTTAACTCGATCGGAGATCCGCCTTCCTGGTCGGTCGATGCCGGCATCCTGACGGTCGGCGGCAGCACCACGAGCCTGATATTCTTTCTGATGTACCTGCTCATACCGGTCGCGCTGCTTCGCTTATTCAAGGGAATGAAGAAACACCGGCACAAGAGGACGGTCTATGAAAGGCTTTATGGCGCAGGGCTACTTTTCTTCGTGATCGCTCTGCCAATCGCAGTTGTCCTGGTCTGGTCCGGCGTCTGAAGCCCGAGGTCGGGGAAAAGGAAACACTGACACCACTGTGTGGACTAATCCGTAGGATTTTTACTTGAGCCGGAATTCCCTAATCGACGCCCTCCAATGGGTTCGATGATCTTCTAACCCGTGTGGCAATGCAGTTGGCCGCCGTTATTTATGGCGGGTTACGGTGATCCCACCGACTGGCGCTATGCAGTCGACAATCAGACGTATTTCGGTGCCGGGCCGCTCATGGCCTCAAATCACCCGGTCGCGTTCCAGCGCATCGATCTCCGCCTCGGAAAAGCCGGCAGCGCGCAAGGTCGCCCCTGTGTCGGCGCCGAGTGGCGAACAGGCTCGGTCGGCGGCCGGGTCGATGCCGCCGGCATCGATCGGCGTTGCCAGCACGTCGAAGGCGCTGCCGTTGGCGACCCTCAGCGATTGCACCCGGCCGCGTTGGCGCATGAAGGGTGTTTGCAGCGCCTCGCGCGGCGCCAGCACCGGCGCCGCCGGCACCCGGCCGGCGAAGCGCTCAATCCAATGGCCCGTGGTGTTGGCTGAGAGCTTCAGGTCGAGCAGTTCGGTCAACAGGTCGCGATGGGCCAGCCGGCCGTCGAAACCGGCGAAGCGGGGGTCCGAGGCGAGGTCTTCCGCGCCCAGCGCGGCGCACAGCGCCGGCCAGAATTTCTGCTTGTTGCACATCAGGTAGATCCAGCCATCGGCGGTCCGGTAGAGCTGGCAGGGCACCAGCGAGGGATGGGCGGAACGCGGCAAGCGCCCAGGCTCATAGTCGCCGTTCAGGGTCCAGGCGCCCAGATAGCTGTAATTGTAGAGCGCGGTGTCGAACAGGTTGATATCGACATCCCGCCCCTGGCCGGTGGCCCGCGCCGCCAGCACGGCTGAGACCAGCGCCAGGGCCAGATAGGTGCCGCCCATATAGTCGACCAATGACAACCCCATGCGGGCCGGCGGGCCGTCCGGCTCGCCGGACATGGCGAAATAGCCGGCCTCCGCCTGCATCAGGAAGTCATAGCCGGGCCAGTCCCGGCGCGGTCCGGCCCGCCCATAGGCCGAGCAGTGGGCGCAGACGATCGCCGGGTTCGCAGCCTGCAGGCCGTCATAGGTGATGCCCAGCTTCTCCGGCACGTCGCCGCGCAGATTGTTGGTGACGGCGTCGAAATGCGGTGCCAGCCGGTGCAGGACGGCGCGGCCCTCGGGTCCGGAGAGATCCAGCGCCAGGCTCTTCTTGTTGCGGTTGAACGACTGGAAATACAGGCTGGCGTCGGTGGCGTCCGGATCGCCGGCGAAAAAGGGGCCGAGACCGCGCGCGTAGTCGCCGCCGGTATTGCCGTTCTCGACCTTGACCACCTCGGCGCCGAGATCGGCCAGATGCTGGGTGCCGAATGGCCCGGCGCCGTATTGCTCGACCGCCAGGACGCGGACGCCGCGAAGCGGTTTGTCCATTTCGAGATATCCCTGTCGCGATGGGTTGTCAGACACGACCAGATCGTGCCCGGCACGACCATCCAGGATCGTCGTCAGTTCAGCAACACCCTCGGCAGCCACAGCGCGATATCCGGGAAGGCCATCAACAGGCCCAGGGCGATAAGCTGCAGGATCACGAAGGGTATGATGCCGCGATAGATCTGCTGGATCTTCACCGAGGGCGGCGCGACTGCCTTCATATAGAACAGCGCGAAGCCGAAGGGCGGGGTCAGGAAGCTGGTCTGCAGATTGACCGCCAGCAGGATGGCGAACCAGTAGACCAGCTCGAACCGGTCCACATGGGTGCCGAAATCCATCAGTTCGATAATCGGCGAGAACACCGGCAGGACGATCAGGGTGATCTCGATCCAGTCGAAGAAGAAACCCAGGATAAAGACGATCCCCATGATCAGCAGCAGCATGCCCCAGGAGCCGAGCCCCAGGGATTCCACCAGGCCGATCACCAGGTGATCGCCGCCGAGCGAGCGGAACACGAATGAGAACACCGTGGCGCCGACGAACAGGCCGAAGATCATGGCGTTGGTGCCGGCGGTGCGCTGGACCACGTCGGACACGGTGCGCCAGAAATGCCCCAGCTCGGAACTGAAACCCCCGCCCACCGGGTGATCGTCCAGATCGACCGACGGGCCGCCCTCGAAGGCCATTTCCCGCACCCCCGCCGAAGGCAGCAGCACCAGATTGAAGAAGCCGAGCAGCAGGGCCCCGAAGGCCCCGACACCGGCCGCCTCGGTCGGGGTGGCGAAGCCGCCGAGGATCGATCCCAGCACCATCACGATCAGCACCACCGGCGGGACGAAGCTGCGCAGCACCATGGTGGCCAGGCCGCCCATGGTGCTCGGGCCAATCGCGTCGGGCAGGGGCGGCGCCAGGTTGGGCTTCAGGTGGGCAAGCACCAGGATGTAGACCATGTAGAGACCGGCCAGTATGAGGCCGGGGAAGACGGCGGCCACGAACAGATTGCCGACCGACCGGCCCAGCAGATCGGCCATGATCACCAGCATGATCGACGGCGGGATCAGGATGCCCAGCGTCCCCGAGGCGGCAATGGTGCCGGTGGCGAGGGGGATCGAATACCGCCGCTGGATCATGGTGGGCAGGGCCAGCAGCGACATCATCACCACCGAGGCGCCGATGATGCCGGTGGTCGCCGCCAGGATCGTGCCCATCACCGTCACCGACAGGGCAAGCCCGCCGGGCACCCGCCGCAGCAGGACCTGAAGACAGTTCAGCAGGTCCCGGGCCACGCCGGACTTCTCCAACATGGTGCCCATGAAAATGAACATGGGGATGGCGGTCAGGATCAGGCTCTCCATGATCCCGCCGAAGATCCGCGAGGGGATCGATTTGAACTGAAGGAAGTGGAAGACCCCCATCTCGATCCCGATCAAACCGAAGCCGAGGCCAATCCCGCCCAGCACGAAAGCCACCGGGTAGCCGGAGAACAGCAGCAGGGCGAGGGCCGCGAACATCAGCAGCGGCAGTGCTTCCGCGATCGACATGATCCGGCTACTCCCCGATCACCGCGCCGACCTGATTATCAGGCAGGCGATTAAGAAAACCGGCGAGTGATTTGATAAATTGAGAAATGCCGGCCAGACCCATGAAGACATAGAGAGGGTAGAGAGCGCCCTTGAGCAGCCAGATATGGCTGAGCCCGATCACCGATTTGGACACCTCGCCCTGGGCGAAGGATGTGGCGACATAGCCGTAGGCCAGATAGATGCCGATCGCGGCATAGGGGATCAGGAACAGCAGGCACCCGATCATCTCGATGGCGAACTTGCCCCGCATGGGAAGCCGCTCGCGAAACAGATCGATGCGGATATGGGATTGCTTGGTATAGGCGTAGCCGATCACCAGGGCGAATAGATAGGTGTGCAGCCAGTATTCGCCTTCCTGGATCATCGTCGAATTGAGCCCGAACGGCTTGGGCACGCCGAAATAACGCGACACCACGTCGTAGCAGACAGTCAGGACAAGCAGCAGCGACGCCCATGCGCCGATCTTGCCAACGGCGCGGAGCAGCGCGTCGATGGCCCGGCTCACGCTCAGCAGGGCTTCCAAGATCCTATTCCTTCAAGGTGGAAAAGAAGCGGGCCGCCCCACCCATTTAGGGAGGGGGAGGCGGCCCGAATCCCTCAGCCCGGGCTAGAGATAGCCGAGCTCTCTCCAGATGGCGTATTCCGCGCGGAACGCCTGCAGGCTGTCCCATGCCGCCTTGAAGTCCGGGTTTTCCGCGCTTTCCTCGGCGGCGACCGCATTCCACTCGGTCTCCAGCCGTTCCAGGATCTCATCGGACCAGCGATGGATGGTCACGCCCTTGCCCTGAAGGTCCGCCAGGGCCCGGCCCTGGATCGCCTCGCCGAGTGCCAGGGCCTCGGTGACGTTGCCCTTGCAGGCGGTTTCCAGGATCGCCTTGTTGCGCGGCGACAAGCCGTCCCAGACATCCTTGTTCATCAGCAGCTCCTGCAGCGTCGACTGCTGGTGCCAGCCCGGGAAATAGTAGTGCTTGGCGATCTGGTAGAAGCCGAGATCGAGATCGATCGCCGGCATCGAAAATTCAGTCGCGTCGATGGTGCCGCGCTCCAGCGCCGGGTAGATGTCGCCGCCGGCAAGAAGCTGGGTGTCGACGCCCAGCCGCTGCATGACCGTGGCGCCCAGGCCGAAGAACCGCATCTTCAGGCCTTCCAGATCCTCCACCGTGTGGATCTCCTCGCGGAACCAGCCGGACGCTTCCGGGGCGATGACGCCGCAGACCAGCGAGTGCAGGCCGTGGCGGTTGTAGATGTCGTTCATCAGCTCGATGCCGCCGCCATGGTACATCCAGCCGAGATACTCGCTGGCGCTGGGGCCGAACGGCACGGCGGAGAACAGGGCCAGCGCCATGTTCTTTCCGGTCCAGTAGCCCGGCACCGACCAGGCGGCGCCGACCGACCCGCTGGCCGCGGCGTCGAAGACCTCGAGAGGCGGAACCAGGGCGCCCGGCTCATGGTAGATGAGCTGCAACTCGCCGCCGGAGACGGCGTCGACGGTTTCGGTCAGCTTGACGCCCAGCGAGCCGAGAATGACCAGACGGCTCGGGAATGTGGACGGCATGTTGATCCGCACGTTGTCTTCCGCATGGGCCGCCGGGGTGACGGCCAGCAGAGCCGCCGCCATCGCCGCGCCCAACGCGCAGGTCGCCGTAGTTTTGAAGAGTCTCACAGAGGTCCTCCCTTTTTTTCCTGTTCGGATTGTTGTGACCCTGCCGGGTTTTCCCGACGGATCGGCTTGATGCCATTGGGCGGCAGTGTTCCCGCAACGGGGCGGCCACGCAATTTCTTTTCACAACAATCCGGACTTTTTCCGCGGATCGGACCCTGTCTCCGGCTGATGTCCAGAGTCATCTTGCGATCGTGAGGGCCGGCCCTTTGGCGGGCCGACCCATTCTGATCACGGTGCCTAGCGGCTTAGAGCGCCGACCCCGGAGAAGCGGAAGGCTTCCTGCTCGAGCGCGTCCAGCTCCTCGAGGCTGAGCTGATCGTTGGCGACGGTGATGCGCCCCAGGAACACCAGCGGCAGCTCGTCGGAACGGTCCTCCAGATGCGCCTTGATCGCCTCGGCGGTCGCGGCACCCACATCGTCGCCCATGCGCATGGGCGTGGCATCCAGCTCGCCGCGGCGGATGGCGTCGAGTTCCAGCCCGGTGCCGCCCCAGCCGGTCGAGAAGATGTCGGCTTGTTTGCCGGCGGCGACCTGCGCCTCCACCGAACCCATGGCCATGGCCGTGTTGGCGTTGTGGATGACGGTGGCCTCCGGATAGGCCTGGAGGATCAGATTGGTGCCGTCGAACCCGCCGGCGCGCTGATACTCGCCGTAATGCTCATAGACGACCTGCCAATTGCCCTTCTCCTTGACGCAGTCGATGAAATCGCCGGAACGCTGATTGTCGGTGATCCCCGGAATGCCGCGATTGGCGGCAAAGGTCACGTCGGTGCCGAGCCGGCCCAGCATGTAGTCGCAGATCACCTGGGCGCCGTAGGCGGAGGAGAAGTCGAACCAGGCCGCGGGCTGCTGGGACAGGTCCTTCAGCGGGGTGTGGAAGGCCCAGACATAGGTGGTGAACCCGTCATTACCCGCCAGCTTGTCGATATTGTCGGCCTGGGTGGCCAGCTCCGACGGACCGAAGATGACATAGTCGTAGAGGTCGGCATCCTGGCCGACCTGCGCCGCATAGGTCGATTGCAGCGAATGCTCGATCTGGCGCGAGGCGAATTCCGTCGTCTCGTACTGGATGCCGACTTGGTCGAGCCGTTTGGTCAATGCCAGGAAGTTCCGGGCCCAGAAGTCGGACACGTCGGCGGACGGATAGATCAGGGCGATCTGGATCGGCCTGTCCTGGGTGCCGGCAAAGGCGACTGCGTCGCCGCCGGTCGCCGCCTGAAGCGCCTCGAGCTTGCCCGGCTCGTTCACCTGCTGCGGCAGCCAATGGTCGCGCTCGCCATCATCCGGCAGGGACATCAGCGGCAGATCGCCGGCCAGTGCCGCGCCGCTCAGCGCCAGCGCGCCGGTGAGCAGAATGCTCGGTATCAAGGTTTTCATTGCTATTCCTCCCATTTTTGGTGATTGCCCCACGGAATTCTGTGGTGTTTCGTCGTCATCCGCTCGGGTTCGCCGTGGCGGCCGACAGGTATCCGATCAGCAGCAGCGCCAGCAATACGGCGGCGATGGTGCCGCCGAATTTGGCGAGCTTCAGGTTCTCGGGTGTCTTGGCTGCCGCCAGCAGCCCCTTCGCGCCGTCGCGGTCCTTCTTTTGCAGCCAGGTGTAGAGGGCGACGGAGACGATGATCACCACGCCCGACGCGACGGACTGCCAGAAGAACTCGATCCGCAACGTCACCAGCGCATTGATCATCATCGCCAGCAGCAGCACCCCGGCCAGGGATCCGATAATCGAGCCGCGCCCGCCGAACAGGGACGTGCCGCCGACCACCACCGCCGCGATCACATGCAGATTGAAGTAAGGAGCGGAAGTGGCCTGGATGGCGTTGAGCTTGCCGGTCAGCATGATGCCGGCCAGCCCGGCCATGGCCCCCATCAGCACATAGGCATAGACCTTGTAACGGTCCACGGCGATGCCGGTCATCGCCGCCGCCTCCGGGTTGGAGCCGATGGCGATGGAGTAGCGGCCGAACCAGGTGCGCTTCATCGCAAAATACCCGCCGGCCAGGGTCAGCAGGCCGATACTCACCGGGATCGGCAGGAACCAGGACAGCTCGCCGCGCCCGATATCGGTGATCAGATCCGGGAACCGGGCCAGCACCAGACCCTTGGCCAGCACCAGAGCGAAGCCCCGATAGACCAGATCCATCGCCAGGGTGCCGATCAGATCCGGCACCCGGAACTTGGTGATCACCAGCCCATTGATCAGCCCCAGCAGCCCGCCGATGGTGATGCCGATCAGCACGCCGGCCCAGGCCGGGTAGCCGTATTGCTTGATCAGGAAGGCCATGATGATGCCGGTCAGCGCCGCCACCGAGCCGATCGAGAGGTCGATGCCGCGCTGGGTGATGACGAAGGTCATCGCCATCGCCATCGGCATGTAGAGCGCGGAATCCAGCAGGATGATGTTGATGTTCGACAGCCGGAAATAACGCGCCGGCTCGGCCACCCCCATGAACACCAGGATCAGCAGGATCATCGCCATCGGGCCGATCAGCGCCAGGTAGCGATCGAGTCGTTCGCCCAAGGTTTGGGATGTGGAGGATGTCTGTGCGGTGGCCATGTCTGTTCCCGCCTCAGGCCGCATCGGCCGCGCCGACGATCAGCCCCAGCACATCCTGGTTGGAGGATTGCGCCGTGGCCACCACACCGGCGCTGCGGCCACGCCGCATCACCTGGATGCGGTCGGACACCGCGAAGACGTCATCCAGGGAATGGGAGATCAGGACCACCGCCAGCCCCTGGTCCTTCAGCACCTCGATGAGCTTCAAGGTGCGGGCGGTCTCCTGCGGCCCGAGCGCCGCCGTCGGCTCGTCCATGACCAGCACCCGCAGGTTCGAATGGTAGACCGCGCGGGCGATGGCGACGGCCTGCCGCTGACCGCCGGACAGGCTCTCGGTGGCCACATCCATGCTCTTCAGCCGGACCCCGAGGCGCTCCAGCAGAACCCGCTCGGCCTCCTGGCGCATCTTCGTATTGTCGAGGAGGGGGAACCCCAGCACGGTCTTGGTCAACTCCGACCCGAGGAACATGTTGGCGGCCGGGTCCAGATGATCGGCCAGGGCCAGGGTCTGATAGACCGCGTCGATTCCCAGCGAGATGGCGTCGGAATGGCTGTTCATGGACAGGGCCCGCCCATCCAACGTAATGGTCCCGGCGGTCGGCTGGTAGACGCCGGTCAGGATCTTGATGAGGGTGGATTTGCCGGCGCCATTGTCGCCGACGATGGCCAGGACCTCACCGGCATGGGCGTCGAGATCGACGTCATCCAGCGCGGTGACGCCGCCGAATTTCTTCGTGATGCCGCGCATGGCCACGAGAGGCTCGCCACTTGGCGTGTCCGGCGACTCCGGCACGGTGTTTCCTCCCAGCCAGCCATTGCTGGCGTGGTGTTTTTGTCGCGCATGGTCTCCGCCAGCGCTTGGTCCGGAGTCGCAATCGCGGCGTTACCGGTAACGTTAGCGAATATCACAGCTTGAAAATCGACTGTCAACGGAAGTCCGCCAGCGGGCTGCGAAGAGAGCGGGCGGCCTGTCCGTTGTCAGCCGTGTTTCAGGAGGATCGGGATGATGATGTCTTCCTCGTCCCGGATGTGGCGGTTCAGGATCTGATCCAACATCGAACAGCCTTGGTGAATCTTCGCGATCACATCCCGAGTGATTTCCCCTGAGCCGAGATTGCCCAAGGCTAAACCGGTTTCGTCCAGCGCCTCGTTCAGCACGCGATGATCGCCGTCGAGAAGCGCCAGTGCCCGGTCGAGGCTCGGGTAGAGAAGGACGAACTGCGGAAAGTATCCATGGTCCTCGATCTCATGATGGTGATGGGCGAAGCCGATCAATTGCCTGGCAAAACCCCGAAGGCGCGATGCCCGCAATGTCTCCGCCAGTTCCGTATCCGGGATGTCGAGCAGTTGTTCCATGCCCTGGCGAAGATGTGCCGCGCCCTGAAGGAGATCGCGATGAATGCTCATCCAAAATGCCGCTTTCCCGTGAAATCGGGGATGACCCATCCAGTCTTCCCGGTCACTCTCCAGAAGGGTTTCCCGAATGCCGTCGGATAGCCCTGGGCGTTTCGTGACGTGGTTTTCTGCGGCGGTGTAGTCGAGCTTCACTGGCACGCCCTCGATCGATATCATTTTGTGAACCTAATGGGAGCCCGCGTTGAGCACGACTGTCTTTCTTGCCGTGATCGCGGCGGCAATGCTGCACGCGGTGTGGAATGCCCTGGTGAAGGGCGGGCATGACAAGCATCTGGGCATGACGGCGGTGGTGCTTGGCCACACACCCATTGCGGTTGCGATACTGCCCTTCGTTCCGTCACCGGCGCCGGAGAGTTGGCCCTATCTGGCGGGCGGGATTGCGCTGCATCTGGGATACCAACTGTTCCTGCTCAGCTCTTATCGTG
>CBDEGD010000034.1:0-42884 GCA_965237625.1 Inquilinaceae bacterium
AGGTGTCGAGCCAGGATCGACTCGCCCTCGATCACCAGGAACGCCTCGGAAATCGCGAACAGCCCGACCAGTGCCGGGATCAGCGGCACGCCGTCATAGAGCTCCAGGAACCCCATTGGTGCCGCGCGGCGTCGCGTAGACGTGGTCGGCGCCGATCGACCCGATCATCAGCCCGAAGAAGCCGGCGATCAGGCCCTTCAGCGTGTCTTTGGCGGCGATGGCGGCGATCAGCGAGATGCCGAACAGCATCACCACCACCATCTCGACGCTGTGCATGTAGAAGCCGACCCGCGCCAGCCAGGGCATGGCCATCAGCGCAATCGCCGTGGTGAGCAGCCCGCCCATTGTGGACGAGACGAAGGAGATCGCCAGCGCCTGCTGCCCGCGCCCCTTCTTGACCATCGGATAACCGTCGAGCGGTGTCGCGGCGGCCCCGGCGGTGCCCGGAATGTTGACCAGGATGGCCGGGATGCCGGCCCCCATGCGCGACGCGCAGTACAGCGCCACCATGAAGACCAGCCCGGTCTCGACCTCCATCACCAGGGTCAGCGGCAGCAGCACGATGATTGTGTTTGCCGCGCTGAACCCGGGGATGGCGCCGACGATGAGGCCAAGAAAAATCGATGGCACGATCACCCACCACAGCGAGAGCATATGGGTGAACAATCCGGCGAAGAACGCGGCGTCGATCTCCATCTCAGAACAAGGCCGCCAGCAAGTCCTCGATCGGCCCCTTGGGCAGCCGAGTCTCGAACAGAGCGATGAAGGCGGCGTAGCCGATGCCGGCCATCACGGCGGACAGCGCCATGCACAGGGCCGGCCGTCTCCCGCTCCCGAGCAGGAGCATTGATCCGGCCAGGAAGAGGAACGTCGTCAGGGTAAAACCGAGCCAGGTGAGTACGACGAGATAGGCCAGCGTCAAACTGATGAAACCGGCCCGCTTGGGGATCAGTCGGCGCGGTTCGAACAGATCGGACGCGCCGAACGTGGCCCGCCCGCGCCGCAATTCGCGAACGCATATGGCGAAGAAGGCCAGCACCAGGACGACCAGAATCGACCCGACCAGGAACGCGTTGACCTGCGCCGTCCAGGGGGAGTCGATGATCGTCGAGAAATAATAGCCCGTGAAACCGAGCGCCAGCACCGGGATGATCAACTCACCCCCGAGTTGGCGCTTGGGTCCGGGATCCGGATTAGGGTCCATGACGACTTTCGGCTTCGGGGTCAGCTACCGGTCAGATGGTCCTTGTAGCGTTCGCCGAGCGCCAGCATGGCTTTCTGGAATTCGGCGCATTCCTCAACCCCGCCATGATTGATGTATTCCCAATACCCGTTCGAGCCCAGGACCGAGGCCTTGTATTCCGGATCGTCGAAGACCTTGCGGAATGAGGTCTGCAGGAGTTCGAAGCGGTCCGGATGGGCATCGACCGCGGCGCGGTGGATGCCGAAGGCCCGCGACGACAGCATCGGCGGCAATTCGGTGCCGAAATGGTCATTCATCGTCGGCGCGTCGTCGAGCGCCTCGCCGATCAAGTTCTCGTCGTTGAACACCAGCAATGTGCGCACCGCATCGCCCGCAGCGGCAACGGTTCCCGAGGTGAGGACGGAGAAATCCATCTCGCCGGTCACCGCGCCGGCGACCGTGTTCCGGCCGCCGGACAGCGGAATGAGGTTGAAGTCGGCGCCGGTATGCTCACCGAGCGCCAGGATGCCGATAGATGCCGGATGGGCCAGCCGGCTGGTGCCGACATTCAAGCGCCGTTTGCGGCCTTCCGTCACGATATCGTCGATCGACATGAAGGCGCTTTCCGCACCGACGAAGACGCAGCCCGGATCGGTATCGACCCGGCCCCAATACAGATAGTCGTCGATGGCGAAGGACGGCTTCTCGACCACCCAGTTCAACAGCTCCGGACCCATATTGCCGAAGATCAGGCTGTAGGCATCCGGCTCGAACCGGCCCATATAGACCTCGTAGCCGACGCGGCCCGATGCGCCGGGGTAAAAGCCGGGCTCGAACTGGGTATCGAGGTATTTCTTCCAGACCGCCGTAAAGGCGCGCAGATTCCGGTCGGCGCCGCCGCCCTCGCGGGTCGGAACGATCACATCGATGTTACGGTCCGGATATCCCGCCGCCAAGGCGCTCGATACCTGGCCGCCGCCGAGCGCCAGCGCTCCGGCAGCGACACCGCCCTTCAAGACCTTGCGGCGCGAAAATTCTGATTTCTTGGACATTGTCATTTCCTCCCAATGGCTTCGCGTTGCCATTGGGCATCGTCATTGGACGATCGGCCGCGAAGACCCGTTATTATTTTTTCTTTGGTCCTCGAAGCTTCGGCGAATGCGCTCGAGGTGTCAAATTCCAGCGCCGGACAGCAGGATCGCGGCGCCATCGTAAAGCAGCCTCAGCGCCAGCAGGGTAAGCACGACCGACAGTACAAGATGGAAGCTCCCGTCTTCCTGTTTCAGCAACAGCCGCTTGCCGAGCACCGTGCCGAGAAACCCGCTTGCGATCATGGCGAGGATGAGCGGCAGGTACGGACCATAGGCAAATCCCAGCAGGCCGAACGCCGCCACCTTAATCAGATGCTGCGCCACCATGCAGGCGGAATGGGTGGCCACATGTTCCAACCGGCCGAGTTGCAGGGTCTTGACCATGGCCGAAACGAAGGTGCCGGTGGCGCCGAAAAACATGGTCAGAAAGCTGGAAAACGCGCCGGTCAGGGCAATCGCGAAACGCCCGGCCGCGGCGAAGGGGCGCCCCCAGGCGGACCACAGGACGAAGCCGGCGAGGCCGATCTTCAGCACCGCAGGGGGAAGCTGGAGGACCGTCAACCCGCCGATCGCCACACCGACCAGGCTGCCGGCCACGAACGGCAGCAGCACGGTGGTCTTTACCGCCCGCAACATGATCAACGTGCGCCCGGCATTCGATCCCAGCTGCACCAGCCCATGGACCGGGATAAGCGCCTGGGCGGGCATCAGCACGGCCATCGCCGCCAGCAGTACGACGCCGCCGCCAATTCCGGCTGCGGCTGTCAGGAACGATGTGGCGGCGCTGATCGCGACAAGCGCCAGACCGGCGACCATGTCGATATCACCGGAGAAGAGGGTTTCGCCCATACAAGACCTGTGGGTTCCGGAAGGACCGAAGGGCGCGATCCTAAGCAGAGGGTCTCGTGTTGTCACACGGATGAGAGCGGGATCGTTCACATCCGAGCCATCAGGGTCCAGTCTACCGATGCCTACCTCCTCTTTCTCCGGCGTCGTCCCCGGTCTTGATCCGGGGGCCCATTCAGCAGCTGCGGCGGACCGAGGAAAACTTGGTCGTGACGGTGGCGACCATCACCCGCAATGTCCGCGACGGCGTAAGCGGCTCGATGGGTCCTCGGATCAAGTCCGAGGACGACGAAAGGGAGGGTGGCGACCGGGCTCCGTGAAGCCAGATGCATAAAGGTGGCAAGATGTGTGAATCCAGTCGGACTTGACCCAGGGACGACGCCTTGACGAGGAGCGAAAATCAACGCCAAGCCTCAGCGTGCCTTTGGCACATTCCTATCGGGCTGGGCCACAAATATTAAAAGCCCGCAATCCGGTGGGATTGCGGGCTCTGCGACTTTGGTCTCGTCGAAGCCGGCAAATCCGGCCCGATCTGTTTGCCTAAAACGTCAGGCGTGCGCCGGTCGCGGCTGCAGGGCGCGGGCCAGGTTGAGCATCGCCTTCTGCAGTTTCTCGAAGGCGCGGACCTCGATCTGGCGAACCCGCTCGCGGGACACGCCATATTCCCGGCTGAGCAGCTCCAGGGTAACCGGATCTTCCTTCAGCCGGCGCTCCGACAGGATGTGTTGCTCACGCGGATTCAGATGCTTCATCGCCTGTTTCATCAAGCGGCGACGCCATCCGAGTTCGTCGGCCTCGATCACCAGCGTCTCCTGGTCCCGTGACTCGTCGACCAGCAGATCCTGCCACTGGCTGTCGCCATCCTCGCCGAGCGGCGTGTTCAGCGACATCTCGCCAGCAGAGGCCAGCCGGCGGTTCATCGACACCACTTCAACCTCGGTGACGTCGAGTTCCGCAGCGATCGCGGCCACGGTTTCCGGCTGCAGATCGCCCTCTTCATAGGCCTGCATCTGCGCCTTCACCCGGCGCAGATTGAAGAACAGCTTCTTCTGCCCGGCGGTCGTGCCGGCCTTCACCAGCGACCAGGAGTGCAGGATGTATTCCTGGATCGACGCGCGAATCCACCACATGGCATAGGTCGACAGGCGGAAGCCGCGATCCGGATCGTATTTCTGAAGTGACTGCATCAGGCCTACATTGCCCTCGGCGATCAAATCGCGCAGCGGCAGGCCGTAGCCGCTGAAACCCCGGGCGATCTTGGCCACCAGTCGTAAATGGCTGCCGGCCAGCAGGCGCAAGGCCTCCTGGTCGCCATCATTGCGCCAGCGGTTGGCAAGCTCAACCTCGTGATCTCGGGCCAGCAGCGGAAATTCCCGGATCTCAGCGAGATAGCGGGACAGATTGTCGCTCTGGTTGAATGATATCGAATTGTCGTTCATCGATGCTCCTTGCCGTTGCACGAAACCGCTGTTTTCGGCGGATCGGGCCGCCCGCGATGCCGTACAGCGAACTCCCGGTCTTACTGTTAAATGGGAACAAATACCGAACTTTTCAAGGGGCGGGCGATGCCAATTTCGTGATCAAACGGCATCGGATCGGGCCGCCTGGCGAAACAGATTGTTACAAGTGCGACAAACTTATGAACCACTTACGTGTCAAAAATATGGGGAATGTGTCACCCCCTGCCGACATCCGGTTGGGCAGCTCAGAAAGGACCCAGCCATGACCCTGACAGACCGCGATACCGGCTACGGCTGGCTGTCCATTGTCCTCCACTGGATCGCCGCAGGGCTGGTGGTCGTCCTGTACCTCAGCGGCGAGGAGCTCGAAGAGTTGGTGCGCGGTGCCGAGCGTACGGATGTCCTGGCACAGCACCTGTCGATCGGGGCCATCGCGGTCGTCGTCCTTGGCGCCCGCATCCTGTGGCGGATCGCCCAGCGCGGCCCCAAACCCGTGGCTCAGGCGCCGGCGCTCAAATTGCTGTCGCATCTGGTGCAATGGGGTTTGCTGACGGCGCTCGCCGTGCTGATCCTGTCCGGCCCGGTCATCCAATGGTCGGTGGGCCGCAGCGTCGACGTGTTCGGCCTGGTCAGCATCCCCAGCATGCTGCCGGAGATGCGCTGGCTGCATGGGGCGCTGGAGGAAATCCACGAATTCGCCTCCCACGCCCTGATCCCGCTCTTGGCGCTTCATGTTCTGGGCGCGCTCAAGCATCTGATCATCGACCGAGACGACGTATTCCGCCGCATGCTCTGGGTGCGGAAAAAGAGCCTCAGTCCCACCCTGGAAAATGAACGGGGTGGAACCGACTGATTTCCCCTCCCCGTCACTCGTAAGAGATCTTCGGCCACCAATCGGTGCCGCGGCCGTCCGGGGTCATGTCGAACAGGTTCCACAACGGCCACATGGCGTCGATATGGCGAGGATGCATGCCTTCCTCGCCCGGCGCGAAGAACAGTTCCGAGGCATAGGTGTGGCGGATGTTCTCGCCGTCGCGCCGGAACACGTTGAACAGCGGGAACTGATCGCCTTTCGGCGACTCGCTGAAATAGTCGCTGTTGTAGGTATTACCGCCTGAGGACAGGAACCTGAGCTTGTTCCAGTCGCGCGACGCGGCGAACTCCCGGATCGTGCGGATCGGCGCCTTGGCCACCACCGCCAGATTGATCCGGTCGCCGATATGCCGCGCGCCGCCGTTCAGGCTGTCCAGAAACGCAGTGCACATCGGGCAGGCATTCCCCCCCGGCGGATACATCAGGCTGTAGAGTACCAGCGTGTCCTTGCCCGGCGCGAACAGTTCGGAGAACCGGGTCTGCCGGACCGTGTCCAGATCGGAGAAATCGGCCGCGCCTTCCTCGAATACATAGTCCTCCTTCACCGCGCCGCCGACCGGCAGGCTTCGGCGCAGGGCGGCGATGTCCTCGACTTTGCGGCGCAACTCCCGTTCGGCCGCCAGCAGCCGGTCGCGGGCTTCGCGAT
The DNA here is from genome assembly GCA_965237625.1 of Inquilinaceae bacterium. Classification (GTDB taxonomy): domain Bacteria; phylum Pseudomonadota; class Alphaproteobacteria; order DSM-16000; family Inquilinaceae; genus JABDIP01. The sequence goes on from CBDEGD010000034.1 coordinate 6,100, forward strand.
AGGCATCGCTCTCGCCGGGAAACCGGTGTTCGTGAAACTGTCCCATGGTCTGCTCCTTTCAGTTTTGATCTGACGCCGCGAGATGGCGTTCCAGGCACCCGATTGAGCTCGACCAGCCCATGCCGTGATCGTCCCGGCTTTTGATGGTCTCGAAGAGCCTCTGGGTCAGGACGAAATCGGTTCCGCCGTCGCGTTCGTGAAACTCCACGGTGATGATGGTCTCGTGACCGCGCACGCCGTCGGCCTCCCACGCCCAGGTGAATTCCAGGCGCTCCGGCTCGGCGATCTCGTGGAAGATGCCGCTGCAGATATTCTCCTGGCCCTGGGAGCCCAGCATGGTCGTGCGCCAAGCCCCGCCGGGTCGCAGATCGACCTCGCAAACCGGGATTGCGACGCCGTCCGGCCCCCACCATTTCGCCAGCTCCGCCGGATCGGTCCAGGCACGGAACACCACATCGCGAGGCGCCGACAAATGGCGGGTGACCGTTAAGGTACGGTCCGCTTCCGGCACCATGTCCGGCCCAATGGCCGGCTTCGTCTCGGTGGCCGAATCAGTCATCAAATTTCCCCTTATTTGGCGTGTTCGGCGCGCTTGGCGCGACGTCGTCCAGATAGCGCTCGAGCCGGCCCAATTGATCGTCCCAGAAGCGGCGGTAATGCCCGACCCAATCCGCAGCGTCCTTCAGGGGATCGGCGTTAAGGCTGCAGCGCACTACCCGACCGGATTTCTGCTTGGTGACGAGGCCGGCGGTCTCCAGCACCCGCAGATGCTTTGAGATCGCCGGCAGCGACATATGGTGGGGCTCGGCCAGCTCGGTGACGCGGGTCTCCCCCTCAGTCAACTGCGCCAGTATGGCGCGGCGGGTCGAGTCGCCGAGGGCGGAAAAAACCGCATCGAGGCTTTCTGTTACATATTTAACCATCTGGTTAAATATAAAGAGTCCCGAAACGGCGGTCAAGTGACTCAAGCAAGAGTCGGGCGAATCGCTGTATTGACTTGAGTCATTGTCGCCGTCTCCGGATGACCGGACATTCGCCATGCCCATGTCGGTGACAACAATCCGACGGGCTTCAATGGGGGGTTCCTTGAAACTCAAGCAATACGCGCAGATCGAACTCGCGGCCTATGTCAATCGCGGCGAAGTCACCCGCCTCGGCGTCGCGCTGATCTTCATCGCCCTGACCATGATCATCACCGGCACCGTCTTCGAAGATATGCCGCAGAGCACGCTACTGGTCGCCTCGGCGGTGATCGGCGCGTATATGGCGATGAATATCGGCGCCAACGACGTCGCCAACAATGTCGGCCCGGCGGTCGGCTCCGCCGCCCTGACGCTGGTCGGCGCGATCGCCATCGCGGCCATCTTCGAGGCGGCGGGCGCGCTGATCGCCGGCGGTGACGTGGTCAGCACGGTCAAGCGCGGGATCATCGATCCCGCCGACATGGTCGACAGCCAGATGTTCGTCTGGGCGATGATGGCGGCCCTGCTCGGCGGCGCGATATGGCTCAATCTCGCTACCGCCCTCGGGGCGCCCGTCTCGACCACCCATTCGATCGTCGGCGGAGTGATGGGTGCGGGCATCGCTGCCCAGGGATGGGATGTGGTGAATTGGGCCAGCATGGCCAAGATCGCGTCGAGCTGGGTGATCTCGCCGGTTATGGGCGGGCTGGTCGCCGCCGCATTCCTGTTCGCGCTCAAACGGCTGATCCTCTTCCGGTCGGATCTGGTCGCCTCCGCCAAGACGGTGATACCGGTGGTCATCGCGATCATGGCCTGGGCCTTCTCGACCTATCTGGCGTTGAAGGGGTTGAAGAACATCTTTCCCATGTCGTTCGGGACGGCCGCGATCGTCGGCCTCGCGTTTGCTTTGGTGACCTATGGGATTGTGACGCCGATCATCCGCCGCGCGGCACCGAATTTGGAGAATTCCCGCGCCGGGGTGAACCGGCTGTTCACGATCCCGCTGATCTTCGCCGCCGCCCTGCTGAGTTTTGCCCATGGCGCCAACGACGTCGCCAATGCGGTCGGACCGCTGGCCGGCATCTACGATGCGATCGTCCATCAGGGCGTGCCGGGCAAGGTCGAGATTCCGATCTGGATCCTGATGGTCGGCGCGATGGGAATCGCGGTCGGGCTCGCGCTCTACGGCCCGAAGCTGATCCGCACCGTGGGGTCGGAGATCACCGAGCTGGACCGGTCCCGGGCGTTCTGCATCGCCCTGGCCGCCGCGATCACGGTGATCATCGCCAGCCAGCTCGGCCTGCCGATCAGCTCGACCCATGTGGCGCTGGGCGGCGTTTTCGGCGTCGGCTTTCTGCGGGAATTCCTCGATTTCCGGTTCGGCCGGGTCGTCGACGACATTCTCAGCCGGCACACCAAGGCCGATGATGGCGAGATCGAGCGTTATTTGAGCAGCTTCCTCGACGCCTCGATGGAGGACAAGAACAACATGCTCAAGCAACTCAAATCGATGGGTGCGGAAGGCGTGCTGACGGATGAGGACCGCAAGCAGCTTCGCAAGGCCTACCGGCGCCAGCTCGTCAAGCGATCCGCCCTGTTCAAGATCGTTTCCGCCTGGATCATCACAGTGCCGGTTTCAGCGGTATTGGCGGCGCTTTTCTACTTCACGCTGCGCGGCATGTTGCTGGTATGACGGCGTCATGATCGATAGCACCCAGCACATTTTGCAGAGCGGCCACCATGCTTAGGAAGCTCGCTTTACCAGCCATACTGGGGCTCCTGGTCTATGGATTCTGGGTCAGTCCGAACTTCCAGGTGATTTGCGCCGGGGTCGCCATCTTCCTGTTCGGCGTACTGCTGATGGAGCAGGGCTTCCGCCTGTTCAGCGGCGGTTTTCTGGAACGGGTGCTCGAGAGCTCGACCAACAGGCTGTGGAAGTCGATGAGCTTCGGCATCTTGTCGACGACAGTGATGCAGTCGAGCTCCTTCGTCTCGGTGATCACCATCTCGTTCCTCAGCGCCGGGCTGCTGCCGCTGGTCGCCGGGATCGGGATCATCTTCGGCGCCAATATCGGCACCACGACCGGCGCCTGGCTGGTGGCCGGCTTCGGTCTCAAGGTCAACATATCGGCCTATGCAATGCCGATGCTGGCGGTCGGCATCGTGCTGGTTTTCCAGTCCTACCGGCCCCTGAAGGGCATCGGCTATGTGATTGCCGGGGTCGGATTCCTGTTCCTGGGCATCCACAACATGAAGGAGGGGTTCGCCACTTTCCAGGATCAGGTCGATCTGGCGCAGCTGGCGATGACCGGCTTCCTCGGCCTGATTGTCTATACTCTCGCCGGCGGTGTCGCGACGGTCATCATGCAGTCGAGCCATGCGACCATGGTGCTGATCATCACCGCCCTGGCAGCCGGCCAGGTCACCTATGAGAACGCGCTGGCGCTGGCGATCGGCGCCAATATCGGCACAACCATCACCGCCATCCTGGGATCGCTTAGCGCCAATTTCCAAGGCAAGCGGCTGGCGGCCGCCCATCTTGTCTTCAACGGCGTCACCGCGATCGTCGCCATCGTGCTGATCGGCCAGCTCCGCCTGGTGGTGGATGCGATCAGCGACGCGGTCGGCATCGCGGCCACCGACTACACACTGAAGCTCGCGGTATTCCACACGGTATTCAACGTGCTGGGCGTGGCGCTGATGACCCCGGTGATGGGGCGGCTGGTGACGCTGGTGGAGCGCGCGGTCCCGCCGCCTTCCCGCGATGTGAGCCGGCCGAGATTCCTGAATGACGCCGTCGTCGAATTTCCGGCGACAGTGATCGAAGCCATCCGCAACGAGGTCCAACGGCTCTACGACCATGCCACCGAAATCATCGCCCACGGCCTGAACCTGCACCGCAGCAGGATCATGGGCGCCAGCGATCTCAGCCAGGTGGTTTCAGACAGCGGGCAGATCATCGAATTTGATCTCGACCAGCGCTATGAGGAGCGGGTCAAGTCATTGCATGCCGCCATTGTCGAATTCACCACCCGGACGTCACAAAACCTTCATGGAAACGATGTCGAAACCGTCTATCGGCTGCGCGACGTTGGCGGCAAGATCGTGGAGTCCGTGAAGGCGATCAAGCACCTGCGGAAGAACGTCAACAAGTTCACAACGCGAGACACCGGCCAAATGCGCGACCTCTACAATGAGATGCGGATGGAGATCGCGGAAATCTTGCGCGAGATCCACAGGTTGCAGCACGCCGACCCGTCCGACCGCACGACGCTGTGGCTGGACGAGGCCCAGGCTGGTCTGGCGGATGATCGCCGGTCGATCGATCGGCGGGTCGATGGGTTGATCCGCGACAACAGCATTACTGCGGAACAGGCGACATCCTTTCTCAACGATTTCGGCTATGCCTTCTCGACGATGCGGAATCTGATCGATGTCGCCCGCGAACTTTATGCGGCGCCCGACGCGGCCTTGGCCGAGATCGAACGCATGATCTCGCTGGAAGATGAAGACCTTGGGCAGGTGATCGAGAGCGCGGCAGACGCAGGCGCGGCACGCCGAACGGGGAGTGGCTGATGGTTCTGAAGAAGACGCGGCATAAGCTCACAGCGCTCTACGACACGCTCAAATCGAAGGGCGGCACCAAGATTACGTCCAGTCATGTGGAGCAGGTTCTCGACAAAATCGACCGCAAGGAGCGCAAGGTTCTGGAGGCACTGAACCGCGCGACTGACACGGCTGATCGTGAAAAGCTTGAGCGAAAGCACGCCGTGATATTGGAACAGAGGACACGCGGCGAAGAACTGCTCCGTCTGGTTCGTGACGATAGCGACTGATGTCGGGGCATCTGAATGCTGGTCGCAAGTCGCGCCGCTTTGATGCGTATCAAATCGGCGACTAGCCGACAGTGGCTAGAAGAAAAAGCACGGGTAACGGTACATTACCCGTAATGCGGTAACCCATCGGCAAGGCCTGACCGGTAGAGTTTCGGTCGGTTGGGCCAGAGTGGCGCACATTAAGGGTGCCACGCCGGGTCGATTGGTCGCGACAAGTCGGCCTGCTGAGGAGAATGAATCCATGGCCTATGAATCAGAGATGGGAAAACGGCTGGAGAAGACTCTGGCCCAGTTGGAAAAAGCCGCGGAGAATTCGGTCCTCCGGATTCGCGCGGCTTCGAAGAAAGTCGCCAAGGGCCTCTCCGCTGTCGAGAAGAGCGTTGAGAACGGCCTCACCCGTGAGAAAATGCGTGCCAGGCTGGATGCCGTAACTAAGGAGCTTGCTTCCCTCCAGGACGCCTCGGAGAAGGAGTTCAAAGAGCTGCGCAAGGCCAGCAAGCGCGAGTTCGAGGCCGTAAGAAAGGCTTCGAAGAATATTGCCAAGGCACTGGTCACGACGGCCAAATCCGCCAAGAAAGCGGCCAAGAATTCTGGGAAGACCGCGAAGGCCGCGATTGCCGCGAAGACTTCGAAGGCTGCCTCACCCAAACCAGCACCGACTGCTAGTGCCGCCAAGACCAAGACGACGGCTGCCAAGCCGGCCGCGCCGAAGCCCGCAAGGAAGCCCGCATCAAGATCCACGACCAAGGCGGCGGCATCGACGACCGCGTCAGGCACGACGGCTCGACCGACCGCTGCGGCCAAGGCTGCCACGGCCGCCAAGCCGGCCGCCACCAGGACGCGCGCGGCATCGACCCAGACCACCGCGACGCGGCGCACGGCCGCCAAGCCTGCCGCGGCAACAGCAAAACCGGCAGCACCCACCGCAGCCGCCACGACGGCCGCCAATCCGCCGGCGAAACGACCGGCCGCACCTCGCCGGACCTCCACCCCCCGGCGCCCGGCGGCACGGCGCACCACCACCCCGCCAGGCGCCAAACCACCCGCCAAGAGCTAGCTCCACCTGCCCGAAGCGGTGGATGCCCGGGTGGCTTAGGCGACGGCGCTTGCGGAAGGTTTGGCCGGCGGCCGGGGCAGCGCCCGGTTAGGACGGATCGGCGCCTGCTCTGACACACTCATCCTCCGACAGACAAGGATGAGGGTTCGCTTGGCAGCGCCAACCACCCCGGGCCTTGTCCTGAGCCTGTCAAAGGATGAGGGTGGCTCCGCCCGGACTGGCGCTCCGGCCCCAATGCCCTAACCCGGCCAGGGAAAGCGCTGGGCCAGCCTTATCAATGTCTGTAGCGCTGGCGAGAAGCGCCGGCCGGCGACGGTGACCAGGGAGATGGTGCGGGACACCTCGGGCTCGACCACCGGGCGGGTTTCGAGGCCCGGCAGCGTCGGCAGGAATTCCGGCATGATGGCGCAGCCCATCTGCGCCAGCACCATCGCCTGCACCCAATCCTCGCGCTCGCTGCGATAGCGGATATTGGTGTTCAACGCCTCCTCATGGCCGAGCGCCGTGAAATGGTCCATGAACTCGCAATGCAGGCGCAATAGGTAGTCCTCGCCATCCAGCTCGTCGACCGGCACCGCGTTCAGCCCCTCGAACCGGTGGCCCTTGGCGAAAGCGACGGTGTAGCGCTCGTCGTAAAGCGGGCAGACGTCCAACCGGTCCGGCAGGTTCGGCAGGTTCGGCAGCCCGATCAATGCCACGTCGAGTTCGCCTTCCACCAGCGCATCGACCAGATCCTGCCCCTTGGCCTCGCGCAGGGTGAGGTCGAGATTGGGGATTTTATCCTGTAGCCGGCTCATGAAATCGACCATGCGCGACGGGCCGATGGTCGACATGACGCCCAGGCTGACCGGCGCCTGTTCCAGGTTGTGGAAACCCTTGGCCTGCTCCCCGGCCGCCTGGCTAGCCTCGTAGATGGTCTGCAAATGCGGCTGCATCAGCCGGCCGAGATCGGTCAGGTGGGTCTGGCTGCGCTCGCGCCGGAACAACTCGCCGCCCAGCTCCTCCTCCAGCTTCTTGATCGCCTTGGTCAGCGAAGGCTGCGCCACATTGCAGCGATCCGCCGCCCTGGGTGAAGTTCAGTGTCTCGCAGACGGCCAGGAAGTACCGGACCTGATGCATTTCCATCGGCAGCTCTCCGCTCACCCGCCACGACAATAGCTCATGGCTATCGAATCCGGAGCCAATCGATATTTCAACTCGTGCCGGTCGAGGTCCATCTCTTGCGATGTAACGGCCCACCCCGCCCAACATCAAACGGGGGACCATCGAACCGCAACAGGAGATCGACAAGATGCGCAAGACCTCTTTCCTCGCCCTTGCCGCCGGTGCCGCGATTGCCGGGTTGGCCGCCGCCGGCTCCGCCCGCTCGGCGACCCAGGCCACCGTAATCGAGCTGACCCAGACCGCCTGCCAGTTCGTCGAGGTGGAAGGTGTCGATCATGGCTATGCCAGCACCGGCGCCGACGATTGCAACGTCATCAATGGCGCGAGCGGCGAAGAGCGCCAGGCCGAAGCGGAAACCCTGCGTCTGGCCCCCGGCGACTACGTCTTCCGGGTCACCAACCAGAATGTGCCCTACCAGCTCGGCTTCTGGCTGCGCGGCGACGGCCTCCTCAATCGGGCGACCCTGCCCAGCGTATCCGGCGGCGGGCTGCATGAGGGTCAGACCCGGGACTACACCGTCTCCCTGGAGCCGGGCGAGTATGTGTTCTCCTGCCCGCTGAACCCGACCCTCGACTACAAGCTGGTCGTCGAAGGCTAATCCCTCGACTTCTCGCCAAACCTTTGAAGGGAGACGCAATCATGGCCAAGCAGATTGAAAAGACCATCACCGTGGACATCGCCATCATCGGCGGCGGGTCCGGCGGGTTGAGCGTCGCCGCCGGCGCTGCCCAGATGGGCGCGAAGACGGTGCTCATCGAGAAGGGAAAGATGGGCGGCGATTGCCTGAACACCGGTTGCGTACCCTCAAAGGCGCTGATCGCCGCCGGCCACGCGGCCGAGACAGTCCGTAGTTCCGGGCGCTTTGGGGTCAACGGCCACGAGCCGGAGATCGATTTCGGCAAGGTCAACGCCCATGTGCACGACGTCATCGCCGGCATCGCCCCCCATGACAGCGTCGAGCGGTTCGAGGAGCTGGGTGTCCAGGTCATCCAGGCCGCCGCCAAGTTTGTCGGCCGGCGCGAGATCGAGGCCGGAGACATCCGCATCAAGGCCCGCCGCATCGTCGTCGCCACCGGCTCGTCGGCCTTCGTGCCGCCGATCCCCGGAATCGACGAGGTACCATTCGTCACCAACGAGACGGTATTCGACCTGACCGACCGGCCGGCCCATCTGATCGTGGTCGGCGGCGGCCCGATCGGCATCGAGATGGCCCAGGCCCATCGCCGGCTCGGCTCCGAGGTGACGGTGGTCGAGTTCGGCCAGATCATGGGCAAGGACGATCCGGATGCGGTCGCCGTTGTCCGCGACCGGCTGTTCGCCGAAGGCATCGACATCCGCGAGGGCACCAAGGTCGAAAGCGTGGTCCGCGACGGCAATGGCGTTTCGGTGCTGGTCAGCAATGACGGCCACAGCGAGCGCATCGACGGCTCGCACATTCTGATCGCCGCCGGCCGCCGGGCGAATGTCAACGGGTTGGATCTGGAAGCCGCCGGTATTGACTACGCGCCGCAGGGCATCACGGTCGACGCCAGGCTGCGCACCAGCAACAAGCGGGTCTTCGCCATCGGCGATGTGGCCGGCGGCTATCAGTTCACCCATATGGCCGGCTATCACGCCGGTATCGTGATCCGCAATGCTCTGTTCAACATGCCCGCCAAGGTGGACTACCGGGCAGTGCCATGGGTGACCTATACCGACCCCGAGCTGGCCCATGTGGGCCTCACCGAGGCGGAGGCCGTGCGCCAGGGCCATGAGCCCAAATCCGCGAGCTTCGACTTCGCGGGCAACGACCGGGCCCGGGCGGAACGCGCCACGGATGGCTTCGTGAAGGCGGTCATCTCCAAGAAGGGCAAGATCCTCGGCGCCACCATCGTCGGGCTCCATGCCGGCGAGTTGATCCTGCCCTGGGTCTTGGCGGTGCAGAAGGGGCTGAAGGCAGCCGACATGGCCTCCATCATCGCCCCCTACCCGACCCTGGGCGAGGCATCGAAACGGGCCGCCGGGGCCTATTTCACCCCTGCCCAGTTCTCCGAGCGCACCCGCAAAGTCGTGCGCCTCATGCAGAGCCTGCCGTAGCGCCGGGCTGAATCAGGAGTCATCGACATGTCCGTTCAATCCACCACCACCACCGCCACTGGGGAGCGCGCCGGCGGGGCCGGCCTGCTCCGCCGCCTGGCGCCCATCGCCATCCTTGGCGGCGTCATTGCCTTGGTCTTCGCCTTCGATCTCGACCGCTTCCTCAGCTTCGAGGCGTTGCGCGACAACCGGGTCTTCTTGATGGGCTTCGTCGAGGATCGCGCAATCCTGGCGGTCACCCTGTTCGTGCTCATCTACGCCGTATCCACCGCGACCTCCCTGCCGGGCGGCGCGATCCTGTCGATCGCCGGGGGCTTCCTGTTCGGCAGCTGGCTCGGCACGGTGTGGATCGTCGCCGGCGCGACGATCGGCGCGACCGCCCTGTTCCTGGTCGCCAAGTCCGCCTTCGGCGACGCGCTGAAGGCCAAGGCCGGACCCTGGCAGAAGAAGATGGAAGCCGGTTTCCAGGACAATGCCTTCAGCTATCTGCTGGTGCTGCGCCTGGTGCCGCTGTTCCCGTTCTTCGTGGTCAATCTGGTGCCGGCCCTGCTCGGCGTGCGGCTGCGCACCTACCTGATCGCGACATTCGTCGGCATCATCCCGGGCTCTTTCGTCTTCGCCTCGGTCGGCGCCGGGCTCGGCAGCGTGTTCGACGCCATCGAGGATTTCTCCCCGGCCGCCGCCCTGACGCCTGAAGTTATAGCCGCGCTGGTCGGGCTGGCAATTTTGTCGCTGGTCCCTGTCGCCTACAAAAAACTGAAGACGCGGCGGTCCGGGTAGCCTCGACCCAGCCTCTCGCCGGCGCCCTTCCCGGCGGTTCGATGCCCCCTGCCCGGACCGCCACCAACGCCGGCCAACCCCGCCGCAAAGCCGCCCCTCCCTCGGCATTGCGGCGGGGGTTTTTTTCAGAGGCCGCTCGCTTCGCAGCAGCGGCGAGGAGCCGCAGAAAACCAACATAAAAAACGGCTGTCATTCCCGCGAAGGCGGGAATCCAGAAATCACGATGGTGCCGTCGTCACTATCGGGATCACTGGATTCCCGCCTTCGCGGGAATGACGACTGTATTGTTGGTTCTCCGGACCGCCGCCCTCGGTCTTTTCTATAGAACTTCCTCTGGAAACCTACCCACGCATCCGCTCCGCATTCGGATCGAACAGTGGTTCCGTCTGAAGACGGGCCGGCCGGATATCGCCGATGATCTCCACCCCGTATTCGGCCTGTGCATCGACCGCGCCGGCCTCGATATAGCCCATCGCCACCGACAGCCCGACGTGATGGGCGTAGCCGCCGGAGGTCACCCAGCCGACCACCCGGTCGCCCTGGAAGATCGGCTCGTCGCCGACAACATCGGCGGCGTCGGCATCGACCACCAGGATCACCAGAGTGCGTTCCGGCCCGGCGTCACGGGCCCTGAGCAAGGCATCGCGACCGATGATACCCGGCTTGTCCGGGGCGACGAAACGGTCGAGCCCGGCTTCCCAGGGCGTGTAGATCGGGCGGTATTCCCGCGCCCATGTGCCCCAGCTCTTCTCCAGCCGCAGGCTGTTGAGCGCCCGGCCGCCGAACGGTTTGAGGCCGAGACCGGCCCCTTCCGCCGTCAGCAGATCGTACAGGCCGCGCAGATCGTCCGCCGCGACCCACATCTCGTAGCCGAGATCACCGGTGAAGCTGATCCGTCCGACCAAAGCAGGGATCGCACCGATATTCATCGACCGCATCGCCATGAAGCGGAACGCCTCGTTCGAGACGTCTTGATCTGTCACACGGGCCAGCAGAACGCGCGCCTTCGGGCCGGCGATCTGCAGCCCGACCAGATCGGTGCCGAGCGGCTTCACGGTCACGCCGGCATCCGGCAAATGCGCCTGGAACCAGCGCATATGATAGGTCTCGGCGATGCCCGAGCCGAACAAGCGGAAGCTGTCATCTTCCAGCCTAGCAACGGTGAAATCACCGATCAGTCGGCCTTGGTGGTTGAGCATCGGGCTCAGCACGATTCGGCCCGACTTTGGCAGCCGGTTCGGCAACAGCCGGTCGAGCCACGCCTCCGCCCCGGCGCCGGCGATCTCGTATTTGGCGAAGTTTGAGATCTCCAGCAAGCCAACCGCCTCGCGTACGGCACGGCATTCCGCTGCCACCGCCGGAAAATCGTTGGAGCGGCGGAAGCTGACAATATCGGCCGCCTCCTGCCCCCTCCCGGCAAACCACAGCGGGTGTTCCAGCCCATAGGAGGCGCCGAACACCGCGCCCTGCTCCTTCCAGGGCTCATACAGCGCCGTCTTTTGCAGCGGCCGGGCGGCGGGCAGTTCCTCGTTCGGGAAGGTGATGGAGAAGCGCCGGCCGTAATTCTCCCGCACTTTGGCATTGGTGTAGGCCAAGGTCGCCCAGTCGCCGAAGCGGGCGTTGTCCATGCCCCAGATGTCGAAACCGGGATCGCCCTCGACCATCCAATTGGCCAGCGCCAGCCCAACCCCGCCACCCTGGCTGAACCCGGCCATGACGCCACAGGCGAGCCAGTAGTTGCGCAGCCCGCGCACCGGGCCGACCAGCGGGTTGCCGTCCGGGGCGAAGGTGAAGGGGCCGTTGATCACCCGCTTGATGCCGGCCTCGCCGAAGGCCGGGAAATGCGCGAAACCCACCTCCAGCCGCTCGGCGATGCGGTCGAGATCGTTGGGCAGCAGCGCCATGTCGAATTCCCACGGCGTGTCCCGCTCCGACCAAGGCACCCCCCTCGCCTCATAGGTGCCGAGCAGCATGCCGCGACCTTCCTGGCGCAAATAGATCTCGCCCTCGAAATCGATGCAATGCGGTAGCTCGCCGCCGATTTTCGCATTAGCGGCGGCGACTTCGGGCATGTCCTCGGTCACCAGATACTGGTGCTCCATGGCCAGGACCGGCAGCTCGCGCCCGACCATGCGGCCGACCTCCCGCGCCCACAGCCCGCCCGCATTGACCACATGCTCGGCATGGATCGAACCCTTGTCGGTCTCGACGTCCCAGCTTCTGTCGACACGCTGGGCGAGGCCAATTACCCGGGTCTGGCGGTAGATCTCCGCGCCCGACCGGGTCGCGCATTTGGCATAGGCCTGGGTGACGCCGGACGGGTCGACATGGCCGTCCAGCGGGTCGAACAAGCCGCCGACGAATTGCGCCGGGTCGATCAACGGCATCATCTCCGCCGCCTCTTCCACCGAGATGAGACGGGTGTCCATGCCGAGATACCGGCCCTTCGCATGGGCGGTCTTCAGCCATTCCATACGGTCCTGGGAGCCGGCCAACAGAATGCCGCCGGGCACGTGCATGCCGCAGGACTGGCCGGAGACCTCCTCGATCTCCGCATAGAGGCTCAACGTGTATTGCTGCAGCTTGGCGACGTTGGGATCGCCGTTGAGGGTATGCATGCCGCCGGCCGCATGCCAGGTCGAGCCGGATGTCAACTCGGACTTCTCGATCAGCACCACGTCGCGCCAGCCGGCCTTGGTGAGATGGTACAGCACCGAGCAGCCGACGACGCCGCCTCCGATCACCGCAACCTGGGCAGTTGTCTTCACCGCTCCGCCTCCCGCTGCTTTGGGCCCTTGCCGGCCGGTATTCCGCATTACCCCGGTATCACCGGCATACTGTGTTCAAGCCAGAACGTCACACGACTTCGACAGGCCCGGTCGCGTCCGAAGGCGACATGTGATGCCGCAGCCGCGACAGCCAATAGGGTCAGCCCGCAGCGATGCGTTTTTTCGGATCGTGGAACGGCATCGGCACGACCGTCGCCAGCCGAGTCTCACCATCGCAATCGGCATCCATTTCGGTGCCGATCTCCGAATGCTCAGTGGCGACGATGGCCAGCGCAATGTTCTTCGACAGCCGTGGCGAATGGACCGCCGAAGTGATCTCGCCGACCAACTGGCCAGCAAAGCTCAACGGCCATGGGTGCTCATGCCCCGATAGCGGCGGGCCGGCTATCTCAAGCCCCACCAAACGCCGCGCGGGAGGGGTCTCGACGAGCCGGGTGAGCGCCGGTTTGGCCAAGTAGTCCACATGGTCGCCGAAGCAGACGAATCTGCCGAAGCCCAGTTCGAACGGGTTTTCGTCGAGCCCCATATCGGCGCCATAGGACAGCATGCCACCCTCGACACGCCGGATGGTGTTCGGCGCGCCCGGCGCGACGCCATAGGGTTTGCCGGCCGCCATCAGGCGTTCCCACAAATCGTCGCCGAACCGGCTGTCCTTCAGGAACACCTCATAACCCCGCTCGCTGCTCCACCCGGTGCGCGAAATCAGCAGCGGGATGCCGTCCAGCTCGGTCTCGTAGAACCAGAAATATTTCAGCCCGTCGATAGTCTCGCCGAACAGATCGCGCATCAGATCGACGGATTTCGGACCCTGCACCTGGACCGGGCTCACATCCGGCTCGCCAAGTATCACATCCCATCCGCCCGACGCCGCCAAACCCTTGGCCCACAGCAGCACATCACTGTCGGCAAGCGACAGCCAGAACCGGTCCTCCGCCAGTTTCAGCAGCACAGGATCATTGACGATGCCGCCCGTCTCATCGGTCAGCAGCACATATTTCGCCTGGCCGACGGCGCAGGTCGATAGATCGCGGCAGGTGAGAAACTGGGTGAACCGCGCCGCATCCGGCCCGGCGATCTCCACCTGCCGTTCCACCGCCACATCCCAGACCGTGACGTCGTTGACCAGCTTCCAGAAATCCGCCACCGGGCTCTCGTAGTAGAGCGGCATGTACATGTGGTTATAGACCGAATAGGCCTTGCAGCCCCACCGCCGGGTCGCCGCGAAGAACGGCGATTTCCGCACCCGCGGCCCGAACCCGATGACTGGATGCGTTGCCTCGAAAGCGTCGGTCATGCGCCCTCCCACCGAACCGGATCAGCCGACGCCATCCGGTTTTGCCGTCACGCTGTGGAGCTAATCACAAGGCGGAGCCGTCGCCCACAGGAATGGGCCGGAAATCGACAATTGGCCAGCAGCGACCAAGTCGGCGTATCCTCTCAGCCCCTCGCTACCGGCAGGGGAATAGCAAGTTGACGATGGACACCGGGCCATTGTAGAGAGGTTTTGGAAGGAAGTTTCGGAGTTCATCCGGACAAAGAGGGAAGCCGGTGGAAGACCGGCGCTGCCCCCGCAGCTGTAACCGGTGAGTTCGCGTTCATCCTTTGCCACTGGCAGGCGATTGCCGGGAAGGCAGAACGCAACCGACGATGACCCGGGAGCCAGAATACCTGCTTCGTTCCTGATTTCGCCGGTCGCCAAACCCGTTGGCCGGCGGAGGATCCTAACGCGCACGGCGGGTGCGCATGCCCGGGAGCGCATGATGGCCTACTCTTCGCAGTCGCATACCCAGTTGGCGGCCCCAATAGCGGCCCCGGCATCGACCATTGCCAGCACCAAGACGCGAGCCGTCTTCTCCGCCTGCGCCGCGATCGCCCTGGGAATGTTGCTGGTCGGCGGTGTCGGCTTCGCCGCTCCCGAAGCGCTTCACAACGCGGCGCACGATTCCCGGCATTCCCTAGCCTTCCCCTGCCACTGAGGGGCGCGGCATGGTGCATCGAATTTTCTTCGCGGCTCTCGCCGCGGGGCTGCTGGCGGGCGCCCTCATCACAGCCGTCCAAAGCGTAACGACGACCCCTATCATTCTTCATGCTGAGGAATTCGAAGCTGCTGCCCACGATCATTCGGCGGAAAGTCTGCCGGCCGCCGGCGTCCATCTGGCGGCTTCTGAATCACCGTCCGGTTACGTCCATTTGGCGGATACCGGCGGTGGCCATGCGGGTGAGGCCTGGGTGCCTGAAGATGGGTTGGAACGTACGCTGTACACTGCCCTCGCCAATCTGATCGTCGGCGTCGGTTTTGCGCTGCTTGTGGTGGCCGGCATGGCTCTGCGCGGAACGCCGGTGACGATTGGCGTCGGCGTGCTCTGGGGTGCCGCCGGTTTCGTGGTGTTCATCCTGGCGCCGGCGCTTGGACTGGCGCCCGAAGTGCCGGGGTCCATTACAGCCGGACTCGAGGCCCGCCAATACTGGTGGGTATTCGCCGCATCCGGCGCGGCTCTTGGCCTCGGCCTGATCGTCTTTTGCGAGGCCCGCTACTGGAAGGCGCTCGGCGTGATCGCCGCGGCGATCCCGCATATCGTCGGCGCACCGCAGCCGGACAGCATCGGCGGGAGCGTCCCTCCCGAGCTCGCCGGCCAATTCGCCGCCACCTCGATCGTCGTCGGCGCTATTTTCTGGGTGCTGATCGGCAGCCTGTCGGCGGCGTTCTACCGGCGTTTGTCCTGATCCTGCCGCCACGACCCGGCCGTCACGCTGCGGACCGGGTTCGGGGCGGCCTTCGCGACAGGCTACTGACACATGCTGACACGGCCCTGCGGTAGGCTCTGTGCAGATGGCGCGCCACGCCGTCAAATGGGGCCCGAGTCACCGTCACAGGATTGTTCTCCCAATGCCGATCGAATCACTGAGCGTGGATCAGGCGCGCCGCATCGCCCTTGCCGCGCAGGGGTTCGCCAGGCCCAAGACTTCCGAGCGCTCGCATTGGCGGCGCATCAGCCAGGCGATCGGCACTATGGGGCTGCTGCAGATCGATTCGGTGAATGTGCTGATCCGCTCGCACTATATGCCGGTGTTCTCGCGCATCGGCCCCTATGAGCGCTCGGCGCTGGACCGGCGGGCCTGGAAGAAGCGCGACCAGGCGATGTTCGAATATTGGGCCCATGAAGCCTCGCTTCTGCCCTTCGCCCTGCACCCGCTGCTTCGCTGGCGCATGGAGAACGCGAGGCGGTTGAAAGGGCTCTATAGCGGATTGGTGAAATTTGCCCGCGACCGCGCGGATTATGTATCGCAGGTGCTGGAGGAGGTGCGCGCCCGTGGCCCGGTCTCCGCGCGGGATCTGAGCGAACCGGGCGAGCGTACCGGACCCTGGTGGGGCTGGCATGACGGCAAGATCGCCCTGGAATACCTGTTCTGGGCCGGCGAGGTCACCACCGCCACCCGGCGCGGGTTCGAGCGGGTCTACGATCTGCCGGAACGCGTGATCCCGCCGGACATCCTGGCGCTGCCGACGCCGAGCGAGGCCGATGCGCAACGCGAACTGGTGCGGCTGGCGATCCGCGCCATGGGCATCGCCACGGCGAGCGACCTGCGCGACTATTTCCGGCTGCCGCTGGCCGGCGCACGCCGCGCCATCGCCGAGCTGGTCGAGGAAGGCGCGCTGGCGCCGGCTTCGGTGGAGGGCTGGAAACAGGAGGCGTTCCTCGACCCGGAGGCCGCCTGGCCGAAGCGTGGCACCGGCACCGCCCTGCTCTCCCCCTTCGATCCGCTTGTCTGGGAGCGGTCGCGGACCGAGCGGCTGTTCAACTTCCGCTATCGCATCGAGATCTACACCCCGGCGCACAAGCGGCAATACGGCTACTACGTGCTGCCCTTCCTGTATCGCGGCCGGCTGGTGGCGCGGGTCGATCTGAAGGCGGATCGTCAGGCCAAGGTGCTGCGGGTCCTGGCAGCCCATGGCGAAGGCCGTCGCTGCACCGGGGCCGCGGTCGAGGCGCTGGCAGCGGAATTGGAGAGCTTGGCGGAATGGCTCGGGCTCGAGGGCGTGGCGGTCGGTGAACGCGGCGATCTTTGCGGCCGGGTCGCCGACTGTCTGCGGGTGGATTGAGGGGCCGACTTGGCTCACCCACTCCCGTCGTCATTCCCGCGAAGGCGCACTGCTGTCCGGGATTTTTTGTGTGAGCGACTGTGCACGGCAGACCCAGCCTGTGTTTTGGGCTAGAAATCATGTGTCCAAACATCGATTTCGGAGGTCTGCCGTGCCCCATCTTCGTACCGCGTTTCATCGTCTTTTGGAACCGCTGGATCGCCGAGTCGTGAACCGGATCGTCACCACGCATGACGGCAATCGCGGCGTCGGGGGTGGCGACAATGCCTGGACCTGCCAGCGCCATCTCAAAGGCCTGTTGTTCGCTCAGTTCGCCGGGCTGGACAGCCTGCGGGTGATCGAGCAGGGGCTCGCCGCCCGGCCGGCGGCGCTGTATCATCTGGGCTTGCGTCCGCCGTGCCGCTCGACCCTGAGCGATGCCCTGGCGGCGCGGCCATCGGCGGTCTTCCGCGATCTCTGCCAGTATCTGATGAGCACCCTGGCGCGCGCCAAGCGGGCCGAGGGCGCGGAGCTGATACAGCTGCTCGACGCCTCGCCGATCCGTCTCAAGGACAGCCGTTTCGGCTGGGCCGAGGCTGACGCCCGGGTCCGCGGCCTCAAGCTCCATTTGGTCCATGATCCCCGCGCCGACCGACCCACCCGCTTCTGTGTCACCTCGCCGAAATCCAGCGACATCGCCGTCGCCCGCACCCTGCCGCTGGAGCCCGGCGTCACCTACGTCTTCGACAAGGGCTTTACCGACTATGGCTGGTGGCAGGACATCCACGAGGCCGGCGCGGTCTTCGTCACCCGCCTGAAAGCCAACGCCCACCGTCGAGACATCCGGCCCCAAGAGGTGCATGCCGACCCCATCGAGGCGGATCACCGGGTCAAGATCGGCCACAAGAAGCCACGCGGCAAAGCCGTCAACACGCTCTGGGATACTGAACTGCGTGAGATCACCGTCGCCCGCGAAGGCAAGAAACCGATGCATCTCATCACCAACGATCTCACCCGCCCGGCGACCGAGATCGCCGACCTCTACAAGGAACGCTGGCAGATCGAGCTGTTCTTCAAGTGGATCAAGCAGAACCTCAAGATCAAGACCTTCCTCGGACGCTCCGAAAACGCCGTCAGGACCCAGATCTATGTGGCGCTGATCGCCTTTCTCCTGCTGCGGGTCTTCAAAAACACCCATGCCAAAGGCCACACCGATGGCCCCAAGGCCTTGCTGGCGCGCCTCAAGGTCGCACTGTTCGATCAATTCGACCTCACCGGACATGCCAAACCACCCCCCAAACCCCCGCATCTAAGAAAACCGCAACCGCAACTCGCACTCCCACTCCCATGCTGAAATCACGTAATAAAATTACGGACAGCAATGCGCCTTCGCGGGAATGACGATAAGGTTGGTTTGCAATGACTGGCCATTCGCGCCCGCCACACCATCTGGTTCCCAATGACGACGTACACTGGTCCTAGCCCCGATCCACGTCGTGCCGGCGCCGTGCTGACCATCGATCTGGATGCGTTGGCGGCGAACTACCGCCTGTTGGCGGGCCGGGCTGGTGGCGCCGAATGCGCGGCCGCGGTCAAGGCCGACGCCTACGGAACCGGATTGACCACGACGGCCCCGGTTCTGGCCAAGGCCGGCGCCCGGACATTCTTCGTCGCCGACCTGAACGAGGCGATGGCGCTGCGGGCGCTGTTGCCGGATGTGGCCATCGGCGTCTTCAACGGGCTGATGCCCGGTTGCGAAGCCGATTACGTCGCGCACGACCTGCTGCCGGTCCTGAACCATTTGGGCGAGGTGGAGCGCTGGTCGGCGCTGGCTGGCCGTGAAAGCCGCCCCCTGCCCGCCTTCCTGCATATCGACACCGGGATGAACCGGCTGGGCCTCGGGCCGGACGAACTGGCCGTTCTATCCGATGCGCCGGAGCGGCTGAACGGTATTGCGCTGAAGGCGATCATGAGCCATCTGGCCTGTGCCGACGAAGCTGGAAATCCCATGACGGCGCGGCAGAAGGACGCCTTCGGCGCCGCCCTGTCCCGCCTGCCGAAATCCCCGGCTAGCCTCGCCAACTCCTCCGGCATCTTCCGCGGGCCCGAATACCATTTCGACATCGTGCGGCCCGGCTGTGCCCTCTATGGCATCAATCCGACCCCGGAAACCGCCAACCCCATGCGGCGGGTCGTCCATCTGGCTGCCCAGGTGTTGCAGGTGCGGAACGTTGACTCCCCCATGACCGTTGGTTACGGTGCCACTCACCGAATCGCTCGAGCCGCAAAAATCGCAACAATCGCAGTTGGTTACGCAGACGGTTACCTGCGGTCGCTGGGCGCGTGCGGGCGTGTCTGGATCGCCGGCAAACCGGCGCCGGTTGTAGGGCGGGTTTCGATGGATCTGATTACCGTTGACGTGAGCGAACTGCCGGAGGACGAAGCGCAGCCCGGCGCGATGGCGGAAATCATCGGCGACGATCGTGACCCCGATCAGATCGCCCGCGAGGCCGGCACCATCGGATATGAGATCCTGACCGCCCTTGGACGACGCTATGCACGTCGCAC
Organism: Inquilinaceae bacterium; assembly: GCA_965237625.1. Lineage (GTDB taxonomy): Bacteria > Pseudomonadota > Alphaproteobacteria > DSM-16000 > Inquilinaceae > JABDIP01. The sequence goes on from CBDEGD010000034.1 coordinate 25,413, forward strand.
AATCGGGGCCGGTGCATGATCCTCTTGGCCCAGTTCGGTCAGCCTTTCCTCACTTTCCTGGCCCGGATCGGGCGGACGTTCCTCAGCTTCCTGACGCAGATCGGCAGGCTGACGATGTTTTCCTGCGTCTCGGTTTCCCACTGCTTCCGGCCGCCATACTTTCCGCGTTTGATCGGTCGGCAATTGGTCGATATCGGGTACTACTCCCTGCCGGTGGTGGGCCTGACGACCCTTTTTACCGGCATGGTGCTGGCGCTGCAGAGCTATACCGGTTTCGCCAGATTCAATGCCGAAGGCGCGGTGGCGACCGTGGTCATTCTATCGATCACCCGGGAACTTGCCCCGGTCTTGGCCGGGTTGATGGTGGCCGGCCGGATCGGCGCCTCGATGGCTGCCGAGATCGGCACCATGCGCGTCACAGAGCAGATCGACGCGCTGAGCACCCTGTCCACCAGCCCGGTGAAGTATCTCATCGTGCCCAGGCTGATCGCGGGACTGACCATGCTGCCGCTGCTGGTCCTGGTCGGCGACATGATCGGTGTGTTCGGCGGGTTCCTGATCGGCGTCTACAAGCTCGGCTTCAATGCCAGCTCCTATATTTCGTCGTCCTGGGAATTCCTGGAACCGGACGACGTGATCTCCGGCCTGGTCAAGGCGGCGGTCTTCGGCTTCCTGATCGCCCTGATGGGCTGCTATCATGGCTATCATTCGCGTGGCGGCGCCCAGGGCGTCGGCGCGGCGACCACGAATGCGGTGGTCTCGGCCTCGATCCTTATCCTGATTTTCAACTACGGCATCACCGAAATGTTCTTCGCCCGATGACCGATGTTCCGAAAATCGAGCTTGCCGGCGTCCACAAGCAATTCGGCGCCAACAAGGTGCTGAACGGCATCGATCTGGAGATCATGCCGGCCGAGTCGCTGGTGGTGATCGGCGGCTCGGGCAGCGGCAAATCGGTGATGTTGAAATGCGTGCTTGGCCTGCTCAACCCGGATGCGGGGTCGATCCGAGTCGACGGCCAGGAGACCACAGGTCTGGTCGGCGACGAACGCGCCAACATCATGCGGAAATTCGGCATGCTGTTTCAGGGCGCGGCCTTGTTCGACAGCCTGCCGGTCTGGCAGAATGTGGCCTTCGGCTTGATTCAGGGTCGCGGCATGGATTTGGCCACCGCCAAGGCGACCGCGCTGGAGAACCTTGCGTCGGTCGGGCTTCGCGAGGAGATCGGCGATCTGTACCCGGCCGAACTGTCGGGCGGCATGCAGAAGCGGGTCGGCCTGGCCCGGGCGATCGCGACCTCGCCGGAGATCGTCTTCTTCGATGAGCCAACCACCGGGCTCGACCCGATCATGGGCGACGTGATCAACGATCTGATCGTACAGATTGTGAAGGACCTTGGCGCGACGGCCCTCTCGATCACCCATGACATGGCCAGCGCCCGCAAGATCGCCGACCGGGTGGCGATGATCTATCAAGGCCGGAATATCTGGCAAGGGCCGGTTGGTGAGATCGACGATTCCGGGAGCCCGCATGTCGACCAGTTCATCCATGGCCGCGCCGAGGGTCCGATAGCGATGCAGGTGCGCGCGCTGTGAATGAGACTGCGACATCGGGACCACATCCAAAGGCCGCTCATTGACTGACGCTGGGCGTAACGGCGCCAATGGCTAGAGCATCCGCGAATTTCGTCTGTCAGAGCTGCGGCACCAGCCACCGCAAATGGGCCGGCCGGTGCGATGGCTGCGGCGAATGGAACACGCTGGTCGAGGAAGTCCGAGCCGACCCGGTGCCACGCGGCCTGGGCGCCGGCAAGGCAAAATCCCTTACATTCGTGGACCTTGCCGCGGCCAATGAGGATCCGCCGCGCCGGGTCAGCGGCATCGGCGAGTTGGACCGCGTGACCGGCGGCGGCCTGGTGCCGGGATCGGCAGTGCTGATCGGCGGCGATCCCGGCATCGGCAAGTCAACGTTGTTGCTGCAGGTCGTCTGTCGGCTGAGCGCCAACCAGCGCTGCGCTTATATCACCGGTGAAGAGGCCGTCGAGCAGGTGCGGTCCCGCGCCGGAAGGCTAGGTCTCGCCACCGCTAAAGTGCAATTGGCGGCAGCCACAAATATTCGCGATATCGTCGCCGCCCTCGATCAGCCGGACCGACCGGACGTGGTGGTCATCGACTCGATCCAGACGATGTATGTGGACGCCCTGGACAGCGCGCCCGGGACGGTGGCGCAGGTCCGCGCCTCGGCGGCGGAGTTGGTGCGCGCAGCCAAACGCCGCGGGGTCTCGGTCTTGCTGGTTGGTCATGTGACCAAGGATGGCTCAATCGCCGGCCCGCGCGTTCTGGAGCATATGGTCGATACGGTGCTGTATTTCGAAGGCGAGCGCGGCCATCAGTTCCGCATCCTGAGGGCGGTGAAAAACAGGTTCGGCCCGACCGATGAGATCGGCGTCTTCGAGATGACTGACGCCGGTCTGATCGAGGTTTCCAACCCGTCGGAACTGTTCCTGGCGGATCGCACCGGCGATGTGTCAGGCGCAGTCGTGTTCGCCGGACTTGAAGGCACAAGGCCGCTGCTGGTCGAGATCCAGGCCCTGGTCGCACCGTCACCGCTGGGCACGCCGCGACGGGCGGTGGTCGGCTGGGACAGCGCCAGACTTTCAATGATACTGGCCGTGCTGGAAGCCCGTTGCGGGGTCGCCATTGGCGCCAACGACATCTTCTTGAATGTCGCCGGCGGATTACGCATCGCCGAACCGGCAGCCGATCTGGCGGTCGCCGCCTGCCTGCTGTCGTCCCTGAGTGGCCAGCCACTGCCACGCGATTCGGTGGTTTTCGGCGAGGTCGGTCTGAGCGGCGAAGTGCGCCCGGTCAGCCAGCGCGCACTCCGCCTGAAGGAGGCCGCAAAGCTGGGCTTCACTTACGCCATCGTGCCACCTGGACGTGGACGCAAGGAAAGCGGAACGTCGGACTTGAAGGGGAAGCTCGAAGTGCGCGAGATTGCCGCCCTGACGGAACTGGTGCCGATGTTCTCGGACGCGGCAGCGGCTTCCGGATCGTAACGAAAGCGAGTTGGGTTTGGAGAATTGGCCGATTACCGCCGGCGATGTGGTGGTCATCCTGGTGCTGTTGCTGTCCGGGGCACTGGCTTTCGCGCGCGGATTCGTCCGCGAGGCGCTGTCGATCGCCGCCTGGGTCGGCGCCGCGCTGGTAACCGTCTTCCTGTTGCCTCATGCCTCGCCGGTGGTGCGCGATCTGATCGACAATGAGTTGGCGGCGGATTTCATCGCCGGCGTGTTGATCTTCATCCTCGCCCTGGTCGGCCTATCGGTCGCCGGACATTTCGCCACCAGGGCGATCCGGGATTCCGCTCTCAACATGCTCGACCGCTCGATGGGCCTGGTGTTCGGTCTGCTGCGCGGCGTCATCCTGCTGAGCCTCGGCTACATGCTATTTGTCTGGCTGGTGCCGGATGACGACGATCATCCGGACTGGTTCAGCGAAGCCAGAACGCTGCCGCTGGTGGAAGAGGCAGCCGACATCCTTCAGGTGATCGTCCCAACCGATGTCATCGGCGACGGCCTCGACGCGGCGGAGGACACGCTTGACCAACTGGGCCGGCTGGCACCGGCATTGATCGAGGGTCGCTCGGTCTCGGCGATATTTTCAACCTCCGACTCAACCGTCATCCCCGCCGCGAAACCTGATGCACCGGAGGACGAGGACGGCTATAACCGTCGCGCACGCGAGGAGATGGACCGGCTTTTGGCCACCTCCCGCTAGGAATTGGGCGAACTCCAGTATTGGAATGGCGTTGACGGCTCTCTTCGATCCGGAATCCGGCGGCACCGCCGATAGCGACAAGTTCCACGACGAATGCGGTGTATTCGGCATCTTCGGCCATGCTGAGGCGCCGCCGCATACGGCGCTCGGGCTGCACGCCTTGCAACATCGCGGGCAGGAAGCCTGCGGGATCGTCGCCTTCGACGGGAAACACTTCCATGCCCATCGGGCGCTGGGCGAGGTCGGCGACAATTTCAATTCCGAAGAGGTCATCCAGCGGCTGCGCGGCCACGCGGCGATCGGTCACAACCGCTATGCCACCACCGGCCGCACGGCCATGCGTAACGTCCAGCCGCTCTTCGCGGATTTCGCATCCGGCGGCTTCGCAATCTGCCACAACGGCAATCTGACCAATGCCTACGAACTGCGCCGGCAATTGGTGCAGAGCGGCAGCCTCTTCCAATCGACCTCAGACACCGAGGTTATCGTCCACCTGATGGCCACGAGCCGGCAGCGGAATGTGCTGCAACGCATGGTCGACGCGCTGCAGCAGATCGAGGGCGCCTATTCGATCGTGGCGATGACCGACGAAAGTCTGATCGGCGTCCGCGATCCTTTCGGGGTGCGCCCTCTGGTCCTCGGCCTGCTGGGCGGCTCCCACATCCTGGCATCGGAGACCTGCGCGCTCGACATTATCGGCGCGAAATTCGTGCGCGATATCGAGCCCGGCGAGATGGTGGTCCTGTCGGAGTCCGGCGTCACCTCCTACAAGCCGTTCCGGCCCCTGCCCCAGCGTTTCTGCATCTTCGAATACATCTACTTCGCCCGGCCGGACAGCATCGTCGAAGGCACGTCGGTCTATGAGTCGCGCAAGCGCATCGGGGCGGAGCTGGCACGTGAGCATCCGGCTCCGGTCGACGTGGTGATCCCGGTGCCCGATAGCGGTGTGCCGGCGGCGATCGGCTTCGCGGCGGAATGCGGCATTCCCTTCGAGCTCGGCATCATCCGCAACCACTATGTCGGCCGCACCTTCATCGAGCCTACCGAGCAGATCCGCCATCTCGGTGTCCGGCTGAAGCATAACGCCAACCGCGCCATGATCGACGGCAAGCGGGTGGTGCTGATCGACGACAGCATCGTGCGCGGCACCACCTCGCGAAAGATCGTGCAGATGGTGCGCGCTGCCGGCGCCAAGGAGGTGCACATGCGCATCTCCAGCCCGCCGACCAAGCATCCCTGCTTCTACGGTATCGACACGCCGGCCCAAGAGGACCTACTGGCGCACAACCATTCCGTCGAGGAAATCGCCAAGGCGATCGGCGTCGACAGCCTGAGCTACATCTCGTATGACGGCCTGTATCGTGCCATGGGAGAGCCCGGTCGCGATCCGGACAGCCCGAAATTCTGCGATGCCTGCTTCACCGGCGACTATCCGATCATCCTGCCGGACAAGGATGAGGCCAGCCGGCAGCCGGAGTTGTCGAATTTGGTCGAACGTACCAATTGAGTCCGGGTCCCCGCGCTTCATGACCTCCAATCCGAACCAGGCGGGCCGGCTGGCCGGCCGCATCGCCCTGATCACCGGCGCATCCCGAGGCATCGGCGCCGCCGTCGCCCGACGCTATGCGCGAGAGGGCGCCCAAGTGATTCTGACCGCACGCACCATGGGCGCTCTGGAGGAAGTCGACGACGCGATCCGTGCCGAGGGCGGTTCGGCGACCCTGGCTCCGGTGAACCTGCTGAAACAGGACGGCATCGACCCGATGGCGGCATCCCTGTTCGAGCGGTTCGGCAAGCTGGATATCTTCGTCGGCAACGCCGCCATGCTTGGAACGCTGTCTCCGGTCGCTCATTCCGACCCGGTCAAGTGGCGACAGGTAATGGATCTGAACCTACAGGCCAATTTTCGGCTGATCCGTGCCCTCGACCCGCTGTTGCGGGCGTCGGATGCCGGCCGTGCGATCTTCGTGACTTCCGGCGTTGCCCGAAAGCCCATCGCCTATTGGGGCGCCTATGCGGTCGCCAAGGCTGGACTGCAGGCGCTGGTGAAGCTCTACGCGGCGGAGATGGCCAAAACGAATGTGCGGGCGAACCTGATCGATCCGGGGGTCGTACGCACCCGCCTGCGCGCCGCCGCCTATCCCGGCGAAGATGCATCGCTGCTCCCGCCGCCGGAATCGGTCACCGAGACATTCGTCGAAATGGCCATGCCCGGCTTCGACAGGACTGGTGAGACCGTTCAGGCCAAGTCAGAGTTCGCGGTGGGCTGAATAGCGACCTGGCGCGGGCGGGGGCCGCCCGCAAACTTCGTCCCTCGACAGGCTCGGGATGAGGAGGCTCGGCATGAGGGCCTCTGACGGGGCCGTACGACATCCACCGATCCGTCGCAGATCACACCAACACCAACCCTCGTCGTCCCCGGACTTGATCCGAGGACGACGCCGGTGTGATTTGCTGGAATAGAGTCGCGCCAGGATGGGGAGGACATCCTGGCGCGGCGTTCTGACGCCCGGCCCAAGCCGTGTGGCACTAATCGGAACCGACCGGGAGGGGGCCGGAGCCATGTCGGCAGGGCGCCTACGCACGGTCAAGGACCGTCAAACCCTGACGCACATAACCACAGTTTCAGCGGGAGGTGAAGACCGAAAATTACACGTCTGGAATGTAAAGAGGTAGTACACAATGGTTTTTCGCGTCATGCGTATCAGAGCGTGAGCGCTGGCGCTCGCAGGCCTCATTTGGCGTAGGGATTCTTACCTTTCCGGGTAACGATCCGCAGCGGCACGCCATCCAATTCGAAGCGGTCCCGCAGCCCGTTGGCAAGGTAGCGGATATAGGATTCCGGCAGCGCATCCTGCCGGGACACCCAAATCGCGAAAGTTGGCGGCCGCGCCTTCACCTGGGTCACATACCGTATGCGAACACGGCGTCCGCTGACCATCGGCGGCGGGTGCGACTCCACCATATTCTCCAGCCAGCGATTGAGCCGGCCGGTGCTAATCCGGGTGTTCCACACATCATAGATCGCCAGCATGGCATCCAGCAGCCGATCCAGCTTGTGCCCCTTGAGAGCCGAGATCGTCACCGTCGGGATCCCGCGAACCTGGGGAAGCGATGTCTGAAGCCGGTCGGACAGCCGTCGCAGGGCGCCTTCATGATCCTCGACCGCGTCCCATTTGTTGACCGCGATGACCAGGGCACGCCCTTCATCGATCACATGACGGGCGATGGTCAGATCCTGCTTGTCCAGGATCGCCGAACCGTCGAGCACCAGGATCACCACCTGGGCCAACCGGACCGCGTTCAAGGCATCGGTGGTCGACGCTCTCTCCAACCGGTCGGTAACCCTGGCGCGGCGGCGCATTCCCGCCGTGTCGACCAGCCGGATCGGATGTCCGCGATAGGACCAGTCGACGGCGATGGCGTCGCGGGTGACGCCCGGCTCCGGGCCGGTGACCACCCGCTCATCCTCGACAAACGCGTTCAGCAGCGTCGACTTGCCGACATTCGGGCGGCCGACGATGGCAAGCTGGATCGTCCGCTCCGAGGGATCGACTTCGCCCTCCTCCCCGTCCTCGCCCTCGGCCTGCGCCGCCGAGATCTCCGTTTCGTCGAACGGCAACAGCGCATCCGCCAGCTCGCTCATACCGACACCATGCTCCGCCGAAATCGCCAGCGGCTCGCCCAACCCCAGTTCATGCGCCTCGATCAGGCCGGGATCGGCCGCCCGGCTCTCGCATTTGTTGCCGACCAGCAAAAGCGGTGTGGGCAACCGCCTCAGGGTTTTTGCGAAATGCCGGTCGATCGGCGTCAGCCCGGCGCGGGCATCGAACACCAGAAGAACGACATCGGCATCGGCCAAGGCCCGCTCGGTCTGCTGCAGCATGGCAGACTCGACGCCCTCCGGCGGGGCCTCCTCCAGCCCGGCGGTATCGACCACGGTGAAGGTCAAGGTGCCAAGGCGCGCCTCGCCGATCCGGCGGTCGCGGGTCACGCCCGGCCGGTCGTCGACCAGCGCCTCGCGCCTGCCGACAAGGCGGTTGAACAGGGTGGATTTGCCGACGTTGGGTCGGCCGACGATGGCGACGGTGAATGACATGGCCCTACTTGCCGGTATTTCGACGCGATTTCAATCAGAGAGAGCGGGCTGTCGACCCGGTCAGGAATTCGGCTCGGCCGGAATGGGCGGCAGCCTGCGCGCAACAGGAGATGACTGGATGATCGCGGTATTCGTCATGGCAAATGGCACGATCTCGTCGATCAGGCTTTCCAACTCGCCGACCGACGCCACATGAGCCCGGGCGACAAAACAGTCGTCGCCGGTGATGCGGTCGCACTCCACGATGGCCGGCAATCCACGCAGGATGTCGGCCACCCGCTGCAACTCGCCGGGGACCGGCCTGATCCGCAGCCAAGCCGACAGTCCGAGGCCCAGGGCGCCCGGATTGATCTGAGCCGAATAACCCTCGATCACCCCCGCCTCCTCCAGCCGTTTGATGCGCTCCGACACGCTCGGCGAGGACAGCCGCACGGTGCGCGCGATCTCCGCAACGCTGGTTCGGGCATCGGCGGCCAGAATCTCCAGGATGCGAGCATCGATCCGATCGATCGGCCCATCTTCGTATCGAAGGCGTTTCATATCATCAGCCTAAATTCAATTCAGCTAATAGCATAATATGCCTTTGAATACACATTCAAACCGCCCCTTCAGGCATCGGATAATTGGATGAAAGCGCGTACCATCAAACCCGGAAAAAGAAATGCTCGACAGGGCCGCCAGAACCGTCCCGCCGCAGGCTTGGTTTGGCGTCAGCGCGGTCTTTCATTATCTCGGTCCCTCCTTCGCCGTCTTGCTGTTTCCCGCCGTTGGAGTTCTTGGCGTTGCCTGGTTCCGTATCGCCTCGGCCGCCCTGGTTTTCGCGCCGTGGACGAAACCCTGGCGGACGATCAAAGAGGCGGATGCAAGAACCAGAATATTACTGATCGGTCTGGGCGCCTGTCTGGCGATCATGAACCTTGCTTTCTACCTCGCGCTCGACCGGCTTCCGATGAGCCTGGTCGCCACCATGGAATTCGTCGGCACCATCGGCGTCGCGCTATACGGGCTTCGGACAGCCCGCAATCTTGCCGCCCTGCTATTGGCCCTGTGCGGAGTCTTTCTGCTGATCGACATTGGTCGGACCAACCCTCTGGGGTCTGGCGATCCCATGGGGCTGGCATGGGCATTCCTGAACGCCGCCCTGTTCGTCGGATACATCGTTCTGGGACATCGAGTCTCGGACAGCGGCGCCGGCCGCGGTGTGGAACGACTGGGCGCGGCGATGAGTCTGGCCTTCCTGTTTATCCTGCCGGTCGGCCTTGCCCAGGCGATCGCTGCCTTTGGATCGGTCGAACTCGTCCTCGCCGGCATTGGCGTTGGGATCTGCTCGTCGGTCGTGCCCTATGTCTGCGACCAACTCGCCATGTCGCGCCTGCCCCGCGCCAGCTTTGCATTGATGCTGGCGCTACTGCCGGCGACCGCGACAATCATCGGCGCAATCGTCCTGGCGCAGATCCCCGGACCGCAGGACATTATCGGCATTCTTTTGGTGATGGCCGGGATCGCCATCCACAAGCAGCCGAGCTAAACAGGGTTTACGCGGCCGCTGGTCCGGGAATCTAACGATAGGCGGTCAGGGTCGCGTTATCGGACAGCACATAGAGCGTGCCACCGGCAACGATCGGCGTGATGGTGCCGTCGCCGCGCAAGGTGAACGATTGCACGACCTCGCCGCTGACCGGGGACGCCACCACACCGACGCCGTTCGACCCGACCATGATCAAGCGGTCGCCCGCAAGGATCGGTCCGGCCCAGACAATCGGCCCGGTGCGGTCGTCCTCGTCGCGATAGCGCTGCAAAGGGGTCACCCACAGGATGCGGCCACCACGCTTGGTCATGGCGACCAGCTCGGCGTTGGTGCTCAGCGCGAAAATGAACTCACCGCTGACCAACGGCATGTTGATGCCGCCGACTTCCTGTTCCCAGAGCCGCTCACCGCTGCGCAGATCGATGCCCACCATCCGGCCGCTATGGCTGACGGCGACCACCATATCATCGGCAATGACGGGCTCGGCACGGATATCCGCGAGACCGGCCAACGCCCCGAACCGCCGAACCGCCGCAAGGCTGTCCGACCAAGTCGGCCGTCCGGTCTCGATCCGCAGCGCGAAAAGTTCACCGGAACTGTACGGCGCGATGACGACACCACTGCCGACCGCCGGGCTGGCACCGCCCAGCAGCGCTGCATCCTCCAGAATGCCGGTATGGCTCCACAAGATCCGGCCCGACGCCGCATCGAGAGCTTCGATCTGATTGTCGATGCTGATCACGAAGACCCGCCCTGCCGAGAAGGCCGGGGCCGAGCGGATGGGGCCATTGACCTCGGCACGCCACAGCAGGTCGCCACTGGCAGGGTTGAGCGCCAGCACTTCGCCGAAGCCGGTCGACACGTATAGCCGGCCGTCGCCGAAGGCGACGCCGCCGCCCAGCGCATCGCCATCTTCGTCGGTCGAGGTCGCCCTCACCCGCCAGGCCTGCCGGCCCGTGTTGGCGTCGACCGCGGTGACCCGGCTGCTGGCATCCATCGCATAGACCCGGCCATTCGCCACGACAGGGGGATTGAGAAGGCGCTGGCTGCCGCTGGAACCATCGCCGATATCAACCGACCAAGCCTGGCTGAACGGGTGCGCGAGTTCGAGGTTTCCCGGGAAATGGCTGGCGCGCATGCCGGCCTGGGCCCAATCAATATTGGGCACGGACCGCGGCACGAAGATGTCCAGATCGGCGACCAGCGGATCCGGCTCAATGGCGTCGGCTAGCTGAAGCACGGAGATCCGGGTGCCCGGAAGCAGCGACTCTTCATCAGCGCCGAACCAGCCGCCGGTTCCGCAGGCCGCCAAGGCCGGCAGCCATATCAAGGTAGCGACGCGGGCCAGATTACGCATATGCATAACTATCGGCCCGAGACGGCGCCGGAGAGTTCCTCCGCACGCGCGCGGATACCCGGCGGGGCGGCGGGATCGGCCATCAACAGGTCGAATATCTGCCGCGCGCCTTCGCTATCGCCCTGCCGCAGCGCCAGCAGGCCGGATAGTTCGCGCGCATTGTACCGCCATGGGCTGTCCTCGGCGGTCAGAGGCCGGAGTTCGTCGGCCAGTTGCTCGGGGTCGCCGCTATCCAGGCTGTGCAGGACGGCGAAGAGCCGGGCCAGGTCACGCCAGGCATCAGGCACCGAATTGTCGTCGGCAAGCAGCCGATACACATCGATGGCGCCACCAGCGTCGCCGGACTCGGCGCGCAACGCCGCTTCGTGCAGGCGGGCGATCACGCCCTGCCGATCCGAGGCGTCGGCGCCCAGAGCCGCCAATGCATCGATAGCGGAGGTCGGATCGGACTGGCTCTCTTCCAACGCCTCCAGCAACGTACCGGTCAGCGCCTGGTCGCGACTCTGGGCATAATCCTCCCAAAGCACATAGCCGGAGGTGGTCAGGACAATCGCGATGGCGATTGAGACCGCGATGGTCCCATATTTCTGCCAAAGGTCCTTGGCCCGGTCCTCCCGGAGCGCCTCGTCGACTTCGCGGAATAGTTCGCTCATTTCTTTTCCTTGGGCCGCTAATCGTCGGCGGCCACGCGCCTTAGCAAGGCGCTTGGTTTGGGTCAAGTGGCCCCGGCCGCCGGATCAGGGCAATCGCTTCAGGTTAACGCCGTTTGTTGCTGGCGGGCTGTTCGCGGGCGGTGTTATGTGATTCATGGAGGGCTTCGTTGACTCACGAGGCCTGACAATGACCCGATCACAGCCGACCCGGCCCCTTCTTGATCATTTCTCGGCGCTGGACGATCCCCGCGAGGACTGGCGGGTGATGTATCCGCTGCCTGAGATCCTGCTTGTGGTGCTGTGTGCGACGCTGAGCGGGATGGAGGATTTCGTCGAGATCAAGCTGTGGGGCGAGCTGCGGATCGCCTTTCTGCGCCGCTTTTTGGCCTATGAGCGCGGCATCCCCTCCCACGATACCCTGAACGACGTGATGAACGCTCTCGACCCGGAGCTGTTCAAGGCCTGCTTCACCGCCTGGGTGGCGGGGCTGCGCGAGACGGAACCCGACATCATCGCCATAGACGGCAAAACCTCCAGGCGCAGCCATGCCCGCTCCAAGGGGCGCGAGCCGCTGCATCTCCTCTCCGCCTGGGCCTGCCGCCAGCGCCTGGTGCTGGGTCAGGAGGCGGTCGCTGACAAGTCCAATGAGATCACCGCGATCCCGCTCTTGCTGGAGCGCCTGGCCCTGACCGGCGCGCTGGTCACCATCGATGCGATCGGCACCCAGACCACGATCGCCGAGACCATCGTTGGCCGCGGCGGCGACTATCTGCTCGCCCTGAAGGCCAACCGGCCTCTCCTGTTCAGCGATGTCGCAGCCTTCTTCGCCGACCCCCAGACCGCAGGTTGCGAGGGCTTTGACACCTTCGACACCACCGACGCCGACCATGGCCGCATCGAAATCCGCCGCCATGCCGTCTGCCACCACGTCGACTGGCTGTTCTCCGACCGCCGCTATACCGGCGAGCCGGCTTTCCCCCACCTCGCCACCATCGCCATGGTCGAGACCGAGGTCGAACGCAACTCCAAGATCGAACGCGAAAAGCGCTACTACCTCTCCTCCGCCACCCTCGACGCCGAAACCTTCGCCCGCGCCGTGCGCGCCCATTGGGGCATCGAAAACCGCCTCCACTGGGTCCTCGACGTCGTCTTCCATGACGACCTCGCCCGACTGCGCTCCGGCTACGGCCCCGAAAACATGGCCGTCGTCAAACACATGGCCATGAACCTGGTCCGCAAACCAAAAGACCGACACAGCCTCAAAGTCCGCCGAAAACTCGCCAACCTCAACCCGGACTACCTCGAAACACTGCTCCGACAGAACTCCGCGTTAACCTGAAGCGATTCCCCTGGCCGCCGGATTGGCGATTTCAGCGGAGTATTCCGCTCAGGCGGCGCTCCGCCATTTGATAGAACAGCCCATGCTGGCGGTCTGCTGCTCCGGCCCCTTGCCGGTGCTGGCGACCAGCCGCATCGCCTCAAGCAGCTCGCGCGGCGCGTCCGGCACCGCTTCGGTGCGTGAGGCATCCAGCCGGCCACGGTATTGCAGCTCCCGATTGGCGTTGAACCCGAAAAAATCCGGCGTGCAGACAGCGTCATAGGCGCGCGCGGTCTCCTGGGTCTCATCGATCAGATAGGGAAAGGTGAAGCCGTTCTCGGCAGCAAAGGCCTTCATGTTCTCGAAGCTGTCCGCGGGGTAGGCCTCGGCATCATTCGACATGATCGCCACAACGCCGATGCCGTCGGCCTGGAGCTGTCTGCAATCATCGACGATCCGGTGGATGACGCCGCGTACATATGGACAGTGATTGCAGATGAACATGATCAGCGAGCCCTTCGGCCCGGCGACGCCGGCCAGGGTGTGAACCGCGCCGTCAATGCCGGGCAGGCTGAAATCGACCGCCTTCCAACCGAAATCGCAAATCGGTGGTTGCATCGCCGCCATGATGACCGCTCCCATTTCGAAGCCGAGAATGAGCGCATTTCCTAGACCATCGGAGGGGGTATGACAATCATGGGCCGGACGTCCTGACAGATGGACATGTCGCTGGCACTCGATTGGGTGCCTACCGGCTTTACCTGTCCGCAGTTTTGGGGACAATGGACAGCTGACAAGAAACAAGCACAAGGCGAGGCCCAAGCCCGTATGGCAGAGATCGTGCTTTTTTCCGATATCCGGCCCAACATCAGGCATCGCAGGCGCCGGGTCTATTTCGACCGCCGGGAGCTATCCCAACTTCTCGCGGTCTATAGCGAAAGGGTCAGCCGGGGTGAGTGGCGAGACTATGCCATCGACCATACCGCCGGCACGGCGATGTTCAGCGTTTTTCGCCACAGCCATGACCGTCCCCTGTTTGCGATTGCCAAGACCGCCGGGCCGCGCGGCACTGAATACGTGGTCCTCAACGGCCGTCGCAGACTGGCGCGCACTTCCACCTTGAGCGAGGCTCTGGCGGTCTTTGACAAGCGAATCCGTCTGGTCGACGACTGATCGGAATTCGGTCGCTCCCTCCTGTTCCTTGTTTGTCTCAAATGTTCCTGTTATGTTCTTAGTCGGGAGATCGTTACAGGCAGTTTCAGATGGGTGGATGGAAACGACTGCAACTGGCCGATGAGGAGGTCGGCCGGCGGCCGGCGGTGTTGTCGGGATTGGTGGAACAGTCGGTGGACGTTTTTTGCTGGTGCAATCGTTGCGGCCATAACGCGGTGGTCGGGGCCGATCAGTTGATCCGTCAGCTTGGCCCGGATTTCCCGATCCCGGAGGTGGGGGCGCAGATGCGCTGCACCGGCTGCGGCGGCAAGGATGTGGCTACCCGCCCCAACTGGCCCTCCCAAGGCCAGATCACCCGGCACGACTAGCGCATTTTCGCTCACGCGGAATCGGCACCGGGGTCGCGCCGCGACAATCCAGGAGCCGGAAACCGGAGCACGGCCCGCAGGCCACCCAAAGGCGAGTCATCCAGCCTCAGATCGCCGCCATGAAGATCGATCAGGTCGGAGACGATGGCGAGGCCAATGCCGCTGCCGGCCGGCACCTCGTCCAGACGCTCGCCCCAGGCCATGACCTGTTCCCGTTGGTCGGCCAGAATGCCGGGGCCATCATCATCCACCGAGATGACCAGATCACCGCCTTCCAAACGGGCGGCGAGGGCGATCCGGGAGCCGGCGAAGCGGTGTGCATTGGCGGTGAGATTGCCGATCGCGGCGTCGAAATCGTGCCGCGGCACCGGGAACACCAGATCGTCGGGACAGTCGACTGTGATCTCAACCGGCGGCTGGCGGTAGAGGATGGCATAGCCCTCACGGACGTCGTTCAGGGCAGCCGCGATCGAATTGTCGCGCAACGCCCCGGAATCAGTGCCAATCGCCTGCGCCAGATTGGTGTACCGCTCGACAAGGCCCGTCATACGGTCGACCTGACGATGCAAAACGCCGGACGGCTCATCATCCGACAGGCCATTCCGCAGCACAGCCAGCGGATGGTTGAGGTCGTGGGCGATCTTTGAGACGTATTTGCGGGTGCGCGCGAGAAGCCTGGCGTTGCGCCCCAGCTGGTCGTTCACCCGATCCACAAGGTCCTGCAATTCGCTCGGAAAGGCGCCGCCGATCCGCTCGGTCCGTCCCGCCTCAAACCGGCTCAACGACCGCCCAACTGCCGCTAGCGAGTGGCGCAGGGTGGCCAGCATGATCAGGATCGCCACGGCGAGCAGTGTCAAGGACGGCACGGTGATGCGCAGGGTGAGCTGTTGAAGGCTGGCGGCCTGGTCTTCGACCATGGCGGCGTAGCGGCGGGCATCGACACCGGCCAGGTAGCGCACAGCCGCGGTTCCGCCATCGGCCAGCGGCTCGCGCACCAGCCGCTCGGCGAGCCGCATCGGCCCCAGCGGCGAGTCGGTGGAGCCGACCACGAATTGGGCCGTGGGCCGATCGAGGGATGGCGGCAGTACAGTCTCGGTCAGCATCAGCAATTCGGAACGGAAAGCGGTTTGACCGTCGATATCGACCTGCCAAACCCATTCCAGATCGCCGACCAGCACCTTCGGTGTGCCGGTCATTCCGGCGCTGACCGCTGCCGCGCGAACCTGCAGACCGAAAGCGCGAAGCTGCGTGTCCACCGCCTCCTCCGACAACGCCCGTATGGCGGCGCCGGTGATCAGCCACAAGGCAGGCGCGCCAATCGCCATCACCACCAACGACCAGGCCAGCATTCGGCCGGCCAGGGTCGCCGGCCAATACCACCGCCCGCCTCTCATGGGTCGCCGTTCATGGGACGTCGCTCAAGAGTCGCCGCAGGCGAGCCGGTACCCGTATCCGAGTACGGTCTCGATCGTCGATTTGCCCAGCTTGTCCCGCAGCCGGCTGACATAGACAGGGATCTCGTTGGTGGTCTTGATACTGGCGCCATCGAAATTGTGCTGCACCAACTCCTCCGCCGAGACCGGCCGTTGCCGATAGACCAGCAGGTAATGGAGGATGCGGAATTCGGTCGGCGTCAACCGTGCCGGCGCACCGTCGAACCAGACCCGCATCGCCTGAGTATCCATGCGCAGCGGCCCGGCCTCGAGCACTGTCTGGCTGACATTCGGCCCGGCCGAATTGGCGACCCCGCGCACCCAGTCGAGCAGCAGTTCCAGATCGACCGGCTTGGTCAGGTAATTCGTCGCGCCGGCTTTCACCGCCTCCTTCATGTCGGCGACGTCCTTGCGCGACGCGGTCAGGACGATCACCGGCATGGACCGACCCTGGCCGCGCCAGCGCTTGAGGACGCTGATGCCATCCATGCCCGGCAGGCCCGGATCCAGGATGACCGCGTCGTAGGGCTCATCCAATCCGAGTGCCAGAGCGTCGGGTCCATTATCAGCCAGATCGACGGCAAAATTGTCGCCACGCAACATGTCGGCGATCTGAGTGGCCAGATCGCCATCGTCTTCGACAATCAGCACACGCATCGCGCCGCTACCGCCTGCCTGCGCGGCGCAACCAGGTTTCCGAGTTTCTCACCACCGCGCCGTTGCTCGGATCGAGATGGACGATGACGATACGATCATCCGCGGAGAGAATCCGTACCTCATAGAGAAACGCCGATCCTCCCTCGACGGAGCGAACCGTATGGGTGCCGACGATGCGCCCGGCATAGGCGGGGTCGCGCTGCAATTGGCGCAGCAGATCCGACAGCGATGGCGAGCGGCCGTTCTGCGCGGCCGCGCCGTCGGTCATCGGAATCATCAGGGCGAGGATTGCCGCCAGCACCAGTCTTCGCATCATCGTCCCTGTATCGCACGGCGGCGTTTGTCTCGGTAGGGCAGGCCCGTTAGGCGATTTTAATGCCGATTAATGAGGCATAACCCAGGCAGCATACGATTGAAACCCAACCCAACCCTAAGCTCCCCTCATCGCCAATTCAAACCGACGGGAGCAGATCCATGCATTGGCAATCTCTGAAAATCGTCACGGTGCTCGCCCTGCTGGCATCACCATCCGCCTTAGCCGCCCTACCCGGCACGGGCGCCAGCGACAACGGCGACAACCGGGTTGAAGCGCCGCAGTTCCTCCAACTCGCAGACAACCGCGACCATTCGGACCGACGGCGCCACCAAGGTCGGCCCCGCGCTGAGCGAGGCGACCATAACGGTGACGGCCAATACGCCCACCGCCGTCACCGGCCGCATTTCCGCGGACACCCGCCTCGTCGCTACTATCGTCCCCCCCCGCGTCACTTCCGCGGGCACCCGCCTCGCCAATTCCGCGGCAGGCCGTTCCGCCGGATTTTCCGCCATTGGCGGCGGCGGCACTAGGCATAGCGGTGCGAATCAACGGCCCCCGATATCCTCTCCTGAAACCGAAGAGTGGAGGTCGGGGGCCTCGGCCCGTCGTCCTTGGAACGGATACACAAGCCGCTACGCCACCCTTATTGGGGCGGAAACGACCGCCGCCCTGGACCGATGCCAAATCTCACGCCACATTCCGGCAATGACCGTTCTTCAGGGCATGTCCCTCTTCGTTGTCGCCTATCTGCTTTTGCTGGGCCGCAATGCGTGGAAACAGGGCGAGTTCCG
>CBDEGD010000035.1:0-87716 GCA_965237625.1 Inquilinaceae bacterium
CGTGACGTACGATGTGTTCCAAGTGGACGGTGTATCCGCGGCGCTTTATGTCGAGGAAGACGTGGCCGTGGCGATCGCGGCGACCGGCATCTAGGCACCGCCAGGCGCGGCGCGTCTCACGTCGTGTCGCGTCTGGTTCGCCCGGTGGTTTTCGGCCAACGGTGCCGGCGGATCGGCGGGCGTAGGACCGACGCCCGGACGCCGGGTCTGCAATGGGTATGGGAGGGGTGCGGTGTTTCGTGTTGGTGCGGTACTGGGCCGGTCGATCTCGATATTGAGTCGGAATGCCGTCGTTTTCTATACCTTGGCATTGCTGTTCACCTGGCCGACGATCTTCATAACCGACGGTTCGGAGACGAACCGGGAGTCGAGCGGCCTATTGGTCGACGACAGGATTGCCGGGTTCGGCGATTTGGGATTTGGAGTGGGCGGCAGCTTCGTGATCATTATCGCTTTGGCATTGGGCGCCCTCGCCCTGTATCTGCTTGCGAGCTGCACCATGGTCTATGGTTCGATCCAGGCATTGCAGAATGACCGCGCTGGCATTGGAGCGTGTATCCGCCACGGCTTGCCCGCTGTGCCAAGGGTGATGGGCATCGCCATCCTATCGGCCTTGGCAATCGGGTTGGTCTGCGGGGTGGTGTCCATTCCCGGAATTCTGATTTTGATGGCCGGCGGTTCGACATTTGGCTCGATTTGGATTTTCGTCGCCATCGTCATCCCCAGCCTGATGATTTATTCGGCGTGGTGGGTCACGGTGCCGGTGGCGGTGGTCGAGCGGGCTGGCGTGGTGGCGAGTTTGAAGCGGAGCGCCCATCTCACCCGGGGGTACCGTTGGCGCGTGTTCGGCATCCTTCTGGTGATAGCGTTGCTGAACGGCGTAGTGGAGTGGTTCGCTTTGCTGCCCTTCGACCCCGGCGAGATTCCCCATACCGTTGTCACTTTCGCCGTGACCGCGGCTTTCACCGCCTGGGGTGCTGTTGCGATGGCTGTCGCGTATCACGACCTTAGGTTGGATAAGGAAGGTGTCGGCGTTAACGAGATTGCAGCCGTTTTCGACTAAGTCCAAGTGATCGGTAAGATTCTGCCTCGTCGTTGGCAGTCCTCGCGCCGAACCACTGCGGAACTGGACATGACCATGTCGGTTGCATCGATGACCATGGCGGAATTTCGGGTCGGCGAGGTTCTCAGCCGGTCGATGGCGATCCTAGCGCGAAATATCGTGCCGTTCGGCCTGCTTGCCTTGCTATTCACCACTCCGACCTTCCTGGTGACCGCCTTGGTCGATCCACAAGCCGGCATCATGGATCCAAAGACCATGCAGGCGCTGGAATACGGCAACGAGGTCGCGCTTCAGAAAGTGCTTTGGATGCTCGCGGCAATGGTCGGCCTGATCGTGGTCGGATTAGTCCTGAGCATGATGGCGACCGCCGCGATGGTGTATGGCACATTCCAGGATCTGCGCGGCCGCCCGGCGACAATTGGGACTAGCCTGCGCCACGGCCTTAGCGTCGTGCTGCCGGTGCTTGGCGTGGCCTTGTTGTCTGTACTCTTGATGATGCTGGGCGCGCTCGCACTGCTCATCCCGATGTTCATCGTCTTGATCATGTTCTGGGTGGCGATTCCCACCGCCGTGGTAGAGCGTCCAGGCGTGATTGCCAGCCTGAAGCGCAGTGCAGCGCTCACCAAGGGGTATCGATGGCGCGTCTTCGGCATCTATATGGTGATCTTGATCGCAATGATGATGGCGTCGGGCATCGCTCAGGCGCCGTTCATGGCAGGTATGGTGAATGCCGGTCCTGGCGCCTTGACGTCGGGGCCATTTATCGCAGCCAATATCCTTGGGCTGCTGGTCAATGCATTCTTCACTGCGCTCGGCGCCGTAGCGTCGGCGGTTGCCTATCATGACCTGCGCGCGGTCAAGGAAGGCTTCGACATCGACCAATTCGCCGCCATCTTCGACTAACGCATTTTCCGCTCACGCGGGCCGGTGCCGTAAGATCGGAAAACGCTCTAACCGGACATTGGCATACTACGGGCGCCGGCTGTCTTCCTTGGTGTCGTGTTTGCTCTCGCGGCGCACGCCAAACAGCATCCGGGTTTCCAGATGGGCCCGCAGCGCGGCGTAGAACGCCGCCAGGAAGGCGCGAGGATCGACAACCTGGCCCGGAGCGTGGGTCCATTCGATCTTCTTTCGGATACGGTCGCAAACGGCGGCGCGCGTTTCCATGGTGTCGGGCCCGGTCTTGCGCAGCACCGTCTCCAGGGTCTGGAGTTCGTAGATTCCATATATCCCTAGCTGCGCCGCGCTGAATTGGTATTGGGGCGCAGCGGATTTTGTCGGCTTTTGGCTGGCGAGATCCGACAACAGCGTCCCCTTGGGCGCCCAGACCACCCAGGTGCCGGCCACGATATCCCCGGCCCGCAGACGATCCTTGTTGAAGAAGGGCATCAGCAGGAAAATCGCCGCCCAGACCAGGGTCAGCAGACTCTCCAACGTGCCCGTGTCCTGGGCGACGAAATAGGCCGAGATCGGAATGTACACCTCGATTTCACGCATCAGGTTGCGGCCGAATACGGCCTCGGTCCGGAGTTGTCCTCCCCGCCGGTCGATGACGCGCAGCCCCATGGCCCGCTTCCCCGGTGTGGACCCCTGCCACCGAAGCTCGAAATAGACGAAGTAGAAACTGCGGATCAGGAAAGAGATCAGAAAGAACAGGGACATGATCCATCCGGCCGCAAACTTGGTCGGGAAGTCGAAGAGCAGCCCCGCCAGCATGAACACGCCGATTGCCAGACAGCCGGTCAGCGCGATGGCCACGATCATGGCGATAAGGTCGATCAACAGGGCGACCCCGCGATCGCCGCGCGCTGCCAGATAGACATGCAACGGCACACCTTCCGGCGTCAGGATCTCCCGGCGATCCTTGGCATCCGCCGCGATGGCGGCGGGGATACTAGTGGCCGTCGCCATCGCTTCCGCCTCCGCCTCCGCCTCCGCCTCCGATGGTGTTACGGCCGGCCAGGCCGAAATAGCCGCCCCAGAACATCAGGCTGACCAGGGCGATGGCGTACCGCCAGGCTGGATCGTTGATCAGCTGACGACCGAACCCCTCCAGAAGAGCGGCGAGGAAGAACATGACAACGGCGCCCATGATGATCCGGGTCGCCATGCGCCCCTTCAGCGCCAGATTGGCCAGCCGTGTATGGCGGCCGGGGAAGGCGATCGATTCCGCGAGCACCAAACCGGCGCCGCCGCACACGACGACCGCCAGAAGCTCGGTCACACCGTGGATCAACAGCCAGGCCACAAGTTCAGCCAACAATCCGCGGCTGTCGTAGAGCGCCAGGAACGATCCGAGGATCAGGCCGTTATAGACCAGCAACAGCACCACCGGCGCGCCCAGCGCGAACCCCAGGGCGAAACACATCATCCCGACCTTGGCGTTGTTGCTGAACAGGAAGGTGGCGAACAGGTTCAATTCCTCGATTTCGGCCCCGCCGCCATCATACAGCACCGCCTGCAGATCCTCGGTCGAACTGGTCGGCGTGCGATCGCCGGCCATCTCAGTGGACACGAAGGTGTAGTACCAATCGTCATCCTGGCTCACCAATGAGAAGCCGATCAGCGCGCCGAGGGCCATGCACAGCGCCGATATGGCGATATGCCAACGGGCCGCGCGGATCGCCCCGGGAAAGCCGGTCCGGAAAAACTGGACGATCGCCTCCCGCAGGCCCGAGCGTGCGCCGTACACACAGAAATAGGCGCGCGCCGCCAGGGCCTCCAAATATTCCAGAACGTTGCGGTCCAGCGAGATGCTGCGCGCCACGGATAGCGAGGACAAGCTGGCCCGATATAGACCGGGGAGCCGCATGACCTCGCCGGGTGTCAGCGATCGCACGCCGCCGGCCTCGGTCTTGCCCACCAGGCCTTCCAGCTCCCGCCAGGTGCGCTCGCGCTCACGGCGGAAGGCGTAGCTCTTCAAGTGATCGTTCGACATCGTGCGGTGCGATCTCCTACGGCGCTGGCCAGCCGCAAATCGGATTTAGACCACTAGATTAGATCCTGGCGCTTAATCAACAGATAGCGATTGACGAGTTCCATGCTGATTGCCTCGGCGGGCGCATCAATGCAATGGACGCCCAGTCGGCGGAGTTTCTCCTGCACGATGGCGCGGTCGCGCACGAACTCATCCGCGATTACGGCCCGCGCTACGTCTCCAAACACAATTGGATCGACATCGACGGTTCCGGACAACGCCCTATCCTGCAGGGTTACGAAGATCACCAGATGGCGGTTCGACAGGCGCTGCAGATTGTCCACCATCAACTCGGCGGTGACGGTGTCGACGAATTCGGTCATCAGGATCACCAGGGAGCGACGGTTGAGCCGGCTCAGAAGATCGGTCAGCCCGAGCGTGAAATTGGTTTCGTCCTGGCAATAGGACAGCCGTGACGATGCCTGCTGCAGCCGCCAGAAATTTTGCATGCCGCCCACCGGCGCGGTGGCATGGCGCACCATCGCATCGAAGCCGAACAATCCGACCTTGTCGCCGCCGCGCAGCGACATGTAGGTCAGCATCAGCCCGGCATTGATGGCGTGGTCGAGCTTCGGAATGCCCACCATCGGCTCGCTCATCAGATGGCCGGTGTCGAAGGCCAGGATGATCTCGTGATTGCGCTCGGTCCGGAATTCCTTGCACACCAGCGACCGGTGCCGGGCCGAATGCTTCCAGTCGATCGACCGCCGATCCAGACCGGGCACGTAATCCCTCAACGCGTCGAATTCGGACCCGTCGCCCTGCTGTTTCTGGGTCTTGATTCCGAAGGGCGCATCCATCGTGGTCAGCCGCAGGGCGACGGTGCGAACCGCCCGCACATTGGGCACGATCGGGATTTCCAGGTTGAGCGGCTGGACCCGATGCCGAACCATCAGCCCAAGCGGCCCTTTCCATCGCAGCCACAACCGCTCGATTGAAGCGGTGCCCCGTCGGAGCGGCACCAGCGGGATGGTGGGTTCGGCCGTTTCGCTGGGCGATAACATCAGGCTTAGCTTGTCCGGCCGCTCCAATTCCGAGCTGACATCGCAGACCATCTCGATCGGCACTGGCTGCCTGGCATCGCTGGAATGCAGGCTGATCGTCAACGCGTCACGGTCGCCGGCGTAGAGTAGTTCAGGCGCCCGTACTAGCGCCGACAAGGAACCGCTGCGTGGCGCCAACAGGGCGTCGAGGCCGGTCAGCAGAATCGCCAGCGCCAGATACCCCAGGCCCAGCGGCCATAGCCGCTCCACCAAGAGGGCGAATACCAGCGAGATCGGAATGCCCGCGCCGAAGACGATGACGGCTCTGGGCGTAGGCCGCATCATCGTGGCGCCGGCGTCCTGTCCAGGATCTGCTCGATCAGCTGATCGACGCTCAAACCTTCGATTTCAGCGCCCGGCGCCAGTACGACACGATGACGTAGGATCGGCGCGGCCAGGAATTTGATGTCGTCGGGAATGACGTAATCGCGGCCGTTGAGAGCCGCGAAGGCCCGCGATGCGGTCGCCACCATGTTGGCCGAGCGCGGTGAGGCGCCAAACTGCAGTGAGGCATGCTCGCGGGTCGAACGGATGATATCGACCACATAGCCGATTAAATCGTCGGACAGCCGGATCGACTGAATGAACTGGCGGATCGCCGTCAGCCCATCATGGTTGAGCACAGGGGCGACGCCGAAATCAGACAGCCTCGGCATCGATGTGCGATGGCCGTGCCGGGCAACGATGGCGCATTCCTCCGCGCGGGATGGATAGTCGAGCACATGCTTGAACAGGAACCGGTCGAGTTGGGCTTCCGGCAGGGGGTAGGTACCATGGTGTTCAATCGGGTTCTGGGTGGCGACGACCATGAACGCGGACCCCAGCTGATGGGTCTGCCCGTCAATCGTCACCATGCGTTCCTGCATGGCCTGCAGAAGGGCCGCCTGGGTCTTGGGCGGTGTGCGGTTGATCTCATCGGCCAACAACATTTGGGTGAAGATCGGACCCTTGGTCAGGGTGAATTCGCTGGTCTGGAAATTGAAGAGATTGGTGCCGATCACGTCACCGGGCATCAGATCCGGCGTGAACTGGATTCGGCCGAAATCCAGCGACAAGGCGGCCGCGAAGGTCTGCACCAGCATCGTCTTCGCCGTCCCGGGAACACCCTCCAAGAGAATGTGCCCTTCCGACAGAAGGCTGACCAGCAGCAGGTCGACGGCCGCATCCTGGCCGACGACAACCTTACCGATCTGTTCCTTCAGGCCGACCTTGGCCGATTGAATGGCCTCCAGATCCATGCAGCATCTCCTGTTTCCAGCGATTGACGGAATGCGCCACGCGGGCCAGCCGCGCGCCATCGACTTTTTGCTGCCGCGCGATTGCGGCGACGGCGTCGCAGATCTCCGCACAGGTCACACCGACTCCGCGGCTCGCGCCGACACGATCGAACCAGGCGATCAGTTCGGTGCCGCGGAGGCTCGGTGGCGCGTGCAGCGTTATTGAGGCATCCCGCAATGCCACCCGCAGGTAGCGGTTCAGAATTGCCACACCATGCCCGCCGAATTCCAGCAGGCTGGCGGTGTTGTCGATCAGGCCGGCCTTCCCGGGTTTGATCGGCCGCTCGGGCGGCACTGCTGCGCCAAACCGGCCCGTGGCGGCCCACATCAAAACCGCCAGGGTCATCACGGCAATGACCGCGGTGATTGCGAGGGGTGTCTCTAGTACCGCGCGGCTAAGCTCAGGCTTCGCCTCGAATCCGTGGACTGTCTCGTCGATGACGATCGCCCCGCCTTCCGGCCGGATGTGGTCTATCATACGCACCGTCAGGAGAGCGTTGTCGCCCTGTCCGATCCCATGGTTCGACAGGATATCGGGATCGGATAGTACCCAGATTGTCGTCCAGCCGCGATTCAGCCGCCCCAGGAGGATGCCTTGATCGCCGCCGATCACCGGCTCCAGGCTGGAGGATCGAACAAGCTGGGGCGCCGCCAGGGTCGGCGTCGGAAAGGACCCGGTTTCCAACCTCAATCCGTCTGTTGGGCGCAGCACGGTCCCCTCTCCCAAGACCGCGACCAGCATCTGTTCGGCATCCTTCACCGGCAACAGATCCGCGGTTTCGAGCCAATCGGGAATGAAAGGGTTGGTCTCGCCGCCCCATTTCGGCAGGACAACCAATACGGTCCAGGCGTTCGTCAGCCCCTTCAACTCGAACGGCGTGGCGACCGGCGCCCGTGGCTCGGCGACGATCAGCAATGACGAGGAGCCGGCCTTGCCCACGGAATTGTTGCGGCTCACCACCACCGGCATGTGGACTTGCTCCAGCACCTCCACCAGGGCCCGGTGCCCGATCGCGCTGTGGGAGAAAGAATTGGCCCCAGCCGATTGCACCGATCCGCCATTGCCGGCCAGAAGCGACAGGACGACGGCGCCAACGAAAGACAGCGTGCCGATCGTCACCAGCCAGAATACCGTTCGAGGCGCGAAGATGGGCTGATCCGCCATCAGGAAGCCCCGCCGCCACTCTCGCTAGCGACCCGTAAGTAGCTTTCCCGGCAGTTCGCATAGTCTTGTTCTTCCGGCTGTCGGCCTCCGAAATGGCTCAACTCGACGGCGGAAACCATCGATGAAAGCGCCCTTGCCGATGGCTCCGGCAGGCTCAGCCGGCTCGCCAGTTCACGGCTCGTCATGGAGGGTGCGATCAACGACTCGAACCGCAGCCGGCGCAACTGCGCAATGCAGTCCAATAGAAGCATGTGCAGCGCTTCGGCATATTGGCCATTTCGCGCCAGCCGGTCGGCCGCTTCAAGTGACGTCCGCGAACCGGGTTCGGCCGCATGACGCTCCGCCTTGGCGATGGCATCCTCGGCCCATTGGGCGCCGTCGCGACTGCGTCGGCGCAGCGATGCCAGTTCGTTGACCACGAAAATCACCACCAGCACCGAGCCGGCGGCGATCAGCATCCACATCAGAAGCTTCGCAAGACCCGACAGTCCATCCGGCAGTTCGAACCGCCAGCGCGGGCCGGTATCGACCTCGGCCTCGATGGATTTCGCATCATTCGGCAATTCGGTTTGGAATCGATTGTCGGCCAGCACGGACTCGACCGCGTCCCTGATTTCTTCATCGGTTGACGCTGCGAATGCGGACAGTGGGCAGGCGACGACCGCCAGAAGGAGACCGCACAGGAGCAGCAACCGCGCGGGCCGTCGCGATGGCGGCGAATTCTGCTGCAAAGGTGTCAGGCTGGGCATTGCTTGCGGTTGGCTATCGCTGTCGATGATTGGGCGGGATGGCGACGGGGCGCCTGTGAGATATCCACCTCTTACCAGAGGTCGGTCTGATTGCACCCTGGCAAGGATGTGCTGGATGGCGCGGTATTGGCAGTCTTCCTACTCGCGCAATAGTAGCCAATTCGTCGACGTATGGGAGCGGATTGTCGACCACCAGTGCCGATGAAGAGATCTGAATAAAGAAAGCGACTCTAATCCGCCGGGATACGAGATGCTATGCGGGCCCTCGCGATTTTCGCCGAGCGGCGTTTATTGATGATCCGGGCCGGCGCCATGACCGCCGCCGAGGTGGGGTAATAGAGAAGCAGCCCAATGAGTGCGCCGACGGCGGAATAGGCCAAGCTGACCTGATCAAGGGGCACCGCCGGCTCGAAATTGACCCAGGTCTCGGCCACTATCTGATTGTCCATCCGGGTCGCGAACGCGTAGGGGCGCTCAACGGGCCCCGCGCTGCGCAGGGATTCGAGATGCGCCTCCAGCCACGCGGCCCGCTCGATCTTCGATTTCAGCCAGACGCCCTCGCGGACGAAGATCGGGTTCGATGCGCGGCGGAACTCATCCAAATAGGCATAGATC
The DNA here is from genome assembly GCA_965237625.1 of Inquilinaceae bacterium. Lineage (GTDB taxonomy): Bacteria > Pseudomonadota > Alphaproteobacteria > DSM-16000 > Inquilinaceae > JABDIP01. Next base: position 8,890 of record CBDEGD010000035.1, read on the forward strand.
GGAAGCCCGGCTTCTCCGGCCCTCTCCGCGATAGCGATAACGTCCAGCCGCGCCTCGGCCAGGCGCCCGGCAAGGTTTTGCTGATAATGCTGCATGAAAGCAGAGAGTTGGGAGGTTCCCAGCGCGCCGGTAGCCACCATTGCCATTGCGACCAGCCTGCCGGCTTTCTGCAGCAAGTACTGGAGCACGGCATCCTCCTAGTGCGGCGGTTCCACCACTTGGGAACCGAAGGTTTGAACCAAGGGGCGAACACTGGTTCTCACCCGTGTTTTCGGCAAGCCCTTGTCCGGTTAAGTACAGCCGATCTAATCCGCCACTAAGGCAGCAATGTGGTGTGGCTTGGTCTCGGCCGCTTCGCCATTGGCCGCGAGGCGCCGCCGAAGGCGGGGGAAGGGCGGTTGGCATGGACGCGCAGGGCGCCGAGGAATGCGGAGCCACGGTGGCCATCGATGCGGATGGCGGTGCTGTTGGCACCGACGCGGATCACGCGCCCCGAGATGCCGGACGAGCCGCCGAAGGCGGTCACCTGGACCCGCATGCCGGGTTTGGCGGCCTCCAATGCGCGATCCACAAGGATGCCACTGGGCGAGATGTTGATGGTCATACAGTCGACCGCGAAGCCGTCGGACTTCACCGTGATGGCGGCCTTGATGTCGTGGCGAATGTCTCCACGCGGCGCGCCGATTGGCGTGAAGTACTGCAAAAGCAGTTTGAAAAACCCCTGAACCCAATCCCCAACCGCGGACATCTCAATCGCCCGAATTTTGTTCTAATTCAGGGCAGTTTAATTAACGCGGGTTACGATGCGGTTAACCGGCGGGCGGATTTGAGCGGCGCTTAGCCCTGTTCCACGGGGGCTTCCCGCCGGACCGGCAAGCGAAGTTGGACCGCTGTTCCCTCGCCAACGCGGCTGGTGATTTCGACCGCGCCGCCATGCATTTCCACCAGCGATTTGGTCAGCGACAGGCCAAGCCCGGTACCTTCCTGCTTGCGGCTGTAGTCCTGGACGCCGCGCTCGAACGGCATGGTGACCCGGTCCAGATCTTCCTGTGGAATGCCGATGCCGGTATCCCGGACGATCAGCAGCACTGTATCGCCATCGTGGATGGTCTCGACATCGATCCGGCCACCGCTTGGGGTAAATTTGACCGCATTGGTCAGCAGGTTGGTCACCATCTGCCGGACCGATCGGCGATCCGCCTGAATTAGCGGCAGGCCCGAATCGAACGCGGCATCGACCACCAGGTCCTTCTGTTCGGTCTGTTCTTGAATCAGGCGCAGGCCATATTGAACCTCGTCATTGACCGCCACATCGATATAGCTCAGCTCACGCCGGCCGGAGTCGATGGTCGCCAGATCGAGGATGTCGGTAATCAGATCCAGCAGATGCGAGGCGCTGGTGTGAATATCGGTGGCATAGCTGCGGTACTGCTCGTTTCCGATCGGCCCGAAGAACTCCATGCGCAGGATTTCGGAGAAACCGATGATCGCGTTGAGCGGGGTTCGCAATTCATGGCTGATATTTGCCAGGAACTGGCTTTTCGTCCGGTTTGCGGCATCGGCCTGATCGAAGGCCAGGGCGAGCGCCGTGTTCTTTTCCCTTAATGCCTGCAGGGTCGCATCCAGGCGGCGGTTCGATTGATCGAGCGCGTCGCGGTCGGCGACCTGTTGCGAGATATCGGTTCCGGTCCCGCGAAACCCCAGGAAACGCCCGGAAAAAGGGTCGAATACCGGAACCCCGCTGATGTGCTGTTCGCGGATTTCGCCATTGCGGTCTTCTACCTGAAACCGAAAATCCCGGAACGGCTGGCGCTCCCCGAAAGAGGGGGTAGCCGTCAGGTCGTCCACGGAGGGTTCGACGAATTCGCCGATATCGCCGAACCGCGAGCAGCGCTGCCGGCTTGCCGGCAATCTGGGTGATCCGCGACGACAGAAAAGACAGATGGCCGTTTGCGTCGATCTCCCAAAGCCAATCGGCGGAACATTCCAGAAAATCCTCCAGGCGGTCGCGCGCCTGATTGGAATGCTCCAGGGCCGAGTGTTGTTCCGTCACGTCGCGCAGGGTGGCAACGATCAGCGGAGTGCCGGTCATTCCGCTCGGAACCAGACAGAAATCGGCGTAGTAGGCCTGGCCGGACGGCAGGGACGACAGCCGTTCGACATGCTTCGGGCTGCCGCGATCCAGGGTCGGTATCGCGGCACGCAGCGACGCCAGCACATCGGCATAGGCGTCGCTTTCCTCGAAGGGTCCGCCCCGATTGTCGAACAAGTCCCGGATTTGCTGATTGGCAAACAACAATTCGGCGGAGGGATCGAATATCGCCAGCGGTGGAAGCGCCAAATCGAACAGATTGCGCAGATCGGCGTCAATGGCGTCACGAACCGGATGCCGAAGCCGTTCGGCCGTCGGTTCAAGGCGCGCCCCGATATGATGGGCCTGGAGCGTCGCAACACCTTTGCCGGCTGAGGTCTTTTTTTGGTGCGCGGTCATATCATTCGCTCGTCGGCGGATCCTCGGCAGCGGGGCCAACCTGCTCCATAGCGCTGACGAATTCTGGATCGCGGCGCCAAAAATTCAGGGCAGCGCGAGCGTTGCCCTTCGTGATCTTATCATAGAACGCCAGTATGGAATTTCGCACGTCGGACGGCAACTGTCCGGTACCGATGGCCGCATTGCGTATCAATTCAAAGAGGGTCGAAAAGCCTTCGCGATCGATGCCGGAGGCCTTGCACAGCATTGCCAGGCTCTCGCCATCCCCCTGCAGGGCGATCCGCCGTGCGGTCTGCTCGGGTATCTTGGCAATGTGTGACAGGCCGGCCAGGAAGGCGGCGATGCGACCGGCCTGTACCAACCGAATGAGGAAGGCGCCGGACAAAGGTTCGGATTTCGCCAGACTTTCCATCAGCCGCTGCGCCAAGGCAGCGATGGCGACATTGTCCGAGGCGTACCGTTGCAGCACGGCAAGGGTCGCCGCCTCGATCCTATCGTCGATCACCGTAGGATCGACAGAGAACTCCGTCGTCAGGTGCCCGCGCAGGGCCGCCGAAACCCACCAGTGCAGCCGCCGCGCCAAATCGGCGGGAAGGTCGGCCGCCCGAAGCACGGGCATCTTGAGGCGGTCGACCCGGCCGGCTTCGGCGACCAGATAGTCGGACGCATACTGGGCCAGTTCCGTGTCGGAGTGATGCAAGAGTGCTTCGATAACGTCACTTTCGCCGCTCGCCGATCCGGCATCGCCGCTGTTTGAATTCAAGGATGGCCTCAAGGTGATGGCCAGCCAGTGTTCTCGACCCCGGAACCTGACGAGTTCCACCAATTCGGGAGATCTGAGGGCCGGACTCCGCATCAGGATGGGACGCGCGATTTCAACACTCTTGCCGGCAAGGGCGGATTTCAACTCGGCCGGCACATCGTCCCGATCGGCGAGCATTCCGGAAAGCTCCTGCCGCAAGGCGGTTTCGATGTCGGCGATCAGGGACCTCAGGATCGCGGTCATCAACGAGCGTTCCCGGTCCGACAAGCGGGCGCGGTCATCGAGGAAAAGATCGGCGATATTGCCGGAAATCTCCTCTCGGCCTCGGGCCGTTTTTTTACGGGCCAGTTCGATAAAATGTCGAGCGGACCGGTGTTTCTTTGTGTCCATGCCTGAACGTCGCCGCCTTTCAGCCAAATAACTCTGGCTGAGACCCTATCTGGATCCGGCGATTCCTATCTGGAGCCGTTAATGGCAAGCTATAGCAATAGCCGCAAGGAACAAATATTAGCGAATTTTAGCAATTTTTCACGCCCAATATCAATTATCCCTAAAAGGACGATTTGATCCGGCGTTCATTTGTCCTTTGCGACGGCGGCCAAACTTACCAGCATACGGCTTATACCAACCTGCGCGATGGCTGACTCATTTAGGGGATTCCCATTTTCGTCCTGACATGATTCAAGTTGGCAACCAAAGGAGGTTTGCCATGCGAGCTGGGATTGCGCTGCGCGATGATTTCACCGGTGAAGAGCTTCGGGCGCTGGCCAAACGAACGGAGCATGCTGGCCAGAGCCGGCGGCTTCTGACGCTGGCGCTGATCTATGATGGCGGGTCGCGCACGGCGGCGGCGCGGTATGCGGGCGCCGGGCTTCAGACGGTCCGTGACTGGGTGCTGCGGTTCAATGCCCGGGGTCCTGAGGGTCTGATCGACGGCACCGCACCGGGCAACCGGCCGAAACTGAATGCCGCCCAACGGGCTGCCCTGGCCGCGAAGGTCGAGGCGGGGCCCATGCCGGCGGTCGACGGCGTGGTGCGCTGGCGGCTGGCTGATCTGGCGGCCTGGCTGCATGAGGCGTTCGGCCTCTGCCTGCATGAGACCACTGTCAGCCGCACGCTGCGCGAATTGGGCTATCGCAAGCTCTCGGCGCGGCCGCGCCACCATGCCCAAGACCCGGAGACCATCGTGACGTTCAAAAAAAATTCCCCGACCAGATAGCCACGATCCGATCTCGGCTCGCCGCCGGCATCGAAATCGAGATCTGGTTCCAAGACGAGGCCAGGGTCGGCCAGAAGAACAAGATTACCCGCCGATGGGCCAAGCGGGGCACCAGGCCGCGGGCACCCCACGATCAGCGAACCCGATCAGCCTACATCTTCGGTGCCATATGCCCGGCCCGCGGCGTCGGTGCGGCCCTCGTCCTGCCCCGATGCAACACCCAGGCCATGCAATGGCATCTGGTCGAAATCTCATCCCAGGTGACGCCCGGCGCCCACGCCGTCATCCTCCTTGATCAGGCCGGCTGGCATACCACCCACAAGCTCGACGTCCCGGAAAACATCACACTCTTGCCGCTCCCGCCACGTTCCCCAGAGCTCAATCCCGTCGAAAACATCTGGCAATTCATGCGGGACAACTGGCTCTCGAACCGCACCTTCAAATCCTATGCCGATATCGTCGACCATTCCTGCTTCGCCTGGAACCGCCTCATCGACCAGCCATGGAAGATCATGTCCATCGGGTCAAGAACCTGGGCCAATGCATGATCCTCACTGCAGATTGGTATTATACCAAGTCCCGCTGAGGCGGACTCGTAGGGGATTCCCGAATCGGCTTTGATCTGATTCAACATGGCAAACGAAGGAGGTTTGCCATGTCGGTTGCTGTTGCCTTGCGGGAGGATTTCGACGCCGCGTCGGTGCGGTCTGCGGCCAAGATGGCCGGTGATGGGGCTCATGCCCGTCGGCTGCTGGCGATCGCGGAGATCTACGATGGTGGGACGCGCAGCGACGCGGCACGGATCGGCGGGGTCGGCCTTCAAACGGTGCGGGACTGGGTTCTTCGCTTCAACGCGAAGGGACCGGAGGGGCTGGTCACCGGCAAGGCGCCCGGCAAGACGCCGAGGCTCGACGAGGCTCAGCGCCGGGCCTTGGCGAGGACCGTCGAGAGCGGTCCGATGCCGGCGGTCCACGGGGTCGTGCGCTGGCGTCTGGTCGATCTGGCGCAGTGGGTCTGGGACGAGTTCCGGGTCTCGATCAGCAAGCAGACCCTGAGCCGGGAGTTGCGCGCCATGGGCTTCCGCAGGCTCTCGGCGCGGCCGCGTCACTATGCCCAGGATGACGAGGCCATGGCGGCGTTCAAAAAAACTTCCCCGCCCTTGTGGGCGCGATCGCGGCGCAGCAGGCCGGTGGCCGGCCGATAGAGATCTGGTTCCAAGACGAGGCCAGGGTCGGGCAGAAGAACAAGATCACACGGCGCTGGGCCAGGCGTGGCACCCGGCCCAGGGCAGCTCACGATCAACGGACGCGGTCCGCCTATATCTTCGGCGCGATCTGCCCCGCCGAGGGCAAGGGGGCGGCTCTCGTCCTGCCCAAATGCAACACCGCCGCCATGGCGCTGCACCTCCGGGAGATCGCCCAAGCCGTGGCGCCGGGCGCTCATGCCGTCGTCGTCCTCGATCAGGCCGGCTGGCATGGCTCCGCCAAGCTCACCATCCCCGACAACATCACCCTCGTCCCGCTGCCGCCCCGATCCCCGGAGCTCAATCCGGCCGAGAACATCTGGCAGTTCCTCCGCGGCAACTGGCTCTCCAACCGGGTCTTCAAGTCCTACGACGACATCGTCGACCACTGCTGCTACGCCTGGAACCGCCTCGTCGACCAACCCTGGACCATCATGTCCATCGGCACCCGCGATTGGGCCCATCGGTCATGATCAATGAGACTTGGTATTAGGCGGCCTCTCTTCTTTTGAGAGGCCGCGTTGCAGGATGCCAGTCCGACCGCTAGTTGATCGAGACCCAGCGCAACAGGAAGAAGTTATCCGCCCGTTGCGTCAGCGAGATGTTGTCCTTCGACCCCCAGACCAGGGGTTGGACGTGCAGTGGTACATAGACCGCATCGTCGCGAAGGATGCCGTGCACCTCGTCGATCATTCCCTGGCGCTTGGCGTCGTCCAGCTCGACCTGGATCCGCGGGAGGAGATCGTCCACGCGCGGGTCCGAATAGCTGCCGAAATTCCAGCTGCCAAGGCGTTTCTCCACATTTGGCGTCGCCATCAGGAAGCGGATCGGATGCTCGGCGTCGAAGGTGCCCGGCGACCAGCCCAACATATACATGTCAAACTTGTCCTCGCGCAGTTCGGACCAGTAGTTGCTGACCGGCATGGTTGCCAGATCCGCCTTCAGGCCGACGGCCGCGAGCATGCCCGCCGCCGCGGTGCAAATCGGCTCGTCATTGATGTACCGATCGTTCGGGCATCTGAGGCCGAAGGAGAATCCGTCGGGATAGCCAGCCTCCGCCAACAGCGCCCGGGCGCGCTCGGGGTCGTATGGCAGGCGCTCGTTCAGCGTCGCATTGAAGCCCCGCACGGAGGGGCTGATCAACAGGCCCGCGGTCTGGGCATTGCCGCGCATGATCCTGTCGACGATCGCATCGGCGTTGATGGCGTGATAGACGGCCTGGCGGACCCGGGCGTCCTGGAATGGGTTCCGTCCGGTCACATCCGAATAGCGAAGCTCGTCATCTTCATGCTCGAAGCCGAAGAAGATGACCCGCGCCTCGATACCGCCATGCACGGTAAACCCATCCGTACGCTCGATCCGGGGAACGTCCTGAAGCGGGATCGGCTCGACGAAATCGACCTCGCCGGACAGCAACGCCGCCACGGCGGTCGCCGCCGATGAGATCGGCGTGAACGTCGCCTCGGTGATGTTGTGTTCCGCGGCGTCCCACCATCCATTATGGGGCACGACGACGGTCCGGATGTCCGGCTCGCGGGCGGCGAGTTTGAACGCACCGGTCCCGTTTGCGGTGCGGGTCGCCAGATTTTCCGCGTCCCGGGCCGGTCGTTCGACACCGTTGGCCTCGGCCCAGCCCTTATCCATGATCATGAAATTGGCGATGCCGTCCGGGAACAGCGGGTTCGGCGCGTTGGTCAGGAAGTCGACGGTGTATTGGTCGACCTTGCGGACCTCACTGATAGAGGCGAAGAAAGACCGCACGTCCGATTGCTCGGAACCGGCCCGCTCATAGGAGAAGACCACATCGTCGGCGTCGAAGTCCTGGCCCTCGTGGAACACGACGCTCTGGCGCAGATGAAAGCGCCAGCCGTCGCTGCCCAGCGCTTCCCAGCTTTCCGCCAGTGCCGGCTCAAGCGACATGTCCTTGCCCCGGCGGACCAGCCCTTCATAGATATTGTTCAGGAATCCGAGCACCGGCGCGATATTGGCGGCGTGCGGATCCATAGTGGACGGGTCGGTCTTGCCGGCCCAATGAAAGGTTTCAGCCTGCCCGGGCGCCGCCGCGACCATGGCGGCGACCGTAGCGGTCACCACCCAGGCCGCACGCCGGGTTCCATTCCTGTGTGACATCCCTGCCTCCGAGGTTTTTTTGTTGTTCCGATCCAGCATAACACCGGCCGGTGTTTCTCACACCGAGTCTGACGATATGCTGCCCGAGAAGCGCGTGGAGGCAGTAGTCACAGCCGCGTGATCACAGACTTCGGTCTCAGCCGGCTGCGGTGTCGGCCCAGTAACGGGCGCGGATGCGGTCGCAATAGTCGACCAGCGGCTGCGAACCCAGAAGCGTCTGCTTCAAGGGGCTTTCGACCGGTGGATAGGCAAGGTTGGCGAGCAGTCCGTATGCCACAGCGTCGACTGTTCGCGGCTGATCGCCCAGCAGGAACGGCTTATCGCCCAGGATCGTGGCAATGGCGCTCAAATCCGACCGTCCCATCTCGGCCAGTTGTTCACCGCTGTGCCGTCCAACGCCTTGAGCGAACAACGCGCGTGTGACTTGCCGGCGCAACATGGCGGGTATGAAGGCCTTCAGCGGCAAGGGCATGGCCCCGAAGAAGACCGGCTTTACGACCGCCCATCCGGCATCGTCGACCCAGCGGAAGTACAGGGCGGCGAAGTACAAATGCTCTTCGACCAGGCGGGTCACGGCAGTCGACATGGCCAGCGCCTCGTCGGAGAGGCCGTCATCGATCCTCACGCCCTCGGCGCGCTTCAGATGTTCGATGATCAGGCCACTGTCGCCTATGGCCTTGCCGTCTTTGGTGACGATATAGGGGAGTTTGCCGGTCGGGGCCTTCGACAGGGCGACCGTCCGTTTCACTTGATAAGGCAGGCCGGCCATCCGCAGCCAGGTGCCCATCTTCAGGCAGAACGGGCTGGGCTGCATGCCCCAGCCATCGGCGAATTGGTAGAGGGTGATCATCGGCCGGCTCTTCATCTGTTGCGAAGTCTGCCGGCCGTTATATCAGACCCCTGTGTCAGGAACTGTCAGGAGCGTGACACGTTGCTTTTAGCGCGTTATCCGCTCTTGTGGGGGCGGGCCGGTGCCGTAAGTTCGAAAAACGCTTCTAGACGGCCTCGGCCTGACGCTGGGCGCGCTTGCGTTCATGGGGGTCGAGCAGTCGCTTGCGCAGCCGGATCGATTTCGGGGTCACCTCGACCAGCTCGTCGTCGGAGATATAGGCCAGGGCTTTTTCCAGCGACATCGCCATCGGCGTGATCAGGCGCACCGCCTCGTCCTTGCCGGCGGCGCGGATGTTGGTCAGCTGCTTGCCTTTCAGCACATTGACCTCGAGATCGTTGCCGCGGGTGTGCTCGCCAATGATCATGCCGCGATAGACCTTGGTGCCGGCCCCGATCATCATCGGTCCGCGATCCTGAAGGTTCCAGATCGCGTAGGCCACGGTCGTGCCCTGACCGTTGGAGATCAGCGCGCCGGTGCGCCGGCCGGAGATATCGCCTTTGTAAGGGGCGTAGGCATGGAACATCCGATACATCACACCGGTGCCGCGGGTATCTGTCAGGAAGTCTCCGTGATATCCGATCAGGCCGCGGGTCGGGACGTGCATGACGATGCGCAGCTTGCCGCCACCGGATGGGCGCATATCGACCAGCGACCCCTTGCGCTGGGACAAGGCTTCCAGCACCGTGCCGCTGTGATCCTCATCGACGTCGATCTGGACTTCCTCGATGGGCTCGAGGGTCTGGCCGGTATCCGAATCCGTCTGCATCACCACGCGGGGCCGGCTGATCGACAACTCGAAGCCTTCGCGCCGCATGGTTTCGATCAGGATGCCGAGCTGCAATTCGCCGCGCCCGGCCACCTCGAAGCTGTCTTTCGAGACCCCGTCCTCGATCTTGAGCGCCACATTGCCTTCCGCCTCGCGGAACAGCCGGTCGCGGATCACCCGGCTGGTGACCTTGTCGCCCTCGGTGCCGGCCAGCGGAGAATCGTTGACCACGAATGTCATGGCCAGGGTCGGTGGGTCGATCGGCTGTGAAGCCAGCGGTGTGGTCACTGATGGTAAGGCGATCGTATCGGCCACCGTGGCCTTGCTCAGCCCGGCGATGGCGACGATGTCGCCGGCCTCGCCGGAGTCGACCGGCTGCCTCTCCAGGCCGCGAAAGGCCAGGACCTTGCTGATGCGGCCAAGTTCGACAACCTTGCCATCGCGGTCGAGCGCCCGGACCGACAGGTTCGGTTTGGCGATGCCGCTATGGACGCGCCCGGTGAGGACCCGGCCGAGGAAAGGGTCGGCCTCGAGCGTCGTCGCCAACATGGTGAAGGGACCGTTCGCATCGACGTCGGGCGCCGGCACATGGCTCGCGATCAAGTCGAACAGCGGCGCCATGTCCTGCCGCTCATCGGCGAGGTCGAGGCTGGCCCAACCCTGCTTGGCGGAGGCGTAGAGAACCGGAAAGTCCAGTTGACCATCATCGGCGTCCAGGGCGGCGAACAGGTCGAAGACCTCATTCAGAACGGCCTCTGCGCGCTCGTCGGGGCGGTCGACCTTGTTAATCACCACGATGGGGCGCAGGCCCAGTGCCAAAGCCTTGCCGAGCACGAATTTGGTCTGCGGCATCGGCCCTTCGGCGGCGTCGACCAGGACCAGCACTCCGTTGACCATGCCCAGGATGCGTTCGACCTCGCCGCCGAAATCCGCATGTCCTGGGGTGTCGACGATGTTCAGGCGCAGATCGCGCCAAAGCACCGACGTGCACTTGGCCAGGATGGTGATGCCGCGTTCGCGTTCCAGCTCATTGCTGTCCATGGCGCGTTCGGCGAGTTTCTGATTTTCGCGCACGGCGCCGCTCTGGCGCAAAAGGACGTCGATCAACGTCGTCTTGCCGTGGTCAACATGGGCGATGATTGCGATATTTCGCAAATCCATGACTGCGATCCTGTGAGGGTCCGGTGCGCTCGGGGCCATCTGACTGGCACATGGCGCGTGGCCGGCCGCACTATATGATGTTGTGGCCGTTCCGCAAGGTCGGACATGGGGCCGCGTGGTCGTAAAAGCAAGGCGATTGTATGCCGCCGACAGACAGCTGATCCGAGGCTACCGCGTCGTGAAGCGTATTCGACTGATCCAATATCCAGCGCTGGTCCTGGTATTCCAGCTCCTCTGGATGGCAGGCGCCTGGGCGCAGGCGGTCGAATATCGGACGACCATCGCCGGCGCGGATGAGGAGGACGAGCTGCGCCAGGCGATCTCGGACAGTGCCACCCTCGTCGCTCTTCAAGGTGACCCGGCGCCGACCCTCGCCTCGCTGATCCGGCGGGCGGAAGATGACGGCGATCGCATCACACGGGCGCTGCGGTCCTTTGGCTTCTACCTCGGTACCGTGGCGATCACCTTCAACGGCCAGCCACCGCGCGAATTCGGCCGGACTGGGCCCGGGTCGACGCCGGCCGGAGCGGACCCGGTCGGTGTGGAGATCGCCGTGGTTCCCGGCGATCAATTCACCATTGCCACGGTGGAGCTCATCGACGCGGCGGACGATACGGCCGTCCCGGCGGCGCAGATCGACAGGGCGGATTTGGGCATCGCTGCCGGCGACCCGGCCCGATCGAGCGCAATCCTCGCCGTCGAGTCGCGGTTGGCCCGGGGTATGCGCGACATTGGCTATCCTTTTGCCTCGGTTGCGGATCGGCGCGCGGTGGTCGATTTCGCGACCGGCACCATGGATGTGGCATATTTGCTCGACTTCGGACCGCAGGCGACCTTCGGCGCCATCGAGATCGAAGGGTTGGAACAGGTGGATCGCGATCTGGTGGTTGCGTTGACGCCCTTCGCTCCAGGCGACCGGTATTCGCCGGATCTCCTCAACGACTTCCGAACGGCGCTGTCGGACCTCGGCGTGTTCGATTCGGTCAGGGTCCGGGGTGGGGAAGCGCTTGATGCCGACGGTCGACTGCCAGTTGCCGTGACGGTGGCCGAGCGAAAACGGCGCTTCATCGGTTTCGGCGCCAATTTCGCCACATCGGAGGGAATTGGCGTCAACGGTTTCTGGGGACACCGAAACCTGTTCGGGGCGGCCGAGCGCTTGCGACTTGGGCTCGAAGTCGGCCGCATCGGTGAGAACGACGCCGAGGACTATGACTATGCCGGCACGCTGTCGTTTCGCAAACCGGCCTTTCTGTTGCCCGAGCAGGACCTGCTGGCAACCGCAGAACTGCGTGAAGAGAATTTGGACGCCTATGACCGAACCGGCGCAAAGGTCACCCTTGGCGTTGAACGGCGCCTGTCCGATGCGCTGACTGCTGGCGCGGGACTGACCCTGGAATATGAGAGGGTCACAGACGACGCCGAGACAACCGACCGCTTCACCTATGTCGGAATGCCGCTCAATCTGCGCTGGGACGGGACCGACAATCTTCTGGATCCCAGTACTGGCGCACGGCTGAACATGGGGTTCACGCCCTATTTGCAGGTGCTGGGGTCGAGTCAGGATCTCTTCCGTCTGCGGGGCACCGGGACGACCTATTACGATTTCGGCACCGGTGGCGAGACGGTCGTGGCCGGTCTTGTCGGCTTCGGCGCACTGGCCGGAGAGACGCTGTTGGACATTTCGGCGGATAAGCGGTTTTACGCAGGCGGTGGCGGCACCGTGCGCGGTTACGACTTCCAGAGCATCGGGCCGTTGGATGCCGATGGCGACCCGATCGGCGGCCGCAGCCTGTTTCATTTCAGTGTGGAGTTGCGCCAGCGGGTGTTCGGCGAATTCAGCCTAGTGCCCTTCATAGACGGCGGCACCGTGTTCGAACGGGAGTTCCCCGATTTCAGCGAGGACCTGCAATTCGGTGCCGGCGTCGGCGTCCGCTATGCTACCGCAGTCGGCCCTTTGCGGTTCGACGTTGCGACGCCACTTAATGGTCGTGACGACGACGACGACGTCGCATTATACATTAGCCTGGGACAGGCCTTTTGATTTCGTTGCGGAAGCTCCGGCAAGGGGCGATTGCTATTGGTCTGACACTGCTGCTCGCGGCTCTGGCCGCATTCGCCTGGATGCAGACGCCATCGGGAAAACGTCAGCTTGCCCGTATCGTTGAAGGTGCGGTGTCGGACGATACCATCACGCTCACGCTGGGTGAGATTGAAGGCTTCCTGCCGTTTGAGCTGCGTCTGAGCGCGCTTGCCCTGGGCGATGGCGACGGCGCCTGGCTGAGCCTGGAGGATGTCGTCGTCGACTGGTCGCCTCTGGCTCTCCTGTCCGGACGCCTGGATGTCGATGCGGTGCGGCTGGGCCGCGTTTCGCTTGACCGCCTGCCGAATGTGGCGGGCCAGGCGGGGTCCGCCGAGCCATTTTCGATGCCGTTTGAGCTTCACATCGCCCGGTTCGAAGTGGCGGAATTCCGGCTGGCGGAGCCGGTTCTGGGGGAGCCTGCACGCTTGTCGATTGAGGGTGCGGCCGATCTCGCGGACCTGATCTCCGGCTTCCGGCTGACGGGGAATGCCCATCGTATCGATGCGACACCGGGCGCGCTGTCGGTCGATTTGGGCTTCGATCCGGAAACCGGCAACCTCACCGCCGAAATGCAGGGGTCCGAACCATCCGGTGGTGTGATCGCCCGCCTGCTCGATCTGCCCGGCCTCCCGCCTGTGACACTTGGCCTGTCCGGCGATGGGCCGCTGGAGGATTGGCGTGCGGAACTCACTATTGATGCCGGACCGGAATTCCTGGTCGACGCGGAATTCAGCGTTCGGGCAGAGGCGGACGGTTACCGCTTGGCGATTGATGCCGGCGCGGTTTTGGCCGGCCTGTTGCCGGGTACCGTGGCGCCATTGCTTGCCGAGCGCAGCACGTTACGCGGAGAAGCCTTGATCGGCCGGGCCGGTATCATCGACATCGATGACATCATCCTCAATGCGGCAGCGGGTGAGGTGATCTTGCGCGGCGTCGCCGACTGGCCGGCCGGGGCGCTCGACGTTGTCGCGGCGGTCGTGGCTGGCGAGGCGGAAGTATTCGCTGTGCTGCTTCCGGATTTTGATTGGGGCCGCGCCGGTGCGGATATTCGAATTGAGGGGCCGATTACAGGTCCCCGGATTGAGGTGGCGGCCTTTGCCGATGATGTGGTCGCGGCAGATTTGGCCCTGGGCCGGCTTGCGACAGAGTTTGCATTCGACCCCTTCAGGATCGCCGGCCTGGAAGCGGATGTCCGACTCCCGTTCGAGGGTCGCGGCAGCTTGGAAGGTCTTTCGATGGGCGATGCCGAGTTGGACAGGCTGCTGGCGCCCGCGATTACCTGGGCCGCGACCGGCGCGCTGGGCTTGGATGGGTCAGTGGCAATCGGTCGGTTGACCGTCGAAGGCGCCGGAGCGGCGATTGTCGCATCGGGCGAAGTCAGCCCCGGTGGCGCGGTTGACGTGACGGGCACGCTCAAACTCGCCGATCTCGCGGAATTTCGGGCTCTGGCCGGTTTGCCCCTGGGGGGCAGGCCGATCTTTCCTGGAGTGCGCGATCCGTCGTCGGAGGATTGGCCGTGGAGACGGAAGGCCGCCTGACCCAAATGCAGTCGGGCATTGAGGTGCTCGATACACTGCTCGCCCGAACCGTGGAACTTCGCTCGGTCGCGACAATTGGCGACGGCGGTGCGGTCGATTTCACCGAGTTCCTGATCGACAGCGGCGGGAACACCGTCACCGGGCAGGCTGGCTATGCCGATAATCGGCTGTCTTCGAATTGGTCGCTGGTGTTGCCGAGCATTTCGGAATTCTCCGACCTGGCCGGCATTGCAGTCGCCGGCCGGCTGACCGCCGATGGTCGGCTGCAGGGGCCGCTGGACCGCTTATCGCTGCACACTGATATAGCCGCTGAAGCCCTGGCGTTCGACGGTACACCCGCGCCGGGCCTGACAGCCCAAATCAGCCTGGAAGACGTCGCTGGCCGGCCGAGCGGGGATGTCCGGCTGGAGACATCGATTGCGGATTTGCCGGCCATTCTGGAAACCAGGCTGGAACTCCTGGAGTCCGGCGGCGTTCGATTTGATCCGATGGCAGGCGAGTATTCCGGATCGACCCTCTCCGGCTCCCTCGACCTGCTCTCCGACGGCAGTCTCGTCGGCCGTCTGGCCGCACATGCCGAACAGGTCGCTCCGCTGGCCGCCCTGTTCGACTTTCCGCTTTCCGGACAGGCCGATGTGGTCGCCAGAATCTTGTCATCCGGCGGCAGGCAGGGTGTTCAGGCCACTTTGGAGGTTGCGGACGCTGCCTATGACGGCAAGATCGCCGCCGTCACGATTTCGGCCGAGCTGGCGGTCGAGGACATGCTTGGCGATTTGCAACTGGACGGGCAGGTGACGGCACTCGGTCTCAGTTCTGGCGGTGCGGTGTTCGATCGGGTGGATGTCAGCGCGCGCGGCGGCGCCGATGCGCTGTCCGTTTCCTTGACTGTTACCGGCGATCCCTTCGACGGCGAGGCTTCCGGCGCGGTGTCCCGATCAGATGACGGGACCCGGGTCGATCTGGAGACGCTGCGTGCCGTGATCCGCGGTGAAGCTTTCGAATTGGCCGGTCCCACCGCGATCACCCTCTCTTCCGAAGCGGTGTCCATAGACCGCCTCGTCATCACCGGTGGCGACGGGCGGGCGACCGTCATGGGAACTTTGGGCGACACCCTGGACGCATCGGTTGATCTGGCAGGCGTGTCGCTGGCCTTGGTGTCTCTGGTTGAGCCCGGGCTGGAATTCAGCGGCCATATCGATGGCGAAGCCAGGGTTA
This sequence comes from Inquilinaceae bacterium, assembly GCA_965237625.1. Lineage (GTDB taxonomy): Bacteria > Pseudomonadota > Alphaproteobacteria > DSM-16000 > Inquilinaceae > JABDIP01. The sequence continues at coordinate 24,388 of CBDEGD010000035.1, forward strand.
GCGGGACAGCCGGCAGCCCCGAAGGCACTTTCGAATTCCGATCCAGCGATTTGCGGTCGGGATATACCGGAGATGCCGGCCTGCCGCCGGCGGATATGACAGCGGCCGGGCGGTGGTCGAAGGGGCGCCTGGCATTGAACGTCATCGCCGGATTGCAGGACCGCGCAAGCATGACCGTCACGGCGGACATGCCCTTGGCGATCGACACATCGGGCGGGGCGCCGGTCGTCGATCCACGATTCAAGCTGGTTGCGAGCGCCGTCGGGACGCTGGACCTTGCCCTCTTCGACGATCTGCTGGCGGCCGGGGGCAATCGTGTCGAAGGGCTCATGACGGTCGACTTGCGGGCGAGTGGCACAGTCGGTGAGCCGGTCGTCGCGGGCACAGCGGTCTTGAGCGACGGCCTGTATGAGAACGCCTTCTATGGCAGCCGGCTGGACAGTATTTCGGCGCTTTTCGAGGCATCCGGAACCGCATTGCGATTGACCGATCTCTCCGCGACCACGCCGGGTGGTGGCGTGCTCGAAGGGAGCGGCTCGCTGGCCCTCGACCCCGACAAGGGTTATCCGCTGGTGCTGGATGTCGGGTTACACAATGGGGCCGTCGTCGATACCGCCCTGGCCAGCGCGACCGCCGACGCCGATCTTCGGCTCAGCGGCGCGCTAACCGAGAAATTGCTGCTGTCCGGCGAGATATCGATCCTGGGGGCTGAATTTCTGGTTCCCGACCGCCTGCCGGTGTCGGTGCCCGACCTGCCCGTGGAGGAGGTGAACCTGCCGCCGGAGATTGCAGCTGGCCGGGCGGCCCAACGCCCTTCCAGGCCGGCGGCGGCCGTGGATGCTGATCTCGATCTTGTCGCGTCCACCCGGCAGGCCGTGTTTGTCCGCGGCCGCGGGTTGGATGTCGAGCTCGAGGGAAATCTGACGATCAAAGGGTCGGTCGCCGCGCCGGAGATCGATGGTGGACTCCGGTTGCGGAACGGCACCTTCGATGTATTCGGGCGCCGCTTGACGTTTCAGCAGGGCGGACTCGACTTTGATGGGTCGAGCGATCTGGACCCGGAAATCGATCTGCTGGCCACCGCCGATGTCGATGCCGTCACTGTCGAAGTGGGCGTCAGCGGGCGGGTGTCGGAACCCAAGATAACGCTGACCTCCGTGCCCGAGATGCCGCAAGAGGAAATTGCGGCACGGCTGTTGTTCGGCAAGGACGTGCAAAGCCTGTCGGCGTTCGAGGCGGTGACCCTGGCCAATTCAGTGGGGCAGTTGACCGGTCTGACCGGCGGTTCCGGCGGCACTTTGGACGAGATGCGTCGGGGGATTGGGCTCGATCGCCTGGAGGTTGATGTGGGCGATGGCGAAGATGCCTCGGTTGGCGGTGGCCGATATGTCGGCGACGGGGTTTATGTCGGGGTGGAGCAAGGTCTCGACGAACAATCCAGTCGCGTCAATGTCGAGATCGAAGTGACGCCGAATATCACGGTGGAAAGCGATGTCGGGGCGGATGCCGTAGGGCGGGTCGGCGTGAGAGTCGAGTGGGATTATTGACCGTTGGGCGGAATTGTTGGGTTGAGCATCGACGTCGTTGTGATCGGGCAACGCTTTGGGTATCTTCGTTCCCGAATCAATATAGTGCGGTAATTCTTCCGTACGACCACTAATCCTGGGGCATGTTCGGCCATATTGGCCTGTTGCCTTTGTCAGTCTCGCGGCGGTCGGTCAGCGTTCGCGCCGCCGCGGGGGAGCGATGCGCCGATGGCGCTCGTGCATAAATTGAGGGGTCTGAACATGAAGCGTTTCAATCTGCTTGCCCGGACGATGGTGCGCCTGATGGCGGCGGTGATGGTCCTGATCTCGATGCCGATTGGATATGCCCAGGCCGGCATGGTGACGACCGATCAGGTGCTCGATGCGGCCGCGGTGACAGAGGCCCGCGAAAATGTGGCGGCTTTCCTTGCACGCGACGACGTTCGTCAGCAGATGGAGGCGCTTGGCGTCGACCCTGACGAGGCCGTCAGCCGCGCTGCCACAATGACCGATGCCGAGGTCATGCAGATCGCCGGGCAGATGGATCAGTTGCCGGCCGGTCAGGACGCCCTCGGCGCCATTCTCGGCCTGGCGCTTATCATCTTCTTGATTCTTCTGATCACCGACATCCTCGGGCTCACCAATATCTTCCCGTTCGTTCGCTAGACTGGTTGCCAGGCCGGGCTTCGGCTCTAACGGCGCACCCGCAGGTGCGCCGTTGAGCCCTGGTCATGGTTCGGCTACCGTGCGATTTGCCGCTGCAAAATGTGCTTGGCTTGCCGTCGGGCAATGCCTCCGAACACGGGATGACATTGGCATGACAAGACGAACGCTCTCTAATCGATGGATTTCCGTGCCTGTTGCAGCGGCATTCCTCATTGTTGCGTTGCCATTCGGAACCGGGCAGGCCGGCATGCTGGCCACTGATCAGGTCGTTCGGCAGTTGGCGGCGCAGTCCGACCGTGATCGCATCATGGGATTCATGGATCGCGGCGATGTGCGGCGAGAAATGGAGGCGCTTGGTATCGACCCGAATGAGGCTCAGGCGCGCGTCCGCAACCTGACAGATTCCGAAGTCGCCGAGATCGCCGGTCAAATCGATCAGTTGCCGGCCGGTGAAAGCGCCGGTGGCATTATAGTCGGTATTGCGCTGCTATTCATCGTTGTGTTGGTCGTGACCGATGCTCTTGGGTATTCGGATGTCTTCACATTTGTAGATCCAGCTGAATAATGGACCGGCATTGGTGGCTTGAGCCTGCCTTGGCAGCTGCCCATTTTGACCCGGCGCCGCTAAGAGGGTGCGATTGCTGCCAGTTTGCCTTCCGCGATGAGGCGCTGGCGCTGGCATGAGGGGGCATGCATCCTTCGGCTGGCCGCGGTTTCGTGCACGACGCCTTTGCTATGACGGAGTGTGCATCGTCGGATTGCTCTTTCTGGTGGCCTGTAGCGCTCCGCAATCAATGCGCCTGTTGGAAGACCATGGGGCGCTTCCACAGCGGATCGAGTTGGTTGACGTCCCATTCTTCCCGCAGGAACAGTATTATTGCGGTCCGGCCGCTCTTGCCATGGTTTTGGCATGGTCCGGACTGGACGTCACCCAGGAGGACCTCGCTCCGCAGGTCTACACGCCAGGACGCCAGGGCACGCTACGTAGCGATGTGGTCGCCGCTGCCCGGCGTAACGGAAGATTGGCCGTGCCGGTCGACACTCTTGCCGATTTGCTGGCGGAGCTCGATGCCGGTCATCCGGTGCTGGTATTCCAGAATCTGGCGCTCGACTGGTATCCGCAATGGCATTTCGCGGTCGCGGTCGGATACGATTTGGCGGCCGGCGATCTGATTCTCAGATCCGGGACCGAGCACCGCAGGGTCACCAATCTCAGCACCTTCGAGCATACTTGGGCGCGAGGCGATTATTGGGCACTCGTGGTGCTGCCGGTCGATATCCTGCCGGCGACCGCGTCGGAACTGCAGGTACTGCAGGCGGCATCCGGCCTGGAACAGACAGCACGCCCGGCGGATGCGATGGTGGCTTATCAGGCGGTGCTGGAACGCTGGCCCGGCAGCCTGGGCGCGGCAATGGGACTGGGCAATACGCGCTACGCGCTAGGCGACCGCGGCGGCGCCCGCGAGGCCTTTGCCCAGGCGGTCGAACGCCATCCGGATGCGGCGCCGGCCTGGAACAACCTTGCGGTCGTCCTGGCCGAACTCGGGCGGCCGACCGATGCGCTGGATGCCGCCCGCCAGGCCGTGCGCCTCGGCGGATCGAATGCGTCAACCTATCGCGAGACGCTCGCCGAAATCACCGGCTCGACGATCTGAGCCGGCGAAAGCTGCGAGCCGGCCGATCGTCATTTGTCAGTCAAAACAACACGCAAGGGATTAGAGTAATCGCGTCTGGAAGAGTCTGTAACAGCGACGATGCCGGAAGCGAAAAATCCTGCAAGATTTATGTCTCCAAGGTCTGTCATCCAATCTTCTTAAATGTATCTTAAGTCGAGCGATAGGACAGTGCGCCATCTGGAATAATGGGGCAGGGTCCAATGATAGCTTCGACTCGGATCATAGTGGTGCTCGCTGCGGCCCTCGCGGTGGTTGGGTGCCAGTCGGCGGCCGACCATCGTCGCGACGTCAGCGATGCCAGCGGCGATCGACTGACCGTCGGTACGGTGCAGCGCGACATCGAGTTCGGCTTGAGCGGTGCCGAAGTCGCCGAGATCCTGGGAACACCGAATGTCGTGACCACCGACGAGGAGCGTCGCGAGGTGTGGATCTATGACCGGGTGTCGACACAGACCGCCTTCTCAAACAGTTCCGGTAGCGCGGCGGCGTCGGTGTTCGGCATCCCGTCGCTTTCCAGAGGCTTCCTTGCCGGCGCCGGAACCGCCAGCGTGAGCGGTTCAGCCGGTGCGCAGGAGACTTCCCAGCGTACCCTGACGGTCGTGATCAAATTCGACGAGGCCGGCTTGGTTCGCGACTATTCCTACCACGCGTCGCGATTCTGAGGACTGGGAGACCGATGGTGGGCATGTGCGCAGCACGCAGGCTTGTGGCGGCGATGCTGTCGGCCGCGGTCTTGGCGGGCTGCGTCGACCGGATTCCAAGAGAGGCGCTGGCACTGTCGCCGGAGAGCCTGCAACGCCGGCAGTCACAGACGAGAATCTTCGACTCGGCGGACGAGGTGCGCATGCTTGCCGCCGCCGCCGGCGTGTTGCAGGACCTCGGCTTCACGCTCGACGAGAGTGAGACCGATCTCGGCGTCATCGTATCCTCGAAACGCCGCGACGCCATGCAGGCTGACCAGGTCATTCGATCCGTGCTGACCACTCTGGCCGGCGCGACCATGACATTCGGCCTGTACTGGGGCGCCAGCGATGCGATCGACGACGTACAGGTGATCCGCGCTTCGCTGGTAAGCGCGCCGACTGGCGAGAGCAGTGATCGGATCGCGGTGCGCATCACCTTTCAGCGCATCGTCTGGAACACCGATGGCGACATATCGCGCCGAGAAGCCATCGACGATCCACTCATCTACCAGGAATTTTTCGACGCGCTGTCGACTTCGGTGTTCTTGGAAGCGCATAGAATTTAGGGGCGCAGCCACATGCTCAAAGCTCTCACACTCGTGACGGTCACAGTCATGCTCTCCGCCTGCCTGGTCCAGACCGACTCCCGAAGCCAGGTGCTGGCTGCCGATCAAAGTCAGGTGGCGCTGCGGTCGATACAGACCCGGGCCTTCGACACCGGCGACAAATACATCACCCTCAGATCGGTGATCGCGACGCTCCAGGATCTCGGCTTTGTCATCGAGGAGGCCGACGACGTGCTGGGCTCGGTAAGTGCGACCAAGCTAGACGGATACGATCTGCGTATCACGGTCACCGTCCGACCGCGGAGCGCGACGCAGATGCTGGTGCGCGCGAACGCCCAATACAACACGACTTCGGTCGAAGACCCGCTGCCCTATCAGCAGTTCTTCGCCGCGCTGGAGCGGTCGATGTTCCTGACCGCCCAGCGGGTCGATTAGAGCCTTTTCCGTTCATTCGGACCGGGCCCGGTGCCGAGTCCGCCCGAGCGGATAATGCTTGTCTTATGACAGTTCCGACTCATCGAACCAAGATGGGCCACTACCGGCGAGCGACCAACAGGTGTCAGATCACCCCGCGCTTGAGCTGATCCTGTTCGATGGATTCGAACAGGGCGCGGAAATTGCCCTCGCCGAAACCCTCATCGCCCTTGCGCTGGATCAGCTCGAAGAAGATCGGGCCGATCACCGTCTGGGTGAAGATTTGCAGCAGCAATCCGTCGCTGGGAGAGCCGTCGATCAGGATCGCGTTCTTCTTCAGCCGCGGCATGTCCTCGCCATGGCCGGGCAGCCGGCCTTCCAGCATCTCGTAGTAGGTTTCGGGCGGCGGGTTGAGGAAGGTGGTGCCCATGGCGCTCAAGGTTTCGACGCTGCCGTAGATATCGTCGGTGCCGAGCGCAATGTGCTGAATGCCCTCGCCCTTATAGGCCTTCAGATATTCCTCGATCTGCGATTTGTCGTCCGAGGATTCGTTGATTGGAATGCGGATCTTGCCGCACGGGCTGGTCATCGCTTTGGATTTCAGCCCGGTCAGCTTGCCCTCGATATCGAAGAAGCGGATTTCCTTGAAGTTGAACAGCTTCTCATAGAATTCCGCCCAATGATCCATGCGGCCGCGATGCACGTTGTGGGTCAGATGGTCGATATAGGTCAGCCCGACGCCGTTCGGGTTCGGGTCGACGCCCTCGATGGGCACGAAGTCGATGTCGTAGATGCCACCGGTATCGCCATAGCGGTCGACCAGATAGATCAGGCTGCCGCCGATGCCCTCGATGGCCGGGATGTTCAACTCCATGGCCCCGACCTTGCCTTCGACCGGCTTGGCGCCCAGTTCGATGGCGCGCTTGTAGGCGTGGGCCGCATCGGCGACCCGGAAGGCGATGGCGCAGCAGCTCGGCCCATGCACCCGTGAGAAGGCCTTGGCGAAGCTGTCCGGTTCAGCATTGAGGATGAAGTTCACATCGCCCTGCCGGTACAGGGTGACATCCTTCGATTTGTGCCGGGCCACGGCGGTGAAGCCCATGGTGCGGAACAACTCGGCCAGTTGCTCGGGGTCGGGGGCGGCGTATTCGACGAACTCGAAGCCGTCGGTGCCCATGGGGTTCGTCGCGTCGATCTTGCTCGCGCCGGACGTCATCTGGGGTCCTCCTTGGGAGAAACGCAATGGTGGATTGCCGGCACTATAGCGGGAGGGCGGGGTCGCCGCGAGAAAATTTGTTTCTTCTGTAACTAAATGCGCGGTCCGGGGAAATGCCGTCGATCGGCCGGGCCCGGCCACGAGGGCCTCTCCTGTAATCGAATACGCTGGCAGGGGCGATCCGAGTCCGGTTTGGTGTACGATCGGGACTGCGCCGGTGGCGTCCGATGTTCGAACCAAGGCCGTTCTCATGACCCAGATTGACCAAAAGGCAATCCGCGATCGCGCCCATGCGATTTGGGAGCGGGAAGGGCGTCCGAACGGGCGCGACAGAGACCATTGGCTTCAGGCGGCCTGGGAGTTGGCCGGCGAGAATGCCAAAGCCCCCGCCTTGGCGGCCAAACCGGCAAGCGGCAGGTCTGCCAAGGGGCCGAAATCACCGCGACCCAAATAGCCAAACGCCGCGAGCCTTTGCGACCAGGCCCATCGGCCAGCGCGATCAAGCCCTCTCCTTGGGGCTACTGGATTCACATATCTCGGGACTGCACCCTCGATGCCCTGGAAGTCGGCCTCTTCCTTACCCTTTCGTCGTCCCCGGATTTGATCCGGGGACGACGATGTGCGGCGTTGGCGCCGCCGCTGCGCAGATGTGTTAGCCCTCTCCTTGGGGAGAGGGCTAACACTCAGCCCGGCAGCTTTGCCAGCAAGCCCCGCCGCGTCTCCTCGTCGACGAACGCCGCCTCGATGGAATTCCGCGTCAGTCCGAGCAGGTCGCTGTCGCTCAGGCCAAAATGCTCGGCGGCCAAATCGTATTCTCGGCCGACCGAGGTGTGGAAGTAAGGCGGGTCGTCGCTGCTCAAGGTGACGGTGATGCCGGCCGCCATCAGCTTGGGCAGCGGATGCTCGGCATAGCTCGGAAAGACCCCGGTCGCAATGTTGCTGGTCGGGCAGACCTCGAGCACGGTTCCGCGCTCGGCCAGAATCTCCATCAGTGCCGGATCCTCGATTGCCCGGACGCCGTGGCCGATCCTGGTGACCGGCAGTTCCAGCGCCGCACGAATACTTTCCGGCCCGCCGAACTCGCCGGCGTGGACGTTGCACGCCAACCCGGCCTCCTCATGGGCGATCCGGTACACTTCCGCGAATTGCGCCGGCGGATATCCCGCCTCGTCGCCGCCCATGCCGAACCCGGTGACCAGCTTGTGGGGATGGCGCACGGTGCAGCGTGCAACCTCCAGGGCCTGGTCGACGCCGAAATGGCGGACGCAGGTCACGATGATCCGGGCTTCGATCCCGGTCTCCGCCCGGGCGTCCTCGATCCCTTGGGCGATTCCGTCCAGATGGTCGTGATAGCTCATGCCGGCGACCGCCGCATGGTCCGGCGACGACATCACCTCCGCATAGATCGCCCCATCGGCGGCGCAGCCCAGCAGGTATTCATAGGTCACGTCACGGTAATCCCGCGGCGTGTGAATTACCGAGCTGGCGGCGTCATAGGCGCGCAGGAAATCCAGGAAGTCGGTCCAGGCGAAAGTACCATCCTCGGCAAACAGCCCCTCCGGCAGGCTCATCTTGTTTCGGGTGGCGAGGCGGCGAACCAGGTCGGGACCGGCGGTTCCTTCCAGATGGGCGTGCAGTTCTGCTTTCGGGATCATGGGGGATTATACCAAGTCTCGATGATAAAGGCGCATTTCATGGCGGCGACTTTGCCCTGCGGGCAGGAGCGTTGTGCGGCGCGATGCGCATGCATCGGGCAAACATCGCGACGCAGCCGCAGGGCAATGTCGCCCCACCGGAGGCCGTGCACTCCTGCTCGCTCGCCGCGTCGCGGGCAGCTTGTGGTGATCGGCACCACGGCGCGGCCCGCTCCTAACGAGCGAGCAGGAGTGTACGGTGAAATGGGTCTTTATCATCGAGGCTTGGTATTAGGCTTTCATCACGGGCGGCGGTTAGACGGGGGGCGGTGAGGGATCATGCCCGCGCCGGGTTTCGCGGTACAGGATATAGAGACCGCTGGCGACGACGATGGCCGCTCCGCCCAGCATGATCGCATCGGGAACATCGCCGAAAAAACCATATCCCAGGGTCAGTCCCCATAGAATCGAGGTGTATTGGAACGGGCTGACGATGGCCACGGGCGCACAGCGGAATGCATGGGTGATAAGGATCTGCCCGACGCCGCCGACCAACCCCACCGCAATCAGCAGCGCCCAGGCGTCGGGAGTCGGCCAGACCCAGGCGAAGGGCAGGGCGATGCCGGACAGGACGGTGCTGGTCAGGGCGAAATAGACAACAATGGCGCCGTTGCTTTCGGTCCGGCTCAGCATACGGGTGAAGATCATCGAGAAGGAGAACAACAGTGAACTGGCAAGTCCGATAAGGCCGCCGACGCTCAGCATCTCGCCGCCGGGGCGCAGGATCACCAGCACACCGATGAAACCGACACCGATCGCCGCCCAGCGCCGGGCGCCCACCTGTTCGCCCAGCATCGGCACGCTGAGCGCGGTGATGAACAACGGCGCGGCGAAGGTGATGGCGTACAGATCCGCCAGCGGCATCAGGCTCAGTGCAAGGAAGAAGCACAGGAGGAAGGACATCGACACGCAGGAGCGAAAGACGTGAAAGACCAGCCGCTTGGTCTTCAAGGCCGCCAGCCCGCCTTCGCTGTGCAGCAGGAGCCAAGCCGGGATCAACGCCAGCAGGCTGCGGAAGAAGTAGATCTGCATCGTGCCGTAATCGTCCGACAGCAGCTTGACCATCACGTCCATGACCGAGAACAAAGCAATGGCACCGGTCATAAAGACGATGCCGATCAGCGCCTGACGCGCCGGCGTGGCGTTGGCGGTTGTCACGACGTTGTGGTGTCCATCGGTTTTGCAAAGGCGCGCGGCGCCGGGCCGTCGGCTTGCCCGTGCCGGGTCTCGCGATGCAGGATGTACAGGCCGCTGCCGACCACGATGGCCGATCCGGTCAGGGTCCAGACATCGGGAAGGTCGGCCCACAGCACATATCCAAAGGCGACCGCCCAGATCATCGCGGTGTAATCGAAGGGCGCCAGGATGGCGACCGATGCGTGCCGCAAGGCCTCGGCCATGGCTAGGCCGCCGACGCCGCCCAACAGCCCGACCAGCGCCAGCAGCAGGAAATCCTCCCAGCCCGGCATGGCGAATCCGAAGGGCAGCAGGATCAGGCTGCCGGCGAATACGACAGTGCTGGAATGGAAGACGATCGCCGCACTGGTTTCGGTCCGGCTCAACTTGCGGATCAGGATGAGTGTCAGCGAAAAGAACAAGGTGCCGGCAATCGCCGCGATCGTCCCGACATTCAGCATCTCACCGATCCCGGCGGTGCCAGGCCGCAACATGACAACCACGCCGACGAACCCGATGATGACGGCCAGCCAGCGTCGCAGGCCAACCGTCTCGCCCAGCATCGGCACCGACAGGGCGGTGATCATCAGCGGCGCGGCGAAGGCGATGGCGTAGGCATCGGCCAGGGGCATCACGCTGAAGGCGTAGAAAAAGCACAGCGCCGTCGCCAGCCCGATCACCCCGCGCAGCAGATGCGCCGGCCAGCGCCTGGACTTCAAGGCGGTCAGCCCGCCGGACCGGGCGACCATGAACAGCACCGGCACCAGCCCGAAGCCGCTGCGGAACACCACGATCTGGACTGTCGAATATTCCGCCGAAAGCCATTTGATCAGCACATCCATGACCGACAGCATCAGGATCGCGAAGGAATACAGCCCGATCGCCCGGGCCACAGTAACGCCGCCGTGCTGTTCGATCGTATTCATGGTCGGTATCCAGCCAAGCGAAGCCCTCCGCCCGTCCGCACGGTGAGATGACGACGCCATTCCCGTTGCCATCGTGAAGGCAACACGGGTCGGTCCGTTCGAAATCCGGTCGGAGTGCAGAAGCGCCGGCAGCGCCCGATTGCGTTACCGTACTTCTACAGTCGCATCGACCAAAGCAGCACGCAAGTGTGGCCTCATCGCCGGTACATTGCGCTGGAATGCCACTGGATGCTTAAGGCCGTTTCAACATAAAGAGCTGAAACTCCGCCACGCAGGGTTGACGAATAGCCCAGGAGTCACAATATTGAACATTGTTCAAAACAATTCAGGCCGCCCAATGACCGATACGACACCGCTGCTGCGTTCGCGGAAATTCCTGCCATTGTTCCTGGCGCAATGGTTCGGGGCGTTCTCCGACAATGCGCTGAAGAGCGCTTTTGCGTTCCTGGTGGTTTATCGCGGTGTCGATCTGTTCGGCCTGCCGCCGGAGCTGGCGATCACCATTGGTGGCGGCGTGTTCGTACTGCCGTATCTGCTGGTTTCCGGGATCGCCGGCAAGCTGTCGGATTCGGTGGACAAGGCATGGGTGGTGCGGGGGACCCGGATTGCCGAGCTGGGACTGGCAGCGCTGGCCGGCACCGCGGTGCTGACTGAATCCGCGCCGGTGGCCCTGTCGGCGATCTTCCTCTACGGGGTGCAGTCGGCCGTGTTCGGCCCGGCGAAATACGCCATCCTGCCGCAGCACCTACCGGAAAGCCGGCTGACGGCGGCGAATGCCTGGATCGAATCCTCGACCTTTGTCGGGATCCTGGCCGGCATGCTGTTCGGGGGTATTGCCGCGGGCTTCGGCGACACAAGGCTGGTGGCCGCCGGCTTTGCGGTGGCGGCCGTGGCCGGTGTGCTGGCCTCCTGGTTCGTGCCGTCCGCGCCTCCGATGCAAGGGTCCGCACCGTTCCGGTTCAAGCCGTTGAAGGCCACCGCCGATGCCCTGCGCGCGGTCGTCCGGCATCGCGAGGTTTTCCTCTCCGTACTCGGCATTTCCTGGTTCTGGGCCGTCGGTCTGGTGGTGATGTCGGTGTTTCCGGAGGTCGCCAAATCGGTCCTCGGTGTCGACCAACTGGTGGCCAATCTGCTGGTTGGCGCCTTCGTGGTCGGAATCGCGCTGGGCTCGATCGCCGCCAGTTGGCTGGTCGGCGGCGAGATCACCGGGCGGCTGGCGCCGGTCGGCGCACTCGGCATGGCGGTGGCCCTGATCGACCTCGGCTTCGGCGCGGGAGCCGTAGGCGCGGCTGCCGGTGGCGTCCCGCTCGGCCTGGCCGAATTCGTACAGACAGATGGCGGGATCCGCGTTTTACTCGATCTGGTCGGCATCGCCGCCGCGGGCGGCCTGCTGACGGTGCCGCTCTATGCCATCCTTCAGGCTCGGTCCGACGTTGAGTCCCGATCCGCCGCAATTGCCGGCAACAATGTGCTGAACGCCATCGTCATGATGGCCGGCTCGGCGGCGGCGACCGGGCTGCTGGCGACCGGGCTGCCGGTCGAGCGGCTGATGATCTGGATTGGCGTCGCCAACATCGCGGTTGCCGTCTATGCGATCAAGCTGATCCCCCATGAGGTGGTGAAGGGGCTCGTGCGGCGGTTGTTGCAGCTCGCCTTTCGGGTCCGGGTGCACGATGTCGAACACTATGGCGACGGCAAGAACCCGGCGGTCGTGGTGGCCAATCACACCTCGTTCCTGGACGCGCTTCTGATCGGCAGCCTGCTGCCGGGCCGGCCGGTCTTCGCGGTGAATACCCTGGTCGCCCGGAAATGGTGGGTTCGGCCCGCATCGCTGTTCTTCGATCTGCTGCCGGTCGACCCGGCGAGTCCGTTCGCGGTCCGCAAGATGGTCCAGCGGGTGCGCGACGGCCACCGGCTGGTGATCTTCCCGGAAGGACGGATCACCGTCACCGGCGCCCTGATGAAGGTCTATGACGGGCCCGGCATGATCGCCGCCATGGCCGATGTACCGGTGATCCCGGTCCGCATCGATGGCGCCCAATACACAATCTTCTCCCGGGTGAGGGGCAAGGTGCGGACCCGGTGGTTCCCGCGCATTTCCCTATCCGTGCTGCCTGAGCGCCGGATCTCGGTGCCCGAGGGGTTGATCGGCCGCCAGCGCCGGGCCCATGCCGGGGCCGAGCTTCAGGACATCATGACCGAGATGGTCTATCGCACCAGCCCGGTCGAACGGCCCCTGTTCCAGGCCCTGCTCGACGCCCGCAGGCTGAACGGCAATCGCCGGGTGCTGGAGGATATCGAGCGTTCGCCGGCCGGCTATCGCCGCATCATCACCGGCGCCTTCGCCCTCGGCCGCACCCTGGCGAAGCGGAGCGAGCGGGGCGAACGGCTCGGCGTCATGCTGCCCAATGCGGTCGGCACGGTGATCGTGTTCTTTGCCCTGCAGGCCTTCGGGCGGGTGCCGGCCATGCTGAATTTCAGCGCCGGGGCGGCGAATATGGCAGCCGCGATCAAGGCCTCCGAGGTCCGGACCATTCTCACCTCCCGCCGCTTCATCGAGGCGGCGCGGCTGACGGCCCTGGTGGAGGCGTTGGCGGACAAGGCGGAGATCGTCTATCTGGAAGATTTGCGGCAGGAGATCGGCCTTTCCGGCCGGCTGTTCGGCCTCCTGGGCGCGATGATGCCCTCTCTCCTGTGGCGGGTGATCGGCGGACGTCGCACCCAGCCGGATGACGAGGCGGTGGTGCTGTTCACGTCCGGGTCGGAGGGCACGCCCAAGGGCGTGTCGCTCAGCCACCGCAACATCCAGGCGAACCGCTTCCAGGTCAGCGCCCTGGTCGATTTCTCCGCCGAGGATGTGGTGCTGAACGCGCTGCCGCTGTTCCATTCCTTCGGGCTGACCGCCGGGCTGATCCTGCCGATGCTCGCCGGAGTACGGGTGTTCCTCTACCCGTCGCCGCTGCACTACCGGATCGTTCCGGAGATCGCCTACGACATCAACGCGACCCTGCTGTTCGGCACCGATACTTTCCTGTCCGGCTATGCCCGAATGGCCCATGCATACGATTTCTATAGCGTACGGTACGCCTTTGCCGGGGCGGAGCGGGTAAGGCCGGAGACTCGCAGAACCTGGAGCGAGAAGTTCGGCGTTCGTATTCTCGAAGGCTATGGCTGCACGGAAACCGCGCCGGTCCTCGCCATCAACAGCCCGATCCGCAATCGTCCGGGCAGTGTCGGGCGATTGCTGCCGGGCATCGAAGCGCGGTTGGAGGCAGTCCCGGGCATCGACGCTGGCGGCCGGCTGTACGTCCGCGGCCCGAACGTGATGCGCGGGTATCTGCGCGCCGAGGCGCCGGGCGTGTTGGAGCCGCCGGTGGAGGGCTGGCACGATACCGGCGATGTAGTGTCGATCGATGGCGAAGGTTTCGTGACCATTGCCGGACGGGCCAAGCGCTTCGCCAAGGTCGCCGGCGAAATGGTGTCCCTCTCGGCGGTCGAGGCGCTGGCATCGGAGCTATGGCCTGACAGCCTGCACGCCGCCGTGGCCCTGCCCCATGACCGCAAGGGCGAGCAGGTGGTGCTTGTCACGGACTTTTCTGAGGCAACCTCTCAGGCGCTCAGCCAATTCGCCAAGACCAAGGGCATCGCCGAGATCATGGTGCCGCGCACCCTGGTGCCGGTCGACAAGATGCCGCTGCTCGGCACCGGCAAGATCGACCACAACAGCGCGAAATCGCTCGCGGAGGCAGAAATCGCCGCTCCGGTAGCGGCCAAAGCGGCGTCGTAGCAAGCCCCCTCACCATCCCACGGCTTCGCCGCGGGCCCCTTCCTCTCCCACAAGGGGAGAGGAGAACAAATACCGGCCACTCAATGGAACCCCTCTCCCCTCGTGGGAGAGGGAGGGACCCTCGAAGCGGGAGGGTGAGGGGGCTAACGATACGGTCCTTGAACCTTAAAACTTCACCCTTCAACCTTCCGGTTCAATTGTCGGCGTCGGCTTGCCGCTCCAAGTGAAGCGATAAGTCCCGCCATTGCGGACATTACCAACCAGGGGCGGGCGGAAGCAGGCGAGGCAGGTGCCGCCCGGGTGGCGGACGCTGGGATAGACCACACCCTGGGAACCCTCGTCCAGCAACCGCTGGGCCAGGCCCTGCGAGGCCACATAACTTTCCGGCGCCAGAATGTCGGCGAAGCTGTCGTCATCCCGGATGTCGTGGAATTCGGCGGCGAAATCGGCCAGGTAATCGTCATAGGTCAGGGATTCATCGAACCAGTTCACCTCGGCCAGCTCGATGGATTTGTGGAAGGCGATCTCCGCCTGCGACGTTTCCAGTGCGAAACCGGAATACCAGGCGCCCCGGTCGGGGTCGTTGAATCGGCTGCCCAGCGGGTGGGCGTGGCAATAGGTGGCGTTGACGATCCGGTGATAGGGCACGCCGAAAACCAGTTCATGCAGCCGGATGCCGGGCAGCAGATTGTTCTCCGCCAGCATTCGGTCATTGGTGGCGTGATCCAGGTCGAAGATGTCCTGCAGGTGCTGGTCGTCATCGGCAATGCGCGCCAAAACGCTCTCGCCGCCCTCGCGATATTTCGCGGGGACCAGGCGGTGGGTATCGTTGCGGCGGACGAGGCGGGTCGGCGGCAGCGTCAAACGGCGCCACCGCGCCGCGCGTCGACCAGCCGGCGCACCGCCTGCATCGCCGGCAACCCGCCCTTGATCATGTAATCCAGCGGTGTCTTGCCGCCGAAGATGCGGTTGGTGTTGGGCAAGCCGGCCCAGGCATCCGCCAGCGGTTCGGAATACAGGATGTTGAGTGCCTTGAAGACGCCCACCAAATAGGAAATCCGGGTCAGACGGTCGGCGTCCAGCAGCCGGTCCGGATCCCGCTTCATCTCGTAATACGGCCCGTTGGAGATACCGCCCAGCAAGGCCCGGGCATCCTCATCGCGCACCTTCCAATGCGCCATGATGTTGAAGAAGGCTTTGACAGCCGGATTGCTGAGCCGCTTGCGCTCGCTCTTTCCGGACAGGTCGATCAGTGGCGACGGGGCATACCGTGTTGCCGGGTAGTCCAGATCCAAGGCCATGGTATATCTCCTATACAGGAGTAAATACGCTCCGTTTCAGGATACTTCAAGCGAATTCGGCCGATCACGGATCTCAGGCCGGCGACGCCCCGCCCGTCATAATGGAAGGTCAGGACCCGCGGGGCTTTGACCAGATAATCAGTCTCGAGCCGGGTGATGGAGAAACCGGCCTCGGTGACCAAGGTATCGATCGGCTTGTTGATCTGACATCCACCGGCGAGACGGGTCCATATCGGGTTCAGCCGATTCTGCCAGGACGCCACCCGATGATCGGGGGAGGCGCCGTGCTCGATAAATATCAACTCGCCGCCGGGCTTAAGGACACGGCGCATTTCCGTGAGCGCGGCTTTCGCATCTGGAATCGAACATAGGGTCCAGGTGCTGACGACGCTGTCGAAACTGCGATCGTCGAACGGCATGGCCTCCGCCGTTCGGTCCACAAATTCTACGCCAAACGGCAGGCTGTCGGCGGCCCGTCGCGCCATGGCGATCAGCCGCGCCGACGGATCGACGCCGACCACCTCCGTCACCGTGTTCGAATAAAAAGGCAGGTTGAGGCCGGAGCCGATGCCGACTTCCAGGACGCGGCCGGTGGCCGCCGGGATCACCCGCTGCCGGTGCCGTGCCACCTGCCTGTTGCGCATGGACAGATGAATCAGATACGGCAGGATCCGGTCGACATAGAAGCCCATTGAAATACCTTTGCCGGCCGACTTCAGCGGCCTTCCGCAACTCGTTCGGCGACCAGCGGCGTTGGTGCCGGCGCCGCGTCGCCAATCTTAAAGGCGGCGCGCAGCATCGCGCCGGCTCGCTCTACCTGCCCGTCATCGCGGGCATGCACAGTGGCAAGCGGTTTTGCGCCTGGGCCGACCGCCTCTCCCAGACCGGCGATGTCGGTCAGCCCGACGGCGTGGTCGATGACGTCATCGGGTGCCGCGCGCCCGCCGCCGATGGCGACGATGGCGACCCCAACCTCGCGGGCGTCGATCGCGGTCACCACGCCCTCCATTTGGGGGAACACATCCCGCTTGATAGGCGCGGCGGCCAGATGGCGTTCGCAATCGTCGATGATATCCGACGGGCCTCCCAGGGCCTCGACCATCCGGGCGAACCGGTCGGCGGCGGAGCCGTCCTCCAAGGCCTGGCTGGCGCGTCCGAACCCTTCCTCGACAGTGTCCGCCAGGCCGCCGATGCACAACAACTCGGCGGTCAGGGCAAGGGTCACCTCGCGCAGGCGCGGATCGACAGCCTGGCCGGTCAGAAGATCGACAGACTCCTTGACCTCCAGCGCATTGCCGGCGGCGCGTCCCAACACCTGGTTCATGTCGGTCAGCAGCGCCACGGTCGGCAACCCGGCGCCCTCCGCAACCGTCACCAAGCTCTCCGCGAGCGCTACCGCATCGTCGAAGTCGGCGGCGAAAGCCCCGCTGCCGAATTTCACATCCATCACCAGGCCGCCCAGCCCGGCCGCCAGCTTCTTCGACAGGATCGAGGCGGTGATCAGGTCGAGGGATTCCACGGTGCCGGTGACGTCGCGGATGGCATAGATACGCTTATCCGCCGGTGCGACGTCGCCGGTGGCCCCGATGATGGCGCAGCCGGTGGCGCGCACCACACGCTCCAGGGTCTCGATATCAGGCTGGCTGCGATAGCCGGGGATGCTGTCCAGCTTGTCCAGGGTGCCGCCGGTGTGCCCCAGCCCGCGGCCGGAGATCATCGGCACATATCCGCCGCAAGCGGCCACGATCGGCCCCAGGATCAGGCTCACCTTGTCGCCGATGCCGCCGGTGGAATGCTTGTCGAGCACCGGCCCGTCTAGCCCCTTTCCGGACCAGTCGAGCACGGTGCCCGAATGGGTCATGGCCCGGGTCAGGGCGACCCGTTCGTCCAGGCTCATTCCCTGGAAGAACACCGCCATGGAGAAGGCGGCGATCTGGCCCTCGGTCACGCTGCCATCGGTCACGCCGCGGATATAGGCCTCGATTTCGTCCGTTCCGACAATGCCGCCGTCACGTTTGCGGCGGATGAACTCCTGGGGTAGGAACCCGTCGTCCCGTCCGGCCCGTAGACTGTTCGCCCGCCATCCCGGCTTGCCCCTGTTGCGCCGATTGTCCGCCGACACTCAGACTAACGCACGCAACGGCTGTTGGGCCAACGCTGTGTGGTACGGGCCGCACCTTTGATCGATGTCATTGTCGGTCATCGGTCGCTCGGGAATGCTGGTGGGACGGATGGCGGCATGGCCGCGCCGCACGAGGCGATAAGGGAAGGTCTGATTATGATCCGATCGATGGGCACGATGACGGCATTGCTTGCCGCGACCCTCTGCATGGATGCCGCAACATCCGCGAGCGTGGCGCAGACGTCACAATCCCCGTCGCTTGTGGCCGAATTTCCGGCCATCGATCCGGCCATTGGGCGGGAGTTGTTCGTCGATAAGGGCTGTGTGATCTGCCATTCGGTCAACGGCGTTGGCGGGCTTGCCGGCCCACCGCTGGAAGCCGATGGCCCGTCCTCCCACAGTCGATATCGCCGCCTTCGCTGCGCGGATGTGGCGCGGCGCCGGCCCCATGGTCTGGTTACAGACTCTGGAAATGGGTTACCAGATCGACCTCACCGGTGACGACATCGTTCACCTGGCGGGCTTCGTCCAGGATGTCAGCGAGCAGGCGATGTTCACGGAGGATACGCTGCCGGATTACGTCCGCGATTCCCTGCTGACCGATCTGTATCGCCGGCCTGAGGATTGGATCTGGGACCCCGCGACGGATTAGATGGACTGAGGTCAGCGCTAGCCCTCACCCTCCCAACGCTTCGCGCCGGGTCCCTCCCTCTCCCAGAGGGAGAGGGTAATTCAGAGCCGCTTTAGGAATCCCTCTCCCCCTGGGAGAGGGAAGGACCCGCGGCAAAGCCGTGGGAGGGTGAGGGCAAGCGCGGGGTTGCCAATCGGTACCGGAGGGGACCACCGCGATACCGGTGTCTACTCCCCGTACGGCACCCAGATGTTCTTCACCTGGGTGGCATGGCGCAGATATTCCCGGCCTTCCGTCTGGGCCGGGTCGTACCAGTCCCGGCGGCGGCCGTGATTGGCCCAGATCTGTTTCAGATTGCCGACCGATGCCTCTTCGACCATCGCGCTGCCCGCCTTGGGGCCGACGTACCAGAGACCGGCTACCTCGTCGTGTTCCGCCAGGGTCTTCGCCAGCGAATCGCGGTCGCCGGTGACGATGTTGATGACGCCACCGGGCAGGTCGGAGGTATCCAGAACCTGATAGAAATCCGTCGCCGACAGCGGATGTGTCGGTGACGGAATGGCGACAATCCGATTGCCCATTGCCACGGCCGGTGCCACCAGAGAAACAAATGCCAACAGCGGCGCCTCGACCGGGCAGACGACGCCCAAGATGCCCACCGGCTCGTTCATCGCCAGGGTGACGCCGCGCAAGGGCGGCACATGGACCGCGCCGTCGTACTTGTCGGCCCAGGCGGCATAGGCGAACAGCCGGCTGACCGAAGCCGATACCTCGGTATCGGCTGTCTTGCGGCTGGCTCCTGTCATCGCGGTCAGGCGGTCGCGGAATTCGGTCGCACGAGCATCCAGGTTCTCCGCGATGTAATAGAGGATCTGGGCGCGGGCGTGCTGGGTGGTGCGGGACCAACCCTCCGCCTTGCGCGCCGCCTCGACGGCATTGCGGACATCTTTGCGGCTGCCCTCTCCGACCTCTGCCAGCAACGAGCCGTCCGGGGCCAGAACAGGCCGGCTGTATCCGGAATCCGGCCGGGCCTGCTTGCCGCCGATATACAGTTTCGCAGTGCGGTCGACGTGGTGAGCGCCGGCCTCGCCAGTCGACGGGGCCTTCGCCGGGATGGCCGGCGTATCGTCATAAAGCGGCAGGCCCTTCTCGAACTCCGGCTGCAGATATTCGAACATGCCCTCGCGGCCGCCCTCCCGGCCGTAGCCGGATTCGCGGTAGCCGCCGAAGCCGCAGGCGGCGTCGAACAGATTGGTGCTGTTGGTCCAGACGATGCCGGCTTTCAGCTTCGGCGCGATGTCCAGCGCCAGGTTGATGTTCTCGGTCCAGATGCTGGCGGCCAAGCCGAAGCGCGTGTTGTTGGCCAGATCGACCGCCTCCGACGGGGTACGGAAGGTCATGGAGACCAGCACCGGGCCGAAGATCTCGACCTGGGCGATGGTGTCGGCGGGCGACACGTCGGTGAACAGGCTTGGCGGGTAGAAGCAGCCGTCGGTTGGGCACTCCCAGCTCGACTGCCACAGGGTCGCGCCGTCGGCGACGCCCTGCTCGACCAGCTTGGTGATCCGTTCCATTTGGACCGGTGCGACCACGGCACCGATATCGACCGCCTTGTCCAGGGGATCGCCGACCCGCAGGGTTTCCATGCGGGCGCGCAGCTTGGCGATCATCTTATCGGCGATGCCCTCATGGAGCAGCAGCCGCGAGCCGGCGCAGCAGACCTCGCCCTGGTTGAACCAGATCGCGTCGACCACACCTTCCACAGCGCCGTCGAGGTCGGCGTCGTCGAAGACGATGAAGGGCGACTTGCCGCCCAGCTCCAGGGTCAGCTTCTTGCCACTGCCCGCCGTGGCGGCGCGGATCAGCCGGCCGACATCGGTCGAGCCGGTGAAGGCCAGCTTGTCCACATCCGGATGATTGACCACCGCCTCGCCGGTGCTGCCATCGCCGGTGACGATGTTGACAACCCCCGGGGGCAGGCCGGCCTCGGCGCACAGTTCGGCGAATTTCAGGGCCGACAGGCTGGTGAATTCGGCCGGCTTCAGCACCACGCAATTGCCGGCGGCGATGGCCGGGGCGATCTTCCAGGCCAGCATCAGCAGCGGGAAGTTCCACGGGATGACCTGGCCGACCACGCCGACCGGCCCGTAGCCGGCGAACTCGCTGTCCATCAGCTGGGCCCAGCCGGCATGATGGTAGAAATGGCGCGCGACCAGCGGGATATCGATATCCCTGGTCTCGCGGATCGGCTTGCCATTGTCCAGGGTGTCGAGCACCGCCAGCAGCCGGGAATGCTTCTGCACCAGCCGGGCGATGGCGTAGAGGTGCCGGGCCCGCCCATGGCCGCCCAGCCCCGCCCAGCCGGGCTGCGCCGTCCTGGCCGCCGCCACGGCGGCATCGACATCGGCGGCATTGCCCTGGGCGATCTTGGCGAGGGTCTCGCCATTGGCCGGGCTGGCGGTGTCGAAAGCCTCTCCGGATTTCGCCTTGGTCCATTCGCCATCGATGAACAGGCCAAACCGGCCCTTGTGGCTCTTGATCCAGTCGAGGGCTGGCCCGGTGCCTTCCGGGGCCGGGCCGTACTCCATGGTCTCGAAGATTTCGGCGACGCTCATGACAAGGTTTCCGCTTGCGGGTTTCTTCTAGGCCATCGGGTGGCGGAACGCGGCCGAATAGCGGCCGGTGATGTGGTGCTCAAGCTGGCGCTCGATATCGCCGAGCAGGCTCGACGCGCCGAACCGGAACAGCGACGGCTCCAGCCAGGGGCGGCCCAGCTCTTCCTTCATCAAGGACAGGTAGGCGATCGCATCCTTGGCGGCGCTGATGCCGCCGGCCGGCTTGAAGCCGACGATGTGGCCGGTCCGCTCCCGATAGGCGCGGATCATGCGGACCATGACCAGGCTGACCGGCAGGGTCGCGTTGACCGGTTCCTTGCCGGTGGAGGTCTTGATGAAATCGGAGCCGGCCATCATGCAGACCATGGAAGCTCGGGCCACGTTGCGCAGGGTCGCCAACTCGCCGGTGGCGATGATGGATTTCATATGCGCCGGGCCGCAGGCGGCGCGGAAGGCGCTGACTTCGTCATACAGCGCCTGCCAGTTGCCGGTCAGCACATGGGCCCGGGTGACGACAATGTCGATTTCCTGGGCACCGGCGGCGACCGAGGCCTCGATCTCCTTGAGGCGCAAATCGAAGGGCGACAGACCGGCCGGGAAGCCGGTGGACACCGCGGCGACCGGAATGCCGCTGCCCGCCAGCGCTTCGACGGCGGTTTCGACAAGCGAGTGATAGACGCAGACGGCACCCACCGTCAGATCGAGGCCATCGGCGCCGAGCGCGGCCAAAAGATCGTCGCGCACCGGGCGCCTGGCCTTGGCACATAGCCGCCGCACCTTTCCGGAGGTGTCGTCACCGGACAAGGTGGTCAGATCGATACAGCTGATCGCCTTCAGCAGCCAGGCCGCTTGCCAGTCCTTCTTGACCGTCCGACGGGTGACAAGGGTGGCGGCACGGCGCTCCGCTGCACTGAGATTGACCCGGATATCCTCGACCCAATCGCGTTCAAGCGCCGTACCGGGATTGCGGTCGGTCTCGCTGTGGGCGGTGTGGGGAATGCCGGGCAGGGGGTGCACGTTCTCGACGACATCGCCGACATCGGCCGGGCCCGCGTGATCGCGGCCACTCATCGTTTCCTCCCACGCATTCGGACATCTGAATACACAGTCTGCACCAAGACCGGCCGATTTGCGAGTGCTCACGACTTAGGGTGGCCGAGCCAATGGCCCTCTACGCCCGCCGGCGGAGTTTCTGGGGAATAAGTAAGGTGTGAAAGCCGTTGTAGATAGCTAATTAGCAATTCGTAAGGGATGCAAAAATAGAATAGGCGTTAACGAAGAATTGTATTCACTTTCTTTTCGTCATTGAGAGTGTAGTTCATAATAAAGTTGTGCGACGCCGTGTGAATATTCTGAGATTGCGCATCGAGCTTCTTGACAAAATGAAATGAGACGCATCATCAGAAAAATCGATTCACTATTAGCAATTGTTTAACAAAATTGCACGAGACTTCCTCCGTAGATGCCGGGACCCTATCTGGCGTCGGGGAAATGAGCACTCTTGTGGCCAAAGGCTTGCCGCCAAAAAAGGGTCTTCCGGTCACACTGTTACGGGCATCTCGGTGCTCGAAGTCACCGCGGTTTCGGTGGAGAGCAAAACAGGTCAGGCGGCAAAGAGGAGGGGACGATGGAGTTTTTGTCGGATTTCTTTATGTCGCAGCAGGACCGCGCCGCGACTGAAATGCATTACAGCTATAATTATTGGCTGGTCGCGATGTCGTATTTCGTCGCGGCGTTCGCGTCATATACAGCCTTTCATTTGGTCGAGCGGGTGATCGCCGCTTCCAACCAGGCGACCCGGTTCAAATGGTTGGTGACGGGTGCCGTCTCCATGGGCTGTGGAATCTGGGCGATGCACTTCGTTGCGATGTTGGCAGTTGAGATGCGCCGCGGCATGGAGATGCGCTACGACATGACGCTCACGGCGCTGTCGGCGGTGTTCGCTATAATTGCCGCCGGTTTTGCCTTCGATCTGGTCAGCCGGAAATCCCGCAGTGTCGGCCGGCTTCTGGTTGGCGGCGTGGTTCTCGGCAGCGGGATCGGCGCCATGCACTACACCGGCATGCTGGCAATGCGCATGGATGCCCTGATCCGCTACGATGTGATGTGGTTCGCCGGCTCGGTCGTGGTGGCCGTCGTTCTCGCCACACTGGCCATCCGGATGATGTTCTTCACCGTCGAGTCGCGTGAGCAGGACAGGGCCGATCACCGGCTCTGGACGGCCTCCGTAATGGGATTGGCGGTGACGCTGATGCATTACACGGGAATGGGCGCGACCCATATCTTGCGCACCGGGCAGCCCGCCCAGTCCGTTACCGACGGCATTGCGCTCGACTCACTGGTCGGCGCCGTGACCATTGGCGGCGTCGCGATCATGATCTTGGCCTTGGCCTGGGTCAGCGCGTCGCTCGATGAGCGTCGGGATGCCAGGCTGGGGGCATAGCCTCCAGGTACCTACACAACGTAATACGATGCCGCTAAAAGGGGTGGGGTCGAGAGGCCTCACCCTTTTTTCTTTGCCACCCGTGAAACAGTGGCGCTGTTTCAATCAGCATCGATGGGGTAAATCGGTCGGCATGGAACCGCCGCCCTCATCCCCGCCCGCCCGACCCGCCGACCAGACGGTGATGATTTTTGTCGGAGTGACCACCGGCGGGTCCCTGATCAATCGCATCTTCCCGGTCTGGGCCGAGATCATGGGCATTGCCCCTGCCCGCCTGGAAGGCCTGGATCTGCCTCTCGATGTCGCGCCGGCCGACATCCGCGCCGCCATCACGCGGATCGCAGAAGATCCGGCGGTGCGCGGCGCCCTGGTGACCACTCACAAGATCGCGGTCCATCGACATGCCGGCGACCTGTTCTCCGAATTTGACCGCAATGCGGCCCGGCTCGGCGAAGTGAGCGCGGTGGTCAAGACACCTGCGGGACTGGTCGGGCACGCCAAGGACCCGGTCACAGCCGGCATGGCGCTAGACCGCATCATACCGCGCGACTATTGGCGCCATTACCCGACGGCCGGAATTCTTGTGCTTGGGTCTGGTGGGGCGGGGCTCGCGCTCGCGGCTCATTTGGCCGGGCGCCGGCCGGAAGAGCGTCCGGGTGCGATCATCCTGAGCGAGTTGGACGCCGAGACGCTTTCCCATGGGCGGAAATCGCTGAGTGCGATTGGCGGTCCGGGGCGCGTCACTTTCCATCTGGTGCAGGGCTGCGCGGACAACGATCGATTGGTGACGGCGTTGCCGGCGCACAGCCTCGTGGTCAATGCCACCGGCCTGGGTAAGGACAAGCCCGGTTCACCGATCTCCGACGCCGCGGTATTTCCCGACCACGGCATTGTCTGGGAGTTCAACTATCGTGGCCCGCGCCAATTTCTGGAGCAGGCCCGGAAGCAAGCGGCATCCCATGATCTGACGGTGGCCGACGGCTGGACGTATTTTCTCTATGGCTGGGCCCATGTGATCGCCGAGGTGTTCGGCGTGACACTGGACGAGCCGTTGTTCGCGCGGCTCGAGGCGGCAGCGGAGGCGACGCGATAGGCCTCGCGCTCAGGATCGTTCGGCGGCGCTCAGTTCCAGCCAGCGGGTGATCAATCGGCCCAGATCTTCACCAGCGGCGGTGGCGGCGCTGAGGGTTTGGTCGTGATCGACCGGATCGTCGCTCAACCCGACGCCCAGATTGGTTATGACAGCGGTGGCGGTGACCTGCAGGCCGCAATGCCGTGCCAGAATGCATTCCGGCACAGTCGACATGCCAACGGCGTCAGCGCCCAGCCCTTGTATCATGCGCACTTCGGCCGGCGTCTCGAAACAGGGGCCGAGCCAGGCGCAATAGACGCCGCCGGCCAGATCGATGCCAAGCTCGGATGCAGCACTCTGTTGATAGGCGATGAGCGCCGGATCGTAAGCGTCGGCCATCGGCGGAAAGCGCGGGCCAATCTCCGGATCGTTGGGTCCGACCAGCGGATTGCCGCCCTGCAGGTTGATGTGATCGGTGATGGTCATCAGCCGACCGGGTCCGACATCCGGACGCAGGCTGCCGGCAGCGCAGGTCAGATAGATCGCCTCGCAGCCGATCGCCCGCATGGTACGCACCGGCGTCGCCATGACGCCGTGCCCGCGCCCTTCATACGGGTGCGCCCGGCCCTGCAGGCAGGCCACCGGGGTCCCGCCCAGCGTGCCCAGGACCAGCCGGCCGGCATGGCCCTCGACACCTGGCTCCGGGAAACCCGGTAGGTCGGCATAGGATATCGCCGTCGCATCAGCGATGCGGTCGGCCAACGGCCCGAGACCCGATCCCAACACCAATGCGACACGCGGTGCCGATTGCGGGGCCTTTTGCCGGATGATCGCCGCGGCCTGTGCCGGCTCGCCTCGGCTGGTTTCGGTCATTGCTCAGAAGCCCAGATTGTCGGGGCCGAAGGACAGCGGCAGCAGATCTTCCAGCGTCGCCGTAAGCCGCAACCCTTCCGGCCCGCAGATATGGATCGGCGTATCGGCGCCGGCGAATTCACGCAACCTTTGGCGGCACCCGCCACAGGGGCTGCACAGCATTCCGTCTCCGTCCTCGCCGCCGACCACCACGACCTCCGCGATACGGGCCGCGCCATTGGCGACCATGGTGCCGATGGCGGAGGCCTCGGCGCACTGGCCTTGGGGATAGGCGGCGTTCTCAATGTTACAGCCGGAAAAAATGCGGCCATCCTCGGTGCGGATCGCGGCCCCGACATGAAAGCGGGAATAGGGCGCGTAGGCGTTTCCGCGTACCTCCGACGCTGCGGAGAAGAGCGCGTCGTAGCTGCCGTCGCTCATCGTTCTTTCACGTAGGGGACGCCGATCGCCTTGGGCGCGACGGCCTTGCCGATGAACCCGGCCAGAAGCACGACGGTCAGCACATAGGGCAGGGCCTGGATGAATTGCACCGGGATCGTGCCGATGCCCGGAATTTCGACCCCCTGCATGCGGGCCTCCAGGGCCTCCAGGAAGCCGAACAGCAGGCAGGTCAGCAACACCGGCACCGGCCGCCATTTGGCGAAGATCAACGCCGCCAGAGCCAAGAAGCCCTTGCCGGCGGTCATGTCGCGCACGAAGGAGGCGTTATGCGCCACCGACAGATAGGTGCCCGCCACGCCGCACAGGAACCCGGTGACCATCAGGGCGCGATAGCGCATCCAGACCACCGAGATACCCGCCGTGTCCACCGCCGCCGGATTCTCGCCCACTGCCCGAAGACGCAGGCCGAAGCGGGTGCGGTACAGGATCCAGGCGGTGATCGGAACGGCGATCGCGGTGAAATAGACCAGGATATTGTGACCGCTGATCAACTCGGAATAGATCTGGCCCAGGATCGGCACATCGGCGACCGCATCGGCGCCGGGCAGGGTAATGGCGGTGAACCGCTCTTGCCCTTGCAGGGTGGGCGTCTGCCCGCCCCGGGCGAACCAGGCGATGCCAAGGGTCGGGGCCAGTCCGGCGACCAGGATGTTGATCGCCACGCCGGAGATGATCTGGTCGCCGCGATGGGTGATGCAGGCGAATCCGTGCAACATCGCCAGGGACATGGCGGCCAGGATGCCCGCGCCGAGGCCGAGCCAGGCGGAATCTAAGACGGCGGCGACCGTGGCGGCGGCAAACGCCCCGCCGAGCATCTTGCCCTCCAGGCCGATATCGACGACGCCGGACCGCTCGGAGAACAGGCCGGCCAGGGCCGCCAGCACCAGCGGCGTGGCGACCCGGAAGGTGGCGTCCAGGACCAGGATGAAGAGGGTGAAGAACTCCATCATGCCCTCCTACTCCGCCGCCGCGGCGATACGGGCTTCGGCGCGTCTCAGGAAATAGCCCTCGATCTGAGGCCGGAACATGTTCTCCAGCGCGCCGGCGAACAGGATCACCAGCCCCTGGATGACCACCACCATCTCGCGGGTGATCTTGGGCATGTCGAAGGCAAGTTCCGCGCCGCCCTGGTACAGGGCGCCGAACAGCAGGGCGGCGAGAAAAATGCCGACCGGATGGTTGCGGCCCATCAACGCCACCGCGATTCCCACGAATCCGTATCCGGCGACGAAGTTCAGCAGCAGCCGGTGCTGCACGCCCATGATCTCGTTCAGCCCGACGAAACCGGCCAGCGCGCCGGACAGCGCCATGGCCAGGATGATATTCTTCGACACCGAGA
This sequence comes from Inquilinaceae bacterium, assembly GCA_965237625.1. Taxonomy (GTDB): domain Bacteria; phylum Pseudomonadota; class Alphaproteobacteria; order DSM-16000; family Inquilinaceae; genus JABDIP01. Next base: position 51,555 of record CBDEGD010000035.1, read on the forward strand.
TGCCGCCATAGACCGCGGCGCGCTGGTTCTGGCCGACCGTCCGGATCTCATAACCCCAGCGCGTGCGCCAGATGAAAAACCAAAACACGACGCAACAGATCAGCGCCCAGAGGAAGGACAGGTTCAGCGGCGACGGTCCGAGCGTGATGCCGATCCAACTCAGCGCTTCGTGAATCTTGGGCAGGAAGGCATGTTCGGCGAAGGGCCGGCTTTCCGGCGACATCTGACCCTTGCGGATCAGCACGTTCACCATCAGATAGTTCATCAGAATATAGGCGATGTAGTTGAACATGATGGTCGTGATGACCGTATGGCTGCCGCGTTTGGCCTGCAGATAGCCCGGTATGAAGGCCCAGGCGGCGCCGAGCAGCGCGCCGCCCAGAATGGCGATCGGCACGATCAGGATGAAGGGCAGGAAGTCGAAATACAGGCAGATGAGCCCGACCCCCAGCCCGCCGATATAGGCCTGGCCTTCGCCGCCGATGTTGAACAGGCCGCAATGGAAGGCCATGGAGACGCATAGGCCGGTGAAGATGAAATTGGTCGCGTAATAGAGGGTGAAGCCGATCGACTCGCCGAACGGCCCATAGCCGACGAAGGCCCCGTAAACCAGCAGCCGCATGGCCTCCAATGGGTTCTCGCCGATGATCAGCACCACGATCCCGGAGACGATCAGCGCCAGGGTCAGGTTGATCAGCGGGATCAGCCCGATGCCGACCCAGCGCGGAACGCTGGCCTGTCCGCCCGGCGCGCTCACGATGCCACCCCCGGAGTCGTGCCCGGCGCTTCTTCAGGTGCTGCCATACCCTCGGGCCGTACCCCGGCCATCATCAGCCCCAAAGTCTGCTCGTTCGCATCCTCTTGGCTCACCTCGCCGACGATATAGCCGTCGAACATCACCAGGATGCGGTCGCTGAGCGACAGGATCTCGTCCAGCTCGACGGACACCAGCAGCACTGCCTTTCCGGCATCGCGCATCTCCACCAGCCGGCGGTGAATGAACTCGATAGCGCCGATATCGACACCGCGTGTCGGCTGTCCGACCAGTAGCAGCGCCGGATCGCGCTCCATCTCGCGGGCGACGATCAGTTTTTGCTGATTGCCGCCGGAGAAATTTGCCGCCTTCAGCATGGCGTTGGGCGGCCGGACATCGAAATCCGACATGTACCGGTCGCAGGTGCCGATTATGGCGTCACGGTCCATCAGAATTCGCCCGTTGTAGGCCGAGTCGCCGTGATAGCCGAGAATGCTGTTCTCATTGGCGGCGAAGCTGGTGACCAGACCGTCATGCTGGCGGTCCTCCGGCACATGGGCCATGCCCAGGTCACGCATATCCTTGGCATCGGTGGCGCCGGCCGATCGCGCATCCGTGCCGTCGATCAGCACCTCGCCCTTGGCGGGGGTCACCATGCCGGCCAGGGCGGCCAGCAGCTCCGACTGGCCGTTGCCCGAGACCCCGGCGATGCCGACGATTTCGCCAGCCTTGACGGAGAACGAGACGTCCTTGACCCGGCGCACGCCCATACGGTCGACGACGTCCAGGTGTCGCACTTCCAACACAGTCTGCTTAGGTTCCGCCGGCTTCTTGCCGACCCGCAGCAGGACGGCGCGGCCGACCATCAGTTCCGCCAGCTTCTCCTGGTCGGTCTCGGCGGTCGCCACATTCGCCACCACCTCGCCCCGGCGCATGACCGTGACGTTGTCGGTGATGGCCATGATTTCGCGCAGCTTGTGGGTGATCAGGATGATCGTCTTGCCCTGTTCGCGCAGGGTCGCGAGGATGCGGAAGAGCTGGTCGGCCTCCTGCGGAGTCAGCACGCCCGTCGGCTCGTCGAGGATCAGGATTTCGGCGCCGCGATGCAGCGCCTTCAGGATTTCCACGCGCTGTTGCAGGCCGACCGGCAGGTCGCTGACCAGGGCGTCCGGGTCGACGTCCAGATTGTATTCGCGCTCCAGCCGCTCGAGCTCCTGATGGGCCTTGCTCATGCCGCCGGCCAGGATCGCGCCGCCCTCGCTGCCCAGCATGACATTTTCAAGCACGGTGAACGTATCCACCAGCATGAAGTGCTGATGCACCATGCCAATCCCGCAGGCGATCGCCGCGTCGGAGTTCGGAATGGTCCGGGGCTCGCCCCTGACCCTGATTTCACCGCTGTCGGCCTGGTAGAAGCCGTACAGGATGCTCATCAGGGTGGATTTGCCCGCGCCGTTCTCGCCGATGATCCCGTGGATGGTCCCGGTGGGGATCGTCAGCGAGATATCCTTATTGGCGTGAACCGGGCCGAAATGTTTGTTGATGCCGGACAGCTCGATGGCCGCCGGCGGGCCCCCTTGCGGGGAGCCGCCGCCGGCAGCCGGCTGGCTTTGCGCGCCTTCCATGGTGGCGTGACCGCTAGGCTAGTAAGAGCAGTCGTTGTTGGACGTATAGTCCACCACCGAGATTTCCCCGGAGATGATCGCCGAACTCGCCGCTTGAATCGCGTACTTCATTTCCTGGGTGATCAGCGACTCGTTGTGCTCGTCGAGCGCCCAACCAACACCTTCTTCTGCAAGGCCGAGGACCCTGATGCCCGGTTCCCAAGTGCCATTCTGGGCACCGGTGAACGCATCGTAGGCGGCAACGTCGACCCGCTTCAGCATCGAGGTCAGCATGGTGCCCGGATGCAGGTAGTTCTGGTTGCTGTCGACACCGATCGCCAGCTTCCCGGCATCGGCCGCCGCCTGATAGACGCCGGTGCCGGTGCCGCCGGCGGCGGCATAGACCACGTCGGCACCACGATCGAACTGGCTGCGCGCCAGCTCGCCGCCCCGGCTCGGGTCGTTCCAGGCAGACGGCGTGGTGCCGGTCATGTTCTGGTAGACCTCCATATCCGGATCGACATAGTGGACGCCCTGCTCATAGCCGCAGGCGAATTTGCGGATCAGCGGGATGTCCATGCCGCCGACGAAGCCGACCGCGTCGTCGGACGCCATGGCGGCCAGCATGCCGACCAGGAACGAGCCTTCATGCTCATTGAAAACGACGGATTGCACGTTCGGCAGATCGACGACCATGTCGATCAGAGTGAACTTGGTATCGGGAAATTCCCGGGCGACGACTTCCAGGGCCGGCGCCTGGGCAAAGCCGACGGCGATGACGATGTCGGATCCGCCACGCGCCATCCGGCGCAAGGCCTGCTCGCGCTGGGATTCGTTGGTGACCTCGAACTCGGCATAGCTGATGCCGGTTTCCTCACGAAACCGCTCAACGCCGCTGTAGATGCCTTCATTGAAGGACCGGTCGAATTTGCCGCCCATATCGAACACGACGGCGGGTGAAATATCCTCGGCGTGGGCCGCGCCGGCTGCCATCGAGGCGGCCAGGGCGATAACGGGGATCATCCGCTTTTTCATTGTTGCTTTACGCTCCCTGAGACAGTTGATGCGCAACGATAGCGCCGTAATCGGGCATACGACAGCGGAAATTGTGCCGGCTATCAATCGGCGACGATCTTCAGTGCCTGTTCGGCCGCCGGTTTTGCCTGGGAGAACAGCCATTCGTGGAGCGCACGGATCCTCGGCGTATCGACCGCATCCAGCGCACAGACGAAGTGGTAGGCATAGTCAGCGGGCCGTTCGATCTCGAAGGGCCGGATGAGGCGGCCATCGGCCAACTCATCCGCGACGATCCCGCTCCGCCCCAGCGCCACCCCCTGGCCGTCGATCGCCGCCTGCAGCAGCATGTTGCTGTCGCTGAATCGGGAGCCGCGGTTCAGGTCGACTTCGTCCAGGCCCAGCCAGGTGATCCAGGAAGGCCACGTGTACCAGCGCTCCTGGCTGGTCACCATGGTGTCGTGCAAAAGGGTTTGGTGGCGCAGATCGGCGGGCGTCTTCAGCGGATGCGGCCCGTCCAGCAGTTTTGGGCTGCAGACCGGAAAGATTGTCTCGGTCAGCAGCAATTCGCTGTGCAGTCCGGGGTAGCCGCCATTGCCATAGCGGATCGCGGCGTCCACGTCGTCACGGCGGAAATCGACCAGATCCCAGGACGCGTGCACGTTGACGTCCAGCCGGGGATGGGCACGCCGGAACGACGGCAGGCGCGGCACCAGCCAGCGCATCGCAAACGAGGGCAGGCAGCTCACCGTAATCGCGCCCGCCATCTCGTCGCCGAGCATCCGTGCGGTTGCCGCCGCGATGCTGTCCAGGGCGGCGGTCAGATCCGGCAGATAGGCCGTGCCGCGATCTGTCAGCGCCAAACCCCGGGTCAGCCGCCGGAACAGCGACACGCCCAGATACGCCTCCAGGGATTTGACCTGATGGCTGATCGCCGCCGGCGTCACATTCAACTCGCCCGCGGCCTTGGTGAAGCTGAGGTGACGGCCGGCGGCCTCGAAGGCCCGCAGCGCATTCAGGGGTGGAAGTCGGCGGTGCATGACGCGGAGCCCATGGCTTATTTTTTCTAAGTCATTGTATGAGAAAGCGTCGTTTGTGCGCCAGAGCCGGCAGGACCAGATTCATGAATGACGGACCCGTCACACCTGCAACCGGACCGCGGGCCATCACTAGGCCGGTCCCGAAGAGGAGGAATGACACATGGCACTTCAGACCCTAGGCGAAGCGTTCTCCGGCGATCTGCGTGCGCAGCCGCTCTCGTTCGTCGAGATCGTCGGCAACGCAATCACCCGGGCCGTGACGACCCTGCTGGATTGGCAGCAACGGGCCAGCCAGCGGCGTGAATTGTCCGGCCTCGACCCGTCCTTCCTGAAGGATATGGGCATCGATCGGGCCACGGCCTATCGAGAGGTCGCGAAACCCTTCTGGCGTGAATTAGGACGTTGGGCGGTATCTCGGTAAAACTCCGAATGCCGCAGAGCCGGCAATTCCAGTCACTCAAGGCTGTCACGTGCCGAGTCTGCTAACGATCGCTGTGCGGCGGTTTGTCACTCTCGCCTTCTGCCGACGCTTTTGACCCACAGCCGATTGTTACAGGCCCCGCCCGTGTGGCCTATTTCAACGCCTCAATAGCGTGTTCGCGTCGCTCGGGTCGGCGGCTTTCAACCCCACGGAGATCGTTGGCATATTCATGTTTGGTTACTCGGCGGCCTCGGTCACCGCCTCGATATCCAGTTGAAGGTCCACCGGCACCGGCTTGGTGAGGATATCGAGAACCGGGCAATGCACATTAACTGCTTCTCGCAGCATTTGCAATGTCGTTTCATCTGCGGACGACGTAATCCGGACCGTGCCCTTGATGCCCTGATAGCCTGGACGAACCGAGTCATCGACGCCGAGGAAACCACGCAAATCGATGTCGCCATCGAGCGTGACCGAAACGGTGTCCAACGGGACGCCAAGCGCCGTAGCATAAGCACGATAGGTGATCTCTTGGCATGTACCCAGCGCGGCAAGCACCAGTTCGACCGGGTTTGGCCCGGTATCGGTTCCGCCAAGCGCCTCGGGCTCATCGACGATCATCTCGTGGTCGCGCATGGCCACCCGCGACTGCAAACCTTGCTGCAAAGCCGATACCGACCGAAACGTCGCTTGGGCTTCCTTGGGCTCGGCCTTGTATCTTGCCTGAGTTGCGGAAATGAGGTCTCGCAGTTCGGTACTCATAACGTTCTCCCCATGCCTTGTAGAGTCACTCCCTGTCCGATTTGACCTAATCACAGGGCAAACGCGACCGCAAGCCAACGACAATCCGCAGTCGTTTCATGGGCCAAGACCACTAGTCCTTTAAATTCCAGTATTGGCAATACCCGGCTGTCGAGAGCTGGGGCCCACCACGGCAGCAGTGCGGCCATTATCGCCTGTCATCGGCCCGCTTTGAAAACGACGCGGCACGAACTCCAGAGAAACACCGCGAAGAGACCATGCTGCACGAGTGATGCGACGATCAATTTCGGGCTGATCGCGAGTCCGAGGAATCCCCATCCGACGACGGGAAAGAACACCAGTAGCACGGCAATCCACAGCAAGCCGCCGAGAATCAACGCTTTGGTCAAACTCAGGCCATCTCGGTACAGGCTCACGAAAGCGATCGACCAGAACGCCACATAAGCGATATGGAACAAAAGGCCGACCGGCAGTGGCAGGGCGCGCCCAAGTACGGTTTCGGCGAAGGCCAAGCCCAGCGGCTTCGGCATCGGCGAGAGGCCGAACTTCAGGGCGGGCACCATCACCGCGGTGAGCAGCAAAGCGGTCACGACACCGACGCCCCCAGCCTTTGCCAGTTCGGAGGTCGGGAGCTTGTGAAGGCGCATGATCATGTCCTCGATGATGTGTCGGTATCCGGCACGTGGCAGGCGCTCTCGCATCCAAGAGACGGTGCCCTGGCTAAAGTCGCGCACTCCGGCAGGCATCCGTCGGGAGCGTTGGCGCAGCAATCATCGACCAGAAACCGCACCAGCCTGTCGATGCGAGCGTAATCGACGGCGTAGAACAGATTCCGACCGCTCCGTCGGCTCACGATCAGTCCGGCATTGACCAGCCGTCCGAGATGGAAGGACAGGCTGTTCGGAGGCAAGTCCAGGCGCGTGCTGACGTCTCCCGCGGCCAAACCGTTCATGCCGGCGGGAATGAGCATGCGTAACACGCCAAGCCGCGTTTCATGGGCCAGGGCCTCGAACGAGCCGACTGATTTCGATATTTCCATTCTTCAACGATTATCGAAATAAATTTGGATCGCAAGCCCGGACACATCCATAGGAACTCAATTCATCGTGAGGCGTTCCTTGAGATCATGGACAGCGGCGAAATGCCGTGTGCCAAGCTCACTGTCTCCCGACGAATTCCGTCGGCGTATTGTGATCGTCTGCGACGCACGGATTGTCGAGTTTCGATTCCCGGATACGAAATTGACCATTTGCCCGGTCATTCCGGATGTCCGACCTTGGCTATCAAGAGCCTATCCGATCGCCGCAGTTGAGCGACCGGTTTGATATCCCAAACCGACCTTCAGGCCAATCGGGCGCGATCGGCCGCAACGGGTCGATTGCCGGCATTCGATTTCAATCGAAAACGCCACCGGATAGCGGCTTCCCGTCAATCGCGGACCAGCGCCAGCTTCGCGCCGAGCCCGACCATCAGCGACCCGCCGGCATACCGGAATATCCGCTCCATCAGTCCTGATCTTCGCGCCCGCGCTACCACCGCAGAAGCCAGCGCGATGCAGACCAGATCGGCCGACGAGAAGGTGAGATTGACGATCGTGCCCAGCACCAGGAACTGGCACCAGACCGGCAGGGATGCGCCCGGATCGACGAATTGCGGCAGGAAGGCCAGGAAAAACAGCGCCACCTTCGGGTTCAGCACCTCGACTCCGATGCTCTCGACCAGGGCCCGCCGGGCCGATTTGGCGGAGAAGTGCGGTAGCGCGTGCGGTTCCGGTTTGCGGCGCAGGATGCCGATGCCAAGCCAGATCAGATAGGCGGCGCCGACCAGCTTCACCGCCAGATAGGCTTCCGGCACGTGCCGAAACACCGCCGACAGTCCCAGCGTCGCCGCAATGACATGCACATATCCGCCCAAATGGATGCCGAGCGCCGCCATGTATCCGGCGCGGCGGCCCCGCGCCAGGGTCTGGGCGGCGGTGTACAGCAATGCCGGGCCGGGCATATAGGCGAAGATCGCGGTGGCGACGGCGAAACTCAAAAGTATTTCGGTGGGTGCCATTGACGTCTCACTTCGGGCGTCCGATGTGACCCATCAGACGGTGGTGGTCACGAAGATATCACGCAGGTGTTTGCCTGTTCACCACGATCTGACATGGATTTGTAACGCCGGGCTGCTAACATGCTTGCAGAAATAACGATACGCCGACAGGAGTCCGCGAAAAACATGGGCAAACCCAGGGAACATCAGCAGACCCAATCGCTTGGTGAGGAGATCGCCAACGCCGCGACCCACGGGCTGGGGGCGGCGCTCAGCATCGCCGGGCTCACGCTCCTGGTGGTTCTGGCATCCCTGCACGGATCGGCGATCCATATCGTCAGCCTGACGATCTACGGTTCCACGCTGGTCCTTCTGTATCTGGCCTCGACGATCTACCACGCCATCCAGCATAGCCGCGCCAAGGCGGTCCTGAATGTGATGGATCATGCGGCGATCTTCCTGCTGATCGCCGGGACTTATACTCCGTTCACCCTGGTCAGCATGGGCGGCGTCGTGGGCTGGACGCTGTTCGTAACGGTCTGGACGCTGGCTGTGGCGGGGATCCTGTTCAAGGTCTTCAATCGCAGCCATACCGATCGTGTGACACTGCCGATCTATCTGGCGATGGGATGGCTGATGATCATTGCGGCCGGTGAACTGCTGGGCGCGGTCGGCATCGGCGGCACGCTCTGGCTGTTGGTCGGCGGGCTGTTCTACACCTTCGGCGTGATCTTCTTCGTGTGGGAAAAGCTTCCCTATAACCATATGGTGTGGCACCTGTTCGTGATGGCGGGCAGCGCCTGTCATTTCACCGCAGTCACCCTCTACGTGCTGCCGCCCACCTGATCTCTTCCTGCGCCGCGCGCTCTTGATCTGGGCCGAGCGGCCCCGACATGGAAGGGACAGCAACCCTTTCCAGCCCGGGGCAGATGGCCGAACAAGACGATATCTTCGACGAAGACCTCCCGCCGGCCGATCGCGTGCGCAGGCCGATCCGGCAGCGGGTCACGGAATTTTACGACCGGCTGGCGCGATCCGGCGGGCGGATCCGGCGGTTTGGGGTTCCCACACTGCTTATCTGTCTGGGATTGCTGGTCTTCTACTATCTTGCCGGCATGATCTGGGTTCACAAGATCGACGACGATGTCCAATACGCGGTCGCGGATCCTGTTGAGGGTGGCAGCCATGCGGTCGATATGGCGGCCGCACTGATAGCCCGCGAGGTCGACGAGAACAACTGGACCGCCAACGACCCGTTCTTCATGCCGGGCTGGATGCTGGACAATATGCCCAACTATCAGCAGGGCATGATTTACGCGCTCAGCCGGTTCGCGGTGGAGATGAGCGATCAGCTCGGCCGGGCCCGGGGATCGTCCCAGGTGGATCCGGATCTGGACCGGGCGGCCGGCCTGTTGCGCTATCCCGGCGACCGGTGGATCTTCGACTTTTCCACATCGCTGGTTCCGGTCGCCAGCAGCGACTCGCAGTACCGCTCCGCCAGCGAGGCCCTGCGCCGATACAACGAGCGGCTGGGCGCCGGCGACTCCGTATTCGAGCGCCGGGCTGACAATCTGCTAGGCACCATCGATCGCATCGCCGCCGATCTCGGATCATCCTCGGCGATCATCGCAGAGCATCTCGACACCGGCGGCGGCTGGCTGATCGACCCGACCGCCGACGACATCTTCTATTCCATCAAGGGCCGGATGTACGGCTACTACATGATCCTGCGCGCGCTGAAGACCGACTTTGCCGGGATCATCGATACGGTAGGGCTCACCACCGTATGGGATGAGATGCTGGACAGCCTGGAGAGCGCGGTCGCGCTTCATCCGGTGGTCATCGTCAGCGGACATCCCGACAGCCAAATCATGCCGAGCCATCTGGCCGCTCAGGGGTTCTACCTGCTGCGGGCGCGGACCCAGCTGAAGGAAATCTCCAACGTCCTGTTGAACTGAGCTTTTTCCGATCATACGGCACCGGCCCGCTCCCCCGCCCGGCCACCCCCGGACTCCCCTGGGCCAGTATCCTCATGGGTGGCCGGGCGGCGGAGCGGGCCGGTGCCGATTCCGCGTTAGCGGATAATGCGCTGGCTGGGTCGAATCAGCCGGGCCGTACCGACACCGGCTTGTCCTCGACCCGGGTCGACAGCACGATCGACGAAGTTGTCGCGGCATAGGGGGCAAGGTGCACGATCACCGTGTCCAGATGGTCGACGGTCCGGGCGATGACCTTCAGGATGAACCCGTTATCCCCGGTCACATGGTGGCATTCCAGGATCTCCGGGGTCTCTCGGACCAGGGCGTCGATCCGCTCGTATTGGTCGCTGGCGGCCCGGAGCCTGATAAATGCCATCAGGCCGTAGCCAAGCTTCGACCGGTTCACCTGCGCCCGATAGCCGGTGATGACGCCGGCCGATTCCAATCGACGAATGCGTTCGGCGACGGCCGGCGGCGAAAGCCCTACTTGGCGTCCGAGCTCGGCATAGCTGAGCCGCGCTTCCAGTTGCAGGGCGTCCACCAAATGGAGATTGGTCTCGTCGAGGGCTTCTTTGGATTCCATCGTTCAACTGCCCTTTAGCGTTCGATTCCATACGATAACGCGGCCAGAAGGTCCTCTATTCCATAGTATTCGCTCACAAGGGTTTCGAAAGGCGGTCTCCGGCGGCGGCCTGTGCAATGCCACATTAGGGCCTTCATCGCGACCGATGATCCGGCCCGATCGTCCGGTTGACAGACATTGTCTGCGTGCTGAAAGTGTGCGCCATCGACTGGGCGAAGTTGGCTCCTCGCAGCTGTCGGGGAATGTCGGTTCCTGCCCCCTTCGTGAGACTCCATCGTAAGACTGTGGATCCCGTGCAAATGACTTCCAGAATCTTGATTCGGACCGCCGTAATCTGCGCCCTGGCCGTGACGGTGCCAGGCTTTGTCGGACCCGCATTTACGCAGACCGCCTCGACAGCGAACGCTCCGCCCGAATTCGCCATCGATACCGGCGGATGGACCGGCGGTGCCCAGGGCGACAATGAGTCCGGGGAGTTCACCCATTGCGCGATCTCCCGGCCCTATGGCAACGGGCTGACATTGGCCCTGCTGATGAGTCCGCGCTACGAGTTGAATATCGGGCTCATGAATCCGGCATGGAATCTTTTGCCGGAGGAGACGGAAGATCCGTCTTCGGAGACCGAGCCGGAGGCCGAAGCCGAGGAGGACGAAGATGAGCTGCCGCCGACAGCGATAGTCTCAATCGACGGTGTATTTGAGAAAGAGTTTTCCGCCCAGCCGGTCAGCAACTCCATCGTGATGGTCACGACCGGTGTCGACGATCAGCTCAATGAGTTGCTGATGCGCGGCAATAACCTTGATGTGGCGACCGATCATGGCAATTACCGGTTTGCTCTGACCGGCACATTCAACAGCGTCACCGCCCTGCGCGGCTGCATCGATACCGCCCGTCGCCTCGCGGCGGATGCGCGGGCCTCCGCACCGGCGCAATCGACGCCCATGACGGGTCAGGGAATTGTGAGCATCCTGCGCCAGGCCGGGCTGCAGGATGCGCAGGTCGCAATCCCAGACAGCGCGTCCAGCCCGCTGGCGCTCAGCTATGCGTGGGAAGTTGGGTCGTTGAGCGGTGGGGTTCATCAATCGCCGCGCCAAAGCCGGCAGATTGAGATCGACAAGTTCACCGAGCTTTATATCGATCAGTTCGAGGCGACCTGCACCCAGGCATTTCAGCGTTCCGAAGGCGAATCGCAGGTGATTCTCGATCGATACGCCCTGAAAACGGCGACCATGCAATGCGGCGACAACGCCTCGGGGTTCTACGCGTCATTGTTCGTCGCCTTGGATGGCGGATATTATACCGCCTTCTTCCATCAGGGCGCGGTTTCTGACAAGGCTCAGGTGGACGCCGCGACCAGACAGATCCAGGGTGTCATTCAGCAGCAGGCAGGCGGCTGATCTCGCCGCGGCCGGCCGGTACCGATTCCGCGTGAGCGATTAATGCGCTAGTGTCCCTTTGAGTCTGCAATTCGCTCATGCGAATTGCAGACTCAAAGGGACACTAACTGTCAGATCTCGTGTCATTCAGCTTCCGAAATCCGGCACATGAAATGTGCCGAACTTCGAAACCATGACACGAGAAGGGTCTTGTCCGGCCGTCGAGGGGCAGGGGTCAGTCAAGCGGGGAGACCGGGGTGCCGCCAGAGCCGGATCGGCAGATCGACGCAATCGTGCAGGCGCGTCACGGCGACCCATTCTCGGTCCTCGGCATGCATGTGCTGGATGGTGCTCTCGTTGTGCGCAGTTTTCAGCCACAGGCCACAGCCGTCGAAATCGTCGATGTCAAGAGCGGTAGGGTCGCCGGTGCGCTAACCAGGGTCCATCCCGATGGATTCTACGAAGGCCGGATTGCCCGCCGCAGCAAGTCATTCCCCTACCGGCTGCGGATCGAGTCGTCCGGCGGCGTGGCGGAAATCGATGACCCGTACCGCTTCCCGCCCGTACTCCGCGACAAGGATTTGCCGGTCCTGACCGACGGGACATCCCCCAATGCCCCGAACGCTCCGAACGCTTACGAACGGCTGGGCGCACATCCGCGTGTGATTGAAGGCGTGCCGGGCACCGCTTTCGCGGTCTGGGCGCCGAACGCCAAACGGGTCTCGGTCGTCGGTGACTTCAACGATTGGGACGGCAGGCGCCACCCCATGCGCCTTCGCCATGACCGAGGTTTCTGGGAAATCTTCCTGCCGGGGATCGAGGCCGGAGCCCGGTATAAATATGAGATCGTCGGGCCGGATGGCGCGGTGGGCCCCTTGAAGGCCGATCCCTATGCGTTCTATGCCGAACAACCGCCCCGCACCGCCTCGGTGGTGCAGGGCCTGCCGGACCGGCGTTGGCGCGATGGGGATTGGATGGCGCGGCGCGGTGAGGCGCAATCCCGCTCTGCCCCGGTCTCGATCTACGAAGTCCATCTGGGCTCGTGGCGCCGGGTGTCCTCCGAGGGGCTGCGCTACTTGACCTATGGCGAGTTGGCCGACCAGTTGATCCCCTATGTCACCGATATGGGATTCACCCATATCGAGCTGTTGCCGGTCAGCGAGTTCCCCTTCGATGGCTCGTGGGGGTACCAGCCGGTCGGTCTGTTCGCGCCGACCAGCCGCTTCGGAGAGCCGGCCGAATTTCAGGATTTCATCGAGCGCTGCCATGAGGCGGGGATCGGCGTGCTGCTCGACTGGGTCCCCGGCCATTTCCCGAGCGATCCGCACGGGCTCGGGGTCTTCGACGGCACCCATCTTTATGAGCATGCCGACCCGCGCCAGGGCTTCCACATGGATTGGAACACCCTGATCTACAATTACGGGCGCGCCGAGATCGCAAACTTCCTGGTCGACAACGCGGTCTATTGGATGGACCGGTTCCATCTGGATGGCATCCGGGTGGATGCGGTCGCGTCGATGCTCTACCTCGACTACAGCCGAAAGCCGGGGCAATGGGTGCCCAATCGTTATGGCGGCCGGGAGAATCTGGAGGCCATCGACTTCCTGAAGCGGATGAACGAGGCGGTCTATGGCGGCTTCCCGGGCGCCATGACCGTGGCCGAGGAATCCACCGCCTGGCCCGGTGTCTCGCGGCCTACCGATGCCGGCGGCCTCGGCTTCGGCTTCAAGTGGAACATGGGCTGGATGAACGACAGCCTGCGCTACATCTCCAAGGAACCGGTGCACCGGCGCTTCCACCAGAACGATCTGACCTTCGGCCTGCTCTACGGGTTCTCGGAGAATTTTGTCCTGCCGATCAGCCATGACGAGGTGGTGCACGGCAAGGGCTCGATGATCGGCAAGATGCCCGGCGACGAATGGCAGAAATTCGCCAATCTGCGAGCCTATTACGCCTTCATGTGGACCCATCCCGGCAAGAAGCTGCTGTTCATGGGCTGCGAATTCGCCCAGTCGCGGGAATGGGACCACAATGCCGGCCTCGACTGGCATTTGCTCCAGCGGCCGGCCCATGCCGGGGTGCAGTCGCTGATCCGCGACCTCAACCGCATCTATCGCGAATGCCCGGCTCTGCACCGGCTGGATTGCGAGGCCGCCGGCTTTGAATGGATCGACAACCAGGATGCGGAAAACTCGGTCCTTGCCTACCTCCGTAAGGGTGACGGGGACGACCCGCCGGTCGCCATCATCTGCAACTTCACCCCAAAGCCACGCCTTGGCTACCGCGTCGGTGTACCGGAAGCCGGCGATTGGGTGGAATTGATCAACACCGACGCCGGTGATTACGGCGGCAGCGGCATTGGCAATCTGGGCACGATCACGGCAGAGGCGGTCCCGGCCCATGGAAGGCCATTCTCCCTCGACCTCAGCCTTCCGCCGCTGGGCGTTGTGATCTTGCAAGCGCGGCGGCAAACTTCCCGATGAGTCATCCAGTGGTGGTCTGGCCCGGCCGGCCCTATCCCCTCGGCGCGACCTGGGATGGCGAGGGCGTCAATTTCGCCCTGTTCTCGGCCCACGCGGAAAAGGTCGAGCTGTGCCTGTTCGATCGTAGCGGACGCAATGAGGTCGCGCGCATCACCCTGCCGGAGCTGACCGACGATGTCTGGCACGGCTATCTGCCGGAGGCGTCGCCGGGGCAACTTTATGGCTATCGGGTGCATGGGCCCTATGCGCCGGAGCAGGGGCACCGGTTCAACCCCAACAAGCTGCTGGTCGATCCATATGCGCGGGCGCTGGAGGGTCCATTTCGGTGGAACGATGCGCATCACGGCTATCGGATCGGCTCGGGCCGGGCCGATTTGTCCTTCGACCGGCGCGACAATGCGCGGTTCATGCCGAAATGCCGGGTGGTCGAGGCGGCCTTCACCTGGGGCGAGGACAAGCGGCCGGAAATCCCCTGGTCGGAGACCGTCATCTATGAGGCCCATCCGCGCGGGCTGACGATCCAGCACCCCGACCTGCCGCCCGGCAAAAGGGGCACATTCGCCGGGCTGTCATCGGCACCGGTCATCGAACACCTGAAATCCCTGGGGGTGACGGCGGTCGAGTTGCTGCCGGTGCATGCCTTCCTCGACGACCGGTTCCTGGTCGAGCAGGGGCTGCGGAACTATTGGGGCTACAACACTTTGGGCTTCTTCGCGCCGGAGCCGCGCTATCTGTCCGCCGGCGATATCGGCGAGTTCAAGACCATGGTCAAGCGGCTGCACGATGCCGGCATCGAGGTGTTGCTGGACGTGGTCTACAACCACACCGCCGAGAGCGACCATCTGGGGCCGACGCTGAGCCTGCGTGGGATCGACAATGCCTCATACTACCATCTCGACCCCGACCGGCCGCGCTACTACGCCAACTACACCGGCACCGGAAACGCGCTCAATCTGGGCCATTCCAGGGTGCTGCAGATGGTCATGGACAGCCTGCGCTATTGGGCGGAGGAAATGCATGTGGACGGGTTCCGCTTCGACCTCGCCACGACGCTGGGCCGCGACGGCGACGGCTTCGATCCATATGGCAACTTCTTCGACGCAATCCGCCAGGACCCGGTGCTGTCGCGTTTGAAGCTGATTGCGGAGCCCTGGGATATCGGGCCCGAAGGCTATCGACTCGGGCACTTTCCGGCCGGCTGGGCGGAATGGAACGATCGTTTCCGAGACACCGTGCGCTGCTATTGGCGGGGCGATGAGGGCATGATCCCGGAGCTGGCACGGCGGCTTGCCGGATCGGCGGATCTGTTCGAGCACAATGGCCGGCGGCCCTGGTGCAGTGTCAATTATGTCGCCTGCCATGACGGATTCACCGCCGCCGATGTGGTGCGCTATGCCGAGCGCCATAACGAGGCGAACGGGGAGAATGGCGGCGATGGCCACGATCACAATTGCAGCGCCAATTACGGTGTCGAGGGGCCGACGGACGACCCCGCCATTTCGACGCTACGCGCCCGGCAGCAACGCAATCTGCTGGCGACGGTGATGCTGTCCCAGGGCACGCCGATGCTGCTGGCGGGCGACGAATTCGGCCGCAGCCAGAAGGGCAACAACAACGCTTATTGCCAGGACAACGATATCAGCTGGGTGGATTGGTCCGGTATCGACGCCGAAGGGCGCGATCTACAGGCTTTTGTCCGTCGCCTGCTGGCTCTGCGACGGGATCATCCGGTGCTGCGGCGCCCGCGATTCCTGCATGGACGCGAGCAATCGGCGCGCGGCGTCCCCGATATTCAATGGCGCACGCCGGACGGCTCCCCGAAATCCGAGGAACAGTGGCTGGATCCCAACGCACGGTCGATCGGCATGATGTTGGCTGGGGATGCCGGACAATTCATGGGGCAGGCCGGTCAGCATGAGACCGACGATCTCCTCTATCTGACCCTGAACGCCCACACCGAGGAGGTGGCGTTCCGGCTTCCGGAAATTCCCGATGGACGCCATTGGCGCTGCCTGATCGATACCGCCCAGCCAACCGGGCGGCCGGAGCAAACGATCGTCGACAACGGCGCGCTTCAGCCGGTCCCTGCGCGCGCGTTGATGGTCTTTGCACTAGGGCGGGATGATCTGAAGTCGATACGACTTCAGATCTGAATCCCACTCTACTCGAATGTTTTAGAGCACGATGAGATTAGGTCATCTGACCTAATCTCATCGTGCTCTAACGACGGAGGTGCCGGGCGGCGCCTGATCTGCGGATATAACGGCTAGGTCGGGATATCGATCATTGCACCCAGAATGGAGCGCAGATTCCCAGCCCGACGGTAGGCCTCCAAAGCCTGACGCAGGTTCTCGTCGATTGGACTTGCGGCCTTTGCGGTGGAGGCCGTCCCGCGCAGGACTTCGACGAATTCCGCGTCGATGAAGCTCTCGCCGTTGATCTGGTTGCGGTCACGCCAACTCGTCCGCTCCCGCCCAGCCGCTGGATGGGCGGCGTCAGATTGCTGCGACCGGGACGACTTTCGCTCGGCCCCGGCCACGGACTGAACCGGGCGAACGCCTGGTCCGCGCTGTGCGGGCGGCAGGATGGATGACATACCAACCATCGTTTTCCCTCTCCGGACTCCCCAGGCCGGTTCCGGCTCTTTCGGCCGGTCGGATTGCATTCCCTATCCGGGGGTAGGTTCCACCCATCGGACAATCTATTTAGAGTAGCATGAATGGAATTTATTAAAAATATAAGAAAATTGCTATGGCAGAGGAAAAAGACGAACGAATCAGAATGGTTAACCCTATTTTTTGGGGGCGATCCACAGGCGGACGGAAATGGCGATTTAAGGGTCTATAAACGTTTTTATCGCTAGTGTCGGCGGACTTTGCGGCGCGCAGTCTGGCACGCCGGAATGCCGCGGAAGCCTATTGCGCGTACCGGGATTGCCCACTGACCATGACCACCGACAGCATGCAAGACGGAATTCTGCGGGCGGCGCTGCTTGCGGCCGGCGACGTCGGTTACGAGTGGGACCTGACCACCGACGCCATCGAATGGGTGGGGCCGGTCTTCGAATTTTTCGGAACGGACAAGGTCGAGCCCTATTCCGAGGGTGAGCAGTATCATGGCCGAATCAATCCGGAAGATCTGCCATTCCGGTTGAAAATGCTGTCCGACCACTATTTGGTCCGTGACCCCTTCGACTGCGAATACCGCGTTCGCCGTGCCGATGGCCGAATGAGTTGGGTGCACGATCGCGGCTTTGCCGATTTTGACAAGGATGGCCAGCCGATCCGGATGCGCGGCGTCCTGCGCCTGATTGACCAGCGTAAGCAGAACGAGGCGCGGCTCGAGCATTTGGCTAATTTTGACGAACTTACCGGCCATTTGAACCGCAACCGGCTGCGCGACGCCCTTCATCAGGCCATGGCGAACAGCATCCGCTATCAGACCGATGGCGCGTTTCTCAGCGTCGGTCTCGACAAGCTGTCCCTGATCAACGACGCATACGGGTATCTCGCCGCGGATGCGGTCATCGTCGGCGCCGGCCAGAGGCTGGAAAAGGCGGTGCGGGAATGTGACACGATCGGCCGCATCGGCGGCGACGTATACGGGCTGGTCCTCGGGCAATGCCCGGAGTCGGAAACTCCAAAGGTCGCCGAAAAGATCCTGCGGATGTTCCGCGAGCAGCCGATCCAGACGCCGGTCGGTCCGATCCACGTATCGGTGTCGATTGGTGGCGTCGCCTTCCCGGCCTATGTGCAGACGCCCGCCGAGGCGATGACACGCGCCGAGACGGCGCTACGCGAGGCGAAGGGGCAGGGGCGCGATTGCCATCGTTTCTATCACCTCACCGATGAACAACGCTCCGAACATCGCCGTGACATTGTCCTGGGCAAGCAGGTCAAGGAAGCGGTCAAGGACGGCCGGTTGGTCCTGGCCTACCAGCCTGTGGTCAGCGCTGGGACCGCGGCGGTGGCGTGCTACGAGTGCCTTTTGCGCCTGCGTGCTGAGGATGGCCGCCTGATCGCAGCCGGCGAGTTCATCCCGGTCATCGAGCGGCTGGGGCTGAGCCGCATGATCGATCGGCGCGTGTTGGAACTGGGTGTTCAGCAGCTTGTTGAGGACCCGGAAGTGTGCCTGGCTCTCAACATCTCCGGCCTGACCGCATCCGATCAGAGTTGGCTGCGCCGGTTGATATCGCTGGTCGGCGGGCATCCGGAAATTGCCAGCCGGCTGACGGTGGAAATCACCGAGACTGCGGCGATCCAGGACATCGAGGAGTCGGCGCGCTTCGTGTCGACCGTGCGCGATCTCGGATGCAAGGTGGCGCTCGACGATTTCGGCGCCGGCTACACCTCATTCCGTCACCTTAAGGCCCTGACCGTCGATGTGGTGAAAATCGATGGCTCCTTCGTGCGCGATATCGCCACGAACCGGGACAATCGTCTGTTCGTCCGAACGCTGGTCGGCCTGGCCAAAGGCTTTGGTCTGGAGACCGTGGCCGAATGTGTCGAGGACAGAGTCTCCGCCGAAATTCTGGCTGAAGAAGGCGCCGACTTCCTCCAGGGCTATTATTTCGCCCGGCCCGAGTTGGAGCGGCCCTGGGCGCATCAAGAGGTGATCACGCCGGAGCCGGAGAAGAAGATGAAGGTCGGATCCGAAAAGAAGCCGGTTAAGATAGAGACCAGAACGCCGCCGCGGTCGCGGGCGGTTGGCGGGGTCGGCTAAGGCGCGCCGAACTGTCCAAGGCGGGATGACATCGGCCCGCGTCGATCGTCATTTCCGAAACGGCAACTCAGTCTTTTTTCGATTTCGGCGCTGATTTCATCGATCGGAGCTGCTTTTGCAGCGCGTCGAGTTGCTTCTGCAACTCATCGATCGATTGAGGCGGCTCCGTTGGCGCCGGGTCGGCCGACGCCTCGCCATTCGATGCCGGGGCATCGCCGTTATCCGGAGAGAATGGCGTAAACATCTTCATCGCGCGCTCGAACATGGCGACGTTCTGCTTGCCCACTCCCTCGAAACCGCCGAACGGGAACATGCCGGCCATGGTGTCCTGAAAATAGTGCCGGATCTGATCCTGGTTCTTGGCAAAGGCATTCATCGAATAGTCCAGATAGTTCGGCACCAGCCATTCCATGTTGCCGCCATACAGGCTGATCAACTGGCGCAGAAAGCCGATAGGCAGCAGGCTCTGTCCCTTGGCTTCCTCCTCGACGATTATCTGGGTCAGGACGGAGTGGGTGATGTCATCTTTGGTTTTGGCGTCGTAGACCACAAAATCGACGCCCGCCTTCACCATCTCGGCCAGGTGATCAAGCGTCACGTAGGAACTCTCGGCGGTGTTGTAGAGCCGCCGGTTCGCATATTTCTTGATCGTAATTGGCGGCTTTTCGCCGGCCGGGGTCTTTGCCATCGCGTTCGACACTTCGCGAGTTATGTCAGCCATTCCGCAGGCCGCTTTCTGAGTCGTACGCGATCAGCGCAGCATTGCCAAGCCTCCCGCAGGTCGCAAATGCGGGGGGCGCTGCCGGCCGCGGAACGGCGCCCGCCGGCAGCGCCGATCCGGTCTATTACAGAATGAACACGTCCGATTGCGCCAGCAGCGCATCGGCATCCACACCGACCAAGGTGATCGACGTATCCATATCGAAGCGTATCACCGTGTTTCTACCCTGATCTTCGGTCAGCGCAGCGACCTCGCCAATTTCTTCAAATCCGAAATCCGTGAGGTCGAGCATGTCGAAATTCAGGCCACCGTGATAGCCGTCATCATCATCATCATCATCGTCATCGTCATCGTCGTCGTCGTCATCGTCCCCGCGGCCCCGCACATCGAAATCACGGAAGGTGTCGTTGCCGTCTCCGACCCCGAAGACGAAGACATCGCTGCCGGAGCCGCCAAGGACGAAATCGTCGCCCGCCCCGCCGATCAGCAGATCATTGCCACTGTCGCCATCAAGGCGGTCATCGCCGTCGCCGCCATCCAGCATGTCATTGTCACGACCACCTTCCAGCCGGTCGTTGCCATCGCCACCGAATAAGGCATCGCTGCCGCTGTCGCCTTCCAGCCGGTCGTCGCCACCATCGCCGTACAGCCAATCGTCGCCGCTGTCGCCATCCAGACGGTCGTCATCCTTGCCGCCCAGCATGACATCGTTGCCGCGTCCGCCGGACAGCCTGTCTTCGCCATCGCCGCCGGACATGCGGTCGTTGCCGTCGCTGCCATACAGCTTGTCCCGGCCGTCGCCGCCGAACATCAAATCGTTGCCGTCGCCGCCATACAGCCTGTCCCGGCCGCCGCCGCCGTCGAGCGTGTCGTCACCGTCCCTGCCGACCAGCACATCGTTGCCGCCAAGCCCAAGAATGGTGTCTTCCCCATTGGTCCCGACCAGGAAGTCCCTGGACTCGGTTCCGACAATGGCCTCCGGCAATGTGAAGCGTGCCACAACCGGCTCGTGGTCGCTGGCGAAAGTCGGGAAATCGTTGTTGACGTGCACGATATCGACTTCAGCCTGGCCCCGGTCCAGCAATCCGCCGGTGACGAATATGTGGTCCAGCACCTGACTGTTGCCTTGGAAAATGAAGGTGTAGGCCTCGTCCTCCGCCAGCCGTTCGGTGATCAGATTGGTCAGGATCTGATCGTCGCCTGTTCCCGGCAGGATCTCGGTCAGGTCGTTGGTGAAGTCGAAGGTGTTCATATCGCCGAGGACGATCACATTGGCGTTCGGGTCCTGCGCCAGCAGCGCTGCGGCAATCTGATTGAGCGCCAGGGTCTCCGCCTCGCGGTTCGCCTCCCCGGCCTGGACGAAGGGCTGCTGCGATCCGTAGATCGGGGTGCTGCCGAAGCGTGAGGTCAAGTGATTGTTGATCACCGTGACCTCATTGCCATTGAAGGTGAACCGCCCGAGCAGCGGATCGCGGGTGCCGTCGAACGTATTCGGGTCGTCGATGCCGAGCGCTGCCAGTTGGTCGACTTCCAGCGTCACTGCCTCGTCGAGGGTCACCCGGTTCGGGTTGTAGAGGAAAGCGTTGCGGATGTTGCCGCCCGGCACCCCGCCGGTCTCCCCGAAAACATCCACTTCGGCGCCGACGAATTGATATTGCGGTCCGCCAGCGGCGGCGATCGCATCGACGATCGCCTGCAATGTCTGATCGGCGCTCAGCACGCCGTCATCCGTCGCCGATGCGGTGCCGTTGTTGTCCTGCACCTCCTGCAGCCCGATGATGTCGGGCGTGCCGAGATTGTTGATAATCTGGTTTGCGAGCGCCGCGATCTGTGCCGTGTCCGACCCATCGGCCGCAACGTTCAATATGTTGTAAGTTGCGACGCTGAGTTGATCGTCATTGCCGGCAAGGGCGGTGGTTTCCTGCGTGAGACCGCTGTCGATGGTCGTGAATGTTTCGGTCACCTGGACTTCGTAGTTGCCGAAGCTGTAACCGACGATGCCGGTGACGTCGCCGAGCAGCGAGCCATTCGTTACCGGTGCAGGATTGAAGCCATCGGGCAGCAGCGGTCCGGCGAATTGCAGCTGGATCCGCTCGGGGTTCAGATCGCCGGTGCCATCGGGGCCGGCGGCAAGGGCGATGCCCACATCGACGCCGCTATGGCTCAGCCTTGCGTCGTCGGGCGAGATATTGTCTCCCTGATTGGTCAGCGCCCAGGTTTCTCCGAATCCGTTGGTCGCTGAGATCGCAACCGAATCCTCCACCGTGACCCGCATTCCCTCCAGGCTCTCGAAGAAATCGATACCGTCCTGATCGGGGTCGAAATTGAGGTTGGCCTGCAACGGATCGGTCAGATCGGTCGGCTCTTCGTCGGGGCTGATGACGAATTCGTCTGGCACCAGCCGTCCCGAGCTGCCGAGAATGATCGCCGCCGGCAGCGCGACGGCTTCTTCAAGGATCGACACTCTGCTCGGACTGATGCCGGTCGTCGTCAGGCTGGCCGCGGTATTGTCGAAGAATGCCAGTTCGTTGGCGGTGAACTCGCGGACCGTGCCTTCCACGCTGACAAGGTTTCCGACCGACAGGTCCGCCGGCACGTTGCCGAAGCCGGTGAAGACGAAGATCGCGTCCGACGTGGCGTTGTCGCCGTCGCCGGTGGTATCCTGGATGTAGTAGCCGTCATTGTCGATCGCGGTGATGACGCCTTCGGTGGTGACCTCCTGCCCGTCGAATGTCGAGACATGCCCAGCGCCCTGGATGTCGTAGATCGCGACGAATGGCGGCGGCTCCGAAGAGAGGTCAAGACCGATCACCAGCGGATCGTGATCCGAGGACCGGAACGGCGTGGCGCCGTACAGGCCGTCTGCCTGGGCCTGCGGACGGAATTCGAGATTGTAGTCGAATATCGACGCCTCATCGGCGTTGATATGCCACTCGGCGGCGCCGGTGACCTGCGTCAACAGCGAGCCCGATGCCAAGCCGTAATCCAGGGTACCGAAGCCCTGCACCTGCGGGCTGGTGGACAGGTCGAGTGGGAAGCCGAACGAATAGTTGAACTCACCCGGAGTCGCGAACGCTTCCGCGAGGTCGGTGAAACCTTCGCCGAACAGGAACTGGATCGGATCTTCCTGAGCATAGGCGTTGAGGTCGCCGATAATCAGCACGTCCTCGTCGGCCGAGCCGGTCGGGTTTGTGTCCAGCCAGGCATCCAGAACGGTGGCCGCATTCAGTCGTGTCTGGTTCGCATTGCCGACCCCGTCTCCAATGTCCACATCGCCAGTGGGCGCGGGTCCGGGCGAGCCCTTGGATTTGAAGTGGTTGACCGAAATCGTAAAGGTCTCACCCGTTGCGATTTCCTCGAACGTCGCGGCAATCGGCGCGCGGTTGGTGCTCGATCCGTCGAACACCGCTGGCAGAGACCCGAAGCCCAGACCTGCCAGGTCCGCATCAGTCAGAACCTCAACGGTCGTACCCTGCGCAAGCTCAACGGTGTTCGCGTCGTAGATCAGGCCGACCGTGATCGCATCACCGGTGTCGCCAAACAACGAGCCGTCTGACGGCGCTGCGAACTGATAGTCGGCCGTTGTGACCACGGCATTCAGTTCGGAAATCAGCCGTTCGACCGCTGTCTGACCATTCAGGTTGGTTGGATCGGCAAAGCCGGGAAACTCATTTTCGAGCTCGACGAGCCCGAAGATGTCGGCTTCGATTTCGGACAAGGCCGAAACCAGCTTGTCGAGCTGCCGGTCGAACTCGGCCAAAGGGTCGCTCTGGGCTTGCGTAGACGGGGCCACAGACGTAGAGGCGGTCGTCAGATCGTTCGCCCCGCGCGGTTCCAGCGGGGTTGGACCCGCGTTCAACGGATTGTTGTTTCGTCCCTGGTCGTCGTCCACCGACGTGAAGAAGTTCAGCACGTTGAGCGATGCCACCGTGATGTCGCCGCCCACATCGGGCGCCTCGGTCGGACGCGAATTGTCGTTTTCGAAGACTGGATCCGCCGTCGGGTTGATGCGGTAGATCTCGTCACCCGAACCGCCCGAGCCCCGGCCAAAGCGCACCACCCCGGTCAGGTCGGTCAGCGTGTCGCCGGCACCCAACTCGTCGTTCGCGTCCAGTTGCCCCGTGACGTTAC
Source organism: Inquilinaceae bacterium (assembly GCA_965237625.1). Classification (GTDB taxonomy): domain Bacteria; phylum Pseudomonadota; class Alphaproteobacteria; order DSM-16000; family Inquilinaceae; genus JABDIP01. Next base: position 75,182 of record CBDEGD010000035.1, read on the forward strand.
CGGGCGCCGAGGCAATTTCAAACGGGATCACGTCCGGATTCTGAATGGTCGAACCGTCATCCAGGATGACCGTGTTGCGGACAGCGAGGTCTTGGTAGGCTTGGAATCCGGCGACGCTCGGTGCGTTCGTCTGTGTGTAGGTCGGCAGCCGGCCATCCGCATGAAGCCCGATATCACCGAACCGGCCTAGGGTGAATACGTCTGAAACAGTCAGTTCCTGAGGGATCGTCACCAGCATGCCCTCATAGGCCTCAAGATCGGCGATCAGTACGCCGTCGCTGTTGGTGACCGTGCTGGCAACCGGGAACATGATCGTCGCCGGCGTGACGTCACTCTGGTTGCCGCTGGAAAGCACCGTGACGGCGGTGACGGTGTCGATTTGCGTTTCACCGAAGAACTCGTCGACCGTTCCGGTAACCTGGACGCGATCCCCAACCTGCACGTCGATGGCCGGGCTGAAGCCGTCGAAGACGAAGATGCCTTCAGACGTCAGCGGGTCGGAATCGGCGTCGCCGTCCTCCTCCTGCAGGTAGAAGCCGTTCAGATCGCCATTGGCACCGACACCGTCCTGAAAGTCGCCGACGACAACGGCCTCGACCGTGACGATCGACCCCAGCAGTGGGCTGGCATTGCCCGACCCTTGGACCTCGCTGATCAGGTTAATGAGAACCCCGTCATCATTCCGGATCGTGCCATTCGCCGTTGCCGTCGAAATCGCCGCGCCGTTGGTCGCGTTCGACAGCGTGACGGTGAAGCCTTCGTCCAGTTCCGGCGTGACGTCGCCCGAGACCGCGATGGTCAGCGTCTGGCTCGTCTCGCCGGCAGCAAAGTTGACGGTGCCGGATGGCAGTGCACCGCCAAAGTCGCTGTCATCCGCATCCCCTGAAACCGCGTAGTCCACCGATCCGGCCTCGGACGTATCGCCGGACCGGGCAATCGTGAAGACGAAATCCGTCGAGCCAGCGTCGCCCTCTGCCCTGTCCGCATCTGTCGCGGCGATCGCGATGGTCGTCTCGGGTACGACGATGTCGCCATCGCCAACGATCATGACGTTGTCGATCGCAATGTCCTCGTCCCCTGCTTCCAGATTGGCCAGGGTGATCCGCAGGTCGAGGCTGCTCCCGGTGCCGGAAATCGCGGCGGTGAACTCCTGGAACGTGTCTGTCAGGGCCGTGCCGTCGCCAATCCCGTCAAAGTCCGTGTCCTGCGCGGGCTCGGTGTTCGTCCCGCCAGTGGCTTCGAAGGCCAGCAGGTTCTGCAAGGCGCCACCATCGATCGAGTACTCCAACAGTACCGAACTGTCAGCATCCCAATCCTGGTTGGTGCCGTCATCATCCTCGGCAAAAAGGCCCGAGAAATTCAGGTTCGTCAGTCCTGCGATGTTGATGTCGTCGTACAGGATCTGAACCGTGGCCGGTCCGCCCTCGCCATTCACATCCTGAGCGGCCAGGAAGCCGCCATCCGGATTTGTGAACTCGACGAACGAACCAATTGTCGATCCGTCGGTGACAGTGAAGTAGTCGCCAAAGCCATCCGTGAACAATGCGCCCTGTGTCACCGTAAACTGGCTTGCATCGTCGAAGGTGTCCTCCAGAGCGACTGCCGGCCCAGTGCTGACCGCGTCGCCTTCGATCTGAATATTGTCGATGGCTATGTCCTCGTCGCCGGCGTTCAGATCAAAGGTGAACTGCAAGTCCAGCACGCTGCCGGTGCCGGTGATCGCTCTCGTGAACGTCGCGAAGGCGGAGGTGAGTTGCGTGCCATCGCCATCACCGTCGAAATCGCTGTCGACAGCAGGGACCGCATTGAAGGCGTCCCCATCCGGGATCGACTCGAAATTGAGGATGTCGAAGAACCCGCCTCCGTCAATCTGAGCGGCGATGTGAACAAAGTCGCTCAGATCCCAGTCTTCGCTCCCATCGGACGAATCGTCTTCGGCGACATCTGCAGAGAATTGCAGACCGGTGAACCCACTTATGTCGATGTCCTCAATCGTCAGGGTGAGCGGCAGACTGGCACCCTCACCGTCCAGATCTTGAGCGCCGAAGAAGAAGCTGCCATCGAAACCGGTAACGAGGTAACTGGCGGCGATGTCGGATCCATCCGTCCGTTTGAAGAAGTCGGCAACGCCGTCGGTAAATTCCGGAACGGATGTTAGGTACCGCGTGCCATTCCCGTCCGTCTCAAAGCTCTCGGTGAAGATGATCGCCATGACAGTGTGCCTCCGGTCCTAAGCTTCTCTTCTGACTTTGTTCGTACACCCGTCATGGGTGCCCGGGATACTGTGCCCTCGCTGTGGAGAACCTCCCCGCAGCCGGGCCCATTCAGTTCCTGCAGGTAGTGTTGTCGCCGTTCACCAGGTCGGTGACGCCGAGGAATTCGTCGATGGTGGTTTCGCCGATGATGCCGAGCGTGTCGGGCAGGAAGACGCTGACGCTGTCGTCCAGCACGACAACCGGGATCGCAGCGGACACGCCGCGCTGATAGACCTGGAATCCGTCCGCGGCGGAGCTGAAGGCCCGGTCGGATGGCTTGGCGAAGGTCGGCAATTTGCGTTCGGCCTGCACGGTCGTGCTGAGGCTGAACTCGTTGATGCGCGGTAACGCCATGATTTTCGTCTCCCTGACCCGACTGCCGGCGTGCAGTGCGGCTTGTTCTGGTTCCTGGCGATGCAATTCGCCTCTATGCCGCCGATGTCGGGATATTGCCCGTTACCGCCAACCGTAGGGGGCGGCCGGGTATGACGTCAATTGGCATCGGATGGAATTTTCGTCGTGGCCGATAACAGCCATCCCCACTGGCGAGCCCCGGCCGGCCTCCGTATACTGCCGCGCCATGTCCGAACCGCCCGAATTCCAGGATCTCGCCCGCCGCTACCTCGATCTGTGGCAGGAGCAATGGTCGGCCATGTCGGCCGATCCGGAAGCTGCCGAGGCGATGTCCCGGCTTTATGGCATGATGGGCCAGCAGATGGCCGCGGCGGCGCCGATGGCGGAGGCGTTCCTGTCCGCCCTGCCGGCGATCCTCGGCCCGTTCGCCAATCCTGGGCAGACGGGGCCTGGACAGACGGGGCCCGGCCAGACGCCACACGGCCAGCCCGCGCCCGGCACACGGGGTTCCCATGACGCAGCCGACACCGCCACCTCCGCAAACCAGCCGTCTGGGGCCGCGCCCGCTGGGCCTGCATCTGACGGTGGCGCAGTCGATGTGGCTGAGCTCCTTGGCCGCATTGCCGCTCTGGAAGACCGGATTGCCAAGCTGGAAGCCAAACGGCCCGCTCGACGAGCTGCTGCAAAACCTAAACCCGGAAAACGCTGACCCGTTCTCGACCGCCGTCACCGCCGAACTCTGCGCCCGCTCCGCCGGTTTCCTGACTGGGTTGGAGCGCTATCGCCACCATCCCTACCGCCGCGACGTCACCGACCCGGCCGCGCTGTGGTCCGAGGCCGATGCAAGGCTGCTCGACTATGGCGAGACCGCGCCCGGCGGCCCATCTATGCCCGGCAGCGCCCGGGGCCGCCCGGTCCTGTTCGTACCGTCCCTGGTCAATCGCGGCTACATATTGGATCTCTCGGCCAGGACCAGCCTGCTGCGCTGGATGGCTGGCCAGGGCTTCCGCCCGCTGCTGTTGGATTGGGGCCGGCCCGGCGACGCGGATCGTGGCTACACCCTGACCGACTATGTCGTGCGGATGGAGCGCGCCCTGGACACCGCCATCGCGGAAACCGGCGGCCCGATGCCGGTGGTCGGCTATTGCATGGGCGGGTTGTTCGTCGCCGCCCTGGCCCAGCGCCGGCCGAAAGACGTCTCCGCCGCGGTCTTCATGGCCACCCCCTGGCATTTCCACGCCGCCGATACGGAAACGGTGGACCGCCTGGTCGGCGCCATGACGCCTCTGCTGCCCCTGATCCGCGAATGGGGGGAACTGCCCGTCGACGGTATCCAGACCCTGTTCGCCGGCCTCGACCCGCTCCTCGCCCTCAACAAATTCACCCGCTTCGCCCGCCTTGACCTGTCATCCGCCAAGGCCGAGGCCTTCGTCGCCCTGGAAGACTGGCTGAACGACGGCATCCCGCTCGCCGGCCCGGTGGCCGAGGAATGCATCGCCGGCTGGTACGGCGAAAACACCCCGGCCAACGGCGCCTGGCTCATTGCCGACACCCCGGTCGATCCCACCCAGATCCGCCAGGCCACCCTGCATCTGATCCCCCAACAAGACCGCATCGTCCCCCCCGAAAGCGCCCGCGCCCTGGCGACGGCGATCCCCGACGCGTTGCAGATCGACCCGCCTTTGGGCCATATCGGCATGGTCGTGGCGGGCAGGGCGCCGCAGCTGATCTGGCGGGCGCTGGCGGATTGGCTGGCGGGGGTGGGGTAGGCGAGGGATTCGGCAGTCGTGGCGCGGCTCGACATCCTGGCGAGCTGACAGTCCTGGCATCAGCATCATCATGGAGAATTTCGGACGCAATCGGCCCAATGGCAGACATCGGTCCCAGGTTGTCAGCACTTCTGGATTTGACCCTGGCTGTGTAAAACCCCCAGCGGTGGCCTTGCAGGCGCAACAATTGAATCCAAAAAGCGGGCTTGGTGAATCATTGATGCGTCAGAAGAATGCGTTGCGAATCGATCTTGCGCTCGAAGGACCTCCGCAAGAGTTTTTACACAGCTAAGACCCAGAGGAGACCTACGACTATGCAGGCATGGACGACCGTTTGGCTGGACAGAGCCGCCGTTATTGCTCACTATCAATGCCTTGCGAGGTGGTTACAAAAAACTGCTAGTATAGAGTATTCATAATACTCCAATCTACTTGGCAGAAATTGAATTATCTTTGAGGTATCTCATGTTGAAGCTGACGATCTTTAGGGCGGCATTCGCGCTTTTGTTTGTTCCGTTCGCATTTGGTGGCGTGTCAGCGCAAGAAGGTCCTCGTCTCGATGCGGAGACAATCCAGAAACTTGATGCACAAGGTTATGAGACTGCGCCCGAAGTATTTCAGGAATTGGTTACAGGAGGTCAACCAAATGGCCGCTGGAAAGAGGGCCTCACATTCGAAGGTCTCGAACCGATGCCGTGGTTATCCAGTGCTGCCAACTGGGTACCCGGAAGAGAAGAGATTCAATTGGAGGAGATACGGGTAACTTTCATGGGGTCCTCGCCGATCCCAAGGCCGGGCCAAATGGGCACGTCAGTTTATGTTGAACTGGGAAATGGCGATAGCTTCATTTTTGATATGGGTCCCGGCTCGGTGGCCAACTACCTGGCATCCGGCATTCCCCTGAATCAACTCAACGATGTCTTTCTCACCCACTTGCATTGGGATCATGCCGCTTCGATTCCTTATGCGTTTATGTTCGGTGCGTGGGCTGGTCGCTGGAACGAGACATTCCGTGTGTACGGCCCGTCGGGACGCACGGAAAAGCATGGTGTCTCATACATGATGGACCGCATGAGCGAGATGTTGACATGGCACAAGGATAGTTTTGCCATCTTCCCGGTCGGGCAAGGCTATGAGCTTGAAGTCAATGAATTCCCGTTCGATGACGATGGAGGTATCGTGTATGAAAAGGACGGCGTCAAAATCATTCACTGGCGCCAGTCTCACACCCAAGATGGGGCAAGTGCCTATCGTTTGGACTGGAACGGAATGTGTGTCGCATTCACGGGCGATGGCCGTCCGAATTCCTTGACCATTAAGTATGCCGAAGGGTGCGATCTTGTCATCACGGAGGTTCAAGTCGAACTGAATTCCATTTCGTCCGGAGTGAACGGTGTTTGCCCCTGATGGGACGAATGACAGTAGATACATCGCACAACCCTGGCTACGCGGCTGGGTATCTCTTTAGCCAGGTTGAGCCTCGTCTGGGCATGACGACGCACATGTCATTTGACGCCTATTCAAACCCTGAGTTGCTTGCACAAATCCGCCATTATTGGAAAGGGCCTTTTCATTTTGGCGCCCCAGATATGATTGTCGTGAATATGACCAGAGATAAGGTATGGATTCGCGATGGTGTCTTGCCGGAATACTCCAACGTCGCCACTCCGGTATTTGACACTGAAGAAACCGGAGGTTTGCTTATTCCCCCGCCTACGTTTTCGCGCAGTGACATCCAACAGCAAGAAATCCGTGACCTCGAAATCCCTCCGGCGCTCTACTATCCAGAGGGCTACGCTCCGGAGTTTATTCAAGGGTGGCCGACCGACAAGCCATTGTTCATTCCAAACGAAATGATGGGACGGTAAGGTTCCTCATTCTGAATTACGGTGACAGTAACCGAATTGACTGCGGTCATCGCCCATATTGCCTAGCCTCCTGTTGCATTCAGGATTGCTTGAATTCTTGTGCGGCGGCTGCCACAGGCGGCAGCAGAGTAATTCGGTTACTGTCACCGTAATTCCAGACGACCTGAAACCGACCCAGGATATCAGGACCGACTTCCTGAACTGGGCAGACGACTTGCGGGCATGCCTTAAGGCGCGTCGCTACTACGCCAGGTACGAGAACGTTTCTTGGCGGTTTCGGAGACATTGGCGACGGCTCGGGCGTCTTCCTGGTGTCTGATCTGGTTACGCCCGGACGCATGACAAGCGTGAACAGCCGGATTGTCCAGCCGATCCAATCTCGCTTGGACCTGGAACCCTTGAGACGATCATGTGAGACGCCCGTGGTGTCTTACTTGAGATGTCGACGCGTCCTGAGCGGACAGGCTCGACGACGCGTCTCGAATGCGGGCGTCGAAAGTCTGGTGCGGTTTCGCACCCGTTTTGGGGAAAGCGGGCAGGGGCGGATCAACCAACTGATAGTAGACGGCTTCTTGTCGCCGGCGTTGGTCCATTCGTAACCAAAATGTAGGGAGGCGACGATGGTGAAAAAGAGCGCAGGCAAGAAGGCGAAGAAATCCGCCGCAAAAAAAAATGCTTCAAAATCCAACAAGAAAGCCTCGGCAGCGTCGAACATCGCGTTTCTCAAATCTGCTCACGCCGCGGTCCGTTCGCATTTGGCCGCCGCCTCCGACCTGCCGACCTTCCTGGCGTCGGCCGGCGCGTTTGAACCTCAACGGGCGCAAACGGCTCGTCGAGCAGGCGCTGGTCCTCATGGACGACAATTTCGTCCATCTGCCCCTGAAGGAATCGATGCACGGGGTCGACCCGGTTCAGAAACTGCGGCTGATCAAGCATCGGCTCGATGAATCCAACGACTGCGACCATGGCCAGCGAATTCCAGTTCCACCGCGACATGATCGAGGTCTTCACCTCGGTTCGCGATCTGCACACGAATTATATGCTTCCCGCGCCATTCGCCGACAAAGTGGCATTCCTGCCATTCGACATTGAAGAGTACTTTGAGGGCGCTAACCCCCGCTATATCGCGACCCACTTCGTTCAGGGCTTCTCGCACGCGCATTTCAAGCAGGGCGTGGAAATCACCGCGTGGAATGGCGTGCCGATCCGGCGCGCCGTCGAAGTCTCCGCCGACCAGCATGCCGGCAGCAACGCCGCGGCCCGCCACGCCCGAGGGGTCGACGGGCTGACGGTGCGGGCGCTTCGCCGGGCCCTGCCGCCCGACGCGATGTGGGTGATCATCGGCTATACCGACCTCAACGGAGTCGAGCGCGAGATCAGGCAGGACTGGCTCGTCTCGCCGATGCTGCCGGACACCGGCGGCGTCGACGCGGATTCGGCCAATGCGAATGCCGCCTGCCTGGGAATCGATATCGAAGCGGATATCAAACAGCGCGCGCGGAAGATGCTGTTCGCGCCGGGCGTCATTGCCGAGGAGAAAGCCAGCAAAGAAGGTTTCGAACCGCAGCGCCGCCGCCGGTCAGTCGCTGGTGACGACCCTGGCCGGCGTCTTCAGCGCAAGAAGCGTCACCACGTCGTCCGGCGAGTTCGGCTATATTCCGGATCTTCACCTTCAATGTGGAAAACCCGGAAGGATTCATCGACGAATTCATCCGGCTGGCCGAATTGCTGCCTCAGTCGGGGCTGGATCGTGGATGTTCGGGGCAATGGCGGCGGCCACATCTTTGCCAGCGAAGGCCTGCTGCAGGTGTTGACGCCAGTGGAAGTTCACGCCCGAGCCGACCCAATTCATCAACACGCCTCTGAATGCCCGGATTTGCACCCGGCATAAGACAGACCGCGTGGGCATCGATCTCGGCCCCTGGGTCGAGTCCATCCGCGCCTCCGTCGAGACCGGAGCGATCTATTCGCGCGGTTTTCCGATAACGCCCCATGAATTCGCGAACAACAAGGGGCAGAGATACGACGGGCCGGTCGTGCTCATCACCGACGCACGATGCTACAGGCGCGACCGATATTTTCGCTGCCGGTTTCAAGGATCACAACATCGGGCACATTCTGGGCGTCGATGCGAATACCGGGTGCCGGCGGCGCCAATGTCTGGACCCATGATCTGCTGACCCTCCTGCTGCAACTCCCGGCCCCGGTGGATCCAGATACCCCGTACAAGCCATTGCCAAACGGGGGCGGGCATGCGCGTCGCCATCCGCAGAACCCTGCGCGTCGGCGAGCAGTCCGGCACGCCCGAGGAGGATTTGGGGATACAGCCGGACTCCCGTCACGCGGTGACCAAGGATGATCTGCTGAAAGCGAACAAGGATCTGATCGACGCGGCCGGCCGGATCCTCGGCAACATGCCCGTGCGGCGCCTGGACGTCACCACAAGCCGCTCCGGCTCAACGCTCACGATTCAAGCCACTACCGCTGGCCTATCCCGGCTCGGACACCTATGTCGACGGAAGGCCCCTGGAAAGCCTGGACACAAATGACGGAACACGCAGTTTCGACATCACACTGCCGGCTGGTGCCGTGCTGTTGGAACGGGAGGGGTACGCGAACGGCAAGCTGATTGCCGCCCGGAAGGTGGGTCTTTGACGCCAGCTTTATACCAAGGGACATAAATAGTGACCGGTTTCATGGAGCCCGTTGGCCCTTGCGGGCAGGCGCGGCGCGCGGCGCGATGCAGCGCATCGGGCAAGTGTCGCAACGCATCCGAAAGGGCCAATGGGCTCCACCGAAGGCCGCTCTCTTGTAACCGCCCGCCGCGTTGCGATCCGCTTGTGGTGCGCTGCACCACGGCGCAGGCCGCGCCTTGCGGGCGGATACAAGAGAGCGGTGAAACCGGTCACTATTTATGTCCCTTGGTATTAGGCGATCGGGGCACGCGAGCCAGGAGCCAGTTCAGCCCAATCGCCGGGCCCATTCCTACGGGCTGACGCCAAAGGCCATATCGGGCGAGAAACCGCCCCTACGTTCGCGCGACCGGGCGGCACAGACTGCCGGCTCCACGAAATCCCGCCGTCAGTCGCCGTCCCCGAATTCGCAACGCATGCGGCGGGCGTGGGCGGTCACCTCTTCGGTCAGGCCGGTCACGTCCTTTCATGTCGGCCATGTAGAACTCCACGCTCTCGAACTTTGCGTCGGTGAAATTAACGCCATCCGCGATGCAGTAGGTCATGATCGCGCTGCTCAGATCGGCGCCTTCGAGGTTTGCCCCGCGCAATGTGGCTCGCTCGAGATTTACCTCGCGCAGATCCGCGCCGCGCAGATCGGCCCCCGTCCATCATCGCATGGCGTAGATCCGCGCCTTTCAGATTTGCCCCCTGCATGTCCACGCCGCCCAGGAGGGCGTTGCGCAAATCCGCTCCCTGCAGATCCGTGCCAGCCAGCTTGGCGCCCTCGAAATCCGCATGATTCAGGCCCGCCTCCGCCAGCTTCGCGCCGGAAAAATCCACAGCATGGAAGTGGCCTTTTGGCATCTTCAAGCCGGTCATGTCGAGATTCGACAGATCGCGCTTGGCCAGATCCACGCCCTTCAAATTGGCCTTCGCCTCTCTTGCCAGAGACAACACCGCCCTGACGAGGTCGGAGTGAAATCGTTCTACCGGAATCCGAACGGACGCCGAAAATAGTGACGCGCTCGTTTGGTTGCTGAAAAGCAATACTTCGCGAGTGTTGCCCGTACTCATCGATATTTCCCTTCGACGGTCGGAGATGTTGATCCCGCGCTATCCTGATCTGAAAAAGTGTATCAATCGTTCTCAGAATGGCGGTGGCGCTGCTTTTCCCCGCCAAGTTTGCACCCTGAGACATTCTGCACCCGGCTGCTTTCTTGCGCCGGCCCCCGCCGGTCCTATGGTTTCCGACAAGACAGCACAGTGTCGGATTGGGGCCGGTCGATCGGTTTCCAGAACCGCCCCTGTCACACCAAACGCAAGAGGGAGTGAATTCATGACCGACGTCGTCATCGCCGGAGCGGCACGGACGCTTGTGGGGGCTTTTAATGGCGGATTTTCCACCGTGCAGGCCCATGAGTTGGGCGTCGTCGCGATCAAGGCGGCGCTGGAGCGGGCCGAGGTCGCGGCCGAGGAAGTCGACGAGGTCGTGCTGGGACAGGTGCTGACCGCCGGCGAGAGCCAGAACCCGGCCCGCCAGGCGGCAATCGGGGCCGGCGTGCCGGTCGAGCGCACGGCCTATGTGATCAACCAGGTCTGCGGCTCCGGCCTGCGCACCATCGCGCTGGGCGCCCAGGCGGTGAAGCCTGGGCGATGCCGGCATCGTGGTGGCCGGGGGCCAGGAGAACATGAGCGCTTCGCCAGCACAGCCCGCACTGCATGTATCTGCGGTCCGGCACCAAGATGGGCGACACCAAGATGATCGACACCATGATCCGCGACGGGTTGTGGGACGCGTTCAACGGCTATCACATGGGCAATACGGCGGAGAACGTCGCCCGCCAATGGCAGATCACCCGGGAACAGCAGGATGCCTTCGCGCTGCACTCCCAGCAGAAGGCCGCCGCCGCCATGGAGGCCGGCAGATTCAAGGATGAGATCGTGCCGGTCACGGTCACGGTGCGCCGCCGCGAGACGGTGATCGACAGCGACGAGCATCCCAAGGCCGACACCACGCTGGAGGGCCTCGCCAAGCTGCGCCCTGCCTTCGACAAGGAGGGTACGGTCACGGCCGGCAGCGCCTCGGGCCTCAACGATGGCGCCGCCGCCGTCGTGCTGATGTCCGCCGAGGCGGCGGCGGAGCGGGGCATCGCGCCGCTCGCCCGCATCGCCTCCTTCGCCACCATGGGCGTCGACCCGGCGGTAATGGGCAGCGGCCCGATCCCGGCCTCGCGCCGGGCGCTGGAAATCGCCGGATGGAGCGCCGACGATCTGGATCTGATCGAAGCCAACGAAGCCTTCGCCGCCCAGGCCTGCGCGGTCAACAAGGATCTCGGCTGGGACACCGACAAGGTCAACGTCAATGGCGGCGCCATCGCCATCGGCCATCCGATCGGCGCCTCGGGCACCCGCATCATGGTCACGCTGCTGCACGAGATGCAGAAGCGCGACGCCAAGAAGGGTCTGGCGACCCTGTGCATCGGCGGCGGCATGGGCGTCGCCATGTGCATCGAACGGGATTAGCCCATCACCAAGAAATCAAATCGATAGTGGAGGAATATCATGGCAAGAGTGGCATTGGTCACCGGCGGCACCAGGGGCATCGGCGAGGCGATCAGTATCGCCCTGAAGGATGCCGGAAATCAGGTCGTCGCCAGCTATGCCGGCAATGACGCGGCGGCTGCGGATTTCACCGAAAAGACCGGCATTTCCGTAAAGAAGTTCGACGTCTCCGATTTCGATGCCTGCCAGGCGGCGGTGCGCGAGGTCGAGGCCGAACTGGGACCGGTTGAGATCCTGGTCAACAATGCCGGTATCACCCGGGACGGCACCATGCACCGCATGGCCAAGGATCAGTGGCAGGCGGTGATCGACACCAATCTGGGCTCGTGCTTCAACATGTGCCGCGCGGTGATCGACGGCATGCGCAATCGCGGTTTCGGGCGGATCGTCAATATCGGCTCGATCAACGGCCAGGCCGGCCAGTACGGGCAGGTGAATTATGCCGCCGCCAAATCCGGCATCCACGGCTTCACCCAAGGCGCTGGCCCAGGAGGGTGCCGCCAAGGGCATCACCGTCAACGCCATTGCGCCAGGCTATATCAACACCGACATGGTGCGGGCGGTGCCTGAGAACGTGCTGGAGAAGATCATTGCCAAGGTCCCGGTCGGACGTCTGGGCGAGGCGGATGAGATCGCCCGAGGGGTGGCATTCCTGGTCGCCGACGAAGCCGGCTTCGTCACCGGGTCGACCCCTGTCGATCAACGGTGGCCAGCATATGTATTGAGCCGGGCTTCCGGCATCCACGGCATGTCGTCAGGTTGGCGCAATGTCGAAAGCGGATGAGGATTTCCTGAGCCCCCTCACCCTCCCACGGCTTTGCCGCGGGTCCTTCCCTCTCCCACGAGGGGAGAGGAGTCTTCAACGGGTCGCGTCAAACCCCTCTCCCCTCGTGGGAGAGGGAGGGACCCGCGCTTTAGCGTGGGAGGGGTGAGGGGGCTAATTACGACATCCTCGAACATCCGTTTGAGACTTAGGCGAATGGCTCCCAAGATGGATGACCCTAAGTCGCCGGCTGCCCGATCCCGGTCCTACCCCGACCGGCCCCTGGTCG
>CBDEGD010000036.1:0-69917 GCA_965237625.1 Inquilinaceae bacterium
TTCGGAAAAACCCCTGATAGCAATCCTCCCGGTCCTGGATGTCTATATCGGTGTTGCTCGGCATGCGACGGGCTCGCGGATGATTTCGGGATCGGATGGAAGGCCGGCGACCGTAGCGGAATTGTAGCAGCCCGTGAGTCGAATTCGCGCGGGCGACTTGTCCGGGAGCGACTCTCAATGGGTATTCTGCGTCAAAAGGCTGTTGATTGGCCCCAAGAGGCAGAGGTCACCGGTTTTTGGTTTGACAATCTCCAGTACGGTCCTAGGATTTGTCACAGAAAAAGCGATCAAAAAAGATGGTCGAATATACAGGGGGTTCGCAAATCAAAGCCCGAATTGTCGTAGTTCTGCGAACAACAAAACGACAATTCAATTTCGACCACTCGCAAACAAACCTTCTTCGAATGGGGAGTTATCGATGAACAGGCGAGACTTGGAAAAAGTCCACGTTGCTATTCCGCAACTGGTCGACGAACTTGAGAGCGGCAAGCTGAACCGCCGCGAATTCTTGCGCACGACGACCTTGCTGGGCCTTTCCTCGACAGCGGCCTATGCGGTCGTCGGCGCGATCACCGGCGAGGGCGTGGTATCGACCGCTCAGGCCCAGACCGGCAACATGGGCGGAACCCTGAAGGTATCGATGGTCGTGCAGGATATCAGTGACCCGGCGGTCTTCGACTGGTCCGAGAAGGGCAACATCGCCCGCCAGGTGATCGAGCCGATGACCCAGGTCGGCGCCGACAACGTGACCCGGCCCTATCTAGCCGAGGGCTGGGAAGCCAATGACGACCTGACCGAATGGACCTTCCGCCTGCGCAAGGACGCGGTCTGGAACAATGGCGACAAGTTCGGCGCTGAGGATGTGATCGCCACGTTCGAGCGCTGGCTCGACCCGGCGACCGGCTCGTCGAACCAGGGCCGGTTCTCGTCCCTCACCACGAAGGATGGCGACAGCACGGTGATGGCGCCGGGCGCGATCACCAAGGTCGACGACAATACCGTTCGCTTCCGGTTGAACTCGCCGAGCCTGTCCCTGCCGGAAAGCATGGGCGACTACCCGGCCCTGATCACCCACCGCGATTTCGCCGCCGACGGCGCCAATCTGATCGCCAACCCGATCGGCACCGGCCCGTTCGAGCTGAAGGAACACGGCGTCGGCGAGCGCGCCGTGCTGACCAAACGCGATCCGTCGCAGTATTGGGGCGATGAGGTCTATCTGGACGGCATCACCTATATCGACCATGGCGACGACCCGGCAGCCGGCCTGTCGGCGCTGGCGTCCGGGCAGGTCGATCTGCTGAATAAGCTGAATGTGGAGCAGGTCGCGGCCGTACGGTCGATTCCGACCCTGGATCTCTATGAGACCGTCACCGGGCAGACCGGCGTGGCGCGCATGCGCGTCGTCGAGGCGCCCTTCGACAATCTCAAACTGCGCCAGGCGATCCGCGCCTGTATCGATCACCAGCGGGTGCTGGAACTGGCCTATCAGGGCCTGGGCGCGCCGGGCGAGGACCATCATGTCTGCGAGGTCCATCCGGAATACGCCAAGCTGCCTGAGGCCGGTTCAGGATTACGACAAGGCGCGCCGCCTGCTGGCGGAGGCCGGCTACCCGAACGGCATCGACCTGTCGATCGACTGTGTCGCCTCGCCGACCTGGGAACCGGCCTCATGCCAGGTGATCGCGGAGATGCTGAAGCCGGCGAATATCCGGCTGTCGGTCAACATCATGCCGGGCGGCACCTATTGGGACCGCTGGATGTCGGCGCCGTTCGGCTTCACCTCCTGGACCCACCGCCCGCTTGGGGTGCAGGTCCTGGGGCTGGCCTATCGCAGCGGCGTGGCCTGGAACGAGACGGCGTACTCCAATCCGGAGTTCGACGCCCTGCTGAGCCGTGCCGAAGGCACCCTCGATGTGGAGGCCCGACGCGATATCATGGCCCAGATCGAGGCCATCATGCAGAACGACTCGATCATCATCCAGCCGTTCTGGCGGGCGATCCACACCGCCGGCTCGAAACGGGTGAACGGGTTCAACCTGCAGCCGGCGCTTGAGCACCACTATAACCGGGTCTGGTTGAGCTAGAGACGGACGAAACGATGGCGTCGGCGCGGCCCCCGCAAGGGAGAGCGCCGACGCCGCCGGATGCCGCCATGTCCGCCGATCCTCCCCCTAGACAAATAACCTTTGCGACCGGCCGGTGCCGGAAGGGGTTCTCATGTTGATTCTGCTGGCCAAACGCGCCCTGCAGATGCTGCTGACTATGATCGTGGTGTCGATCCTGGTTTTCCTGTTGCTCGAGGTCGATGGCGGCTCCGTCGCCGTCAAGGTTCTCGGGCCTTATACGTCGGACGAGCAACGGCAGCTCTGGTTGGAAGCCAACGGCTATAACCGACCGTTGTTGATCCGCTATTTCGAGTGGCTCGGCAGCATGGCAGTGGGCGATTTCGGTGATTCGATCCGGTTTAAGGTCCCTGTCGCGGATGTGCTGTGGCCGCGCTTGTTCAATACCGCGATTCTCGGCGGAAGCGTCTTCTTGGTGATGGTGCCGCTCGGCCTGACGTTCGGCGTACTGGCCGGCATGAAGGAAGGCTCCTTCGGCGACCGGGCGCTGACCTTCATTTCGGTGTTCACGACCTCGATCCCCGAATTCGCCAGTGCCGTCCTGCTCTCGTTCATCTTCGTCTTCTGGCTGAAATGGCTGCCGGGCACCAGCGGCATGTCGGACGGGTTTTCTTGGATCCAGATGATCCTTCCCGTGATGGTGCTGGTGCTCTACGGCTTCGGATACATCTCACGCATGATGCGGGCGTCGATGGCCGAAGTCATGCAGACCCAGTACATCCGAACCGCCGTGTTGAAAGGGCTGCCCTACAAGCGGGTGATCGGCCGGCATGCCCTGCGCAACGCGCTTATCGCGCCCTTCACGGTGATCATCCTGCAGATCAACTGGCTGCTGTCCGGCGTGATCGTGGTCGAGTTCTTCTTTGGTTACAAAGGCTTCGGCTCGCTGTTGCTGGAAGCTGCGCTCAACAAGGATATTTTCGTCATCCAAGGCTGTGCCATGGTTGCGGTTTTCGTAGCCGTCGGCACCCAGACCCTCGCGGATATCGGGTACACCTACCTCAATCCGCGCATCCGGTTCTCATAGGGGCGCGCGGACCATGACAGACAACGCACTCGACACGCTGGATGCCACCATCCGCCGGCCCAACCGGCTCCTCTCCTTGTTGCGATCGATCGCCCTCTTGCGCGAGAGCGTTGTCGGCATGATCGGCGCCGTGCTGGTGGGATTCTGGGTCCTGGTGGCCATCCTCGTTCCGGTGATTTCGCCATTCCCACCCAACCAGCAACTCGTGCCAATGCTGTTCGCCCAGCCGGGCACCGAGATCCCCGCCGGCACCTACATCGATTTGCCGACCGGTGAGCGGGTCGAGGCCACCGGTGCCTATCTTCTTGGCGGCGACAATCTCGGCCGCGACATCCTGTCCCGCCTCATCTATGGCACGCAAAGGGTGCTGGTCTTCGCCTCCCTGGCGACGTCGCTGGCCTATTCGGTCGGCATCGTCATGGGTTTGGCGGCCGGCTATTTCCGGGGATGGATCGACGATCTGCTCAGCCGGTTCGCCGATCTGATCCTGTCCTTCCCGATACTCGTGCTGTACGTGGTCATCATCACCACCTTCGGCGCATCGCCGATCAACATCATGCTGGCAGTGGTGTTCGCCAGCAGTCCGGGCATCATGAAGATCGTGCGCGGGCTGGTGCTCGACCTGCGCAACCGGGACTACGTCGCGGCCGCCCAGACAAGGGGTGAAAGCCCCTGGTACATCATGTTCGTGGAGATCCTGCCGAATGCCCGCGGGCCGCTGATCGTCGATATCTGTCTCAGGCTCGGCTACACCACGATCACCATCGGCGTGCTCGGCTTCCTGGGCCTCGGCCTGCCGCCGCCGGACCCGGATTGGGGCGGCATGGTCAACGAGACCCGGAGCATGGCGCTGTTCGCCCCGCATATGACGATCTTCCCGTGCCTGGCGATCTCCTCCCTGGTGCTCGGCCTCAACCTGCTGGCCGACGGCTTGCGCGAAATTTCGCTGAGGGACTAGAGCGATGCCGGATACCAACGTTGCCGTGCCGGTCCTGGAGATCAAGGACCTCCGCCTGTCCTATTTCACCCGCGCCGGCGAAATACCGGCGGTGATCGATTTCAACCTGACCCTCGACAAGGGCGAGGCGGTCGGGTTGGTCGGCGAATCCGGCTGCGGCAAGTCGACCGTCGCCATGGCAATCATGCGCTATATGGGCGGTAACGGCGCCATCGTCGGCGGCTCGATCAAGTTCAAGGGACGGGACATGGCGGAAATGTCGGAGGAGGAGCTGCGCCAGCTCCGCGGCTCCGAGATCGCCATGATCTACCAGGAGCCGATGTCGGCCCTCAACCCGAGCATGACCATCGGCGAGCAGTTGATGGAGGTGCCACTGAACCATGAAGAGGGCATCACTGCTGAAGAGGCGCGGGCGCGATCCGTGGAGATGCTGGCCAAGGTCAAGCTGCCAGATGCGGCCCGGCTCATGCTTGCCTATCCGCACCAGATCTCCGGCGGCCAACAGCAGCGCGTGGTGATCGCCATGGCGCTGCTGTCCGGGCCGTCCCTGCTGTTGCTCGACGAGCCGACGACCGCTCTGGATGTGACGGTCGAGGCCGGCATTGTCGAACTGATCGCGGAGATCGCCGAGAGTTTCGGCAGTTCCATGCTCTATATCAGCCACAATCTCGGACTGATCCTCGACACCTGTGACCGGGTCTGTGTGATGTATTCCGGCGAGGTCGCCGAGGAAGCGCCGATCAAGGAGATCTTCGACAATCCAAGGCATCCCTATACGCGCGGGCTGTTCGACTGCATTCCGACGCCGGGCCGCGACAAGAACTCCCACCCGCTGACCCCGATCCGCGGGCAATTGCCGCTGCCCCATGAACGCCCGGACGGCTGCTTTTTCGGCCCGCGCTGCGATCATTTCGAGGCCGCTGTCTGCGGCACCGGACTTATCACCATGCGCCCGGTGCCTGAACAGGATGGCCATAACATACGGTGCTCTCGCTGGCAGGAGATCGACTGGGCCGCCCAGACGACCGAAACGGCCGTCCACCAGGCGTCCGGGGTCGGCGACGTGGTCCTGAAATCGGACGACATGCAGAAATACTATGAGGTCCCCGATCGCTCGCTCGGGGCGCTTTGGGCGGCCTTCCGCGAGAATCCGATCACCGCTCTGATCTCCGGCGGTCAAGTCCGCCACGTGAAGGCAAATGAAACCCTCAGCTTCGAAGCGCGACGCGGTCAGACCGTGGCCATCGTCGGCGAGTCCGGGTGCGGCAAATCGACCTTCGCCAAGGTGCTGATGGGGCTGGAAACGGCAACCGGCGGGTCGCTGACCCTCAACGACACGAATATCGCCGATATGGCGGTGCGCGACCGCACGGCGGAACAGCTCAGTTCGTTGCAGATGGTCTTTCAGAACCCCAACGAGACCCTGAATCCGAGCATGACAATCGGCTCGCAGATCGGCCGGGTGATCCGCAAATTCGGCGTGGAGAGCGATTCCGGAAAGATCGAGCAGCGGGTCGCCAGGCTTCTCGACCTGGTCAAGTTGCCGCGGGATTTCGCGCGCCGCCGGCCGCGGCAGCTTTCCGGCGGACAGAAACAGCGGATCGGCATCGCCCGGGCCTTTGCCGGCAACCCATCGATGGTGGTGGCCGACGAGCCGGTTTCGGCGCTGGACGTCTCGGTTTCCGCCGCCGTCACCGGACTCCTGATGGATATCCAGCGGCAAGCGGATACGACCTTGTTGTTCATCAGCCACGATCTTGGTGTGGTTCAGTATCTGGCCGACCGCGTCGTGGTGATGTATCTGGGCTCGATCATGGAGCAGGGCGCCACGGACGAGGTGTTTGCCCCGCCCTACCATCCTTACACCGAGGCCCTGCTATCGGCGGTGCCGATCGCCGACACCTCTGTGAAGAAGAAGCGGATCATTCTCGAAGGGGCGATGCCCAGCGTGTTGAATCCACCGACGGGCTGTCCCTTCCATACCCGCTGTCCCCGCAAGATTGGCGCGATCTGCGAGGATTCCACCCCGCCCGTAATCCGCACCGAAAGCGGGCACTCAATCTCCTGTCATATACCTTTGGATGAATTGCGGAAGGTCGATCCCGTAATTACAACTGTTGCGTAGTAGCCAGCTCGCGTATTCGCCACTGGGTATGCGAACGGCTACCGACATGGACATGTCGGGCAACAGGCGGATCGATATTGGTCGGCCTTCTTGAGGAAGACGGCGGCAAGTCGTCTCCTCTGGGGTTTCTCGGCTCGGAAAAACCCACGTGAAACAGATTAAGGTATTGATTTATGGGAGTAATTGAAATGGAAGCTGCGCCAGTCGATACGCCGCGCCGGCGCCGCAAGACAATCGCTATCGACGGGCCGGATCCGGTCGATGTTCACGTCGGCATGCGTCTTCGCCAGCGCCGCACGCTGCTTGGCATGAGCCAGGAAAAATTGGCGAAGGCCTTCGGCGTGTCCTTCCAGCAGGTTCAAAAATACGAGCGTGGCGCGAATCGCATCAGCGCCAGCCGGTTGCACCTGCTGACCAAGATACTTGACGTGCCGGTGTCCTATTTCTTTGAGGGCCTGCCGTCTTCCATCACGGATCGCCCGTTGCCGTCCGATTCCGACGCACCGGATCGTATGACGAGCCGCGAGACCCTGGAGTTGGTTCGGGCCTATTACAAGATCCTGGATCCGGGCGTGCGCAAGCGTCTGGTCGATTTGGCCCGTGCTCTGGGCAAGGAAGAGCAGGTATCTCAGGAGAGCTAGGTCCCGACTGAAACCGGGCCGGGAAATCCGGCACCGGGGGTATTTCCGAGCCACTGTCTCCCGTCCGAAGGTACAGCGCCATCGGGTCGGGGGCAGGGGATCGGGAACGGGTGGGGCGGCTGAATGCCCCGGCCGCGTGGGATTGGCATCGAAGAGGTCCTGCCTCGCGCATTAGCGTTCGGCCGACCGGCAGGCCAGTCCTGTTTCCGCTTTACTTTTTTTTGGGAGCGATGCTGCCTGCCGTTAACCGGGCTGGTAAGGCGGCGCTTGGAGCACGATGAGATTAGGTCAGATGACCTAATCTCATCGTGCTCTAAATCATTCCGCTCTAGAAGAGCGAGAGCGGATCGGTGATGATTCGACTGCTGGTTCGTTCGATGTTCACGCCCGCTGGCGGTGTTGGAGCGTTCCCCAAGATGAGGCGCTCGACCCGAAACGGGTCAACTACAGCCAAAGTCGTCGATTCCTGATCGATCAGATTGCGAATCTGCGGATCCGCCTCGGCTGCGCCAGCCATGGTCAACAATCTGCTCTCGCCGGCCGATAGCCCGACACGCGGCGCTTGGCGCAATTCCGGACCCACAGAAGTGGTTCCGGGGCGCAGCGCATATTCGGGCGGTATGTATAGCGGCACCTGCGATGCCGTCGTTGCGAGCTCAGGCGCACTTCCGGTATCGCCAATCGCAAATTCGGCATCGGGTCCGCCACACGCCGCCAGCGCTGTCGTCACCGCAGCAACCGATAGAGCCACGAACATCCTGTTCATTCTTGCCTCTCCGGACAAGGGATCGGGCCCCATCCAATGAAATGCCGGTATGCTGGCCGCTATCGATTCCGTCCGGTCAGGCGGAGTTTTCCAGTAGTGGCCGAACCCCGGACTCCTTCGGGACGTCTCGCTTCTCAGCGACGGCCGGCCCCGGTCGCAGTACCTGAGAATCGAGACGGCGCGCAAACTGATCGAACAGTTCGGCGACGCATTTGGCGACGTTTTTCTGATGGCCTTCGATCAAATGCTCGGAGGCCTGGGCGCACATCGCTGCGAAATGTCGCGCCGACCTTACCGCCGTGTCATGCGCCTCCAACCGGACCTCATCGAAGGTCTGAAGAATGTAATCGCGGGCAATATTCTCTTCGACTGTCTTCAGGGACGCTTCCTCAATCATGCCCTTCTTGAGCATGCTGAAGACTTGGTCGGTTTCGGTGGTGATGCGTTCGAAGATTTGATCCACCCGCTCCATATCCGTTGGGATGGAGTTCAAGCGGTCGACGGCGATCTTCGGCTGCAGCGCTGCCTTGGGGTTATTCATGCTTTGATTCCCGGAAAGCGGGTTGACAGGTTTGACATTCTGCGGCGGCAGTAGAGTATACAGATCATTAACCAACTGGCGAGATGCAATCCAGCGGCAATAGTTCCGACACGAAAGCACGGTCGAATTATGGCAAACCGCCCATGACGAAAGAGAATCCATCGCAGTTCATGCACAAAACGCTTCGGTTCCTAATCTGTGCGTTTGTTTTGTCGGGCGGTGCGCTGCAGGCCGATGCGTGGGCGCAGGATGCGATGAGCGACCGCTATGCGGCAATCCGGGCGCCGACCGAGGCCCTGGTCGGCCGGATTGGCCGCCAAAGACTTCAGGCGGACCACAATGCACTTACCCAGGAGCGGATCCGGGTGCGGGGCCAGCTACGGCAGACCGAATATCTGCGGCTCCTGGACCCGGTTTCTGGCATGGCGGCCGCGGAACGCGCCCTGGATGGCCGGCTGGACCGGCTTGGCACCGACCTGCGGGAAACCAGGGCGCTGCTGGCCGAACAGGCCCGTGCGCGCGGGGACCTACCAATATCCGGCTTGCCGCCGCTGCAGAGTATCGATCCGGGCGTCACCGGTCTGGAGACGGTGCCGGCGGGATTCAGTGATCGCACGATGGCCGAAGCCGTTGTCGATGCCCGGGCCTTCGTTGACGAGCTCTTGCGCGCGAACCGGTCGCGGCCATAAGGGCGGACGTAAAAAGGGCCCGGGTCGCAAGACCCAGGCCCTCTTGAATTGGCTCCCCGGGCCGGACTCGAACCAGCGACAGGGTGATTAACAGTCACCTGCTCTACCAACTGAGCTACCGGGGATCAAATCGGCGGTGCCATCTCAGGCCCCGACCGTATGGCGCGCGACTTATAACAAACCCTTTTCAGCGATGCCAGCCCGTCAACGTCGAATGATGGCATCGAAATCGTATTCTCCGAATTGGAGGCGCGGACCGGAGTCGAACCGGTGTACACGGATTTGCAGTCCGCTGCCTGACCACTCAGCCACCGCGCCGCCGGAGCACGCGGTGAGCTATAGACGCGCCATCGCGCGCCGGTCAAGCGCTTCAAGCCATCGATCCGGCCCCACGTGCCGACCCTACGCGCGATCCTTACCCTTTGTTTACCTTAACGGGTCTGTATAATCGGCAACACGCACTGTATAAGACGGCGTGACGGTCACCGGTCGTGACCGTGCGTCTTTGCCCCTTTTTGCCAAGCCCCTGAACACGATGACCCAATACGACGACGCTCGGCTGAACATGGTCGAATGCCAGCTGAAGCCCAACAAGGTCACCATTCCGGCGATCCTTGCGGCAATGGGCGATGTTCCGCGTGAGAGCTTTGTGCCCAAAGCCCTTCGCGGGATCGCCTATGTGGACAACGACATCGCCATTGGCAATGGCCGCTTCCTTACCGAACCGATGGTCCTGGGGCGGCTGATCGAAGTGGCGCAGATCATGCCCAGCGATATCGTCCTGGTCATAGGCTGCGGCACCGGATATTCCGCCTCGATCCTGGCGCGGCTGGCGAATACCGTGGTTGCTATCGAAGGCGACGCCGATCTGGCGCAGCAGGCCAGCGAGACGCTTGCTCATCTGGGCGTGGACAATGCGGTCGTGATCGAGGCGGCATTGACCGCCGGCTATGCGGAGCAGGCGCCCTATCAGGCCATTATCATCGATGGCGCGGTCGCCGAAGTTCCGCACCAAATTCTGGCGCAGCTTGCCGATGGCGGCCGACTGACCGCCGTGGTGTCGCCGGACGGCCCGCTGGGCAAGGCGACTCTGTATCAACGTGTTGGCGGCACCATCTCCCATCGGGAGATATTCGATGCCTCGATCCCTTTACTGCCTGGGTTCGAGCCTGTTCCCACATTCCAGTTCTAGCCGTCAGTCTTTCTCGTCCCAGTCGATGAACGCCATTCCCCAAGACGCATTGCAGATCGACGTCGAGACGCTTAACCGGTTGCGCCGCGAGGCTGCCAGTGTACATGTACTGGACGTGAGGGAGCCCTGGGAACAGGATATCTGCGCCATCCGGCCGAGTGTCGACATACCGCTGGGAGAGTTACACCAGCAGATCGGCTCTTTGCCGGCCGACGGTGTATTGGTGGTGCTTTGCCACCACGGAATGCGCAGTTTGCGGGCCACGCTGTGGTTGCGCGAAAAGGGATTTCAGTCAGCCGTCAATCTTGATGGCGGCATTGATGCTTGGGCCGATCGGATAGACAGAACCATGGTGAGGTACTGATGTTAGCGGACACCGCACGACGATTTCCGCGTTTACGGCTTCTGGCCCTGTTTGCGGCCATGGCCAATATGATCGCCATGACTCCGGCGGTGGCCCAGGGTCTGATGGAATCGCTGACACTGGCCCATGAGACCAATCCCACCTTGAGCGCGCAACGGGAGCAGCTTCGCGGCACCAACGAGTTGGTGGCCCAGGCGTTGTCCGGATACCGGCCCAACATCGAGGCGAGCGGCGATATCGGGTTGGAGTACCGGGACACCGATGCTTCGGGCGGTATGAGCAATAGCGAAACAATAAATCCGTCCTCAGTCGGCATCACGCTCAGTCAGCCGCTCTATCGCGGCGGCCGAACCGTTGCCAGCGTCCGTAGCGCCAATTTCGCCGTTCAGGCGGCCCGTGCCACGTATTTGAGCATTGAGCAACAGGTGCTATTTGACGCCGTCATCGCCTATATGGACGTGGCCCGTGAACAGGCCGTGCTGGAACTGTCGCTAAACAATGAGCAGGTTCTGCGTCGGCAGCTTCAGGCCACCCGTGACCGGTTCCAGGTGGGCGAGGTAACCCGCACCGATGTAAGCCAGGCCCAATCGCGGTTCTCGCGGGCGACTGCCGATCGGATAGCCGCCGAAGGTGACCTGCAAAGCGCGCGCGCGGCATTCAACCGAGTGATCGGAAGTCCCGCAGGCGCCGTCACCGCGCCGCCGACAGCCGTCGGTCTGCCAGGCACCTTGGAAGAAACCATCTCCCTGGCCGAGAGCGACAATCCGGCAATCGTCGCGGCCAATTTCAACGAGCAATCGGACCTGGCCAGCGTTGACGTTGTGTTTGGCGAGTTGCTGCCGGAGGTGAACCTGACCGGCCGTGTACGGTCGGACTTCGAGCCCAGCGACGCGATCGATCAATCGGACAGCGCGTCCGTGACGGCCCTGGTCACGGTGCCGCTCTATCAATCCGGCGCGGTGTCGTCGCGGGTGCGAGAGGCGCGATACAACGCCAACGAAAGCCGGATCCGGGTCGAGGAAACGCGAAGATCCGTCGTCGAGGATGCAATCCGGGCATGGGAAGGGCTCACCACCGCCCGCGCCAGCATCCAATCGCTGCTCGCCCAGGTCTCCGCCGCTAGTATCGCTCTTGAAGGCACCGAGCAGGAAGCCCTGGTCGGTTCGCGTACGGTGCTCGATGTCCTGGACGCCGAGCAGGAGCTTTTGGATGCCCGGGTATCGCTTGTCAGGGCCCAGCGCGACGAAGTCGTCGCCGCATACGGTTTGCTGTCGGTGGTTGGCAGGTTGACCGCACGGCAACTTCGGCTGCCGGTCGAATACTACGAATTTGACCCCGACTACGAACGGACACGCGGTTCGTTTTGGGGCACGTCGATCGACAGGGACTGAGAGCGCCGAGGACAGGCCGCGGGATGCCCCGGGAGTAAGGATGCAGTGAATTTTTGGCAGATCCCGCACCCAATCTATTTAACCTTTGTTAACTCTGGTCTAGTTTATCGACTCGGCACAGATAGCCTGGACAAAAATTAGATGAACCAGCCGAAGCCTGAACAAGAACCGTCGATGGAAGAAATTCTGGCGTCCATTCGCCGGATTATTTCAGAGGATGGAGAGGAAAGCGACGCACCGGCGGATGCGCCGGAGGTCCCATTACAGCCTGAAGCGGCTCCATCATTGGAAGTTGTTGCCGCGGATGACACGCCGACGGAAGACGCCGCCGATACGGCGGATGACGATGTGCTGGAGTTGACCGAGGTTGTTGCGGAACAGCCGGTAGCCGAGCCAGAGCCCGAACCGGAACCCGAGCCAGCGCCTGAGCCGGAAACCGCGGTCGACATTGATTTCGAAGAACCCGCAATCGAAGACTCTCCTCTTGACTTGGAGATGTCGAACGAACCGCCTGCGATGGAGGAACCACTGGCTGACGCACCTGCCGACGACGACTCGCTGGTTGCCGATTCGACGGCTCTTATGGCGAGCGCAGCCTTGTCGAAGCTGCGGGAATCTCCCGCCGACGAAGCTTCTGAGGTCGCCGCGTCGATGGCCATCGGCGACAAGACGATCGAGGCCCTGATGCGGGAGCTCATGCGCCCCATGCTCAGAGAGTGGCTCAATCAGAACCTGCCCGGCATCGTCGAGCGGATCGTCGAGCGTGAGGTCAAGCGGGTCGCGGAGCGCCTCCACAGCGATTGACCGGCCGAAGCGGTATCGGCATTGTGCGCGGCGATCGGTCGCGGGTCACGCCCGCGCCTTCCACTAATCATTCCCAATAGCGCGCGCTGGAAGGGTTCGGCGATGCTGGACAAGACGTATCGGCCTGCGGAGACCGAGGCCAAACTCTACGACACCTGGGAAGACTCCGGCGCCTTCGCGGCGTCGGTCGAGTCGAATGCCAATCCTTATGTCGTGATGATGCCGCCGCCGAATGTCACCGGCAGCCTGCATATGGGCCACGCCCTCAACATGACGTTGCAGGACGTGCTGATCCGTTATCAGCGTCGGCGGGGCAGGGATGCGCTGTGGCAGCCCGGCAGCGACCATGCCGGCATCGCAACCCAGATGGTGGTCGAGCGGCAGTTGGGCGAGGAGGGCAAGTCCCGCCACGATCTCGGCCGCCAGGGCTTTCTTGATCGGGTCTGGGACTGGAAGGCGGAATCCGGCGGCACCATTACCCGCCAGCTGCGCCGCCTCGGCGCCTCGCCGGACTGGGCCCGTGAACGCTTCACCATGGATGAGGGGCTGAACCGGGCAGTGCGCCGGGTCTTCGTCAAGCTTCACAAAGAGGGCCTGATCTTCCGCGACAAGCGGCTGGTCAATTGGGACCCCAAGCTGCACACCGCGATCTCCGACCTGGAGGTCGAGCAGCGCGAGGTGAAGGGCAAGCTGTGGCATCTGCGCTATCCGCTGCAGGACGACCCGGAGAAGTTCGTCGTGGTGGCGACAACCCGCCCGGAGACCATGCTGGGCGACACCGGCGTGGCGGTGCATCCGGACGACGACCGATACAAGGATCTGGTCGGCAAGTTCGTGACCCTGCCGTTGGTCGGGCGCAGCCTGCCGGTGGTGGCGGACGACTACGCGGATCCGGAGACCGGCAGCGGTGCGGTCAAGATGACCCCGGCCCATGATTTCAACGATTTCGAGGTTGGCCGCCGGCACACTCTCGAGATGATCAACATCTTCGACCATAATGCCTGCCTGAACGATCAGGTGCCCGAAGCCTATCGCGGCCTTGACCGCTATGCGGCGCGGGACAAGGTGCTGGCGGACCTTGAAGCGGCCGGGCTGATCGAACGGATCGATGAGCATCCGCATACCGTGCCCCATGGCGACCGGTCCGGCGTGGCGATCGAGCCCTGGCTGACCGATCAGTGGTATTGCGACGCCGCGACCTTGGCCAAGCCTGCCATCGAGGCGGTGGAGCAGGGGCGCACGGTGTTCGTGCCCAAGACCTGGGAAAACACCTATTTCGAATGGATGCGCAACATCCAGCCCTGGTGCATCAGCCGCCAGCTCTGGTGGGGCCATCAGATCCCGGCCTGGTATGGGCCGGAGGGCAGCATCTTTGTAGAGGAGACGGAAGAGGAGGCCCATATCGCCGCGCGCCAGCAATTCGGCCACGACGTGGCGCTGGAACGCGACAGCGACGTGCTGGACACCTGGTTCTCATCGGCGCTGTGGCCGTTCTCCACGCTGGGCTGGCCGGAGGTCATGCCGGAGGTCGAGCGCTACTACCCCGGAGACGTGCTGGTCACCGGCTTCGACATCATCTTCTTCTGGGTCGCCAGGATGATGATGATGGGCCTGCACTTCATGGACGACGTGCCGTTCCGCACGGTCTACATCCACGCCCTGGTGCGCGACGCCAAGGGCCAAAAGATGTCGAAGTCCAAGGGCAACGTCATTGACCCCCTGGATCTCATGGACAAATACGGCGCCGACTCCCTGCGCTTCACCTTGATCTCCATGGCCGCGCAGGGACGCGACGTGAAGCTGTCGGAGCAGCGCGTCGAGGGCTATCGCAACTTCACCACCAAACTGTGGAACGCGGCCCGCTATTGCCAGATGAACGAGTGCCGGCCGCGCCGGGATTTCGACCCTGCCGCCTGCACCCTGACGGTCAACAAATGGATCATCGGCGAGGTCGCCGCGACGGCGGCCAAGGTCGATGCCGCGCTTGAGGCCTACCGCTTCAACGAGGCGGCGAACGCGCTCTATCAGTTCACCTGGCACAATTTCTGCGACTGGTATCTGGAATTCACCAAGCCGGTCCTGTTGGACGGCGACAAGGCGGACCAGGCCGAAACCCGTGCCGCCACCGCCTGGGTCCTGGACCAGATCGTGCAATTGCTGAACCCGCTGATGCCTTTCGTGACTGAGGAGCTGTGGCAGCAGCTATCCGACGACCGCGACGGTGCGCTGATCGGCGAATTCTGGCCAGACTACCCCGACACGCTGGGCAACGCCGCGGCTGCCGAAGAGATGAGCTGGGTGGTGCGCCTGATCTCTTCCATCCGCGCCGTGCGCGCGGAAATGAACGTGCCCGCCGCCGCGAAGATCCAGATGCTGCTCAAGGACGCCAACAAGACGAGCGCGGCCCGCCTGGAAACCCACAACGGCATCATCACCCGGCTGGCCCGGCTCGAGAGCGCGGAACTCCTCGGTGTTGAGGCGCCGAAGGGCGCGGCCCAGGAGGTGCTCGACGAAGCAACCATCCTGCTACCCCTCGAAGGTATCGTCAATTTCGCCCAGGAGCGCGCCCGGTTGGAAAAAGTGGCCGCCAAGATGGCGGCGGAGATCGCCAAAATCGACAAGAAACTCGGCAACGAGCAGTTCCTTGCCAAGGCGCCGGCGGCGGTGGTCGATGAGCTTCGTGAGCGGAAGGCTGAAATGGTGGATAGCCTGACACGGCTCACCGCGGCGCTGGCGAGGCTGTCGGACGGATAATCTGTCGCGAGGCCCCGCATATTCGCTTATGTCCTGAAGAGACGGTAGCACGGCGCGGCCTGGCAGTGCGCAAGTGTGGTTCCAGCTGATACGGCGGACGGGCCTGACCAGGCGCCTGCGCCGATCGGGCGTGGCAGAAATATCCGCCATGCCAACCTCACGGGCGGCCGTCTGTTTTGCGAGTCCAGTAAAACCGGCCATCCCTGGAAAATATTATTTTGCCGACCGGTGCAGGCCTGACGCGTAGCCGGCCGGAAGCTACCCATATAGGAGGTTTCCGTGGAAGGTCATTCTAATTGGCGCTATACCTGTCGGTAGCTCTGCCGGCCAAGCCGATATGCGGTTCTGTGGATCGCTGGAATTTGGCCATCAACAAGTCGGCACGCTGCACGGCGACAGAT
The DNA here is from genome assembly GCA_965237625.1 of Inquilinaceae bacterium. Classification (GTDB taxonomy): domain Bacteria; phylum Pseudomonadota; class Alphaproteobacteria; order DSM-16000; family Inquilinaceae; genus JABDIP01. The sequence continues at coordinate 15,777 of CBDEGD010000036.1, forward strand.
ATCTCGTAATCAGCATTCGGGCACACATCGTCATGATTTGGGAATCAGTACTCCTGATGACCACAATCGATCTTATGATTGTTGGAATCGTTTCTTTCTCCATAGTGTTTTACTATAGAAATAGACAATACATAAGAAATGCAGGGCACTTTCAAAGTTTTCAAATATTGTTATTTGGAATACTTCTCATTGGTGCGATATTTCTGCTTGATCTATTTACAATGCACTTGCTGCCGTATTTCATGGGGCAAGCAGATGCTATGAAGATCATGAGAAACCTCCACCTGAACTACAGTTGGATGGTCACGTTGTTGGCGGTCGGGTCAATCGTGGTCGGTTTCATATCCCTGACGTATCGGATGTCAATGATGGTCAGGGAATTGGACGTGAAGAGTGGCGATCTGAAGGAGGAACTCGAACGCCGTTCGCAGTCAGAGACTGCATATCGGGCAAGCGAGCAGCGGTTTCGGCGGTTGTACGACGATACTCCGGTGATGCTTCATTCCATCGATCGGGAGGGCCGCTTGACGAGCGTCAACAATCACTGGCTGGACACGCTTGGTTATGAGCGCGCAGAGGTGATCGGCCACAGATCGACCGATTTCCTGGATGAGGAGTCGCGCCAATTTGCCTTCGACGTCACGCTGCCGAAATTCTACAGGACTGGCGAAGTCAAGGACGTGCCCTACAGGTTTGTCAAGAAAGGCGGAGGTACCGTTGACATCCTCCTCAGCGGGTTCGCCGAGCGTGACAAGAATGGCGATATCGTGGGCAGCCGGGCCGCGCTCATTGATGTGACCCAGCGCAATCGCGCGGAGGCGGATGCCCTGGAAGCCAGAAGAATCCTCTTCAGCGCCATCGATCATATGCCGGACGGCTTCGCAGTCTTCGACGAACAGGACCAGCTCATTCTCTGCAACGACCAATATAAGTCCATGTATCCCAAGATCGGCGACCTCGTCGTCCCAGGAGCCCGTTTCTCTGATCTCGCCGCGATGGCCAGTGAGCGTGGCCAATTCGTAGAGTATTCTCCGCGTGACAAAAATGAAGAACTCTCTGAACTCGGGCAGGAAGAGCAGGCTGGAGAAGACAATGGGCAGACATTGACCGCGGAGGGCCGATGGATCGAGTCCAGGGACCAGTTCGCCGAGAAGATCGGACGGGTGGCGATCCGCATCGACATCACCGAGCGCAAATCGGTTGAAGACGCGCTTAGGCTGAGGAACCGGGCGATCGAGGCAAGTGCCGACGGAGTCCTGATCGCCGATGCTCGGGCACCAGACTTGCCGATCGTGTATGCAAACCCGGCCATTGAGAGGGTCACCGGATATGCCGTGCACGAGCTTATAGGCCGGAATTGCCGTTTCTTGCAGGGTGAAGAACGGGATCAACCTGAATTGGATCGAATTCGCGAAGCGGTTCACAACAAGCAGCCAGGCGACGCCATCATCCGGAATTTCCGCAAGGACGGCAGTCTATTCTGGAACGAACTTCATGTTGCGCCAGTGCGCGACAATGCCGGAGAAGTCACCCATTTTGTCGGCATTCAAAAAGACGTCACCGAGCGCAAGCAGGCGGAGGATCAGCGCCGCCAGGCCCAGAAGATGGAGGCGGTTGGCCAGCTCACGGGCGGAGTGGCGCACGATTTCAACAATCTGCTCGCCATCATCATAGGCAATGCAGAGATGCTTGTTGAACGGATCGGCAACCCGGACGAATTAGCCCAGTCTATTAACCGGGCGGCGTCCCGCGGTGCCAGCCTGACCAAGCGGCTGCTGGCCTTTTCACGCCGGCAATCGCTCCGACCGCAGGCGATCGATGTCGAAGACCTCATCGCCGGGATGGCGGAGTTGTTGCATCCGACATTGGGTGAAACCATTGAACTAAAGACATCCAGGTACCCGGGGCTGTGGCAAATCATGGCCGATCCTGGCGAGTTGGAGAATGCGCTGCTGAATCTTGCAATCAACGCTCGCGATGCCATGCCCGACGGCGGCACGTTGACGGTCGAATCCAGCAATGTCGAACTGCCCGAAGGCGACTTGGCTATGAAAGATGGCGCCAAGCTCGAGCGTTGCGTGATGCTGGAAGTCCGAGATTCGGGCAGCGGCATGGCGCCCAATGTCCTGCAGCGCGTTTTCGAACCATTCTTTACGACCAAGGAGGTCGGTGAGGGAAGCGGGCTGGGTCTGAGCATGGTCTATGGATTCGTCAAGCAGACGGGCGGCTACGTTACGGTCCAAAGCGAAGAAGGCAGTGGGACCTCAGTGAAACTCTACCTGCCACGTGCGGAATCGGCCGGGGCCAAGGCCACTCGAGATGTGGAGAAGGAGGGAGACACTGCGAAGGTGCGCGGAAAGACCATCCTGGTGGTCGAGGACGATACGGACGTCCGAAAAATGATCGTACGGATGCTCCGGGATCTGGATTGCGAGATTTGCGAGGCCGGAGATGGTAAGGTGGCCCTCGCGCTATTGGAGGACACTCCACGCATTGACCTGTTGCTGACCGATATCGTGCTTCCTGGCGGCATGGCCGGACCGGAACTGGCCGAGTGGGTCTTGCGCCGTTGCCCCACTACGAGGGTTCTTTATATGTCCGGCTATTCCAGCCAGGTGGTCGACAAGGGTAATCTGTTCGACAACAGCGCAGGAATTCTCAACAAGCCCTTCCGCAAGCGCAAACTGCTAGAGACGGTCCGCAAGGCGCTAACCGAACCGAATGCCGGCGACAGCATGCCAATTCCAATCGCGTCGTACCGACGCTCAGGCGGTGCTCGCCAAAGGCGGATTCAGACGTAAAGTCGGGTCGACCTCAAATCATCCTGGCTTGGCATCCTTCAATATCCGAATTGCAGAACGCGGCTGGGTATCGAAACCTCTCGCGTCGGCGCCGCTTTTCCAATATTGCCGAGAACAAGCTACCCCTGTTTGCCGCCGGAGGACGCCATGATGATTTCCGGCTTATTCTCCAGGTATTCGGGGATCTCGCCATAGGCCTTGCGCATGGCCCAGTCTTGAAGACGGCTATGGGGCTGTCGCCAGTCCTCCGGTTTGTCGCATTCCACGCCATCCCAGCGAAGGTCGGTAAGCGTGCGGATAAAATCTTGCCGCTCGTCAGCGGTCAGGGATCGGCCAGCAAGCAGATGCGGCAGGACCGCCCCCGCGATATCCCCGATCCTGGACGCGACGGTCGCATAGACGATAGCGACGACAACGATCAACAGCCACTCCCACCCCTTTTCCAGGCGCAGATATTCCAGTGCATCGACAAACGAAGAAAGCCAGAATATTGCAGGCAGGCACGCGACCAATAGGATGATCCAACTGATGGATCTCCGCATTCGCCTGCCTTTCTCTGCCGCCGGCGAGTTACAGCGGCGCCAGTTTCGTGACGGGCGGTCTGTTGCCCGGGCCATGTCTTCCAGATCGCCGTCTGCAATGAACTCGATGCGATGGCTCATGTCGCCACAATGAAGGGTAACCGCACGATTGCCTTCCTCAACGTCGATGCGGTCGAAGCTGTCGAGTCGAACACTGGGCTAGTCTTTCTTGAAGAGCCAGCCAAGGCTACCGGCTTCTATCCAGACCACGTGTACGGCCAGCACCGCCATCTCCGTATCCGACGCCTCATAGACGAGAATTAGCGCCGCGACACACAACAGGCCGGCTAGCGCGGCCACTATGGGGGATGCCGTCCCTATGAGGACTGGAACGAGCACCAGGGCAAGCACAGCGGCCGCGAGTCCCCACAAACGAAGTGCCCGGCCCCGGCTGGCGGATTCCATTGCACCGCTGGCGGCCGGCATTGTTGATATCCAGCGGATCAACTCGCCGGGAGGCAGCCTCTTCCTCAACTCGCTCATTCAGCCCCCATAGTTTCAGTGCCGCCGACCGAAATTGGGAAATTATCGTAGAAAAGCTTCGTTAAGAGTTTGATTGATCCCGTCCTGTTCGCCATGGACCGCCCATCACTATCGGTACGAAGAGGCGAGGCCTAGTTGGATTGCGCAACATGACCAGCAGCGTCAGATGCATGCCGCCCATGCCACACGGGCCATGGAAAGTATGAGGATTGCGGGCTAGTCTGCCCGCCGACGGCAAAAAACACCGCATCCAGGGGGAACGCATGCCACTCGAAACACCGGCCGGCAAAGGCAAATTCGACAAATCCAAGCTGCCGAGCCGGCATGTCTCTGTCGGGCCGGACAAGGCGCCGCACCGTTCCTACTATTACGCCATGGGGCTGACCGAGGATGAGATCGCCCAGCCTTTCGTGGGCGTGGCGACCTGCTGGAATGAGGCGGCGCCCTGCAATATCTCCCTGTCCCGGCAGGCCCAGGTTGTCAAGACCGGCGTCAAGACCGGCGGCGGCACCCCGCGTGAGTTCACCACCATCACCGTGACCGACGGTATCGCCATGGGTCATGCCGGCATGAAATCCTCGCTGATCTCCCGCGAGGCCATCGCGGACTCGGTCGAGCTGACCATGCGTGGCCATTGCTACGATGCACTGGTCGGCCTTGCCGGCTGCGACAAATCCCTGCCGGGCATGATGATGGTGATGGTGCGGTTGAACGTTCCCAGCGTGTTCATGTATGGCGGATCGATCCTGCCCGGCCGATTCAAGGGCCGGGACGTCACGGTGCAGGACGTGTTCGAGGCGGTCGGCGCCCATTCCTCCGGCAATATGAGCGACGAAGACCTGCACGCCCTGGAATGCGTGGCCTGCCCCAGTGCGGGCTCCTGCGGCGGCCAGTTCACCGCCAACACCATGGCCTGCGTGTCAGAGGCGATGGGACTGGCGCTGCCCGGCTCGGCCGGCGCGCCGGCACCCTATGAGTCCCGCGACCAATACGCCGAAGCGTCCGGCCGGGCGGTGATGAACCTGCTGAAGTTGAACCTGCGGCCCCGCGACATCGTCACCCGCAAGGCGCTGGAGAACGCGGCAACGATCGTCGCTGCCTCCGGCGGCTCGACCAATGCCGGGCTGCATCTGCCGGCCATCGCCCATGAGGCGGGGATCGATCTCGACCTGCATGAGGTCGCCGAGATCTTCAAGAAAACCCCCTACATCGCCGATCTGAAACCCGGCGGACGCTACGTCGCCAAGGATCTGTTCGAGGTCGGCGGCGTGCAGGTGCTGATGAAGGCGCTGCTGGATGGCGGCTATCTCCACGGCGACTGTATCACCGTCACCGGCAAGACCATCGCCGAGAACCTCGCCGATACGGTCTTCCCGACCGACCAGGACGTGGTGCTGCCGACCAGCAAGCCCCTGAGCCCGACCGGTGGTGTCGTCGGCCTGCGCGGCAACCTCGCTCCGCAAGGTGCGATCGTGAAAGTCGCGGGCATGAAGAACCTACGGTTCAGCGGCCCGGCCCGGTGCTTCGACAGCGAGGAGGAGGCCTTCGCCGCCGTGGAGCGCAGCGACTACAAGGCCGGCGAGGTGATCGTCATCCGCTATGAGGGTCCCCGTGGCGGGCCCGGCATGCGTGAGATGCTGTCGACCACCGCGGCAATCTATGGCCAGGGCATGGGCGACAAGGTCGCCCTGATCACCGATGGCCGGTTCTCCGGCGCCACCCGTGGCTTCTGCATTGGCCATGTGGGTCCGGAAGCGGCGGTCGGCGGCCCGATCGGCCTGCTGAAGGATGGCGACATCATCACCATCGATGCAGAGGCCGGCACCATCGACGTGGCCCTCTCCGACGAGGAGATGGCGGAACGCCGCAAGGGTTGGAAACCCCGCCAGCACGATTACCAATCCGGCGCCCTGTGGAAATACGCCCAGCAGGTCGGCGATGCGGAGAAGGGGGCAGTGACCCATCCCGGCGGCGGCGCGGAGACCCATTGCTACGCGGATATTTGAGGGGGCAGTAGTGCTCGGTTGGTCGGATCTGTAAGGTCCAGTGGCGGGACCTAAGGCGGCAAGTCTCGGTCTCGTCCCGTTCCCCCTATCAATTGTCATTCCCGCGAAGGCGGGAATCCAGGGAATGTCGGGAACAGCTGGATTCCCGCCTTCGCGGGAATGACAATTAAAGGTAGTCGACTGAGCGCCCGAAATTTCTCGGTCGGTGCGCCGCTTTCACCGACCCGCCGCACCCCCTCACCGATGCGCCTCACCGCCGCCGCCGTAATCGGCGCCCGTAAGCCCACCGGCGGAGGCGGCCATGGTCTCGGCGCCGGGTACGATGTCGGTGTTCTGCGCCGCAGCGATGCTCCAGCCATCGCCGGAGCGTCGCAGAACCAGAAGCATCATGCCGCGACGGGGCTCCAGCACCGTGTCGTCCGGCGCGCGCTGCCCTTCCATCCGCCACAGCCCGTGAACCGTCGCGGTGTCGGCGCCGAGATGCTTCACCGAGGCGTTCTCCAGGGTGATCCGGGTGTCGCGGAAAAAGCGCTTCAGGGCGTAGTCATGGGCCTTTTCGATTGACCGCCGTCGGCGCCACCAGATGCCGACGACGTTGACGAAGTCGGCGTCCTCGTCGAAAAGCGCCGCCAGCGCCGTGGCATCGCGGCCGTTCCACGCGGCCATGAATTGCTCCAGAGCCGCCTTGGGCTCGGGGATCAGCATCCTGGCATTCTCCGGGCAGGTGGCGACAGCCATGGGCGTCGAATGCGGTCTCTTTCCATATCGAAGGTCCTTGCCGATGTCGGTTCGGGCTGCGAGTTTCCCATGTCGGCGGCTCGACGACAGGACAAATCCATCGAGGCATCCCTGATGACGGCTCCGGCGTTCGAAATCCGGCCATTCAGTCCCGCTGACCGCACGCGCTGCGCGGCCATCTATATCGCTGCGCGCCGTGTCGCGTTTCCCTGGATGCCGGCTGATCAGTTCTCGGTCGACGACTTCATCCGCGACACGACCGATGAAAAAATCACCGTCGCGGAGGGGCATATCGACGGTGGCGCCATCCAGGTGCTGGGATTCGCCTCGATCTACGCACCCGGGCAATTCATTCATCACCTGTATATCGACCCGGCGTGCCGCCGGCGCGGGATCGGCCGGGCGCTGTCACAGCACGTGCTCGCCTCGTCAACCAGGCCCTGGCGCCTGAAATGCGTCGTCGCCAATGTGCCGGCGATGGCGTTCTATCGATCCGAGGGATGGGTGGAGGAGGGGGGCGGTGAAGACGGTATGGGGCCGTACAAGACCCTCCGCTACGACCACACAGCCTGATCGCGCGTGACCTAGGCCGTTCCGGCCAATGGCGGCACACTTATGTCGGCATTGGCCTGTGACTGTTGTGCAATTCCAGACCTATTGGGCTCGGTGGCGACGAAATGCGAGAAGACGAAGGACAGGAATCCGCCGACCACGGCGAGCTGCACGAACATCGCGATGGCGGCCAAGAGTTCGAGCGGACGGGCAACCCACCAATCCGCGCCACGGCCCGTGGCGATCTCCGCCGCGGCGGTCAGGCTGGCCGATATCACCATGGGCGGGGCCGAGCAGACGATCACACCCATGAACAGCCGCCACGTATTGCCCTTGGTCAAGGACCAGGATCGCTTCAGGCCAAATTCCCGCAGCCCAAGCGCGATGCCGGGGAACACCAGGATCAGCCGATTGATCGATACGGCGATCGCCAGAAACACCGCGGCGAGTACAAAGATCGCCGCTTTCTGTGGTTCGTCCGGGCTGACATGCCGGATTGTCATCATCGCGATGACCGGAATGTAGATCATCACCAGCATGGCGATTCCGAGTCCGAGGTAGCGCGTCTCTCGCCATCCGAACAGCGCGGTCCTGGGTGCGCCGTTCTGCTCGGCGATCGCCCGGTGCCAGGCCACGAGCACGGCCGTGCCGGCCACCATCATGACGATCTCACCGAGGTGACCGAGGACCGAAATGCCGGCCTTGGCCGCCAGGATCGGGGCCAGGGTGGCGCCCGCATACGCTACGAGGAACCACAGCCAACCGACGCGCACCAGCAGCGGAAAATGCTGGATGGCGAAACGGTAGCTCTGGGCGACCGTGCGTCGGAGCGGCAGGATGCTCATGCGCGTCAGTTTCGCAGCGCGGAATTTACAATCGTTTAACGAATGACGTTTATGCGGCGCTCAACCATCTGGCAATTTGGACCGCGCCCGGCGGACGATCCGGCCTCCCCAGACGATCAATCCAAGGCCCATTATCGCCGGGAACGCGCCGAAGAACAGCATGGTGAAGAACCATCCGACAAACTGGATTCCGGAATCCGCCGTGACGATCAGATAGAGGCTGATCCCTACCGTCACGGCGAAGACCAGTGCGCCGAGAACGGTCACCCCCCAACCGGTGATGAGTCCAATCGTCACCGGATTACCGGCCGGCGCCGACGTCTCACCCGAAGCGGAGCCGGACTCAGTCATGGGCAATCCTTCGTTGCAGCCGCCGCAGCAGCCAGATGCCGATGCCCAGCACGACGAAGCCGATCAGCGCCGGCACGCCGCCCAGCAGCACGTAATACAGCAGCCAGTGCACATTATCCGGATTCGACATGTCGTTGCTCAGGAAGATCGCCAGGCCCAGGAACATCGAGACGCCGCCGCAGAGTGCGGCGATCAGCCCGCCAACCGTGATCAGTGTCCAAGCCAGCCATGCGTTTGGTCGCTTGGCGGGTGTGCGGATTTCGGACTGGCTCATGAGTCCCGTAGCGTCACGACGACCGGCGTATGGTCCGACGCCTTGTCCCGGCCGCGCGGTTCGCGGTCGATCACGCAGGCCTCCAGCCGGTCGGCCGCCTGGGGCGACAGCAGGAAATGGTCGATGCGGATGCCATTGTCCAAATCCCAGCCGCGGCGCTGGTAATCCCAGAAGCTGAAGGCGCCGCCACCCGAATGCAGAGCGCGGTAAGCCTCCACGACGCCGAGGTTCAGGATTGTCCGGTAGGCGCGACGGGTCTCCTGCCGGTACAGCGCGTCATCTGCCCAGGCGGCCGGGTCGTAACAATCCTCGTCCGCCGGAATGACATTGTAGTCGCCGCCAAACGCAAAGGGCTGACCGGTTTCCAGCAACGCCTCGATGCGATCTTGCAGTCGCTTCATCCAGGCCAGCTTGTACGGGTATTTCGGACTGTCCACGGGGTTGCCGTTGGGCAAATAGAGGCATGCCACCCGCAGATCGTCGACCTCCGCCTCCAGATAGCGCGCCTGCGCGTCCTCGGGATCGCCGGGCAGGGCGCCCAGGATCAGCTCGTGGGGCCGCTTCGACAGGAAGGCGACGCCGTTGTAGCTCTTCTGGCCGGCGATCGAGACGTTGTAGCCAAGGTCCTCGATCGCCTCTCCGGGAAAGCCGGACGCCTCGCACTTTATCTCCTGCAACAGGGCGATGTCCGGTGCGGCCGACGCCAACCAATCCAGCACATTGGGCAGCCGGGCCTTAATCGAATTGACGTTCCAGGTGGCGATGGTGGGCATATCGGGGAGGTCCGGGCGGTGACGTGTTCGGTTCCGTCATCATGCCGGGATTCGCCGTCGCCTACTAGCTATGCGCGATCAGCCATGGCTAGCCATACTTCGTCGATCAGATCGCGAAGGAGCTGCCGCAGCCGCAGGAGGAGGTGGCGTTGGGATTGCGGATCTGGAAGGACGAGCCGATCAGCTCCTCGACGAAGTCGATCTCCGAGCCGGCCAGCAGGTCGAGGGAGATCTCGTCGATGACCACGGAGACGCCGTCGCGCTGAAAGGTGCGGTCTTCGTCGCGTACCGTATCGTCGAAGCTGAAGCCATACTGAAATCCGGAACAGCCGCCGCCGGACACCGATACGCGCAGCATCAGGCCCTCACCGGACTCGGCCTTGATCAGTTCCGCGACCTGCTTTGCGGCGGATTCGGTGATGGCCAGTTGCCTTGGGCTGTCGTCGGGCATTATTCCGCCGTCCATTCTCGGTGCCACGATTGGAACCGACATCATATCACAGTCATGTAGTCATCGGCAGGCCGTTGTAAAAGGGTGACGGGGTCAAAGAGTGACTGGCGGCGATGAGAAAACGTGGCTCCATAGGGCTGCATTTCCGGCGCGACGGCATCTTGCCTTTCGCCTAACGGTGGTATTCCTGTGATAACCGGCGCCAATAATCCGGGCACCAAAGCCCATGTGCATCGCAGACATCCGCTAATCCGCCGTAGCAATACCGGTCCAAATACGAAGGGGGCAACCGTCATGACTCCGGAACAAAATGAAATCGTGCAAGAGACGTGGTCTCGCGTCGCGCCGATAGCCGACACGGCCGCAAAACTCTTCTACGACCGACTCTTCGAAATCGATCCGACGACGCGGTCGCTGTTCAAGGCTGAAAACCTGCCCGAACAGCGGCGAAAGCTCATGCAGACGTTGGACCAGTTGGTCAAGGGGCTCGATCGTCTCGAGGACCTTGTGCCGACGATCGAGGAGTTGGGCCGCCGCCATGTGCGATATGGCGTTCGCGACGCCCACTACGATACCGTTGGCGCGGCGCTGCTGTGGACTCTCGAGCAGGGATTGGGGGCGCATTGGACGCCTGAAGCCCAGGCCGCCTGGACGGATGTCTATACCCTGACCGCCGGCGTCATGCGCAATGCCGCGGGCGAAGGCCCGACCGCCGCAGCCTGAAGGGCGCTTCCGAGGGTCTGCATTTCCCGGCCGTTGCAACAGGCCATGACGCTGCCTACCTTGCGGCCATGCATGCGCCGTTCGCCAGTGATCCCGCCAAAAGCCGGGGCCGATTGCATCCGGAAGCGGAGAGCCCGACCCGATCTCCGTTTCAGCGCGATCGGGATCGCATCCTGCATTCCGGCGCCTTTCGCAAGCTGAAGCACAAGACCCAGGTCTTCGTGTATCACGAGGGAGACTATTACCGCACCCGGCTGACCCACAGTCTGGAAGTGGCGCAGATCGCCCGCTCGATCGCCCGATGCCTGGGACTCGACGAGGACCTGGCCGAAGCCCTCTCCCTGGCACATGACCTCGGTCACACGCCGTTCGGTCATGCCGGCGAAGAGGCGCTGGATGCGGCAATGGCGCCCCATGGCGGCTTTCGCCACAACGATCAGACGCTGCGAGTAGTCACCTATCTGGAACAGCGTTATGCCGAGTTCGACGGGTTGAACCTGACTTGGGAGACACTGGAAGGTCTGGCCAAGCACAACGGTCCGGCGCTGCCCTGCCCACCGGGCGAGACACTCCCCCCGACACTGTCGGCGCTGGCCGCCGAGACCGATCTGCTGCTGGACAGGCAGGCCGGGGCGGAGGCCCAGGTCGCCGCCATTGCCGACGGTGTCGCCTACAACAATCATGATATCGACGACGGTGTTCGGGCGGGCCTGTTCGACCTGGACGATCTGAAGGACCTGCCGGTGATCGGCGAGATCGTCGCGAGCGTCGAGGACCGGTATCCGGGGTTGGAGCACCGCCGGTTGATTCACGAGTCGATCCGCCGGCTGATCGACAGCATGGTGAGCGACCTCCTGGAGGAGAGCGGCGTTCGGCTTGCCGCGCTGGCGCCGAAATCCGCCGACGATATCCGCAACGCCGAAGAGCCCGTTATGGCCTTCGGCCCGGCTATGGAACGGCATGACAGGGCCTTGCGCGCGTTCCTCTTTGCCCGGATGTATCGCCATGACGATGTCAACCGGGAGACGGCCAGGGCGCGGACAATCGTGGCCGATTTGTTCGCGGCATTCATGGAGCGGCCGACCTTGCTGCCGGCCGAGTGGCAGCAGGCGGCAAATACCACCGAATCGGCGGTTTTGGCTCGGCTTGTCGCCGACTATATCGCCGGGATGACGGACCGGTATGCGATGACGGAACACCGCCGGCTGCTCCCGAACGGGTGAGAAAAATGATAGAATTTCAGCCCTCTATAAGGATTTATTAACATTTGGATAAAATAAATAGCAGTGGCTGCATGTACCGGCTGCACAACGGTGCCCGGAAATCCTTGGCCAGTGCCGGGCCATCTGGTAATCTCGGTCGAAAGGTTATAGGTCGACCTTGGGTGTTTTGACCGATCAACCGTGTCCTGAGCGACAGACGGAAAAGAGGCCCCTAGACAATGACCGATTGGGCAAAAGACGATCTGATGGACCCGCCTTATCCTGAGGACGACAAACCGTCCCGGGGTGGTGGGTCTCGTGTGCTTCGGCACATCATAGCGTTATCGCTTGTGCTGGTTGCCATCGGCGGGCTGGCCACGGCGGGCTGGTTCGGCTTCAAGACATGGCGCGCCCGCGGAAGCGTAGGCTTGGCGCCTGTCATCCAGGCGGATGCCGGGCCGACCCGGGTTCGCCCCGAGCAACCGGGCGGCCTTGTCATCCCGCATCAGGATCGTCTGGTGCTGCACGATCTTGATGGCGGCGGCGCCAGCGTCACCGCCGAAAACCTTTTGCCGCCGCCGGAAGAGCCCCTGCCGCGTCCCCAAGTGGCGCTGGCCGTGGCCGACGCGCCGCCGGCCTATGCCGCCGCCGGCACTCCGGCCGAGCCGGCACCGGCCCCGACCCAGATGGCCGCCGTAATTGCCACGCCGCCCATTCCCCAGCCATCACCGGTCGCCGAGCGTCAGGCGGAGGTCAAGGTGCCGGCCATTTCCGCACCGGCAGCCGGGCAGGTGGCTCAGGCGAACGAACCGCCGCCAGAGCTGATCACCCGGCCCGCTGCCGAAGCAAACCCGGCGCTGACGCCTGAATTCGTTTCAGTCAGCAGCCTGATGCGGTCCCACCGTATCCAGCTTGCCGCCGTCGATTCCGAGGAATCGGCCCGCCGGTCCTGGCTGCGGTATCAGGGCCTGTATCAGGATTTGCTGGGTGATCTGAGCCTGCTGGTGCAGCAGGTCGAGGTGAACAACCGGACCTATTTCCGCGTCCAGGGCGGACCGCTGGAGGCCGACAATGCCGGGCAGATCTGCCAGGCCATCAAGTCTCGCGGCGCCGACTGCCTGGTCGTCCGTCCGCAACGGTGACTGAAAAACGGCCCCTCGCAGCGATCTTCGGCTGCGAGGGCGTCCGACTGACCGAACGCGAGCGGGCATTCTTCCGTGACTGCGATCCGCTCGGCTTCATCCTCTTCCAGCGCAATTGCGACAGCCCCGACCAAGTCCGAGCGCTGAACGCGGATTTGCGCGACTGTGTCGGGCGTGACGCGCCAATCCTCATCGACCAGGAAGGCGGCCGGGTCCGCCGGCTGAAGCCGCCCCATTGGCCGGATCATCCCGCCGCCCGCCGGATCGGTCGGGTGGCCGAACGCTCCTTGGACGACGCCATTCGGGCCGCCGGGCTCCATGGCCGCCTGATCGCTGCCATGGCGGCACCGCTCGGGATCGATCACGATGCCGCGCCGTCCCTGGACCTCGGCTTGGCGTCGGAGAGCGATATCGTAGGCGACCGCGCCTTCTCCGGCGATCCGGCTGTGGTCGCCGCGCTAGGAGGGGCCGCCTGCGAGGGCCTGCTGGCCGGCGGCGTCATGCCGATCGTCAAGCATAGTCCCGGTCACGGCCGGGCCCAGGTGGACAGCCACAAATCATTGCCTGTCGCCGCCGCCGACTGGGACGATTTGGTTGCGACGGATTTCGTGCCATTCAGGGCCCTTGCCGACTGGCCCTGGGCCATGACCTGCCATTTGATGTTCACGGACATCGACACGGATCGGCCCGCGACCCTGTCTCCCCTGGTCATCGAGCGCGCCATTCGCGGCGCCATCGGCTTCGATGGTGTCTTGGTCAGCGACGATCTCTCGATGAACGCACTGAGCGGCACTCTGGGAAAGAGGGCTGCCGGTGCTGTCGCCGCCGGATGCGATATTGCCCTGCATTGCAACGGCGTATTCGGCGAGATGGGCGACGTCGCGGCCTCGGTGCCGATTCTATCCGACGTGGCCATAAAGCGCTTGCGGCGTGCCGACGCCATGCGCGATCCAAAGCCGGAGAAAGCCGATGCCGCTGCGCTGCTGGCCGAGTTGGAGGCGATCCTGTCGGCATAGCCGCCGCCGCCATTGCGCCGAGGGGCCGGGTGCAGTCAAATTTGCCTCATGAACGATCCGATTCGCGGCGATGACTTTCAGGACCCGCCCCGCATTCCCCCGGATGACGCGGCTTTTGTCCTGCAGTTGGATGCCTATGAGGGGCCGATCGATGTATTGCTGGATCAGGCGCGCGGCCAAAAGGTCGACCTGACCCAGATATCGATCCTCGATCTAGCCAACCAGTATCTCGCCTTCGTGGAGCGCGCCCGGCTACTGCGCCTGGAATTGGCGGCGGATTATCTGGTCATGGCGGCGTGGCTCGCCTATCTGAAATCGCGGCTGCTGTTGCCCGAAGAGGCCGACGACGACGAGCCGAGCGCCGCTGAAATGGCCGAAGCCCTGGCCTTCCAATTGCGCCGGTTGGAAGCCATACGGTCTGTCGGCGGGCGGCTCATGGCCCGGCCCCAGCTCGGCCTCGACTGGTTCGCCCGGGGTGCGCCGGAGCCGGCGATGGTGGTCACCAAATCGATCCTAGACGTTTCGCTCTACGAGCTCCTGAAGGGTTATGCCGGGCAGAAGCAGCGGGCGCAGACCGACGATACCCTGTATATCCAGGCGACCGCGCTGTATTCGATGGACCAGGCGCTGAAACGGCTGACCGAGATGCTCGGCCGCTTGCCGGGCTGGTCCACCCTCTCCAGCTTCCTGCCCAGCGGCATCGGCGATCCGCTGGTTGCCCGCTCGGCCCTCGCCGCCACCTTCGCTGCCTCGCTGGAGCTGGCCAAGACTGGCCATGTCCAGCTGCGACAGGACCGCGCGTTCGACGATATCTACATCCGGGGCGCGGAGCCCCAGGAGCAGAATTGATGACCGACAATGTGGTGAGCCTGGCCGGCCAGTCGATCGATCCGGAGCATGCCCAACATGTCCGGCTGGTGGAGGCATTGCTGTTCGCCGCGGCGGAGCCGCTGGGCGACGCGGTCCTCCGGTCGCGGTTGCCGGAGGATGCGGATCTCGCGGCCATCTTGGCCGATCTCGAGCGGCTCTACGAAGGGCGCGGCGTCAATCTGGTCAGGATCGCCGAAGGTTGGGCCTTTCGTACCGCCCCCGATTTGGCGTCGCGTATCCGGATTTCCCGCGACGTGCCTCGCAAGCCGTCCCGCGCCGCGGTTGAGACGCTGTCGATCATCGCCTATCACCAGCCGGTCACCCGTGCCGAGATCGAGAGTATCCGCGGGGTCACGACCAGCAGGGGCACGCTGGACATCCTGATGGAGGCTGGGTGGATTCGACCGGGCCGTCGTCGCGAAACCCCTGGCCGGCCGCTGACTTGGATTACGACCAAGGCCTTCCTTGACCATTTCGGCCTGGCTTCGCTGGATGATCTGCCCGGGGTGGAAGAACTGAAATCGGCCGGGCTGCTGGACACGAGGCCGGCCATCGATACCCTGGGCGAACGGGCGGCGCCGTCCGACGAGTTGGTCGACGCCGAGCCGGAAGTCGATCCCGACGATCTGGGTGAGGGCGATCACGAGGAGCTCGACGAAGACGATCTGTTCGCCGATCCCAACGCCTGAGATTAGGAACCAGTTGCAAAGTCCCGCCGCCGGCCCTTAAGTGGGCCGATGATGCTGAGGCTGGCCATCACTCATGTCTCCTGACATGCAGACACCGAAAGCCGATAGGGCAGGCAAGGCGGCAGAACCCGCCGATGCGCTGTCCTTGCAGGGCGTTTCCCATGCCTATGACACGGTATTGGCGGTGGATGGCGTCGACCTTTCTGTCCGGCCGGGCGAGATCGTCTGCCTGGTCGGCCCTTCGGCCTGCGGCAAGTCCACGTTGTTGCGGATCGCCGCCGGGCTGGAGGATCTGCAGCAAGGCGCCGTTCGGATCGGCGGCAAGATCGTGGCCGACGAAACCCGTACCATGCCGCCGGAAAAGCGCGGCGTCGGGCTGGTGTTCCAGGATTATGCGCTGTTCCCCCATCTGACGGTACTCGACAATGTACGCTTCGGTCTGACCGAATTGTCGGGGGCGGCTCGACGCACTCAGGCGCTGGAATCCCTGCGGCAGGTCGGCATGGCCGATCAGGCCAACGCCTATCCACATATGCTGTCAGGTGGCCAGCAGCAACGCGTCGCGCTTGCCCGGGCCCTGGCGCCCTCTCCGCGTGTGTTGTTGCTGGACGAGCCGTTTTCAGGTCTCGATACCAGACTCCGTGCGCGGGTCCGCGACGAGACCCTGCACGTGCTCAAGGAAAGCGCCGCCGCCACCCTGGTTGTGACCCACGATCCGGAGGAGGCGATGTTCCTCGCCGATCGCATCGTCTTGATGAATGAAGGGCGCATCGTTCAGGCCGGCAGCCCGGTCGATCTCTATTGCCGGCCCAGTGACGCCTTCGCTGCGGCTTTCTTCGGCGAGGTCAATGAAATCGCCGGGTCGGTCAGCGCCGGCAAGGTGGATACGCCTTTTGGGCCCATAACGGCGCCCGGCTTGGCGGACGGCATGCCGGTCGACGTATTGATCCGCCCGGAGGGGCTGAACATCCATACCGGGGCAAAGGGCGGAGAAGGCCGGGTGCACGGCCGGGTCGAGGCGGCGCGGCTGTTGGGCCGGACCAGCCTGATCCATTTGTCCGTGGAGGATGGGGCCGGCGGCGACCTGCATTTGCATGCCCGCATGCCCGGGCAGGTCCTGCCCGACGACCAAAGCGATGTGACAATTTCGCTCGATCCCGGGCAAGCCTTTATCTTTCCCTCGGCCGGTACCACTTAATACATAGGCGCGGGCATTACCGGTGCAAAGTCGCCCCGCCATTGCGGGCATTTGGCCGTTCTGCCATTATCCGCCGCAATCGGCGACCGGCTGTACAATGCCGGCCGACATTTTGAGGTTATGGAGATGTCCTTATGGGCTCTATAGGACTGCCGCAAATCCTTCTCGTCCTGGTGATCATCCTGATCATCTTCGGCGCCGGCAAGTTGCCGCGCGTAATGGGGGATGTGGCCAAGGGGATCAAAAACTTCAGAACCGGCATGAAGGATGACGGCGAAACCCCTGAAGACGCCAGCAAACAGATCGATGGCGCCGACGCCGTGCCGACGGCTCAGCCGAGCAAGGACGAGGCCGCGAAGACCTGATAAGGGTCGGTTGAAGTATCCCGCTTTGGCTGCCGCCGGAGCGGGTGCGTTAACGCGCGCCTGAGCGGAAGACCTAGGAGCCTGTCCGAGTAATGCTTATGGTCATCACCGCGTTTTCAAAGGCTTGGGCTAGGATGGCGTCGCGTGGCGATGCTGGATGCATCGCGAGTGACGGCAGACGACGTCCCGAGCCTTTGAAAACGCGGCCCTTCGGGTCGACCAGGGAGGCGCGGGCGCGGCGTCGCGGACGCTTGACGATGCGCACGGCATCGCCTGCGCATCCGCTCCTTGCGCCCACGCCTCTCTGGTCGATGCTGGCCATAAGCATTACTCGGACAGGCTCCTAAATGTTCGACATCGGCTGGCCGGAAATCGTCGTCATACTGATCGTTGCGATCGTGGTGATCGGCCCGCGCGACCTGCCGAAGGCGTTCTATACCGTCGGCAAGTGGGTGAGGGCGGCGCGGCGCGTGACCTCGGACTTCCAGCGCCACGTGGACGACATGGTCCGCGAGACCGAACTCGACGATCTGAAAAAGGTGGCCAATCAGGCGCGCGGCCTGAATGTGAAAAACCAGATCGAAAAGGCCATCGATCCGACCGGCGACATCAAGAGCGCTCTCGACATCGACATTGACCCATCCGCCGGTAAGCCCGGAGCGGCGGTGTCGTCCGGCAAACCGAGCAGCGCCGGGCCGGTAAGTTCGATGCCGACCCCAAGCATCTCGACACCCGCTGCCGAAACCAAGGTCGAGGCAACAGCAGCAAGTAAACCGGCCGCGAAAAAAACCGCTGCCAGAAAGCCGTCGCCCCGCGTTGCCTCCCGGGTGCCGAAACGCACGACGAAGACCAGCACCGCGCCCAAGCCTTCGGTGGCCAAGGCAGCGCCGAAAACTGCCTCCAAGGCCGCTGCCAAAGCGCCGAACCCGGAAAAGACCTCCTAGGATTCGCCGGTGCCCGAAGACCATCAGAAGAAGGACGAAGATCCGATCGACGATCGGCAGATGCCGTTGCTCGACCATCTGATCGAGTTCCGCAACCGGCTGATGTACTCGGTCATCGCCCTGATCGTCGGGTTCGTTGTCTGTTATGTCTTCGCTGTACACATCTATGCATTCCTGGTCAAGCCCCTCGCCGGCGCGCTGGAGGGCGAGAACCGCCGGCTGATCTATACCGGGCTGACCGAGGTCTTCTTCACCTATATGAAGGTGGCGTTTTTCGCCGGCCTGTTCCTGACCTTCCCGATCATCGCCAGCCAGATGTATCTGTTCATCGCGCCCGGTCTCTACAAGACCGAGAAGCACGCCTTCCTGCCATTCCTTATCGCCACGCCGATCCTGTTTTTCCTCGGCGGCGCAATGGTTTATTACGTTATTTTCCCGATTGCCTGGAAGTTCTTCCTGTCCTTCGAAACCCTGGCGGCGAGCCCGGGCACCCTGCCAATCCAACTCGAGGCCAGGGTCGGCGAATATCTCGGCCTGGTCATGAAGCTGATCTTCGCTTTCGGCCTCGCCTTCCAGCTTCCGGTCGCCCTGACGCTGATGGCGCGGGTCGGCATCGTCAGCTCAGAGACCCTGGCCAAGAAGCGCAAATACGCCATCGTCATCGTCTTCGCGGTGGCCGCCGTCCTGACTCCGCCGGACATCATCAGTCAGATCGGCCTCGGGATACCGATTTTGGTCCTCTACGAGATATCCATCGTGCTGGCGCGCATGGTGGAGAAGAAGCGCGCCAAGCGTGAAGCCGAGGAAGACGCTGAATACGCGGAAGGCGCGGAGAGCGGGGCGGACGACAAGTAGGGCCCTGCGGCTAATCCCATACTGGATTTGCCCCCTTGCCGGCCCTATAACCACGGTCCCTGATTCAGACCAATTCGACCCGAATCGCCGCTGGTAACCGAGACATGCACGATATCCGCGCGATCCGCGATGCACCGGACGCCTTCGACCGGGCCATGGCGCGGCGCGGCCTGGAACCTCAGGCCGAAGCGATCCTCAGGCTCGATACCACGCGCCGATCGTCGCAGACCGAGCTGCAGCAGCTCCAAAGCCGGCGCAACGATGCCTCCAAGGAGATCGGCCAGATCAAGAAGACGGGTGGCGACGCCCAGGCGCTGATCGACGAGGTGTCGCAGATCAAGGAGCGCATAGGCGTCCTGGAGGAAGAGGAGCGCATCTCCTCGGAGTCCCTGCGCATCCTGCTGGGCGGATTGCCGAACGTGCCGGATGACGATGTGCCGGATGGCAACGATGAATCCGACAATGTCGAGGTTCGCCGCCATGGCGAGCCGAAACGGCTGAACAGCGCCAAGGAGCATCATGAGCTGGGCGAGGCGCTCGGCCTGATGGATTTCGCCACCGCCGCGAGAATGTCCGGGTCGCGCTTCGTGATACTGCGCGGCGCCATGGCGCGGCTGGAGCGGGCGATCGGCCAGTTCATGCTCGATCTGCACACCACCGAACATGGCTATACCGAGATCAACCCGCCGCTGTTGGTGCGCGAAGAGGCTCTGTACGGCACCGGCCAGCTCCCGAAATTTGCCGAGGAGAATTTCCGAACAACCTCGGATCACTGGCTGATCCCCACATCGGAGGTGCCGCTGGCCAATTTGGTGGCCGGCGAGATCATAGCGGTTGAGGAGCTGCCATACCGATACACCGCGCTCACGCCCTGCTTCCGGTCCGAGGCAGGCGCGGCGGGCAAAGACACCCACGGCATGATCCGCCAGCACCAGTTCAATAAGGTGGAGATGATCAGCATCACCACGCCGGATCAATCGGCGGAGGAGCATGAGCGCATGATGCAATGCGCCGAGACCGTGTTGCAGAAACTGGACCTTGCCTATCGGGTGATGACGCTCAGCACCGGCGATCTCGGCTTCGCGGCGCATAAGACTTATGACATCGAGGTATGGCTGCCCGGGCAGGGCGCCTATCGGGAGATTTCATCCTGCTCGAACACCGGCGACTTCCAGGCCCGCCGCATGAACGCCCGGTGCCGCACCCAAGGTGCGAAGGACATCCGGTTCGTCCATACTCTGAACGGCTCCGGCGTCGCCGTCGGCCGCGCGCTGATCGCCGTGCTGGAGACCTACCAGCAGGGCGATGGCAGCATCACCATTCCAGAGGCACTGCGCCCCTATATGGGCGGCCAGACAACGATCCCCGCCACCTGATCGCAATCGCAAGGAATCCGAATGGCACCGCGCATATTGCTCACCAACGATGACGGAATCCACTCCACCGGTTTTGCCGCGCTGGAGCGGATCGCGCGGGAGTTGTCCGACGACATCTGGGTGTGCGCACCGGAGCAAGAACAAAGCGCGGCCAGCCACTCGCTGACCATTCATCGCCCGTTGCGCCTCAGGGAGGTCAGCGAACGGCGCTTCGCCACCGACGGCACGCCGACCGATTGCGTGCTGCTGGCGGTCCAGCACGTGCTGAAGGATCACCGGCCCGACCTGGTGCTCTCCGGGGTCAATCACGGCTACAACATCGCCGAGGATGTGACCTATTCCGGCACCATCGCCGCCGCCATGGAGGCGACCCTGCTGGGCATCCGTGCCGTGGCGCTGAGCCAGGAACTGCCGGAGGACCGGACCCCGAATTGGGAGACGGCTGAGAAATGGGGCCCGGAGGCGGTGCGCCGGGCGATCTCTGTCGAGTGGCCGGCCAATGTGCTGGTCAACGTCAATTTCCCGGCTTTGCCGCCGGACGACGTGACCGGTTTCGCGGTCGTTCCCCATGGCAACCGCAAAATCGGTGATGAGCTGAGCGAGCGCATGGATCCGCGCGGCCGCACCTATTTTTGGATCGGCACGACCCGCAGCAACGAGGTCGTGGCGCGCAATACCGATGCCCATGTGCTGGCCGAGGGCAAGATCCCGATCACGCCGCTTTATCTCGACCTCACCCACCATCCCAGCATCGACCCTCTGAAGAAGGCCTTCTCTTGATCGAGGAATCCCGCAAGATCCGCCTTCTGATGTCGTTGCGCCGGTCCGGCGTGACCGACACCAAGGTGCTGGGCGCGATCGAGCGGGTGCCGCGCGAGGTCTTCGTGCCGCCGGCCTTCCAAGACCAGGCCTATGAGGACATGGCGCTGCCGATCGGCATGGCCCAGACCATCAGCCAGCCCTTGGTGGTGGCGCTGATGACCCAGGCGCTGGAAGTCGGCGACCGCCACAAGGTGCTGGAGATCGGGACTGGCTCCGGTTACCAGGCCGCCGTGCTAGCGAAGCTGTGCCGCCGTCTCTATACGATCGAGCGTCATAAGGAACTGCTGAATCTCGCGCTGAAGCGCATTGCCGAATTGCGCCTTCACAACATCACCGCCCTGTGCGGCGACGGCACCAAGGGCTGGCCGGAACAGGCGCCGTTCGACCGGATCATCGTCACCGCCGCCCAGGCCGGCGACGCCGCCCCTCAGGCCCTGATCGAGCAGCTTGGCATCGGCGGAGTCATGGTCATCCCGATGGGAGACGACAGCCGCAGCCAACGGGTCGTGCGCTTCCGCCGCTCCGAGACGGGTTTGGAGCGCGAAGACCTTTGGCCGGTGCGTTTCGTGCCTTTGCTGCCCGGCACGCCCGATACCCGGGAGACCGATTCCTCCGTGGCGGTGCCGTGATTCGGGCTTGGCGACCCCTGCGCCTTGCGGCATTCGCCCTGGTGGCGATGGTGCTGGCTGCCTGTACCATTCCAAGCCTTGAGACCCTGAGCCGCCGGCAGAGAGTGTCGGCCAGCCCGGCCACCGTCACCGTACGAACCGGCGACACGGTTTACGGCATCGCCCGCCGCTATCGGCAATCGCCCCAGGCCGTGATCGACGTGAATGGCTTGCGCGCGCCCTACACAGTCTGGCCAGGGCAGACATTGCGCCTGCCGCGCGGCCCGGGACATACGGTGCGGAATGGGGATTCGCTCTACGCCATCGCCCGGATTTATGACGTTCCGGTAAGCGATCTGGCCCAAGCCAACGGATTGCGTCCGCCCTACACGATCTATGTCGGCCAACAGCTCGCCATTCCAAACGCGGGGCCAGCACGGACAACCGTCGTTGCCGCCAGCTCGCCGGCGACGAGATCGGCCGCATCTCCACCGACGCAGCTAGCGGTAGTCTCGCCCCCGCAGCGCGCGTCAGCTCCGTCGAATTCGGGTGGGTTGTCGCAACCGCCACTGCCGCCAAGACACCCCAATCGTGTCCGATCGCAGCCCTCGACCGGCGCACCTGTGCCACCGCGCCCGCCCCAGCTCGTCGCCGCCCGGGCGCGGGAGGCCGCGTTGCCGGCTGTCCCGGCGCCGCAGGCGCGCTCCGCATCCGGGTTCCAATGGCCGCTGGCCGGCGAGCTGCTGTCCGGATTCGGGGCGAAGGGGAATGGACGCCACAATGACGGCGTGAATATCGCGGCCGCCGCCGGCACGCCGGTGGTCGCCGCGGATAATGGCGTCGTCGCCTATGCCGGGAACGAGCTCCGCGGCTACGGCAATCTGGTGCTGATCCGTCACGACGACGACTGGGTGACTGCCTACAGCCATGCGGAGCGATTGCTGGTCCGCCGCGGCGACCGGGTCCAGGCCGGCCAGCGCATCGCCACCGTGGGGAACAGCGGCTCGGTCGCCGCGCCGCAGCTGCATTTCGAGATCCGGCGCGGAGCGGTGGCGGTGGACCCGCTGGCGCATCTGCCACCGGCGCCACGGCAGGTGGGGGGGTGAATTGGAGGTATAATTTGGTGACCCTCTCCCGCGAGGGGAGAAGTGAACCGCGATACCGGCGATGTTTGGCTCAGCAGTTATCGTCCAGCCTCTTTCCCAGCCGCCCCGCCAGATCCTGAATGAACTGCCAGGCCACCCGACCGGAACGCGCGCCGCGGGTGATCGCCCATTCCAGGGCCTCGGCGTCGAGCTGGTCGGGATCGATCTCCAGCCCATGGGCAGCGACATAGGCGTTGATCATCGCCAGATAAGTATCCTGCGAACAGGCATGGAAGCCGAGCCACAGTCCGAAACGGTCCGATAGGGAGACCTTTTCCTCGACCGCTTCGCCGGGAATGATGGCGCTGGAGCGCTCATTCTCGATCATGTCGCGGGGCATCAGATGGCGCCGGTTGGAGGTGGCGTAGAACAGCACGTTGTCCGGCCGGCCCTCGATACCGCCTTCCAGCACTGCCTTCAGGGATTTGTAGCTGGTGTCCTCCTGATCGAAGGACAGGTCGTCGCAAAAAAGGATGCAACGCCGATCCGACTGCCGCAGCAGCGCCAACAGGCGGGGTAGGGAGCTGATATCCTCGCGATGGATCTCCACCAGCATCAGCGCCCCGGCCTTGCCGGCATTGATCTCCGCATGGACTGCCTTGACCAGCGAGCTCTTGCCCATGCCCCGCGCGCCCCAGAGCAGCGCGTTGTTGGCCGGCAGACCGTCGGCGAAGCGGCGCGTATTGCCCAGCAGGATGTCGATCTGCAGATCGACGCCCTGCAGCAAATCCAGCGGTATCCGGCAGACCGTCGCGACCGGCGCCAGCCGGTCCTGTTCAGCCTGCCAGGTGAACGCTTCCGCAGCCTCAAGGTCGGGCGGTTCGGGCAAGGCAGGGGCAAGCCGTTCCAACGCGCCGGCAATTCGCGCCAGTAATTCCTTCATGTCCTTGTCCGCATTCGTCACGAACACCACCTACACATCTTCGGCCAACAAAGGTGCCGACGGTAGCAGGCAGCATCCGGAAAGCCCAGAAACCCGCACTTTGGTGCCAGTCGGGTTTCCATTGCAAAGGAAGCGCGGGTCATTATAGTCCGCGCGTCGAAATTGTTGCGGCAGGGCCAGGCGCCAAACTGCTGCCGCGGTAGGGAGCGAAGTCTTGGATCAGAGTATGTTGCCGCAATTGATGCCCATCGTGCTGATCTTCGCGGTGTTCTATTTCCTGTTGATACGGCCGCAACAGAAGAAGATGCGCGTACATCGTGAAATGCTGTCGGCGGTTCGCCGCGGCGACCAGATCGTCACCGGCGGCGGCGTGTTGGGCAAAGTGGTCAAGGTGGGTGAGGACGATCAGGTCACGGTCGAAATCGCCGATGAGGTGCGGATCAAGGTCATCCGCTCGACGATTACCACGGTGCTGAGCAAGCCACAGCCGGCCGGCAAAGATGCCGCGGCTGGTGGTGGAGAAAGTGCCGTCCAGCGCAAAGAGCCGGGCCTGTTGGGCAAGCTGTTTCCCCCCCGCAAGTAGCGGTTGCCGACCAAAAGAAAATGCGATAGGCGCAGATGATCTATTTCGCCAAGTGGAAGGTCGTCCTGGTGCTGCTGGTCTGCGGCCTGGGCGTGATTTATGCGTCGCCGAACCTGCTGGATCGCCAGGCCATGAAGGAGTGGTCGGAGGACATGCCGGGTTGGATGCCGGTTCACCAAGTCAATCTCGGGCTGGATCTGCAAGGCGGTATTCATCTGCTGACGCGAGTGGAATACGAGGAAGTGGTCACGAGGCAGGTCGAGTCCCTCGAGGCCAGCATGCGGGCGCCGCTTCGCACGGCGGATATCGGCCGGCGTGGAAGTATTGAGACCGAAGGTGATGTGGTGGTCTTCACCCTGCGGAATCCGGGCGATGCCGGGCGGCTGCGGGATCTTGTCGCGGAGATCGACCCTCGGTTTCGAACACAGGTTGATCCGGCGACCGGCGCTGTCGATATCCGCCTGACTCCGGAAGCCATTGTCGAACTACGCCAAAACGCCGTCAGCCAGTCGATTGAGATTATCCGCGGACGCATCGACGAACTCGGAACGACCGAGCCGAATATCCAGCGGCAAGGCGATGATCGCATCCTGGTGCAGGTGCCGGGTGAGGGCGACTCCAAGCGGGTCAAGGACCTGATCGGGTCGACAGCGCAGATGACGCTTCATCTCGTCGACGAGGCGACACCGGTATCTCAGGCGCTGGCCGGGCGAATTCCGCCGAGATCGTTTCTCGCGCCCTCGATCGAAACCAACGCCAATGGCGAGCCCGAACAATGGTATGTGGTTCTCAAGCGGGTCAATGTCAGTGGCGAACGTCTGGTCGACTCCCAGCCGACGGTCAGTGAAAACCAGCCGGTCGTGAGCTTCCGCTTCGATGCCGTCGGTGCGCGACAGTTTGCCGACGTGACCCGTGCCAATGAAGGCAACCGGCTTGCCATACTGCTTGATGGCGCTGTGATCAGCGCACCGCAGATCAACGAGCCGATCCTCGCAGGTAGCGGTATCATTACGGGAAATTTCTCTTTTCAATCGGCAAATGATCTGGCCCTGCTACTTCGTGCCGGCGCGCTTCCAGCACCGCTGACCTTTCTGGAGGAACGCACTGTTGGCCCGAGCCTTGGCGCCGACAGCATCAGCTCCGGCCAGATGGCCTCATTGATCGGCATGATCCTCGTCGTCGGATTCATGGTCGTTGCTTATGGGCTGTTCGGGCTGATGGCCGTGGGGGCGTTGGCATTCAACCTGGCGCTGATTCTGGCCGTGCTCTCTGTGTTCCAGGCGACCCTGACTCTGCCCGGCATCGCTGGCATCGTGCTGACCGTGGGCATGGCGGTTGACGCCAATGTGCTGATCTTCGAGCGTATCCGCGAAGAGATCGCCAATGCCCGCTCGCCGATCTCCGCGATCGATGCCGGCTACAGCCGGGCCATGACCACCATTATCGACTCCAACCTGACAACGGGAATCGCGGCGTTGCTGCTGTTCGCACTTGGGTCGGGGCCGATCAAGGGGTTTGCGGTGACCTTGGGCATCGGCATTCTGGCGTCGATGTTCACGGCCATCATGGTGACCCGCCTGATGGTGGTCACTTGGCTGCGCCGCAGCCGACCCAAGACGCTCCCCATCTAAATCCGAGGATTAGACGATGCTCCGCCCGCTTCGGCTTGTTCCCTTCGGTACGACTTTCGAATTCGTCGGCCGACGAATGGCGGCCTATGTTCTCTCCGGAGTTATCATCCTCGGATCCCTGGTTGCGCTTGGCACGATGGGCCTGAATTTCGGGATCGACTTTCGCGGCGGTTCCTTGATCGAGGTGCAAACCAACGGACCTGCCAATCTGGCGGAGATGCGGTCCACTCTCGGCGGCCTCGGCCTCGGCGAGGTCGTGTTGCAGGAATTCGGCGAGCCGGACGAAGTCCTCATCCGGGTCCAGCGCCAGGATGACGAGCAGGAGGGCGAACTCCTCGCGATCAAGGTCATTCAGGACGCCCTGGGCGATAGCGTCGAGTATCGCCGTACCGAGTATGTCGGCCCGACGGTCGGGCAGGAGCTGATCGAGGCCGGCGCCTGGGCGGTCACCCTGGCGATCGGCGGCATCCTGCTCTACATCACTTTCCGGTTCGAGTGGCAGTTCGGCATCTGCGCGGTTGCCGCCCTGATGCACGATGTGGTGTCCACTATCGGACTGTTCGCGCTGATCCAGCACGAGTTCAACCTGGCGACGGTGGCCGCTTTGCTGACCATCGCCGGCTATTCGATCAACGATACCGTGGTCGTTTTCGACCGGGTACGCGAGAACCTCCGGCGCTACAAGCGAGCGCCGATGACCGAGATCCTGAACCGCAGCCTGAACGAGACTCTGTCGCGCACCACGATGACCAGCCTGACCACCTTGCTGGCGCTGGTTGCCCTGTATTTCTTCGGCGGGGCGGTGATCCGCGATTTCTCCTTCGCGCTGATCTGGGGGGTGGTGATCGGCACCTATTCCTCGATCTTCATCGCCGTGCCGCTGCTGCTGTACCTAAAATTGCGGCCGCCGCCGGCCGCCAAGACCGAGGATGATGGGGCAGAGGGCCAGGACGAGGAACAACCGCTCGAACGCCGGGAGGCCGCGGCCAACCCTGTCGGATAACCGCTATGGAAGTGAACCCCATCGTTTCGGCCGGCCGCCAGGTCATCGAGGCCTATCGCGAGGGGCATTTCCGTATCAGCGGTATCGACCATTCGACATCGGTCATCGTCACCCCGGAGCGGACCCTGCCATGGGATCGAGTTCACGGGGAGAACCTGGCCCTCGACGACTTCAGGGCGGTCATCTCGGCCGACCCACCCGTCGATGTCCTGCTGATCGGGTTCGGACAGCGTACGGGGCTGTTGGCAAAGACCGTCCGTGAAGGACTTCGCGACGCCGGCATCGGAGCCGATGTGATGGCTACCGGCCCGGCGTGCAGGACCTACAACGTTCTGGTCTCGGAAAACCGCCGTGTGGCCGCCGCCCTGATGGCCCTCTAGGCATATCATGTCGGTGGATTCCCGGCTGTCCGCCTGCGCCCGGCAGGTCCGCCGGCATGACAACGACCGATATTTGGCCGCCCTGTTCGCGCCGGTCGACCGGCGCGAGGCGCTGTTCGCGCTTGCCGCTTTCAACCTGGAGATCGCCAAGATCCGCGAGGTCGTCTCCGAGCCCATGCTCGGCGAAATGCGCCTGCAATGGTGGCGCGAGGTGATTGACGAGATCGCCGGCGGACGGTCGCGCAAGCACGAGGTGGTCGAACCGCTGGCTACCGCGACCCGGCAATTCGACCTGCCGATCCGCGACCTGCTCCCGCTCATCGACGCCCGCGCCTTCGATCTGGAAGACCGCGCGCCCGCCGACTTGGCTGAGTTGGAGGCCTATGCGGAGGCGACGACGGCGCCGCTGAACCGGCTGGCGCTCAAGGCGCTGGGAGTATCCGGTAACGATGCCGACAGGGCGGCCAGCGCCTTGGGCACTGCGACGGCGCTCACCGGGCTGTTGCGGGCCATTCCGTTCCATGCCCGACAACGTCGCGTTTATCTGCCGACGGCGGTGGTCGAGGCGGTCGCGGTCGAGATGGGGGATCTGTTTGAATTGCGCCCTCATGCGGGCTTGGCGAAGGCGGTTGAGCACCTTGCCTGTGTGGCGGCCCGGCATCTGGATGCCGCACGACTGTCGGGTCGGGGGCTGCCACGCCTGGCGTTACCGATCTTGCTGCAAACGGGCCTCGCCGCCGGCCATCTGAAAGCCATGAGAAAGGCCGGGTTCGATGTCTTCACGCCCAGCGTTCAGTCAGCACGGCCGTGGCGAGTGATCGACCTCACCTGGCAGGCCATGCTGGGCCGTTATTGATGTCGGAAGAGTTCGGCCCGTTTCTTCAATGGGTGCCGGCCGAAAGCCCTCTCCCCAAGGAGAGGGCTAACAACCGCAATTGGCCGGAGGCGTGACTCCAGCGTCTCCACCGGGGGGACTGGAGTCACGTCGCCATTACCTAGTACAGGTTCTGCGCCGAGACCATGGCGTACAGCATTGGCACCGACAGCAGGGTGTTGGTGCGTGAGAACAGCATCGCGGTGCGCGCCGCCTTGGCCTTGGATTCGGCGTCGACCTCGACCATGCCCAGCGCCTTCTTCTGGTTCGGCCAGATCACGAACCAGACGTTGGCCCACATGATCGTGCCCAGCCACATGCCGATGCCGATCGCGGTGTGCTTGGGCACGCCGTCGGTCAGGCCGACCAGCACGGCCTCAAGAAGATAACCGTTCATGCCGGCAACGATCAGGCCGGTTACCAGCGTCGACATGGCGGCCCAGCGGAACCACCACAGGGCGGCCGGCGCGATCACCTTGCCGATGGCCGGTTTCTGCTCGTCCGGGATCTTCCCCATATTGGGGATCTGAACGAAATTGAAGTACCAGAGCAGGCCAATCCACATGACGCCGCTCAAGACGTGGAACCAGCGGAACAGGAATGCCCACCAACCGGTATCGAATCCCAGCCCCTCGGCGTAGATCCCGAACATGACGAGGATCATGACAACCGTCAGGACGATCCCCGCGACAACCGTCTTTTGCAGGTCTTGCAGTATGCTTGCCATCAGTGGCCCCCGAATTTCCGACGCTGAAGCCGCACGGATCGTGCGAATCTGATCGTCAACCAATAGCGCAAAACGATCGGTTGCGCGATACCCGCGCGATAACAAGACCTAAGCGGCAACCCGAGGGATCGCCAGCCAACTGTCCAGGTCGGTTAGGGCACGGCTGGTGTACAGCCGCTTGCGGTCGCGGCCCTTGACCTTCTTGCCGCCGGTCTCCGGCGGTGGAAACAGCCCGAAATTGACGTTCATCGGCTGAAAAGTGGCGGCATCGGCCCCGCCTGTGATGTGGCGCAGGAGCGCGCCCAGCGCCGTGGTCTGCGGCGGCATGGCCGGGGCCGCTCCGATCCGCTCGGCAGCGGCGAACCGTCCCGCCAGCAGGCCGATGGCAGCGCTCTCCACATAGCCCTCGACTCCGGTGATCTGGCCGGCAAAACGCAGACGCGGCATCGTCTTCATCCGCAGCGTTCCGTCCAGAATCCGTGGGCTGTTCAGGAAGGTATTGCGATGCAGGCCGCCAAGTCGGGCGAATTCAGCGGATTCCAACCCTGGAATCATGCGGAAGACCCGGGTCTGTTCGGAATATTTCAGCTTCGTCTGGAATCCGACCATGTTGTAGAGCGTGCCCAGCGCATTATCCTGGCGCAGTTGGACGATCGCATGGGATTTTTCCGGCCGATGCGGGTCGGTGAGCCCGACCGGCTTCATCGGACCGAAGCGGAGCGTCTCACGGCCCCGCTCCGCCATCACCTCGATCGGCAGGCAGCCCTCGAAATAGGGTGTGTCCTTCTCCCAATCCTTGAATTCGGTCATCGGCGCGCCCAGAAGCGCGTCGAGGAATGCCTCGTATTCGGACTGCGTCATCGGGCAGTTGATGTAATCGGCGCCGGTGCCGCCGGGACCGACCTTGTCATAACGGGATTGGAACCACGCCTTGGAGAAATCGATGGATTCCTTGTAGACGATCGGCGCGATCGCATCGAAGAAGGCCAGTTCATCTTCGCCGCTCAGCGCCCGCACTCCCTCGGCGAGCGCCGGCGAGGTGAGGGGGCCTGTGGCCACGATGACGCTGTCCCAATCTTCCGGCGGCAGCCCGGCAATTTCGCCACGGCGAATGTCGATCAGCGGATGCGACGCCAGCGCCGCGGTGACCGCCCGGGAAAATCCGTCACGGTCCACTGCCAGAGCGCCGCCGGCGGGCACCTTGTGGGCATCGCCGGATTGTAGGATCACCGAGCCGCAGCGGCGCATTTCCTCATGCAGCAGCCCGACCGCATTCTCGTCCTTGTCGTCGGACCGGAACGAGTTGGAGCACACCAACTCGGCAAGACTGTCGGTGCGATGGGCCTCGGTGGTCCGGTCGGGGCGCATCTCGTGAACAATCGCGGGGATGCCGGCCTGGGCGATCTGCCAGGCAGCCTCGCTGCCGGCAAGCCCGCCGCCGACGATATGGATCGGCGCTGTGTTTGGCTCGGTCATCATCACAATCCGCCTGGGGTGCCGCCTGGGGTAATTGGAATTCCTGACATAGCGGTAGCGAGCCGTTCACGCAAATCACATCGACCTCCCGCGCCGCGACCCCTGTCCCTGCGTCGAATCGCGCCTGGAATTGAAAAAAAGGCGAAAATGTGGAATAACCTCGCCGGTAGACCGTTGTTGTCATCTCGGTATCGGGAATCTTTACACGCCGCGTCGTTTCAGATTGGGAAAACCTGAACCCGAACGGGAACGGAATTCCTCTCAAGCGTATGGCGCGGATTTCGCAGCAACGCATCAACATGCTGGAGGTCGCATCATGCGGCACCGCCTGTTTTCGACCTTGGCATCATTGGTCTTGCTCGGTCTGGCAGTACATGCCGGCCCGGCGCAAGCGGGTGAGCCGCAGATTCTGGGGTTGGTGGCGAGCAACAGCCCACTCCCGATGGTTTGCGACGACCGTGAATGCGTCGTGGAATTGTCCTCCTTCTGTATGCAGGAACGTGCACCGGTACCGCCCCCGCTCACCCCATATCAGATCGCTGCGAACAGCGCCGAGGCGATTTCGATTATCGGCACCACCGCAGACGGCCGTAGCGTGCGATTGCCGGCAGATCGCCTCGCGCAATTCGTCAGCATCCGCGGCAACCGCGCGACCCGCATGTCCCTGTCGCGCCAATCTCTTGCTGCGTTCGGCTTGACCGAGATTTCGGTTGAGATTGGCGAATTGGCATCGTTGGTGCCGGATTCCCTAATGGGAAGCGACGATCCGACGATCCTGTCGGAGATCGCCGTGGTCACCGGTCCGCTGCGCGAAGTGGCGAATCGGCTGATCGATAAAGGGGGGCCCGGAACCGTGGCGGCCCAGATCACCAACCGATTGATCAATGCGATCCCGGAAAACTCGGGCGGCGACGTCGATGATCGCGACGCCCTTTGGATGACGGTGATTGGCAATGCCGATGTCATCGAGGGAGCTTCTCCAGGCGACGACGCCGAAGGGCTGGAGATGGCCGAGGATGCGTTTCACCGCTGCTCCGGCCTGCCCGGTGGCGGATTTATCTCCTTTCGACAATGCCTTGCTGCCCGCCACGACATTTTCCTGAGCCCACAGAACCGGGCCTATTGGGAGGCCGTGGAGACCGGCAGTTAGAGGACGGTCGCTGTGTGTCCTGCTTCTTCGGGGTCGCTGAGCGGCTACGCCCCTTGATCTAATGCCGTTCCAAAGGGTGGCGGTCGAAAAAACGATCCTGTAGGTTTGCGCTCAGGAACAGGGTCGGCCCGCGCTCAGCGTTCACTCTTCAATCGAGGGGATTCCGATCCGGAACCATCGCCGATGCCGGGCGATCAGCCGGTTGGAATAGCTGGAGCATCCGAATGCCGATTACCCTGAGGGGATCATTGCTGGCCCTGGCTGTTGCCATCGGCTCGATCGTCATGCTGGGCATGCCCGTTGAGGCGCTGGCCCAGGCCGGCAGCTGCCAATGGGCCAATGACGGTGAGTGCGACGAACCGGATATCGGCACCGGATTGTGCAAACCGGGGACCGACCAAGCTGATTGTCAGGCAGCCGCGGCGGGCGCCGCCGCCGACCCGGCCAACAGCTGCCGATATGCCTTTGACAATGAATGCGACGAGCCTGGCACCGGCACCGGGCTGTGCGATGCCGGAACCGACACCCAGGACTGCGACGCCGCGGCGGCACGCGCGGCCGCCGATCCGGCCAACAGCTGCCGATACGCCTTTGACAATGAATGCGACGAGCCGGGCACCGGCACCGGCGTCTGTGACGCTGGAACCGATACCCAGGATTGCCAGGCCGCCGCCGAGCGGGTAGACGCCGACCCGGCCAACAGTTGCCAATACGCTTTCGACGGTGATTGCGACGAGCCCGGCAACGGCACCGGGCTGTGCGATGCCGGAACCGACACCCAGGATTGTTCCAACCCCAATCCCGGGCCGGATAGCTGTCAGTTTGCTTTCGATGACGAATGCGACCACCCCGATACGGGCACCGGCGCCTGCCCGCCGAACACCGATCAGACCGACTGCAGCATGACTGGGGGCCAAGGCATCCCGAACGCCGGCGATAATTCATGCCAGCACGCCAATGACGGCGAATGCGATGAGCCGGTGATCGGAAGCGGGCTTTGTGTCGGTGGCACCGACGCCGCCGATTGTGCCGGAGTTGGCGAAAACACCTGCCAATACGCCAATGATGGCGAGTGCGACGAACCAGGCATCGGTACGGGCATTTGTGCGATCGGTACCGACACCGGCGATTGCCGAGCCGCCGCCATACCGATTCCCCCGGAAGTGTCGGCTTGCGCATACGCCTCCGATGGCGAATGCGACGAGCCCGGCATCGGCACCGGACTATGCCCGGCCGGCAGCGACACCGCTGATTGTCAGAACCGTTCCGCAGTGGGACCGGATAGCTGCCAGTGGGCTTTTGACGGTGAATGCGATGAGCCGGGTTCGGGAACCGGATTCTGCCAGGCCGGCACCGATACCAGCGACTGCACCGGCCAACCGCCGATCGGCGATACAATTTGCCAATACGCCAATGACGGCGAATGCGATGAACCCGGCATCGGCACCGGTCTGTGCCCGGCCGGCAGCGACAGGGTCGATTGCGCCGCGGTCCAGGGCGACAGTTCCTGCGAATGGGCCAATGATGGCGAATGCGACGAGCCGGGCATCGGCACGGGCGCCTGCGGGGCGGGAACGGATAGTGCGGACTGCGCCGGCTCAATCGCGGCTGCCGGCCCGAACAGTTGCCAATGGGCATTCGACGGTGAGTGCGACGAGCCCGGAAACGGCACCGGCCTATGCACGGCCGGCACCGATACCGGCGACTGCTCCGGCGGCGGCGCGGCGGCCTCGGACCCGAACAGCTGCATGTTCGCCAATGACGGCGAGTGTGACGAAGCCGGAATCGGAACCGGTGCCTGTCAGGCAGGCACGGATACGGCAGACTGCCAACGCTGACCCGGACTCCGGACCCCACATTGGATCGATCATCTGTCCTGTGACGGGGCTGTGACGCCGATATCCGCAATGTCCATTAGTGGCCCGTTAACGCGTGCCGCCGATAGTCTTGCTTCCTGCTGCCGGCCGAGTCTTCCGGCAGACTCGCCTGTTTTCCAATCAAAGCCGCCCGAGGATCCATGGCCCTTAACATCCAAACGCTTGCATTGTCCGCTGCCTTTGCCGCCGCGGCCTTGTCCATCGTGCTACCGGCCGAGCCGGCTTCGGCGCAGAACAATACTTGTGAATATGCTTTCGACGGCGACTGTGACGAGCCGGGACGCGGCACCGGCCTCTGCGCGGCCGGCACCGATACCCAGGACTGCTCGATCCGCGATCCGGGCCCGAACAGCTGCCGATTTGCCAATGACGGCGAATGCGATCATCCCGGCATCGGCACAGGCTCCTGCCCGCCGAATACCGATCAGAATGATTGTCGCGGCTCGAGCGCCGGCCCGAACAGCTGCCAGTTCGCCAATGATGGCGAATGCGATCATCCCGGCATCGGCACCGGCGCCTGCGCGGCCGGCACCGATCAGAACGATTGCCGCAGCCCGGGCAACAACACTTGCCAATATGCCAGGGACGGAGAATGCGACGAGCCAGGCATCGGGACGGGGCTCTGCACGGCAGGCAGCGATGCCACCGACTGTCGTGGCCATGGCGTCAATTCGTGCCAATACGCCAGCGACGGAGAGTGCGACGAGCCGGGCATTGGCACCGGTCTGTGCAAATTCGGTTCAGATACGGTCGATTGCAGGCCATAAGGCCTCAACGTTCCATGCCCTTGGCGTGGAGCGTAAATCGGCCGCGGTCAGGCTCAAGTAGAGCCTGATCGGGTGACCTTCCGCCCTGCCGAGACGTCTCTCGGTGGGGCGGAGTCCATTCAGTCAGGCGCGTTTTCGGCTGTCGCCGCCACGCAGGTGGCCAGCGAGATACCGTCCGGTGTGGCTGGCCGCTGTCCCGGCGACACTCTCAGGTGTCCCTGCGGCAACGATCTCGCCGCCGCCATCGCCGCCTTCCGGCCCCAGATCGATCACCCAATCGGCGGTTTTGATGACCTCCAGATTGTGCTCGATCACCACCACGGTATTGCCCTGATCGACAAGGGCGTGCAGCACTTCCAGCAACTTGCGCACATCGTCGAAATGCAGGCCGGTAGTCGGCTCGTCGAGGATGTAGAGGGTCCGGCCCGTGGCCCGGCGTGACAATTCCTTGGCCAGCTTGACCCGCTGCGCCTCGCCGCCGGAAAGCGTAGTGGCCGGCTGGCCGATCTGGACATAGCCTAGTCCGACCCGTCGCAGGGTCTCCAGCTTGTCGCGGATCGACGGCACCGCCCGGAAGAAATCGGCGCCTTCCTCTACAGTCGTAGACAGCACGTCGGCGATCGACTTGTCGCGATACAGCACTTCCAAGGTCTCGCGATTGTAGCGTTTGCCGTGGCAGACGTCGCATTGCACATAGACGTCCGGCAGGAAGTGCATCTCGATCTTGATGACGCCGTCGCCCTGGCAAGCCTCGCAGCGCCCGCCCTTGACGTTGAAGGAGAACCGGCCCGGGCCATAGCCGCGCGCCTTGGCCTCCGGCAGCCCGGCAAACCAGTCGCGGATCGGGGTGAAGGCGCCGGTATAGGTCGCCGGGTTGGATCGCGGCGTACGGCCGATCGGCGACTGGTCGATGTCGATGATCTTGTCGATCAGCTCTGCGCCGACGATCCGGTCGAATTCGCCGGGATGGTCGCGGGAGCCGTGCAGCTGCCGCGCCAGCCCCTTGTACAGCGTCTCGATGATCAGCGACGATTTGCCGCCGCCTGAGACACCGGTGACGCAGGTGAAGATGCCCAGCGGAATCGAGGAGGAGACGTTCTTCAGATTGTTCGCCCGCGCGCCATGCACGGACAGCATCTTCGATTTCTTGCCACGGCGACGTTCGGTCGGGATCGGGATCTGCTGCATGCCGGTCAGATACTGGCCGGTCAGGCTGTTCGGGTTCTGCAGCACCGCCGGTGGCTTGCCCTGGGCCACCACCGCGCCGCCATGGATTCCGGCGCCCGGCCCCATATCCACCAAGTAGTCGGCGGCCAGGATCGCCTCTTCGTCATGCTCGACGACGATGACGGTATTGCCCAGATCGCGCAGCCGTTTCAGGGTCGCCAGCAGCCGGTCGTTGTCGCGCTGATGAAGGCCGATCGACGGTTCGTCCAGCACATACAGCACGCCGGTCAGCCCGGAGCCGATCTGCGAGGCGAGGCGGATACGCTGGCTTTCGCCGCCGGACAGGGTGGCCGAGCCGCGCCCAAGGGTGAGATAGCTGAGTCCGACGCTGCTCAAGAAACCCAGGCGCTCGTTGATCTCTTTCAGGATGCGGTAGGCGATCTCCTGATCCTTGGCCGACAGATGGTCGTTCAGTTCCCCGAACCACACTTCCGCCTCGCCGATCGACATCCTGGCCACGTCTGAGATGTGCAGCTTGCGGATCTTCACCGCCAGGGCCGCCGGCTTCAGGCGCTGCCCGTCGCACACCTCGCAAGGCATGGTGTTCTGGTATTTGCCCAGCTCCTCGCGGACCCAGCTGCTGTCGGTCTCGCGAAAGCGCCGCTCCATGTTCGGGACGATGCCCTCGAAGGCCTTGGTGGTCTTGTAGGCGCGCAGTCCGTCATCGTAGTTGAAGGTGATCTTCTCGGTGCCGGAGCCGTCCAGAATGGTATTGCGGACCTTTTCCAGCAGGTCGCGCCAGGACTCATGCATGCTGACCTTGTAGTGCTTGGCGATGCTGTCCAGGGTCTGGGAGTAGTACTGTGACGATGATTTGGCCCAGGGCGCGACCGCGCCGTCATACAGGCTCTTGCTCTCGTCCGGGACCACCAGATCGGGATCGATCACCATGGTCGTGCCCAGCCCGTCGCAGGTCGGGCAGGCGCCGAACGGGCTGTTGAAGGAGAACAGCCGGGGT
This sequence comes from Inquilinaceae bacterium, assembly GCA_965237625.1. Taxonomy (GTDB): domain Bacteria; phylum Pseudomonadota; class Alphaproteobacteria; order DSM-16000; family Inquilinaceae; genus JABDIP01. The sequence continues at coordinate 52,123 of CBDEGD010000036.1, forward strand.
TCGATCTCATCGATGGTGAAGCCGGAGACCGGGCAGGCGAATTTGGCCGAGAAGGTGACCTGTTCGCCGGAACCGGCGTGCTCGGCGATGCACAGACCGTCGGACAGGCCCAGCGCCGTTTCCACGCTGTCCGCCAGCCGGTTGCCCAGCCCGTCGCGGACCACGATGCGGTCGACCACAACCTCGATATCGTGCTTCAGCTTCTTGTTGAGGTCCGGCACCTCGTCCAGATCGTGGACCGTGCCGTCGATCTTGACCCGCTGGAAACCGCGCTTCTTGAGGTCCTGTAGCTCTTTCTTGTATTCACCCTTGCGACCCCGGACGATCGGCGCCAGCAGATAGAGCCGCGCGCCGTCTCCCAAGGCCATGATGCGGTCGACCATCTGGCTGACGGTTTGGCTTTCGATCGGCAGGCCGGTGGCGGGCGAGTAGGGCACGCCGACCCGGGCCCAGAGCAGCCGCATATAGTCGTAGATCTCGGTGACCGTGCCGACGGTGGAGCGCGGGTTGCGGCTGGTGGTCTTCTGCTCGATGGAGATCGCCGGCGACAGCCCCTCGATGGAATCCACATCGGGCTTCTGCATCAACTCCAGGAATTGCCGCGCATAGGCCGACAGGCTTTCCACATAGCGGCGCTGCCCCTCCGCATAGATCGTGTCGAAGGCGAGCGACGATTTACCGGAGCCGCTCAACCCGGTGATCACGATCAGGCTGTCGCGCGGCAGATCGACATCGACTGACTTCAGATTATGCTCGCGCGCACCGCGCACGCTGATGGTCTTCTGCATCAGCTCCCACCAAAAACGGAATGTGGCCGGGGCGGCGTCGCGCTCCCCGATGGACCCGACCGGAGAGGATGCCCACGGTCCGAGAACAAATATGGACCATCGGAGCCTGAAAATCGACTCCCCGTCGGTATGGAGGGACAGACTGCTGACACTCTGGGGACTTGGCATTGGCCGGCATGGAAAGGCGCTGGCGAGGCCATGGCCGGGGCGCTATGGTGCCCGCCAGCACAAAAGGCAGAAAACGGAACAAGATCGATGGCGGGCAGCGTCAACAAGGTGATCCTGGTGGGTAATCTGGGCCGCGACCCGGAAGTCCGCACCTTTCAGAACGGCGGTCGGGTGTGCAATCTGTCGCTGGCGACCTCGGAATCCTGGAAAGACAAGAATTCCGGCGATCGCCGCGAGAAGACCGAGTGGCACCGGGTGGTGATCTTCAACGAAAACCTGGTCGGAGTCGCCGAGCGCTTCCTGCGCAAGGGCTCGAAGATCTATTTGGAAGGCCAGATCGAGACCCGCAAATTCACCGACAATTCCGGTGCTGAGCGCTATACCACCGAGGTGGTGCTGCGGCCCTACCGGGGCGAGCTGACCATGCTGGACGGCCGCCAGGATGGCGGTGAGGGCGGTGGCGGTTATGGCGGCGGCTCATCCCAGGGCGGTGGCGGCGGTTATGGTGGAGGCGGCAGCGGTGGCGGCGGTCAGGGCCCGGCCCCGTCCGGCGGCGGCGGCGATCTGGACGACGAAATCCCGTTCTAAGGCAGCGACATAAATCGGAGACCCACCGCTCCCCCTCACCCTCCCAACGCGAAGCGTTGGGAGGGTGAGGGGGAGCGGTGGGTAGCCAGCACTCGCTGAATCAATAGCCGAAAGGCCCGGTCATGCCGGTTGAAACCTATCTCGCCTATCTTGCCACCGTCGGCATTTTCTTCGCCACGCCACCGGGTCCCAGCCAGCTGTTGATGATCGCCAACAGCATGACCCATGGTCTGCGGCCCAGCCTGGCGACGGTCGCTGGCGATCTGTCGGCCAATGCCTTCCAGATGACCGCAGCGGCCTTCGGGTTGGCGGCCGTGCTCGCCACCTCGTCCCAGGGGCTGCAGATCGTCAAATGGGCCGGCGTGGCCTATCTGATCTATGTCGGCATCCGCACGTTCCGCAGCCCGCCGCCGGTGCTGAAGGCCCGCGGTACCGTCAACGGCGCCAGATTGTTCCGACAAGGTTTCTTCACCTCGGCCGCCAACCCCAAGGCGGTGTTCTTCTTCGCCGCCCTGTTCCCGCAATTCATCGATGCCAATCTGTCGATCTGGCCACAGCTGCTGATCCTCGGCGCGACCTACATCGTCGTCGACGGCACCATCCTGGTGATCTACGGCTCGGCGTCGGAACGCGTCGCCAGTCGGCTCGGCGACGGTTTGATGCGCCGGCTCAACCGCATCTCCGGCGGGCTGATGATTGGCGCGGCGGCATTGTTGGCGTTGAAGGATGTCGAGGTGACGCCGAGCCGGTGAGGTCGGGAGACGGGCCAATGCTGATTGGCACCCCGTCTGTGTCCCTCTGGAGTGTCGTTCCCGCGTAGGCGGGAATGACAACAAATGAGGCGGCAGGTGCGACCTGCCAATCGAACTGGCGGAGCGCGCTGTCGACCAGCGCCCCAATTCCACCCTCACGGTTTCGGCAGGCGTATCCAGATTGGCAGATGGTCGCTCACATCGTGCTCGAAGCGGCTGAGCAGTGCATTTCTTTGGGCCTTGGTGAGTTCGGCCAGCGGCTTGCCGTGCAGGGCCTCTGCAAACAGGTCGCTGAAGTTGAAGACCCGATAGTCGAACCCGTCCGGCGTCGCGCCGGCGGTCTTGTTCTTCTTGTAGTCGGGCAGCCGCTTGTCGTAGATGAACAGGGCAATCTGGTCATAGGTCTCGCCCTGGCGCGCGGTTGACCGCCAGATGGCCTCTTGGGGGTCGGCGATGTCCTTTCGCGACGGATGGATGTCGAAGAACGGCAGATTGACCTTGGCCCGGCCCCGACCGGCAAGCTCGCCCTTGTTGAGTTTCTTCAGCTTCTCCTCGATATCGGCCCTGCGCTGATCGACTTTCTTGAAATCCAGGTTCAGATCGCCCATCAGGATCATGTTCTTGTGGTACATGCGGCTGGCCTGTTGGGCCCGCGCCACCAGCCATTGCATCAGCGCATAGAACTCCATCTCCCGCTCCTCGCGCTGCTTGGACTTGTCGCCGTAGAGCAGATGCGCGGAGATCGCCAGGAACCGATACGGATCGGCCCCGTCGGCGCCGAGGATGCTGAACGACACAGCCATCGGCGTGCGGATGAAGGCCAGAAAGTGCGGCAACACGAAGGGCGGCGCCTTGGGTTTTCTGGGTTTGCGGCCCGGCTTGCCATCCGCTTCCCATTGCCGAACCCGCGCCTCCCACGGTTCCAGCTTTTCAAGCCGCCAAAGCGTCCAGTTCGTTCTGCCGGGCGGTCAGGGCAAAGTGGAAGTCGCTGCGCTCGTTGTACAGCGTGTCCAGGATGGCGCTGCGGTCGAAAGTGATATCGGAGGCCACCTCGGTGCGCTCCACGCGATCCCAGCGGAACAGGAAGGCCAGCCGCTCCGTCATGCCCTTGGGCTTGCCGGCAACGCCGCCGGTGATGTCGGAGGCGACCATGCCGTATAGCTCGCCCAACAGGCCCTTCAGATGGGCCAGCCCTTCCAGATTGTCGGTGACCTCCTGCACCGCGATCAGGTCGCAGCGCTCACAGAACCGTTTCAGGAATGCCCAGGCGCCGGCGCTGCGGTTCTTGATCTGGCCGAGCTTGCGGATGTTGAAGGACGCCAGCACGACCGATCCGTCGCGTCGCGCCGGCAGCCCGAAGCGGGCCGAATCGCTGTCCAGCAGCGCGTTGGCCCTGGCCCATTCCGCCTCGGTGAATTTCGCCATCCCGATTGTCCCCCCGATTGCCCCTTGCCGCTGTAGTCGTGCCGTAGTCTACGACCGAAAGCTGCATTGCCGACAGCCCTTGCAGGGCCTCTCGACGGCGGCCGGGAAGAAACCCACTTGACCCTGGCGTATCCGGCCATTTCCGCCGGTTCCGCGCATTGTTCGCATATGCGGAATTTGTTACACTGGCGACGCAGAAACGACCCATGGCCGCAACCGGCGCGAACCCTTGATTTCCGCCCCTTGCACGGCGCCCCAATCCAGGACATCTCTTGACCGATTCCCCCTCCGACCCCAAGGGCTTCGACATTTCGCCGGTGACGATCGAAGAGGAGATGAAACGCTCCTACCTCGATTATGCCATGAGCGTGATCGTCAGCCGCGCGCTGCCCGATGTTCGCGATGGCCTGAAGCCGGTTCACCGGCGCATTCTTTATGCAATGAAGGAGGGCGGGTACGACAGCACCAAGCCCTTCAAGAAATCCGCCCGCATCGTCGGCGACGTGATGGGTAAATATCACCCGCACGGAGATACCGCGATCTACGACGCCATGGTCCGCATGGCGCAGGATTTCTCCATGCGGCTGCCGCTGATCGAAGGTCAGGGAAATTTCGGCTCGATGGACAACGATCCGGCCGCGGCCATGCGGTACACCGAGGCGCGCCTGGCCAAGGCGGCGGAGACGATGTTGGACGACATCGACAAAGACACCGTCGATTTCCAGCCGAACTACGACGAGATCACCCTTGAGCCGGAAGTCCTGCCGTCGCGGATCCCGAACCTGCTGGTCAATGGCGCCGGCGGCATCGCCGTGGGCATGGCGACCAATATCCCGCCGCACAATCTGGGTGAGGTGATCGACGCCTGCTGCGCGGTCATCGACGATCCGTCAATCGGGATCGACGCGCTGATCGACATCGTGCCCGGCCCGGATTTCCCGACCGGCGCCCTGATCCTGGGCCGCTCCGGCATCCGCTCCGCCTACCATACCGGGCGCGGCAGCGTGATGATGCGGGCCCGGACCCGCATCGAGGAGATCCGCAAGGATCGCGAAGCGATCATCGTCACGGAGGTCCCGTACCAGGTGAACAAGGCGAAGCTCATGGAGCGCATCGCCGAGGTCGTCAACGACAAGACCGTGGAGGGTATCGCCGATTTGCGCGACGAGAGCGACCGGGACGGGGTCCGAATGGTCGTCGAACTGAAACGCGATTCGGTGGCCGAAGTCGTCCTTGCCCAGTTGTTCCGCTACACGCCGCTGCAGACCTCGTTCGGCGTCAACATGCTGGCATTGAACGAGCGCAAGCCGGAGCAGCTCGACCTCAAGCAGATCCTCGACGCCTTCCTGGCCTTCCGCGAGGAGGTCATCACCCGCCGCACCAAATTCGAGCTCGGCAAGGCTCGGGATCGTGCCCATGTGCTGCTCGGGCTTGGCGTCGCGGTGGCCAATATCGACGAGGTGATCGCCCTGATCCGCCGTGCACCCGATCCTCAGACGGCACGCGAACAACTTATGGTAACGCCTTGGCCGGCAAAAGATATCGCGCCGCTGATCGAGCTGGTGGCCGAACCGGATCGTTTGGTCGCCGAGGACGGCACCTACAATATGTCCGAGGCCCAGGCCCGGGCCATTCTGGATCTGCGGCTGCACCGGCTGACCGGGCTGGAACGCGACAAGATCGGTGAGGACCTCAAATCGGTCGTCTCGGAAATCGAGGAGCTGCTGAAGATCCTCGCGAGCCGTGAGCGGCTGCTGCGGATCCTTCGGGACGAGTTGCTGGAAATGAAGGAGCGGTTCGGCACACCACGTCGGACCGAGATCATCGACGCCGAATTCGAATCCGATATCGAGGATCTGATCCAGCGCGAGGACATGGTCGTCACGGTCACCAACACCGGCTACATCAAGCGGGTGGCGGCCTCGACCTACCGGGCCCAGCATCGCGGCGGAAAGGGCCGCGCCGGCATGTCGACCAAGGAAGACGATTTCGTCACCGAGGTCTTCGTCGCCAATACCCACACCCCGATGCTGTTCTTCTCCAGCCGGGGCATCGTTTACAAGCTGAAGGTCTACCGGCTGCCGATGGCGGCGCCTCAGGCGCGCGGCAAGGCGCTGGTCAACCTGCTGCCGCTGGAAGAGGGCGAGTCGATCTCCACGGTCATGGCCATGCCCGAGGATGAGGAGAGCTGGGGCGACCTTCGCCTGATGTTCGCCACCGCCAGCGGCGGCGTGCGCCGCAACCGGCTGTCCGACTTCGTGAGCATCAACCGTAATGGCAAGATCGCCATGAAGTTGGACGACGGCGACAGCCTGATCGGCGTCAGCACCTGCACCGATGACAACGACACGCTGCTCGCCACCCATCTGGGCATGTCGATCCGTTTTGCGGTCACCGATGTCCGCATCTTCAGCGGCCGCACCTCCACCGGCGTGCGCGGCATCCGGCTGGCCAAGGGCGACCGGGTGATCTCCATGACCATGCTGAAGCACAGCGAGGCCAAGGCGGAGGAACGCCGGGCCTATCTGAAGCGGGCCAATGCCCTGCGCCACGCCGAGGGCGAGGACAGCGACGGCGTCGACGAGGTCGAGAGCCCGGATATCGAACTGTCCCAGGATCGCTATGACCAGATGGCGTCGGAGGAGGATTTCATCCTCACCATCAGCCAGCAGGGATTCGGCAAGCGCAGCTCCTCCCATGGCTACCGGCTGACCGGCCGCGGCGGCAAGGGTATCTGGAACATGGAGATGGGTGAGAAGAACAGGGCCATCGCCGCCAGCTTCCCGGTCGCCGATGGCGATGAGATCATCCTGGTCACCGATGGCGGCCAGATCATCCGCACGCCGATCGACGACGTCCGGATCGCCGCCCGCAAGACCATGGGCGTCACCGTCTTCAGGGTCAGCGATGGCGAGAAGGTAGTCTCGGTCGCCCGGGTCCGCGAGACGGATGATGAGGATGAGGACGGCGAGGACGGCGTGGAAGAGGGCGCGCCGGAGATGAATTCGGGCACCGATGGTCCGGCCGACGATGGCGCTGCCGGCGATGAGGCCGGCGAGGACGAAGCGGCTGAAGATGGGCCGGGCGATGACGAGTCCGGCGAAGACGACCCGGCGGAAGACGACAGCTAGCCCGGGAAAGCCCCCGGCGGAACCCCACGACAATACGGTTGGCAACGGGAGCGATGGCCATGGCAGGACAGCGGACCGGCATCTACCCCGGCACTTTCGACCCGCCGACGAACGGCCATCTGGATATCATCCGGCGGGCCACGCTGCTGGTCGACCATCTGGTGATCGCGATCGCCCGCAACACCGGCAAGGGCCCGCTGTTCAGCGCCGATGAGCGGGTCGAGATGGTGCATGAGGAGATCGCCACCCTGCCCAAGAGCGATACCGTGATCGAGGTTCATGCCTTCGATACGCTGCTGATGCATTTCGCCCAGGACATGAAGGCCGGCATCATCATCCGCGGCCTCCGCGCGGTCTCCGATTTCGAGTACGAATTCCAGATGGCGGCGATGAACTCCAAGATCGACCCGACCGTGGAGACCGTCTTCCTCATGGCCTCGGACCGCAATCAGTTCATCTCCTCGCGTTTCGTGAAGGAGATCGGCGAGCTGGGCGGCGATATCAGCCATTTCGTCAGCGCCCGCGTCCACGAACACCTGACCAACCGTTTCACCGGAGTGAAGCACCGGAAATAGGGGCGGTAATTACCGATTTCGTCGTCCCCGGACTTGATCCGGGGACCCATTGGGCAGCTTGTGCGGCAGTAATTCGGTGGGGCAACGACAGCCACCGGTACAGTCCAAACTCTTCCGACTCGCGACGGCGGAGGAATGGGTCCCCGGATCAAGTCCGGGGACGACGACCAAAGGAAGGACGGGACGCGGTGACAGGGTGTTCGACATGCCCGCCCTGTACGGACGCCGCAACGGTTGACCGCCGACGCGGTGCTGCCTATGGTCCCGCGCCGTGACCGCTTAGCTCAGCTGGTAGAGCAACTGACTTTTAATCAGTAGGCCCGGGGTTCGAGCCCCCGAGCGGTCACCACAGATCTCGATTGCCTACCCTGTTGTCCCAAATGTCGTTCCGGCCGTGTCGCGTGCCCGACATGGGTTTCGGTCGACCCGAGTCGCACCCGGCCAGACCGGTCGATGCATTCCGGGTTTTGCCTCTAACATGGGCAATCGACGTTGGGTCGAATCCAGAGTGGCCCCGGTGAGCACGAACAGGCAATTGCGCAAAGGCGATACGGCGCTGGCCGCACGGCTGCGGCACGAGATCGAGGGCGAGGCGCTGTTCGATCCGTTCAGCCGTGGCCGGTACGCGACCGATGCCTCGATCTACCAGTTCGAGCCGATTGGTGTCGTCGTGCCGGCTAGCGAGCAGGACGGGGTGCGGCAGCTCCATCGCAAAGACGTGGATCTTGCAGTCCTGGCCCCCGATGAGGGCCCGCGCCTCGCCGAAATCGACCTCGGCATGCCCGGGGTCATGCGCCAGCGGCACGAAGACCTCCCGGCTACGCTGCCAGTGTTCTCGGACATAGTCCTTGACGATGGTATAGCCACCGACAAAATTGTGCTCATCCCGCAGGCGCTCGAAGATCGGCTTGGCGGTATGGCGCTGCCTACGATGAACCTGCCGGTCCGCCTTCAGGATCCGCTCGATGATGCCGATAAAGGGATCCAGCTTGGGCCGGGACCCCGGCCGGCTGCGCCGGTAGCCCGGCGGCACCGAATGGCTCAGCATCTTGGCCACCGTCCGCCGGTCCACACCAAACACCCGGGCCGCATCCCGAATGCTCATCCCCTCAACGTGACAGGCCCGGCGAACCCGCGCGTACAGCTCCACTCGATACATTCCCCCCGACCCTCAGCCAGTCACAGACTGATCAATGGCCATACCTGGTACATTGTTGCTCCGCCGCAGCTAGCGTTACCGGCGGCCCAGGTGGGGGACTATTGCTCCGCCGTTCTCACTAATGCCGTGGTCCGGGCTTTGCCCTGTGGCTTTGGTGTTATCGGAGAACGAATGATGTCCCACTCTATGGGTTTGGATTGAGCACAAGCGGGCCGCAACGACGCTCAGCGGGCGCGAATATCCGGTAACTCACTCAGTATGCGCGGGATGTTGCTCTAGGCTCCGAAATCACGAGCGCGTTCAAATGCCTTGCCGGTTCCGATCTCCGACAATATGGCTGTTGAGACCTTCGGGCCGAAGCCAGGGATGCACGTCGGCCTCTCGCGGTTAGCTTCCTCTAGACTGACCTGCTCGATCAAAGTACCGACCGTTTTTGTTGCGCCAATCGTGCCAGAGCCAGTCAGCATGGAGCCCGGCAATGAGCTCGTTCATGCGCTCCGGCATCTGATCTTCACGGTTCTCAAGACTGGCGAACAGGGATTGGCGCGAGCCATTGCCATCGCGCCGCACGGTGATGTCTCGGGGTTCCTTCTTGCCAGTGGTCGATCTTAGCCACGGGCGGCGCACTTGGTCCGGTTGGGAACGCCGATCAAACCAACGTATCGAACGCGCTCTTCATCATGGCCTTGCCATCGAGCTTGGGCTTGGTGACCTGGATATTCTTGAGGGCCAGGTCCAGCCCGTCTTTTTCGGAGTATTTTACCGGGAACTTAGCGCTGAGTACCATATTGGGCCCGAACTCGCCCAGTTTCTTGCGCCATGGACCCCAGGTGTGGTCGATGTCGGGCAGAGGCCAGGGAAGATCGACCCCTGCCGTGACTGAGGCATTAACGCCAAGCTCGAATTTCGGGCTGGCCTCGATCTCGGCCAGCGCCTCGGCGGCGAAGCCCTCGGCCTTGCTCCATTTCACGCCGACGTCGATCGAGGCCTCGGCGCCCAGGCCCAGCGTGCCATCGAGCCCGACGCGGCCCTTGACGAAGGCCACGGCGGCCTGTGCCTTGAGCCCGCCGCCCAGGTCGAGCTTGAAGCCCGCATAGGCCGGGATGTGGAATTTCGCATTGCCCTCGACCTGCGCCTCTTCGGGCTTTTCCAGGTCCATCGTTGCGCTGACCTTGGTGTCGCGCAGCTGGCCCGGGCCGACAAAGGCCAGAAAGTCAATCCGCGCGTCGACGAAGGCGAAGATCCCGAAGCCGACCGGGCCGAGCTTGACGCCCCAGATCGGGAATTCCAGTTTGGGACTCTGGTAAATCGGCTTATTGTAGGGGACCCGCTTGAACAGATCGACCGTCGGCGGCAGCGCTATCTCGCCGGTGATGATGATCCGCCCGTCGCGGGTGTATTCGATCGCGGCGGTGCCGGTCAGCACCTTGCCGAAGGCGATCGAGGCCTTGCCCATGCCCCAGATCTGCAATTCGCCGATCGGGCCGCCCTCGATCGGATCGCCCTGGTCGTCTATCGCCATGTTAGTGGCGGTGATCTGGATGTAGCCCTTGGCCGGCCCCTTGGCCAAATCGACGCGGCCGAAGAAGCGCACCGCCTCGCCCTTCATCGCGACCTTGAGTTTTCCGGACGCGCCGGGTGCCTTCAGCGTCGCCGAGCCCGCGCCGGAGACGAGCCAAACACCTTCGGGATTGCGCTGCGCGCGCACGGTCACCTTGGCATCCGAGACGCCGGGCAGCTTGTCGATGGGCAGCGGGATGTCCTTGCCCTCGATCAGCAAGCCGGTCTCGGGCGTGTAGCCCACGGTGATGGTGCTGCCTTTGAGGATGCCGCCGAGCGTCAGCGTGCCGGTGACCCCGAAGGTGTCGTTGGTCACGGCGACGTCGATGCTGCCTCTGTCGACGCCGGGCAGGGTGCCTTTCTTGACGGTAAGCTTGCCCTTGACCTTGAAATCATCCTTGGCCAGCGAATACTCGGCCTCGAGCTCGGCTTTTTCCACGAAGTTGAAATCGAAGGCGAAACTTCCCTTGAGAAGAATATCGTCCTTGGTGGTTTTGGCCGACAGCATGCCAGAGCCAAGCTGGTCGACCGCGATGCCCGCCGATCCGGCGATGAAAAAGCCCGACGCCCCGACACCCAATTGCAGCGCGGCCTCGGTCACTGAGACCGGGCCGATGCTGAGACTGTCGGTGGGTACCGGGAAATTCATCGAAATCTGGTCGCCCTTCAGGACGATAGGAACTTTAAGCTTGGGAAACAAAGCCTTGGACGACGAAATCGAGCCCTCGGCGAACAACTCGCCGTCGGCGGTAATCCTGGGGTCGCCGAAAGTGATCGGCGAAAGCGGCTCGAATGTCAGACCCTCGGCAAATGCGGCGCGGATGCTTTTGCGCGTCACCACCGCGCCAAAGCCCAAATCTTCTTCGTGTTTGAGATCGAGCGTGGTGTGTTCAAAGCCGATGAGCTTTTTCTTCTTTTTACCCTTTTGCTTTGCCTTTTTCGGTCGGCTGATCGGGATTTTCGCGATCACGGCGTTCTTATTCTCGGCCGTGGGCAGGGTCAGATCAGCGTCGCCGGTGACCTCGATGCCTTTGTAGAAGAACCCCGGTTTTTTCAGTTTGTCGCCCTTGCGGGACACCGCAAAGCGCACCATGCGACCGCCGGATTTCGACGGGAACACGTTGATGTTCTTGGGCACTTCGCCGTCTTTGAACACAAAGCCATAGCGCACCAGTTCTTTGGGGGTCATGGCGCGGAAATGCTGGACCTGCTCGCCCTTTTCGATTTGCGCCCGCGTCCAATGGATCGATGTGGTGCCGAACTTGCCCGCGCGTACGGTTTTGAACCGCATCACCCAGTTGCGCTTGACCGCGGTGGCGTTGGCGGGCATCAGGGCCGAGGTCTTGGCTTTCTTGGTATTGACCTGACGATTTGCTTTTTCCAGCGTGTCCTTGATCGATTTGTTGACTTTGGTTTTTATCGCGTTGCCGACGTCCTGGTTGTACTTGCTTTTCAACAGCCACATGTTGTCCACAGCGTCTTTGCCGCCGATCTGCAATTCCAGAATGTGGTCGGCATCAACGCTGGATTCGGCACCAGACGGGCTGAGCATCGGGCGCAGCACGCCGTCATGCTGCGACAGTTCGTCGATGGTGCCCATCATCACCGTCCCGGCCTTGTTGGGTCTCTTGCCGGTGTGGATGTGGTAGATTTTACGGTCGCCCTTCTCCATCGGCTCGACCGTGCGCTGGCGTTTGATGCGCTTTTCCAGCGCGGTCTTGGCACCGGCGGCGAAATTGTCTTTGGCATGGGCATACCAGGTCTCGAAAGCCTTCCCCTCACCGCGTTTGGGCACCGGGTCGAGGCGAAACGGGGCATTGCCTGCTGGCAGCGACCGTCCGCTCGAGGCCGCGGCATCGCTGGAGGTGCCTTTAAGGCCGCCGCCAACAGTGGGCAGTTCCAGCGCGGGCAAGGTGATGGTCCCGGAATGGCCGTCAGGTTTGGTAAAGTCGACCGCCCAGTTGCTGCCCTCGACCTTGTCTAGCGGCGCGTCTTTGACCTTCTTTTTGTCGTCGGAATTGGTGTCGGACTTGCCTTTGGCCGTTGCCCGCTGGATACGCTGCGCGCCGGTGCTGCCGCCTTTCTGCTGCACCGTATGGGCCGTCTCGTGGGCAATCAGGTGCTGGCCAGCGGTGGAGTCGGGGTCGTACTGGCCGCGGCCAAAGAACATGTCCTGCCCGACAGTGAAGGCCTTGGCGTTCAACCCGTCGGCAGCTTTGGTCGCGCCCTCGCCGGTGTGGACGCGGATGCCGCTCAGATCGACGCCCATCTTATCTTCCATGCGGTCGCGGGCGCCGTCATCGAGTCCGGGCGCTGCGCCCGACCGCATCCGCTGGATGCTCGATTCGACGCCTGCCGGGGCGGTGCCACCGGCAGCCCCGGGACCCGGCTCACGCTGCACGGTCAGTGCCTCGGCCAGGTCGCCATTGCCGTTCGACGTCTCGGGTCCACCCGCCATTGCGCGTTGGACCGGCATGGCCTGCGCAACTGGTTCCTCTTCTTTCGGTGCCTCAGGGCCGCTTTCCATGGCACGCTGCACAAGGGCAGGGACGTCTTCGGATGCAGAGCCGTCCATTGCGCGTTGCAATTGCGCTGTCACCGGTGGTGGCTCCTCGTCGGTGGGCTCTTCCGGCCCGGCCACCCGCGCCATTCGCTGCGCGGGCTCTTCGGGCCCGGGCTCCGGCTCGTCCAACGGCATCCTCTGGACACCGAGCGGCGAGATCACTGGCGGTGGGGTGGCGGCGGGCAGGGTCGAGGGGCCGACGACGTGATCGGCGATGCGGTCGGCCTCGCGTTCGAACCGGTCGCCCGCGGCGCCGACTTTCAACCGCCGTTGCAACGCCTCGCTACCGGTGGCGCGCGCGGCGCGCGGGGCCGCGTTGCGCGCGGTGGCAGGCCGCGCATGGATCGATGTCGGCCCCGCGGCCACCGGGCCGGCCTAGTCCTCGACCTGCGCGCGCGCGCGTTTCAGCGCCCGAAGCATCCGGTCGGAGTCGGCCAGCGTGCGCAGGCCCAGAGTTTCGCGCGCCTCACGGCGGTCCATGGACAGCAGCTTGTCGATATCCGCGAGCGTGGTGATGTTGGCCTTTTCCAGCGTCTCCGCCACCCCGGCATCGGCGCCGAGCCGCACCTCGGTCAGGCCGATGATCCGGCCCACGACCGGGTTCACGGTCTGCCCGCCACGGATCACGCCGCCGCCGCGGCCCGGCTCGCGAAGCTGCGTGCCCACACGCACCGCCACGGTCGAGCCCGCCGGGGCCAGTGCGCCCGGCTGCGGGTTCTGCGCCAGCACGACGCCGACCTGGGCCGGCGCGGTCACGGCGGTCTCGCGCGTGGCCATGGTGAACCCGGCCGCCTTCAGGAGCTCGGCGGCCTCGTCGGATTTGCGACCCGTCACCAGCGGCACGCGCCGTTGATCGACGGTGACACGGCGCTCGCCGATTACCAACGCCACCGGATCGCCGGGATTGGCGGTGCTGCCAACCCCGAGCGACTGGTCGAGCACCCGCCCGGCCTGACTGTACGGGACAAGCTGGGTCTTGATGTCCCCGACGCTCAGCCCGGCGCCTTTCAGGATCGCCTCGGCGTCCTTGCGGGTAGCACCGATGACGTTGGGCACCTTGATTTCGTCGGGCTGTTCCTCGGCCTTCTTGCCAATCACCAGGGCGACGGCGCTGCCCGGGTCGACCTTGGCGCCCGCGGCGGGGCTTTGGTTGACGACCTTGCCGACCTGGCCGCCCGCGACCGGAACCTCGCTGATCGCACCGACGCTCAGGTCAGCTTCCTTCAGCTTGGCCTCGGCCTCGTCGCGGCTGAGCCCGGTGACGTTGGGGACGGCGACGAGATCGGGTTCGGGTTCCTGGGCGACGCCGACCGAGATATCGACGGTGGCGCCGGGATCGGCCTCGGTTCCCGCTTTCGGCTCCTGGTCGACCACCAGGCCGGCGCGTTCATTGACGACCGGCACCAGCTTGACCTCGCCCTGGGCGAGACCGGCCTTCTTGAGCGTCGCCTGCGCCTGGTCGAGCGTCAGGCCCACCAGGTCGGGCACGGTGATCTGCACCTTGCCGCCGACGACGATGTCGACCGCGTCGCCGAGTTTGACTGTGCTGCCGGCCTCGGGGTCGTGCGACAGGATCAGGCCGATCATGTCGGCGGTCGGTTCGACCTTGCGCGCGCCGAGCTTGAGCCCCAGCGAGGCGATCACGGACACCGCCCGCGTTTCCGGCTGGCCGGTCAGATCGACCATGGTGAATTCCTCGGGCTGCGGCGTGTCGGGATCGCCGGGATCGGGGCAGGGCGGCTCGGCGCCGCGGCTGAGGTCGATCTCGCGGTAAAGCTGCTGGCCCTTGGCGACACTGGTGGTCTCGGCGTCGCGGTAAAGATCCGCGCCCTCCTTGGAGCGCACCGAGAGCACCAGTTCGATGTCCGGCGGCACGCTCATCGAGAAGACGCCCAGATCGTCGGTGCAGGTGAAGGCCAGCCGCTCGCCGTCACCGATGGCCATGACGGTCATGTCGGTCTGTGGCACGCCGGCGTCAGTCACGCGGCCATAGATCGTGGCGGTCTCGGCGTCGAATTCCGGGCGCGCGACCTGGGCTCGGTCGCGTTCCTCGTAAAGCAACTCAAACCGGGCGTTGGCGCGGTCGAGATTGGCCTGGCGTAGCGTGACCTCTGTGTCGTCCGCGCCCTTGCGCCGTTCGACCCGCGCCACCTCGCGGGCCATCTGGCCCTGGCGCGCGCGCGCCAGCGGATCGGCCAGCGCGTAGCCCGAAAGCCGGACACAATCGGCCATGTTTTCGAGCTGGTCGAAATCCTGCTCCAGCGCGTCGATGTCGATCTGGGCGGCGGGGTCGGTGCGGGTGCTCATTGCTCAATTCCCCCAATCGGGACGGTCTGGTAGCGGGTGTCGAGCTGCCCGCCGAAACCTTCCGCGTATTTCTCGAACCTTGCGCAGAAGCGCGGGGCTACCAGGCCGATCACGTCGCGGTTGCCCTCGACCACGCGGCCCGCGGAATTGCCGATGGCGAGGATGCAGTGCGTCGACTGGTTCAGCGACGTCTGGTTCATGAAGGCGAAGGTGATCGCCGATATGATCCCGCCGGTGGCACGTTTCTGCAGCCGGTTCGAACTGGCGCGCAGGGTGGCGGAAAACGCCATCACGTCGGTCAGCGTGAACAGGACGCCATTCTCGACTTCGCTCTGGTTGTCGCAGAACGAGATGTCGTCGGCGCCCAGCAGCAGGACCGACGACACGGTGATCTGCGCCTGCCCGGTATGCGGGCGCAGCGCGATTTGGTTGTCGTTGACCAGCATCTCGCCGCCGCGCAGGCGTTCCGGCTGAAAGCCCTGACGCAGACCCACGAGCGTGGCGACTTCTTCGGCGACGCAAAGGTTGATGAGGTTGACCGCATCGCCGCCCAGCACCTCGGAGAGGATTTCCAGCGCGACATAGTCGATCAGGTCGATCTGCGCGGTGGGGTCGGTCAGCTGATTGCTGAGGCGGCTGAGCGCGAAGCCCAGGCCCACCAGCGAGCCGAAGAAATTCGCCATCAGCGCGCTGCCGCCGGCGCCGGTCAAGCGGTTGCCGAGCACCATGACCGGGCCCATCGCGATGGCCTTGAGCGCCCGCGATCCGGGCGCGTCCACGGTGTTGCCCGTGACCAGCAGGGCGGGGCGGTCGGTGTCACGGCCAAAATCGCTGGTTTCGCCGTAGGTCGAGACACCGCCCATCGTCAGGCCCACGACGATGCCGCCGCGGCGGCCCGGCGCGAGTGCGGTACCCTGGTTGGGCCGGATGCCGTTGCCTTCGATCCGGTTGCGCTCGATGCGCACATCTTCGGCGATGGCAAAGAAGACGCCGCAGATCGGATCGGTGCCGTTGGTGCCGTTATCCGCGATCAGGTTGTCGCGGATCGTCGTGTCCGAGCAGATCGACAGCGCGATGCCGCCCCAGCCGATGAACTGGCGCAAGAGCGGCGTCGAGGGGCCGACCTCGTTGATCATGTTGCCGGTGATGCGGTTGCCGGCGATCTCGACGCTTTCGATCACGATCAGGTCGCCGAAGCCGTCGCGCCCGAGGCCAGAGAACATATGCGCCGAGATGCCGTTGAAACCCATCTGCGTGATATCGTTCCTGAGGATGCGGATATCGCGCACCCGGCCACCGGATTCGGGGTTGCGCGGGATGCCCGGCGGGACGTCGTCGCCGCCGCCCGGCGTGCCGGGCCAGCGGATGCAGCCGGATCGGTCGACAAACGTGTTCAGCCCGTAATAGCCCACCGCATTGGCGCTGTGGTCGATGTAGTAATACTGCGGTACGTTGCTTTGCAGGTTGCCGCGGCGGGTGAAGCCGTCGGTGCCGGGACCGGTGCCCGGTTCGGTCGTCAGGTCGCCGGAGCCGCCCAGAACCACCACGTCATCCTCGCCGTCGGGCACATATTGCACCGAACCCAGCGTGATGCCGTGGCCGTTGCCGCCGGTGATGACGTTGTCGCGGATGATGACGGCGTCGGAGAAGCCCAGGATATGAATGCCGCCGGTGCCCAGGAATAGCCGATCCCGCACGCCGCTGGCGTCGAGGCGGCAATCCTCGACCGTCAGGGACTTGCCGCCCAGCACGATGGCAGCGGCGCGGCCGATGGTAACGCTCTGCGACAGGGCCGCCGACATCGGCATCAGGCGGATCCGGCAACGGCGCACGGTGGCGCCGTCAATGTCGAAGGCGGCGATGGCGCTGGCATCGTCGATGGCGATGGCCAGGTCCTCCAGCACCATCTGCCCGTGACGGGCGCGGCCACTGGATTTGGCGACGATCGCCTCGACGCCCACAGCGTCAAAGGAGATGCGGCGAATTTGGATGCCGGTGCAGTCGGACATCGTGACGATGGCCTGCCCCAGCGCGGGGTCGCGCGACCAGCGGGTGCCGCGGCCACAGCCGGTGATAGTGATGTTCTGCCGGTTCTCCAGCACCACGGATTCGACGTAAGTGCCTTCGTGCACGCAGACCTCGCCACCCTCGGGCGGCAGGCGGTCGACGGCCTCTTGAATCGAAGTCACGTCGCCGTGGCTGATCAGCCCATCGCCGACCGTGATCCGGCAGCAGCCGCCGACATTGCAAAGCGGCCGGAAGCGGTGGCGGCAATCTAGGCGCGCGCCCGGCACCGGGCCGGTCCATGGCAGCAGCGACAGCGGCGCCAGCAGGCGGCGCGGCCCGTGCGGCGGCGATCCGGTCAGCATCTTGTGCGGCGTGACGCGGGTGGGCGTGTTGGGCCGGGCCGAGACGATCCAGTAATCGTCTGGCATGCCGTCGGCCGAGAACGCCGCCGTCAGGCCGGTCTCGCCCAGCGGCACCGGGTCGGCAAGATCGATGGCATGATCGACCGCGGCACCGGCGCCGCCGCCGGTCCAGACGCGCAAGAAGAAATAGCGCTCCAGTTCGGCATCGGCATCGTCCAGCGGGTTGATCGCGGCCTGGCCGTCGGGGCTGTCGAACCAGTCGTCAAGGGCCTGCGGGATATCCGCGCCGACGATGATCGAGTCGTTGACGGGCGAGTACCCGGTTTCGACCGACAGCAGCAGGCCGGTGGGCTCGGCCACCTTCTCTCCGTTGTCCATCACCGCGCCCCAGCGCAGCAGCTCGACTGTCA
>CBDEGD010000037.1:0-42709 GCA_965237625.1 Inquilinaceae bacterium
CGTCGCGGTGAACGGCGCCACGTTGGAATCGCTGTTCGAGCATCTGCGGGCGGCAATGGCCGAATCCAAGGCCACCTCCCCGGAGGACGCCCTCGGCGTGCTGGCGACGGCTTATGTCGCCTTCATCGATCGCCATCCGCACCTTTGGGACATCCTGTTCGAGCACCGGTTACCGCCGGGACGGCCCCTTCCCTCCTGGTACGACGGCAAGCTCGCCCAATTGCTCGGTCTGCTGGAGGAAGCGCTGGCGCCCCTGTTCGACGAGTCCGAACGGGCGGAACGGATCCGCGCAGCCCGGGTGCTCTGGTGCTCCATGCATGGCATCTCGTCGCTGGCGCGGTCCGGCAAGCTCGGCATCATCACCGGCGAAACCGTGACCGCGATGTCCGATCAGCTGATCGCCAGCTTCACCGCCGGCCTGCGGGTGCGAACCCGGCGCAAGGAGACATAGGCCGGCCCACGTCCCGCCTGCCGAGATGTTGCAGGATCGCCGACCTTACGGTTAATCGAACGTTTGGGACGTCCGCGTAGGGTGCCTGGAATCCGGAGCCTGAGAGGATATCATGTCGATCATCAAACGACTGTCGGCCGAACTTGAAAAGCCGCGGGAGCAACGCCCCTTCGGCAGCGGATGGCTGAGCGGCGGCGGCGCCTTGCTTGCCGGGATCGCCGGGCTTTTGCTGGTGGTCGCCCTGAAACTCCCCGGATCGTTCGTGACGCCGGACCTGCTGCCGGTCTACGAATCCGGCTATCTCAGGACATTCCTTCACATCGTTCTTCTCGCAGGGTACGGGCTTGCCCTGCTCAGCCTGCTGCTCAGCAAGGACAAGATGCTGGGCGGCACCGCCCTGGCTCTGGTCGTGGTCGCCTCCCTGCTGGGAGGCTCGCAGACGGGCGCCAGCGATGCCAACCCGACGAGCCTTTATTTCGGACTGGACTTCTTCGTCCTCAACGTCCTGTTCGTCGGGTTCCTGTTCATTCCGCTGGAGCGTTTCTTCCCGCACCGGGCCGACCAGACGGTATTCCGGCCTGAATGGCAGGAGGACATGTTCTATTACCTCGTCAGTTCGATGATGGTTCAGATCCTGACCTTCCTCACCATGGCGCCGTCCAATTTCGTGACCGGCACTTTCGATCTGAGCGGACTCCAGATCTGGGTCGGGGCGCTACCCTTCGTGGTGCAAGTGATCATCATCATGGTGCTGACGGATCTGGTTCAATACTGGTTCCACAGGATGTTCCATCAGATCCCGTGGCTGTGGAAATTCCATGCGGTGCATCATTCCGCCAAGAGCATGGACTGGCTGGCCAGCGCCCGAATGCATTTCATCGAGATTGCCCTGCTGCGGGGGATCACCGCCCTGCCGATGTTCACCCTGGGCTTCGACCCGGCGGCCATCCAGGTCTACATCCTGATCGTCTATTTCTACTCCTCCTTCGTGCACGCCAATCTCAGATGGAACTTCAAGGCGGTGGAGAAGTTCCTGGTGACGCCGCGCTTCCACCATTGGCATCACGGCAAGGAGAAAGAGGCGATCGACGTGAATTTCGCCATCCACTTCCCGCTCTACGACCGCCTGTTCGGCACCCACCACATGCCGAATGGAAGATGGCCGGAGGCATACGGTGTCGGCGGCGACCCGGTGCCGAACGGCTATTGGCGGCAGTTCCTGTACCCGTTCCGGAAATCGAGCTGAGGGCTGGCGCCGCCGGCTGAACTGCCGAGCGATCCGTTTTTGTGCGGTAGAAAGCCCCATGGCGATTGCCAGCGGGCCATTCCATGGCATATCTGTCTTGATACCTTCACCGCCTGGAACCCCTGTCCATGTCCGACACGGCGAATGCCAAAGACGATGCGGCCGCGACCCGGCATCCGACGGTCTCCGCCATCGCCACGCTGGTCGCCGGGATCGCCGATGCGGTGTCACCGATCTCCATGAAGTATTTTCGGCAGTCGATCGATATCGAGCTCAAGGCCGACCAATCGCCGGTCACGATCGCCGACCGGGAGATCGAAACGGCCATTCGTCAGTTGATCGAGCATCATTATCCGGACCATGCGATCCTGGGTGAGGAGCATGGCGGCGATGCAGTGATGGACGGGCCGCTCTGGGTCATCGACCCGATCGACGGCACCAAGAGCTTCGTGTCCGGGATCCCGCTCTACGGCACACTGATCGCCTATGCGTTGGACGGCACGCCGATGATCGGCACCATCGACATTCCGGCACTTCGGGAACGGTGGGTCGGCGTCCAGGACCGCCCGACCACATTCAACGACCGGCCCTGCCAGACCAGCGGTTGCACCGATCTGGCCACGGCGCGGGTCGCGACCACCTCCATCGACATGTTCCCCGGGGCCGATCGCGACCGCTTCGATGCGCTGGCGGCGGCAGCCCGGCACCGGCAGTTCGGCGGTGATTGCTATCTATATGGAACCCTGGCGTCCGGTGGAGTGGATTTGGTCGTGGAAGCGATGCTGAAGCCCTATGATTTTGCTGCGGTGGTGCCGGTGGTCACGGGCGCGGGGGGTGTGATGACCGACTGGCGCGGCAACGCGCTCACCGTGGAGTCGGATGGCTGGGTCGTTGCCGCCGCGACGCCCGAACTGCACGCCCAGGCGATCGCGCACCTCTCGTCTTAGCCGTCAATTGCGCAGCGCCGGCCGTCGCTGTTCCAGTTCCTCCAGCGTACGCGGCCAATCCTTTTTCAGCAGCCGAGACAGGGCCCGGTCGGCCAGCAGTTTGCCGCCGGTCTGGCACTGGGCGCAGTAGTTGGTTTCGTTACTGGCATGGACGATGCGCTGGACCGGCGCGCCGCAGGCGGGACAGGGCTGGCCGTATTTGCCGTGGACCGCCATCTCCTTGCGGAAGGCGGTCACCTTTTTCGGAAACCCGTCCCCGGCCTCGGCCGTCAGCCGCTCGGTCCATTCCAGCAGCACCTCGCGGATGGCGCCGTGCAGCCGGTCGATCTCATCGGCATCGAGCTTGCCCGTCATCTTGATCGGCGACAGCCGGGCCCGGTGCAGAATCTCGTCGGAATAGGCATTGCCGATGCCGCTGAACAGTCTCGGATCGGTCAGGCTGCGCTTCACGGTATGGTTGGCGGCTGTCAGCGCCGCGGCAAACGTGTCGCGGTCGATATCGATCACCTCGATGCCGCCGGGATCATGCTCGGCCAGCGCCGCCTCCCCGCTCGCCAGATACAGCGATGCCCGCTTCTTGCTGCCGGCTTCGGTCAGGATCAGCGTGCCATCCGGGAAATCGAACGCCGCGAGCCCGTGCCGGCCGGCCGGTTTCGCCCCGGCCTCCTTCCAATGCAGCCGCCCGGCGATCATCAGATGCAGCACCAGGAACAGATCGCCCACAAGGCCGAACACGATTCGCTTTCCGATCCGGCGCAATTCGGTCACCTGCTTGCCGATGGCCGCCTTGATCGGTGGCGAGACCGAGCGCAGCAGGAACGGGTTGGCGATCCGGACCCCGGTCAGCGCTTGCCCCTGGACCCGCGGCCGCAGGCAGGCGAGATAGGTCTCGATATCCGGATATTCGGGCATGGCCCACCGATTCTGGCAGTATCAGGGCGACGGCTCAATGCGGCAGCGCCAACCCGTACCAGAAATCCCGTCCAACGTGATCCCGGCAATCCGACGCCGGCTCGACGACCGGTCAGACATGCGACACGTATTTCACCATCAGCTGTTGCGGTTCATACAGGTCGTATTGATAGGGCGTCGATTGCCGATAGGTCCCGACGCGGCCGGTGATGGTCTCCATCCCCGCTCTGGCACGTGCCGGCGGCATATTCGGCATCGGCTGCACGATGAACAGATGCTCCAGTCTCGGCATACCCCGCATGCGGAACATCTCGATCACATCGTCGGCCGAAGCGCGTCTGGCAATATCGGTGACGTTGATCACGAAGCTGAATGCCTGCCGCTCGTGAATCTTCTGCCCGATACTCGTTCGGATACCATCCAGAACCCCAGCCTTTGTATTCCGGTTGATCGTTGCCTCGACCGAATCGGTGATCCATTCGTCATTGTAGGCATCGCCGGAAATATCGTCGGAGAGGTTGAACTGCTCCTGCTGTGCATTCGCCTGAATGATGAAGGCCGGATCCGGCGTATAGCAGTCGAACACGATGCCTTCGATCCGGAAGTCCGGATTGGCAGTCCGGGCAATGCCCTTCAGGAAATCCTGTTCATCCAGCGCCGGATTGTTCTCGACGCTGTAGCCCTGATAGGCGATGGCCTCAGCGGCCTTGTATTGTCTCAGCAGCGAACGGCCGAGCTTTTTCTCGGCCGGCTCGCCGTTAGGGGCTCCCCGTTCGGAACCGGTCCTTGGCAACATCTGCACGTCCCTTCTAGAGAGTTGTTCAACAGCTTCCGAAGACCGACGATGGGCCGCGCGGGCTTCTTCGGCCCGATGACTGGCATTGATATCCGGACGCCCCCGGCCGGAGAAAAGACATTTAACATAAATTGAAGATAACTGCGAGTCGATCGTAGACAGACTTGCCATAGGCGGCTGTTCTATCGCGCCGGCGCCCGGCGGCGGATCAGGCCGCGCTGGGGGTCGTAGCCGATCACGGCGACCAGATAGAATGCCAGGGCACAGCCGGCGGTGACGCCGCCGGCCAGCAGGTTGAATTCGCCATAGGCGGCGAAGCGGACGAACTCGACCGCGTGCGTGAACGGGTTTACCAGGGAGGCCCAGTAGACGAACTGGGCCGCCGATTCCTGCAGCCGCCAGAGCGGGTAGAGCGCCGAGGAGATGAAGAACATCGGGAAGATCACGAAGTTCATCGTGCCGGCGAAATTCTCCAACTGCTTGATGTAGACCGACAGCAGCAATCCCAGAGCGCCCAGCATCAGCCCGCCCAGAAACAGCGCCGGCAGGGCATAGAGATAGCCTTCGTCCGGCATGCGGATGTCCAGCAGCCAGGCGACCAGCAGGAAGGCATAGACCTGCGCGACAGACAGCAGAGTACCGGCGGTCAGCTTGGCCAGCAGCAGGAACCAGCGCGGCAGCGGCGCGGTCAGCAGCAGCCGCATCATGCCCATCTCGCGGTCGTATACCATCGACAAGGACGATTGCATGCCGTGGAACAGCAGCACCATGCCGGCCAGCCCGGGCAGCACATATTCCTGGTAGGGCGTATAGGTCTGGTAGGGCGGGATGATCGAGATTCCGTAGACGTTCTGGAACCCGGCCGCGACCACGATCAGCCACAGCAGCGGACGCACCAGCGCCGAGATCATTCGACCGCGCTGCTGCACGAAGCGGAAACTCTCGCGCCATATGACCGCGCCCATCGCCGCCATTGCGTGGGAGGGGGTCATGCCGCTTCTCCCGCGCCGGTCAGGGTCAGGAACGCCTCCGCCAGCGACCTGGCGCCCGCTGCCTGTGCCAACTCGGACGGCGTGCCATCCTGAAGGACCCTACCCTGGTCCAGTAGCACGACCCGGTCCGCCTGCTCCACCTCATCCACGAGATGTGTGGCCCACAGCACCCCCAGCCCCTGCTCCGAGCAGAGGCGCCGCACATGGACGCTGAGGTCGCGACGGCTGGCCGGGTCGAGCCCGACGGTCGGTTCGTCCATCAACAGGATGGTCGGCCGGTGCAGCAGCGCCCGGGCCAGCTCGACCCGGCGGCGATTGCCACCGCTCAATGTTCGCGCGGTATCGTTGAGCCGGTCGGTCAATCCCAGTCGCTCCAACTCCAGATCGATCCTTTCCGACGTGATCTTGCGCGACAAACCGTGCAGCCGGGCGTGGAAGCGCAGATTGCCACGCACCGTCAGGTCGAGATCGAGGGTCGGTTGCTGAAAGACGATCCCCAGGCTGGACAGCGCCGGTACCGCATCGCGGCTGATGTCCCGGCCATTGATGCGGACTGTGCCACCATCCGGCACGAATAGGCCGGACAAGATCTGGAACAGGGTGGACTTGCCGGCGCCGTTCGGACCCAGGAGGGCGACGAATTCACCGGCGGAGACCGAGAGGCTCACACCATCCAGCGCCGTCAGCTTGCCGTAGCGTTTGTCGACCCCATCGATCTCAAGAACGGTGGCACCGGGTTCCGGCGCCGGAGCTCGGCTCATGAGCCGGCGCTGCGACGGTCAGATGCCGGTCCGTCGGACACCTCGCCAAGCCCGGCCAGCAGCCCGGGCCGCGGCCGCCAGCAGGCGCCGGCGTTCCACCTCGATGGCCGGATCTTCGATATGCCGGGGCCGGGGCAAGGACACCTCCATGTCATGCACCAGCCGGCCCGGCGTGGAGGACAGGAAGAGAATGCGATCGGCCAGGCTCAGCGCCTCGCGCACATCATGGGTCACGAACAATACGGTGGTCGGCCGCGTCTGCCACAGATCGAGCAGCAAGGTGCGCAGGCGCTCGGCAATCGGCTGATCCAGGGAGACGAATGGCTCATCCAGCAGCAGCAATTGCGGCTCGATGGCAAAGGCCCGCGCCAAGGCCACCCGACGCCGCATGCCGCCCGACAGGGTCGCTGGGTAGGCGTCCAGAACATCGGCGAGCCCCATATGGACCAGCAGCTCGCGGCCGCGCTCGCCATCCGAATTTGACTTTGCGACCAACTGAACGTTTTCAAGAACGGTCAGCCAGGGCATCAGCCGCGGGGCCTGAAACATGAAGCCGATGCGGCGTTCCATGGCGGACTCACCGAACCGGATGCTGCCCTCGTAGCCCTTATCCAGCCCGCCGATCAGGTTCAGCAACGTGGTCTTGCCGCAACCCGAAGGCCCGACAAGGCAGAGGAACTGCCCGTCCGGAACTTGGAAATCCAGCGCCGACAACGCCGTGTGGGCCGCCTTCCCGGACTGCGCCGGATAGGTCTTCTCAACGATATCGATCTCGAGCCGGGTCATGTCCGCCATCGGGTCAATCGGCGTTCAAGCGGGCGCATCATCCAATTCTCGATCAGCAGGATCACCCCGACGAAGGCAAAGGTGTAGGCCAGGATGCTCTCGATGTCGAAGAACTGGAAATAGACATGGAGTTGGAATCCGACTCCGTTTGAGCGGCCCAGCAGTTCCACCACCAGCACGATCTTCCAGATCAAGGCCAGACCGGACCGTGCCGAGGCCATCAGATAAGGGTAGAGCTGCGGCAGATAGACCTCGCGGAACCGCCGCTTCGGCGCCAGATGAAAGGCCTCGGCGACCTGCATCAGATCGCGGTCGACCGCCCGGGCGCCCTCGCGCACCGTCACCACCACGGTCGGAATCTTGTTCACCGCGACCGCCGCCAGCGCCGCCGCCTCGTTCAGGCCGAACCAGATGTAACAAAGGATGATCGTTACCACCGCCGGGATGTTCAGCCCGATCACCAGCCAGCCATCGAACAAAGAATCCACCCGCCGGCTGCGCCCCATGAGGATACCCAGCGCCGTGCCGATCAGCATCGCCAGCACGAACGCCGCCGCCACCCGAGCCAGGGTGATGGCGGTGTGGTAGAGCAGGTCGCCCTCGGCCAGATGCTTCAGCAGGCTCTTGCCGACCGCCAACGGCCCCGGCAGCAGCCGGCTGTCGAACAAGGCGGCGGCGATCCACCAGAGGGCGACGAAGACAACCAAGGACAGCGCCCTGATCCACGGGTCCCGGGGCCAGCCGAGAAGCCTGCCGGTCTTCGAACCCGCGATGGCCGGTTGCGCCTTCAACTCCCGCTAGAAGCCGAAATGGGGCCAGAAGGTACCCGCGGCCAAGGATGTGGTGCCACCGGTCAAATCCTCGCCGCCGAGCTCCGCCATAACCGAGAACACTTTCTCCGCAGCGTCAATATCCTGCGGGCCAAAGGAGGTCGGCACGCCGGCGCGATAGGCGTCGCGCAGGGCGGCCAGGGTAATGTCGTCGCTCGCCCTGGTCATCGGCCGCAGCCGTTCCCATTCGGCGTCAGACTCCGACAGCAGTTCCTTGGCCGAGCGCGAGGCGCGCAGCATGCCGTCAATGGCATCCGTATTCTCGGCCGCCCAGCTTTCGCTGAACACCCAGCCCAGGAGCGGCGGCTGCGCATCGACGCCTAGGGCCGGCAGCATGTCGGTCACGCTCACCAGCTCGGTCATGCCCGCGGCCGCCAGCCTTGCGTTGTAGTGCCAGAAATTCAGCACCGCCGGCACCTCGCCGCTCAGCACCAACTCGTTCAGCAGCGGCGGCGCGCCGAATACCGGCTCCACCATATCGGCCAGATCGAGGCCCAGCTCCTGCTGCCCATAGGCCCGCAGCAGCAGCCAACTCTTATCCACCGGGCCGCCGGCAATGCCCAGCTTGAGGCCTTCCAGATCGGCCAGGGTTTCGATGCCGGAGTCCGGATGCACCATCAGGGCGCCGACAGTCAGGGAATACGGCACGAAGGCATAATCGGCCCCGGCCGCGCGCTGGCGCGAGACCCAGATCCAGTCCGATACAATCACGTCTACGGCGCCACCCTGCAGAGCCACTGACGAGGCGTTCTTGCCGGCCATCTCCACGATTTCCAGGCTGACCCCGTTCCCGGTGTCCAACCCGTTATGGGTAATGGTGTCGAGTTCCCAGTTCACCGTGCCGAATTTCAACGCCCCGACGCGCACTTCGGCGGTGTCGGCGGAAGCGGCTGTCGCCGCCAAAGACAACGCTGCTGCGACGATGAGCGGAGTCGTTCCGCGGGTCTTTATCATGGCATTTCCTCCCAGATTGGCCCGAGCGGCTGTCGCCGGTGCCATGTGCCTTTGCGGCGTTCACCCATTGATACCACACCATCCGACAGCTGGGCGAGCCACCGGACCGGTCGCCTAGTCAGGCAAAGTTACGGTGAACCGGATGCTCGAGTACCAGGCGATGAGATGCTCGATATCCTCATCCTGAAGCCCCTGCGCGATCATCGACATCTGCTCGTGATGCCGGTCGCCGGATCGGAACGCTTCCAACTGGCTCTTCAGATAGATGTCGCTCTCGCCGCCGATATGCGGAACATCCGGCCGTTTGGCGACGCCGTCGATGCCGTGGCAGCCGGCGCATTGCCCGGCCATCTGGCGTCCGATCGCAACATCACCGCCAACCGCAACACCGGTGGCCATCACACTGAAAAAACAGGCATAGCCAAGAACTGCGGCCGTTAGACGCGGGGCCATATCTCACCCGATATCTTGGAAGTGGATCCGCCCCGGCAATCGATACCGGGGCGGATCCTATCTATCATC
The DNA here is from genome assembly GCA_965237625.1 of Inquilinaceae bacterium. GTDB lineage: Bacteria > Pseudomonadota > Alphaproteobacteria > DSM-16000 > Inquilinaceae > JABDIP01. The sequence continues at coordinate 9,198 of CBDEGD010000037.1, forward strand.
ACCTGGGCGGAGCTCAGCCCTCGTACCAGATCCGGTACAGCGCGCCGGCAAAGTCATCGGAGATGATGATCGAGCCGTCGGGAAGCTTAGCCACATCGACCGGTCTTCCAAGATACTCGCCCGTCGCGTCGTTCAACCAACCTTCGGCGAAGGCCGTGGTCTCGGCGGCCGCGCCCTCCTCGTCCAGCGAGGTGAACATGATCCGGGCGCCGACCGGCGTCGTCCGGTTCCACGAGCCGTGCTGGGCGGAGAAGATGCCGCCGCGATACTTCTCCGGGAACATGGTGCCGTCATAGAACATCATGCCCAGATCGGCGGCATGCGCGACCATCGCCACCTCAGGTGCGATCGCATCGGCCGGCGGCTCGCTGTCGGCGTATTCGTTGGTGCGGGTATCGCCGCCACCATACCATGGGAAGCCGAAATGCTGGCCGCGCCCGGTGGCCCGGTTCAACTCGCCCGGCGGGATGTCGTCGCCCATGCCGTCGACCTGATTGTCGGTGAACCAGAGCTGGCCGTTGGACGGATTGAAGTCCTGCCCGACCGAATTGCGGATGCCGCGGGCATAGACTTCGCGCCCCGAGCCATCGGTGTTCATCCGGATGATGCCGCCGATGCCGAGTTCATTGTACAGGGGCAGTTTCTCCGCCGCCGGCACGTTGAAGGGCTGGCCAAGCGAGATGTACAGCTTGCCATCCGGCCCGATATCACAGACCCGGGCGGTGTGGTTGTAGGATTCCTCCGCCGGCGGGATCAGATCGCCTTGGGCCACGACGTTGAAGGCGGCCACGTCCGGGCCCTCGAAGAAGAACTCGGCGGCCGGGAATACCAGCACCCGGTTCTGCTCCACCGTGTACAGAAAACCGTCCTTGGAGAAGCAGACGCCATTGGGGATGGTGAAATCGATCGACGGCGCGAACTGCTTGACCTCATCCCCGACCCGGTCGCGATCGCGATCGGTGACCGCCCAGATATTGGTCTTGCGGGTGCCGACGATGGTCACGGTGCCCTGAGGGGCGACGGCGATATGACGGGCGTCGGGCACCACGGCGTAGAGGTCGATCTTGAAGCCCGGCGGCAGGTTGATGTTTTCGAGGTTCCGTCGCAGTTGATCCGCGCGGTCGCCGGTCTGATCGATGGTCTCCATCGCCAGCGGCGTGCCAGTGGCCTGGAACGATGACAGTTTTTCAAGGTTGGTCTGTGCGGCCGCCGCGCCGGCAATGGTCAATGCCAACGCGGACGCCAATAGCGGCAATCCCTTATACATCCCACTTCCTCCCACTTTCGACGGATTCTCAATTTGGTCCGTGCTTCCTGATATTGCGCGCATTTGCATACGGCTGCAACGAACGTACGATACCGCCGCACGACATCTTCACGGGTAGTATTCCGCTAGCACGATCCTTATCCGGCGGCGTCTCTTCCGTGCGGGGTCTGACAGCCTGGCAACCGTTTGATAGGGTCGATTCTGCCAGTACAGTCAGGCTCGTCAACCCATCCCGAATGCTGGAATTTCCGTTCATGGCCAGCCCCGCCAATCCACCCAGTGGCCGCGGTCGATGACGATCGCGCTCACAATCGCGGGCGTGCTCGCCCTGGGTATCTGGCTGTACCTGTTGATCGCGCACGGGCGGTTCTGGCAAGTCGAAACACCGCTCGACGGTGCGGTTCACGAGCCCGCCGATTGGCCGGCGGTCGCCGCCATCGTGCCGGCCCGCGACGAAGCCGATACGATCGCCCGGGCAATCGGATCGGTCCTCGATCAGGACTACCCAGGCGCTTTCTCGGTCCTGCTGGTCGATGATTCCAGCAGCGATGGCACGACGGCTGTCGCCGAGCAGGCCGCCGCCTCATCCCGGCATGGATCGCGACTCTCGATCATACCGGCCCGCCCGTTGCCGTCCGGCTGGGTGGGCAAGCTCTGGGCCCTCTCCGAGGGTCTGGCCGCAGCCGGTTCCGGCACGGCGGCACCGGTCTATCTGTGGTTCACCGATGCCGATATCGCCCATGACCAGACGGTCCTGCGCCGGTTGGTCGCGACCGCGGAGGCCGAGGACCGTGACCTTGTGTCGCTGATGGTGATGCTGACCTGCGGCACAATGTGGGAGCGGCTGTTGATCCCGCCCTTCGTATTCTTCTTCGGGTTGCTGTACCCGTTCCGGTGGGTCGCAGACTCGAAACGGGCGACTGCCGGCGCGGCCGGCGGTTGCCTGATGGTGCGCCGGGAAGCCCTGTCCCGCGCCGGCGGCCTCGACGCCATGCGCGACGCGTTGATCGACGACTGCACCCTGGCCGGCATGATCAAATCCGGGGGGCGCCCGGAAGGCGGTCGCCTTCGACTCGCTCTGACCCGGCTGTCGTACAGCATCCGCCCCTACCCCACCCTCGCCGAACTTTGGCGCATGGTCGCGCGCAGCGCCTACACCCAGCTGCGACACTCGCCACTGTTGTTGCTCGGCACCGTGATCGGCATGGCGCTCACCTATCTGGCGCCGCCGCTGCTGGTCATGGGCTATCCGCTGCATGGACAGGTGGCTGCGGTGATTCTCGGCGCCGCATCCTGGGTGCTGATGGCGGCATCGTTCGTCCCGACCCTGCGCTTATATGGCGAACCATGGCCGATGGCGTTTGCATTGCCGCTCGCGGCTCTGTTTTATGCGGCCATGACCGTCGATTCCGCACGCCGCCACGCTGCCGGCCGGGGCGGGCTCTGGAAGGGCCGCGTCCAAGGGCCCGGTGGCGATCTCCCGAGCGAGACACCCTGACCCGAATGGCCGAGAACAGCGTGAGCGCCTCAAGGCAGGTTGAAACACCGTCCGGCAAGGGCGCCGCCGACGAGAATTTCCCGGTCGGCTCGATGCTGCTGGCGGCCCGGCTCAGGCCGCATGTGATGGCGTATTACGCCTTCGCCCGGACGATAGACGACATCGCCGACAATCCAGGCTTGGCCCCGAACGACAAGATCGACCGGCTGGATCGTTTCGCGGCGGCGCTCACCGGGGGAGATCTGTCCGACCCGGCCTTCGAGAAGGCCCATCGGCTGCGCGACAGCCTGGCGGAAACCGGGGTTCCAGCCCGCCACGGTCTCGATTTGATCGCCGCCTTCAAACAGGATTCCATCAAGTCCCGTTACGATGACTGGGCCGATCTGATGGGCTATTGCGCGCTGTCGGCAAACCCGGTCGGTCGTTACCTGCTCGACCTTCATGGCGAGGATCGCAGCGGATGGGCGGCATCGGATGCACTGTGCAGCGCCCTGCAGGTGATCAACCATCTGCAGGATATGCAGGATGACTATCGCCAGCTCGACCGGGTCTATGTGCCGCTGGACTGGCTGGAGGCTGAGGGGCTCGACGTTACCGTGCTCGACGGCCCGTCCATGGACGCTGCGATGCGCCGGATTCTGGACCGTTGCCTCGACGGTGTCGACGACCTGATTGCCCAGGCGCGGCCGCTGCCGGCCCAACTGCGCAGTACCCGGCTGGCTATGGAATCCGCCGCTATCCTACGCCTCGCCGAAAAGCTTGTAGGCAGGCTTCGGCGGCAAGACCCGCTGGCGCGGCGGGTCGCCCTGTCGCGGCCGACTCTGGCCGTTCAGGCCGGGATGGGCGCTTTGGGGCATCTGCTCGGCCGGATGTTCGGGCGGCGACGACCGCCGGCCGATGCTTCCGCCTGGGCCCATGTGGGCCATGTGGTGGCGCGCTCGAAATCCTCTTTCTTCGCCAGTATGCGGGCGCTGCCCAAGCGCCGCCGCCAGGGGATGTACGCCGTCTACGCCTTTTGCCGGGAGGTCGACGATATCGCCGACGAGCCGGGCGATTTCGACCGGCGGCTGGCCATGCTGGCCGAATGGCGGTTGGAGATCGACCGGCTCTACGCCGGAAAACCGACCTATCCAACGGCCCGCGCGCTGACCGGCCCGGTCGCGGAATTCCATCTGCCTAAAGCTGAATTCCTGGCGGTGATCGATGGCATGGAGAGCGATCTGCGCAACGCCATCCGGGCGCCTTCGGCGGACGCTTTGCGCCTGTACTGCCGACAGGTGGCCGGCGCGGTCGGATTGCTGTCGGTGAACATCTTTGGCGCCGACGAACCGGAAGCAGCCGAGATCGCCGAGGCGCTGGGCGAAGCGCTGCAACTCACCAACATCCTGCGCGATCTGGCGGAAGATGGCGCCAGAGGACGACTCTACCTGCCGCGCGAAGTCTTGCGGGATCATGGGATCGACAGTGACGAACCGGCCATTGTCCTGGCGCACTCGGCCCTGCCGGCGGCCTGCGCGGCTGTGGCGTTACGGGCGCACGAATTGTTCGAGCAGACCCGGGCTCTGATGGCACGCTGCGACCGCCGCCGCCTCAAGCCCTGCGTTCTGATGATGGAGGTCTATGAGCGGATCCTGGCCCGGCTGGAGCAGGAAGCCTGGCGCGACCCGAGCCGCCGGGTGCGGCTGTCGTGGCCCACCAAGCTCTGGATCCTGCTGCGCCACGGGCTCGCCTGAACTTGGCCCACACCCATGTCATCGGCGCCGGCATGGCCGGTCTTGCCTGCGCCACGCGGCTGACGGCCCAAGGCCATGCGGTGACGCTCCACGAGGCGGCCGGACAGGCCGGCGGCCGCTGCCGGTCCTATTTCGACGAGGGGCTCGGCCGGGTCATCGACAATGGCAACCATCTGTTGATGACCGCAAACCGCGCCGCGCTGGAATACCTCGCCGATATCGGCGCCTCCGACACTCTGATCGGGCCGGAAGACGCCGCCTTCCCATTCCTCGATCTCAGGAACGGTGTCCGCTGGACGGTCCGGCCCAATGCCGGTCCGATCCCCTGGTGGGTCTTCTCGCCGTCGCGGCGCATTCCGGGAACCCGACCCTGGGACTATGCAACGGCGCTCTCTTTTCTTGCCGCCGCCCCCGGAGAGACCGTGGCGAACCGGATCAGGACCGACGGCCCGCTCTATGACGGGTTCTGGCGGCCCCTAACCGTCGCGGCGCTGAACGCCAGCCCGGAGGAAGGCGCGGCGCAACTCATGCGCACGGTACTGCTGGAGAGCTTCGCTCGCGGCGCCGCCCATTGCCGCCCCCTGGTCGTCCGCGACAGCCTGGCCGCCAGCCTCGTCGATCCCGCATTGGCCGCCTTGCATGAGCGGGGTGCCAATCTGCGGTTCAACGACCGGCTGAGATCGATGGAATTCGGCACAGAGCGGGTTCAGGCACTGAATTTTCCGCAAGAGCGCATCGACATCGCGCCGGACGATACCGTGGTCCTGGCGGTGCCGCCCTGGGTCGCATCGAGTCTATTGCCTGGCATCACCGTCCCCGAGGGCAGTCGGGCCATCGTCAACGGCCATATCCTGCTGCCCGATTTGCCGCCAGCCGATCGCCGCACGCCCTTCCTCGGCATGATCGGCGGCACCGCCGACTGGCTGTTTCTGCGGGACGGCGTGGCCAGCCTGACGGTCAGCGCCGCCGACGCCCTGGCGGAACGTCCGGCATCGGAGATCGCCGATCTGTTCTGGACCGAGACCGCACAAGCACTGGATCTCGACCCGACCACGAAACCGGTTGTCAGGGTCATCAAGGAACGCCGCGCCACCTTCGCCCAAACCCCGGAGGCGCTAGCCCGGCGGCCTGGTCCTGTAACCGCCTGGAGCAACCTGTTCCTGGCCGGAGATTGGACCGATACCGGCTATCCGGCCACCATCGACGGCGCGGTGCGATCAGGCCACAAGGCGGCAGCGCTGGCCGGCAGGCAATAGGGCCGGACGGTGCCGTCGGCCGGATCGGACGCCGCTGCCGTCACCCCCCTTGCGAGACCGCGGCCGGGACCGGGGTCGGGGTCCTCGGCAGCGTGATGTGCCGCGCCAACTCGGCCAGCAATTCGTTGAAATCGAGCGGCTTGTCCAAATAGGCGACGGCACCGCAACGGCCCAGAAAATCCCATTTCAGCGCGTAATTCGGCTGGCCATCCACCTTGTCGCCGGTGACGACGATGATTGGGATGTCCTTGGTATCGTCGGATTCTTTCAGATTGAGCATCAGACGTTCGCCCGACATACCGGGCATGTGGAAATCGGTCACGATCACATCGGGTCGTTCGCTGTGGGCCAGCTTCTCCGCCTCCTCCGCATCCGCCGACTGGATGGCGACGATGCCCAGGGCCTGCAAGCGGATCGACATCGCCATGGTGACGTGCGGGTTGTCATCGATCACCAGCACTTTCGGCACCTGCCGGCTCGACCGGTCCTCCTCACCCGTTTTGGTTCCCCGGTTGGGCAGCACGGCGATATTCCCCGTGAGGTTAAGAATCCGGCCGATGATCGGCTTCAGGTTCTGCCAAACCTCCAGCCCCTTGAAGCAGTAAGACGCGCCAATGGCGTCGCATTGCCGGATCACCGCGTCGTCCGCGCTGCCGGTCAACATGATCACCGGAATGTCTTTCAACTTCGGTTCCGCGATGATCAACTCGCAGAGGGTCAGCCCATCGGTGCCAGGCATCCTGACATCCAGGATGAACAGGTCCGGCGGGCTCCTGAGTGCCGCCAAAAAGGCGTCCGACCCGTTGGAAGCCGTTTCGGTTGCGAGGTCGAGTTGCGCGCAGCGCCGGACCAGCAGCTGCGCAAAGGCGCTGTCGTCATCGACGATCATGACTCTATGGGTCTGGGGCATCACTTTCATTCTTCATGCTGTTGGCGGGGGCTGGAAATGCTGCGATCTTTGCCCAAAACGGCCTCGAGAGCTTCGAGGACCGTATTGGCAGCGTACGGTTTTGAGACGAAATATCGGGCGCCGAGGTCGAGCGACCTGCACTTTGCCTTCTCTGCGACATTGGCCGACAGAACGATGACCGGGATTTCCTTCGTTTCCGAATGTCTCTGCAGCTCGGCCAGGACCGCAAGGCCATCCATCACCGGCATGCGGATATCGAGCAGCATGGCGTCGGGGCGGGATTCCAGAGCCGCATCCAGCCCGGCACGGCCGTCATGTGCCATCACAACGTCATAGCCGGCCGCCGTCAGCCGGATAGACAGTCCCAGCGCGATTTCCCGGTCGTCGTCCACCAGCAGGATTCGTGGTTTGGTCCTCACATGCGCCCCCGCGCCTGCCTTTTGCCGTCAGACGGGTCGATCCGGAGGGCCCCGGCTGATGCCGGCTGGCCAGCGGTCGCGGCAGCCTCGACGCGATCGCCATTTTTGCCGGCCATGGCGCCGAATATGGCTTTGAAGTTCGCGCTGAGTTCGGGTCCCTGGTCCAACGGGCGCCACGTCCCGGCAGGTTCCATTTTCATCTTGGGCAGATCGTTGCCGACGCGATTTCGATTGGCATTGGCGAAGGACTCTTCAAATCGTTTCAGCAACGGTCCCAGATCGTGTGCACCCGCGGCGGCGGCCAGGAGCCAGGAACCGGGCTGACCATCGAACAGTAGATCGGTGACACGCATCTGATGGTGCAGGAATGCCCCGAGCTCCTCGGCCGCCTCGAAACCGAAGGGCGGTTCGATGTGGATGGGGATCAGCGTGACGCTCCAGGAGTCACCTTCGGTCCGCGCCATCTGGCTTAGGTATTGCTGGAAGATCGAAATCGGATCGAATACCGGGACGGTAAATGTGAACGTACTGCCGTGGCCACGCTGGCTATCGACAGAGACCTCGCCGAAGTGCAAATGCACGAGCTCCCTGACGATGTTTAGGCCAAGTCCAAAGCCCTTGGTGCTGGACTGATCGTCGGAGTCCAGTTTCTCAAACCGCGTGAATATCTGCTGCAGGTGCTCCGGCGCGATACCGGGGCCGTCATCAGTGACGCCAAAGACGATTTCGGATCCATCGGTCCCGGTACGCGCCCAAAGGGTCGCGTGGCCTTCATCGCGGCAGAATTTGATCGAATTGACGACGAGGTTGATGATCACGCGGCCGATTTTCTCGGCGTCGCAGAAGATGCCAGGCAACCCCTCCTCGACCTTGATGTCCAGCACGATTTTCCGGGATAGGGCCTTTCGCTCGAGAGTCGGCTTGACCCGCTCGACGATGTCTTCGACGCGGCATTCCTTGCGGGAAAGGCCCAGCAGTCCCGCCTCAAGTCTGCTGATGTCCAGCATGTCGTTGACCATGAGGTTGAGGTCGTCGACCCGTTCGATGGCGATGCCAAGGTATTCCTGCTGTTGTTCGTTGACCTCGCCGGCCAGCCCGTCCTGAAGAATGGAAATGAATTCCCTGATCACCGTCAGCGGCGTCCGGAATTCGTGGGAGACATTGTCGACGAATTGATGGGCCGTGTTGTAGAGCTGCGAAAGCCTGCGGTTCTTCTTCTTCAGGAGCGCGTTCGCTTCGATCTGCGCCTTGAGGAATTGCTGCCGTGCAATGGCATATCGGATTGCCCGCTCCAGCAATGGCGGCGTCAATTCCCCTTTTACCAAATAGTCCGCGGCGCCTGCCTCGCCGGCTGAAAGATCCACGTCCCGGCTGTCCTGACCGGTCAACAGGATACTCGGCACCGGACAACCTTGCGCCACGGCCTCGCGGATCAGGTCGAGCCCGTCCCTGTCGCCCAGCCGGTAGTCGACGAGATAGACATCGTAGTTACCGCCGACGACCGCTTTGAGACCTTCATCCCATTCCGACACACACTCCAGGCTGGGCTCCTCGCCAGAGGCCTCGGCAAGCATGTCATGGACCAGGACGTGATCGTCTTCGTCGTCGTCAATCAATAGAATCCTCGGTAAGCTGTGCATTTCGCGCGCCCTATCTCACCGTGACCGGCAGGGTGACGATCTGGACCCAATAGTCGGTCAGCTTCTCCATGGCATCGATCAGGCCGACGAAAGTGACAGGCTTGCTGATGTAGGAGGCGACACCGAGATCATAGGTCCGCAGGATGTCCGCCTCGGCGCTGGACGTCGTCAGCACGACGATCGGCGTGCGCCTCAGGGTCGGGTCGGCCTTGATCTCGGCGATCGCCTCACGCCCGTCCTTGCGCGGCATGTTGAGGTCGAGGAGGATCAATCCGGGTAGGGGCTGCCCCTTGCGGTCAGCGTAATCTCCGCGCCGATGGAGATAATCCATCAATTCCACGCCATCCCCGACAAATTCGAGGACGTTGGCCAGACGGTTATCTTCAAGCGCCTCCTTGATCAGCAGCTGGTCATCGGGATCATCGTCGGCGACGAGGATGGTGATCGGCTGGACGGGCGTGCTCATCTCGCGTGTACTCCAGGCTGCGTTATTTTCCCCGGAAGACCGATTGTGATGGTGGCGCCCACGCCGGGCCGGCCTTCGGCATGGATGCTGCCGCCATGGCGTTCCACGATCCGGAGGCAGATGGCGAGGCCGATGCCCGCCCCGTCATAGGTGCTTCGTCCGTGCAGCCGCTGAAACATGCCGAAGATGCGCTCGGCGTATTCCTGCTCGAAGCCGATCCCATTATCGCTGACGCGGATTCGACAGGCTGGACCATCGACCAGAGTCCGCTCCGCGGTTTCCGCTTCGGCCATCTCCACCTCGATGCGAATGATCGGGGGAACATCCGCGCGTCCATATTTCAATGAATTGCTGATCAGGTTCTGAAACAACTGGCGCATCTGCACCGGGTCGGCCGTGATCTCCGGCATCGCGCCGACGATGACCTCGGCGCCGGCCTCCTGGATGCGCATTTCAAGATCGGCAAGCACATCATGAATCACGCTTTTCAGGTCGGTCGGCCCGAATTGCCGGCCCATGGTGGTCACGCGTGACAAACTCAGCAGATCGTCGATCAGGGTTTGCATGCGGGCCGTCGCTTTTCCCATCCGCGACAGGTAATCCCGTCCCTTCTCGTCCAGGTCATCGGCGTAATTCCGAAGCAACCGGTCGCTGAATGCCTGGACCTTGCGGAGTGGTTCCTGAAGGTCGTGCGACGCCACTGACGCGAACTGCTCCAACTCGGAATTGGAGCGGGCCAGTTCGGTCTCGATCCGGGACCGCCCGGCGATTTCCAGAGTGAGCCGATTGTTGGCAGCGACCAAATCCGTCGTCTTTTCCGCCACCAATCCTTCGACCACCGCAGTTCGATTGCCTGACGAAACCAGGTGCTGGGCCAAGAGCAGCGTGAGGAGCAGCCCGATGCACAGCACTCCCCATTGTTCCACCTGCCCGGCACCGCTGAAGAAGCCCGGTGTCGGCTTGAACACCAACGACCATTGACGATCGCCAAGGATAGAGCGACTCTACATGGACGAGTCCGTCATCGAGCTGATCCTCGGACAATGGCTCCACAGGAGCGCTGGGAAACCCGGAGGGTTGATAGTAGAGAAGGCGTTGACCCGGCTCGGCACTGATGTCGTACAGGTAGGTGTCCAGCGGCTCGGGTACGGCATCTTCCTCCAGGACTGCTGATACGATATCGCCGACGCCGAATACGCCCAGGGCGAATCCGACAAGTTCCGACCTTCGGCTTTCCAGTGTTCCGGGCGTCATCCCGGTTCGATATATCGGCTCAAAGGCCAGGAATCCGGACTGGCTGCCGGTCTCCTGGACAAGGCGGATTGCGGCGGTAACGGCGATCTCGCCCGTATCCCTTGCAACTTGCAGGGCATCCAGGCGGGCTGCGTTCGACCCGAGGTCGAAGCCCAAGGCACGCTCATTGCCCAGATAAGGCTCGAGAAAGTAGACGGGGAAATACTCGTCGCGGATTGCCGCCGCAATCATGTCTCCGCCGGAACCTCGTTCGCTGATACGAAAATCGGGATATCCAGTCGCACGGGCACGTTCTTCATAGTCTGCGCGCTCGGCCGCCGAAACTCGGGGGATCCACTCCAGTGCCCGGACCCCGGCGGCTTGCGGAACGATATGCTCGACGAAGACCCGAAACTCATCCCGATCGACTTGGTTGGACGCCGCGTAGAACCCTCTCAGTGACTGAAGGATCGCTAGATCTCTGTAGAGAGCCTCGCCCAGCCTAGAAGATCTATCCGAGGCAAGATTCTGAAACTCGATTTCCGCTTCCTTTGTGTAGAAAGCTCGAGTCTCAAAGAAGATCAGCATCGAAAATGCGGCTCCGAGGCAGACTGCAATGATTGCGGGGAGATGCCTTGAAGCCAAGGACCCAATATCTGTATTCGATAAGCCGGCATTCGTAGCTCGATGTGCAGAATCAATACTTATCATTATTGATCATCTCAAATTCACTGCCCGAATCCCAAATACCTGAGCTTTCGGGAAGGTTGGCATGAAAAATCGATACCCACACATTCGAATTGTTGTAGTCTTTGGCATTCGAACACTCGAATTCAGACATTTTTAATCATACTGACTGTCATTTCTATTTTTCTTTAGTTAACAACGCCTTGATTTCGGCTGTTAGTCTCATCGGGCATCATGCTGCTTCCCAATCACACTCTTGCTTTCGAGTGGGCCAGGGGCAATCGTTGCCCTTCCGTGGCATCCGAACCAACAGAGCGTTGGATATCGTCATGCCCTGGACCGATCGGCCGATGCCTGTTGCCGGCCCGTCACCGCATCGCATAATCTGTTCATCGCCGGTGATTGGACCGATACCGGCTATCGAGCCACAATCGATAGTGCCGTTCGGTCGGGACATGCAGCGGCGGTATTGGCCAACCGCAGGTGATCGCTGCTTGACGAAACGACCTTCGCCGAACAGTCTATGGCCGCCGCGACTTGACATGACGTTAGCCGTCGATGATGTGAATCCTCGGTTGTTAATCCGTCCGGAAAAAAATAAGAGCACGGAGGCGCGTCGCCCATCATGGGAGCCATCAGATGGCAAGCCGACTACCCGGTCGGCACGGTCGATACGGTTTCGGAGGTCCGTGAGGCGCTGAGAGGCAGCCAGCGCTCCGATGGCCACTGGATATTCAAACTCGAGCCCGACGCGACAATTCCGTCGGAATATGTGCTGTTGCAGCACTATCTCGGCGAATTCGATGTCGATGAAGAGCGCAAGATCGCCGCGTATCTGCGGCAGTCCCAGACCGCTGATGGCGGCTGGCCCCTATTCGCCGGCGGCGAGATCGACCTGTCGGCGACGGTCAAGGCATATTATGCGCTGAAGATGATCGGCGACGACCCGGACGCGCCCCATATGGTCCGTGCCCGCGGCGCCATTCTGGCGCGTGGCGGCGCGGCCCAGTCGAACGTGTTCACCCGCATCGCCCTCGCCCTTTTCGGCCAGGTGCCGTGGCGCGCCGTCCCGGTGATGCCGGTCGAGATCATGTTGTTGCCGAGTTGGTTCCCCTTCCATTTGATGAAGGTGTCCTATTGGTCGCGCACCGTGATCGTGCCCCTGCTGATCCTGATGGCGCTGAGGCCGACGGCGCGAAACCCGCGCGGTGTTGAAATCCGCGAGCTGTTTACCACCGATCCCGACCAGGAGCAGCGCTACATCACCAACTCGACCGGCACCCTGCTGGGCAGTCTTTTCGTCGGGATGGACCATGTCATGCGTCGCATCGAACCGTTCCTGCCGGCCGGAAGGCGGGCGCGGGCGATCGAGTTGGCTGTCGCCTTCATCGAGCGCCGGCTGAACGGCATCGACGGCTTCGGCGGGATTTTTCCGGCCATGGCCAATACGGTGATGGCGTTCGATGCGCTGGGATATCCGTCCGACCATATAGATTTGGTCGTCGCCAAGCAGGCGATCCGCCGGTTGATGGTGGTCGACGAGGACCATGCCTATTGCCAGCCCTGCCTGTCGCCGGTCTGGGATACGTCGCTGACGATCCATGCCTTGCTGGAGGCGGGAGAGCAGCCCGATGGCGAGACCCTGATGTCCGCGTGCCGCTGGCTGCTGGACCGGGAGATCGTCGACTACCGCGGTGATTGGGTCGCGACCCGGCCCGGGGCGACGCCGGGCGGCTGGGCCTTTCAGTACCGCAATGACGACTATCCCGATGTCGACGACACCGCCGTGGTCGCCATGGCGCTGCACCGCATCGACCCGGTGCGTTACGCCGCGCCGATCGAGCGCGCCGCGCGCTGGATTCTCGACATGCAGAGCCGCAATGGCGGTTGGGGCGCTTTCGACGCCGACAACACTCATTACTACCTCAACCACATCCCCTTCGCCGATCACGGGGCGCTGCTGGACCCGCCGACCGTCGATGTGACGGCGCGATGCCTTGGGTTGCTGGCCCAGCTCGGATACGGCCGCGAACATCCGGCGGTCAAGCGCGGCACCAGCTATCTGATCGGCGAGCAGGAAGCGGATGGTTCCTGGTACGGCCGCTGGGGCGTAAACTATGTATACGGCACCTGGTCGGCGCTGATGGCCCTTCGCGCCCTGGGCGAGGACCCGCAATCACCTCATATCCGCAAGGCGGTATCCTGGCTGAAATCGCGCCAGCATACCGATGGTGGCTGGGGCGAAGGCTGTACGACCTATTGGCACGGCGAGCGGACCATGGAAGCCGCCAGCACGCCGTCGCAGACCGCCTGGGCCCTGCTCGGCCTGATGGCCGCCGACGAGGCGGATAGCGGTGCCGCGGCGCGGGCGGCCGCCTATCTCGAATACGCCCCACGCAATGGTGCGGATTGGGAGGAGGAACCGTGGACCGGTGTCGGGTTCCCGCGGGTCTTCTATCTGAAATATCACGGCTATGCGGCCTATTTCCCGCTCTGGGCCCTGGCCCGCTATCATCGACTCGCCACCGGCGTCGATCCGGAGCCGGGATACGGTATGTGACGCGGATCGGCGTCGTCACCGGCCTAGCCGCCGAGGCGCGCCTGATCGGCCGGTTTGCCGAAGACGCCTTCGGAAGCGGCCCTCTGATTGCCTGTGCCGGACCGGGTCGCGGCGCTGAATCCGCTGAACGGCTGATCGCTTGCGACATTTCGGGACTGTTAAGCTTCGGGCTCGCCGGAGGGCTCGATCCTTGGCTGAAGCCGGGCGATCTGGTCTGTCCCGATCGGGTTCTCTCAGCCGATGGCGCCTCCCTGCCCGCCGATGAGAACTGGCGCACGCGACTGCTGACCGAAGGCCGGGTTTCCGGCATCGATATCGTTGAGGGCGCGCTGATCGGCAGCGACACGCCGATTTCGGACGCCGATGCAAAGCACGGCATTGCCCGCGACACCGGTGCCGTGGCGGTCGACATGGAGAGCCATGGAATGGCGGCGCTGGCGACGGCGCACGGCCTGCCTTTCATCGTCCTTAGGGCAATCGCCGACACGGCCGATCGATCATTGCCACAGGCAGCCCTGAAGGCGATCGATTCAGAGGGCAGAATTCAAGGCCTGACGGTGACGCTGGCACTGATCCGCGCGCCCGGTCAGATCCCGGCAACGATCGGGCTGGCCCGCGACACCCGCGCGGCCATGCGCGCTTTACGCCGCGCCGCGGGTCTCGGAAGCCTCTTCCTCGGCCTTGTCTGAACCCGTGTGCAATTCGGTCACCGCCTCAGTGACCAGCCGGTCGAATACAAAGGCAGCCGGCCGCTGCTCCGCCAGTGGAATTTCCGGCGCCATGGGACCGGATGTCCGCACGCCCCGCAAAGTCACGCCGAACGCCTTTAGCGGGTTCAACACGGTGTCGTTGACGGCGGTCGGCTCATAGCCGCAATGGACCATGCAGTCGGCGCATTTTTCGTATTTGCCGGTGCCGTAGCTGTCCCAATCGGTCTCGTCCATCAGCTCGCGATAGCTGGCGGCATAGCCTTCGTTGAGCAGATAGCACGGCCTCTGCCAGCCGAAGATGTTGCGGGTGGGGTTGCCCCAGGGCGTGCAGCGATAGGTCTGGTTACCGGCCAGGAAGTCCAGGAACATGACCGATTGTGAGAACTGCCAGCCCTTGCCCTTGCCGCGCGCGAACACATCGCGGAACAGCTGCTTGGATTTGCGCCGGGTCAGGAAGTGCTCCTGGTCCGGGGCGCGCTCATAGGCATAGCCCGGCGACACGGTGATGCCCTCGACCTTGAGCTCGGTCACATAGTCGAAAAATTCGGCGACGTGGTCGGCCTCGGCATTGTCAAACAGGGTGCAGTTGACATTGACCCGGAAGCCCTTATCGCGCACCGCCTTGATCGCCTTGACCGCGCGGTCGAACACTCCCTTGCGGTCGACCGCCTTGTCGTGCTCGTCGCGCAGACCGTCAAGATGCACCGAGAAGGTCAGATACGGGCTGGGCTCGAAGAGATCGAGCTTCTTTTCCAGCAACAGCGCGTTGGTGCACAGATAGACGAAGCGCTTGCGCTTGACGATCTCCGCAACGATCTCGCCGATTTCCTTATGGATCAGTGGCTCGCCGCCGGGGATCGACACGATCGGCGCGCCGCATTCCTCCACCGCCTCGATGCAGTCGGCGACCGACAATCGCTTGGCCAGTATCTCGTCGGGATAGTCGATCTTGCCGCAGCCCGGGCAAGCGAGGTTGCATTTGAAAAGGGGCTCCAGCATCAGCACCAGCGGATAACGCCGATTGCCGGACAGGATCTGCCGAAGGATATACCCCCCAACGCGCATCTGTTGTCTCAACGGAACGGCCATGCTGCCCTACTCATCCGGTTTGCGGTACCGGCCGATCGTCGGCCGTCATCCAGTTCATGCGTTCGAGGCATCGCACCATCCTCTAACTCCGGTGGCAACCGGAACCTGATACTCTCCTCCGCGCCGTCCAAATCCACTAGATCGACGGCACATAATCCCGCAATCGTGCCGGCAACCCGTCAGCGAACTCTCTCGGCTCCGATGCGCTGAACGGAATACCCTGCGAAGATGCCCTGTCCGGTCGGCCGATGTCCAGAACCACGGCATTCCAGGCCGAAAACACTGGAATTCCGGCGGTATCCGAATTAGCGCAGATAGCCCTGTTCGGAGAACCAGCCGAGTGCGTCGCGCAAGGCGTCCTGGGCGGGACCAGCACGATAGCCAAGCTCGCGCTCAGCCTTGGCGGACGAATAGAACATGGTCTTGCGCGCCATGCGCACACCATCGACGGTGACGAAGGGCTCCCGGCCCGTCAGGCGGGCCAATGCCTGGGCCGCATGCGCCACCGGAATGAGCGCACCGTGGGGCAGTCGAATGCGCGGCGGACGGCGCCCCCGCAGGACCGCGACCGCCGTGAGAATCTGCCCGAGCGTCATATCCTCGCCGCCCAGGATGTACCTCTGGCCGACGGCCCCCCTCTCGTAGGCAAGCAGATGCCCTGCGGCCACGTCGTCGACATGCACGACATTCAATCCGGTATCCACGAAGGCCGGAATGCGACCTCGGGCGGCCTCTACGATCGTGCGGCCGGTCGGCGTCGGTTTGATGTCGCGAGGTCCGACCGGCATCGATGGATTGACGATGATCACCGGCAGCCCATCGCGATCGACCATGGTTCGCACCGCCGCTTCGGCCAGGAACTTTGATCGCTTGTAATGGCCGACCATGTCATCGATCTCGACCGGTGCATCTTCGTCGGAAGGCACGCCGCCGGTCGACGTCGCCAGCACGGCCACGCTGCTGGTGTAGACGATCCGAGACACACCGGCATCGCCAGCGGCCCGCATCAGCGATTTCGTCGCATCGACATTGGCGCTGTACAGCGCTTCCGGGTCAGGAGCCCACAGGCGGTAGTCGGCCGCGACGTGGTATAGGGCGTCGCAACCTTTCACAGCGGCCGCCAGAGATAGCGGATCGAGCAAATCGCCGACCGCGATCTCAACCGGCAGACCGTCGAGGTTGCGGCGATCCGAAGACGAGCGCACAAGCGCGCGGACCGTCTCGCCTTTGGCAAGCAGCCGCCGCACCACGGCCGAGCCGATGAATCCGGTCCCCCCGGTCACGAGCGTCGTCATCGATTCGGTCCGTTCCCTGCGGTGGTCGTCACCGTGATCACCGGGGTGGCGATCCGGCCTGCACCGGACCGGGCTTTGGAGACGTCAAAGCGAGCAATGCCGGCAGCACGATTAGCATCGCCACCAGTGTGCAGGCGATGGCGACCGACAAAAGTTGGCCCATGCTGTTCATGCCACGATGGCCGGACAGCGCCAAGCTGCCGAATGCCGCCGCCGTTGTGAGCCCGCTGAACAGCACGGCCCGAGGCGTGCTGCTCGCCAGGATACCGTCGACACTGCCGGTCTCTCGCCAGCGCAGCACAAGATGGATACCGCCGCTGACGCCAAGGCCCAGCAGCAAAGGCAACGCAATGATATTGGCGAAGTTGAAGGGCAGGCCCAGGATCACAGCCGTCGCCACGGTGAGCAGCGCCGACAATGTCAGTGGCGCCAGCACCAACAGAACATCGCGCGCCCTCCGCAAAACCGCCA
Organism: Inquilinaceae bacterium; assembly: GCA_965237625.1. Classification (GTDB taxonomy): domain Bacteria; phylum Pseudomonadota; class Alphaproteobacteria; order DSM-16000; family Inquilinaceae; genus JABDIP01. The sequence continues at coordinate 26,432 of CBDEGD010000037.1, forward strand.
CCAGAATGCCGGTGATCAGAACCAGCGCGATAGCTGTCGCCACCTGGAACGCCAAGACGACGGCCTGACCGGCTTCGTAAATCACCACCGGCGCGCCGGTCGCCTGCGGCTCGACGGCGGTGACCGCTTCCACGAACCGGGCCAGCGTATCGTTGTCGGCGCCCATCTCCGATGGAAGAACCTCGACCCTGGCGCGCCCATCCGTCGTGAGCCATCGCAGGCTAATCTCCTCCGGCAGGCTTTCGAAGGTTACCGGTGACGCGGACAATGCAGCGGTCAGACGCTCGATGGCGGCCGGCAGATTGACCAGCAGCCGACCTTCGAGGAATGCCAGCGTTTCGTCATCCTGACCGATCGAGGCCAGGCTCGCCCGCAGCCGCGCGACCGCCACCGACAGGGCGCCTTGGTCCTTGGCCGCGACGATGGCGAGTTGGCGGTCGAGGCTGTCCAGGGCATGGCGGCGCTGGGACCGACCGGTCAGCGTATAATTGGGCCTGCCAAGGGCGGGGCCCATGAAGATCGCCAGATCGTCGATGATCGCGAGTTTTTCGTCCTGGTTCTCCGGCACGAAGCTGGACAGCGTGATGGCGGCATCCACTTCCGGAACATCGGCCAGGCGTCCGGCCGCCGCATCTGCCGCGCGAAGGTTCTCAGCCAGCAGATCGATGGTGTAGGCCGGTATCCCGGGGTCGGCGGCGAGGTCATAGAAGGTGGCGACCGACTCGGTTTCCGGGTCCTTCAGGTTCAATGGGTTGAAATCGAACCAGGCCCACGGAGCCAGCGCCGCTGCACCCACGCCGGCAAGGATCGCGCCCGCCACCACATACCGCGACCAGCGTTGCATCGAAACCGCCAGCCGGCTTCGGGGCGCAGCTTCGACGGGCCTGCGAAGCCGCATCGGCACAATCGAGAGCAGCGCCGGCAGCACCGTTAGATTGGCGAACAGCGCGATGAACATTCCGCTGCCGGCAATCAGGCCAAGCTCCGCCAGTCCACGGTAGTCCGTCGGCAGGAAGGAAAAGAACCCGGCGGCGGCAGACAGGGCGCTCAGGATCAGCCCACCGGCCACGGCGCCACCGGCCAGTGGAAGAGCCAATCGACGGTCACTGATGCGACGCGCCTCCTCGCGATAGCGCAAGCTGAAATGAATACCGAAATCGACTCCCAACCCGATGAACAGCACCGCGAAGGCCACTGAGATGATGTTCAACTGACCGATCGCCGCCGTCGCGAACGCAGCCGTCCAGATCAGGCCCATCATCAGGGTGATGGCGGTGGCGACAACCGGAACCACCGACCGTACCCCGATGGTCAGGAGAAACGACACAAGCACCAAGGACAGAATTCCCGCCGAGCGACCGCCAAGTTCGGCGCTCTCCAGCTCTTCGTGATCCAGCGCAATCGGCCCGGTCAGACGGAACGATAGCGGCAATCCATATTCGGCACGCACCAGCGACATCAGGCCACGCAGGCGATCGATCGCCGCCTCGGCCGGTTTGAGGGAGGCGAAGTCCAGTTCGGGCTGGACGATCAACACGGCCCGCCCAATGGACATCGCATCGCCGGCCAAGAGCCCCTGCCAGGACAGATCGCGCGGCCGCCCGCGCTGCTGTGCCTCGGCAACCTCCGCCATCGCGCGCAGCACCGGCAACGCGGCCTGGGTTGCGGTTGGATCGTCCTGCGACAGCGCCAGTTCCATCACGCCAAAGAACCCGCGCAGGGTCGGGTCCTCGACCAGCTTGCCCAGGAAGGGCTGTGCCTCCGCCAGCCGGTCGGCGAGTGCCGACAACTCCTCGACGCTCAGGAACAGCAGTCCGTTCCGCTGGAAAAACTCTTCCGATCCCGGACGATAGACGGTGCGGTAAAGCGCGCCTTCGGCAATGATTCGCCGTTCCAGGCGCCGCGCCGCCAGCTCGACCCGTTCCGTGCTCGGGCCGTCTATGACGACGAGGATGAAGTCCACAAATTGCGGGAAGGCGGCGTCGAAGGCGGCGTCATTCTGACGGAACGGCACATCGGCATCGATCATGTCCCGCGTATCGGAATTGATCGACAGATTCTGCGCCGCATGCATACCGGTCACCGCCGTCAGCGCGACGGCGGCAAGAATCACCAGCCAGGCCCAGCGCACGGACAGGGCGACGATCTGTGATGCTAGCCTAGGCACACGCCCGCCGCTTGGCTCGGCCTTGAGGTCCGTCACCGCTGACCTGTCCCCTGTCTTGCCGTGGCGCACCAACGGCCTTCCCGTCGCGGAGTCGGCCACTTAGGATGTCTGGCTGAGCGACCATGCCGGAACCACGGATCACGACCATCATGCGCGATCGGATCGCACGAATTTGTCTGCTGCTGATCGTGGGCTTGTCTCTCGCAAGTCCCGCTTCCGCCCAAAACAGGCCGACGGACATCGTGGGCCGCTTGAACGACACGCTGCTGTCGGTAATGCACGAGGCCGACGCGCTGGGCAGTGCCGGGCGCTATGAGCGGCTGGATCCGGTGCTTCGCGACATCTTTGCGTTCTCGACCATGGCACGGGTCGCCGCCGGCGGCCATTGGCAGACGCTGACGTCCGGCCAACGCCGACACCTGATCGACGCCTTCACCCGCTTCAGCATCGCCACCTATGCGAATCGCTTCAACGGGTTCTCCGGCGAGCGGTTCGAGATCAAATCCGAGGAGGAAGCCGCGCGCGGCTCGATGATCGTGCATTCGACCATCGTCACCGGTGCCAACGAGACGATCCCGCTCGATTACCTGCTGCGGCAAAGCGACGACGCCTGGAAGATCGTCGACGTCTATCTGGAGGGGTCGATCAGCGAACTCGCCACCCGTCGATCGGAATACAATGCGATTCTCGCCGACCAGGGATTTGACGGGCTGATCACCCGCCTCGAAGACAGGATCGTCGCATTGCAGGCCGCCCCCGACTGATCCATTCCACCCTCCAGGTTGCCGCCACCCGGCCATGTCAGTGCCGCCGATCGACGACAAACCGAGCGATCTGACGCAGCACCGAAGCCCGTTCGCCAAATCGCTCTAGCCGCCCCTCGGCCGATCCGATCAACTCCCGCGCCCTTTCGCGCGCCGCCTCGGCACCCAGTAGCCCGACGAAGGTGGCCTTGCCGGCGGCGGCGTCCTGACCCGCCGGCTTGCCCAGATCCTCGGTCGAGGATTCCGTATCCAGTAGATCGTCGACGATCTGGAACGCCAGGCCGAGATCGTCGGCAAAGCCATCCAACGCTGCGCGATCCTCCGGCGAGGCCTGACCCAGAATCCCCCCGGCGGCGCAGGAGAAGCCGATGATGGCGCCAGTCTTCAATCGCTGAAGTTCAGTGATGCCGGCGAGATCGAGCCCACTGCGCTCCTCAGAGAGATCGATCATCTGGCCGCCGACCATGCCGGCCGGCCCTGAGGCCTCCGCCAGCGCCACCACCAGTTCCGACCGCACCTGCGGGTTCTCCGCGGTGCGCGGATCGGCCAGAACCGCGAAGGCCTCTGTCAGCAGGCCGTCGCCGGCCAGTATCGCCGTGGCCTCATCGAAAGCCCGATGCACCGACGGCCGGCCGCGCCTGAGATCGGCGTCGTCCATGGCGGGCAGATCGTCATGGATCAGGCTGTAGCAATGGATCATCTCAATCGCCGCCGCCGTTCTGAGCGCGCCGGATTCCGGCACATCGAACAGGCTGGCGCTTGAGATCACCAAGAGCGGGCGAAGCCTCTTGCCGCCGCCCAGGCAGGAATACCGCATCGCCTCGATAACCCGCCCGCGCGGCCCTCCTGCCGGCGGCAGCAAGGCGTCGAGCATCGCCTCGACCGTACGGGCGGTGTGCTCCAATACGTTTTCCAACCGGTCCACGGTCGTATTCCTTCAGATGTTCAGCGGCGCCGGGATCGAAGGGCGCCGTTACTCGCTGATGGTATATGCCCCGTCGGCGATCCACGCAGCCGGAACCTGCCGTTCCTCATCGGACAGCCCGGTGATGCCGGCGATGAGGTGCAGCCAGCGCACCGCCAGGCCGGCCCATTCCCACAAGATGGCGTCCATTCCCCAGCCCCCGTTTCCCGCCGCGTCCCGAACCGGCTCTCGCCGATTTGGCGCACAGCCGCGTTTTAACGCCTGCGTCCCGCCAAGACCATACCGCCGCGCGGCCGATGCCGCGAATAGTCCCGGATTCTGACATCCGTGCCGCGGACGCGGTTTCGCGCCATCATGCAGCGTCGCGCGCCGTGGTGTCCAAAGGTCTTACTTTCAGCAGAAAGACGGCTCTCCGGACCCAGGCCATCTCCGTGGCCAATGTCAGTACGGGGGACAAAGAAATCATGACCGACACCGGCATGACCAAGGAGAATATCCGCGTTCCCGAATACCTGCCGCCCATGGCGCGGGCGATTCCGGCACGCGCTGGCCATGTTCGCCAGCAATGTGACGCCGGCCTTCGGCATCGGACAGCGGTCTCCCCCTTGCATGTTCGTTTAGGCGCGAAACTGTGATGATTTGCGCTGGCCCAGCCCGAGCGGCCGCTCGGGCTGGGCCGGACCGGCGGGACCGTATCCCCCTTGGATCAGAACCGTGGGTGAGCCTGGTCCGCCGGTCCTTCGTGCTTGTCCTGAACAGATGATAGGGAGCCAGACCCGCATGCAAGGCCAGATCCAGCCGGAAGCACGAAACGCACAAACAGTGTATGTCGGCATCGACGTCTGTAAAGACCGTCTCGACGTCCATCTCCACCCGCTCGACCGAGATCTCGCTGTCGCCAACAACCGCGACGGCATCAAGCGTCTCAGACGAGAGCTGGCCCGGCACCAGGTCGCGCTCGTCGTCATGGAGGCGACAGCCAAATATCACCGCCTGGCGCACCGCACGCTCAGCCAGTCGGGCCTCGCCGTGGCCGTCGTCAACCCGCTGCGCTCGCGCCTGTTCGCCGAAGCCCTGGGCACGCGCGCCAAGACCGACCGTGTCGATGCCAGGATGCTGGCGATCCTCGGCGACGCGCTGGCACCACAGGCCAGGCCGCCGGCGCCCGAGGCACTCGAGGCGCTGCAAGAGCTGGTCCATGCGCGCAATGCCGCGACAGCTGAACGCACGGCGCTGGCCAACCGGCTGGGGGCAAGCCAGACGAGCTTCCTCAAGCGCGAGCTCGCACGCCGGCTCAAAAGCCTCGACAGCCACATCAAGCGTCTGGCCACGCAGATCGACAGCCACATCGCCACCGATACCTCCCTCGCCCGGCGCTACACCATCCTCGTCTCGATCCCCAGCGTCGGCCCCGCCGTCGCCGCAGCTCTCATCGCCGACCTGCCCGAACTTGGCTATCTCGACCGACACGCCATCGCCTGCTTGGCCGGACTGGCGCCTTTCGCCGACGACAGCGGCAACACAGAGCGACCGCGCCATATCAAGGGAGGCCGCGCCCAGCCGCGCCGTGCCCTCTACTGGGCCGCACTCTCCGCCGCGCGCCACAATCCCGACCTCGCCGTCTTCTACAAACGACTGCGCGGCAACGGTAAAAAACCAAAGGTCGCCCTCACCGCCGTCATGCGTAAGCTCGTCGTCCTCGCAAACACCCTGCTCAAAGATGACAGGCTCTGGGTCAATCATGCCGCTTGACACCAAACACAGATGCTCACCCTCCCAACGCTTCGCGTCGGGTCCCTCCCTCTCCCCAAGGAGAGGGCCCCAGGGGGCTCTGCAATCCCCTCTCCTTGGGGAGAGGGAGGGACCCGCGGCGAAGCCGTGGGAGCGTGAGGGGGTGATCCCGCCCTATCGGCGTTGGACTACTGCCAACCGAGCCCTGCGAAAGTCCGCCGGGCGTCGATATCGATCCTGCAGCGAGGTGAAATAGGCGACCAGATCCTCGATATCCTGGGATTCCAGGGCCATGGCCGGCATTGCGATTAGGTCAGCGCGCGCCCGGGAACGCCAAAGACTGGTAGCTCAAGATGAATTCCCTCTGCTCCCGCGTATCAGGAATTTCCACCCCGCGCGCTTGGCTCACTTTTTCAATGGCCTCGGAGGCGGTCAATCCCAAGTGCTGGAGGCCCAACTCCTCTATTTCGTCCTGACGCAGGAGGGAATTGATGTGATCGATTCCTAGCGAGCGGTACACCTTTCATATCCTCATGAAGCCATTCGCCCGAAGGCTTTGGCATCACGTAGAGTGTTCCCGCGATGGTAGTGTCAATTCTATAGGCTGAAGGTCTCAACGCGGGTTCCTGCATTGGAAATTAGTAGAAATTCGCTGCCTTCTCATTCGCGTACTGCCTTCATCGGCTATCGGTAGAGCATCCGTAGCGGCTTCGATATAGCAGTGAACCAACGGCAAAGGGCGATATTCAATCGCGCGCAGCACCTAGGGCAGGACACTAGAAAGCGAGCGCGGCGTCCGCGGTATCATCAGGGCCAGCGGGCGCCCCAGCTTGCCGAATTGTCAACGTCAGGGACCACGATCGGGCGCGCCGCTACTGGTCTCCAAATAAGTGAAATAGGCGACCAGATCCTCGATGTCCTGGGATTCCAGGGCCATGGCCGGCATCGCCGGGTGGCGTTCCCAGGTCAGATAGTGGCGGATCGAATCCGGCGAGCGCAGTTCGAGAAGCGTCATGAAGGAGGGCGCATCGCCCTCCGGGATATCCCCGGCGCCGATCGCATGGCAGCCGCCGCACCAATCCATCGCCGCCTGCTGCCCGTTCTCGGCATCGCCCGGGGCGGAGGAACGCTCGGCGGAGTCCTGGTCCGCGGTCTGGCAGCCGGCGACACCGACAACGGCTATCAGCGCGGCCAGCCAAGCAAAACGAGGCACGAAAGCCTCCTCATATGAAACTCGACAGGCCTACTCTAACCGACTGATGTCAACAGAATCTTGACGTATCGCAATACCGGCCGGACATCGGCACTGGCCGGGGCGTTCCGTCCGTCCTTGACTGTGCCGGTCGCATGCACTCGTTTCAGGGTTCAGTCGATAGTCTCCAACCGAGGAGGGGCGCGCTGACCCGACACAGTTCGTGGAAGACGAGCCCTATTTCCACGTCCCGGGTCGGCCTCCGTTGAGGGCGGCATCCGCACCGAAAAGAACAAGGAAGCGACGATGAGTGAAGAAGCCAACGCGTACGAACCGCCCGGGGTCTGGACGTGGGACTCCGAGAGCGGCGGCCGGTGGGCCGGCATCAACCGCCCGGTCGCCGGGCCGACCCACGACAAGGACCTTCCCGTCGGCAGACACCCCCTGCAGCTCTATTCCCTGGCGACGCCCAACGGGCAGAAGGTCACCATCATGCTGGAGGAACTGCTGGCTCTCGGCGAGACCGGCGCCGAGTACGATGCGCATCTGATCAAGATCGGCGATAGCGAGCAGTTCGGCAGCGGTTTCGTGGCGGCCAATCCGAATTCGAAGATACCGGCGCTGGTGGACCATTCAACGCCGCCTCCGACCCGGGTGTTCGAGTCCGGCGCCATCCTGCTGTATCTGGCGGAGAAGTTCGGACAGCTCATCCCGGAGACGCCCGGCTCCCGCGCCGAGTGCCTGTCCTGGCTGTTCTGGCAAATAGGATCGGCGCCGTACGTCGGCGGCGGCTTCGGGCACTTCTACAGCTATGCGCCGAGCAAGATGCAATATCCCATCGATCGCTTCACCATGGAAACGAAACGCCAGCTCGACGTGCTGGACCGCCATCTGGCGGACAACCCGTTCATGGTCGGCGAGTCCTATTCCATCGCCGATATCGCGATCTGGCCCTGGTATGGCGGGCTGGTCCGTGGCGTGCTCTACGATGCGGGAGAGTTCCTCGACGCGGCGTCGTACACCAATGTCGTGCGGTGGGCGGACGACATCAAGCGGCGCCCGGCGGTGCAGCGTGGCCGCATCGTCAACCGCACCTGGGGCGAGCCCGAGGAGCAGTTGCACGAACGCCACGACGCCAGTGACTTCGAGAACCGGACACAGGACAAGATCGGGGAACCCGGCTAGCCGGCCGCGTCAGTAGCGCGCCCTACCGCAAGGTCCGGCGTTATGCCAGGGTCGTCGCGAGAGTCTCGCGAAAGGGAGTTCGATCGAGATGAGCGCATCCGCAAACCCGCCGCCGCGGGCCGCAGCCCCTGGCAGGGGTGAGTCGTCGTCGAATGCCGACAACCCCGAACGCAGGTTCACCGAGGCCGCGCTCGAACGGCATAAGCGGGAAGGCATGGAGTTTGCCGTCAGGGCGCGCTGGATCGCATTGGCGATTATCGCGATCATGCTGCCGTTCATCAATCCAAGCCTCGAGATCCTCTACTACGAGGCCCTGTTGGCCGGGCTGGCCCTGACCGCCTGGGCCCAGCGGCGCATCGGCCGTGTCGGCCGGTCGCGGCCCGAGCTTCTGCTGATGTATTGCGACCTGGCTATCATGACCGTCGCAATCATCGTGCCGAATCCGCTCTCTTCGACGGACTGGCCATTGGCGATGGCGTTCCGTGCTGGCGGGTTCAAATATTTCTACATTCTGCTCGCCGGTGCCGCCCTCGCCTATTCCTGGCGCACGATGTTCGCAATGGGCGTCTTTACCACCATCTTCTGGTTCGTTTCCGTCTTCATCGTTTCAACCGTGTCGACCGAAAACCAGGCCCTGACGGACGCGGTCTTTGCGGCGTTCAGCCCGGATCGAGAGATGGCGGAACTCCTGGACCCAAACAATCTTCTGTTCAATATCCGGATCCAGGAAGTCATCGTGTTCCTGATCGTCGCGGCGACACTTGCCGTCTCCGGTCGCCGGACCAGCCGCCTGCTATATGGACATGCGGCTCTTGAGCGCGAGCGAGCGAACCTCGCCCGCTATTTCTCCCCGAACGTCGTCGAAGAACTCTCGCAGAACGATGAACCTCTGAAGCAGATCCGGACCCAGAATGTCGCGGTCCTGTTCGTCGATATCGTCGGCTTCACTAGCTACGCCGCCGACAGGAGCCCTGAAGAGGTCATCACGACACTGCGCCAGTTCCACCACCGCATGGAGGATCAGGTCTTCCGGCACAACGGGACCCTGGACAAATATCTGGGCGACGGTTTGATGGCGACATTCGGCACACCCGTGGCAAGCGACGCGGACGCGCTGAACGCGCTTCGCTGCGCTCGGACCATGATCGACACGATGGCTGAATGGAACGCGGAACGGGTCGCTGCCGGCGAGCACCCGATCCAGGCCAGCTTCGGCCTGCACCACGGCCCGGCGGTGCTGGGCGACATCGGCTCGAACCGTCTGGAGTTCGCGGTGATCGGCAACACCGTCAATGTGGCGAGCCGCGTCGAGGCCCTCACACGACACCTATCCGTCGAGTTGGCGGCCACCGATGAACTGCTTGAGCGCGTGCGCAGCGAGGCCGGAGGAGACGATCATTCCTTGTCCGATCTCATACGGCATGACGGGCAGGAGATCCGTGGGCTTGAGACAACAATGACGGTTTGGACACTTTCGCAGCGATCCGGGGAAGCTTAGGTATAGGCAAAGGCGGTCGCCGTCAGAACGACACCGTCGGCGCGAATTCCGGCGGGCGTCGGATTTGGGTCATGCGCTCGAAGGCATGGGCCAGGCCGATCAGTGCCGGCTCCCGATAAGCGCCGCCGATGAAGGACAGCCCGACCGGCAGGCCGTGCAGATATCCGGCCGGAACGGTGATCGCCGGATAGCCGGATACCGCCGCCAGATAGGCCGTGCTGCCGGAGCGGTTGTCGCCGTTTACCCAGTCGATCAGCCATGGGGTCGAGGTGGTCGGGGCGATGATGGCGTCCAGACTGTAATCGGACAGGACTCGGTCGATGCCCCAGGCCCGAGTCAAGGCGAGACATTTCCGCCGCGCCTCGAGATAATCGGGGTCGTCGAGGCCGCCCATGCGCTCGGACTCCTCCATGATGTCCTGCGGGTAGTAGGGCATGACGGAGGCTTGGTTGGCCCGGTTGAAGGCGATCACATCGGCCAGGCTATGGACCGGGGACTCCGGTCCCAGGCCGGACAGATAGGCGTCGAGCCCGGCCTTGAACTCGGTCTTCATCACTTTCATTTCAGGTGGCCGCACATCCTCGGCCGGGGTGATTCTAACGGTATCGACGATCTCCGCGCCGGCCTCGCGCATGGCCCGGGCGCAATCCTCGACCAGATGCAGAACGTCGACCGGGAAATCGTCGAGGTGGCTCAGCAGACCGATACGAGCGCCGCGAAGGGCGTCATCCTTCAGGAAGGCTGCGTAGTCCGGCGCCCGATTCGTCTCGGCATCGGCCGTGACCTCATCAGCCGGATCGATGCCGACGATGACGTTCAGCAGATGCGCCGCATCGGCGACGCTGCGCGCAATCGGCCCTGCGGTATCCTGGCTGTGCGAAATCGGGATGATGCCGCTGCGCCCGACGAGACCGATGGTCGGCTTGATCCCGACGACACCGTTCATGGCCGACGGGCTCATGATCGAGCCGTCGGTCTCGGTCCCGATGGCCGCGGCGCAGAAGCCGGCCGCGACGGCCACGCCCGACCCGGAGCTGGACCCGCCTGGGGTGCGGTCCAGCGCGTAGGGGTTGCGCACCTGCCCGCCATGGCTGCTCCAACCGCTGGACGAGCGCTTTGAGCGGAAATTGGCCCATTCACTGAGGTTGGTCTTGCCGAGGAGCACGGCACCGGCATCGCGCAGCCGCGCGACGATGGCGGCGTCTTGCTCGGCGATAGTGCCTTTCAGCGCCAACGAGCCGGCGGTGGTCGGCATCCGGTCGGCGGTATCGATATTGTCCTTCACCAGGATCGGAATGCCGTGCAGCGGCCGCACCGTGCCGGCCCGCCGCTCTTCGTCCAGGCCAGTGGCGATCTCCAGCGCATCGGGATTGATCTCGAGGATGGAATTGACCTTGCCGTCGAGGGTATCGATGCGGGCCAGGCAATGCCGGGTCAGCGCGTTGGCGGTCAGCCCGCCCTCCTCCATCTGTTGCAGCAGTTCAGCAATGCCGATGGCGTTCAGGTCCAGATCGTCAGGGGACATGGTCAGACCCCGTCCTTGCTCTCTCGCACATCGAGGAAATCGCGCAGCGCATCGCCGATGAAATTGATCGACAGCACTGTCAGCATGATCGCCATGCCCGGGAAGATGCCGAGCCACCAGGCGCGGGTGATAAAGCTGCGGGCATCGGCCAGAATCAGCCCCCAGGTCGGCGTCGAGGACTGCACCCCGAGGCCGAGGAAGGATAGCCCGGCCTCGCCCAGGATCGCGTATGACACGCTGACCGTGGCCTGCACGATGATCGGCGCCATGGCGTTGGGCAGCACATGGCGCCACATGATGCGGAAATCCGACGTGCCGACCGTCCGGGCCGCGTCGACATATTGTTCCTGCTTGATCGACAGCACCATGCCCCGGGCGACCCGGGCGAAATCATCGACGAAGGCCAGCGAGATGGCGACGATCACATTGCTGAGCCCGGTGCCGAACACCGCCACCAGATAGACGGCGATGATGAAGTTCGGGAAGGCCCATTGCAGGTCGATATAGCGCATGATGATGTGATCGACCCAGCCGCCCGCATAGCCGGCCCAGACACCCAGGCTGACGCCGGCCAGCAGGGCGATGACCACGGTGGAAACGCCAACGAACATCGATACCTGCGTGCCGGAGATGATCCGGCTCAGCAGATCGCGGCCAAGGTCGTCGGTGCCCAGCGGATGCGCCCAGGAGGGCGCCGCCAGGAAGTCGTAGTCCATGGCGTTCGGATCGTAGGGTGAAATCAGCGGGCCGACGATCGCGGCTAGCACGAAGACCGTCAGGATGACCGTGCCGACCAGCGCCTTCTTGTCGGCCCGCATCACCGAGCGGAACTGGCTCATCCGCGTGGTACGCACCATCGGCGCCTCGGCCGTTTCGGAAAGGACGTGCGGGGTCATGAGTCGAACCGGATGCGCGGGTCGATCATCGTGTAGAGCAGATCGACCAGTAGATTGCTGAAGATGAAGATGCCCGAGACCACCAGGATCGCGCCCTGCACGACCGGGTAGTCGCGGTCCAGAATTCCCTGGATAAGAACGCGCCCCAGCCCCTTGATCGCGAACACGTTTTCCACCACGACGGCGCCCGCCATCAGCAGCGCGAAGGCGATCCCGATGACCGTCACCACCGGTATCAGCGCGTTGGGCAGCGCATGGCGCAGCAGGACCACCGACGGCCGCAGGCCTTTGGCGCGGGCAACCCGCATGTAATCGGTCTTCAGCACCTCCAGCATCGCCGAGCGGATCATCCGCGCGATAATCGCCGAGAAAGCCGTGCCGACCGCGATCGACGGCAGGATCAGGTGCGACAGCCAGGGCCAGAAACCCTCCGACAGCGGAACGTAGCCGATCGCCGGCAGCCAATGCAGATTTGCGGCAAACACGATCACCAGCAGGATGCCGATCCAGAAATCCGGCATGCTGAGGCCCAGGAAGGCGATCAGGGTCACCCCATGATCAAGCGCCGTATTGCGCTTCGTCGCCGCGATCAACCCGGCCGGCACGGCGATCACCAGCGCCAGCACGAAGGACAGCCCGGCCAGGGACAGGGTCCTGGGCGCGGCCTCGGCGATCAGCCGGCTGACGGCGACCCGGCTGCCATAGATCGAGTTACCCAGATCCCCCTGCAGGGTGAGCCAGAACCATTTGACGTATTGAACGTAGATCGGCTGATCGAGGCCAAGCTTGCGGCGCAGGTCCTCGATCGCCTGGGCGTCGCCGACATCGAACAGCATGGCGCCGATCGGATCGCCGGGCACGATCCGCAGCATGAAGAACACCAGCGTGGCGACGGCCCACATGACGAGGATCGCGCCGATGCCTCGGCGGATGAGATAGGTGGACATCTACCGGCCCGCCCGGAATCTGGACCGGGACGACGGAGATGCCGTTGCCGGTTCTCTTAAAAAACCTGACGGTGGCGCCATCCCCCTCACCCTCCCACGGCTGCGCCGCGGGTCCCTCCCTCTCCCCGAGGAGAGGGGCACGTATGAGCGGCTTGAAGATCCCCTCTCCTTGGGGAGAGGGAGGGACCCGCGGCGCAGCCGTGGGAGGGTGAGGGGGATGGCGCTGACCATGCCGCAATTGCACATGCGGATTGCCCTTTGCGTGATCACAATGCGTGACGCGTGCTCAGCCAATGACGGCGGGCAGCACGGCCGCCCGCCGCCCGTGCCAATCAGCCAACGGTGACCCGGTCGAGATCGACCAGGCCCGGGATGCGGCTCTCAGCCGGGAAGTTCACATCCTTGTGGTGGATCAGCATATCCGCCGGATGGAACAGGAAGGCGCAGGCCACCTTGTCGGAGGTGATGCGGTTCGCCTGCTGCACCAGATCGCGCCGCTTCTCCAGATCGGCGGTGGCGCTCTGCTCGGTGATCAACCGGTCGGCCTCGGCTTCGGAGAAATAGCCGAAGGGGTGAACCGCCGGATCGCGCTTGCGGCCGTTGAACTTGGACGCGGTCTGCATCCAATCGACCAGCCCGTCATCGGGATCGAAATCACCGCCGCTGCCGGCCCGGCGCAGATCCCAGTTCATGGTGTCGAAATCCTCGATGCCGACCGAGAATTCCTTGGTCAGCAATTCGACATCGATGTTGAGGCTGCGCTTCAGGATCGATGCGACGATGGTCGATTCACGGCGGGCCGACGGCGTGGTGATCAGCTTCAGCACCGGGAAGCCCTCGCCATTTGGATAGCCGGCCTCGGCCATGAGCCGACGCGCCTCGTCCACGTCGTAGCGCTGGGCACTGGTCTCCGCTAGTCCCTCATCAAAGTAGAAGCCCATGGCCGGATTGATCGTGCCATAGGCCGGCGTGCCGCGGCCGAACTGAGCCTGTTGCAGATAGCGATCGCGGTCCAGGGCCTTGGCGAGCGCGAGGCGGACCTTGAAGCCGTTCTCCTGCATCAGCTCGTCCAGCGGCTTGTCGAAATCCGTGACCTTCATGACGTCGTTCCACGGATTGATCCAGAGCGCCTGGAAGCCCGGCCCCGGTTTCTCGCTGACCACCAGATCCGGATTCTGCACGAAACGGTCGATCAACTCGCCCGCTACCGGATTGCCGCCGATCAGCTGGATGTCGCCAGCCTCCAGGGCCGCCGCCAAGGGCTCTGCGTCGATCACCGGCTTGATGACGACCCTGTCGAGCTTCGGCCGCTCCGGATCGTAGTAATTCTCGAACTTCTCCAGCACCAAGCCCTGGCCGAGCTGATGCTCGGTCACCCGGAACGGGCCGGTACCGACCGGCGTCAGGCCATATTGGGCAGTGCCCATCTGTTCCAGGGCCCCGCGGCTGACAATGGTCATCGCACGGCCGCTGGACCGCTCCAGGGTCTTGCCCAGGAACGACGCCTGCGGCTGGGCCAGGGTGAATTGCACCGTATGGGAGTTGATCTTGTCGACGGCGACCACGTTGGTCAGCACCCGGGCATGGAACGACTGTTCCGGGTCCTTGGACCGCGCATAGGTGAACAGCACATCGTCGGCATCGAAGACGTCACCATTATGGAAGGTGACACCCTGGCGCAGGCTGAAGGTGTATTTGGTGCCGTCATCGGACACCGTCCAGTCTTCCGCCAAATCGCCCTGGGCGACGAGATCGGCGTCGATGTGCATCAGGCCACTGAGCACGTTCGAGCTGATCTGGAACTGCAGCACCTGATTGATCTGCGCCGGATCCAAGGTGAGGATTTCACCGATCCCGGCCCAACCGCAGGTCAACGTACCGCCGGATGCGGCCTGCGCCTGGGTGGTGCCTGCGCCGGGGATCAGATGCCAGGCGGCCAGCGTGCCCGAGGCGGCCATCAGCCGCAGGATCGAGCGCCGCTTCAGGCGCGGCCCTGACATGTCGGCCTTGCTCAGCCCGAACAGCGGGTCGCGCGGGTCGAAATCATGGGCATCGTCGAATTCAGCCTTCATCCGCGCCTGTTCGGCCGCGTCGAGGTTCTGCAAAAGTTTCGATGTCATCTGAGCCTCCTGTCACATCGTTCTGATGTCGTTGATAACGAACGGTCCTATGCGAGCTCCATCGCTGTTTGATCCAGTTTGAAACAGGCCGCGCCATGCCCGGCAGAGAGCTGTTCAAGCTCCGGGAAACCGGCGGTGCAGCCATCGTCGGCCAGCGGGCAACGCGGATGGAAGACGCACCCCGCCGGCGGGTTGATCGGGCTTGGAATCTCACCCTTGATGATCCGGTGCGGACGCCTCCGCTCGACCACCGGATCGGGCACCGGCACCGCCGATAGAAGCGCCTGGGTGTAGGGGTGCCTCGGATCCTCGAACAAGCTGTCGCAATCGCCGATCTCGACCAGCTTGCCGAGATACATCACGGCCACCCGATGGCAGATATGGCGCACCACGCTGAGATCATGGCCAATGAACAGCAGGGTTAGGCCAAACTCCTCACGTAGATCCTCAAGCAGCCGGATGATCTGCGCCTGGATCGACACGTCCAGGGCCGAGACCGCCTCGTCGCACAGAATGAATTCCGGCCGCAGCGCCAGCGCCCGGGCGATACCGACCCGCTGCCGCTGCCCGCCGCTCATCTCGTGCGGATAGCGGTCGATCAGCCGCGAGGAGAGCCCGCAGACATCCAATAACGCCCGCACCTGCCGCGTGATGTCGGCCCGGTCGTTGGCAACGCCATGGACGATCAGGGGTTCGCCGACGATATCCTCCACCATCATGCGGGGATTGAGCGAGCTGAACGGATCCTGGAACACCGCTTGGACACGTCGACGGTAGGACAAAGTCTCGTCGCGATCGAGGGTGGCGATGTCGCGGCCGTCGAACAGGATCGACCCATCGGTCGGCGTCTCCAGCTTCAGCAGACAGCGACCGATGGTTGACTTGCCGCACCCGGATTCGCCCACCAGCCCCAGGGTCTCGCCCTTGCGGATAGCCAGATCGACGCCGTCCACCGCCTTGACCTGGCCGACAGCGCGCTGGAACAGGATGCCACTTGTCACCGGGAAGTGTTTGCGCAGTCCGCGCAGCTCGATCAGCGCCTCACTCATGCCGGCTCCATCATGCAGGCTCCCGGGCGTGCAGGGCCTCGATCTCGAAGCAGGCGCTCTGGTGGCCGTCGGAGACGTCGCGCAGCTGTGGCGGCTCCGAACATAGGGCGGTGGCGAGGGCGCAGCGCGGCTGAAAGGCGCAACCGCCGGGCAAAGCCAGCGGATCGGGCGGGTTGCCGGGGATCGGATCGAGCGGCGCGCCGCGCGGCCGATCCAGGCGCGGCACGGAATTGAGCAGCCCGACCGTGTAGGGATGGCTGGGCTGGCGATAGAGCTCGC
>CBDEGD010000038.1:0-10998 GCA_965237625.1 Inquilinaceae bacterium
ATGAATTTCGATCGCCACGATCATTCGGGGGATCATCAGGAATGCCTGTCCAGAAACCGTCCGATGATTCCACACGCCGCGAAATCGTTCGCCGCTTGGCCCACGCCAGCATGTTCGGCCTTCTGGCCACCGGTTTGCTGGCGTCTTGCGCTTCGCAATCAGCAATCGAAACCAGGACCATCGACCCCACAAAGGTGGCCATTGCAACCGCCGGGCCGATGACCGGGCGGTATGCCTCTTTCGGCGAGCGATTGGCGCGCGGCGCCGCAATGGCGGTTCAGGATCTGAATGCGGCCGGCGGCGTCCTGGGCCGGCAGGTCCAGATCGTCGTTGGCGACGATGCCTGCGATCCGCGCCAGGCCGTGTCCGTGGCCAACCAGATGGCCAACGATGGCGTCGTCTTCATGGCCGGACATTTCTGTTCCGGCCCATCGATCCCGGCCAGTCAGGTCTATACCCAGGAAGGCATCCTGCAGATCTCGCCGGCCTCGACCAACCCGGCGCTGACCGATGATGGCGGCGACAACGTCTACCGGGTCTGTGGTCGCGACGACCGGCAGGCCGATGTCGCAGCGCAATATCTGGCGGAAAATTATGCCGACGCCAGGGTTGCGATCGTTCACGACAGGACTGCCTATGGCAAAGGTCTCGCGGACATCGCCCGCAACTCACTGACCGCGGCAGGGGTCACGGTGGCACTCTACCAAGCGATTGCCGCCGGCCGGAGTGACTATTCCGGCGTGGTGTCCAGGTTGAAATCCGAGAACATCGACGTGCTGTATATCGGAGGATATCACACCGAGGCCGGCCTGATCGCCCGGCAAGCGCAGGAACAGGGGATGGACATCCAGATCGTCGGTGCCGATTCGCTGGTGACCGACGAGTATTGGTCGATCACGGGAGATGCCGGCGAGGGTACGTTGATGACTTTCGGCCCCGATCCGCGCGTCTTTCCGGAAGCTTTGGACACCGTCCAACGGTTCCGCGGCAGCGGCTACGAGCCGGATGGATATACGCTTTACGCGTACGCGGCCGTTCAGGTCTGGGCCCAGGCGGCCGAGACGGCAGGTACGTTTGACGTCGATGCGATCGGTCATGCGATGCGATCGAACCGGTTCCAGACGGTTCTGGGCGAGCTGACTTTCGACGACAATGGCGACATCGAACAGACGGCGTTCGTGATGTACCAATGGTCACGAAACAACTATCGCCAGATCACGCAGCTGGAGCCCTAAAAGAAAAGGCCCGGCAGTTGCCTGCCGGGCCCGTTCATTGGGTCAGAATTACCGCGATCAGTTGATCTGCTCGTAATTCCCGGCCGACCACTCGTACCAGACATAGGCCGGCTGCTTGATGTCACCATTTCCGTCGAAGGTGATATCGCCCAACACCGTGTCGAAGGTGCCGGCGTTCAGCGCGCCCATCACGTCGTCAAGATCGACGGAACCCGCCGCCTCGACGGCCTGCGCCCAGACCTGGATCGCGGCGTAGGTGT
Organism: Inquilinaceae bacterium; assembly: GCA_965237625.1. Lineage (GTDB taxonomy): Bacteria > Pseudomonadota > Alphaproteobacteria > DSM-16000 > Inquilinaceae > JABDIP01. The sequence continues at coordinate 1,496 of CBDEGD010000038.1, forward strand.
ACAGGGTGTAGCCTTCCGGCTCATAGCCCTGGGACCGCGACTTGGTGACGACCTGCTGGGCCGCCGGGAAGTTCCGCGGGTCGGGACCGAAGGTCATCAGCGTGCCCTCGCCGGCATCACCGGTGATCGACCAATACTCGTCGGTCACCAGCGCATCGCCGGAGATCAGCTGGGTGTCCATGCCCTGCTCGCGCATCTGGCGCACCATCAGGCCGGCTTCGGTGTGGTAGCCGCCGACATACAGCACGTCGATGTTCTCGGATTTCAGCTTGGACACCAGAGCGGAATAGTCGCTCTCGCCAGCCGTGTAGGCCTCGTAGAGGGCTTCCGTGACTCCGGCCGCGTTCAGCGACTCGCGGGTGGCGTCGGCAAGACCCTTACCGTAGGCGGTCTTGTCATGGACGATGGCGATGTTGGCGCTGGAGTAGTTGTCCGCCAGATAACCGGCGGCGATCAGGCCTTGCTGATCGTCACGGCCGCAGACGCGGTAGACGTTGTCGCCGCCATCGTCGGTCAGCGCCGGGTTGGTCGAGGCCGGCGAGATCTGCAGGATGCCTTCCTCGGTGTAAACTTGGCTGGCCGGGATCGACGAGCCCGAGCAGAAATGGCCGGCCATGAAGACCACGCCGTCATTGACCATCTGGTTGGCCACGGAGACGGCCTGTCGCGGATCGCAGGCATCGTCGCCGACCGCGATCTTGACCTGCTGGCCCAGAACGCCGCCCGCCGCATTCAGATCCTGAACGGCCAAGGCGGCGCCGCGCGCCATCTGCTCACCAAACGAGGCATACTGCCCGGTCATCGGCCCAGCCGTCGCGATAACAATCTCTGCCTGCGCGACGCCGGCACTCATCGCGACGCCAGCAATGGCTGCGATCAGCGTTGTTTTAGCGTTTGTCATTGTGACTTCAGCTCCCTGTACTCGGTTATAGATCGCGGTTGCCGGGACGGCACCGCGTAAGGCCGCGACCAGTTTATCAAGCCGTCGCGAAATCTGGACGAACAGTACCCATCGCCGGTAATTGCGGCAATATTTCCGTGATCTTTAGCGCTCCGAACTGCGTTGGCGCCAATTGAACAGGCCCGCGCTTTCATAGAGCCATGGATACTGCGACACCATCTTGCGGGCCTGGATCAGCCGGTGCGAGGCCGCCGTCATGGCGACGAGCACCGCAGAGGCGATGACGAGGCCGCTGAAAGACAGCAACGCGCCGTCGAACAGCGCAAACACGAGAAACCGGTTCCCGACCCCCATCAATAGGCCATAGGGCACCGCCTTCCATACCGGCTGCCAGCCATTGGCCAGCGCCTGTCCGGTCATGAAGGCCGCGAACCCGAACAGCATGAACGTCATGCCGATGAAGACGGGTACGGTGGTGCCAAGCAGTTGTTCCATGGTCTAAAGCTTCCGATTCCAGCGTCTAGTGGCCGCCCTCGAGATAGGCGGCGCGTACCTCCGGGTTGGCCAGCAATTCGGCGCCGGTACCGCTCAAGGTGATCTCGCCGGTCACCATGACATAGCCGCGATCGGCCAGGCGCAGCGCGTGATAGGCATTCTGTTCGACAAGGAACACGGTAACGCCCTGCTGCTGGTTGATTTCTCGGATGACCTCGAAGATCTGCTTCACGATCATCGGCGCCAGCCCAAGGGACGGTTCATCCAGCAAGAGCAGGCGCGGCCGGCTCATCAAAGCGCGGGCGATCGCCAGCATCTGCTGCTCACCGCCCGACAAGGTCCCACCGCGCTGTCGCTGACGTTCCTTGAGCCTTGGGAACAGCTCGAAGACCCGCTGCAGATCGCTGTCGAAATTCTCCGGATCGCCGGTCAGGGCGCCCATCTGGAGATTTTCCAGCACGGTCATGCGCGCGAAGATGCGCCGCCCCTCAGGTGCATGGGCGATGCCGCGTCGGATGATTTCAAAGGTCGGCTCCCTGGCAAGGTCCTGGCCCTCGAAAGTGACCACACCCTTGCGAGCCTTGGGGTTGCCGCAGACCGTCATCAGCAGTGTCGATTTGCCGGCGCCATTCGCCCCGATCAGGGTGACGATCTCGCCTTTGCCGATGGTCAGGTCGACGCCGCGAAGCGCTTCGATGGAGCCATAGAAGGTGTGAACACCGGAGATGTCGAGCATCAGGATTTGTCCTCAACATCGGCCGCATCGACCGTCAGATCGGCCGCCACTTCCGGCGGCAGTTCCTCATCCTCCTCCTCGCCCAGATAGGCTCGAATCACCGCCGGGTCGTTGCGCACTTCTTCCGGCGACCCGTCCGAGATCTTGCGGCCATAGTCGAGGACGATCACGTGATCGGAGATTTCCATCACGACGCTCATATCGTGTTCGATCAGCAGCACGCCGATATGGTGCCTGTCGCGGATGCCGGTAATCAGCCCGTTGAGGTCGAGCGTTTCGCGGGGGTTGAGACCGGCCGCCGGCTCATCGAGACAAAGCAGGCAGGGGTCGGTGCACATGGCGCGGGCAATTTCCAACCGCCGCTGATCGCCATAAGGCAGGCTGCCGGCGGACTCGTCGGCGCGGTCGACCATGCCGACCTGCTCAAGCCAGTATCGGGCGTGCTCGACCGCTTCTTTCTCCGCCTTGCGGAAAGTCGGCGCGCCAATCAGCCCAAGCACCGAATATCCCGACGCCCGCATCAGCCGGTTATGCTGCGCCACCATCAGGTTCTCCAGCACGCTCATCTCGGAGAACAGGCGGATGTTCTGGAAGGTCCGGGCGACACCGGCATGGCGGGCGATGTCGTGCCCCTCCATCCGCTCGAGCAGGAAATCCTTGCCGTTGCGCCGCAGCCCCAACCGTCCCTCGGTCGGCTTGTAGAAGCCGGTGAGGCAGTTGAACATCGTCGTCTTGCCGGCCCCGTTCGGACCGATGACCGCAGTGATCGCCCGGTCGGCCGCGGAGAAAGAGACATCGTCCACCGCGACGAGGCCGCCGAAGCGCATGGTCAGATGTTCGACCTCGAGCAGTTTCCGCCCGGATTCGGTACCCAAGCCGGCAGTGGCGGCAGCGCTCATTGCGCGGGTGCTCCCTCGGCTACCTTGCCGGTGGGTTCTCGGCCGCCTTTCTTTCCGCCACCCTTCTTTCCATCGAGATAGATCGTCGGATCGCGATGGGCCAGCAGGCCGCGCGGTCGCCAGATCATGATCAGCACCATCGCACCACCGAAGGCCAGCATGCGGAATTCCGCCAGTTCGCGGAACCATTCCGGCATGCCGATCAGCAGTATCGCCGCCAGCACGATGCCGAGCTGGCTGCCCATGCCTCCCAAGACGACGATCGCCAGGACGATTGCCGATTCGATGAAGGTGAAGCTCTCAGGGCTGATGAACCCCTGCCGGGTGGCGAAGAACGAGCCGGCGAAGCCGCCGAACGTCGCGCTGAACGCGAAGGCCGCGAGCTTGATGTTGCGTCGGTTGATGCCGAGTGACTGGCAGGCCACATCGTCCTCGCGAAGGGCTTCCCAGGACCGGCCGATCGGAAGCTTGCGGATGCGTAAGGAGAATGCGTTGACCAGCAACGCCAGCACCAAGATCAGGTAATAGAGAAAGATGACCCGGTGCGTGCCGGCGTAGTCCGTGCCGATCAGGTCGTGAAATGCCGTAACGCCCTCTTCCGGCCGCCGGGTGAATTCCGCCAATCCGAAGAATGACGGGCGCGGCACCTTGGAAATGCCGTCCGGCCCATTTGTGACCTCATACCAGTTCAGCAGGATGATTCGGATGATCTCGCCGAAGCCCAGGGTGACGATGGCAAAATAATCGCCGCGCAGCCGCAGGACCGGAAACCCCAGGATCAGGCCGGCGGTCGCCGCGAAGAGCCCGGCCAATGGCAGGCAGATCCAGAAGCTGAGACCAAAGACCGTGGCCAGCAGCGCGTAGGAATAAGCGCCGACCGCATAGAACGCCACGTAGCCAAGGTCCAGCAGTCCCGCAAGACCGACGATGATGTTCAACCCCCAGCCAAGCATGATGTAGGTGAGCACCAGCGTGGCCAAGTCGATCGTCCCGCGGTCGTTCAGGCCGGGAATGAAGGGCATGGCAACGGCGAAGGCGATGCCGAAGGGCGCAATGTACACCGAGACCCGCTGCACCTTGGCCGAGAAGCCGTCCATCGCCTTGTCGCGGGCGTCACGGTCGGCCAGCGTTGCACCCTTATGGCGCCAAATCGCCCATCCGGACCACACCGTCAGTATGGAACCGGTGCCACCCGTGAAGACGGAGAGGAACAAGGTGGGCATCGGGATAAAGAATCCCGACACGGCCACCACGATTGCCCCCGCCAGCGCCGGCATCGGCGTTCCTTCGCGCACCAGTACAAGGCCAACCCGCCCCAGGGCGATCAGCACAACCGCCACAGCCACGTCCAGGAACCGGGTCTCGATGGCCAGGCCGCCGGCGGCCGGCACAGTCTTGAGGCCGACCAGGATGACGGTCAGCATCAGTGCGACGAACCCGGTGATCAGCCCTTCCTTCAGCGCCATCCGCCAGGCGATCGGCGTGGCCTCCGATACCGCGTCTTCCATGACGGCCATCGATCAGACCTTCTCGATTTCTGGCCGGCCAAGCAGGCCGCTGGGTCTGAAAATCAGCACCAACACCAGGACGCCGAACACCGCCACATCCTTGTATTCCAACGTGAAATAACCAGACCAGAAAGCTTCGATCAGGCCGATCGACACCCCGCCCAGCATCGCGCCCGGCAGCGATCCGATACCGCCCAGAACGGCCGCCGTGAAGGCCTTGATACCGATGATGAAGCCCTCGAAGAAGTCGATCACGCCGTAATACATCAGGTAGATCGTGCCGGCGACGGCGGCCAGGGCGGCCCCCATCACGAAGGTCAGCGAGATTGTGCGGTCCACATTGATGCCGATCAGCGACGCCATGGTCTTGTCCTGCTCGCAGGCACGCTGCTGCCGACCGAGAGACGTCCGCGTGATGAGCAGGGTGAAGATGACCATCAGGGTCAAGGTCATGACGATGATCAGGATCTGCATATAGCTCAGCGAAACGATGAAACCGTCGGCCGATTCGGTCAGGTCGAAGCCGCCCGAGATCACCGGCTGCATCGGCTTGACCCGCGCGCCCTGAACCAACTGCACATAGTTCTGAAGCACGATCGACATGCCGAGCGCCGAGATCAGCGGCGCCAGGCGGAACGATCCGCGCAAAGGGCGATAGGCGATCCGCTCGACCGCCCAGCCATAGATGCTGGTGAAGACCATCGCCACCACCAGCACGATCACCAGGGCCAGCGGCACCCAGGTGATTCCGGCCACCGCGAGCAACAAGAAGGTGATCAGCGCGATGAACGACCCGATCATGAAGATGTCGCCATGGGCGAAATTGATCATGCCGATTATGCCGTACACCATCGTGTAGCCGATCGCGATCAGCCCATAGATAGCGCCCAGCGTCAGCCCGTTGATCAGCTGCTGCAGGAAGTATTCCACCAAATCCCCAACCGGCGCGCCGCGTGAATGCCGCGGCGGGCCTGAGCCCGTCCTGTCTATTTTTCACCGGGCTTCAACGGCCCGGCGGTTTTCGTTCGATGCGGGCCGGGCCGCGTTGCGACTCCGGACGCCGAATTGGGTTGGACAATAGTGACGGTCCAATGGCCGGGCAAGCCTTTCCAAGTCAACCGCCTGTGCGGCGCGTTGGCGTTTTCCCGCCGCGTGATGGCGGAATCATTGTGTTGCGCCGCTCCGCGGTGATGCGATACTGAACCACGGCTCGGAAGAGCTTGAACGGCGCCGCGCAAAAAAGAGCGGCCCGACCGGGGCGCGGCCGAACGGCGGCGTGGACCAAGGATACAGGGAGAAGGCCCCACCATGACGATTCGGAAATATGCCGCCATCGGCGCTTTCGCCGTGGCCGGAACCATCGCAATGAACGGGCTGGCCATCGCGCAGAGCGGGCCGGTCATCGGCGTGAGCTGGTCGAATTTCCAGGAAGAGCGCTGGAAAACCGACGAGGCCGCGATCAAGTCAGCAATCGATGCCGCCGGCGGCTCTTACGTGTCGGCCGACGCACAGTCATCCTCGGCAAAGCAATTAGCCGATGTAGAGAGCCTGATCGCGCGCGGCGTCGATGCGATCATCATCCTCGCGCAGGATGCCAATGCCATCGGCCCGGCGGTCGCCGCGGCGGCCAATGAAGGCATTCCGGTCGTCGGCTATGACCGGCTGATCGAAGATGAGCGGGCCTACTACCTGACTTTCGACAACAAGCTGGTCGGCGTGCTTCAAGCCGAGGCGGTGTTCGCCGCACAGCCCACCGGCAACTATGTCTTCATCAAGGGCTCCGGCCAGGATCCGAATGCCGATTTCCTGCATGAGGGCCAGTTGGAGGTCCTGCAGGCGGCAATCGACAGCGGCTCCATAAACGTCGTCGGCGAGCAGTACACCGATGGCTGGCTGCCGGCGAATGCTCAGCGGAACATGGAGCAGATCCTGACCGCCAACAACAATGAAGTCGACGCCGTGGTCGCCTCCAATGACGGCACGGCCGGCGGCGTGGTGGCCGCGCTCACGGCTCAGTCCATGGAAGGCATTCCGGTCTCCGGACAGGATGGCGACCATGCGGCGCTGAACCGCGTGGCGCTCGGCACCCAGACTGTCAGCGTCTGGAAGGATGCCCGTGAACTTGGCCGGGCAGCCGGCGAAATCGCGGTAGCCCTGGCAACCGGGACGGCCATGCAGAACGTGGCGGACACCGAGCACTGGGTCAGCCCCGGCGGCCGGCCGTTGAACGCCCAATTCCTGGAGCCGGTTCCGATCAACCGCGGAAACCTGAACCTCGTCATCGATGCCGGTTGGGTGTCGAAAGCGGTGGTGTGCCAGGGCGTACCGGCCGGAGCGGTCGACGTCTGCAACTAGCCGGCACTGCTGGATAGCGGCGGGATAGCGGCGGGATAGCGTGAGGGTGGCGGCAATGGTCGCCACCCTACTTCCAGAAACCGACTGGCGGCGCGGCGGATGACGGCACAAGACACCACAAAAGCGGCCAGCGGCATCGACCTCCAGCCCAAACGGGCCGGATTGTTGGAATCGCTGGAGATCGACACCCGTTTGCTCGGCATGATCGGTGCCTTGATCGTGATCTGGGTCGGTTTCGATCTGGCCACGAACGGGCTTTTCATCACACCGCGCAACCTGTTCAACCTGTCGGTCCAGACCGCATCGGTAGCGGTCATGGCGACCGGCATGGTGCTGGTGATCGTGACCCGCAATATCGACCTGTCGGTCGGGTCCCTGGTCGGCGTCCTGGCCATGGTCATGGGCGTTGTGCAGGCGGAAATCCTGCCGGAGCTTTGGGGCTTCGACCACCCGGCCACATGGGCCGTCGCCCTGCTCGTCGGTCTGGCGCTCGGTGCCGCGATCGGCGCCTTGCAAGGATCGATCATATCCTTTCTCGACGTACCGGCCTTCATCGTCACCCTGGGCGGATTTCTGGTCTGGCGCGGTGGGGCATGGTGGATCACACAGGGGCGGACTGTCGCGCCGCTGGATGTCCGCTACCAGCTTATGGGCGGCGGTATCGACGGGTCGATCGGCGCGGTCTGGTCCTGGGGTCTGGCGGCCATCGCCGTCGTCCTCGTGGTCGCCGCCGCAATCGCCGCGCGGCGGCGACGGCAACGCTTCGGCTTCCCGGTCAAGCCACTATGGGCCGAGTATGCGGTCTCCGGCATGGCGGTCGCCGCGATCGTCGGGTTTGTCGCGACCATGAATGCCTATCCGCACCCGGAACGGCGCGCCGCTCTCGAGCTGGTCGATACGATCTCAACGGAGCTCGCGACCGACGGTCTTCAAGGCGAGACAGCAGCAACTGTCGCTTCATTGCCGGACGAGCTGAAAGCGCTTGCTGAAGACCCGCAGACGAACCGGCGTGCGCTGATACGCGGCCTGCAATCCTGGGAGGGGCTGCCCCGCGCGGCCCATGGCATCGCGCTCCCTGTCCTGGTCGTGGCCATCGTCGTCCTGCTGATGCATTTCCTGGCAACCCGCACCCGCTTCGGGCGCTACGTGTTCGCCATTGGCGGCAATCCCGAGGCAGCGCAGTTGGCCGGTGTCAACACCAAGAAGGTCCTGCTCACGGTCTTCGTCACCATGGGTATGCTGTGCGCCATTGCCGCGGCCATCGCGTCGGCCCGGCTGCAGGCGGCCGGTAACGATCTGGGCACCCTGGACGAGTTGCGCGTGATCGCCGCGGCGGTGATCGGCGGGACCGCGCTTGCCGGCGGCATGGGAACGATCGCCGGCGCCGTGCTGGGCGCCCTGGTGATGCAGAGCCTGCAGAGTGGCATGGCGCTGGTCGGCATCAATTCATCGCTCCAGTCGATGATCATCGGCGCCGTGCTGGTCCTCGCCGTCTGGCTCGACGCCGCCTATCAGAAACGACGCAAATGAGCCGCCTCGGAGACACGCCATGAGCACGCCCCCCACCGGCGCGCGCCACACCGGTAAACCGCTTGTGGAAATGCGGGACATGTCGATCGCCTTCGGTGGTATTCGGGCGGTCGACGGCGTCACCATCGATCTGTATCCGGGTGAGGTGGTCGGGCTGCTGGGCCACAACGGCGCCGGAAAATCCTGTCTGATCAAGCTGCTGTCCGGCGCTTACCAGCGCGATAGCGGTCAGGTGCTGATCGACGGACAGCCGGTCGAGATCAACAATCCGCGCGACGCCAAGCACCACGGGATCGAGACGATCTACCAGACCCTCGCTCTCGCGGATAATGTGGATGCGGCCGCCAATTTGTTCCTCGGGCGTGAGATGATGACGCCCTGGCACACGTTGGACGAGGCGGCGATGGAGTCGGCGACGCGCGGCGTCATGCATCGCCTCAATCCGAACTTCCAGAAATTCGATGCGCCGGTGCGCGCGCTCTCCGGCGGTCAGCGGCAATCGGTCGCCATCGCCCGGGCTCTGCATTTCAATGCCCGCATCCTGATCATGGACGAACCGACCGCCGCGCTGGGCCCGCAGGAGACCCAGCAGGTCGCCGAGCTGATCATCCAACTCAAGAAGGAAGGGCTGGGCATTTTCCTGATCAGCCACGATTTGCATGACGTCTTCGATCTGTCCGACCGGGTCAGCGTCATGAAGAACGGCCGGCTGGTGGGCACGGTGCATACCAATGACGTCACCAAGGACGAAGTGCTCCGCATGATCATCGCGGGTGAGATGCCGGGACAGACCGCCGAATCCACAGTGGAGGCCGCGGGGGCGGCCGAAAGCTGATCGGCCGGCGCGCCAGACTCCGACTTCTTGCCCGGTCGACGGCCGCGGCACTGGTGATGTCGACCGTCACCCTGGGCGTGGCCCGGGCGGAGCCGATCACCCTCTCCGGGATCACCTTCAGCGACGAATTCGGCGGCTTTGTCATCGTGGACGGCCGGGGCAGCGGCAGCCTGGAAGATCCCTTCGTGATCGTCGAACAGGTGGCGACCGACCGGCCGACGGTGCTGGTGGTCCGTGGCCTGAC
>CBDEGD010000039.1:0-116447 GCA_965237625.1 Inquilinaceae bacterium
AATTCCTTCAGGCCCTTCTTCGTGCCGCAGCCGGCATTGCCCATCCAGCGGAAACCGTCGGAAAAGAAATCGCCGATATCAGCGATCCTGTGGTCGTTCAGCCCATCGACCATGGTCTCGATCACGGTGCGCGTCGCGTCGGTCTTGGTCATGTCGGTGTCGCGGCTGAGCGCTGCCTGCTCTGGTCTCGAACCCTTCATGCGGCGTCCTCTGCAATCATTTGACCGGCAGCAACCGCACACCCGGCCGAGCCGGCTCCGATGACGATGAAATCGGCGCGCGCTGTCATCGCGAGGGCTCCGCGAGATCGCCGAGGACGTCGCATCCCATCTGCAACAGCACATGCGGGATGTCGACGAACACCCAGTTTTCGACCAGCAGGTCGCCCTCGCGGCGCCACCAGTCGCAGACCCGCATGAACAGACGTTTGCCCGTGGCCGGCTGACCGAGAAACGGTTTCAACTGCACCGCGTTCAGCGAGGGCCAGCCGCCGGAACAAACGTAGTCACCGTCGCCGAAACGGGTGAAATGCCGGGTCTGGCTGCCGGGGACCGAGCCGCCGATCCATTCGCTGAAGGTCTGTTCGAAGGGAACCTGAAAGCCCGCGAAATCCTCGATCCCGACAAAGCTGCCAAATGCGGCGGGACCGTACCAAAGCATGTCCTTGGCCCAATAAGGGCGCCAGGCCTCGTCATCCGTGGCGAGGCTGCGCAGCATCGCCGTAACCATATCGCAGGACGAGACGCCGCGACCGGGGTCGATGTCGTGCCATTGCAGACCGTCCTGCGTCTGCGGGCCAGGTAGATATCCGGTGAAGCCGCGATCCCGGCCCGGGCTGTCTGCGATGGGCCATCGTCCGCAGGCGATCATCAACTCGGGGATATCGAGATAGATGTAGCTCTCGACGGCGCGGCCCCGTTCCATCCGGTGGAATTCGCCAAAGCGAAGGTGCGCCAGCGCGCCGGAGGGGGGGATGCCCAGCCAAGTGTGCGCGAACCTGCCGGTGTAGTAGCCTGTGCAAGTGACCCAGTCGGCGCCCTCGAAGCTGGCGCCGAAGGCGATGTAGTCGCTTCGCCGCAGGTGCTTGAAAGACCCCAGAAGGGGACGGAGAAAGGTCTCCTGATACCCGCTGAACCCCACAAGCTCATTGAAGGGATGGACCATGTTGATTTGCGCGTCCGGAGCATAAAATCGCTCGACCGCCCCAGCGAAACCATCCCCTGAGCAGGTGCGGTATGCCTCGCAATAGGCCCTGAGTGCGGCCTTATTCAATCCGGTCGACACGGTTACCCTTTCACCGCACCTGCGGTCAGGCCCGAGACGATTTGGCGTTGGAAGACCATGACCATCAGGAAGAGCGGCGCCGTGACCGACACCACGGCGGCGACGGCAAACATCACGTTGCCCTTCGTCTGGGTCGTGCCAAGGAAGCTGGCGATCTTCGGGATCATCGTCTGGTTCTCTTTCGACAGGATCATCGCTGTCACCGCAAAGTCGTTGTAGGCCAACAGGAAAGAAAAGAGCCCTGTGGTGATCACTCCCGGCCACATCACCGGAATGATTACATGGCGAAACGCCTGAAACCGCGTGCAGCCATCCACCATCGCGCTTTCGTCCAGCTCGGCCGGGATGTTCTTGAAGAACGAATGCAGCATCCACAGCGTGAACGGCTGGTTGATCGCCACCAACACGATGATCGCCGTCGCTGTGTGGCCCCACAGGTTCCATTCGAAGAATACCGGCAGATAGCCGGAAACCAGGGTGATCGGCGGCATGGCGCGAAAGATCAGTGCGGCCAGCAGGAACCAGAACGCATAGCGATAGGTCGACCGGGCGAGGGCATAACCGCCCAATGTCCCGAGGGTCAGCGAGACCGTGACCACGAATAGGCAGACAAGCGTGGATTTCCACGCCGCGCGCCAGAACTCTTCCTGCACCCAGGCTCCGTTATAGCCTTCGCCGGTGAGACGGCCGCCGGTTTCCACCTGCGTCAGAGGGCCGGTCAGGGCGTTGGCCCAGTTCGCTTTGGAAAAGAAATCCCCCTCGACCTTGAACGATCCCCAAAGGGTCCACAGGAACGGAAAGGCGGCCATTGCCATCCAGATCGCTAGCACAGTGATGACCAGCAGGCTGACGATAGCGGGGCGTTTTTGAGCTTGGCTGGACATATCCCACCTATTTCCGTCCGAAATCGCGCCAGGTGCGCACCAGCACCGGGGACAACAGTATCGAGATGCCAATGATGGTCAGAACCGACGTTGCAGCCGCGGATGACAATTGTCGGGTCTCGCCCCCCAGATCGTTATAGATGGCCCAGCTGAGCGACGTGGCGTGAGCACTGGCCGCGAAACTGACGATGGGCTCGAACACCCGGAAGTTATCCATCAACTGCATCAGCGCGATGAATGTGGTCAGCGGCAGCAGGTGCGGGATCACCACATAGCGGATCTGCTCCCACCTGTTGGCCCCATCAACGCGGGCGCTTTCGAGACTGTCTGTGTTAACGGTCTGAAGGCCCGCATAATAAACGATGAAGGCAAATGGGGCGGCGTGCCAGACTCCGTAGACCATGAGCATGATCCACATCAGCGGGGTCGAGGCCTTGACCGACAGGTCCGGGTTACCGGCTAGGTATTGCAGCGTTGCACCGATGATCCCTCGGGCATCCACCATCCAGAACAGGATCAACGACCCGACAAGCGGCGTGATCATCATTGGCAGCAAAGAGAAGAAGATCAGTGGCCCGCGCAGGCGCTTGACCGCGCTATTGACCGCGACGGCGATAACGAAGCCAAGGATGATCACCAACGGTGTCACGACAAAGGTGAAGGTCAGGGTGAATCCGATGGCTTTGTAAAAAGGCAGGTTCAGCATTTGCGTGCCGAGTTCACGCCAATTGTCTGCCGTTTCCCATGCGGTACCAACCTCGTTGAAGGCCAGGTGATTGCGGTCTCGGTACGTCTCGAATCCGGCGAACTGCCCCAAGGGCTTTTCTTCGCGCAAGGCCGCTGTGGCCTCCCTGTCGATTGCAGTGGAGTCGGTACATCCAAACGGACCGCAGTTCTCGACCGTGACAATGACCTGTTCATGGGCCACGTGAAACGACTGAACCACGACCGAGATAATCGGGAATAAGATGAAAAGCATCATCGCCAGCGCGGATGGAAAAACGAACCATAAGAACGGTTTATGTTTCATGGCTGGAGGATCCCCGGCGGCATCTGATGACGAAGAGAGTGAAGCCTGGAGGCGACCAGCGCCGCCCCCAGGCTCGAACGAGCGTCCTTAGTTCAGAAAGCCTTTTTCTCTCGCAGCGGCGGTGTAGGCAGCCTCGATGTCGGCCAAGGCCTGCTCCGCACTTTCCTTGCCTTGCAGGAAGTCGGCGATATTGTCGCCAAGAGCCGTGTGCAGCAGGCCCATATACGGCAGCATCGGATACGGCCTGGTCCCCGCGGCAATCGCAGCGAATACGCCATCGTTGACCGGGGCCGGTTCGTACCCTTCGATCATCCAGACAGCCTGGCTCATGGTTTCGTCGTTCAGGATCCCGGGGCTGGTTCCGTTATTCATCGCGATGAACGTGGCTATGGCATCTTCTTCCGAAATGTTCCTGGCCACGGTCCAGCCATCCCACCACAGCGTCGACGCCGGGACCGAGCCACCGCCGACCGTCATCGGACCGCCAACAGTGATATTGGAATAGACCACCTCTTCGGCGCCGTCGGCATCCATCAGATTGCCCATCCGCGAGCCCCACATGTTCATCAAAATCACATTGCCGGCTTCCATCTCGGCGCCGGTCGCGTTTGAATCATGCGTCAGGAAGTCGGGGTTCATGTATTCGGTCAGCGCTTTCATCATGTTCAGCGCGGCCACGCCCCGAGTGTTGTTGATGGCAACCTCAGCGGTGCCCGGTTTGAAGAATTCGCCGCCATGGCCGATGTGCATGTTCACGAATTCCTCAGCAAGGTTCCAGCCGGCGGCATAGGCACCCCCGATCGGATACTGGCTGAGTCCATCGGCGCGGATCTTCTCCGCGGCCTCCAGCATGCCCTCGTAGGTCGTCGGCGGCTCCATCCCGATCTCGGCCAGCACGTCCTTGCGATAGGCCAGCGTCTGAGCATTGGCCATGAAGGCCACGGCCATGATCTCGCCGCCGATCGTGATCAGGCGGTTCCTGGGGATGTCCTGCCCGTACATCGCAACCAGATCATCCAGCGGACGCACCACATCCTCGTTGATCAGCGCGACAACCGATGAGTTTGCGACGATGGCAGTGGTATATTCCGCCGGATTGCCCTGCATCCCCGCCAGGTTGATCTTCTGGTGATCCGCCGTCAGGTTTGCCTGCACTTCGCCGCCCGTGCACGACCCCGCCTCGTTGGCGACCGTGTGAATGGCCGGAAACTCGTTGCCGACGATACTGACGTTTCCTGAGATTTCGCAGGCCGCGAAGGCTGAGCCAGCGACCAAGGTCATCGTGCTGGCCAACGCTACTTTTTTTAGAAACATTTCGTTTCTCTCCCTGTGTTCGGGTGCATCTTCGAAGCCTGCACCGCCTGACCCCGTCGTGACGGGAGACTTGAGAGCATCAGCTCCCGATACGCACACCCGTTTCAGCGCTGAAAAGGTGGCAGTGATCCGTGGGCACATGGATCGAGATCGCATCACCGATCTCCGCGCGGAATGTCTTGTCCGCCTTCACCGAAACCAGCGCGCCGCCGATGCGGACGGACGCCATGGTCGCGTCACCCAGCAACTCTTGCGTATAGATCGGCGCGTTGATCTCGCCGCCGCTTGCAACGACGCTCGCATCCTCCGCCCGGAAGCCCAGCGTGACCTCACCGTCCGGCGCAGCGAGCCCCGGGATCTCGACATTGATTTCGACATTCGGCGCGCTGAACATGCCACTCGAGATCCCGCCCTCGATCAGGTTCATGGCGGGGTTTCCGATGAAGCTCGCCACAAAGGCGTTGGCGGGCGTGTCATAGATGTCGGTCGGGCTGCCCACCTGCTGGACCACACCCTGTTTCATCACCACTACCCGATCGGCCAGCGTCATCGCCTCGATCTGGTCATGGGTCACGTAGATCGTGGTCACGGCCAATTCGTGCGACAGGTTCTTGATCTGCGCGCGGGTCGAAACGCGCAGCTTGGCGTCAAGGTTCGAAAGCGGCTCGTCCATCAGGAACACGTTCGGCTCGCGCACGATGGCGCGTGCCAGTGCTACCCGCTGGCGCTGGCCGCCGGAAAGCTCGGCAGGCTTACGGTGCAGGAACTCGTCGAGTTCAACCATCGCACTCGCCCGCCGGACCTTTTCGTCATGGGTCTTGGGGTCGATGCGGCGCACTTTCAGCGGAAAGCGGATGTTTTCATAGACGTTCATGTTCGGGTAAAGCGCGTAGCTTTGGAACACCATGGCTACGTCTCGATCTTTCGGTTCAAGATCGTTGACACGCTTGCCGTCGACCAGGATATCGCCACCGGTAGCGTCCTCGAGGCCCGCTATCATGCGCATCGTGGTGGTCTTGCCGCAGCCAGACGGACCCAGAAGGACCAGGAATTCCTTGTCCGCAATCGTCAGATCGAAATTTTCGACCCCGACGAAACTGCCCCATCTCTTGGAGACATTCTGAAGCTGGATTTCGGCCATCGCTCTCCCCGCGGCGTGTCTTCGTTCGCAGTCGCGTATTTTTGCATACGCTTGCAAAAAGCCTAGACGGGCGCTCGCCGATTTGGCAAGCTTTTTTTGCAAGCGTATGCAATCGCTGAAAAAGAGACCTGTATGAGTGACTTCCGCGCTGTCGCCCACGGCCTGTTGAACCGCATGATGTCCGCGCCGGACACGGAGCTGCGGTCACTGCTGACGGATTGCCTGACACCGGATTCGGTGTGGGACGTCGCTTATCCGATCAACCGGCTGGAGGGCATCGACGCGGTGCTCGAGGGGCTGATCCTGCCACTCCGCAAGGCGCTGTCGCACACCCGCCGCCGCGACGAGATATTTATCGGCGGGCCGAACCGCCGAGGGGCCGGGGAGTGGGTAGCCTCGATCACCCATTATGTCGGCAATTTCGACGCGCCGCTGCTCGGCATCGTGCCGAACAACCGAACGGTATTTCTGCGTTCCGGGGAGTTCTACCGGATCGAAAATGGCCGGATCGCCGAGGCCAAGCTGATCGTCGATTTCCTCGATCTGCTGCGTCAGATCGACCGCTTTCCCCTGCCCCGGATGCTGGGCACCGAGATGCTGTTCCCCGGACCGGCCACGCATGACGGAGTCCTCCCCGGCGGGCCTGAGAGCGGCACGGCGACCCTCGACATCGTGGAAGGCATGTTGCGGGATCTGAGCGCCTTCGATCCGGAGACCTTCACCTCGAAAGACCAGACCGGCGATGACGGCTATTGGCATGAGGACATGATGTGGTACGGGCCCGGGGGCATCGGGTCGAACTACCGCTGGTCCGGCTTTGTGAAGGACCATCGGGAATCATTTCTCCGGGCGTTCCCGGACCGGCTGGGCGGCGACCATTATTGCCGGATTGGCGATGGCGACTATGCGGCAGTCAGCGGCTGGCCCTCCATGACCATGACCCATATGGGCGACTATCTCGGCGTGGAAGCGACCGGTAGGGCGCTGACCCTCAGGGTGATGGATTTCTACCGATGCGCCGGCGGCAAGATCAGGGAGAACTGGGTCCTGCTGGACTATCTCGAGCTCTTCAAGCAGATGGGGTTCGATCTGCTGGCCAGGGCGGCCGAGTTGCCGTCCCCAGATCACGCGGCGCAGACATCATGAAGATCGACGCCCATCACCATCTCTGGGACTTGTCCGCGGTTTCCTATCCCTGGCTCGAGGCGCGGGGCGTCAAGCGGTTCTTCGGCGATCCAACCCCGATCCAGCGCGACTATCCGGTCGATGAATTCCGCCGCGATGCCGAGGCCGTCGGGGTTACCGCTTCGATCCATGTCCAGGCCGGCACGCCGAACGGCCTGCCGGAAGCGCGCTGGGTCCAGTCGGTTCATGACGGGCCGGGCGAAGGCCGGTTTCCAGCCGCTCAGGTGGCCGGGTGCGATCTCCCCGCGACCGATCTGGAGGCACGGCTCGATGCGCTGGCGGAATTGTCCTCCGTGCGCGGAATCCGACAGATCGTCGGGCGGTCGCCGGAGGAGGATTTGAAGACCGGAACCGGCTCGTTGCTCGACGACCCGGCCTTCGAGAACGGGCTGCGGGCGGTCGCTGCTCGCGGCTGGTCCTTCGACCTTCAACTTCTGCCCGAGCAGATGGCCGATGCCGCCCGCTTGTTCGGGAGGGTTCCCGAATTGCGTGTCGCGCTGTGCCATGCAGGTTCGCCGCACGACCGCAAGCCGGAGGGGCTGCGCTACTGGCGTGGGCAGCTGTCCGCGCTGTCGGCAAATCCAAACATGGTGTGCAAGCTTTCCGGGCTCGGCATGTTCGAGCCCGGCTGGACGGCGGAGTCGATCTCCCCGATCGTCGAAACCGTGCTGGAGCAGTTCGGCGCCGGGCGCTGCATGATCGGGTCGAATTTCCCGGTGGACAGCCTCACCTCGGGCTATGCGGATATTTGGCAAGCCTACGAAGACCTGCTTGGCGAGCTCGAACCGGACGAGCGATCAGAGGTCTTTCAGGGGACTTGCCGGCGATTCTATTCGATCCCGCACTCCATCCTCCAGGGCTGAACCCTCGAAGAGGCCACCACATCCATGTCCAACGACATCCATGCCGACAACAAGGAGCTGATCCGGCCGTTCCGCCAAGCGCTCTACGACTACGAGCCGAACGGCGTGCGGGCCGCCCTGTCACGGGCCTTCCACACGGATGCCAAGGTTCATCTGGCCTACCCGTTCGAGGATCTGGACGGCGCGGAGGGTCTCTACGCAGAAGCATTCCAACCACTTTGCACGGCGATCCCAGATCTCGAGCGGCGCGACACCATCGTCATCGCCGGCGGCTCGGAACGCGGCAATGACTGGGTCGGTTGCTGCGGATTCTATACTGGGACCTTCGTCGCGCCCTGGCTCGACATCCCGCCGACGGGCCATCCCGTCGCCATGCGGTTCCACGAGTTCTTCCGGGTCGAAGACGGGCGCATCGCAGAGATGCAGGCGCTCTGGGACATTCCCGAGGTGATGATGCAGGCCGGCGCCTGGCCGATGGCGCCAAGTCTCGGACGGGAGTGGCAGGTGCCCGCGCCAGCGACGCTGGACGGGATCGTGCCCGACCCCCGAGACCCTGAACGCTCGGAGGCCAGCCGGGCGCTTGTCTCAGACATGCTCGCGGGGCTGGGCAATTTCGCCACCGGTGGAGTCGAGGCGATGCGTCTGCCGGATTTCTGGCATCCGCGCTTCAACTGGTACGGCCCCTCGGGGATCGGCACCGGCCGCGGCATCTCCGGCTTCCGCAACATGCACCAGATCCCGTTCCTGAACGCCATGCCGAACCGGGTCGGCACGCTGGGCCGGGGCGATCTGTTCGGCGATGGCGACTATGTCGGCTTCACCGCCTGGCCCGGCATGCGAGCGACGATCACCGGCGATGGCTGGCTCGGCATCGCCCCCCTCGGGACAGAAGATCACCATGCGCAGCCTCGACTTCTGGCGCTGCGAAAACGGCCTCATCCGCGAGAACTGGGTTCTGGTGGATCTGCTTGATGTCTTCCATCAGATCGGGGTCGACGTCTTCGCCAGGCTGCGCGAATTCAACACAGCCCGAAAGCCCCTTATGACCGGATAGACCGGTCCAGGGCTCCTAGGCCGGCAATCTCGGTGCACCGAACGCCCGGATCACGTCGCGGGCGGCGGCGCAGATCGGGTCCTCGACCTCTTTGAGGATCGATATCCGGTCAAACTGGTCCGGATCGTCAATCATCGCCTGCCGCAGCGCCTGACCGAACGCCATGCGCAGTTCGGTGCCGATATTGAATTTGCAGATCTTCGAGTTCTTCGCCAGATGGGTGCGCATCTCCGCCGGGATGCCCGAACCGCCATGGATGACCAGCGGAACATCGGTCACGGCCTCCACAGCCTGCAGCGCCTCGATGTCGATTTCCGCCGCCTTGGTCTGTTGCAAATGGACATTGCCGACCGAGATCGCCATCGCATCGATGCCGGTCTCGCGCGCGAAACGGGCGGCATCCCCGGGATCGGTGCGGGCCGAAGCCTCGCCCTCCGCATAGCCAACGAATCCGATCTCGCCCTCGCAGGAGACGCCCGCCGCATTGGCCAATTCTGCGATGGGTGCGGTCTCGTCGATGTTCTGGGATACCGGCCCGCGCGAGCCGTCATACATGACCGAGGTGAAGCCGCAATCGATGGCTTGCCGGCACTCGTCGACCGTGTAGCCATGATCGAGATGCGCCACGACCGGGATCGACGCGTCTTTCGCCAAAGTGCGGAACATGGCGCCGAGCACCGGCAGCGGCGTATGCGCCCGGCAGCCGGGACCGGCCTGGAGAATGACCGGCGCGCCTTCGGCTTCGGCGGCGGCCACATAGGCCCTCGCATCCTCCCAACCGAGCACCACCAGACCGCCGACCGCGTAACCCTCCCGCAGTGCGGGCTGAAGCACCTCGGCCAGCGTCGCCAGGGTCATTTGAACTTGGCAATCATGTCCATGATGCCGGGAATGGTCTTCAACTGGGCCGAATGGGTGGGCTGGAAATACTGCACCAGGGCACGTTGGCTCAGCCCGCCGAGGATGGTGAAGTAGTACATCTCATAGCCGGGCAGCGCGGCGCAGGGGTGATAGCCCTTGTCGAGGCAGATCGTCGAACCGTCGACGATGTGATAGGCGTCGCCGGGCTTGCCCTCCTCGCGCTGCAGCATCTGCAGGCCGGACCCATAATTCGGCCGGAAGCGGAAATTGTAGGTCTCGTCATGCCGGCTCTCGTCCGGCAGCCTGTCGGTATCGTGCTTGTGGGAGGGAAAACCGGACCAACCGCCCTGCCCGACCGTGAACAGCTCGGAGACCAGAAGCCGGCCGACCTTACCGTGCTGCTTCTGTCCCAGGATGTGCTTGATCTTGCGGTGGGTCTTGGTGTCGTCGGAACCGTATTGGATCAGGTCTAGATCGTCGGCACGAACGGCGAACGGCTCCAGCGTCTTGTCGTATCTCGCGCCGGCCACGAAGATCTCCGCCGCGTCGGAGACGCAGACCATCTGCGCGGTCGTGTCGACCGGAACATAGACGCCCTCCGGCTCGCCATCCCAGACATCGACGCCGCGATTGCCGATCTTCTCGAAGGGTTCGCCGCCCACATCGATATCGACCGTGCCGGTGGCCGGCACGATGCCGGTCTCGTATCCGGGTATCCGGTACTGGAATGCCTGGCCCTTGGTCAGCTTGACGATGTTGAAGTAGTTCAGCGGAACAAGGCCATCATCCACATCCACGATTGGCTTGTTCCGGTTGTCATAGGGAGCGATGTGCATGGCCTATCCTTTCAGGCTCCGGTCGGGCCGGGATGGGTGGCGAGGAAGTCCTCGAGTTCTGGCGTCGTCGGCATGGCCGGGGCACAGCCCACACGGCTGACCACGATCGCGGCGCAGGCGGAACCGCGCAGGACGCAGTCCTTGAGCGGATGGCCGGCCGCCAGCGACGCGACGAACCCGCCCATGAAACCGTCCCCGGCGCCGGTGGGTTTCAGGGCGTCGACCGGATAGATGCCGGTCCGGAATTCGTCCTCGGGCGTGATGGTGATGGCGCCCTTCTCGCCCATTTTGTAGACGACGATCCTGGCCGTGGATCGCGCCATCGCCCGCGCCTTCTCCAGACCCTTGTCGAAGTTGCCGGCCATGAAGCCGAATTCCTCGTCATTGCCGACAACGATGTCGCAGAGCGCCCCTGCCCGGGAATAGACGTCAGCGGCGATCTCGGCGGAGGGCCAGGAATAAGGCCGGTAATCGATGTCGAAGATGAGCGGCAGGCCCATCGCTTTCGCCAGGTCGAACGCGTGCAGGGCGGCGCTACGCGACGGCTCGGCCGCAAAGACGGTGCCGGTGGTGATCAGCGCGCCATAGGAGGCATAGTCGACGGCCTCCACATCCTCGATGGTCATCTGGAAATCCGCCGCCCCGTTGCGGTAGATGACCGATTGGTGGTCCTCGACCCGGCTCTCGACGACCGCGAGCGAGTTCCGCGCCTCGCCGCCGACGGACTTCACGCGGGTCCGGTCGATGCCGTAGGCATCGAGCTGGTTCAGCGCAAATCGGCCGATCGCGTCATCGGAGACCGAGGTGACGAGGGCCGCCTCGCCGCCATGCCGAGTGATCGCGGCGCCAATGTTGGCCGAGGAACCACCGAGGCAAGAAACGAAGCGGGTCGCCTCTTCGGTCTTGGTGCCGGGCGGGTCGGGATAGAAATCCATGCCGGCCCGGCCGATGATCACGAACCGGTTCTGCGACAGGCCGGAGAGGTCGGCCATCAGACGCCTTTCCGCTGGCGGGCGCGGGCGGTTTCGACCTCCTCATGGGCCTTGCGGACTTTTTCATGGTCGGAGATATGCGGGGTGCCGATCTCCCACCAGGTGTGACCCTCGGCGGTCCAGCCCTCGAAGGCGTCGACCTGCATGGCGATGACATAAGTCCGATCCGCCGCCTTCGCCCGCTGGAAAGCTTCTGCCAGCTCGGCAGGGTTCGAGACCGTCTCGGCCTCGGCGCCCATGGCGCGGGCATGGGCCTCGAAATCCACCGAGAAGGGCTCGACCGCGATGTGGCAGTCCTTGATGAGATTGTTGAACGACTCGTTGCCGGAGTTGTTCTGCAGCTTGTTAATGACCGCGAACCCGCCATTGTCGAGCACCAGGATGATGAGCTTCCTGCCGGTCAGCACCGAGGAATAGATGTCCGAATTCATCAGCAGATAGGAGCCGTCGCCGGTGAAGACGATGGTGTCCCGGTCGGGTTCGTTCTCGGCCTGGGCGATGCGGGCGCCCCATCCGCCGGCGATCTCATAGCCCATGCAGGAATAGCCAAATTCCACATCCACCGTGCCGGTCTTCAGGGTGCGCCAATTGGCTGTGACCTCGGCCGGCAGGCCGCCGGCAGCGGCGACAACGCGATCGCCCTCGTCGCAAAGCCGGTTCACGACGCCGATTGCCTGGGCGTAGGAATTCGGGCGGTTTCCGGGCCGGATGTTCGTGGCGACATACTCGTCCCAGCGCGCACGATCGATCTGCGCCTGGGCCGTCCAGCCCTCGGGCGCACGATATGCGCCGGCCGCCTTGGACAAGGCCGATAGCGCTAGTTTCGCGTCGCCCACGACGGCTACCGCACGATGCTTGCCGGCATCGTGCCGGGCGGCGTTGATGGAGATCAGCCGGGCGCCCTTGTCGAACGCCGTCCAGGAACCGGTGGTGAAATCCTGCAGCCTTGTGCCGACCGCCAGGATCACATCCGCCTTCTCGGCGATGACGTTGGCCGAGTTGGAGCCGGTGACGCCGATCGGGCCGATATTGAGCGGATGGGCCGCCACCAGGTTGGCCCGGCCGGCGATGGTCTCGACAACTGGGATGTTGTGGGTTTCGGCAAACGCTGTCAGCTCGGCGATGGCGCCGGAATACTGCACGCCGCCGCCGGCGATGATCATCGGCCGTTCGGCGGTCTGGAGCAGCGCCGCGGCCTCGGCCATGTCGTGGCTGTCCGCTGCGGCACGGCGAATGCGGTGCACCTTCTTTTCAAAGAATTCCACCGGGTAGTCGTACGTCCAGCCCTGCACGTCCTGGGGCAGGCCGAGGAAGACCGGGCCGCAATCGGCAGGGTCCAGCATCGTGGCGATCGCTGCCGGTAGCGACTGGATGACCTGGGCCGGGTGGGTGATCCGGTCCCAAAAGCGGGTGACGGCCTTGAAGGCGTCGTTCACGCCCAGGCTCGGACTGTTGAAGTGCTCGAGCTGCTGAAGGACCGGGTCCGGCAGGCGGGTGATGTAGGTGTCCCCGCATAGCATCAGCATCGGCAGGCGATTGGCATGGGCCAGCGCGGCGGAGGTCAGCAGGTTCGATGTGCCGGGCCCGGCCGACGCGGTGCAGAACATGAACCGTCGGCGCAGATGGTATCTGGCATAACCCGCGGCGGCGAAACCCATGCTCTGCTCGTTCTGCCCACGATAGACCGGCAGTTCCGCCCGGTGATCGTGCAACGCCTCGCCGAGGCATGTGACATTGCCATGGCCGAAGATCGCAAAGCCGCCACCGCACAGGCGATGCTCCTCCCCGTCGATCTCGATGAACTGGTTGGCAATGTGCCGGACAATGGCCTGGGCCAATGTCAACTTGATCGTTCCCGATGCAAAGCCCATGGGCAAACTCCGGATTTAGCAGGCATAAGGATGACGGCCG
The DNA here is from genome assembly GCA_965237625.1 of Inquilinaceae bacterium. Lineage (GTDB taxonomy): Bacteria > Pseudomonadota > Alphaproteobacteria > DSM-16000 > Inquilinaceae > JABDIP01. The sequence continues at coordinate 13,356 of CBDEGD010000039.1, forward strand.
GTCTACTTTTCACGTTGACCGATACCGCAATTCAGGATACCGGTTTTGCAACCGGTTGCAATGATCAATTTCGGGATGCTGGCAATGGCCATCAGAATTGGCAATGCCCCTTGTTCCTGGGGCGTCGAATTTGCGGACGACCCGCGCAATCCAGCCTGGGAGGCGGTCCTGCGAGACTGCGCCGACGCGGGATATGGCGGGATCGAGCTCGGGCCGGTCGGCTTCATGCCCGAAGACCCGGCGATCCTGGGCGAGGCTTTGGCGAAATATGGCCTGGAGCTGACCGGTGGCGTCGTGTTCCGGCCCTTCCACGATCCCGCCCAATGGGATGACGTGCTGGATGGCCCGGTGCGGACCTGCAAGGCCCTTGCCGCCCACGGGGCCGGGCAGCTGGTGCTGATCGATTCGATCTCGGAACGCCGGGCGCCGACCGCCGGCCGTGCGGCGGAGGCCGAGCGGATGGGTGCGGATGAGTGGTCGTCCTATGTCGACCGGATCCGCACGGTAGCGAAATTGGGTGTTGAGGAATACGGCCTGACCGTCGGGATCCACGCCCATGCCGGCGGCTTCATGGATTTCGAGCCGGAGTTGGAGCGGCTGTTGGGGCTCGTGGATGAGAGCATTTTGAAGATCTGCTTCGACACCGGCCACCACGCCTATGCGGGCTTCGATCCAGTGGCCTTCATGAAACGGCATATGAGCCGCATCAGCTATATGCATTTCAAGGACACCGACCCGGCGGTGAAACAGGATGTGATCGCCAATCGCACCGGATTCTACGATGCCTGCGCCCAGGGCATCTTCTGCAATCTCGGTGACGGTGAGGTCGATTTCCCCGCCGTGCGGCAGGTCCTGCTGGAGTCCGATTTCGAGGGATGGTGTACGGTCGAGCAGGATTGCGATCCTGCCGGCGACACCTCGCCCATCGACGACGCGCGGGCGAACCGGCGCTATCTTCAATCCATCGGATTCCACTGAGGGCCCATCGCCATGACAAAACTGAAATGGGGCATGGTCGGCGGCGGCGAAGGCAGCCAGATCGGCCCGGCACACCGGCTGGCCGCCGGGCTGGACGGCGCATTCGAGCTGACCGCCGGCGCGCTCGATCACCAGCCTGAGGCCGGACGGGCTTTTGCACAACGGCTGGGCGTCACCGCCGACCGCGCCTATGGCGATTGGCGTGAGATGCTCAAGGGCGAATGCGGCCGCGACGACCGGATCGATCTGGTGACCGTCGCCACGCCCAATGCGACCCATTTCGAGATCACCAAGGCCTTCCTGGAGGCCGGGTTTCATGTGCTTTGCGAGAAGCCCATGACCATGGCCGTCGACGAGGCCGAGGAGGTGGTCCGGGCGGCCAAGGCCTCCAACCGACTTTGCGCGGTGAATTACGGATATTCCGGCTATTCGCTGGTGCGCCATATGCGGGCGATGGTGGCGCGAGGCGATCTGGGACGCGTCCGGGTCGTGGTCGCGGAATTCTCTCATGGCCACCACGCCGATGCCGCGGATGCGGACAACCCGCGTGTGCGCTGGCGCTACGACCCGGTGCAGATCGGCGCCTCGGCCCAGTTCTCCGATTGCGGCATCCATGCGCTGCACATGGCGAGTTTCGTCACCGGCCAGGAGGTCGCGAGGCTCTCCGCCGATTTCGCGTCCTGCATCGAGAGTCGGCAGCTTGAAGACGACGCCATGGTCAATTTCCGCATGGATGGCGGCACGGTCGGGCGGCTCTGGACATCGTCGGTCGCCATCGGGCGGCAGCACGGGCTGACCCTCCAGGTCTTCGGCGAGACCGGCGGGCTGCGCTGGGCGCAGGAGCAGCCGAACCAGCTCTACTGGATGCCACTGGGCGGACGCCTGGAGGTCATCGAACGCGGCGAGACCGGCCTGTCGGCGGAAGCGGACCGGGCAAGCCGGGTCACCATCGGCCATGCGGAAGGCATGCCGCTGGCCTTCGCCAACATCTATGCGGATCTGGCCGAAGCGATCCGGGCCGAACAGGAAGGACGGACACCGGACCCGGCGGCGAACCTCTTCCCGCGCGCCGAGGACGGGCTCCGTTCCATGGCCGCAGTCCATGCGGCGGTGGAGTCCGCCAAACAGAGCGGCGCCTGGGTCGACGCCCGCCCGCCCTCTATGAGAGAGGCCTGAGCGTCCCGCGCTCGACGATACGACAGCGGAAGATGCGGGTCTCCGGCTCACGGTCCGGATCGTCGAGCATGGCGACCACAAGCTCGACCGACGAGGTGATGATCTCCCGGATCGGCTGATGAATGGTGGTGAGGTTGATGTTCTCCCACCCGGCCATTTCCATGTCGTTCAGCCCGATGATGCCGATATCCTTCGGCACCGACATACCCGCCGACTCGATCGCGCTCAATGCCCCGATCGACAGGACGTCGTCGCCGCAGAAATAGGCTTCGGCCGGCCCGGCCCTGAGCAGGCGGGTCATCTCCCGACGTCCGGCCTGGAACGCATAGGCATCGGCAAAACTGTGAGTCACGGCGACGCCGGGGTGTTGGGCCATTTCCTCCATGAACCCGGCCATGCGATCCTGGGTCGATGTTGCCGATTCCGGCCCGCCCATGAATCCGATCCGCCGGTAGCCTCGGGCCACCAGCGTTTCCGCCGCGATCTTTCCGCAGAAGACATTGTCGATCCCGACCACATGCGCCTCGGGCGCGTTGGCGCAACGGCCGAAGGAATGCACGACCGGCACGCCGGCATGGCGGAAGGCGGTCGCGAAGGCCGGCGGCAGGGTTGACGACGCGACCAGAACGCCGTCCACCGAATATTGCTGGAGCATCCGGACCGCTCCTTCCAACTCGGTCTCGCCGGAGAGATTGACCAGCAACGGACGCAGGCCGCGCTCCTGCAAACCGCGGGTAAACAGGTCGAACACCTCCAGGAATACGGGATTGTGGAAGTTGTCGGAGACGAGGCCGACCAACTTGGTGCGCCGGGTGGTCAGGCTGCGGGCCAGGACATTCGGGCTGTAGCCCATCTCGCTGGCCGCTTTTTCCACCTTGCGCCTGGTTCGTTCGGAGACGGACGCGCCTTCGGTGAAGGCGCGCGACACCGCCGAGCGGGAAACCCCCGCACGCTCCGCCACGTCTTTCAGTGTCACAGCCATTGGTCTGCCATCACCCGATCAATCAGCGTCCTGGTTCGCATAGCGACTTCTTTGGACGACAGTATGCGTTTCTGCAACTGCGTTCAGAGCCTGTTTGTGTCCTCGAGCGCGCAAACGCGTCGCATATCCAGGCTTCGTAACAGGACATCGTGACGCCTTCTGTGATGAATTCATGGCTGAATTTGCAACCGGTTGCAAGGCTTTGAGATTCGAACTAAGCTGAAAATACGTCGAAGTGGCCTTGCGACAAGTCAGGCCTGGGGCGGAGTCTGGCTCGCGAGTCCCTTGGGCCTACGGCCATGACCGACGACACTGTCGGAGGGGCGAGTTTCCTCGATCCGAACCGAACAATATTTGCCCCTGGAAAGGGCGTGAGAACAGGGAGTGAACGGTGGGCAAGCGTCGTGCGATCGCTGCAGCGGCGATGGCCGCGATCGTAGCCACGGAAGCCGGAGCCTGCGAGATCGGTTGCTCATGCCCGAATTTCGACGACAATTTCCAGACCGTGCTGCGCGAGGCTGCCAGGGCCCGCGCGGAATCGCTCGAACACGCGATCGAATTCATCGCTTCAGCTTTGATGCGGGCCGCTGCATGATTGGTCCAAACTTTCCCCGCATTCGCGGGTTCCGGAAATCATGAACGGTGAGCCGAGCACCAATCGTTAGGGAGGAATAAAATGAAGAAGACACTCATGGCCGCAGGACTTGCGGCGCTGATGTCGTCAGCGGCGATGGCGGAAAACATCGGCGTGTCGATCTACCAGTTCGATGATGTCTGGACCACGGTGATGCGCAACGGGATAACGGACCACGCCGATAGCATCGAAGGCGTGGACGTTCAGGTCGAGGACGCGCTGGACGACGTGGCCAGGCAACTCGACCAAATCAACAACTTTGTCGCCTCCGGCGTCGACGCGATCATCGTTCAGCCGGTCGACACCTCGGCCACCCAGGCCATGACCAATGCCGCCGCCGAGGCCGGTATCCCGCTAGTCTTTGTCAACCGGCAGCCGATCAACCTGACAAGCCTGCCTGATAATCAGGCATTCGTGGCCTCGAACGAAATCGAGTCCGGCACCCTGGCCGCATTCGAAGCCTGCAAGATGCTTCGGGCTGAGGGCAAGGCCGGGGGTGCGCGCGGTTATTTGCTTATGGGTCAGTTGTCGAACCAGGCCGCGGTGCAGCGTACCAAGGACGTTCACGACGTGCTTGGTATGGATATGTGCAGCTTTGTCACGTTGATCGACGAGCAGACCGCTAATTGGCAGCGCGACGAAGCCCAGGACCTGGTGACGAACTGGCTGTCTTCCGGAGAGCCATTTGACGTCATCTTTGCGAACAATGACGAAATGGCGATCGGCGCGATCCAGGCGATGAAAGCGGCCGGGATTTCCATGGACAACGTCGTGGTTACGGGCGTGGACGCCACCCAGGACGCTCTGGTTGCGATGGCGGCCGGCGATCTGGATGCCACGGTTTTCCAGGATGCTCGCGGTCAGGGTGCGGGCTCCCTGGACACGGCACTTGCACTGGCGCGCGGGGAGGACGTCGACCAAAGCGTCTTCATCCCGTTCAAGCTGGTGACGCCGGCCAATATCGGCGAATACTACTCCAAGAACTGAGTCTGGAATTATGACGACGCTCGGGGCGGCGCAAAAGCGCCGCTCCGAGCCATATCGGGTCTGACCGGCTCGTATGGACGTTGAATTGGGAGAATGCCTTTGGCTGAGTCAGCTCACGGCACCGGCGGACTGACATTCGATTCATCGAAAAGGCATTGGCCGAACGAGATAAACGTATTCGCCGCGTTTGTGATCATCGTCGTGGTGTTCGAAGGGCTTGGCGCTCTACTCATGGGCCAGAGCTTTCTGTTCGACAGCAATGACCGCTTCGACAGCATTTTCAACGAGGCGCGCCTCAGGATCATCATTCTCCAGGTCTCGATCATCGGCATTATCGCGCTGGGCGTGACCCAAGTGATCATCTTAGGGGGGATCGACCTGTCGTCGGGATCCATCGTGGGCGCGACGGCCATGATCGCGATGTCTTTTGCCCAGGTGGCGGAGGTCAACGGATTTCCGAATCCCAAGGCGATCTTCGGTCCAGCCTGGATGAACTTGCCCGTGATCATCCCGGTGGTTGTCGGCCTGATCTGCGGGATCATCGCGGGCGGCGTCAACGGCTTATTGATCGCCTATACGCGGATACCACCCTTCATTGCCACGCTCGGGATGATGGTGACGGCGCGGGGCGTGGCCAAGTGGTGGTCCAAGGGCAATCCGATCTCCTTCCCGACCGACAGCTACGCAACCATCGGCGCGGGCATGATGCCGGTCTTCATCTTCGTTGCCCTGGCCATCCTGTTTCACTTCGTTCTGAGATACACAGTCTACGGCAAACACACTTATGCCATCGGCTCGAACGAAGACGCGGCGCGGATGTCGGGGATCAAAGTCGACCGGCACAAGGTACTGGTCTACACGATCGCCGGCATGCTCGCTGGGCTTTCGGCGCTGGTGCTGAGTTCCAAGAACCTCACCGCGCAGGCCGGCATGGGGATCATGTACGAGCTTGACGCCATCGCGATGGCGGTCATCGGGGGCGTCTCGCTGAGCGGCGGTCGCGGCTCGATCATCGGCACCGTGATCGGGGCGTTGATCTTTGGCGTCATCATCTCGGGCTTCACCTTCCTGCGCCTCGACGCCTTCTATCAGGAGATGGTGAAAGGCGCGATTATCGTCGGCGCGGTCGTGCTCGACCAGTGGCGGCAGCGACAGGCCGCGGCACGGGCTTAAGGAGAGGTACATGAATGACGGCGACATCATCCTCGAGACGAGGGACCTGACCAAGCACTACGGCGGAGTCCGGGCGCTTGAGGGCGCGGACTTCATACTCCGCATGGGCGAGCATGTCGCGATCATGGGCGATAACGGGGCTGGCAAGTCGACATTCGTGCGCCAGATCACTGCGGTCGAGCAGCGTACGCGCGGGGAGATCATTTTCGATGGGAATCCCGTCAACTTCGACGGGCCGCTGGCAGCGCGCGAGGCCGGCATCGAGACCGTCTTCCAGACCCTGGCGCTCGCCGACGATCTCGACGTGCCTGACAATCTATTCCTGGGCCGCGAAAAGACGCTTTTCAACCTCGGGCCATTTTCGATCCTCGACTACAAGGGCATGCGGGAGGCGACGCTGGCCGGGCTGAAAAAGACGGCGGTCAAGATTCCGAACATCAGGAACACCATCCGCAATATGTCCGGCGGCCAGCGGCAATGCGTTGCGATCGCCCGCACCGCCACATTCCACTCCAAGCTGACCATCATGGACGAGCCGACAGCGGCGCTTGGCGTGCAGGAAACCGTGCAGGTGGAAAACATCGTCAAGACGCTGAAAGAGCAAGGGGAGCCGCTGGTCCTGATCAGCCACAATATGCGGCAGGTCTTCGACCTCGTTGACCGCATCGTTGTCTTCCGCCGCGGCCGGATCGTGGCCAACCTAATGAAGGACGAGACCAATCCCGAGGACGTCGTCGCCTATATCACCGGCGCCAAGACGGGCGCCGAATATTCCGACGCGGCGTAACGCCGCTATCCGCCACCCTCAGTCCATCGAAATCTGAACCGCGCGCGGCGGGCGCGGTTTGACAATGCCGAATTGCGCAGCTCGCTCCGTCATAAAGTGAGGGCAGATGTCCCGCACTTTGACCGCCCAATCGGGCAGCGGTTTGATGTCGGAACTCGACGCGATCTCCGCGGTGGAAATCGGCGGAACCTCGCTGTTCGGCAGGGTCGGCCGGATCACCGGCACCATCATCAGCCTACGGCCGATAGGGCGCCGCGTGTCGCGTTACCGGCATTCCCGAAGGCACCAAAGACGGACTATGCTGCACGCCTCGTCGGAATCGTATTCAGAACCAACCGGCGAATAGCCGGAGGCCGGCGCCCTGACCGGCAACGACCCGCATATCCACATTGATGGCTGCAGAGGAAGCATGCGCAAAACACGCTGGGGAATCATCGGGCCGGGCGCCATCGCACATAATTTCGCCGACGGGCTGAAGGAGGCGCCATCGGGCGAACTGGCCGCCATCGCCAGCCGCGATGAGGGTCGGCGCCTGAGTTTTGGCGATGCCTACGGGATCGCCGGCGACAAGCGCTATGTCGATTATGCGGCGCTGGCGGCGGATGGCGAGCTGGATGCGATCTACGTTTCCACGCCGCATCCCTTCCACGCCGAGCTCGCGATCATGGCCATGCGGGCCGGCAAGCATGTGCTGTGTGAGAAGCCCGCCGGGATGACCGCTTCCCAGGTGGCGGCGATGACCGAAGCGGCAGCGCAGGAAAACGTCTTCTTCATGGAGGCGTTCATGTATCGCTGCCATCCGCAAATCGCGCGGATGCTGGCGATTCTGGGCTCCGGCGAAATCGGCGACATCCGGCATATCCGGGCGGCGTTCGGATATGCCGCGCCGTTCGATCCGAAATCCCGCGCCTATGACAAGGCGCTGGGGGGCGGAGGCATTCTCGATGTCGGCGGCTATCCGGTGTCGTTTGTTCGACTGGTGGCCGGTGCGGCAATCGGAAAATCCTTCGACGATCCTGAAACGGTCGCGGCGGTCGGCACCGTCGGCCAATCCGGCGTCGACGAGATCGCCATGGCGCTGCTGCAATTCCCAAGCGGGGTGACGGCGGAATGCGGGGCGGCGGTGGCGCGGGCTCTCGACAATACGGCGACCATCACCGGCAGCCGAGGATCGCTTCACCTACCCGACCCCTGGATCCCGGGTCGCAATGCCGGCCCGTCGGACGCGGCGATCCACGTGACCGTCGACGGGCAAAGCCGGGAAGAGGAGATCAACAGGCCGGAGCATCTGTTCGCCTTCGAAGCGGAACTGGCCAGTCGGGCGATCCTTGAGGGTCGGAAAGAGCCTCTCCCGCCCGCTCTCGGCCATGCGGACAGCATTGGCAATGCGGAAACTTTGGACCGATGGCGTCACGCGATCGGCTACACGATCACCGAGGAATCCCCGTCGGCGAACAGGGTGCTGCCCGGAGTTCTTCCACGCGGTTGTCTGTCGGTCCCGAAACAGCGAATGGACGGCGTCGACCTTCCGGTGTCCCGCCTGATCCTGGGCTGCGACAACAAGAACACCATCGCCGATGGCGCCATCGTGTGGGATGCCTGGATGGAGGCCGGCGGCAACGCATTCGACACCGGCTTTGTCTACGGCAACGGCCGGCATGAGGCGGTCCTGGGGGAATGGATCGAAAACCGGGGCGTGGCCGACGATGTGGTCGTGGTCGCCAAGGGTGGGCACACGCCCTATTGCTTTCCGAGGGCCCTCGGGGCGCAGCTCGACATTTCCCTGGAGAGGCTCGGGCTCGAGCGGGCGCCGATCTACATCATGCACCGGGACAATACCGATGTGCCGGTGGGCGAGTTCGTCGACGCGCTGAACCAGCTGTATCGGGCAGGCCGGGTCGGCATATTCGGCGGATCGAACTGGTCGGTCGAGCGCTTCCGGGAAGCCAACGACTACGCCGCGGCGAACGGTCTGGAGCCTCAGCGCATACTGAACAACAACTTATCGCTGGCGGTGATGGAACGGCCGGTCTGGCCAGGCTGCGAAACCTCCAACACACCGCGAACGCTCGAATTCTTGAGCGAACAAGACGTCGTGCACCTGTCTTGGTCGTCGCAGGCGCGAGGGTATTTCCTGCCACAGGAGTTACGGGATCGACTGCCGGCCAACACCGCACCGGAGACCTGCTTCGGCAGCGCCGACAACGCGGAACGCCGACGCCGCGCCGAGACCCTCGCAACCGAACGGGGGGTGTCCGCGCATAATGTCGCCCAGGCATGGGTTTTGGCGCAGCCCTTCCCGTCCTTTGCCCTCATCGGACCGCGATCGGCCGGTGAAATCGTGACGACCCTGCCGGCACTGGGACTCGATCTCAGTGTAGAAGAGGTCGCATGGCTCAACCTTGAGAAAGCGGACCGCTGACGGAGGAAACGCCTTCTATTCAACGGAAATTCGGGCGCGGCCGCCTAGTCAAACAATCCCGAATACTTCTTTTTTCGTGTGCAACTACCACCCTGCGATCTCGGCCGCCGCCTCGGCGCAGGTCGCCACGCTGCAGACCGTCGAAAGATCGCCGATCGATCGGTCGTGCACCTCGTGCGAGAAGGCCGCACATCCGTCCGACAGCACAGTGGTGCGGAAGTCCCGAACATGGGCGTCGCGCACGGTGGAGGCGATGCCGCCATTCGTGACGATGCCGCATATCAAGAGCCGCTCGATCCCGGCCTTGCGAAGCACCCACTCCATCCGGGTCATGTAGAACGCCGAATAGGCAATCTTCTCGACAGTAAGGTCGGCCGGCTGCAGCGCATCGACCAGGCTGTGGCCCCAACTGCCGGGCGCAAAGTCACCCTTGCCCAGGAACGGGCGCAGCGCCTTGAGGTGGTCCGAGATGAAGGGCTCTCCGTCCCTGCCGGGCACCAGCGTGAACTGGGCCGAAACGATCCAGCCTCCGGCGGCACGCAGCGCATCGGCAACGGGCCGCACGCGACTAGGCAATGCAGCAATGTCGGCGTTGGCCTGCCCGCCGCGCGCATAGGCGCCCTCAGGGTGCAGGAAGTCGTTCTGCAGATCGACGATCAACAGCGCCGTGGACTTCGGATCGTCAGGGCCGCCGCTCATCCCCGGCTCCCCACTGGCGCGATCACGAGGTTGCCGAGGTCGTCTGTCCGACCTTCGAGTCCCGGGTCGACGAATACCGTCGCGTCCGATTGTTCGAGCAACGCCGGCCCCTCCACCCGGGTGCCGGCCGCGAGCTTGAGCCGGTCATAGACCGGCGCGGTCCAGTTCCGGCCGTCGGCATAGACCGTGCGCTCGCCGATACGGCAGTCCTCGGCCGGCGCGCCGTCTCCGGGCGCGAAAAGACCCATGTCGAAGTCGGGCCTGCGGCCGATCACGCTGACGCGATAGTTCATCATCCGCACCGGAATGGCCTCCAGCAGCCGCCCGTAGGCAGCATGATAGGCGGCGTCGAAGGCAGCCTGCACGGTTTCCCGGTCAAGCCTGCCATCGGGCATCTCCACCGGGACGCCGAGTGTGTGGGTTTGGCCAAGATAGAGCATGTCGAACTCGTATAGCCGGTCGACTGTGGCGAAGCTCACGCCCGAAGCACGGACGAGCGCCTCGGTCTCTTCGGCCACGCCAGCCATCTCGGCGCCCATCGCGGAGGTGTCGACCTGGTCGAGCAGCCGGTTGACGGTCTGGACGCGGTCGTGGCGCATATCCGCAACGACGCAGCCGAGCGCAGAGGTCACCCCGGGGAAACGCGGCACGACGGCCGAGCCGAGGCCGACCTCTTTGATCAGAGCGCCGGTGTGCAGCGCCCCGCCGCCGCCGAAAGGCATGGCGACAAATCGCGCGGGGTCATGCCCCTTCTCGATCGAAACAAGGCGGATCGCGCCGGCCATCTTGGCGTTGGCAAGCTTCAGAATAGCCTCCGCCGCCGCCTCGACGGAGAGCCCGAGGGGCTGCCCGACCGCCGTTTCGATCGCCGAACTTGCCGCCTCGATATCGAGGCGCTCGAGCTTGCCGCCGATCGGCCGGTCCGGATTGATCCGTCCCAGTACCAGGTTTGCGTCCGTCACGGTGGGCCGCGTGTTGCCAAGGCCATAGCAAACCGGCCCGGGATCCGAACCCGCGCTTTCGGGTCCGACCTGCAACAGCCCGCTGCGGTCCACCCAGGCGATCGAGCCACCGCCCGCGCCGATGGTGGTGATCTCGATCATCGGGGTGCGCACCACCATCCCGAAGTCGATCGAGGTCTGCGGCGCCAGCGTCGCGGTACCGTCCGCGACCAGCGAAACGTCGAAGGAGGTGCCGCCCATGTCGCAGGTGATGATGTTCTCGAAGCCCGCGGCGCGGGCGATGGCGGTCGCGGCAATCACGCCAGCCGCGGGACCGGACAGGGCGGTGCGTACGGGGATGCGCTTGGCGCTCTCGACCGACATCACCCCGCCATTCGACTGCACGATCAGCACCTCGCCGCCAAAGCCTTTCGCCGCCAGACGCGCCTCGAGCCGGTCGATATAGGAGGAGATGACGGGCTGCAGATAGGCATTGAGGGTTGCCGTGGACAGGCGCTCGAACTCGCGAATCTCAGGCAGTATCTCGGTCGCCGCCGTGACATAGGCGTTGGGCCAGACGCGACGGACCGCCTCAACCGCGCGGCGCTCATTGTCGCCATTTGCGTAACCGTTGATGAAGAAGACGCAGACCGCCTCGCACCCGGCCCGGGCCAGCGCGCCGGCGCGGTCGACGACGGCCTCCTCGTCGACCGGGGTCAGGATGGTGCCGTCGGCCAAAACCCTCTCGGCAACCTCGACACGGTCGGTGCGCTCGACCACGGGCTCGAAGGACCCGCGCAGGCCCCAGGTGGTCGGCCGGTCGCGCCGGCGCATCTCCAGCACATCGCGAAAACCCTCGGTCGTGATGATCCCGGTGCGTGCGCCCTTGCGTTCCAGCAGCGCGTTGGTGCCGACGGTCGTGCCATGGACGACCGAGCGAATCCGGCTGAAATCCTCGACGTTCTGTCCGATCCCCTGAATGAACCCTTCCGACTGGTCGCCGCGGGTCGAGGGGACCTTGGCGATGGTCAGGCGGCCGCTTTCCGTGTCGACCATGAAGACGTCCGTGAAGGTGCCGCCGACATCGACGCCGATTTCGAAGGTGCTCATGACGGCGCCCCGTCCGTGGCCGAGCGACCCGGCGACGCGCCGTACTGCTCCCGCGCCGCCTCCTCGGTGACATAGCCAAGGCGCACATCCCGTGCGACAGCCGCCGGATCACGCTTGGCCGGGTCGCCATAACCGCCGCCTCCGGGGGACTCCAACCGCACGCGCTGACCCCGGGTGATGTGTATGCCCACCATCTTGGAGACCATGGGAGGCGCGTGCATCCCGTCTTCCTGCTCGTAGACAAAACGGTTGGTCGCCCCTGCTCTACCGCCGACGACACCGGGCGGCGGAAACTTGCCGCGCTCGCCGAACAGGAACACGTCCGCCGCCTGTTCCAGCAACGCGATCTCGTAGATCGCGCCCAGCCCCCCGCGGAACTGCCCGGCGCCACCGGAATCCGGGCGCAACGCCCATTCGGTGAAGCGCACCGGATAGGCCGCTTCCAGGATCTCGAGCGGGGGGATCGTTGCGGTGGAGATCGGCGCGTTGCCGTGGTTCAGCCCGTCGCCCTTCCCGTGCGCCCCGTGCCCTCCGCCGAAGAACGAAAACATCACCCAGCGGGCGCCGTTCTCCCGATGCCCGGCGAGCGAAAGCGCATTGATCGTGCCATAGGCGGGGGCCATCGCCGCCTCCGGCGCAATCTGAGCGACAGCCTGGAAGACGACGTCGATCATGCGCAGGATCGTCTCGGTGTATCCGCCGACGGGCTTCGGTGCGGTGACCGACAGGAGCGAAGCGTCGTCGATCCGGAATTCGACCGGCTCCAGCACCCCGGCATTCGCAGGCACCTCGCCGAAAATGTGCTTCAGCGCGACATAGCAGGCCGCCACGGTCGTGGAGCGGGAGATGTTCACCGGCCCCCGGCAGGCGGGCGAAGAGCGGGTGAAATCCATCACCATGCGCTCGCCGTCGATGGTCAGGTCGAGCGCGATCTTGAGCGGCGCGTCGACGATCCCGTCATTGTCGAGCCAATCCTCGGCCGAAACGGTTCCGTCGGGCAACGCGGCGATCTGCGCCCGCATCATCGTCGCCGCCCGCGTCTTCAGCGTGGCAAGGGCCTCTTTCGCCGTCGCCTCGCCGTACTCGTCAAGAAGGTCTACAATGCGCCGCTCGCCCAATTCCAGCGCATTGATCTGGCCATTCAGATCGCCATAGAGCGACATCGGCAGCCGCGAGTTCGCGGAAAGAATGTCGACGATATCCTGCCGAAAGGCGCCCTTGTCGTAGAGTTTGACAGGCGGGATCAGCATCCCTTCCTGGAAGACTTCCGTCGCCGCCGGATTGTAGTTGCCGGGGACGTTTCCGCCTACATCGTGCCAGTGGCCCACCGAGGCCAAGAAGCAGAAGACTTCCCCGTTCCGGAAGATCGGCTTGACGAGGCGGAAGTCCGACAGATGGGTCCCGCCATCGTAGGGATCGTTGAAGATCCAGACGTCGCCTTCGGATATCCCGTCGCCCGCGGCGGCCTTGTCGATCACCGCCTTCACGGCAAACGCCATGACGCCGACGAAGATCGGCAGGCCCGACTTGCCCTGGACCAGCGTCAGCCCGCTCTCGGCATCATAGATCCCGTGGCTCGCGTCGTGAGCCTCGGCGATGATCGGGTTGAAGGCCGAGCGGAACAGCGTGGCGTCCATTTCATCGGCGATCTGCTCGAACCGCCCTTTGAGAATCGCCAGCGTGACCGGATCAATCGTCATTGGCCGCCCCGTCATAGGCCTTCCCGGCCTTCAGCATTGCATCGGTGCCGATCACCTCGTTGAGCGTCGCGAAATCGTACATCCGGTCGCGGAATCCGGCGTTCGAGCCGGTCGCGATCAGGTTGCGGTAGTACGCTCCAGCCGTCGCCGCGAGAGCTCGCACGATGCCGCCGGGAAAGATGACCAGTCTGTAGCCGATATCGCCAAGTGCCTTGGCATCCAGCAGGGGCGTTTTGCCGCCCTCCACCATGTTGGCCATCAGCGGCACCTGCGCGCCGAGCCGCGCGACGATCGCATGCATTTGCTCGACGTCCTGAGGCGCTTCGACGAAGACCACGTCCGCCCCCGCCTCCACATAGAGGTCGGCGCGGTCGAGGGCGGGCTCGAAGCCCTCCACGGCGATCGCGTCGGTACGCGCGATCACCAGCGTTTGGTCTGAGCTGCGCGCGTCGCAGGCGGCACGGATCTTGCCCGCCATCTCACCGCTGTTCACCAACGTTTTGCCGGCGAGGTGCCCGCAGCGCTTGGGCAGCGTCTGGTCCTCCAACTGAAGGGCGTTTGCTCCCATCCGCTCGAAATTCCGCGTGGTGCGCTGGACATTGAGCGCGTTCCCGAACCCGTTATCCGCATCGACGATCAGCGGCAGCGCCACCCGGTCGCGGATCGCCGCGACGGTCTCGGCGACCTCGGACATCGATACCAGGCCGAGATCCGGGCGTCCGAACCGGCTATAGGCAATCGACGCGCCCGATACATAGAGGGCTCTCCCGCCCGCTTGCTCGGCCGCCAGCGCGGTCAGCCCGTCATAGACGCCGGGTGCCAGCAGGATTTCCGGCCCGCGGAGCAATTCCTTCAGGCTCATTCGCTCCCTTTCTGCGCCGCTTGGTTCCGTGCCAATTGGGCGGCGAACCGTTTCTTCAGATGCGCAACCAGCCCGCCATCGGCGAGGAGCTGGCGCAGATTGTCCGGGATCGGCTCGAGCGGGATCTCGATGTTGCGATCGATCAGAGTGAGGCGTCCGCCTGCCGGATCGAGTTCAGCACGATCCCCGTCCTCGACCGCCCCCAGGTCGCTGGCGACCAGCGCCGGCAGGCCCAGGTTCAGCGCGTTGCGATAGAAGATGCCGGCGAAAGAGAGCGCGACGACGCCCGAGACCCGCAGGTGCTGCAGCGCCTCGGCCGCTTGCTCACGGGAGGAGCCGGCGCCGAAGTTGCGGCCGGCGACGAGGATATCTCCGGGTTGGGCGGCGGTGGCGAAATCCGGCCGGATCGCCTCCAGGCAATGGGCCGCGAGCGCCTCGATCCCACCGCCCATATAGCGGCCGGGGGCCAGCTGGTCGGTGTCGATGTCGTCGCCAACAAGGAAGATCTTTCCGCTCACGGCGTCCGCCCCGATTTGGGCAGGAACGGCCGCGGATCGGTGAGCTCGCCGGCGATGGCGGCTGCGGCGACGGTGATCGGCGAGCCGAGCCAGACCTCTGAGCTCGCCTCGCCCATGCGCCCTTTGAAGTTGCGGGCAGTCGAGGAGATGCAGGTCACCTCCGCACCCAGCCGGTGGTCACCATAGCCGGCGCATATCCCGCAGGCATTGGGCAGGATGCGCGCGCCGGCCTCCTCGAAGACCGACATCAGCCCCTCTTCCGCCGCGCGGTCCTGATCGCGCCGCGACGCCGGCGCCACCATCAGCGCCACGCCCGGGGCAATGTCACGGCCGCGCAGAACCCGGACCGCGGCCGCAAGATCGTCGTATTTCGCGCCGGCGCACGCGCCGATATAGGCGACGTCAACCGGGGTGTGCGGCGCCTCGTCCACCGCCATCGCGTTGGCGGGCGAATCCGGTGCGGCCACCTGCGGCGCCAGCGCCGTTGCGTCCAGCACATGCCGCTCGATTCCCGGCGCGTCCAGGTCGGTCGACAGGCCCCGCCACTCGCCCGGATCGCCGCCGACCGAGCGCAGATAGGCATCGGTAATTTCGTCGGGCGCGATCAGCCCGGCCTGCGCGCCGAGTTCCGCCGCCATGTTCGACAGCGTCATCCGTTCCTGCATCGATAGCGCCGCGATCGCCGGGCCGGCATACTCGACCGCCTGGTAGCGCCCGCCATCCATCCCCAGCCGGCCGCAAAGCGCCAGCATGATGTCCTTGGCCATCAGGCCCGGGCCGAGCGCGCCCGTCGTCTCGATCAGGACGGTCTCGGGCACCTTGAGCCAGATCTCGCCTGTCGCCAGCACGCCGGCCATCTCGGTCGCGCCGACCCCGAACATGTAGGCGCCGAAGGCGCCGCCGGTCGGCGAATGGCTGTCGCCGCCGACGACCAGCATGCCGGGCTTGAGGTGCCCGCGTTCGGGGAGCACCACATGGCAGATCCCCTCGCCGTCGTGGAATCGCACGCCGGCGGTTTTGGCCCAGTCGCGGGTCAGGGCCAGGATGCGGGCGCCCTCATCGGTGTCCCCGGGCACGAAATGGTCCGAGATCAGCACGACCCGCCCAGGATCGAAAAGGCCGACGCCGAGTTCCTCGAGGATCGGCGCCACCCGCCGCGGACCGCCGGAATCGTGGATCATCGCCAGATCCACGGCGACCGTAACCACCTCCCCAGCGGTCACGCTCTCGCGCCCGGCGGCGCGGGCGATGATCTTCTGCGCCAGCGTCGTACCCATCAGGTGGATCCGACGGCAGCGACCGGAGGCACAGTTTCGGACGACCAGGTCTTACCGTCCTCCCCCTCGACCCGGCGCATCGACATCTCGAGACGGTAGCGGTCGGGGCGGTAAAGAGCGTGGATGAATTCCACCGGACGTCCCTCGGAATCGCGCACGATGCGGTGCAGGTCGATCAGCGGGCTGCCCGCCGGCACCGCAAGCGCGGTCGCGACCTCGGGCTCCGCGAGCGTCGCCGAAATCGACTGCGACGCGGAGGCGACGGTGACGCCCGCATCCTCAAGCAGCCGCAACAGCGCCCGGTCGCCCATATCCTCCCTGCTATAGCGCCGGCCCAGGCTTTCGGGCACGTAGGTCACCAGATACGACATCGGGTCCTTGGCCAGCCAGCGCACCCGCACCGCGCGCTGCACCATGGCGCCCCCAGGCACGTCGAGCGCTTCGGCGACATTCCGCGTGGCGGGCACATAGTCGAAGGACAGCACGTCCGCCCGCGTCGTCTTGCCCATGACCGAGACGTTTTCCAGCCAACCCTCGATGGAGGCGCGCACCATCGGCGGGCGCGGCCGCTCCAGTACCCGCGTCCCAAGTCCGCGCCGTCGCGACACCAGCCCCGCATCCGCCAGCTCGTTGAGCGCGCGCTTACAGGTGATCCGCGAGACGCCGAAATCACCCGACAGCTCCTGCTCGCCAGGCAGCATCGCGCCCGGTTCGATCTCTCCGGACTGGATGCGGTTTTTCAGCAAGATGAACAGTTGTTGGTAAAGGGGCATTCCCGGACGGCGATCCAGAACATCGCCAAGGGCACCACGTCTGTCTGCGCTTTCGGCCGACACCGGTCCCTACCCCTTCCATTAAAAGATTGCGGATTTAATGATATACTTTTATACTATTAGGTCAATTGGGAACAGGTCCGAACAACAGGACTCGGGAGGCAATTCGATGCTGCGGCAACTGATGCGCTCGCCAAGCGGCATTGTGCCTCACGGCCATCGCCGCCGCTGCGTCCCGCGTCGCCGAGCGGTGACCCGATGAAACGCCTGCAGACAGTGGACGCGTTCGTCGAGACGGCCCTTCATTACCTCTCCGGCATCCTTTTGATGATCATCGCCTCGGCGGTCTTCTACGCCGTGACGATGCGATATGTCTTCAACGAGCCGCCTCTCTGGGCCGACGAGGCGCCCCGCGCCTTTTTCCTTTGGATGGTCTATATCGGCGTCGCGGTCGCCACGAAGCGTGGCCAGAACATCCGCGTCACTCATTTCATCGACAAATTCACACCGCTCCCCCGGCTGATCCTCGAGACGTTCATGCACATCCTGGTGCTGATCATGCTGGTCACGCTGGTGTGGTTCAATTTCCCGATCATCAGTCTTCAGTCCGGCGGCAGCATGCTGTCGACCGGCTGGAGTTTCATCTGGCTCTATGCGCCGCTCTCGGTGGGCAGCGCGCTGATGATCCTTTACCAGACCCGGCTAATGCTTCGCTCATTCGTCGACTTCCGGTTGGCGACGGGAAGAGGCGTCTGAGATGCTGCTGATCACCATGATCGGGATCCTGTTCCTGTTCTCGCTCCTGGGGATGGAGATCGCGTGGGCGATCGGTCTTGCCGCCTTCGGCTATCTCACACTCTCGCAGTTCACCGAAAACGCGACGCCCATGGTCCTGTTCGCCCAGCAGATGACATCGGGCGTAAACACCTTCGTGCTGCTGGCGATCCCGCTTTTCATCTTCGCCGGCGAACTGATGAACGTCACCGGCGTCACACGGCGCATCGTGAATTTCGCATCCTCCCTGGTGGGGCACCGCAATGGCGGTCTGGCGAATGTCGGCGTGACGGCGAATTTCATCATGTCCGGCTGCTCGGGCTCGGCACTGGCGGACGCCGCGGCCACGGGCACGGTGCTTCTGCCGGAGATGAAGAAGCGGGGCTTCAAACCCGCCTTCTCAAGCGCCGTGATCGCTTCGGCCGCCACCGTCGGCCCGATCGTGCCGCCGTCGATCTCCTTCGTGCTGCTCGGCGCGATCGTGAACATCTCCGTCGGGCAATTGTTCCTGGGCGGCGTCGTGCCCGGCATCCTGATGTTCATCGCCATGTTCACGGTCACCTGGTGGATCTGCAAGCAACGCGGCTATCCGCTCGAGCGGCGCGCGACCGGGCCCGAGCGGCTCGTGGCCTTTATCGAGGGAGGCAGCGCGCTGATCGCCCCGGTCATCATCGTTGGCGCGATCATCTTCGGCATCGCGACGCCGACGGAGTCCGCCGCCGTGGCGGTGTTCTACGTGCTGTTCCTGGGGTTCTTCGTCTATCGCAACCTGTCGCCACTTCAGGTTCTCGATGCTGCCGCCAAATCCGCGATCGGCACCTCGGTCATCATGCTGACCGTCGCCACGTCGAAGATCTTCGCCTGGCTCGCGGTGAAGGAGAATCTCGGCGTATACCTGACCGACGGGCTGTTGTGGCTGACCGACGATTTGTGGGTGCTGCTGCTGCTGATCAACGCGATGCTGCTGATCCTCGGCATGATCATGGAGATCCTGCCGATCATGCTGATCCTGGCGCCGGTGCTGTTCCCGCTGCTGACGGGCCTGGGCATCGACGAGGTGCATTTCGGCGTGGTGATGGTGCTGAATCTGATGATCGGCATGATCACGCCGCCCATCGGACTGAACCTCTTCATCATCTCGTCGATCGGCGGGCAAGGCGTCATCGAGATCTTCCGGGAGGCGATCCCCTATTTCATGATCCTGGTCGTCGTATTGCTGATCATCACTTTCGTGCCCAGCCTGACACTGTTCCTGCCCACGCTCGTCTTCCGCTAGAGTGGGACCGGACCGTCCAAAAAAACCAGAAACAAACAGGGAGCTCAGACCATGAAACTCAGAAGACGGACCTTCAACAAGGGGCTGGCCGGGCTCGGCCTGGCCTCGGCGCTGGTCGGCGTCGGCGCGCCGGCGCTGGCCGCGAAGTCGCTGATCTACGGCAATGCCGGCAACATCGACAGCGCGTCGAACCGGTTCGCCAAGAAATGGCTCGACCTGGTGACGGAACGCACCGGAGGCGAGCTTCTTTTCGACATCAAGGCCGGCACCATTGGCGGCGGCAAGGACGTGCTCGACGGCACCGCGCTCGGCACCGTGCATCTGTACAACGGCGCCTATACCGGCCTGCGTGAGTTCGACGTCTTCTACGCGCCCTATTTCGCACGGGATTCCAACCACGCCTATGCAATCGCGACGGAACTCCTCTACGAAGAGTTGAATACCGCGGTGCAGAGCCGGTACCCCTCGCTTCGCTATTTGTCGGTCGCGCGGGCCGGCCCGTGGAAGCTGTTCACCAATCAGAAGCTCGAGAGCTTCGACGACCTCAAAGGCCTGAAGATCCGCGCGCCGGAGATCGAAGGCGTCATCGCCGGGCTGGAGCAGGTCGGCGCCAAGCCCACCATCATACCCTTCAACGAACTCTATGGCGCGTTGCAGCAGGGCGTGGTCGACGGCATGGCGACGCTCGGCAATTTGATGATCAGCCAGAAATTCTACGAGGTGGTGAATTACTGCTACCAGAACGACTGGGGCATCGGCCTGGACAAGCAGATGATCAATCTCGGCACCTGGGACAGCCTGGGCGAAGAACATCAGGCGATCCTGACCGACACCTTCGCTGAGCTGGAGCCGCAGGACTTCTTCCGCGCGACGGAAGAGGCCGAGATCGAGAATTTCAGCAAATGGCGGGAGTTCAACGGCGAGGACAGCACACCGCTCCTGGATGCAAGCCAGGCGCAGGTGACTTTGGAGCCGGCGATCAAGGCGCTCGCCGACGACATCTTCGGCGCGGGCACCTACAGCCGCATCCAGTCGGCCTGATCGACCGGACCGAAGGAGAGTAGAGCGCCGTCGCCTCAAATCCGGGGCGGCGGCGTTTCATTTCTTGCTCGATCAGGCAGCGCCGAGGATCATGGCCGCCGCTTTCTCGGCGATCATCATCGTCGGCGCGGCGGTATTGGTCGACGGGATCGCCGGGCAGATCGAGGCGTCTGCGACCCGTAGCCCCTCGACACCTCGGACCCGCAATTCAGGATCGGTGACCGATCCGGGGTCGTTCCCCATCCGGCATGTGCCGACCAGATGGTGGACCGTGTCCGCCGTCTCGCGCACCCAGGCCGCGAGCGCGTCACGCCCCCGGATCTCCGGCCCCGGCGTAAGCTCGGGCCCGCGATAGGGATCGAACGGCGCCTGGGCGAACACGTCGCGCAGCATCTCCACCGCATCGACCAGCGTGTCCACGTCGCGCGGATCGGAGAGGTAGTTCACCCGGATATCGGGCGGCGCGTCCGTCGCTGCCCCGGTAAGGCGCAGCCTGCCCCGGCTGAAAGGCCGCATGACCGACGCATTGGCCATGAAACCCGGACGGACATTGCCGGCCTTGGAGAAGGGGTTGAAACGGACCGTGGCGCTGGTAAGTGCCGGCAGGAAGTGGCTCTGGACCGTGGGAAAATCCGCTCCTGGCCGACGCAGATAGGCACCGGCCTCCAGCGGGAAGACCGTCATTGGCCCGGTACCGGTCAGCCAGGCCTGCAGAAAGGCGGCGGCGGCCCGGTCGATCCGCGTGAGCCGGTGTAGCGAGGCGTCGGAATCGGTCGCGTGGCTGACCCGGACCAGCACATGATCATGCAGGTTGCGCCCCACCCCCGGCCGGTCCGCGACCGGATCGATCCCAAGCGCCGCCAACTCGTCGGCCGGTCCGATGCCGGAACGCAGCAGGAGTGTCGGCGAGCCGATCGCGCCGGCGGCGAGGATGATCTCGGCCTCTGCCTCCAACACCTCAAGCCGCCCGCCGGCACGCACTTCCAGGCCTGTCGCGCGGCCGCGTTCGATGCGCAGCCGCAATGCCTCCAGCCCGGTGCGGATGGTCAGGTTCGGACGGCGCCGGGCGGCGGAGAGAAACGCTGTGGCCGCACTCTCACGCCGGCCATTGCGGATGGTGAAATGGTAGTAGCCGAAGCCTTCCGGCGTCGGACCGTTGAAGTCAGGAGATCGGGGGTGGCCCGCGGCGATTCCGGCCTCGACGAAAGCCTCGGCCAGCGGGCTGACCGGACGGTCTCGGCGGCTGACCGCGAGCGGCCCGCCCGTCGCGTGGTCCTCCGCCGGCCCCGGCCCGTGGAAATCCTCGGATTTCAGGAAGAACGGCCGCACCGCGTCCCAGGACCAACCGGGCAGGCCCTGCTGCGACCACCAATCGTAGTCAATCCCCAGCCCGCGTACATAAACCATGCCGTTGATCGCCGTCGACCCGCCAAGCGTCTTGCCGCGCGGCAGGTCGACATGCCGGCCAGCCAGCCCGGGCTCCGCGCCGGTGCGATAACGCCACACATGCCGCCGCCCGCGGAGCAGCAGCGCGGTCATCAGCGGCACCTGCAGCGTTGGGTCGTGGCGGCCATGCCCACCCGCCTCGACCAGCAGGACCCGGGTCGACGGATCCTCCGAGAGCCGCGCGGCCAGCACACATCCCGCGGCGCCTGCGCCAACGACCATGTGAGTGTAGCGTGCCGCCCGGCCCGAAGACGGCCGCGCGTCTGTCACGTGGCGATGCCGGAGGCTTCGTCGAACCCGCCTTGGCCGCTCATACGCGCCCAGGCCGCGTAGGGCGCGCTCGCCTTTACCTCTCCATCGGCGATGAGCCGGCGCCACACATCGCAGGCATCGACGAAATTCGGTACCCCACCCGGAAACATCGCAAGGCTGAGCCCTTCGGCAATCGCTCCCTCATCCGCGCCGGCCGCATAGGCGCCGCGCAAATGCTCGGCCACCCAGTCCCAGCGGCGGTGGCACTGATGTGCGGCGGCAAGCCCGATCTCCGCCAATCTGCGCTCCACCGCAAAGCGCTCCAACAGCGCGTCGAGCCCAGCCCGGTAGCCGGCGTGGGCATCGAACCCCGGCAGGTGCGCGCCCCAATGCGCTGCGACGAAGACATGGCGCTCGGCCCCATCGGCCCAGGCCGCCAGCGCCAGCGCCGCCTCCACGTCGCGTTGGCCGCCGCCGCTCTTGTACAGCCGGTCGATATGGTGGGTGGCGATCGCCTCACCGGTGGAGACGAGGATGATCAGCCAGACCACCTCCTTCTCGTATTCGGTCATTACCCGCTGATCGAGCGTCATGGCCGTGTATGTCGCGTCATAGGCCTCCAGCAGCGCCGGGGCGGAAACGGCAAGGAGCCCGTGATGGGGCAGCAGATAGCCCCGCTTCCCGCGTATGGCGGCAAGCGCGGCTTCGACCTCGGCCACGGTGCGGAGTGGGGACATTGGGGAATCGGCAGGCATGGATCGGTCCTTCGCACTGGCTGAGTCCGGCGCAGCATAGGACGCGGAGTCTCGCTGCCACAATGCGCGGCGCGTTTGTTGCGCCTGGGCCGATGGCCGGCTAGCGTCTGCGCGGAGCTGAGGGGAGGCTGGCAGATGGGCGCACTCGAGGGACGGCTCGCGGTGGTGACCGGCGCGGCGCAGGGCATCGGCCGCGCGATCGCCGAGCGCTACGTGGCCGAAGGTGCGGCGGTCGCGCTGCTCGACGCCGACCGCGGTGCGGCCGAGGCGGTCGCGGCGGCGATCGGCACCGCCGCCTTTGCCGTGGCCGTCGACATCGGCGACGCAGCCTCGGTGGCCGAGGCGGTTCGATGCGTCATCGAGGAGCACGGCGAGATTCGTATTCTCGTCAACAATGCCGCCGCTTCCACGCCCCGTGCCCGGATCACCGATCTCTCGCCCGAGGACTGGGATCGGGCACTGCGGGTCAACCTGACCGGCGCGTTCCTGATGAGCCGCGCCATCCTGCCCTCGATGCGGCGCGCGGGCGGCGGGGTGATCATCAACGTGGCTTCCCAGCTCGGCAGCGTCGCGGTCCCGGACTCGGCCGCCTATTGCACGACCAAGGGTGGGTTGCTGCAATTCACCCGGGCACTGGCGCTGGACCACGCCGCCGACGGCGTGCGCGTGAACAGCCTGTCGCCGGGCGCGGTCCTGACGCCGCGGCTCGTCGCCCTCTACGGCGGCGAGGCGGAGGCGGAGGCCGCGCTGGCGCCCAAGCATCCGATCGGTCGTATCGGCCGGCCAGGCGACATCGCCGGCGCGGCGGTCTACCTCGCCTCGGAGGATGCGGCATTCATGACCGGCGCCGATCTTGTCGTCGACGGAGGCTACCTTGCCCAGTGATCCCGCCGATGTCGGCCAGCCCGAGCCGGAAGCCTTGGTGCGCCGGTTCCTCGCACTGATGGAGGCGCGCGAACTCGACGCCGCCGCCGCGCTGCTCGCGCCCGATATCGAGATGGTGTTTCCCGGCGGCGCTCGGTTCGAGCGGCTCGAGGCGCTGATCGGGTGGGCACGTGACCGCTATGCCCGAATCGCCAAGCGCATCGACCGGATCGACACGGCGCCGGCCGACGAGAGCGCCGTCGTCATCGTCCAGGGCGAACTCTACGGCGCGTGGCCCGACGGCACCGCCTTCGACGGCATCCGCTTCGTCGACTGGTTCGAGTTGAAGGACGGGCTGATATGCCGACAGCACGTTTGGAACGACCTCGCCGAGGCCATTCGTGAGCGCGCTGCAAACTCAGCCTGAAACGTGAATCCGGAAACGTGCGGCCCAGGCCTCGCCGGTCAGCCACGGCTGCAAATTGTCACCGCTGGGCGCCTGCCCTTCGATTGCCAACAGGGACCGCCACATCAGGCACAAATTCGGGGACAGCACCGGGATCGGCCGCGCCCCGCATTTCAGAATTGTGGGAAGTGTTGGAAGACCGGTGCCCAGCATGGCGACCGCATCCAGATCGGCGGCATCGAGCTTGCCAAGCGAATCCTCAGACGCCGTGGCACCAAGAGAATAGATCGGGTGGAAAGACTCATCCGCGCTCTCGATCCGCGCGACCTTGGCGATCCCGACGCCACGCTTTTCCCAATACCGGAGTGCTCGTTCATGCAGCGCGTCGCCATAGGGCGACACAATCCCGACGCGCCGGGCGCCCAAAGCGGCAATCGCATCGGCGACCGCGTTCGCGGCCGTGACGATCGGGTAGCCACGTCGCGCCTCGATCTGCTCCAGCTCCTCCTGCTCCTGCTCGGGATCGACCAGATAGGCGGCTCCGGTGCAGGCAAAGGCGACGGCGCGGAGGGGCGCGTTGGCGAACCGGTCGAGCGTTGTCTCCATCGACAGGACATAGTCGACCAGGCGCTCGTCGATCGTGGCTTTGTCGCTGGTCAGCCGCGCGGTCATAAGCCCGACCGCTGGAGGACACAACAGCGAAAGCTCTGTTTCAGCCGTGGTATTCGCCTGCGGAGTCAGGACGCCGATCAAGCCTCTGCTGGCGTATTCAAGCATCCCTGTCCGATCCGCTGAGCATAGCCACATCAGCTTAGCCGTGGCGGTCTGCATCCACCATTCGATTCAGACCGGCATGTCATTAATGGCCGTCTGGCAACAAGCGCTATCGGTGAAAGGTCACAAATGGGAAATGCAACCTAACGATCGATCGTCACGACGGAAATCCCCGCTGTAGTAGCCCCATAATACCCACGACCGAATTGAATGGTGTTTAATTCTACATCTGGGCGATGGAGCCGGTTCCGCGACTGAGAGACCGGTTCATATGCATGGTGTATGAGCGGCTTCGTTCGAAATTGGTTCGACGATTAATGCTGCGGCCGTGTGGACCCTCTTCGCCCGGAAGTGGTATTAGTTCGAACGAACGACGCTCAGGTGGCGGTTCGATCTGGAATCCGGATCGCGATGTGATAGTCAGATTCCACTGCCGAGCCGGTTAGTGGGTCGAAATTCGACCATGCGGGCAAAGGAGCAAATTCAGGTAGACGCGTTTCGATTTTCAGGATCAAGCGGGCTGGTCCCGCGTAACGGTTGAGAGAAAAACGCCCGTGGCGGGAGGTATGCCATGGAAAAGGTCCCACCGGCGTCGGACGGCGATCGGTTTCTGGGAGTGGACCTGTCCCTCCGAGTAGGCGGTGTCTCCGGGGAGACGGAGATCATGCACGCTTGGGAGAATTTTCTGAGCGGGGTCCTCAAGCCTACGCCCACTGTCCGTAAATTCGTCGTCGACTCCTGGCAGCGCAGTGTGAACAGCGGCGTCGATGCCCATGGCACCGGCTCGCCGGAATTGCTGCAGGAGGAGTCCTTCCATCGGCACCGTCAGCGGCAGAGAGCCCTTGTGCAACGCGGCCGGCACGACGCTCGCCCAGGCGATGGATTTTCTGATCGACACCCGTTCGATGATGATCCTGACCGACGCCACAGGGGTCGTGCTGGAAACCGCCGGCGACCACAACGTCGTCGATTCCGGCCGCGAGATCCAGTTGCAGACTGGCGGCGGGTGGAGCGAGTCGGCCGTTGGCACAAATGCGATCGGAACGGCGCTGGCGACAATGCGGCCGGTTGAGGTGCATGCCGCCGAGCATTTTTGCGAAGGCGTCAAGAAATGGACCTGCGCCGCCTCGCCGATCCGCGACCCGGCCGATGGCAGCCTCGTCGGCGTGCTCGATATCTCCGGCCCGAAACAGAGTTTCCAGCCCAACAGCCTCGCCCTCGCCGTTGTCGCCGCCAAGCGCATCGAGGCAGCCCTGGCCGAGGAAGCGCTGGCCGAGCGGGCGAGGCTGCTCGAAGCCTGCCTGTCGCAGCTTCCCAGCTGGGTCGAGGACGGCGTCATCGCGCTCGACCGAAGGGGCCGGGTCATCCACATGAACGACGTGGTACGCGAGCGGCTGGACCGCTGGTCGGTCCCCATCAACCCGGCCATGGGCGCATCGATCGTGGATATCGGCAATGCGCAATCGGCGGATGAGTGGGCAAAACGATTGCCCCACGGACTGCGGCCGGAATGGTTGAAGCCGGTGCGCATCGGCGACGAGACGCTCGGCGCCCTGCTGGTCATCCCCCAGCACCCACGTCGGGCGAAGCCCCGCATCGCGCCGGCGCAGCCCTGCGCGCCCTCCAGCCAGGAGGGCTTCGGATCCATCATCGGTCAGAGTCGGGTCCTGGATGACACGCTCAGCCGGGCCCGACGCCTGTCGGCGAACCGGGCGCCGGTCCTGGTCCAGGGAGAAACGGGCGTCGGCAAGGAGCTGTTCGCCCGCGCCATCCACGCATCCGGTGTCACGTCGGCGGGGCCATTCGTGGTGTTCAACTGCGGCGCGGTGTCAAAGGAAATGGTGGCAAGCGAGCTGTTCGGCTACGTCAAGGGCGCCTTTACCGGGGCCAACAACGATGGCCGCGCCGGTCGTTTCGAATTGGCCGATGGCGGCACGCTCTGCCTCGACGAAATCGGCGAAATGCCCCTGGATATGCAGCCTTATCTGCTGCGGGTGCTCGAGGACGGCATTATCTGCCGGCTGGGGGACAATGGCGGCCGTAAAGTGGATGTTCGCCTGATCGCGCTGACCAACCGGAACCTTCGCGACGACATCGAGGCCGGACATTTCCGCAAGGATCTGTTCTACCGGATCAGCGTCACGACCCTGGACATCCCGCCATTGCGAGCGCGGATGGGCGACATCGATCGTCTGGTCGACCATTTCAGCCAAAGCCTGGCGCGGCATCATGGGATCGAGCCCAAGACGCTCAGCCCGCAGGTTCGGCAGGTCTTCCGTGGATTCGACTGGCCCGGGAATGTGCGCGAATTGAAGAACCTGCTCGAGAGCCTGCTTCTGCTGACCAACAGCGACGAAATCGGACTGGCCGATCTACCCGCCGGAACTGCGCCCGTTTGGCCCTGGTGAGATGGTTGCCGGAAATCCCGATCCGGGCGCAGCCTGGGGAGGGCAGCCTCGAAACCGTCGAGCGGCGGGCAATCGAGGCGGCGGTCCTGGACAGCGACGGGAACATGACCCGCGCTGCCGAGGCGCTGGGGATCTCCAGGAGCACGCTGTACCGAAAGCTCGAGGATTACGGGATCGACCGTCCCTGATATCGACGGCCGGCAGGGCTGTGTTGGTGGATCTGCGGATCGACGGCCCCGTTTCGTCGGACAGCGGCTCTCGCCCCGTCAGTTATCCCCAACCACCGCCATTCCGGTCATATCCCCAAATTACCAAGCCTATTCCCGGCCCAGCAATTCCGATCCGCCACCCATGGCCGGCCCCGCGGTCGGATCGACGTAGTCCGGCTTGTCGGCGATCAGCGTATGCGTGGTCAGGATGAGCGACGCAACCGACGCGGCGTTGCGGAGCGCAGTGCAGGTCACCTTGACGGGGTCCATGACCCCGCTGCCGAGAAGATCCTCGAACTGGCCGTTTCGAGCGTTGAATCCGACACCCTTTGGCGACTGCGCGACCCGCATGACGATGTCGTCCGGTCGGGCCCCGCAATTCTCGGCGATGCAGCGCAGCGGGCGGGTGAGAACCAGTTGAAGCAACGCCGCCCCGGCCCGCTCACCGTTCGGCAGGGATTCGATCAATGCGTCGAGGGTCGATGCGACCTGCACCAGCGCCGTACCACCGCCCGGTACGACCCCTTCGGCCGCTGCGGCGCGCGCCGCGTTGAGGGCGTCCTCGATCAACTGTCCTAGGCGTCTCTGCTCCACCGGAGTCGCACCGCCGGCCAGGATCACCGCGCTGCCGCCGGACAGCTTGGCCAGGCGCTGGACGATCTTGTCCAATTCGATATTGTTCGGCGCCGCTTCGAGCTGGCGGGTGACCTGTGTCCGCCGCGCCGCCACCGCCTCGGGATCGCCGCCACCCTCGGTGATTGTCGTCTCGCTGGCAGCGATCCGCACCCGCTTCGCGGTGCCGAGATCGGCCAGTGTCGCCTCCGCCAGGGTACCGCCGAGTTCCCGCGCGATCACCCGGCCGCCGGTCAGGATGGCCAGATCCTCCAGCATCGCCTTGCGCCAATGGCCATATTCCGGCGGATGCACCGCCGCGATCCGGCTGGCGCCATTCTTCCCGCCGAGCAGAGAGACGACGACCTCGGGCGATATTTCCTCGGCGATGATCAGGAGCGGCCGACCGGTCTCCGCCACGGCCTGGCGCAGTCGGCCGATATCCTCCGGTGTGGCGATCTTCTGATCGGTCATCAGGATGTAGGGCTCGTTGAGAACCGCCTGCATCTTCTCCACATCGGTGACCATGTGATGGGAGATATAGCCGCGATCGAAGGTCATGCCCTCGGCAACCTCCAGGGTGGTTTCCACCGTCAGCCCGTGTTCGACCCCGACCGTGCCGTTCGGCCCGACCTGGGTGATGGCCCGGGCCACCAACTCGCCCAGCGCCGGATCGTTTGCGGCGATGGTCGCGGCCGCCCGCAGCTCCTCATCGGACTCCAGGGGTCGCGCGATCTCCTTCAGAGCCGTCGTAGCGACGGCGACTCCGGCCTTGATGCCGGCGACGACCTCAACGGCGCTGGCGCCCAGGGCAAGCGCCTCCAACCCGTCCTGGACCATTGCATTGGCCAGGATGGTGGCGGTGGTCGTGCCGTCGCCGGCCACTTCGTTGGTCTCTTTCGACACCTCGCGGACGACCTGGGCGCCCATATTCTCAAAGCGGCATTCCAGTTCGACCTCGGCGGCGATGCTGACTCCGTCGCGCGAGACGATGGGAGTGCCGATGGGGACATCGATGATCGCGTTCATTCCCGCGGGGCCGAGAGTCCCTTCGACCGCTCGGGTCAGTTTCGCCACGCCCCGGCCCAGGGCTTGGCGTGCGCTGTCCTGGTGCAGCATCATCTTTGGCATCGTCTTCCTCCCTTGGCGTCCTAATTGGATCGTTCTGTCGGCAGACTTGTCGAAGCATCTCCGTGTTCAGGATCGTGGCGGTTCCGCCGGTTGTTTGACCCGGCCGAGCGCGAAATCCAGAAGTGTCGGCTCCTCATCCTCGTCTCGTTCTTCTTCGTCCCGGTACCGCGCCTGCAGCAGGCCCCGGCACAGGATGCCGTTGAGTTCCACGTTGAGCCGGACCCGGCGCAATTCGAGCAGGTACTCCTTGAAGGACCGAGCCTCCAGGGCCTCCGCATCGACCGTGAAAAAGGCCGGTTCCGCACCGGACTCATGCCCGTCCCATCCGCGCCGCATCTCCAGATAGCGGGCGACCAGCTTGCGGCCCTCATCGTCGTCGATCGTCAATTGCTCGAGGGCGGACAGGGTCATGGCGATAACCTGCTCCGCGGTGAATCCGCGACCGAGCAGGTCCCGGATCACCCCTTCCTGGCGCCGCTGGAACGCCTTACGGCGAAAGGTCTGGCGAACCTCGTCCAATTCGCCATCCGCTTCCCCGGCAAATGTCTCCTGGAAGGACAGCCCTTCGGCCATACCGGTGTTGATCTGCTCGGCATAGACGTGATCCACCAGCCCGACCTTTACCGAGGTCACCCAGGGCAGGCCGGCTACCGCACGGCGCATATCATCGGCCATCAGGTAGGCGAAGTTGGCGGCGCACCAATAGGTCGGCAGGCGAAATCCGACGCCGACGCCGCCCTTCTCATCGACCGTGACATCGGTGACGAAGCCCAGCTCCGTCACCGATTCATCGAGTTCAGGGTCGGTCACGGGGGCGAGGCTGGACCACACCTCCGCGACCATCCCGTCATTGTCGAGCGCGGCCATGGCCGCCTATTCCGCCGCGACGAGGTTGTCTTTCTTCAGCTTGGCATTCTGCGCCTCGATGTCGATGTCGTAGAGCCTGGCCGCGTTGAGCCCGAGGATCTTCTTCTTCGCCTCGAGGGTCAGGTCGACGCCGGTCTCCTGGCGGATGTCGTCGGGTAGTTCGAAGGCCATGAACTTGTCGATGAGCCATTTCGGCGTCCAGATCGCGTAGTCGCTGCCAAAGAGAATCCGGTCCTCGCCGAGCCAGAACAGCAGCTCGGAGATCATCTCGGCGAAATAGCGGGGCCGGCCATGGATGAACGGCAGGGGCGACCGCCAAGCCGCCATACACATTGGCCTCCTGGACGGCGATCCAGCAGAAATCATCGAGCCGCGGCAGGCCGCAATGCTCGACGATGAAATTGAGGTCGGGGAAGTTGGTCGCCGCGATATCGATGTCGCCGACGGCGAAGGCATCCTTGTCGAGCGGGATGATCGTCGGCCCCTTATGGACGTGCAGGTTCTTGACGCCAAGTTGGACGCATCTCTCCAGGTAGCGTTCGGCCCAGGGGTCGGACAGTTTCCAGCCGCGCGATTCGCCGCGCCATTCGGCGGTGTAGAGCTTGGCGCCCGTGATCTTGTGGGTGTCGACCAGCTCCTCGAGGTAGTCGAGGCCGGCCTCGCCGTCACGTGGGTCCCACGCGCCGTTCAGGATGAAGCGGTCGGGGTGTGCCTGTTTGACGAAGGCGTTCCGTTCGGTGGTGTTGAAGCCTTCCTTATAGAAATCCGTCAGATAGGTCGGCTGCAGGATCGCCATGTCGTCGTAACCCTGGACGAAAAGATCGTCGTACATGGTGTCCGGCGAATACTTGTCGAACTTCTCCTTCGGCCACACTTCCTCCGGCGGGCTCAGCGCGTTGTGATAGCCGTAGAAGCAGTCGATGAACTGCTTGCCGTGCATGTTCTTCTGATTGGCCGGGCTGCCATCCCAAAAGTGGGTGTGGCCGTCGATGATGAAAATTTCCTCGCCCTTGTCGGTCTTGTACATCTCTCGCCTCCCTGCGTGGCGTCCGGATTCTGTGCGGTCCGGATCGGCTTCACGCCTCCAGTTATTGCTAGATCGGGATGATTTGAAGTCGACTCGATTTCAAATCCGAATCCCGCTCTATTCCGATGTTCTAGAGGACGATTCAGAGGTGAGGTCGATTGACCTCAACTCATCGTGCTCTAGCCGGCGACGGTCCCCGCTGCCCCGCCCGGGCCATGCGGGGACCGTCCCGGCACCGTCGCCGCTACACGTAGTCCAGCGAGTCGTCCATGTTGCCGAACAGCACGATGACGTTGTCGTCGAGACGCACCATCCGCCCGTAATGGGTCGAGGTGGATATCTCGAAGGTGTAGGAATCCATCGGTCGGCCGAGGGCCTCGGTGATCTCATCCATCCGGAATTCCATCTTGCCTTCGCCGTCGATGCGGATCATGGCCGGCATATAGGTCACCGTGATCCCCGGCTTCCGCTCCATCACCTCGGCGATGGCGCGGGCTTCGACGCTGTCATTCATGGTCACGCCGCATTGATGGGAAACGGTCTCCTCGAACTTGATGTGGTCCATGTCCTTGAACATGCCGGTGCCGGCTACTCCCGTATCGGTGCTCATCGTGTCCTACCTCCTCATTCACGTTGTTCGATTGGTCTCTTGGCGGCCTTGGGACGGCTCAACCGAAACCGATCTCGATCTTGATTTCCGCCGCGCGGTTCTGGGCCCGTTCGAAGGCATCCGTGAAACTTGCGGACTTGACCCGCGTCTGCGACCAGATGGGCTGCAGATCGTTGGCCGCGCCGATACCCAGCGCCATGTGCTTGTCGTGCCAGTCGCGAAGGGTCTGGCAGTTCTCAGCACCATGGGTCTCGTCATGGGCCAGGATGTGGAACAGCTCCACCGTATTGGCGAGATTGTGCTCGTAATCGGTCTCGGCCGAGGACACGACGGCCGGGGTGACGAAGTCGTTGTGCGCGGCCGCGCATTGCATCACGAACCCGCTGCGCACCAGTTCCGCGACCATCGGCTCGAAGACCACGTTGATGGCGAAATACTGCTCCAGATAGTCACTCGACCCCATGATGGCCTCGCACGCTTCCCGCGCGCCCTGCCAGGCCCCGTCATTGAGCCAGTGATCCTTGCCGGCATCGGTGTCGAGATCGGGAAGATCCATCCCGAGCTCGCCGAGATAGAGGGTCAGATCCTGGGCGAAGCGCAGCTTGTAGGACGAGTTGGTCAGGATCGCGTTGTTGATCATCTGGGTGTAGCCGTAGCGCTGCGCCTGCATCAGCGAGGTGCCAAGGCCGAATTCGGCGTGCTTCAGGGCGCCGACATGATCCTGCAACGCCTTCAGCCAGGATTTGTCGAACTTCGCCGGCGCGCCGCCCTTGCGGGCGTTGTCGACGACCTGCTTGATCATGCCCTCGATGCGGGCCTGACGGGCGTAGTGGGTGCGCTCCCACTCCTCGTCCGGCGCCCGGAACGCATGCCAGTTCGAGCTTTTCAGCGCCGTCCACGCCTTGCTGTAGGCACCGGTGCCGTCGGCGAAGGAAATGATCCAATCCTGCAGCAGATAGCGCTCGGGATCGGGCTGGACGTCGACCGTGACGTCTTCGTAATGGGATGCCCGTCGACCCTTGGGCTCGAAGTAGTTGTATCGCCGGCTGTTCCAGCCGACGAAATGCGCGGACCCCGCGGCGCCGGACTTGACCGGTTTCGTTTCCGTACTGGCCTCTGCCATGACTGTTTCCTCCCTCAGGTCTGCTGGTTAAGTTGGAGCAGGCTTATGCCACCTGGCTCCGAAGGTGCCGGTATTGCGGCGGCAAGCGATGGTGTGAATTTGTCGAAATAGATGCGCTCGGGCTCGACGTCGTTCATCTGCAGCACCGGCAGAACGGCGTCGATCATCGGCGGCGGGCCGCAGGCATAGGCGTCGATCTCGCCGCCATCCTGGCCGGCGGCGATCATCTCGCGCAGATGTCGCGCTACGACTTCATGGATGAACCCGGTCTCGCCGTCCCAGCCCCCATCCAAGCCATTGGCGGGCGCCGGCTCGGACAGCGCGGGCACGAATGTGAATCCGGGATAGGCACGGGCGATCGCCGCCAGTTCGTCCAAGTGGAAAAGGTCGCGCATGGCGCGGGCGCCATAAAAGAACGTCACCTGGCGCTGTTCGCCGCTGTCCATCAGATCATGCAGGATCGACCATAGCGGCGACATGCCCGAGCCGCCTCCGATCAGCAGCATCGGGCCCGGTCGCTCCTCGCGCCGGAAGCACATGCCGTAGGGGCCCTTGAGTGCCAGAGCGTCGCCGACACGCAGTCCGCCATTGGGGCCGCCATCCAGCAGCGCGGAGAAGGCGCCGTCTGGGTATTTCCGGATGATGAAGGCCAGTCGGCGCCCCTCGCTGGGCGGGTTGGCCATGGAAAAGGCGCGGGTGATGTCCTGCCCCGGCACGGTGATATCGACGTATTGTCCGGCCCAGAATTTGAGCGGCGCGTCGATCTCCACCTCCAGGCGGAAAGTATCGTGGGTCAGCGCGTCGATGGCGCTGATCTGGGCGGCGTAGTCCCTAACCGGGATCGAGCGCGACAGCAACTCTTCGTCATAGTTCAGTAGCTCGATCTCCAGGTCGCTATAGGCCTGGGTGCGGCAAAGCAGGATGTGATCGGTCTCCCGCTCGGGGTCGGACAGCGCGAAGGTCGAATATTTGAGCAGTTCCATGTCGCCATCGACGAGGATCGCCTTGCAACTGGCGCACTGGCCTTCCTTGCAGCCATGCATCAGCGCCACGCCCTGGCGGAAGGCGGCATCGAGGACGGTCTCGCCCTCTTCGACCTCCATTTCGACGCCGACCGGCTCGAAGCGGACCGTGTAGATATCCTTGCCAGGCATTCTGGCGCGTTCCCCCGTTGTTGTTATGGCGGGAACCGGGGGTCCGGCTTCATGCCAAACCCCCGTCCCGTAGGCCGATGATCAGTGACGCTGATCAGTACCCGGGATCAGTGACAGGGATTGATCGTGAAACCCTTGCGGTAATCCGCGACATGCTGCTCACGCTGCTCGGCGTTCATTTCCCTGAGCAACAGCAGCGGGCTCTTGATCTGGTGACCCTTGACGTGATCCAGGTTCCACATCGCCTTGTCGTCGAAGATCAGATGCGGTTGCGGGATCAGGGTCTTACCGTCATCCCTGACGAAGCCGAGATCCTTGATGCAATCCGCCAGATCCCAATCGTGGTAGCACTCCTCCCACTGACGACGACCGCTGAACCGGCCCATCGCCGGTGTGGGACGGCCCTTGTACTCGGGCGCGAAGGCGATCTTGTGGGTCCACCGGCAGAGATTCGAGCAATAGGTGTGGATTTCGCCGTCGACCTCGTCGATGCAGAAATCCTCCCGGATCAGGCAGGGCACCAGGCAGCTCCAGCACCGGTGCGGATAGGCGTAACCGGTATCCTGGTTGAACAGGATGTTGGTCTCGCCGGGCTTGCTGAGCTTGGCGTACCACTTCCAGAACTCGCCGAACTTGGCGTGCCAGCCCGGATATTTGTGCTCGAACCACTCGAAGTCGCGCTCGGTCTGGGCCTCGATGCGCCAGAAGTTCACCGGCCAGCCGACCGCGAAGAACTGCGCCACCGTATGGACGTACATGTCGTTGACCAGGCGGTCCCATGCCTCGGCGACATCGTCGTGATGGATCTTGATGCCGTATTTCTCCAGCGGCAGCATGTAGGTCCGGTAGTAATCCTCGTAGATCCACCGGTGCCACAGCTCGACATAGGACGGCTTGCTCTTGTCGCGATCGGTGGTGCCGTATTCGATGAACGTGCCGATCGCGGCATCGACGATGGCGTGGTTCTGCCAGAACGCATATCTGATGTCGCGCTCGAGCAGGGCGTGGTTATCCGGGTCGTTGATGAGAGACATCAGCATGGCGTGACCATTGCCGATATGCCGTGATTCATCCGACTGCACCGACAGGAACACGGTCGGCAGGGCATAGTCGCCGTTGCGCGCCGCTTCCGAGGGCATGGCCACGAAGAGCGTGTTGGTGAACGCGGTCTCGGCAACCACCGTAAGATAGACATTGGCCGATGTGATGGCGTCGCCGGTCACGAAACCCTCGGCGAACTGACGTCCGATGGTCGTGGCGTAGCACTTGCCGAAGGCGGCCTCGGTGATATCGAACCCGGCCGGGTCGATATAGTTCTCCATGTACCACTTCTTGAGGTTCATCTGGATCGTCGAGTGCCTGAACTCGTCGACCATCTGCATGGTGAACCCGGTGCGCAACTCCTCACCCGGCGCCAACTGGCCGACCATGGCCATGGATCGGGCCGCCGAAATCTCCGGGAACGGGATGATCGCCAGGAAGAGCTTCATCCACTCGATCCAACGCGGCTCCACGTCGCGGAACATGTCCCCGCGCAGCGCGGCGTCCAGCGCCCCGTAAACGCGGTTGTCCTTCTCATCCTGCATCGGGAAGTAGGACCGCAGGACCTGTTTCATCGGGTCGCGCGGCGCCTTGGAAATCTTGTAGTCGGTCGGGAAGGTCATCGCCTCCTGAACGTAGGTCGGCGTCCAACCCAGATCGGCCACGCGTTTCGCCGCTTCGCCGATGCTCATTCCTTTCTGAGCCTTGATCTTATTTAGAGATAATCCATCAGGCATTTTGCCTCTCCCATTTGGATTTCACCTCATCAACGGGACCCCGGGCGCCATCGGCTGACAGCGCTTCGGGTCACGCCACGGCGTGCCCGTTCCCCGATCTAGGGAACCAGCACGGCACGTCCCTTGACCTCGCCCGCATTCAAGTCGCGCAAGGCATTGTTCGCTTCACTCAGGCTGTATTCCTTGGTCGCCAGGTTCACCAGGCCGCGATCGGCCAGGGACATCAGTTCGACCAGCTCCGGATAGGTGCCGACCAGATTGCCGACGATCGTCTTCTCCGAGACGATCATGTCGATGGTCGGGACCTCGATTTTGCCGCCATATCCGACGATATAGTAGAAGCCGGCGTTGCGGGTCATCGCGAGGCCCTTGTTGATCGAGTCGCCTTCGCCGACGAAATCGATCACCGCCTCGGCGCCCAGCCCCCGGGTCAGTTCGAGAACCGTCTCGACCTCGTTGCCGTCCGCCTTGACCGTCCGGTGCGCGCCGCATTCCTCGGCCAGGCCAAGAGCCATGCTGGAGCGGTCGATCACGATGATCTCCGCCGCGCATAGGGCGTTCAACGCCTGGATCGCGATATGGCCCAGACCGCCGGCGCCGATCACCACCACATGTTCGCCGGGCAGCAGATGGCGCGACGCCTTCTTGGCGGCCCGGTATGCGGTCAGCCCGGCGTCCGTGTAAGGAGCGACATCCTTCGGCGCCAGTGTCTTCGGCAGCTTGATCAGCGTGCGTTCGGTGGTCTTCAGAAGCTCGGCATAGCCGCCATTGGCGTTGATGCCGGGAAAGACCGACTCCGCCGCCTGCATGTCCTGGCCGCGGCGGCATGCCAGGCAGTGGCCGCTTGTGACCAACGGGTGGCAAACCACCGGATCGCCAACCTTGACCGATTCCACGCCGGCGCCCACGGCCTCGACCCAGCCGGCATTCTCATGGCCCATGATATAGGGCAGATCGACGTCGACCTTGCTGCGCCAGATGCCTTCGATGATGTGCAGATCGGTGCGGCAGACCCCGGCGCCGCCGATGCGGACGATGACATCCGACGGCTTTTCGATGTCCGGGTCCGGCACGTCGCCATAGGTGACGAAGTCCGGCCCCTCTAACGCCTCGTCATAGCCGTGGAGTACGGCTGCTTTCATCCCAATGCCCTCCCAGTTTGGACTTTGTTTTTCTTTTCACGCCCGCCATGCGACCGCGATTTCACTCTTTGGTAGCAAGCACCATGCCAAGCCCCGAATATTTCACCCGGCCAGCGTATTCGCGGCAATTTGTCGCCGGCTGCCCGTCGTAAGCGGCCATTGCTGTCGGCTTTTCGAACAGCTGGACGACAGACAGCGTTTCAGAAAGGGACAACCGCCCGGCCATGTCCAATACCGGGCTGCTGGCGGACAGGCCTTGTGATTTCGGAGCAATGCCGTCACTGGCCCGGGACGTCACTGCGCCATTTCTTGCTGCATCCCGTCCTTGGACAACGGCTTGTCCTGGGCGATGAAGCGGGCCGCCAGAACGAAGGCGCCCATGGTGAAGTCCTTGCCATGGGCGGCGATCATCTCCTCGGCGAGCGCCGCCACCTTGCGGAAGCTCCGATCCTTTTCCGTGGACTCTTTGTCGGTCGACGTTTGTGTGGCCGTCATGTTGTTCCTCCCCTCAAGCCGGTTTTTCCCACGACGACAGGCGGGCGCGTCACGGCCCGACCGGCGCATCGTCTCTGTTTCTACTGATGCTTGAGTGCAAGGACCGGGCCAAACAACCGGGGTCGCCGATCAGCGGATACGCCGGGTCACGGCATTCACACATATTCGGGCAGCCAATCGGCCACCTTTGCGGACCACCGCCTGCTTTCCTTACCTTCGTCGTCCCCGGACTTGATCCGGGGACCCATTTCCCCGCCGTCGCGAGCCAACGAGGCGCCGGGCCAGTCGGACGGGCAGCTACAGCGCGGGCCGCCTGATGGGTCCCCGGATCAAGTCCGGGGACGACGCAGGATGGGGTTGCCGGTCAGGGGTGCAGGTCTGCGGGCACCGTAGCCCGGCAGCGCTACTCGGCGAACTTGATGATCTTTTCAAAATAGTCGCGGTCGTTGATCAGCAATTTGTACTGCTGCACGAAATGCTCGATCTTCAGGCGGTCATACTCGGTCAGGTCGATGGTCAGCCCCTTGTCGGAATCGAACAGGAACGACCAGCCGACCTTGCCGACCACGTCCATGTCGGAAAAGACCTCCGTCATGCGGTCGAACATGAAAATCTGATTGTCGCGGATTTCCTTGTGGCTGATGAAGGTCCGGTAATTGCAGCCGAGAATGTAGTTCGGGTAGTTGGTGCGGAACATCTCGTGAAACGGCGAAACCGTATCCTCGCTCTCCAGCCGCCCGTTCCGGAACACGCTGTAGCGGTCGATGTCATAGCTGCCGTTGAACTCGTAGCGCTGGGTGTAGCCCAGCAGCAGCCCGTCGAAATAGGGGAAGATGATCGGCAGTCCGACGATGTTGCGCTTGCTGTAGAAGGCGAAGGACATGATCGAGCTGCACAGCACCACATGCGCGAGCCCGGAGAAGAACGACTGGAAATCGGTATCGGTGCGTTCGATGAAGCGCTGGATCGCATGGAACGAAACCGACACCGGGACCTGCCGCAGATTCCAGCCGAATTCCTTGCGGTTGATGTTCAGCATGTTGGACCCGAAGCGCAGCGTCATTTCCTGGAAGATGTCGTCGCCCTTCTGCTCGTCCTCCAGGGCGGCTGAAGCGCTCAGCCAGAACACATAGGATTTGTTGATCGGCCGGTAGCTGTGCTCGTCGAATATGATCGTCGATGGATGATCCTTGAGCAGCCGACAGACCAGATTGCGGATCCGTGCGAAGCCTTCCTGGGAGACTTTCCGGCCATACGCCGAGGCGACGAAATCCCAAATCTCCGAATAGACCTGCTCGTTCTGCTGATCCGAGATCGCCCGCATGCCTTGCCGGGCCAACCCTCGCGCCAGTTTCGGATCCATCAACACCCTGCCTCGCCGCCACATCAGCGAAGCGATCTGGTTTCATTATCGCCGTGCGGTCAAGGCGAAATTCCGCCGTCGATCGGCGAGATTGTAGGCTCGGCCATTAGGGGATTCCGATGGACGGTCGGATCGTCGGTTGGCGAGCGGATCAGCCGCCGTCTTCTGGCGGCCGGTTGAGCGCGGCCAATTCTTCCTCGAGACGGGCGCGTTCCAAGTCGATTTCCAGGCGGGATCGGTCGACCACGGCCAACTCCTGCCGCAGCGCGTCCAGGGCTGCCGGGAAATCCTCCGATTGATCGCCCCGGTCGATCGCTTCTTCGCAGCGCGCGATCTCAAACTCCAACCCGCCGCGCTGGCTCTGGGATTTCAGATGCCGTGAGTTGAGTTCGGTCATACGGCCGACTAGTTCGAGCCGGCGAACGTGTTCGGCTGCGCGGGGTGGGGAGTCCTCGGCCATGCTCGTTTCCAGCTGTGTGGTGGCACAGGCCCTTGTACCAAGGGTCAGAGATTGTTGTGGCTGCCGTCGCACAGGGGCGGCGTCTTGGTCTGCTTGCAGCCGCACAGCCAGATGGTGCCGCCCTCCGGCGCCCGATACATCATCGGGCTGAGGCCGGTGCCGGCATGGGAGCCGTCGCAGACCGGCTGATTTTGGCTCCGGCCGCAGCGGCACCAGACGACGGAATCGCCCTCTTCGACCTCCCACTCATAGGGCTCTTCCTGGGCGATTTCGGGTTCAGTCATGGAGTGGTCTCCCTATGAGGTCGGTCGATGTCGTCGCAATCCACCGTGGCGATGCCGGGCATGCCCGGCGGAATTCGGTCATGATCACGGGCTATTTGAAGAAACCGACCGGGAACGAGACCACGGCAACGAACCCTTCCTCGGTCCCCACGCCGAGGTGCCGGCCATCGGCGGACCACGCGACCGCGCTGACGGCGCCGTCGCCGGGTCCCTTGACGAAAAGCTCGCCGGACTTGCCATAGCGGTACAGGAGCACCGCACCATTTGCATAGCCGGCGGCGATCGTATCGTTCTGCGGGTGGCAGGCGACACCGGTCACCAGGATATCCGACGGGATGCCGAATTTCTCAGCGTGCAGATGCGATTTCTTGTCCGCTCCGCCGACCGGCCAGCAAACCACCCGCGTATCGCCGGCGGAAACGAGAAACCGCGACTTCCGGGCCCAGCCGAGGCCGGTGGACGGTGAAGTCAGTCCCGGCAAGCGGATATCTGCGCCGTCGCGCAGGCGCCAGGCATGAACGGCGTTGTCGGTGGCGCTGCCGGCAATGAATCGGTTGTCCGGGCTCCAGGCGATTGCTGAATGCGCACCAGCCCAAGGGAGCGTCTTTTGCGCGGTGCCCGATCGGTCCGTCGGCCACAACGTCACGCCGCCTTCATGGGCCGCGGCGAGCCGTTTTCCCTTGGGATCGAAGGCCAGGGCCGATACCGGTTGCTCGTGGCGGAACGAATCCAGCGGCTCATCGAGGCCGGCGCTGTATAGGTGCACATCACGGCCGACGGCGCCGGCACGCAAACCGCTTTGCGGCGCGGCGGCGACGCACTGAACCGGGTCCGGGCCGACGCTGCCCTGTTCGACGATCTGCCCGTCCTGGCCGATTGAAAACAAACCACCGTCGCGATCGCCGCCCAGGAACCCGCCCCGGCCGTCGGCCGTCAGCGAAATGCCGGGACGCGCTTCCGCCATGACGCGGATCAACGGACGAGGCGGCTCGTCGTTCGGCGTGATTTCAAGGACGCCGTCCGCGTTGGTCTGGGCTTTCGTGATCGGGATGTCATCGCCGTCGCAACGGGCCAGGGCGACGTCGCCGCCGCCCAGGGCAAACGCGACCGTGCTGGTCGAATCGTTGAACACCGCTGCCCGGACGGGCGATTCAACAGCCCAACTACGCCCCAGAAAATCGATCAAAGGTCCCGGTCGGGCCTTGGTCTCCGCTATCGTCATCGCCGCCGCCTCCCCGGTTTGCGCATGGGCCGGAGACTGACGCTTCGCTTCGCAAAGACAGACCAGTGCGAGCTTCGGCAGCGTCCCCTTATTCGGCAGGCACCGTCCTGCCGCCCCCGCCACAGGCCATTTCCAGGTCACGCAGCAATTTGCATGCCAGCCGTGCGGTTCTCCTTCGGGTCACGGTCGAGGACCTTCGGCTTAGGCGCGATCCAGCGTATTTTTGGTTCGTACGGCACCGGCTGGGCGGGGGAACAGGCCGGTGCCGGGTCCGCGTGAGCAGATGTTGCGCCAGTCGATCCTGCCAATATCGACGGCCCTCCGTCGTCAGGCAGGAAGAGCAATGCGTTCTGAATTGAGACACGGCGATAACGGAACGCTGTCCAGGATCGGGACACTCGAGAGGTCGCGTCTGTCCCATTGGGCCAATGGTAACGACAGCGGATTCGAACTGAGCTAGGATTTCGGCGCGGCTACGCTCTCATGAAACCAAGATTGACCGCTGTGATTTCACGCTCCAGCACACGATGACCGACACACCAGCGAAGATCGGTGTGGCCGTCGTCGGGCTTGGCATGGCCGCCGCACCGCATGCCCGCGCACTCCGCGACCTATCGGACCGCATTGACGTGCGCGGCGTGTTCTCCCGCGATCCAGGACGGCGCGAGGCGTTCGCCCGCCAGTATGAATTCCCCGCAGCGGAGTCACTTCAGGACCTGCGCGACGATGACTCGATCTCAGCTGCCCTGATCCTGACGCCGCCGGATGCACGAGCCGAATTGGTGGAGACCTTCGCTTCAGCGGGCAAACACGTCCTCATGGAAAAGCCGGTCGAACGTACGACCGGGGCGGCGGAGTCGATTGTGCGCTCTTGCGAGGCCCATGGCGTTACCCTGGGCATCGTGTTCCAGAACCGGTTTCGCGACGTGTCGCGCAGATTGCAGGCCCTGCTGGCAGGCGGCAGCCTGGGTGCGATGGCCTGCGTCCGGCTGGTGGTGCCCTGGTGGCGGGAACAGTCCTATTACAATGAGCCGGGCCGCGGAACGCTCGCCCGCGACGGCGGCGGCGTCCTGATCAGCCAGGCGATCCATTCGCTCGACCTGATGCTCAGCCTCGCCGGCCCGGTCGTGGAGGTACAGGCGATTGCCGGGACCAGCCGGCTCCACCGCATGGAGACCGAGGATTTTGTCGCCGCCGGCGTGCGATTTGCAAATGGTGCGCTGGGGTCGATCAACGCAACCACCTCGGCCTTTCCCGGCGCTGCCGAACACATCGCTTTCGATTGCGAACAGGCGTCGGCGACGCTGCAAGGCGGAGAACTCATGATCAATTGGTACGATGGCCGGGTCGAGACCTTCGGCGAGAGCGCCGGAACGGGAGGCGGCGCGGATCCGATGGCGTTTTCCCATGATCTGCACCGGGCGCTGATCGACGACTTCACCGAATCCGTCCGACAGGGCCGATCACCCATGGTCACCGGCCGGCAAGCCCTCCTGACCCACCACTTGATCGACGCCCTGCTCGCCTCATCGGCGGAGCGGCGCGCGGTGCGGGTCCAGCCCGGACCATGACCGCGGATCGCCAGGTTACCGTCGCCGCCATCGGGCTCGATCACCGTCACATCTTCGGGCAACTCGCCGGGATGTTGGCAGTCGGCTGCCGCTGCAAGGGCTGGTGGACCGCCGGCGAGCCGGAGACGATCCCCGGCTTCGTCGAGCGGTTCCCGGAGATCCCGAGGGTTTCCGACTGCGATGACCTGCTGCTCGATCCCGATATCGACCTGATCCTGACCGCTGCTGTTCCGAGCGAACGGGCGGCCCTGGCGATCCGGGCGATGGAGAACGGCAAGGATGTCATGGTCGACAAGCCGGGCTGCACCACCCTGGAACAGCTCGCGGACATCCGCGCCTGCGTCGCGCGCACGGGCAGGATCTGGTCGGTCGACTTCTCCGAACGGTTCGAAGTCCCCGCCGTCGCCAAGGCGGCTGAGTTGGTGCAGGGCGGCGCGATCGGCAGGGTCGTACAGACCGTCGGGCTGGGCCCTCACCGGCTCAATCGGCCCACCCGGCCCGACTGGTTCTTCCGGCGCGAGAGCTATGGCGGCATCCTGTGTGACATCGGCTCCCACCAGATCGACCAGTTCCTGTTCTTCACCCAGTCCGACGATGCGGAGATCGTCTCCAGCACGGTCGGCAACTTCGCCAATCCGGAGGACCCGGGATTGGAGGATTTCGGCGAGATCGTGCTACGCGGCGAAAACGGCCACGGCTACATCCGGGTCGACTGGTACACGCCGGACGCCTTGCCGAACTGGGGCGACGGCCGGCTGACGATCCTGGGGACCGAAGGCTATATCGAGCTGCGGAAATATGTGGATGTGGCCGGCCGGGCGGGCACCGATCACATTTTCCTGGTCAATGGCGATCGCTGCGAACATATCGACGGGTCCGGCGCGCCGCTGTCGTATTTCCCGAATCTCGTCAATGACGTTCGACACCGCACGGCAACCGCCATGGCTCAGGAGCACGCCTTCCGGGTGACCGAACTGGCCATCAGGGCGCAGATGCAGGCGGCGCGGGTGGGACATCTTCAGGCAGGCTCCTACGGCAAGAACGTCCTGTGATGCCAATATTTGACGCGGTATGGTAGCGCGTCGCGGGTCATGCACGCCGCGCGACTTCGCAAAAACAAAGGACGTGGACCGGCCGGGAGGGCCCAACACGCATCCGGCGTTCTCTCCAGGTGAGAACGTCCAATAAGGGAGGAAAGAATGCCACGGCTGAAATCTATACTGGGGGTCGCCGCTGCCGGCACCGTGACGTTGGCGCTGTTTGCCAGCGCCGCTGTCGCGCAGACGACGGTCCGCATCACATGGTACAATGACGGCAATGAAGGTGAGGTTCTCCGGGACATTCTCGACCGGTTCGAGCAACAGAATTCGGACATCAAGGTCGTTCTGGACACGGTCGCCTATCAGGCGATTCTGGAGAGCCTGCCGATTCAGCTCGCCGCCGGCGAGGGTCCCGACATGGCCCGGGTCACCGATCTGGGCGGCCTGTCCGGCCACTTTCTGGATTTGAGTCCTTATCTCAGCGATCCGGATTACTGGGAAGCGAATTTCGGACCATTCCTCAAATGGTTGCGCGAACCGGGCGACGAGAGCGCGATCCCGGGCTTCATGACCCAACTGACGATCACCGGCCCCTATGTGAACAGAACCCTATTCGAGCAGGCGGCCATCCCTTTGCCCGGCACGGGCGCCACATGGGATGACTGGGCAACGGCATCCAATGCGGTTGCCGACAAGCTCGACATCCCGATTCCGTTGGCCTTCGACCGCTCCGGCCACCGGGTCTCCGGTCCGGCCATCTCCATGGGAGCGGCCTATTTCGATGCCGATGGCGAGCCGGCGCTGATCGATGACGGCTTCAAAGCCATGGCGCAGCGTCTCTACGATTGGCATCAAGACGGAACGATGGGAAAAGAGCTCTGGGGCTCGGTCTCCGGATCCACCTATCTCGGCGCCAATGAGGATTTCGCCAACGGCAAGGTCGTCATGTATATGAGCGGCTCCTGGCAGATTTCCCAGTTCTCCGACCAAATCGGCGATGCCTTCGACTGGTGGGCGGTTCCAGCCCCATGCGGCCCGGCTGCCTGCAGCGGCATGCCCGGCGGCGCGGCGCTGGTCGCCCTGAATACGTCCAAGAACCCGGAGGCGGTTGCCAGGGTGATGGACTATCTCTCCAGCGCCGAAGTGCTCAACGAGTTCTATGGCCGGACCCTGTTCGTCCCGGGCCATATCGGCCTCTCCGCCGAT
This sequence comes from Inquilinaceae bacterium, assembly GCA_965237625.1. Taxonomy (GTDB): domain Bacteria; phylum Pseudomonadota; class Alphaproteobacteria; order DSM-16000; family Inquilinaceae; genus JABDIP01. The sequence goes on from CBDEGD010000039.1 coordinate 57,665, forward strand.
GGCGTCGACTTCCAGACGGACAATCCGCTGGCCAAGCATGCGCTTGAGACCTTCGCCGGCGCGGTGCCGACCATTTCGCCGGTGGCATTCGATCTCCAGGGCTATGTGTACAACCGGGTGATGTTCAACGCGATCATCAGCCGGATCGGCCAGGCGATCGTCGGTGAAATGACGCTCGATGAGGCCTATGCCCGCATGGAGCGGGACATCGTGCAGCAGATCGAAGAGAAGGAACGCGGCGGCTGATCGCGACGGAAGGCCGGGCGGCGGAAGCGCCGCCCGGCCGCTCCGGTACTGATCCCTTGCCCACCCGGACCACCGAGGCCAAAGGCCGCTACGATACCGTCATCCAGTCTATCGGCTCGCTCGCCGGTTGGCCGGCGCGTATCGTCATGGGCGGCATCGGCTATCCGATGCGGCTGGCGCAGCGGATTCTGGGTATCGGCGGGATGCCCTATGTGTTCCTGGTGCCGAATCTTCTGTTCTTCGGCGCTTTCGTGATCATCCCGCTCTTCATCAATTTCGCCTACTCCGTCACCGGTGGCACCGGCCTCTTTATTGAGAGCAGGCCCTATGTCGGCGGCGAGCAATACGGTTACCTGTTCGACTGCTCCAACGTCCTGGACGTCTCCACCTGCCGCGAGGACCGCTTCTGGCGGGGCATCTACAACACCATCACCTTCGTGACGTTCCAGGTCGGCTTCATGGTCTTTTTCTCCCTGGTGACCGCGCTGATCCTCAACCGGAAGATCCGTGCCCGCGGATTTTTCCGCTCGGTGTTCTTTTTCCCCGTCCTGCTGTCGCCGGTGGTGGTCGCCCTGATCTGGAAGTGGATCCTGCTGCGCGACGGCATGCTCAACGCGATCATCACCGCTTTCGGCGGCGAGCGGGTGCTGTTCTTCGTAGATCCGACCTGGGCGATGTTCTGGGCGATCTTCGTTTCGATCTGGGCCCATATGGGTTTTTACACCCTGATCCTGCTCGCCGGCCTTCAGGCCATCCCGCCCGAACTCTATGAAGCGGCAGAGATGGACGGCACCAAACGTGGTCGGGTTCTGTGGCGGATCACCCTGCCGCTACTGTGGCCCAACATGCTTGTCGTGATCGTGCTCGCCCTGATCAAGGGGGTGCAGACCTTCGACGAGGTTTTCGTGCTGACCGGCGGCGGGCCGGGCACGGCGACCCAGTTCATCGTGCAGTACATCTACACCACCGGCTTCGCCAGCCAGATTCAGAATTTCGGACTGGCCGCGGCCGCATCGGTTGTCCTTGGCACAGTGCTGCTGGTGCTGACCCTGGTACAGCTTCACCTCGGCCAGCGCCGCGAGGGGAAATAGGCGATGGCGGCCACCCTCGTCAAATTCCTGTTCCGGCGTCGCGGCGGCCGTGCGTGGCATTGGACCGACATCTTCACCTACGTCTATCTCGGTCTTGGCGTGCTGCTGATGTTCGGCCCGGTGGTGTGGCTCCTGCTGTCATCCTTCAAGACCCAGGCTGCTCTGATGGAGTTTCCGCCGACCCTGCTGCCGCTCGGCCAGATCGAACTGCCGGTGGAGGGCTACGACAAGCCATTGCCGATCTTCGACGTGACCATGGAGGACGGATCCGTCCGGACCCTGGCGCAAATCCGTCGCATCGGCATCATCGCCCAGATGGTCGATCCGCAGTCGCCAGGCGAGATCTACAAGATCCCCATCGAGAACCGTGAGATCGTCCGCGAATTCAGGATGGCGTGGGAGAACTACACCAAGCCGCTCGAGCAATTCAATTTCGTCCGCTACCTGTTCAATTCGGTCATCGTCACCGGCGTGGCCACCCTGATCACGCTCCTGATCAATTCCATGGCTGCCTACGGGCTTTCGATCTACGAGTTCAAGGGCCGGGGTTTCGCCCTGGGATTCGTGATCGGCACCTTGATGATCCCGCTGACCGTGATCCTGGTGCCGGTCTATCTGGTGGTCACCGAGCTTGGCATGGTCAACAGCCTGTGGGGCGTCATCCTGCCCGGCGCGGCGACGCCGACCGGCGTGTTCCTGCTTCGCCAATACATGCTCACCATTCCGCGCGACCTGATCGAGGCCGCCCGCATGGACAAGGCCAGCGAATGGGCGATCTATTGGCGGGTCGTCATGCCCCTGTCGCTGCCGGCGCTGGCCGTGTTGGCGATCTTCTCCATCATGTGGCGCTGGAACGAATTCCTCTGGCCTCTGGTCGTCCTGACCCGGAACGAGGTTTACACGCTCCAGGTCGGGCTCAATGCCTTCCAGGGCGAATTGCAGGTGCAATGGCATTACGTGCTGGCGATGACCGTGGTGACCCTGCTGCCCGTGACCATCGTCTTCGCCTTCCTGCAACGCTTCATCACAACCGGCATCGCCAGCTCGGGGATGAAATGAGGATGCTGCCATGGCCGATGCACGACCGCTGATCTTCCTCGACCCGTATCCGCGTTCCGAGGCGATGGTCTTTACCCCGGACGCCGAGGCGGCGCTGAACGCCATGGGGCGGGTCGTCAGCCATTTCGGATCGCGGGCGTCCGACGCGCTGGTCGAGAGCATCCTTCCCGATGTGTCGATCCTGATCGGCCAGACCGCGATGCCGAAGGAGCGGCTCGACCGGGCGCCGAATTTGAAGGCGATCCTCAACGTGAAGGCCAATTGGGAACCGAATATCGACTATCAGGAGGCCCAGACCCGGGGGATCCATGTGCTGTCGGCGGCGCCGGCGATGGCGCCCGCGGTTGCCGAAGCCTGCATCGGACATGCCATCGGTCTCGCGCGCCGCACACTGGACGCCGACCGCGCCTTTCGGGCGGGCGGCGAGGGCTACGGCATCAAGGGCGGGATCGACTCCTACAGCCTCTACGATGCCCCGGTGGGCTTGATCGGCTTCGGCAATCTGGCGCGGGCGCTGGTGCCCTTGCTGCGCCCGTTCGGCTGCCGGATCGCCGCCTATGATCCGTGGCTGTCTGAGCGGTATCTGGCGAGCTGGGACGTCGCCGCGCCGGACCTTGACACGATGCTGCGGGAAAGCCGGTTTCTGTTCATCCTCGCCGGGGTGACGGTCGAGAATGAAGGGTTCCTCAACCGGTCCAAGCTGGAGCTGATCCAGGACGACGCGTCTGTCATCCTGGTCAGCCGCGCCGAAGTGGTCGAGTTCGACGCCTTACTCGAACTCGCCCAATCCGGCCGCTTCCGCGCGGCAATCGACGTGTTTCCCGAAGAGCCGGTGCCGGCGGACGCCCCGTTTCGGAGTTTCGACAAGATCCTGTTCACCGCCCATCTCGCCGGCGGCATCTGGCCCTCCTATGCCCGTATTCGCGATATGATGATCGACGACACCAGACAGATCCTCGCCGGCCACCCGCCGCTGCGCATGCAGCGCGCCGAGCCGCGACAAGCCGCCCTCATGCGCAGCCGTTGAGAAAACCCAATGTCGAACCTTGAGCTTCGAAACGTGACCAAGGCCTTCGGCCCGGTGAAGGTCATCCACGGCGTCGATTTGGAGACCAGGGACGGCGAGTTCATGGTGCTTGTCGGCCCGTCCGGCTGTGGAAAATCGACGCTGCTGCGGATGATCGCCGGGCTGGAAGACGTCACCTCCGGCGAGGTCCTGATCGATGGCGAGCGGGTCAACCACATTCCCGCATCCGATCGCGGTCTGGCCATGGTGTTCCAGTCCTATGCGCTCTATCCACACATGTCGGTCTACAAGAACATGGCGTTCGGGCTGGAAAACACGCGATTGCCGCGCGACGAGATCGAAGGTCGGGTGCGTCGCGCCGCCGAGATGCTGAGGATCACCGACTATCTGGAGCGCAAGCCAAAGGCACTCTCCGGCGGGCAGCGTCAGCGGGTGGCGATTGGCCGCGCCATCGTGCGCGACCCCAAGATCTTCCTGTTCGATGAGCCGTTGTCCAATCTTGATGCCGAGTTGCGCGTGGCCATGCGCAAGGAACTGGCCGCGCTGCACGGCGATCTCGGCGGCACGATGATCTATGTGACCCACGACCAGACCGAGGCGATGACGCTGGCCAACCGGATCGTCGTGGTCAATGAGGGCCATATCGAGCAGGTCGGCTCGCCACTGGACCTCTACAACCGGCCGGACAATCTGTTCGTTGCCGGGTTCATCGGCTCCCCGAAAATGAACCTCTTGGACGCTGTCGTGGCGGCAAGCGGCAAGGGCAGCCTGAACCTGACCCTTGGCCCCCATCGCATCGAGCTGCCATTCGGTGCGGCGTGTAGGGAGGGCGACGCGGTGACCATCGGCGTCAGACCAGAGCATATCGATGTCGCCGACCCCGGCGACGGCGATCTCGACGTGGTCGTCGATATCAGCGAGCAGCTTGGCGGCGAGACGTATTTCTATGCCACGCCGGAGGGCCTGCCGCAGATGACCATCCATCAGCTTGGCCAGTTGCCTTTGGCGCGGGGGCAGAGCCTGGCCCTGCGGCTTCGCCAGGATATGGTCCACCTGTTCGATGTGAATGGGTCCATCCTGCGCCACGCCACCCAGCATGACGGTTCCGGCGGTTGAAGACCGGCACGGTATTCCGAGCGGGCTGTTCCGTGGGGCCGCATCGTGAGCGAGAGGCGCGATGGTCGACCGCGAACAGGTGAAGCGCCTGCTCGGCTCTTGGAGCGAGACGCGCGAACCACCGGTCGCGACCCTGATCGACCAGAAAGAGTCCGGTGGCCAGGTGGTCGAGAGCCTGCGGATCTCAGCCGGTCCCGGAGACCCGATTCCGGCACTCCTGTTCCGCCCCGTGTCGGTCGAAGCACCCAGCCCGGCGATCCTGTACTGCCATGCCCATGGTGGACGTTACGAGATCGGCAAGGACGAATTGAGCCAGGGCCGCCCGGCGCTGGCCGACCCGCCATACGGGCCGGTGCTGGCGGAATTGGGACTTACCGTCCTGTGTCTCGACATGCCAACCTTCGGTGAGCGCTCCCACCAGGCCGAGTCGGCACTCTCCAAAGCCTGTCTTTGGCGGGGCGGCTCCCTGTTCGGCTCCATGCTGAGCGACCTCGCCAGCGGACTCGATTATCTGGAGCGCCGGGACGACGTCGATGCCGCACGGATCGCGGCGCTCGGAATATCCATGGGCGGCACCCATGCCTGGTGGCTCGCCGCGCTCGACGACCGGATCATGGCGGTGGCCGATCTCTGTTGTTTCGCGGATATGGACGAGTTGATCGCGACCGGCGCCCACGACCTTCACGGCCACTACATGACCGTGCCGGGCCTTCTGCAGACCAACGAAACCGGTCACATCGCCGGGCTCATCGCACCGAGGCCGAGATTGATCTGCGTCGGATTTCAGGATCCGCTGACGCCGAGACCGGCCTTCGATAAGGCCCATGGGCAAACTCTGACAGCCTATCGCGCCGCCGGCGCCGCCGACCGGTTGCAAACCGTCATCGAGCCGGAAGGCGGCCACCAGGAGACACCGCGCATGCGCGCCGCGGTCCTCAGCTTCTTGAGCGATGCCCTCGGACTGTCATGAGAGTGCGGGCGCGGAAGGTCGGACAGGGCCCGGCGGGCAGCGTTCTTACCGCGAATGGGTCAGACTTCCGACAAGAGAAAGCCCGCTATCTGATGCCTGGCTGCCGCGTGTTTCGTAGTTCCAAATCGCGGGCCTGCAACCACCGGAACCTACCTATTGAGATCTTGCTCTGTCTTCCATCGGGACCGGTCTGCCGTTCGATACGGCCGCCTGGCACCAAGTCCTGATCTCCGGGGTGCAAAAGCGAGCATCGGAATGATCTCCTTCCCGTGGCAGCTCCAGCGGGTGACGATCGAGTTCGACCCGTTCGAAGGTCGCCTCGCATTCAGCGCATCGTTTGGCACGAATTATCGGGCCGGTAACGGTGCGAGGCCTGCGGCGGCACCGCCGAACCGCCTCCGACCGGACGTTGTCGCGCCTCATGCCTGTATGAAAGTCCTTCAAATTATATCTTAAAGTCGCCGGGTCAGTTCTGCGCTATTCAATGGACATGCAGACGACCGGGTCCAGACATCCGCCGGATCGGCGGCTCCGCCCCTCCGAGATGGACGAGGATGCGTTCATCGATGCCTTTGGCGGGGTGTTCGAGCATTCACCCTGGATCGCCAAAAGTGCCTTCGAGCTCGGACTCGGGCCGGCGCATGAAAGCGCCGCCGGCCTGCACGAAGCGCTTTGCCGGGCCTTTCGCGAAGCCGACGCGAGCCAGCGGCTCGGCGTCCTTCAAGCCCATCCGGATCTTGCCGGGAAACTCGCTGCGGCGAAGCGGCTGACGCCAGAATCGACAGCGGAACAGGCAGGTGCCGGCCTCGACCTTCTGACCGACGAAGAACGCGCGGAATTCACCGGCTTGAACGACGGCTATACGAAGAAATTCGGCTTCCCCTTCATCATCGCTGTGCGCGATCACGACAAGGCGGGCATCATGGATGCCTTCCGACGCCGGCTGAGCAACGATAGAGATCGGGAGCTCGCCGAGGCGTGCAGGCAGGTCGAACGGATCGCCCGTCTGCGCCTGGGAGACATGTTGCCATGAACGAACCCCCAACGAAGACGAGCCAGCCATTGGACCGGCGCTACTACGCTCCCCATGGTGGCCATCCGCCGCAGACCGACATGCTGAGCGGCCGCGCGGTCTTCACCGAAGCCTATGCGGTTATCCCCAGAGGCGTGCTGCAGGACATCGTAACGTCGGCCTTGCCATTCTGGGACAAGACCAGGGCCTGGATCCTGGCACGGCCGCTATCGGGCTTCGCCGAGACATTTTCGCAATCGATCGTCGAAGTCGGCCCCGGCGGCGGCAGCGAGCGTCCGGAACTCGATGCAGCGGCCGAGGGCGTGCTTTTCGTGCTCGAAGGCACACTCAGCCTGACCCTTGCAGGCACGACCCACGTGATGGAACCGGGTGGATTTGCGTACATCCCGCCGGGGAGCGATTGGCGCTTGAGGAACGAGGGGGGCCAGTCCCTTCGCTTCCAGTGGATCCGAAAGGCTTACGAGCTGGTGGACGGGCTGGATACGCCTGAGGCGATGGTCGTCAACGAGAGGGATATCGAGCCTGGGCCGATGCCGGGCACCGACGGGAAATGGGCGACGACGCGCTTCGTCGATCCCGCCGACATGCGCCATGACATGCATGTGACCATCGTGACCCTCGCACCCGGCGCGATCTTGCCCTTTGCCGAAACCCATGTGATGGAGCACGGCCTCTACGTGCTCGAAGGCAAGGGGGTCTATCGCCTCAACCAGGATTGGGTCGAGGTGGAAGCGGGCGACTTCATGTGGCTTCGGGCGTTCTGTCCGCAGGCCTGCTATGCGGGCGGGCCCGGCAAATTTCGCTATCTCCTCTACAAGGACGTCAATCGTCATCCGAAACTTTGGACGCCGGGACCATGAGCCGGGTCATCAGAACCGAGCCGTTGACGAACGAAGCCTTTGCCGCTTTCGGCGACGTGCTGGAGGTGGCCGGCGAGCCGGACAAGATTATCAATCAAGGCTTCTGCGGCCGCTGGCACGATCGGGCGAGGCTCGACCTCGCGGATGGCCGCCTCGGCATAAGCCTCTTCAAGGCCGAGCCGCGATCACTCCCCTACCGCCTCGACATGATGGAGCGCCATCCCGAAGGCTCGCAGGCCTTTTTGCCGATGAGCCAGGATCCGTTCCTGGTGGTGGTTGCGCCGAATGAGAACGACCGTCCGGGCAGGCCGCGCGCCTTCGTCACCGCGCCTGGGCAGGGGATCAATTACCACCGCGGCACGTGGCACGGCGTCCTGACGCCACTCCATGACCCGGGGCTTTTTGCCGTGATCGACCGGATCGGGGCCGGCGACAATCTCGAAGGACATTGGTTCGAGCACGCTTTTCGTGTCGAGGCCGCACACGATGCGGTCGACAACGCGCCCAACTAGAAACTGACAGAACCAACAGGGAGAACAATTCAATGGTAGACACCTCAATCGGGACGCCCGAGCAATTGCGCGATCCCGACTATACGCCGTCGCTGTACAAGGCTGTGCCGCTGGGGATTCAGCATGTGTTGGCGATGTTCGTCTCCAATGTCACACCGGCGATCATTGTCGCTGGCGCCGCCGGTTTCGGCTTCGGCTCAAACTCGCCCGACTTCCCGGAGCTGCTCTATCTGATCCAGATGTCGATGCTGTTCGCCGGCCTCGCCACCTTGCTGCAGACGCTGACGATCGGACCGGTCGGGGCCAAGCTGCCGATCGTCCAGGGCACCAGCTTCGCCTTCCTGCCGATCATGATTCCGTTGGTCGCCGGTAAGGGCGTGGACGGCCTGGCAGCATTGTTTACCGGCGTCCTCCTCGGCGGCCTGTTCCACGCGGCGCTCGGCACCGTTATCGGCAAGATCCGTTTTGCCCTGCCGCCGCTGGTCACCGGCCTGGTGGTCTCGCTGATCGGTCTCGCCCTGGTCAAGGTCGGCATCCAGTACGCCGCCGGCGGCGTCCCGGCCGTCAACCAGCCGGAATACGGTAGTTTGCTGAATTGGTCGGCCGCGCTCGTGGTGATCCTGGTGACCCTCGGGCTCAAGTTTTTCACCCGCGGCATGCTTTCGGTTTCCGCGGTGCTGATCGGGCTGGTCGTCGGCTATTTCTATGCGATGGCCGTGGGTATGCTGCCGGTCGCGACGATCGCCTCCAGCTGGCAGAATGCCGCGGCGTTCGCCCTGCCACACCCGTTCAAGTACGGCTTCGAGTTCTCGGCTGCCGCGGTCATCGGTTTTTGCCTGATGGGCTTCGTATCGGCGATCGAAACCGTGGGCGACGTCTCCGGTATCACCAAGGGTGGTGCCGGCCGCGAGGCGACCGACAAGGAGATCGAGGGCGCCACCTACGCCGACGGCTTTGGCACGGCGCTCGCCGGCATTTTCGGCGGCCTGCCCAATACGTCCTTCAGCCAGAATGTCGGACTGATCGCCATGACCGGCGTCATGAGCCGCCATGTGGTCACCTGCGGCGCGATCTTCCTGATCATCTGCGGGCTCATCCCCAAGGTCGGCGGCATCATCCGCACGGTGCCGATCGAGGTCCTGGGCGGCGGCGTGATCGTGATGTTCGGCATGGTGGTCGCAGCCGGCATGTCCATGCTCTCGGACGTCAAATGGAACCGGCGGAACATGGTGATCTTCGCGATCGCGCTGTCGATCGGCCTGGGCCTGCAGCTTGAGCCGAAGGCAGTGCAATATCTCCCGGATGCGGTTCGCATCCTGATGACCTCCGGCCTGCTGCCTGCGGCCTTGATCGCCATCGTCCTGAACCTGATCCTGCCTGAGGACCTGGCTGGAGAAGCGACCGAGGAAATCACCGGCGGCATGGCAGGGCATGCGTCGGGCAGCTTCGCGAAGGACTCGACTAGCTGATCACCCTTCACCTGTAGCCAAGTAAGAAGCCCCCGCATCGATTTGCGGGGGCTTCGTCTTGCCGGGAGTTGGAGATTTACGGTTGAGCGACTCGACGGCGACAGCCTCTGGCGCCGACGTTTGACGTCGCCTACCGCTGGTGCTCGGTGATCAGGATGGCGCGGAAATCGTTGACGTTGGTGAGGGTCGGACCCGTAATCACCTGGTCCCCGAGAGCCTCGAAGAAACTGTGGCCGTCATTGTCGGCGAGCATGGCCTTGGCCGACATACCCTTGCCCCTGGCGCGCGCCAGGCTATCGGGGGTCAGCAGGGCGCCGGCGATCTCTTCCGCACCGTCGACGCCGTCGGTGTCGCCGGAGATGGCATAGATGCCAGGCGTGTTCTCCAACTCGAGGGCCAGGGCAAGCAGGAATTCGACATTGCGGCCTCCGCGGCCGCTGCCTTTGATCGTCACCGTGGTTTCGCCGCCGGAGATCAGAATGGCCGGCGGCTCGATCGGCTGGCCGTAGCGCGCCACCTGCCGGGCGATGCCGGCCATGACCGTGGCGACCTGGCGCGCCTCGCCCTCGATCGCATCGCCCAGAATGATGGCTCCCACGCCGGATTGCCGGGCGACGGCGCAAGCGGCCTCAAGCGATTGCTGCGGCGCCGCGATCATCCGCAGGTCATTGCCTTCAAGGCGCGGATCGCCGGGCTTCGGCGTTTCGTCGCGCCCGGCCCGAAGGTGGTCGACCACCGGCTGTGGCGGATCGATTCCATAGGTTTCGAGGATCTCGAGCGCATCGGCAAAGGTCGAAGCATCCGCCACGGTCGGCCCCGAGGCGATCACCGATGGGTCGTCCCCCGGTACGTCCGAGATCAAGAGCGTCACGACCTTTGCGGGATGGGCGAGGGCCGCAAGCCGGCCTCCCTTGACTGCGGAGAGGTGTTTGCGCACGCAATTCATCTGATCGATCGAAGCGCCGCTTTTCAGAAGCGCCCGATTGACTGCCTGTTTGTCCTCGAGGGTCAGCCCCTCGGCCGGCAGGCTCAACAGGGCGGAGCCGCCGCCGGAGATCAGGGCGAGGACGAGATCGTCACCGGTAAGTCCCTCGATCGTGGCCAGCATACGCCGCGCCGCCGCCTCACCAGCGGCATCCGGCACCGGATGCGAGGCTTCGACAATTTCGATGCGATCGCATCCGACGGCGTGCCCGTAGCGGGTGACCACCATCCCCTCGAGTGGTCCGGCCCAATGGGTTTCGGCCGCCTTGGCCATGGTTGCCGCCGCTTTTCCGGCGCCGACGACGACGGCCCTGCCCTTCGGCAGCGGCGGCAGGTGTGGCGGCAAGCAGGTTGCCGGCGATGCCGCGGCGATGGCGGCATCGAACAGGGCGCGTAGCAGAGCCGCCGGTTGTTGACCCGGACCAGGGGCCTGCCCGATGCCAGTTCGATCCGACACGGGGATTTAGCTCTCGGCGACTTCGTGATTGGCCATGATCTCTAGGGCCCTGACCAGCGCCGAATGATCCCAGGCCCCGCCGCCATGGGCGGCACAGGCATTGAACAGTTCCTGGCAGTTGGCGGTGTTGGGAAGGCTCAAATGGAGCGCCTTGGCGCTCTGCAGGGCGAGGTTCAAATCCTTCTGGTGAAGGGCGATTCGGAAACCGGGGTCGAAAGTGCGCTTGATCATGCGCTCGCCGTGAACTTCCAGGATCCGCGAGGTCGCAAGTCCGCCCATCAGGGCCTGTCGCACCTTCGCCGGATCGGCGCCGGCCTTGGAGGCGAACAGCAAGCCCTCGGCGACCGCCTCGATGGTCAGGGCCACGACGATCTGGTTGGCGACCTTGGTGGTCTGGCCGTCGCCGTTTTCGCCCACCCGCGTGATGTTCTTGCCCATGAATTCGAACACCGGCTTGGCCCGATCGAACGCGGATAGCGGCCCACCAGCCATGATGCTGAGCGACGCCGCCTTGGCACCGACATCGCCGCCGGAGACCGGTGCGTCGAGGTAGTCGCAGCCGAGCCCGTTGATGCGGCTTGCAAACTCCTTTGTGGCAACCGGTGATATCGAACTCATGTCGACCACCAGCTTGCCGGGTGTAAGGCCCTGGGCGACGCCGTTCTCGCCGAACAGCGCGGCGTCGACATCCGGCGTATCCGGCACCATGGTAATCGTGATGTCCGCTGCCGCCGCGACCTCTTTTGCGTTCGCGCAGGCCTTGCCGCCCGCGTCGATCAGTTCCTGCGGGACGCCGGACCGGCTGGCCAGAAAGACCTCATGACCGCCTTTGATCAGATGGCCGGCCATGGGCGTTCCCATGATGCCAAGGCCGATGAAACCGATGGTCTCCATGTCGCTGTCTCCTCGAGATCTGTTGGTTAGGCGCCTGACCGGTAGGGCTCGAACCAGCCGAGCCCATCGGTCGTTGCGGTCTTCGGTTTGTATTCACAGCCGACCCAGCCGGCATATCCCTGCTCGTCGAGCCAGTCGAACAGGAACGGGTAGTGGATCTCGCCGGTGCCTGGCTCGTGCCGGCCGGGGTTGTCGGCGATCTGCACATGGGCAATCCGATCCTGCAGGCGCGCGAAGGTCGGCGCCAGATCGCCCTGCATGATCTGCATGTGATAGAAATCGTATTGCAGATACAGATTGTCCGAGCCGACCCGATCGAAGATGTCGAGAGCCTGGCCGGTGCCGGTGACGAAAAACCCCGGGATATCGCGCGTGTTGATCGGCTCCAACAGCAGCTTGATTCCGGCATCGGCAAGCTTGCCCGCGGCAAAGCGGAGGTTGTCGACCAACGTGGCCGAAGCAATCTCGGCGTCGACATGATCGGGCCTGATGCCGGCCAGGCAGTTGATCTGACGGCAGTCCAGCGCTTTCGCATAGTCGATCGCCCGTCCGACGCCGTCCTGGAATTCGCCGGCGCGGTCCGGCAGGCAGGCGATACCGCGTTCGCCGGCCGACCAATCGCCCGCCGGCAGATTGTGCAGGACCTGTGTCAAGCCATGGGTCGCCAGCTGATCCGCCAGTCGATCCTTGTCGAAATCATAGGGAAACAGATACTCGATCCCGGCGAAGCCTGATCCGGCGGCCGCCTCGAAACGGTCGATGAAGTCATGCTCGGTGTAGAGCATGGAGAGATTGGCGCAAAACTTGGGCATGATTATCTCCAGTCGGTACGGCCGCGGAGCACGGATGGCGGAGGCGGCGCTGTCGTCTTCTATTCGGAAGAGGCTCATCGCCCCCGTGAACTCAGCGGTTCTATTTCTTGGCTTCGACGCCCTCGAGCACCGAGCCCGAGACATCGTCGATGGTCAGCGACGGATCGAGACAGAGGATCTCCTCGAACTCGTTCACGCCCTGGAGCTCGGTCCCCATCGAGATGTTCGTTACCCGCTCGAGAATGAACTCCATTACCACCGGAACCTGATGCTCCTGCATCAACGCTTCCGCTTTTGCGAAAGCCTCCTTGAACTCGTTCGGGCTGCGAACCCGGATCGCCTTGCAGCCGAGTCCCTCGGCGACCGCCACGTGGTCGACGCCATAGCCCTGGATCTCGTCATTGTTGACGTTCTCGAAGGCGAGGCTGACCTGGAAGTCGATTTCGAAGCCGCGCTGCGCCTGACGGATCAGGCCGAGATAGGAGTTGTTCACCACCACATGCAGATAAGGGAGCTTGTGCTGGGCGCCGACAGCAAGCTCCTCGATCATGAACTGAAAGTCATAGTCGCCGGAGAGCGCCACGATTTTGCGGTCGGGATCGGCGGCGCGCACGCCGAGCGCCGCCGGCAGGGTCCAGCCGAGCGGGCCCGCCTGGCCGCAATTGATCCAGTTCCTTGGCTTGTAGACATGGAGGAACTGAGCGCCGGCAATCTGCGATAGGCCGATGGTGGTGACGTAGCAGGTGTCCCGATCGAACACCTCGTTCATTTCCTGATAGACCCGCTGCGGCTTCAGCGGCACCTCGTCGTAATGGGTCTTGCGGAGCATGTTCAGCTTGCGATGTTCGCACTCGCCGGCCCACTGGCTCCGGTCCTTCAGCTTGCCCTCGGCCTTCCAGGCCTTGGCGACATCCACCAATAGCTCCAATGCCGCCTTGGCGTCGGAGGCGATGCCGAGGTCGGGGTTGAAGACCCGGCCGATCTGGGTCGGTTCGATGTCGATATGAACGAATGTGCGGCCCTTGGTGTAGTTCTCGATGGTGCCGGTATGGCGGTTGGCCCAACGATTGCCGATGCCGAGCGCGAAGTCGGATTTGAGGAACGTGCTGTTGCCGTATCGGTGGCTGGTTTGGAGACCAACCATTCCGGCCATCAGCTTGTGGTCGTCCGGTATGATGCCCCAGCCCATCAGGGTCGGGATCACGGGCACGCCCGTGATCTCGGCGAATTCGACCAGAAGGTCGGAGGCGTCGGCATTGATGATGCCGCCGCCGGCGACGATCAGCGGCCGCTCGGCCGCGTTCAGCATCGCGATCGCTTTCTCGACCTGAGCCCGCGAGGCCTTCGGCTTGTAGGCTTCCAGCGGCTCGTAAGACTCGATGTCGAACTCGATCTCGGCGAGTTGGACGTCGATCGGCAGGTCGATCAGCACAGGGCCGGGCCGGCCGGAGCGCATCAGGTGGAACGCCTTCTGGAAGACGCGCGGCACCTGGCCGGGCTCGAGCACGGTGGTCGACCACTTGGTCACCGGCTTCGCGATCGCCTCGATGTCGACCGCCTGGAAATCCTCCTTGTGCAGCTTCGCTCTCGGCGCCTGGCCGGTGATGCAGAGGATCGGAATGCTGTCCGCGGAGGCGGAATAGAGCCCGGTGATCATGTCGGTGCCGGCCGGTCCGGAGGTGCCGATACAGACCCCGATATTACCGGCCTTCGCCCGCGTGTAGCCTTCCGCCATGTGCGAGGCGGCCTCGACATGGCGCGCCAGGATATGCCTGACGGTCTGGCGCTCTTCGAGCACCGCATAGAGCGGGTTGATCGCAGCCCCGGGCACACCGAACGCGACGGTCACGCCCTCTTTCTCCAGAACCTGGACGGCTGCTTCAACGGCTTTCATTCTGGCCATCTCCGGCCTCCTCTCTTTTCAGGATCTCTTAATCGACCGCGACCTTTGCGCCACCGGCGATCCAGGACGCCAACAGAGCCCGCTCCGCAGGCTCCATTTCGGTGATGTTGCTCGGCGGCATGGCGTGGGTCATCACGGCCTGGGCATTGATGGCCCGCGCATGAAGTCGGATCTGGTCGGGCGTCTCGAGGACAACGCCCTTGGGCGCCACCGGCATGTCCGGCCAGAGCGGTTCGGTGGCGTGACACATGCTGCAGCGAAACAGCACGATGTCCTCGACAGCCGCGAACGTCACCTGCTCCACCGCGGGCTCGGCGGCGGCCTGGCTTCCGTCCGACGCGGCGACCGGCGGAAAGCTGCTCAGCCAGATGACGAGAGCGAAGCCAGCGGCCGCGACGCCCCAGGTCCACCACGGGCTCGGCTTGCCCTTATGCTGCTCGTTGAAGAAGTGGCGGATCACCGCGCCGATTACCAGCACCAGCGCCAGGATCAGCCAGTTCCACCTGCTGGCATAGGCGAGCGGGTAATGGTTGCTGATCATCACGAACAAGACCGGCAGCGTCAGGTAATTGTTGTGCATCGAGCGCTGCTTCGCCACCTGCCCAAGCTTGGGATCCGGCTGCCGGCCGGCGATGAGGTCAGCCACGACCTTCTTTTGGTTGGGGATGATGACCATCAGCACGTTGGCCGCCATCATGGTGCCGACCAGCGCGCCCATCTGCATGTAGGCGCCACGCGCGCTGAGCAGCAGCGTGAACAGATAGGACAGCGCCACCAGCAGGATGAAGCCGATCGTCGCGAGGGCGACATCGTTCCGGCCAAGACCCGAGCGGCACATCAGATCGTAGGCAATCCAGCCAAGCACCAGGCCGGCGACGCTGATGGCCACGCCCTGCCAGACTTTCAGGTCGAGTACGTGATAGTCGATCAGGTAGAGCTCGGCGCCGAAATAATAGACGATCACAAGCAGCGCGATGCCCGACAGCCAGGTCGCGTAGGCTTCCCATTTGAACCAGGTGAGTTCGTCCGGCATCCGGGCAGGGGCAACGAGATACTTCATCATGTGATAGAAGCCGCCGCCATGCACCTGCCACGTCTCGCCGGCGGCCCCATCGGGCAAGCCCTCGACGCGTTTGATGCTTGAATCGAGATGAACGAAATAAAACGAACTACCGATCCAGGCGATGCCGGCTATCACATGCAGCCAACGAACGCCAAGGTCGAACCACTCCCAAACGATCTGTTCCATGGTTCTTGCTCCCTGCTTTGCGGCACTGCGGTTCGCAAATAGGCCGCTTTGCTTTCGGATAGGCTAGCGGTGGACCGTCAACCGGATAAGCCGGGAATTGTGTGTTGCTCTTTCAAAAATATACGAACAATGGCACGCTTCCGGCGGGAGTGGCCGATGGCGCTGTTGGAAAACATTCGCACCTATGTGCGCGTCGTGGAGATGGGAAGCCTATCCGCCGCCGGGCGCGACCTGCGCTTGTCGCCCGCCGTGGTGAGTCATCGTCTTCGCCAGCTTGAGAACCATCTGGGTGTCCGACTTCTCAACCGGACAACCAGGCAGCTGCAGCCGACCGACCACGGTCGCGCTTTTTATGAGGCCAGCCAGGATGTGATGAGCGCGGTCGACCATGCGGAGAGCGTTGCCGCGGAGTCCGGGCTCAATCCGCAAGGCTCCCTCAAGGTGACCGCGCCCCTGGGCTTTGGCCGCCGCATCCTCGGACCGCTCGTGCCGAAATTTCAGTCGCAATATCCGAGGATCGACATGCGGCTTCGGCTTTCGGAGCATTTGCTGGACCTGCTCGAAGAGGCGGTCGACGTGGCCGTGCGCATGGCGATTTTGACGGATTCGAACCTCATCGCTCGGAAGATCGCCGATTGCCCGCGCGTATTGGCCGCCGCGCCGTCCTATCTGGAGCAGAACGGCACGCCCCTGGTGCCGAACGACCTGCTCGAGCACCGCTGTCTGCTGCTGCGTTATCCGGGCTCAGCCCAGTTCCGCTGGACCCTCGAAACGCCCGATGGCCCGCTCTCTCTGCCGGTCGGCGGCCCCCTCGATGCCGATGACGGCGATGTCCTTACCGAATGGGCGCTCAAAGGCCAGGGCATCGTGTTGAAGCCGATTTGGGAGATCGCGTCCTATTTGCGGAGCGGCGAACTGCGACCCATCCTGCTCGATTTTCCACTTGAGCCGCTGACGCTGGCGGTCATCTATCCGCATCGTCGATTCCTGTCGGCGCGCGTCCGGGTATTCGCGGACTTCATGATCGAGCATGGCGCAAACGCCGTCAGATCCTGCCTTGGCGGCCTGGAGCTTCCGCTGTCAAGGACTCGCGCTTCGACGCAACCAGACGGTCCCAGCATCGACATCACCACCGCGTGATACCAAAGACATAGATAATAGCCGATTTCACCGCTCTCCCATTTCCGCCCGTTAGCCGCGGTCCGCGCGGTGGTGCAGTGCACCACAAGCGGGCCGCAACGCGGCGGGCGGTGGCGCCTATTGGCCCTTTCGAGTGCGTTGCGACGCTTGCCCGATGCGCTGCATCGCGCCGCACGCCGCGCCTGCCCGAATGGGCCAAAAGGCACCATGAATTCGGTTATTGTCTATGTCCCTTGGTATGAGCTCAACTGCCGCGATAGGTCGTATAGCCGAATGGCGTAAGCAACAGTGGGACGTGGTAGTGCCTGGCCGGCTCCGAGATGCCGAAGCGCAGAGGTACGAGATCGAAGAACAAAGGCTCCGCCAGCACGAGCCCCTGCGCGCGGAAATAGTCACCGGCGGCAAAGACCAACTGATAAGTACCGGCGACCATGCCCTCTCCGGCCAGCAAAGGGGCATTGCACCGGCCGTCGGCATTGGTCGTGACGGTCACGATCGGGATTGGCTCCCCACCGTCAAGCCGGAACAGATCAACCTGAAGCCCTGCGGCCGGCAGTCCGGTGGCCGTATCGAGAACATGGGTCGTGAGACGACCTGCCGATGACTCGCTGCTCTGTCCCATGACACCCCCCCCTTTAGATTGAGAGCCTTGAACCGTCGAAAGACTGGTCAGAACGGCCTCTCGTCATGGCCCGACGGCCCGATGCAGTGTCGGATTAACCGAGGGTCGAGCGGGATACAACGGCGCTACGTTGAAAGGACTTTCAAACAACTCCGAAAAGCCGTCTCAGTCCGGATGGCATACACTGCCTTGTGACGAGACCGCACCCATCACCCGGTCTCACCCACATGCTTCCAATTCAATAGGACACAGACCAACCATGAGATCGATGCTGGCAGTCACACCGGGCTTCTCGCTGGCAATCGCCCTGCTCTTGTCGATTGTCGTGCCCGGATATGCGCAAGTGCCTCCGTCGGAGGGCGAAATCAATGACTATCGCAATCTGCATAAAGCCGCCCATAACGGCGACGTCGCCGCAATTCGCAGAATCGCGTCCCAGGGACCGGACCTGGAAATGGAGGATGCGGCCGGTCGGACGCCGCTTCACGTGGCGGCCTTCGCATCTCAGGAAGGCGCGGTGCGCGCGCTCGCGGTGGCGGGTGCCGATTTGAATGCGCTCGATGGCCGACGCTATGACATCGTGACGATCGCGGCGGTTGCGAACGATGTGCAGATGGTCGACCTCGCTCTTTCCCTTGGCGCGGATCCCCGAAACGTCACCAGTCCCTATGACGGAACCGCGCTGATCGCCGCCGCTCATCTCGGTCACCACGAAGTGGTCAAGCGCCTGATCGACGCCGGCGCGCCCCTCGACCATGTCAACAATCTCGGCTGGACCGCGTTGATGGAGGCCGTGGTCCTCGGCGACGGCGGAGCGGACCAAATTGAGACTCTGCGCGCACTAGTCGACGCCGGCGCGGACTCGACGATTGCCGACCGACAGGGCGATACTCCGCTCGGCCACGCCCGGGCGCGCGGCTATTCTGAAATGATCGCGATCCTCGGGGCGGCGCAACAGCGCTGAACGCGTGTGCCATGCGCCGCTGGTCACGCTGACCAAGGTGCCTGCGGCGGGCACCAGTTAGGCGCATGGTGATCATAAATCGAGGACGACCCGCCCCGTCGGCCGGGAACGGCAAATCCGCACTTCGCTCGCAAGAGGTAGGTCGAGCGGCTCCTCGAAATAAGTAACCTCGCCCTCGCGGATGGTGCAGCGTCAGGAATTGCAGATACCGCTCCGGCAGCTGAACTCAGGAGACAGCGCCGGCATTTTGTCGCTAGCGGCTGGCAGCAAGAAGCCCGCCCCGGTATCCCGGGACGGGCTAAGCCGTTGTTATGTTTGGTTGCGGGGGTAGGATTTGAACCTACGACCTTCAGGTTATGAGTCAGTTCCCGGAGGACTTAATACCGCGTTGATTCGGACACGCAAATTCGCTGCTACCACAATAGAGTCTGATATTGCTTGATATATTGCTGGACACCCACAGCCATTCGACGACATTGTGCGACACCGACGCACGATCGGTGCGCGGACACAATGCGGACATGGACTGGCGAGGTCATGGCAGAGAAAATCTCGGACAGGCTGGCCAAAACGCTCACCCTGCCAGACAAGAGCAGCCGCATCACGTATGACATCGAGGTAAAGGGATTCGGCCTCCGGGTCACCGCCGCTGGAGCACGGTCTTTCGTGCTCAACTATCGGATTGACGGCCGCGAACGCCGTTACACCATAGGCTCCTTTCCGGATTGGTCGGTGGCGTCAGCACGGGAGGAAGCGAAGCGGCTGAAGCGGCAGGTGGACCTCGGCCATGACCCGATGGCCACGCGGCACGCCGAGCGGGCTGCGCCGACCGTCGCCGAGTTGGCCGCACGTTATCTCGAGGAACACGCAATCCGCAAAGTGCCGCGGGCGCAGAAGGACGACCAGGCGATGATCGAGACCTTCGTCCTGCCGACGATCGGTCGACTGAAGGTGCTCGACGTCCGCCGTGACGACATCGACCAGTTGCACAGGGAGGTGAGCCGCAAACGGCCAATTCGCGCCAACCGCCTGGCGCAGATGCTGTCAAAGATGTTCAACCTCGCCGTGCGCTGGGAGTACTGTGCCGACAATCCCGTCAGGGGGATCCAGCGCAATCCGGAAGAGAGACGCAACCGGTATCTGTCCGGCGACGAGCTTCGGCGCCTTATTGAAGTGCTTGCTGAGCACCCAAACCAGAAGTCCGCTAACGTCATCCGGCTGCTGCTCCTCACCGGTGCGCGCCGTGGCGAGGCGCTGAACGCAGCCTGGGACCAGTTCGACCTCCGTACCGGCGTCTGGACCAAGCCCAGCGCGCACACCAAGCAAAAGAAGGAGCACCGCGTGCCGTTGTCGGCCCCGACGTTGGAGCTACTTTCGGAAATAAAGGCACGAGCCGACCCCTCCCCTTACCTCTTTTCCGGCCGCACGCCGGAAAAGCCGATGGTCGAGCTCAAGAATTTCTGGGCCGGGGTCTGCAAGAGGGCGAGGTTGGAGGACTGCAGGATACACGACCTGCGGCACACCTATGCGAGCATCCTCGCAAGCTCTGGTCTTTCCCTGCCCATTATCGGCGCCCTGCTCGGACATACGCAACCGAACACCACCGCCCGGTATAGCCATCTTTTCGACGACCCGCTTCGCGAGGCCACTGAGCGTGTTGGAGCGTTCCTGAATGGCATCGGTGCGGACCCAAACGGCACAACGGCTCAACCGGGTTCAGCAAGACGCGATATTCGTGACGGGCAGCGGGGGAGATCGTAAGAATAGGGTCATTGCGCGACTCTCTGACCCACAGTCGAGCTGCGGCGATAGCAGAATGAGGTTGCCGACTGATGTTGCCCTCAAATGCTGAGAGCTAGAGTGCCGATGGAGCGGGATCCTCCTGGCGGCCTGCCGCTCTCGCATGCACTCAAGACCTATGTCGATCCCGAGATTGCGACTGCTCAGAAGGATCCAGAAGACGGTGCGTCTCACCGGTCGGCTGAACTATCCGGCGGCCCGGAAGCGAAACAATCACCGGCTGGAGACCCGCTCGGAGAAGCCATCGGGGATCTCTGGACGCGACTGAGTAATAGCGAGCTTATCGCCTGGGCCGCCGATGGTACTCCGTCAGCCCTGCGAATCCCCGTTCCCGCCGAACTCTGGCAGCTGCTGACACTTGAGGATCTGAGTGCGTCCATCGTCGCTCGGGCGGATGGGCGCCGCTTTTTTGGAGTTAAGGTCTACAGAGCCGCTGACATCGATGAGTGGCGACGTGGCGTCCCTTTATCGCGGGCTGCCGAACTGCTGGCTCCGGAGTCCTGGTCGCTGTACCGACAAAACTACGATCACATGTTCGTAATCGGTGATCCGGTCAGAGAACAACGGAACCACCGCGCATCGAAGGCGCGTATCGATGTAAAGATGTGCCTAATTTCGCATTTCGTGGACAGCGCCCTGGAACTCCGCACGCTGCGTCCGCCCGGCGATCCCGCCGCAAAATGGACATCGCTGTCGAGCGATGTCGTCGAAGCGATGTTTCACGAGACAGTGGACATCGAAGCGTCGACAATTCAGATGCCCAGCCGGGGCGAAGTAGTTGTGCGGGCTTTCCTAGCCGGCTCCGCTGAAGGCGTGTTCGGGCCGCCTGAGGTCGGACCGCCGAACAAGAGGCGCTACATATATGCCCAAGTGGGCGAGGCCTGGGACGCACTCCCGGATGCCGAGAAATCAAAGATCCAGCGCCGGGGCGGAAAAACGGAGATCGCGAAGGCGATCCAAATGACGATGCCGCGTGTCCCGCTCGCATCCGTCGAGCGTGAGCTGCGCCATTTGCGTGAACTTCCAAGCAAACCGGAAAACTGATCCGCCTTCCGGGAAACTTCCGCTTCGACTGCAGCGTCTTGACGGCGCAATTATCTCGGCTCTGCATAGGAATCACAGGAGCCAACAATGGCGGGCCCACCGTCAGCATCGGCGGCTGACTTACCCGCAGATCTCTATCTGCGCTCAAGCCCACGAGCCTGTCGGCATGTTGCGTAAGCCAACCCCGCATGCTGAAAATGCGGTGGAGTCGACCGAATGCTCACTGCTGGCCGAGTACGCGTCCAAGCGGGACCTGGCACGGGCATTTGGCGTTTCCGACCGGACCATCGAGCGCTGGGTTCGCCTCCGCCTTCTGCCGATGCCAGTCAGGCTTGGGCGAACAAGCCTGTTCCACGTTCCTACAATCAAAAAGCATCTCAGTGAGCAGACATCACCGAGAACGCAACGTCGCCGGCGGCGTTAATTACTGTGCCAAAAGCCCCGGCTGTTCAATCCGTAGGACGGAGCGTCATCCATCACTTTGCTGCAATCACCAAGTGCGCATTGGGGGACGAGCGGATTAGGACGCACCATTTTCGAAATTTCGGCGCTGTGTGCCGCGCAGTACACCTCCAGATAGGCCCCGCTCTCACGAGGGCGGGTATAGCTGACAATGCCATCGAATAAGCGCTCGTCCCGGTCGGCAGAACGCAATCCGCTTTTGGAGGCCGCCCTCTCCTACCCCGGCCGCGGCTGGCCGGTCATTCCGCTGAAAGGCAATGTCCACGCCGTTGCAATGAAGAATGGTGGCCAGGGTGTCCATGACGCCACCCCGGACCCGGCGATCATCTGAGATTGGTGGATCAAATTACCGAAGGCAAACATCAGGATCGCAATGGAGAATAATGCAGACCGATCAGAGCTGGACGACGAACCGCCGGAAGTGGATGCCGATGGCGGTCAATGCCCGGTGATCTGCCTCGGCCGGCGGGAAAAAATCTGTTCGTTTCTGTCACCGGCCGGCGAGCTGCTGGAATTCCGCTCCGGCGAGCTGACCAAGCTCGGGGTGGCGTGTCTGTTCGACGGCAATACCAGCTATCTGAATGCCAATTTCCCGATGCGCAATAGCAAGGGCCACATCAACGGGTTTTCGGACGGCTGGGCGGCACGCTGGCTAATGCGGCGCTGCGCCGACGCCGGCCTGTTTGAGGCGCATCGGCTGATCCGCGGCCGCGGCGTCTGGCCAGACAGCAATGGCGGCTATGTGCTGCATTGCGGCGACCGAGTGTGGCAGGACGAAAGATGGCACCGCGCTGGCGGCGGGCGCCTGGACGGGCACTATTATCCGGTGGCCGGCGCCCTGACACCGCCGGCCGAAGTGCCGGCGCCGGCCGCCGAGGCCGAGGCGCTGCGGCAATTCCTGCTGAGCTGGAACCTGCGCCGGGGCAACCGCGACGCGCTGGTGATTCTCGGCTATTTCGCCGCCGGGGTGCTGGCCGGGCTGTTGGAATGGCGGCCGCACATCTGGCTGGTCGGTGCCTCGGACACCGGCAAGTCGACCCTGATTGCGCTACTGCGCACGCTGCTGGGCGGCGAGGAGGCCGTAGTGGCCGTGTCGCAGCCCACCGAGGCGGCGGTGCGGCAGCACCTCGGCGCGGCGGCGCAGCCGGTGCTGATCGACGAAATCGAGGCCGACGAGCTGAGCATCCGGGCGCGCCAGGTGGCACAGCTGGTCCGCGTGGCCTCCCGGCGTGACCAGGCGCCGGTCCGGCGCGGTTCGGCCGGCGGCCAGGGCCAGACTTGGTATATCCGGGCGTGCTTCGTCTTTAGTAGCACCCGGCCGCCGCCCTTGGACGAGCAGGACGAAAATCGCATCACCAAGGTCGAGTTGCTGAAACTGGGCGCCGGTGACGGCGAGACCTTCGACCATGCCGAGGCCAAGCGGCTACTAAATGCCGGCATGGCGCGGTTCGACAAGGCGGCGGCGGGCCTGCGGGCGCGGGTGCTGCACAATTACAAGGCGTTTTTCAAGGACAGCCAGCTGCGATACGAGGCGGCGCTGGGAGCGGCCGGGCACCATACGCGCCAGCTCGACCAGCTGGGCACGCTGCTCGCCTGCGCCGATCTGCTGTTGCGCGACCGGCCGGTCGACAAGGACGAGGCAGCCCGCGTGGCGGCGATGTTTCCTCTCGACGGCACCGTGGGGGCCGAGCCGGACATGGACGACCGGCACCAATGCCTCACCTGGCTGTTGTCCAGCGAGTCGGTGGGCCTGCAGGATGGCGGAGTGCGTGAGCGCGCCACGATCGGCCAACTGGTCCAGAAGGCCAAATGCGCGCCGGCCGACGAGCTACGGCTGCGGTCGTTCGGCCTGGCGCTGCGGCAGCACCCGAAAACCCGCGAGGCCATGCTGGTGGTGGCGCATGACCATCGTGGCCTGGAAAAGATATTCCACGGCACCTGCTGGTCCGGCCGGGTGTGGCACTGGTCCCTGGGACGGCTTGACGGGGCGGACGTAGTGAACGGGTCGGGCGGTGTCATCAGCTTTGCCGGCGTCAAGAAGCGCGGCACCTGGCTGCCACTACACCTGGTTGGCGATGACCGCGAGGACGAGCCGGCGCCGCCGGGCGATCCGGGCGGCACCATGGCGAACTACGACTGAGGGCGCGCACGAGAGCGGCCGCTACCGCCAAGGCGTTGATATCGCTGTATAGTGCGGTAGCGAGCGGTAGCGGGCCACGTTACCGCTAGGGCGTTGATCTGCAACGAAAGTCGGAGGGGTAACGTGTGGAACGGACAAACCGTGGGTCGCGCGCGCGCGTGCGCGACGCGCGGTTCTATCTATATCTCGTTACTACAAGGTATAAATATAAGCTTTTCAACGGTCTGGCGGTAACGGATTGCGGTAACGTAGCGGTAACGGATATTCGGAAGATCTGAACAAATGAGTGATAACAACGGCTTGGCGGTAGCGGATAGCGGTAGCGGGCCGGTAGCGGCGACCGGGCGGCGGTGCCACTGGTGCTGCGCGCCTTGGCGGTGGCGAATGCGCTGTGCGAGGGCGGCCAGGAATGGCTGGCTCAGAATCGGCCGGGCCGGCCCACCGAGGCGCAGCTGGCCAATGGCGATCTGGCCGAAATCACCGAACGCGACCCAATGCTGTGCCGGGTGACGCATTTCCGGTCGCGCGATACCGTGGCGATCCTCTCCGGCCATGGCAGCCTGGCTAGGCGCGAGGTCCTGGCCAGCATCGTGGTGCGAGACCTGGCGGAGCCGCGGCCACGGGCCGCGTGGCGGCCAGCGACATGCAGGGCAGCGAGATGGCGGCCTCGGCGGCCGGCCTAGTGCCGCTGACTGACCGGCAGCTCGATGCGCGGCGCCGGCTGAGCGACCTGGCGATCGGTCAGCGGCCGCTTCAGGGGTAAGGGGGCCAAATAGCTACGGCCTGGAGTCTGTAAACCGCGGCAGTAGTCAAGTTTTCGCACCCGCGAAATTAGGTATGGGGGGAGTGATGGCCCGGGGTCGGAAGCGGGGTAGCCGCGCGGCGTGGACAAGGCGCTGGAGGGCGATTGGGCAATCGCGACGCCAGCGCAGTTTTCACACCTCTGAGGTTGGGAAAGGGGCTAATATCTCTAGAGGATTCGCGTCGTAGACCGTTCGACCAGCCACGCGCGTGTGGTCGCGAAATTTGTCAGATACTTTTTTCGTCATCGCATTTGCAGTCCGTCAGGGACCTCCAGTCAGGATATCGGCGATCGTCCCGTGACTTTGGCGAACGGCGTTCGCCTGAACCAAAGGTGGCACGTGATGACGGCGATGATTGGATCCCTGTTCATCGGCTTAGCGGCCGAGACTGAAACACTGCGCTCCGATCTCACGGGCGGAACGACGGATGCAGCGCGATGCCGCAGCCGCGGCTGGGGCCCAGCGGCGCGCCGGCCCGACCTCTCGGCCAGGAGGTCAAGCACAGCCCGGCGGTGCGGGTGGTCGGCCAGCAGGCGGCGATAGCCCAGCGCGCAGACACCCGCCATGTGGGCGCCCTCGTCCACGATGCTCCGGGTGAATAAGGCGTTGCTGAAGTGGCCGACGCCGCGCCAGAAGCCGATCGGCACTGGTGTCTCCACGTCGACCAGGTCAACCCGCAGGTTGGGCACCGCGTAATGGATGTCGTGGGCGGGCTCGACGGACAGCTGGTACTTGGCGCCGTCGCCGCGGCCCCAGGGTGGATTGCGGTCACCGAATGACCGCTCCAGCGACTGAAATGGCCGCAGAGCGGACGCATTCACATTGGAGGCCGATAGGCCAGTCGTGGCTATGAGTGCCCGTTTGGACCGACCCACGGTTTGGTCAGGATAGCTGCTCAGAGCGGACGGAGCGGCTCGTTCTGGCTGCTATCTGTCACACAGCTGACCACTCAGCGACAGGGTCTGATGGGCCGGATCTGACCCTGGCTGTGTGAAAACGTTCAGAGCTTGCATCCGCGCGCAACAATAGGACCGAGGATGCGGGCTTCGCGAATCTTTGATGCAGAAGAACCGCGCACTACGAATCATAATTGCGTCCGAAGGTTCTCCGCGAGCGTTTTTACACAGCCAAGACCCAGAGCAGAAGATAGTGCGTTGGCGCTAGGCCGGCTTTGCGCCCGATCCGATGATGAACTGATGCTCAGTTTCGAAACCCGTTTCATCTTCAAACTGTCCAAGACAGTCTCTGACCTCCGCCCATGCATCAGCCTTCGCATCGTCGCTCAAGTCCGCGATGACCGCACGATAGGCACCAGCGGCCTGCTGTAAAAACGCTAGGGCGTCGTCGGCTGACGACAGGCGAAATGGCGCCCGCACGTTTACCATCTTGATGTCGACAAAACCGTAATCGCTCAATAGTCCTTCCAGCACGCCTGTACCACTCAGAGCAAAAATCCCAGGTTGGCCTGGACCAGGAGGTTGCTTGTTGGCATGCCGCAGAAGGATGCGCATCGGCTGCACCATGAAGGGGTTCTTGTCAGGTGTAGAGAAGACCAAGGCCGCAAATCTCGTCCCAGGTTTCAAGATACGCTGAACGGCTTCCAACGCTGAGCCTGGCGCTGGAAACAGCATCAATCCCAGTCGACAAATGGACGCATCGAATGGGTGCTGCGATATCTCCAAATCCTCCGCTGCGCTTTCAATGGTTTCAATATTATCTAAGCCCTCCGTACGGGCATTTTGGCGAACATGCTCCAGCATGGTGCCAGAGATATCGCTTGCTACAACGTATCCGCTGGGGCCGACACGCCTTGCCGCCAGGATGCTTTGGCTGCCTGCACCGCACGCGAGATCCAGTACCCGCTGCCCAGGCCCAATGCCCGCCATGTCGATAAGGGTGTCGGTAACTTCCGCGAGGCCAAGAGAGAATTTCTGTTCCCACTTTGCCCAGCCGGGCGCAGCCGATTCCCAGGTGCTCCGAAGTTTGGATATCGATCCTTCGTCGACCATTGTTTGCGCCCCCTCTACGTCTCCAAGCCTGAAATCTAGCACGCCATTGAGCTCATCGCCATTTCCGGTCCTGGCTAATTGCGGCGCTTCAAGCGTGGATCTAGGAACGACCGCTTTTCGGCGCCAACCGGATCTTCCGGGCTGTGGGAACAACGATCCGCCACGCCGGCACAGCCGTTACTTAAGTCGGGCGTTCACGGCAATCTTCGCTTCGCCGAAAGACTGAGCTGCTTGATCCAATGCGACCTGTCGCAGCTTCTAGGCTATCACTCCCGCAGTTGCCCGGCGGCCGTCCGGTGGAGTTGCCTGCGAGGCGGCCGTTGTTACACCCGAGCGACTTTGTCGTTGTTTTGCCTCGTCGAACCGATTTGATCGAGGATCGAGCCGGCCAGCTTGGTGCCAGTCGCGACCAGCTCAGGCACGACGATGTTGGCGCCGGCGCGCTCGAGCTCGCGTGCGTGCAGGTCGTCATGCGCCCGGGCATAGACCAGGAGCTCAGGGAAGAGGTAGTGCAGCAAGGCTACCGTCTGCAGTGCAGCCTTGGGATCATCAACGGCAATGATCACCGCACGGGCCCGCTCGACGCCAAGCGCTTCCAGTATTTCCGGGCGTGTGGCGTCGCCATAGTACACCGGCAGGCCGCGCTGCCTGGCCTCGGCGACCCGGTCCGGGTCCATGTCAGCCGCGATGGTGGCAATGGCGGAGTTCTGTAGCTCCGCCGCAACCGCTGCGCCGACCCGCCCGAAGCCGGCGATCACCACGTGATCCTGCAGAGTCTCGGTATCGGCAGCAACCGCCTCGACTGGGACGACGCTGGAGCGTCCGACACGGCGCTCCAAGCCGCGTCCGAGGGCCGCCAATAATGGTGTTGCCATCATGGTGAGTGCTACGGCGGCGACCAGGGACTGGCCCAATTCAGCCGGCAAGATACCGAGCCCCAATGCGGCGGCGAACAGCACGAAGGCAAACTCACCACCCTGGGCCAGCAGCAATCCCAGATTGAGCGCTTTGGCGCCGGGCAGGCCGAGGCTCCAGGCCAAAGCTGCAAGCAACAGACTCTTGCCGAACACGATCAAAGTGGCCAAAAGAACGACCGCTCCACCATTTCGCCAAACGAATTGCAGATCAAGGGACATCCCGACGGTCATGAAGAATAGGCCGAGCAGCAGGCCGCGAAATGGCCGGATCTCGGCGGCCACTTGATGGCGGTAGTTGGTGTCTGCCAGCAGCATTCCGGCCAGAAAGGCACCGAAGGCCATGGTGAGACCGGCAAGCTGAGTCAACCAGCCCGTCGCCAGCACGATCGCCAGGGTCAAGGCGGCGAAGACCTCCGGTTCGCGCATTGCGGCGACCTGCCCAAAGATCCGGCGCAAGAAGATCCGGCCGAGGCCGAGAATTAGAATGACCACGGCAACCATCTTGATAAGGGCGAAGGCAAGCGCCGCCGGCAGGCTGAGTGTGGCATGGCCGAACGCGACCACTGCGACCAGGAAGGGCCCGACGGCCAGATCCTGGACCAGTAACACGCCGAAGACTGAGCGGCCGAATTGGGTGGTCAGTTGGCCGCGGTCGTAAAGCATACGAGCCACGATGGCGGTCGAGGAAAGCGCCAGCCCGGCCCCGATCACGGCAGCGGCCGTCAGATCAGATCCGGCGAGATAGGCCATTACAGAGACCGCCAGCGCGGTCAGCAGGACCTGCGCAGCACCAAGAACGAAGATCCGGCCGAACAGCAGCTTGATACGCTCGAACGGTAGCTCGAGTCCGACGGCGAAGAGCAGGAAGGCCACGCCAATCTCGGCCAGCGCACTGAACGTCTCGCCTTCAGAGATAAGGCCGAGGGCCGACGGTCCAATCGCCGCACCGGCGACGAGGTAGCCCAACACCATGCCGAGGCCAATGCGCCGAAACAGCAATGTGAACAAGACAGCGGCCAGCAGAACAACGATGGCATCTCGCAGATAGCCGGCCTCGAACATATTGAGAACCTTACCAGGACACGCCAATTCGAGCTACCGGCGAACCGCCCGGTGGAAAAGCTGGTTTGACGCGAGTGACCCAAGTCGTGCGTCCGCACACAGCCTTGGCCTCGACCACCGGGACAGAACGACCCCGCTGGGAGATCGCTACGGCAACACCCCTAATGAGGCCGAACTCATCCGCAACCGACTCTAGAGTGAGCACATCCCGCAATGGGAGGGACATCCGGGAAGTCGCGGCTTAGGGCTCTTGCTCCGACCAAGTTGGTGTTATCGTCCGGTTTTGAAGAGTTTGCATGAGGGCTGCCGGACAGCTCCTGTGGGAAGCAGCAACGGCATGAACCTGGAAAGAGTCGTCTTCGGATTTTTTATCGTTCTCGCGCTGACGCTGAATTTCGGCTTCTTTCTCGGCGAGATCGACAATCCGGATCACCACGGCATCGTAGAGTTGTTTCTTGTCATCATCGTCAATTTGATTGCCACCGGATTGAAGCTCGGCGACCGCTCTCAGATGGGCGCGGTCTTGTTGGCAACCAGTCTTGTCGCCGATCTGCAACTCGTCGCCGCGGCCATCGTCTGGACGATCGCAGTCCATGTCACCGGCACCGGGCTCATCCCCAGTGTGATGGCGGGCATTGTCTCACTCTCCGGCGGGGCGCTGCTTGCCAACGTTATTTCGGTCACCATGCTGGCCGTGGAGACCGTCATGCTGCGCCGCTAGAGGTCGAACATGGCAAAGTCCCCCAGCTCGAGCCGGATCACTTTCATCATCCTGCGTTATATGCGCCGGCCAATCATGGTGCTGATCACTGTCTATGCGGCCTCCATGGTTGGTTGGATTGTCATTCCCGGGGTCGACACCGAGGGCAACCCGCAGAATCTGAGCTTCTTTCACGCGTTCTATTTTCTCACCTACACGGTGACCACGACGGGCTTTGGCGAACTCCCTGACACGTTTACCGAGGCGCAGCGCATGTGGGGTATCGTATCGCTCTACGCTGGCGTGATCGCGTGGTTCTACGCGCTCGGTTCCATTGTCGGCTTGGTGCAGAATCCGGATTTCCAGCAATCGGTGGCTGAGCGTCGCTTTGCCAGGGGCGTTGCCCAGGTCTCGGAGCCCTTTTGCATCATTTGCGGTTACGGCAATACCGGAGCCTTGCTGGCCCGCGGTCTGAGCAACGCGGGCATGACCGTGATCGTGATCGACAAGAACAGCGAACGCAACAAAACCCTAACGTTGCGAGATTATCGCTCTCCGGTGTCAGGGCTCTGCGCCGACGCCCGGGTTCCCGAGCACCTGATCGAAGCAGGTCTATTGAAACCGAACTGCAAGGCCGTCATTGCCTTGACTCAGGACGAGGACATCAATCTGAAAATCGCGGTGACCGCTCGCCTATTGAATCCCGATGTGTGGGTCGTCACCCAGTCGACATCGGAGGTTCATGAGGACACGCTCGCCACGCTGGGTGCAAACGTCCATATCATCGACCCCTTTCAGACCTATGCGAAATACCTGGGGGCGGTCATCCACGATCCGGCCATCGATTCTCTGAACCAGTGGCTGGCTGGCACCCCAAATGCCACTCTGGATAAGCGGCTCGAATTTCACACAGGACCCTGGATCCTCTGCGGCTTCGGTCGGATGGGCCGGTGGGCCCGTGACTCGCTCGAGTCGCAGGGAATGTCGACGATCGTGATCGAACCCAATCCCACTCAGCAGGATAGCCGGATCGCAAATTTGATTGTCGGCCGGGCCAATCAAGAGAATCTGTTGAAGGCGGGGGTCAAGGATGCGGCCGGCATTATCGCCGGTACCAACAGCGACTCCGCCAACCTCAGCATTCTGCTCAATGCCAGGGCTTTGAACCCGGACATATTTCTCCTGGTTCGGCAAAACCGCTACCGCAATCAGCTGGTGTTCCAGGCGGCACAGGCGGATTTCATCATGATGCCGAGTCTGGTCAGCGCGCGGCGGATCCTGTTCTTGCTTCTCGCCCCACTCCTCAAGACTTTCTTCGAGGCGCTTCGTGGACACGATACCGGGTCAAAAGATCTGGTCTTGGGCGATGTGCTGGACCAGCTCGCCACGACGGTGGGCGGCAGTCAGCCACGACTCTGGACCCTCGATACATCTGCCGCCACCGCGAGCGCGTTGGTGCGAGTCGTTGAATGCGGAGACCCGGTTACACTGGGCGATCTCATGCGGGACCCCGTGAACAGGAAAAGGCATCTGGCTTGTTTGCCTCTGGTCATTCACTCGGGGCATGAGCCGAAGGTCATGCCCGCGCTTTCGACAACCGTGCAGCCAGGTAACCAGGTGCTGTTCTGCGGCACCGCTCGCGCGCTGCGACTTCTGGACGCCACACTCAACAACGAGTACACGCTGCGCTACCTGATATCTGGGATCGACCAGCCGCGCGGCTACCTCATGCAATGGCTCACACGAAAGCTTGCGTCACGGGCTGCACGAGCCTGACGGGGCGCAGCCGGCATACATTCGTCCGCCGGCTTCCTTGCTCATTGCGGACATCTTTGAATAATCGGCTGCGCTGTCGATGTGAGCCAAGAGGCGACATATAGAAGCGATAATTTGACCTCCATCAAGGCAGTTTCTTGTTATCTTTGACGATAAGATCGCGATACCCAAGAAGGCTTGGGAGCATGAATCTTTGTAGAATAAGCGTCGTCGCGCTCCTGGCATCATTTGTCTCGACAGCATCGGCCTCTTGTATCGGGCACGAAACAGACGACACGAATGCAGGCTGGTGGGGCATGGACAGCTTGCGCTTCGATCTGACACTTGGCGCGATCGAGAAGCCGACGGCGATTGATGGCGTTGACGTACTCTTGACTCTGGCCGACGCCCCGATGGACAACCCGGCCGGAGCCTACCTCGTCGGCGCGGACCTCGGCGCGGAAGACCTCGCGGGCGCTGACCTGAGCGAGGCGAATCTATCCTGGGCCATCCTAATCCGAGCCGATCTGAGTGATGCCGACTTGAGCGCCGCCGACTTGAGTGAGGCGCTCTTGGATGGGGCCGACCTTAACGCGGCAAATCTGCGTGAGGCCGACCTGAGAGGGGCCAGCCTGACCTTGGCCGACCTGAGAAGGGCCAGTCTGGTTGAGGCTGACCTGAGAGGGGCCGGCCTAATGGGTGCAAATCTGAATGAAGCCGACCTAACAGGGGCCAGTCTGGTCCGGGCAATTCTGCTTTGGGCCGATTTGAGCAATGCGCTCTTGAATGGGGCCGACCTTAGTTCGGCAAATCTGGGCGAGGCCGACTTGAGCAACGCCGACCTAAGTGGGGCAGATTTGCATCGGGCCAACTTGACCGATGCAAGATATTGCAACACCACGATGCCTGACCTCACGATCAGGAACACAGACTGCGAATGACTGTCTGGTACATTGGAGAGGTGCGCTATTCTCCAGATCGCAGCGCACCTTGATAGCAGTCATGCACTCTGCACCCTGTGGACTCTGGGTCAAGCTCAGCCGAAGACCGTCGGCGGTGGCAGCCGGGCCGCCGGACATGAGGGGTTGGACGGTGCCGGTGCGCAGCGGCCTACGTGCGGCCGGTGCTGGTGCGGCAGATGAAAGCTGACGCGGTCGACTTCGTCACCGCCCTAAGGCGGCAGGCTGCTCGCCCAAGAGTTCCTTCAATGCCTGCATGGCCCGGCCGAAGCCGTCCCAGTCGCCACTACGAAGCGCTTCCTCTGCGGACTGTAGGGCTTCTGCCGCGCTGGTCAGGCTATCAGTCACTGGGCCATTCTCCTCGAGGGACTGGCGCTCTCCGAAGGCTGCGTGGATGGCCTCGTCGAGCGTCGGTTCCATGGCCAGGCGCTCGCCATCGCTAACAATCAAGCGCTTCAGCTGCGGGATCCCTGTGCCTTCGGCGATGAGATAGACAGGCTCCACATAGATGAACGATTGCTCGATCGGGATCACCAGAAGGTTGCCGCGGATCACGCGTGAGCCTCGCTGGTCCCACAGAGAGAGCTGCTGCGAGATTACGGTGTCCTGATCGATCATCGCCTCGACCTGGATCGGGCCGACGATCAACCGCTCCTTCGGAAGTTTGTAGACGATGACCTCGCCATAACCGGGAAAGTCACAGCGCGCGGTGATCCAGGCAATCATGTTGTCGCGATTGGCGGGGGAAAGTGGCGTCATCAATAGGAACTGAAGGCGCTGTTCCCCGGGAAGCTTCATCAGGACGTAGTATGGTCGCATGCGGATCTGTTCGCCGCCGTATTTCTCCCAAGGCGCGGTCCAGACGTCTTCACCATTGTAGAATACCTGTGGCACGGTCATGTGGTAAACGCGATACAGGGCCACCTGCGCCTCGAAGAGGTCCTGCGGGTAACGCAGATGGTCCCGCAGCCCCTCGGGCATCGCGCCGAGATCGCGAAACAGCCCCGGAAAGGCCCTCTGGTAGACAGCCAGAACAGGATCGTCCGTGTCCATCACGTAGAATTCGATATCGCCCTCATAGGCGTCGACGACGACTTTCACCGAGTTCCGAATGTAGTTGAATCCGTCCGGGTGCTCCTCCGAATAGGGGAAGGCCGATGACACTGTGTACGCGTCCTGGACCCAATAGACTCGTTCGTCGACGACGACGGCATAGGGATCGCGATCGAGGAGCAGAAACGGGGCGACCCGAGCAACCCGATCCTGCAGACCGCGCCACAGCTGGATTCGGCTGCCGGGCTCGATGTACGACGTCAGCAGGATGCCGGCATCAAGCTGATGCCAGGCGAACAGCAGGCGCCGCCACCATCCATCGATCGCGACTCCGCCATCCCCGGTGTAGCTCGAGTAGACGTTTTCGTCGCCGCGGGGGTAATCGAACTCCGGCACCGAGGTGGCGACAATCCGGTAGCCGGAATTCGCCTCGCCATAGTAGATGGCGGGCTGGCTGATCGCGGGGCCCGACACTGTACGCGGAGGCAGGTCCCTGATGACGAGTTCTGGACTGCCCTGCTCGCTCTTTTCGGCCGTCGGTGTCATGACGAGCCCGTGGCCGTGGGTGAACTGCAGACGGCGGTTGAGCCACGTGCCGGACCGTCCGGGCAAGTCTTCCGACAGCTCGCGGACCGACAGCATGACCTGCCGATATTGGCCGCCGATCTGGTACCGATCGACGTCGACGTCGTTGAATTCGTAATAAGTCCGGATTTGCTGGAACTGGCGAAAGGTTTCGCTGAGCGGGCGCCAGTCCCAAAGCCGGATGTTATCGATGGTTTCCCGATTGCGCGCCAGGGCCGCCGGGCCGAGACGAGTCGAGCCGCTATATATGCGCTCTTCGATCCGGTCGAGCCGGTAGGCGTCGCGCGTGAAAGCGATGTTGTGGCGGAGATAAGGTTGCTCAAGCTCGAGCTCGTTCGGTTCCACGACGAAGCTCTGTACGCTCCAAGGGACCAGTCCCGTACCGGCGAGCAGGACGATTAAGTATCCCCCAACGAGAACCGGCAGAAGGAGCCGATTACTGGTAACCCACGGCAGCAGAACGGCGACCGCCAGAGCCACCGTCGCGCCGATCAGGATCGAGAGCGCCGGAAGCTTCACGTGAACGTCCGTGTGGCCGGCACCAAAGACCGCTCCGCTGGACGACTGCAGCAGGGCGAAGCGGTCGAGATAGAAGCCGCCG
The DNA here is from genome assembly GCA_965237625.1 of Inquilinaceae bacterium. GTDB lineage: Bacteria > Pseudomonadota > Alphaproteobacteria > DSM-16000 > Inquilinaceae > JABDIP01. Next base: position 91,963 of record CBDEGD010000039.1, read on the forward strand.
GCCAGTGCCAACAGAAAAAGCGCCAAGTTAATCGCGATGTGCTGCCGGACCTTGGCGGGCGCAATTATCCCGCGGCCCCTTTGGAAACGAAAGACCCCGGCATAAACGTACGCAATGAGCAGCAAAGCGGAGGCAGTTGCCGTTGCCGCGAGGACGCTGTTCTGCACCAGTTCAAAGAGTGGGACGCGAAACAGATAGAACCCGATATCGTGGCCAAAGATGGGATCAGCGACACCAAAATCTTGTGCCCAGACATAACGCAGAAGCGTGTTCCAGCTGCCGTAGAGTACTATGCCGAAGATCAGTGCCAGCGTAGTTGCGGCCACCAGCGGCATGTCCCTTGTGATGCCGTGGACGTGACCTCCGCCTTGACCGCGGCCGATTTTGGATGGTCCGGTGGATCCACCCACATGCAAACCGCCGGACCACCTCACCAGCGCTTTGGTCTCCAGCACGAGGTTCAATCTGGCAGACAAGATCTGGGCGTTTGTCCAGAAATAGGCAAGCGCCAGAGCAAATCCGATCAATAGAAGAAAGAGTTTGAGCAGACGTATCGTCCAAAAGACACCTAAATATCCAAGCGTCTCGAACCACAGATATTCGGCGGCCCAGTCGACCAGCTTGAAGAGCCCGACAATGAGGGCCACAAAAATGAGAAGAATTCTGAACCAGGCGAAAGTGCCCACGACACTGTTCTTCTTCCGGTCGGGCTGCTCTTGAACAGCAAGCGGACTGGAAGGCTACAGCAGTTGGTTCGCCGAGGCGAGATTGTCGCGTCATTCGCCGGGCGGTCGGAGCCGATACCGGCGTGGGCGCCGCACATTCTGAAGATCAGTGCTGTCTGATAGGCCAGGTCATGAGCACACAGCCGCAATGCTGCAATCGGTAAATTTGGGGGGTCCTGAATTCGGGATCGACCGGCTGGTGCATAATCCGTCACTTGCCCTTTCCAACCTGGTCAGCGCAACCGGTTGCCCGCGCCTGTATCGTGCCGCTCAAGCGAGCGGCTACTGGTAGCAGGTGCCATGGGCCATCATCGCCGAACACTCAGTGAGCGCGAGAGCACATGTGTTGTGGCGCCGTATACCGTGCTACGAGACCGGATCGTCTTGCGGCTGGTGGATTTGTTGCCAGCCCAGACCGCTCCTCACCACACAGGTCACACCGGCCGGGTATGTGACGAGCATCGTCCACGTTCCGGATGGCGCGGCGAATACCTCGATGAGATGGCCGTCAGAGCTGAGCCCAATGGCGGTTTGTGTCTCGTCGTAATTCTCTTTGAGCATTTTGATAATGCCGGATCGCTCGCCACAATAAGCGGATTGGCCGCTGGCCACCCGCGGGCCGAGCGCAAGGCCCAAGGTAACCAGGGCCGCAAACAAACCGGTCTTGACGATTGAAGACATTGGGCGCATCCGTACCTTCCGGGCTGCAAAGCCAATCCACCGCCAGCACAAGGACTTCTCATAAAAGTCGAGGCCCCACAGAACATCCTGATATGCATCTACCAAAATATATGTGAACGTATAGGGAACAATCAATAGAGAATCGTGATATTTTACTGTGGATATTGCGGCAAGAACTGTCTATCTCGTTCATAATCCGTCATAATATCGCAATTTTATTTCATTCATTTACAGGTGCGGAAAAAATGCACCGGACATTCGACGTATCATTGAGTCTTCTCTGCTAGATACTCTTATTCCCGGACGAGCCTTGGAGTTCAGTGGGACGCGCTGTCAGTGCAATGGCAATCATCCAAGAGCCGCCAATTCAAACCTCAAGCAGATTGCCTCGACCCTGGCCGTGTCGGCCGTCCGGCCCATGGCCGTTAGCGTAGGCCGAATTGCCCGCTAATGACCGGATCGCAGACCAAATGCACGGCAGGCGGGCACGGGTGCTTGTAGCCATATGCGGTCGTTACTCCATCAGCACACCAGTCAGAGAGCATAAGGCAGCTGTTCCTTTTTCAGGAGCGCCCGAACCTCCAGCCGCGGCACAACGTGGCGCCGACGCAGATTCATATGCTCTGCAACATGTGACCGTCATTGACCCCCCCATCATCGCGTTGCCGGGCTTTTGCGCCGGCTTTGACGGGCGCGTATTTCCGGCGGCCAAGTGCTCTTAATGAATGTCAAAACCGCCCAGATCTCCTGATCGGTGAGAACGTCGGTAAATGCCGGCATGTCGCTCTCGTAGCCTTCCGGGGCCAGGGGCGGCTTGACCCCCAGCTCCGTGATGCGAAACAGCTGCTCGTCCGGGTGATGCCAGGTATGGCCGGTCTCGTCGTGCGGCGGTGCCGGCAATCGCCCATCGGGCTTGCGGACCCGCCAGTCCGGCTGGCCTTCAAGCTTTGCGCCATGGCAGCTTGCGCAATGCTGCCGGTAGACCGTCTCGCCGAGCGCGACTTGGCGCGCGTCGTCGGGGTCGGCGCGTCCGGCGGAAGAGGACGGCCAGAACACCCACCCCGCCGCGGCCATTGCGGCGACGGCGGCGGCACCGAGAAGCAAGCCGATGGAAGGCCGCATTTTCGATCCACCCGTCATTCGACCGCGTAGACGTTGGGCCGGCCCTCGCCGACCTCGTAGATCGTGAACGGCTCGGTCTTGACACCGCTCATACCTGGCGAACCCATAGGCATGTTGGGCAGCGTGATGCCCTTGATGTCGGGACGCTCGGTTAGAAGCCTGTTGACCGTACCGACCGGCACATGGCCGCTCACCACATAGTCGTCGATGAAGGCGAGATGGCAGCCCTGGAAGTCGTCCGCGATGCCGGCCGCACGGCTCATGGGGACGAGTTCGTGGGTCGGCTTGACGGTCACCGTGAAGCCGTTGTCGCGCAGATAGTCGGCGTAGCCCTCGCAGCACCCGCATTGCGGGTTCTTGTAGAGGGTGACCTCCTCGGCTTGAGCGTATGATCCGGTAAGCAGGTAGGCTGCCCCGGCGATCGCACCTGCTACAGCCGCGGTCATGATCGTCTTGCGCATGTGGATTCTCCTTGGATTGTACCGTTTGGATCAGGCGACGCGGATGACGCCCATCATCCCGGCGGCCAAGTGTTCGAGGATGTGGCAGTGGAACATCCAGTCGCCGGGATTGTCGGCGACAAGCGCGATCTCGACGCGCTCGCGCGGCGCCATCAGCACCGTGTCCTGCCATTCGCGGTGCTTCGTGGGTTCGCCGTTCCGGGATACCACCCTGAAGGAATGGCCGTGCAGGTGGATCGGATGGTGCCACGCGGTGGCGTTCGTCATGGCGACGACATGGCTGCGATCCCGCTCGAGGGTAAGCATCGGGTCCATGACATGGCCCTCGGCGGCCACGCCGTTGATATACCAGATCTTGCCGGTGTGCATCATGCCCATCATCGAGCCCATGCCACGCATCATGCCGTTGGCGCCGCCGCCGCCCATGCTGCCGCCCATCTGGGCCATGACCATCCCGCCCATCATGCCGCCGTTGAACACGACGTCGTGGCGGACGGCGTCTCCACCAAGGTCCGGCTCCGGCAAAGGATTGGCCGGCAGCGCCATTGGCCAGTCAGACGCGTGGTCCCTGAGCGGCGCGTCGGCATAAGCGAGGTCGACAAGCCGATATTCGAGCCCTTGGTAAAACCGGTCGATCACGGAGACGCGGCTGCCCGCATCGCCCGCCATGTCGAGAATGACATCGGCGCGCATGGCCGGGCCTAGAACGACGAGACCGTTGCCGGGCGAGTGTGGCGCCACGGGCTGGCCGTCGAGCGCGATGACGACCGGTTCAAGGCCTTGGAAGTCGAGGCCGAAGATGCGCGCGTTGGCGGCGTTGATGAGGCGCAGGCGGACGCGTTCGCCTTGCCTGACCGCGAAGGCGTCCGGGACTTGCCCGTTGATGGTGACCGTGTTGCCGACCCTGCCGTTATGGCTCATGTCGTGACTGTTGTCGAAGTCGTCACTGATTGCGGCGGACTCCGTAAGGCGCCAGTCGTCAAGCACCCAAGTCACGTCGCGGTCGACACGGACTGGCTCGGTCTCCTCGACGATGAGCGGGCCATAGAGACCGCGTCCGACTTGCTCGAAGCTGCGCTGATGCGGGTGGTACCAGAAGGTGCCGGCATCGACGGCGTCGAACTCGTAAGTGAAGGACTCCCCGGGCGCGATCGGCATTTGTGTCAGGTGCGGCACGCCGTCCATGGCGTTCGGCACGCGCAGCCCATGCCAGTGCACTGTGGTCTCTTCGTCGAGGCCGTTCTCGACGACGACCAGCAGCCGCTTACCCTGGCGTACGCGAATCTCGGAGCCGGGCACGCTGCCGTTGTAGCACCAAGCGGACGTCTCGCCGTGGGGTTTGGGCACAAGACGGACGCGGCCTGGTGCGGCCCGCAGGCGAACCTCCGCCAATGGCGAGGCACGGGCCGGCACGGATTGCGAGAAAGGAAGTATCGAGCCAGCCGCTACAGCGGCGGTCGATGCCAGGAAGGAGCGACGCGTCAGCGTCGGAATCGGGGAATTGGACATGGCTCACTCATCCTGAAGGTCGTCGTCGATCGCAGGACCCAGCACGCGGACTGCATCATGCAGGACAAAGGCCATGAGCGGCGCGCCTTGCGCCGCACAGGGCACACCGACGCCATCAGTCGGATCGGAATCCGACCGGCGTCAGCTCAGGATGAGAGTTCGGGGAGGGTAGGGATCGGGACGTTCGGTGCGGCCAACAACATCGTATGCACCGTCAGCCACCGCATGCGCCATGACCGGAGGCTGCAGTATCTTATCGGTACTAACCGTCGCCATGAGAGGTGTGACGCAGACGATATCGCAGGTCGTGCCGACATCGTCATCATTGCCGCCGGAGCCGCAGCCCTCGCAACCGGTCATGTCCATGCCGCCAGCACCAGCGAGAGCCATCTTGATGGTCATAGCTGTCGCGCTCGCCGTATGCACAACCGTGCTCGCGGCAAATGCGGCAAGAAGAACGAACGCTATAATGCGGGCAAACGACTTCATTCAAATATACATACCGCCAACATCTATGATTGTCGACTGCATATGCGTCGCAGCCAACAGGTCCATTTTTTTGGCGCATCTGGCGCAGCAGGAAAGCCTCGCCAAGTCCTTGTCGAAGGTCTGCACCGTGAGCTTCGGCTGGCGCGAACCGGTAATTTCAGAACTTGGTGGCATGAGGCACGTTGGTTGAACGGCGGCTTTTTGATCCGCAAGCGGACATTTCAGGTGTCATGCCGAACGGCCCCTGCTGGCCGATCTCTGCCGTTCACCGCGACGGGCCGCATTGGGTCTTGGCTGTGTAAAAACTCTTGCGGAGGTCCTTCGAGCGCAAGATTGATTCGCAACGCATTCTTCTGGCGCATCAATGATTCACCAAGCCCGCTTTTTGGATCCAATTGTTGCGCCCGCAAGGCCACCGCTGGGGTTTTTACACAGCCAGGGTCATACCCGGTCTTGGTGGACCTCGCCTAGCGGCGTCGGCAGCCCGAGGTAAACCGGACTTCCGGGCCATGAAAGCTGACGATTGGGCTCGAAGGTCGACTTGCTGCAGGAAAGCGGCGGTGCGCTCGTGCGGCCGTCAAGGCGTGCTGATAGCCAGGACCGGTCATGGCTGAGACAATAAATCAGAGTCTCCTCTATGCGTATGAGCCGCCACCGGTCTGTTGATCCTTGATCGGTTGGCCCGCAGGACTTTAGCCGCGTCATCCCACCGGCCGGAATTCCAAGACCTCCATTAAATTCGCGAAGCGAGCGCGCCGACTCCGGACCCTGCCGGTCATTGTACTGACATAATTCAAATACAGGATTTCTGAATGAAGTTGTTCGTTGTTCCTTTGCTTTTACTTGCGATTTCGGCGCTATCTGCGTGTGCCAGCGAGGCTGGGGACTCTCAGTTTACTGTCGTCACGCGAAAGGAACTGACATTTCGTGTCTATCAGGGCCTGCCCATATATGAGGGCAATGACCCCAATGTCGCCTTGTTGCACATATTGTTGCCCGGGGAGTTGGAATTCGACCGAGCAAGCGTGGGGCAGGAGATACCCCTCAATACGGCCATCGTCATGCCGACTATCGGCGACGACGAAGAGGCGTTGCTCACCATCGAGTTCCGGCGGTCCGACTTTCAAGAAGCTTTCATTCGCGGATTGTTCTTCGGCGAAGACTCGAATCTCGTTTCGCATCCGCTGGCCAACTTGGGAATTGAAACCATTCTGACCAACGAAAGAGTGATCCTGACGACCCATCCGGGGGTCCGTCTACATCTGAGGAACGGAACGGAAGCACTCCCGAACTACAAGACATTCGCAAGTGATGACATAGTTGGACGAATTACTGCCGTGAGTGGGGAGGTATTTGTTTCAAGCGATCCACTATGGACCAAAATCAGACTGTACCATTTCTATGTTTTAGTATGGTCCGAGGTCCGGGGGGACCACCCAGACGCGCGATTTGAAAAGCAGTCGGATGGCAGCATTGTGATAACCGTTCCGGCTGACACGCTTCGGTCTCCGGAGCGCTATCCGCCACGGGTGATACCCGGTCCCTAGCGCAGGTCGCTGCGCGGGCCTATGGAATTGAACTGTCGGCCTACCGCCCCTGAACGGTCGTTCTCTATGGCCTCTATGGCCGCTCTATACTTCCGGCAAGGGTCAAAAGTGGGCCTCAGCGCCACGTCCATCCCACTTCCGGAGTCTGGGGCAGAGCTGAAGAAATCGTCGCGAAAGCCGGCCTTCGGTCCGGCACTTCCGGAGTGGGTGGTACTCTCGCCCTCGCTGGCCCCGGGTCGAAACAGCCGGGTGTAGCCAATATGCGACATTCGTATCGGCGACTGCAAAGGCCTTAAACCCCGTATAGAATGTGCGCGGGAGGGACATTGATCCTGACGATTTCTGAGTCTGGCCCCGACATGCTGAACTCGAAACTGTTGCGCTCGGCAAAGGCCCCCTCGATGATTGGATTCAGGTCTCGGGACATGTCGCGCCGTCCTATGCGGCTTTCACTAAAGGCGCCTCGATCAATTGGTCAACCAAATTGGGGATGGAAGCGACGGCGGCCTCGACTGAGGCCCGGTGCCGGTCGTCGCGGAATTCTTGGTACTCGATGGCGACCTGAAGCGTCTCTTCAACGCCGAGATAACGCCCGATCGTGCGGAGGTGCGGATCGAGATGGTTCATGTTCTGCCGCAACCCACCCGGTCCAAAACCGAATTCACCGGTGGAGATCAGCAGCACCATCGCCTTGCCGCCCATGATCGGCTCCAGGGGTCGGTCCCCGCGCGCCAGGTCGAAGCTGAACGTCTTGTCGACGCGGACTACCTGATCAACCCAGGCCTTCAACGCCGCAGGCATGCCGTAGTTGTACATCGGCGTAGCGATCAGGATGATATTGGCGCGGTCGAGTTCGTCGATCAGCGTGTCCGAAAGCGCCACGGCTTCTCGTTGCGTGGTGCTGCGTTGATCCTCCGGCGTGAACACGGCGGCGATCCAGTCTTCCGAGATCGCGGGTGGTGGCGATATACCGACATCGCGGACGATCACCTCGTCCTCGGGCCGCTTCGCCTTCCAATCTACGACGAACCGGTCGCCGAGCGTACGTGACAGCGAGCGGTGCGTGCGGGCGCTCGCGTCGATTCTCAGGATGGTGGTCATATCGGTTCCCTTCTTTGGGTTCAGGCGGCGGACGCGCGCAGGCTAGCAACGCCAAGGACAATCGCCGTCAGTCCGGCGATTTTCAGTGGCGACAGACTTTCTCCGAACAGGACGTAGCCGAGGATAACCGTCCCCAAAGCGCCGGCCGCGGTCCAAATCGGATAGGCCAGGCTGACGGGGATCGATTTCATCGCCATCGTCAGAAAGAAGATGCCGCCAGCTGCGCCGACCACGGTGAGGCCGGTCGGAACCAGCTTGGTGAAGCCGCTTGAAGCCTTCATGCCAAGTGCGAAGGCGATCTCGAAAATCGCTGCGAGCGCAAGATAAGCCCAAGCCATAACTGCAGATCCTTTCATCATAAAGAGTCCGGACCCATGGGGTGCGGTATCAGTCTTTAACCGTCGAAGCGTCTCTTATCTCTGGCTTTGTGGGCTTCAGTGCACAAAGTAGGGATCCCGTTCAAAGCCGACAAATGGAAAATTCTCCATGATAGATGAGAATGATTCAGTTATATATTGACCTCATGTTCCAACGGCTTCCATCGCCCTCCGCCCTGCGCACTTTCGAGGCGGCTGCCCGCCTCGGCAGCTTCAAGGAGGCTGCGGCAGAACTTGGCGTGACGCCGACCGCCGTCTCGCATCAGATCCGCGCGTTGGAAGACAGCCTGGGGACGGTGCTTTTCATCCGCCGGACCCGGGCAGTAGAGCTCACCGAGACTGGGGCGGCATTGGGACCCGCGGTGCACACAGCGCTGCTCGGCATCAAGGCCGCGATCGAGGATGTGGCAGAGACCGAGAGCGTGCTAACCGTCACGACGACCGCGGCCTTCGCAGCGCTACGTCTGGTCCCGAAACTCGCTGAATTCGAAGCACGCCATCCGGAAATCGAGGTCCAGCTGCTGACGGGAGCCGGTGTCGTCGATCTGCGGCGTGAGCGCCGGATCGACGTTGCCATCCGCTATGCCATTGGTCCACACACCGGATTCCACGAAGTCCCACTGATCTCGGAACGATTTGCGGCCTATTGCGCGCCCGACAGGTTTGGCCCCGACGGTCATACCGCTCGACATCCGCTCATCGAAACAGTGTTTAAGCAACCGGTGCCCGAGCACGCCACGTGGAAGGCGTGGTTAAACATAGCCGGAGAGACCGTCCCCGACTCTCTGAGGATTTCAAGATACTACGAAGAGCATTTCGTTCTGCAGGCTGCCCTAGCCGGGCAGGGCCTGGCCCTCATTAGCAACGTTCTCGTGGCGGACGCGATTGGCCGAAAGCTCCTCGTACCCTATCGCGCCGAAATACAGATTCCCGGGGGAAAATACACAGCGCTCTGTTTGGAAGACCGGGCGACTACGCGAAAAATCAGGTGCTTTATCGCATGGCTTGAGGAAGAATTCGCAGAACCGACTGAGTAAGATTCGACGATTGGCTGGCCAGCCGCGTTCGAGCGTAGCCGGATAGAGTCCGCTCCGGGTCACGAGCGGTCCATCAGGCTCTGTTTCAGATAGGTCCGCTGAACGGCTCAAAGCGGCCATGACCAGCCGCTCTGTCCGCTCTGAGCCGCCATCCGGACCTGTTGGTAGACCGGTCAATACGTGCGCTCATAGCCAAAATGAGACATTCTCACGTCGGCGGGTCTTGTAGATACACGACCTAAACGATCAGTTTCGCTATGTTGAAAATCTCTATGGAGTGGCAGGCCTGCGTAGCAATGTAGCAAGTATTACTCTTAGTGTTAATTTTCATTGCGAATCACGGCTAAGTTTCGGCCAAATCTCTTAGACGCGGTCCACTAAATTGTTTTTGATTGCCTCAACCAAAATCCGAAACCGGACTCAAACTCAACGTTTCTTGAACCTTTTTCTAATGCTTAGACCACACAGGACTAGCATCGCGTATGTAAATAGGCCATGTAGAACTTCGACCGTTGCCCATACCCAATTTGCGGCCACTACCAATTTGTTAGGCGTCAAGAATGAGAAGGGTCTGAATACAGCTTGTGCTGGTAGCCATAAGGCTCTTTGCAATTGGCCCAACGTTCCATCCTTTATCAGGGCATGACGGCTGCCCGGGTAGGCCGTCTCTTCCATGCCCTGTATTGCTCCACCCGTAATCCAAAGAAAAACAACAAATACTAGGTAGCTCACTCCTAAGAGTACGAGCGGTCTTTCTGGCTTCTGTCCGTACCCACACGTCTTTTCATAAGACCAGTTCACAATCCAGTTAAGTTTCGTGTCATGGTGTCGCTCAGCTTTTAGCACAAGTGACTGCATTTGATTCGCGGCCGGCACATTTTCCAGTTTCTCCAAGTGCGCGCGAAGATTTCGATAACCTTGTGCTCCATGATAGATCTTTGTATCTGATGGATCAGTCGGCCAATAAACGCTCGGCCCCAACTCGACGGATCCGAGAAACGGATTTTCTAAGTCAGGTGCTGGGCAATGGACACTAAGAATGCCTCCACCATTAATCTTCAGATCCCTGACGCCGCCACTACAGAGTTTCAATTCTCCTAACCAGCAATTGGTAAGTTGCAAACTAAGGTCCCGCGCCTCACTATCCAGTTCCAAATTGGCAACTGCACAGCTATGCAGATAGACGCGTCGCGCCAATGGTGAGCTCAGTTTCAAATGCCGGATAATTGCGCCGAAGATTATTAAAGGATCTTTTGCCTCATAGTCCAATTGATCAATGTTGCATTTATCTCTACTTTCCGGTATTTCGACAGGAAGATCCCTGCCGTAATCAAATACGTACTCTTGATTTCGATCGGAATCGTGGGATAATTGAAACCAGACGTTATTTCTAGTTGCCATCTGTTCGATGTACTCTGTACGTATCTCCGTATAGTTCGATTTACCTTTAAAGGCTTCATTGGGTGCTACACGGTGTCTATGGGAGGCGGCCTTACTAGCTTCTACCCATTCGACAAAACCATCCGGCGATTTAGCGCTCATGACCCTCCGTACACTAACCAGGTTATACCTCTTCATTAAAACAGGGGTAATTTCGCGATCTTTTTCTTAATTTGAACTGAATGACGTGAAGTACTCTGTTCAACCCATTTGAGGAGCACTAAAAGACTGTCAATGGCCCAAGGCCTTATTTCATCACGAATTGGTAGGTTTCCGAGATATACGGTGCCATTGCCTCCGTCGATTGTAATTGCATCTTCTTCCCGCACTGTGTGTCCTCTCGAAATGAAACATTTTTTCTTGTAGTCAATATCGATCTTGGCATTTGCTATGCAGGGTCGACCCATTCGACGCGCAACCGCACTAGCGTGGCCGGTCATACCGCCACGGCTTGCTAGTATACCTTGCGACACATGCATGCCGTGAATATCTTTGGGGTCGGTTGCAACGCAGACGAGGATCACTTTTCTGCCGGCTTTTGCTAGCGCAACGGCATCATCAGCGGAAAAGACAACTTGCCCGGAGGCGATTCCCGGGCTCGCCGGTAATCCGATCGCGATAGTTCTTTTTTCAGCATCTGGATCGATCATCTGATGAAAAAGTTGGTCGAGCGAATCGGGGTCGATACGCGCAATAGCCTCCTCCATTGTTATCAACCCTTCGTCGGCCATATCCACGGTGATCTTCAACGCTGCCTCGACGGTGCACTTGCCTGACCGAGTCTGCAGGATATAGAGCCGGTTCTGCTGGACCGTGAACTCGATGTCCTGCATGTCGCGGTAATGCGCTTCCAGCGTCTTGCGGATGTCGTCGAGCTGGCGATAGACGCCGGCCATGGTCCTTTCCATCGACGGCAGCGCCCTTTCCCGCTCGGCGGCCTTGGTCAGGGGCCGCGGCGTACGGATGCCGACCCAGAGATCCTCTCCCTGGGAATTGATGAGGTATTCGCCATAGAAGGCCTTCTCGCCGGTCGATGGGTTGCGGGTGAAGGCGACGCCGGTGGCGCAATCGTCACCCATATTGCCGAACACCATGGCCTGGACGTTGACCGCAGTGCCCCACTCCGATGGGATGTCGTGCAGGCGGCGATAGGTGATGGCCCGATGGTTCATCCACGACCCGAACACCGCGCCGATAGCGCCCCAGAGCTGCACCTTCGGGTCCTGCGGGAACGGCGCCTCCAGGGTGTCCTGGACCACCTGCTTGTAGCGGTCGACGACGGTGCGCCAATCGTCGGCGGTCAGGTCCGTGTCGAGCGTAAGGTCGCCGTCGCGCTTGACGTGCTCCAGCACCTCCATGAACTGGTAGTGCTCGACGCCCAGGACCACGTCGCCATACATCTGGATGAAGCGGCGGTAGCTGTCATAGGCGAAGCGGGGATCGCCGGTGCGCTCGGCCAGCCCGGCCACCGTCGAATCGTTGAGCCCGAGGTTGAGCACCGTGTCCATCATGCCGGGCATCGAGGCCCGAGCGCCGGAGCGCACCGAGACCAGCAGCGGGTTCTTCGGATCGCCGAAAGTCGCCCCGACCTCTTTCTCGACCTTCGCCAACGCGGCCAAAACCTGATCGGCAAGATCGGCCGGGTACTTCCGATCATGGGCATAGAAATGGGTGCAAACATCGGTCGTGACCGTGAGCCCGGGCGGCACAGGAAGGCCCAGTAGCGACATTTGGGCGAGGTTGGCACCCTTGCTGCCCAGCAGATCGCGCATGTCGGCACAGCCGTTCGCCTCGCCAGGACCAAAACTATATACCAATCGATCCATACTCTTTGGGCCTCGAACCAAGACATTGGACGTGAGGTTCTATTTGCTCGCAAACAGTACAGCCAGCATCTCTCAAGATGAGGTTGTCTGAACACCGGAAGAGTAGCATAAATGGTGGCCCGCAGCGAAGCCGGCCTAGTTTGAGGCCTTGTCACCGATCCTAAGGGCCCACGTCAGCTCGGGGTCAAACGCGGTCTTGGCGGGCCTCGCGCTGCGGCGTCAGCAGTCCGAGGTAGAGCGGCCTCCGGGCTAAGACAGCGGACATCGCCGCTTGAAGGTCGGCTCTTCGGGGTAGATCGGTCGTATTGGCGAAGTTGCCCTGACTTCGCGTTCTAGCCATGAGCCAACTATAGAGGCCGCGCGCCTTACGATCCGAAATTGAATGGACTTGGCTAAAAAAGATCGAACGCGCCAAATTTGCTCAGGACAACGCCACTTTGGAAGCGGACAAACGGAAAATACCTCGCGCCTTGGACTTGGAAATTTCATCGGCCATAGAGCTGAATGTCGTTTTACTTACGGAGGCCCAATCATTCTATTTCATAGATACCCAACATCTGATCAAGTCTCAAATCAATGCATCAATAATATTGCTCGCTGACCCGTATGCTGAATCCATGGGATCTAATATACCAGCTTGGAATGCCCGCCCGGCACCACAAAGACCCCCATTGATCGCAGATATATAGGTTTGAACTACGCTCTTGGCGTCAAGAGTTTTGCTGTTATCACTAGCTAAACATTCGACGTATCTCTGAATGCAACTATATTCCTCCTTTGCCGAAATTTCCTGTAGTATTAAGTCCTCAATGCGGCCACGCTCTCCAGTTCCGGGAGATACTATAACTCCGAGTGATTTTCCGTTCTTTGTATAAATTCCCGTTGTTTCTATATTTCGTAGTTCTATGAACCCCATTCTCCGGCAACCGTCAATAATAGCGTCTAAACGCCCATTCGGACTATCTTCTGCATCAAGCATGAAACAAAGGGATTCAACAAATCGAAAGTTGTCTTGTTTTGAAATTACTTCCAATTTCTTTTGAAATCTCGAAAGCCCTCTTATACAAAGTACGCAGTTTTCCAAGGGAGAGGCATTTCGCAGGCTCAGGAATTTGTCAATGAAATATGCCTCAGTTTCGCCTTCTCCAATATATAATCGCGATGGTTTTAACTCCCCAACGAGATTTATCTCTTTCTTGTAAAAGGATGTCACTATCGTAGTTCCGCTTCAATTTCTTGCGCTGAAATGATCGACTCGTAATCAATTGTTTGTGCCCTGATAGTGTCGTTCTCTTTGGTCAAATGAAATAATATTGTTTCGTCGAACTCCATTTCAGTGCAGACTTCAGAGAAAATTCTGATTATTTCTTCCGAATGTGTCGCCACGAACATTTGTATATTATCTCTTAGGGATATTTCGATTAATAAACGTAACAGAGCGGGCATCTTTGAAAAATGTATACCGTCTTCTATCTCATCTATTAACATTATTCCATTCTTCACTTTTATCGCGCCAAGTATCAACTGTAGGGCATTGGAGAAACCCGAGCCCATTATTGTAGCGGGGAATAATTGATCCTTTCCTATATCGACATATACTGACGTCCGACCATGTTCGCTGAGGGGGACAAGCCCTAGAATTCGTTTGTCCATTATTTGCATATATCCCACTATTTCGTGGATTCTTTTCTCCTTCGCGGCCTGTGTTAGTTGATCCGCCGCCTGACTCCAGAGTTCTCTGACGTAAGGGCTAAAGTAAACCCCATACACATGATCAGAGACATCAGTGCTTTCGACTTGGACATTTGGTGGTGACGGCGGACTTTTTTCGTCCGTGGGTGAGAACATTTCTCTCGGCCAAAATATCCGACCCACTCCTTGACTACGTGGGCCCGCAAAATTGCACTCGACGCCGGAAAGTGTTTTTTGGCTTTCAGTCTGAGAGCCTACAACCTCGGTGACATATATTGGTGAAATCGTGAGCTTTCTACTAGTCTTCTTACTTTTCGAAACTGCAAAATCGCCAATTGTTGAGATCTCTACAGTGTTTTGTGGATTAAGTTCAAAGAACAGACTTCTGAATGGAAAATCAAGACGGGGCGAGACAACAGCTTCGGCACGAAAGCCCCACAGATTTAAGATTAGAGAAGGGTTTGTTGCGCCAGAAATTAGAAATAGAGATTCTAGTAGACTCGTCTTTCCTGTTCCATTGTCTCCGGTAATCAAGTTAATGCGGCTCAATTGTTTCAACTCGATGCTCTTGAACTGCCGAAAATTGTGTATTTTCACCTGACGGTACATTTGAATTCTTTCTCTCACTGGCGGAGAAGCTGATCTCTGGCCCAAGATTGACTGGTAATGTGCCGAAATTCAACCGCGATATCCCATACCTTGCCTCATGCTAGTGGTCAGTTTGAGACGGAAGAGTCCAGCGAGAATCCCAGAAATCTGGGTTTCGTGGACTCGGTAGCGGGTAGCATCCGTTCGAATCTATCCACTGACCTGGGAGGTTAGCAATGGGCGCAGTCGAGTGTGATCTCGGACTTGATCAGCACATCGTATAGCGATCTCGGTGCCCGCACCGCGAATGGCCGACTTGGGTCACGAGCGGTCCATCAGGCTCTGTTTCAGATAGGTCCGCTGAACGGCTCAAAGCGGCCATGACCAGCCGCTCTGTCCGCTCTGAGCCGCCATCCGGACCTGTTGGTAGACCGGTCAATACGTGCGCTCATAGCCAGCAAGAGACGTTTAGGCGCCCATTCAGTTCTTTGGATTCCGCCCACGTAATCGCTAGTCTATTAGAGAAGGGAGATCCATCTTGGAGCGCCGACTCACCACAATTCTGGCGGCCGATGTCGTCGGCTACAGCCGTCTCATGGCGGCCGATGAACCGGGTACGCTCGCCTCTCTCAAAGCCCAGCGCTCCGAGACTATGGAACCAAAGACCGCCGAATATGGCGGTCGGGTCGTCAAGTTGATGGGAGACGGCACCCTCATGGAATTCGGCAGCGTGGTGGATTCCGTAAACTTTGCGGTCGATGTTCAGCGTGCGATTGCCGAGCGCAACAAAGAAGTGCCGGAGGTCCAGCGTATCGAGTATCGCATTGGAATCAACATTGGCGATGTCCTGGTGGAAGGCGACGATATTTACGGTGACGGCGTCAACGTGGCGGCCCGGCTGGAGGGGCTGGCGGAGCCCGGCGGTATCTGTATATCCGGTACGGTTTATGAGCACACGCACAACAAGCTCGACGTCAAGTTCGAGGATCTTGGTGAGCAGGAAGTCAAGAATATTGCAAATCCGCTTCGCGTCTATCGAATCCTGTCCGCCGCGCCGGCGCGCAACGTCAGTCGATCTGCCCGGCCAACGCCGCCGCGTCTCGAACAGGCGTGGGGGTCAATCGCGGTTTTTCCCTTCGATAGCCTGTCGCCGGACCCAGATGATGCCTATCTGGCCGATGGCATCGCCACCGAGATCATCAATATGCTGTTTCGGATTTCCGATCTGCGCGTCGCATCCCGCTCGGCTATTTTCGCCTCGAGAGATCACGGCGGCGATGGCTGGAAGCTCGTGCAGGATCTGCGGTTTCGTTATGTCCTGACTGGTAACGTACGCCGCTCAGGTGACCGTCTGCGGGTGATTGCCGAGCTCACCGACGTCGCCAATCGTACACAGCTTTGGTCCAGCACTTACGAGCGTCGTCTCGCCGACCTCTTCGCGGTTCAGGAGGAGATCGCGGAAGCTATCGTCGTTGCCTTCGGCGGCGAGTATCTGCGCGCCGAATGGCGGCGTGTGAGCGGGCGCCCGACCCAAAACCTCGATGCCTGGGAACTGGTACAAAAAGCCCGGGCGCTGAACCTGCCGGTGAATCGCGACGCCATAGATGAGGCTTTGCAAATGGCTCGTGAGGCGGTCGAGATCGACCCGGCCTATGCCGGCGCCCATGCCTGTCTTGCATCGGTTCTGACGCAGCGGGTGATAAGCGGGTTCAGTGAAAGCTCCGAGGACGATCGTGCCGCGGCGCTTGCCGCTGTCGAGCGAGCGGCCGATCTGTCATCGGACGATCCAGGTGTGCTGAGGACGCTTGCCAAAGTGTGGAGCAATTGCGGGAGACACGAACAAGCAATCGCGGCGCTTCGGCGGGCCGTTGATATCGCACCCTTTGATTTTCACAGCTGGGGCAGGCTCGGACGCACCCTCTCTTATGGCGGCGATGCAGAAGGACTGCGCGAAGGCCAAGCGGTGCTCGATCGTATTCTCGCTTCCGCCCCCAATCATCCGATGGTTCCCTACTGGCTCTATTTCAAGGCCAATGCTTGTGCGCTTGAGGAGCGGTACGAGGATGCCGTGCGCTTTGCCAGGAAGAGCCTAGACATCCAACCGGGATACGCCGGGGCTTGGGTCGCGCTTGCCAACGCGCTTGGTCGACTGGGCCGCACCGAAGAGGCGCGACAAGCGATGACCCGGGCGCTTCGCGCGAACCCCGCAATGACACCGAAGCACCTGGCCGAGCAGATCCGGATCGCCGCGGGTGGCGACGAGAAACACGCCGAGAAGGCCCTTGCCGGACTTAAGTCGGCGGGATTGCTTTAGCCGGATCCGCCGACACTGATTATGCCCCGGCGAGGACGGATCGCCGGGGTAGAGTTGCCCAGACGCAAAGTCCGCAACGGGTCACAAGCGGCAGTGGGTGCCAGTCCGATGTTGGGTCCGAAGCCAACCGATAAGCTGAAGAATTCAGATGGAAAGCTGACGTTTGGACTAGAAGGTCGGACTAATGCGGGAAGGCGGCAGTATTCGTGCGGAAATGGCTTCGCCCTGATCGCCATAAGCGGCGGCACCAGCTGAGAAGAGTGCGGGACTATATGTCGAGCCGGCCAGCTCGCGATGTACAACTTTGTGTAGCGCAATCGGAAAATATGAAACCACAGCTTGAAAACTTGATCTAAATTTGCTATAATTCGGGTGGTTGATCTGGTCCAGACGCGTGGATTCGCGGCAAGCATGCACACACGGGTCATCACATTCGTCTTCTTCCTTATCTCTCTGATGCTGAGCGCGTCCTGTGTGGAGCGGTATGATTTTCGCGGCAGGGGCGCCTACTTGCAGGATTCCGGCGGGCGGCGCGTAGCCACGCTCGATGTCGGCGCGAGCCTAGAGGTCGGCGCGCGCGGCCTCGAACCGGGCGAGCTCTATGAATTTGATCTGCGTCTCGACGACGAGGTGGTGAGCTTCAGCCGCCTTTCCGCGAACGCGCGCGGCGAAATCGAGCCGTTTCATCTATGGTTTCATAGCGGTGTGGTCGGCTGCTCGCTTCGCATGCCGCGTGGCGAACGGCTGCCCCGCTTCATGTTCCGCGATTTCGACGAAGCCCAAGAGTTGCTCGACGGCCGCGACTTGACGTTGGCGGTGCGACAGACCGAGGGCCGAGCATTATCAACCGGCGAGGCCCCACAGGGCGCTGATTTTCGCCTGACCATTCCGGTGCGGCCGAGACGATCGGCGATGGTGTTTCCGTCCACGGCCGACGGCTGCTTGCTGAATAGCGAAGAAGTCAGCAAGGACGACATGCATGTCAGCGGCCGGCACTTTGACCCCGGCGAATGGGTGGAGCTGAGCATAGTGCCCAACCAGCGCCTGTGGCGAGTGGGCGATCTGGTCAACGACGTTACGGGCGAGTTTGGAATTGCAGAACCGGTGCGCGTCCAGGCCGACGAGAACGGCCGTTTCACGGTCGGAGTCTGGAGCGCCGAGCTACAAAGACGTGGCGCCTACGACATCGTGGCCCGGCGTAATTTGGATAGCCAAAGACTCCCGCCGCGCCAAATCGACGGCGATGACATCGTTTCGTATGGCTCGGACACCGCGTACTTGCTTTTCCTGAGGTATCCGCCCGGCGGCCCACTGATGGATATCGCCGGCCGCAAGCTTCGCGGTTCTCCTTATTTCGAGTTCGCCGATTCCTTCGCCGAAACCAGCGATGACGTTTGGGGCGCCGTCGATCCGACATACGTTCCGGCTGCCCATCCGGGCGGCAGCTATGCAGCGTATTATGTGGTCGATCACCGCAGCGTGCTGGGGTGGGCCGGCAACACGTCGCTTTCCGACGTATCGGGCGGCGCCGAGATCATGCGCGTCAAGGCGGGGTGCATAAACGCCACCGACATCGTCATTTGGTCCGGCACGAAGCCGATCGCCGAATATGACGTCGTGGTGAACTTCGGCTCGACACCGGCTGAAGCGGCCGGCGCGTTTGTCGACGATTTCACCTACGATGACGCGTTGGATTTTCTAGATGGCGCGGATCAGATTGGATTTCGCGTCGCCAAGGATCCGTATGAAATCGGATCGGTTCCGATAGGACGGGCGCGTTACAGCTTCGACAATCACTTCGTCTCACTGGGCGCTGCGACGGACGTGGATTTACGTGCAGTTGTGCGTTACCCAGCCACCGTCGCTGGCGTTGACACTCCCGTGCAAGCTGGCCAACACCCGATATTCATCATTGAACACGGCAATCATTTGACGTGCAACATCACTAGATCCGGCGAGGACCCATACGATCTTCTGATAGCGGGAACTTTGATGTTTTCGAATCTCTTTGAATATGACGACTGTCCCGATCGCAAACCCAATCATGAAGGCTATATGCGCCTGCTGGAGATACTCGCGAGCCACGGCGCGATCGCGGTCTCGATTGACGCCTATGACCTGACCAGCTGCACAACATCAGGCTGCCGCCCTCAGTGGATCGCGGAACGCGGCGATCTGATCCTTAAACATCTGGAATTCTGGTCAGAATTGGACGGCCCGGGAACATACGCCGGCTACTCCGATCCGTTCGCAGGCAGATTTCTCAACCATGTCGACATGTCCAGGATTTCGGTGTCCGGCCATAGCCGAGGCGGCGAGGCCTCAATTGCGGCATTCATGCGCAATGCCATGCGCCCCATCGCCCAGCAATTCTCGATCACGTCTGTGTCGTCAATTGCGCCAGTTGACGGACAAGCCTTCATCATAAGCGATGTTCCCTATTTCGTGATTCTTCCGGCCGCCGATGGCGATGTAAGCAATCTGAGCGGTGTCAGGATTTACGACCGTGCGGGCGGTACGACGGACCAGACGGTCAAGAGCGGGATCGATGTCTACGGCGCGAACCACAATTATTTCAGCACGATCTGGGCCGCAGATCAGGATGACTATACCGACCTTGCGCCTGGCGCGGACACCTCGCGACCGGATTACATAGCGCCGGCCGATCAGCAGAGGCTTGGCGAGTCGTATCTGGCCGCGTTCACGCGCAGTCAATTGCTGGGCGAGGACGTCTATGAGGACATGCTGCGTGGCCGCCTGGCCTTTCCATCAACCGCAGGTCAGATAATCCATCATTTCAGGCACGAGGAGAACCATTCCAAGATTGACGCAGGGTCCGCCGCGGGAGTTCCCACCGCCGGTACCGGCGTTACAGAAACTGTCGTCAGCGGGCCCTCGGTCCACGTCACCCAAGCCGTGCGCCTATCATGGAGCGCGGCTGGCGGCATCTATACCTACACGATTCCAGCCGGCGACCGCGACGTAACCGGCTTTGAGGTCTTTTCTTTCCGCGCGGCGCAGACCAACTCCGGCGTAAATCCGACGACTGGACAGGAATTTCAAGTGAAATTGATTGGTGGCGGCAACGAGCGCGCGGTCTATACGGGACGCTTCGATCAAATACCAGCTCCTTATGATAGGTTTGGGCCCGATCACAATGTCATGACGACCGTCCGTATTCCGTCGCAATCCTTCATCATAAATCGTTCAGGCGTGACGCTCGATAATATCGACACGGTCGAATTCCGATTTGCCAATCCGAGCCAGGGGGAGGTCTTCATCGATGATGTCGAATTTTCGCGGTAAGGCTCGAAGCCGCGATTGCGCCATTGCGGTGGCTTGTGCGTGCACGGTCCTATTTTTTCCAGCCTGCGTGGCGCAACCCACGGTCTCGGACGCGCCGGCCGCGGCGCTTCCTGGGACTGAAACTCTGCGGGTGTCGGTAGACGAACTGCCCCGGGCAGATGACCGATTGCAGATACGGCACGCGACAGCCAGGCTCGTTTCAAGCGACGATGCGACGTTTGCGCGTTTCGTACACCCCGAGGGGTTTGACCGGCTCGAGGAGCCGTTGCTGATCTCGGTCGAAACCACCACGCCCTTCACTGTCCAAGATCTTGCAAAAACGCGGTCGCCGATCATCGTCTTGAATGGCGAGCCGCTGACAGACTCGGTCGTCGCCGGGACCGATTTGACCACCGTCCACGCTGTGGTGGACGCCTCTCGCGCGCGGCGCCCCCTAAGGCTCCAAGTCGGCTGGCTCGGCGCCTTGTCCGAGACAATTAGCGACTCTATTGAGATTGGTATCGGTCCAAAGTGAGTGTGAAAAGCCATCTATCTGATTAGCTATGATTAGTCGGCGACGTTCAGGTCGGTGGCAGCCCCCTACCAAATGCGAGGCATCGGCGCTCAGAGAGCGTGGTAGCCAGGTGTCGTGACATAGAGCCGGCGGCCGTGTTTAGAATCGAGGCTGCCGACGATGATGACGATGACGACTGAGCCAGCGCGTCCGGATGGAGAGTGTGCGGGCCGCACGCTCGGCTTCCGCTGTTTGTCACCAAGCGAGCGGAGGAGAGCGCGTCGGTCCGGAGTAACTGCGACGAGCCTGTGACACACCCGAGATAGGTTCTGCCATCCAATCTGGGGGAGGCACCAATGATCTCGAGGGCGTTCCTTTCTGCAGCAGCCATTCTAGCTGCCGTTTCAGCCGATAGCGCCGCTGCCCAGTCGCTCAAGGTCGCCACATGGAACATTGAGCAGCTCCGGGCCGAAAACGGCGTCGGCGTCGTGAAGCGGGACGATGATGATTACGAGGCCCTCGCAATACTCGCTTTGGAGCTGGACGCCGATGTTATTGCCCTCCAGGAGGTCGACGGCCCCGAGGCGGCCGCGCGCGTCTTCCCGGCCACGGAGTATGACTTTTTCTTTTCCGACCGGAACAACGTGCAGCGCACCGGATTTGCCGTGCGCAAGGAGATCGATGTCGTCGCTGACGAGGATTTCACCGCTCTGGCACTTGACGGCAGCGTGCGGCGCGGGACGGACATCACGGTTCGGGTCGGTGGCCAAGATATCCGCATGCTCTCCGTGCACCTCAAGAGCCGGTGCTTTGATGCGCCGCTGACCACTAACAACCGGCATTGCCGGAAGCTGAACCAGCAGGTCCCTATCCTCGAGTTGTGGATCGACAACCGCTCGGAGGAAGGGGTCACCTTCGTGGTTCTTGGCGACTTCAACCGCCGCTTCGATGCCCAGGGCGACGACTTCTGGCCTATGATCGACGACGGCGCGCCGGTGCCGCTGGACTTGTTCCGCGTTACCGAGGAACGGACGTCGGAGTGCCGCGGCGGCGAATTCCCGGTCTACATCGACCACATCGTTCTGGACGAACAGGCCAACGATTTCCTGGTGCCGGACAGCTTCGAGCAGATTCTGACGACCGAACAGGACGAACAGGCGTTCAAGCTGTCGGACCACTGCGCGATCGCGGTGACGCTGAATTTGGCGGCAGATGCGCCAGACGACCTCAAGACGCAACTGCTGCAGCAGATCGAAGCCGTGGAGGATGAACTCGGTGCATTGAGGGAGACTGTCGAGGCGCTGCCGTAGTCGGCCGCTACCGGTTTCTCCGCGACCGTCTCGGCCTTCGAGTTGATCATGCGATAGCCCGATCTTCAGGCCCTTGGCCCAGAATGGCACCAGGCCCCAACGCGCGGTGAAGAGTTTGCGGGCGCCGTCCCTTGAGCCGGACGATCGGCACCTTCTGCGTCGGTTCCACGTTGTGGGACGCGCCGATGTTTGGAAGCTGATCGACCTTGAAGAACTGACGGATGGCTTCGGAGTGAGAGGTGATCAGATAACGGCCGCACATGCTGCAACCGTAGCATGTCCATTTGGCGACCGGATAAAGCACAGGTGTCACGAAGCGCCCCGGCGAGAGCCAGACAGGCTGCGCCTTCGGTCCGATCTGGCCGCGCTGGCGGCACATGATGTCCTGCTAATGGCCGAATGGCATTGTCCGCATACGGTTTCAATGCAGCCGTGGTCTTGGATGGGCGCCAACGACCTATTCTGACCCAAAGGCGACCATCCCCTTGCTATCCCGGCAGTGGATTGTGCCGATAGATTGAACACGCATTGTATCTGCCAATAAGATACAAATCGCAAAACACCGGTCAACTAGGCTAGGCCAACGCCAATCTCTCACACTGGAATTGTTTCCCGTTAAAGTTGGCCAGTATGCGCAGACCTTGCCTTTTCACCGTCCTGTAGTGCCGCCACGCATTCGGATTTCAATCTGCGTGTTCGTAGTTGGCCTCACTCTGTAGAAGCTGGTTGAGTGCCCGCATCCGGAGTAGATTGAGTACAAATGCTCCGTAAAGGTGCAGTCGATCGGCGTTGGAGGAGGTCGCGTCCATGCCACCAAATCGGGTCGTTGTTTTATTGCTGAGCCTGACGGTCCTGCCAGCAGGCGCCGCTGCCGAAGCGCTGGGTCTCGCGCCTAATGACGATCGCCCATTTTGGTATACCTGGCTTCAGCGATCCCATGGATTGGGCTACCTCGATGTGAGCTTTACCTCCGACGGCCGCCACGGATGGGTCGTGGGCGGCACGGTCATCGCCACCGCCGATGGTGGCGCCACGTGGGTGGTACAAGCCAGCGGCACGACCGGCGTCCTCCACGCCATCCATGTCGACGACGACAGCCGCCACGGTTGGGCCGTGGGCGAGCATGGCACGATCATCGCCACCGCCGATGGTGGCGCCACCTGGACACCGCAGGCCAGCGGCGCGGAGGCCCCGCTCAACGCCATCCATGTCACCGACGACGGCCGCCACGGCTGGACCGTTGGCGATCGCGGCACGATCATCGCCACCGCCGATGGAGGCGCCACCTGGGCGGGGCAGACCAGCGGCACGGAGGCCCGGCTCCGTGCCATCCATGTAGCCGATGACGGCAGCCACGGATGGGCCGTGGGCGAGGGCGGCACAATCATCGCCACCGCCGATGGAGGCGCCACCTGGACACCGCAGACCAGCGGAACGGAGGCCTGGCTCAACGCCATCCATGTCGCCAGCGACGGCCGACGCGGCTGGGCCGTGGGCCAAAGCGGCACGATCGTCGGCACCGCCGATGGTGGCACCAGTTGGGCGGCGCAGGCCAGCGGAACGGACACCTGGCTTCACGCCATCCACTTCACCAACGAAGGCCGTCGCGGCTGGGCCGTTGGCGCGAACGGTACAATCTCGGCTACCGCGGATGGTGGCGCCACCTGGCTGGCGCAGGCCAGCGGTACACGCGCATACCTCTTCGCCATCTATGTGGCAGAAGAGGGCCGACGCGGCTGGGCCGTGGGAGCTAGCGGCACGATCATCGCCACCGCCGATGGTGGCGCCACCTGGAGACCGGATTCCAGCGGCACGGAAGCCCGGCTCCGTGCCACCCATGTTGCGGACGACGGCCGCCACGGATGGGCCGTGGGCGATCGCGGTACGATCGTCGCCACCACCGATAGTGGCGCCACCTGGACACCGCAGGCGAGCGGCACGGAGGCCTGGCTCACCGCCATCCATGTCGGAGACGACAGCCGCCACGGTTGGGCCGTGGGCGAGCATGGCACGATCATCGCCACCGCCGATGGTGGCGCCACTTGGACACCGCAGGCCAGCGGCGCGGAGCCCCGGCTCAACGCCATCCATGTCACCGACGACGGCCGCCACGGCTGGACCGTTGGCGATCGCGGCACGATCATCGCCACCGCCGATGGAGGCGCCACCTGGACACCACGGGTCAGCGGCACGGAGGCCGCACTCACCGCCATCCATGTCGGCGACAACGGCCGCCACGGCTGGGCCGTAGGCGAGTACGGCACGATCATCGCCACCGCCGATGCTGGCGCCAACTGGACAACGCAGGCCAGCGGGACGGAGGCCTGGCTCACCGCCATCCATGTCGGCGACGACCGCAGCCACGTCTGGGCCGTGGGCGAGTACGGCACGATCGTCGCCACCGTCGATGGTGGCGCCAACTGGATACCGCAGGCCAGCGGGACGGAGGCCTGGCTCACCGCCATCC
>CBDEGD010000040.1:0-68409 GCA_965237625.1 Inquilinaceae bacterium
ACATGGTCGATGTGGTGCCGCCGGCGGACATTGCCGGGCTGCGCGCCAATGACGAACTGGTTCTCTCCGAGAGCGTCGCCAACCGGCTGCTGTTCCTGATGTTCGACAGCGACCGGGAACAGACCCCGTTGGTCACCGCCAAGGACGGCTCGCCGATCGCCAACCCGTTCCTCGATGTCCGGGTCCGGCAGGCGGTGGATCTGGCGATCAACCGGGACGCCATCGTCAGCCGCATCTTCGAGGGCAGCGCGCTGGCCACCGGCGATCTGGCCCCTCCGGGCTATTTCGGCACCAGCCCCGGCGTGCTGGAGCCGACGGTGCAGGATTTGGACGCCGCCAAGGCCTTGCTGGCCGAGGCCGGCTATGGCGACGGCTTCAAGGTCACCATCAACGGCACCAACGACCGCTATATCAACGACAGCGACGTGGTCCAAGCTCTGGCCCAGATGCTGAGCCGGCTGGGGCTGGACGTCGAGGCCCAGACCGAGAGCCGCACGACCTATTTCGGCAACGCCAACAAGCTGGAATACAGCCTGATGCTGCTCAGCTTCTCGCCCAACCCCGAGGTTCTGGGCATGCTGGAGGTGCTGTTGCACACCCATGACAAGGACCAAGGGCTGGGCAACAACAATCGCGGCCGCTATTCCAATCCGGAGGTCGACCGGCTGATCGTCCAGGCGCGCCAGACCGTCGATCCGGCCGCCCGCGAGGCCCTGGAACAGCAGGCCGCGCAGCTTGCCGTCGGCACCGACAAGGGCATGCTGCCGCTCTACTACCAGTACAACACCTGGGCGCTGAGGAGCGGCCTGACCTATGAGGCCCGCACCGACGAGATGACCCTGGCGATGGGAGTACGCCCGGCGAATTAGGGTTGGAGGCCAGGGAGGATCACGCGTAGGCAGGTATGCACGGTGAAAAAAATCCCGTCGTCATTCCCGCGTAGGCGGGAATCCAGAATACCCACCATTGACGGTTGAACGGTTGTGACCACTGGATTCCCGCCTTCGCGGGAATGACGATGGCTTTATTGGTCCCCTGCGTCCCGGCGCTGCCGCGGTACCAGCCGGACAGGCGGCCACCGCCCTGTACCCCGGCCAGACCGCCGATCAACTGTTCGCGAGATTTGCCGCAGGACGACGAAACTCGTCAGACTGCGGTTTCCAACAGAGAGGGAGACAGAGTCATGGTGCGCAAACAGGCCGGCGATTTCGATCAGGGCCTCCTCAACCTCTTCGACAAGCTCGTCCACGGCGATATCAACCGCCGGGAATTTCTTGACAGCGCCGCCAAATACGCCGTCGGCGGGATGACCGCGGCGGCCCTGCTGGACACCCTGTCGCCGCAATATGCAATGGCCCAGCAGGTCGCGCCGAATGATGCCCGCATCGCCGCCGATTATGTCGACTATGCCTCCCCGCAGGGGCACGGCACCGTGCGCGGGTTGCTGGCGCGGCCGGCCGGCGGCGGAAAACACCCCGGCGTGGTCGTGGTGCATGAGAATCGTGGCCTCAACCCCTATATCGAAGACGTCGCACGCCGGGCGGCGGTCGCCGGTTTCGTGGCGCTGGCACCGGACGGTCTGACTCCGCTGGGCGGCTATCCCGGCACCGACGAGGAGGGCCGCGAAATGCAACGCCGGCTCGACGGCGGGAAGCTGCTGGAAGACTTCATCGCCGCCCATGTCCATCTCGCATCCCGCGACGACACCACCGACAGAATCGGCGTGGTCGGCTTCTGCTATGGCGGCGGCGTGTGCAACGCCATGGCGGTCAGGTTGCCGGAGCTAGCGGCGTCGGTGCCGTTCTATGGCCGGCAGGCGGCAGCGGAAGACGTGCCGAAGATCCAGGCCCCGCTATTGCTGCACTATGCCGGGCTCGACGAGCGCATCAATGGCGGCTGGCCGGCGTATGAGGCGGCCTTGAAGGCGAATGGCAAGCGCCACACCGCCCATATCTACCCGAACGTGAACCACGGCTTCCACAACGACACCACCCCACGCTACGACGCCGAGGCCGCGACCCTGGCCTGGGACCGGACGATCTCGTTCTTCGAGGAGAATCTGGGGTAGCCGAGAGCCCGGCCGCACTGGCTGAGAAGCCCTCTCCTTGGGGAGAGGGCTACCGACACCGTCGGCGGCACCTATCCCGGCAACGCCGCCAACACCGCTCCTTGCCGGCCGCTCGCCGCCGCCTTGATTGATTGCGCGTCGGCGGTAAGCAGCCGGCGATCCTCCACCACCATGCGGCCATCGACGATCACATGGCGGACATCGGCAGCGTTGGCTGCATAGACCAGCGCCGCATAGGGATCGTAGAGCGGCGTCATATGGGCGCCGGTGGCGTCGATGATCGCGATATCGGCCCGTTTGCCGACCTCCAGCGAGCCGATCCTGTCGCCCATTCCCAACGCCCTGGCGCCGCCGATGGTCGCCATCTCAACCACCGTGCGCGCCGGCATCGCGGTGCGGTCGCCGGACATCAACTTGTGCAGCTTGGCCACCGCGCCGAGCTGGCCGATCACATCGAGGGTATTGCCGCTCATCGGCCCGTCGGTGCCCAGACCGACATTCACGCCCGCCGCCAACATCGCCGGCGCCGGCGCCACGCCCTTCGCCGCCTTGATATTGGCGACCATGTTGTGGGCGACACTGACACCGCTTGCGGCCAGTCGGGCAATGTCTTCCTCGCCCATATGGATGCAATGAGCACCCAACAGGCGCGGCCCGAGCAGGCCGAGTGAATCGAGATAGCAAACCGGCGTCATGCCCGACCGCTCTCGGATCACCGCCAACTCCGCCTCGGTCTCGCAGAGGTGGATCAGGATCGGCGCTCCTTTGGACTCGGATAGATCGCGCACGGACTTTAGCGTCACCGTCCCCAGCGTGTCCGGCGCATGGGGCGCCAGGGCCGGCGTGATCAGCGGATGGCCCTGCCAAGCGTTCTCCAGGGATTGGAACCGCTCGAGCGCGGCAACCGGAGCATCCGCATCCGGCGCGGCATCCCCCATCACCGCCTGCCCGACGACGGCCCGCAGACCAACTGTCTCGGCTGCCGCCGCGACCTGCTCAGCGAAAAAATACATATCGGCGAAGCAAGTGACGCCGCCGAGCGCCATCTCCAGGCATCCCAGCATCGCTCCGTCATGCACCGAGCCGCTATCGACCACCTTGGCCTCCAGCGGCCAGATGAATCGCCGCAGCCGGTCCGGTTCATCGTCGCCCAGCCCGCGGAACAGCGACATGGCGATGTGGGTATGGGAATTGATCATGCCCGGCATCACGATGCAGCCGGTGGCGTCGATCCAGCGTTGCGCCTCGACCGCGTCGGCAATGGCGGCGGGCCCGACTGCCGAGATGGCGCCATCCTCGACCAGGATGGCCCCGGGAGAAAAGTCACCCCTCTCGCCATCCATACTCAGCACATGGCCGCCGGTAATCGCCAGATCGGCCATGGCGGCCGCCTATTTGGTGCCGAACATCCGGTCACCGGCGTCGCCCAGGCCCGGCATGATGTAGGCGTGGTCGTTCAGCCCGCGATCCAGCGCGGCTGTGTAGACCGGCACATCCGGATGGGCGGCGTGGAAGGTGGCCACGCCTTCCGGGGCGGAGACCAGCGCCATGAAGCGGATCTGGGCATCGCTGACGCCGTGCTTGTTCAGCACGTCGACCGCATGCACGGCGGAATTGCCGGTCGCCAGCATCGGATCGACGACGATGAACAGCCGTCCCTCGGGGCCGGGCAATTTGACCAGGTATTCCACCGGCATCTTGGTTTCCGGATCGCGATAGAGGCCCACATGGCCGACCCGGGCGGACGGGATCAGCTCGGCCAGCCCCTCCACCATGCCGAGCCCGGCGCGCAGGATCGGCACCAGCGCCACCTTCTTGCCGGCGATCACCGGCGCGTCCATCGACTCCATGGGAGTCTCGATCGGCTCGGTGGTCATCGGCAGGTCGCGGGTGATCTCGTACCCCATCAGCAGCGCGATCTCGCGCAGCAGGGTGCGGAAGCCCATGGTCGACCGGGTGCGGTCGCGCATATGGCTCAGCTTATGCTGGATCAACGGATGGTCGACGACGAACAGGTTCGGAAATTCTGGATCGGTTTTCATGGCCTGCGGAGCGCTGAGGAAAGGGTCAGGGACAATAGCGCGCGGCCCCTCGCCCGCCAAGACGGCCCGGTCAATCGGCAAGCCATTCCTTCTCGGCCTGATCGATCGTGCCGGAGAGGATCGCCGCGCGGACGTCCGCCATCAGCCGGTTCATGGTCGCCACATTGTGGATCGACAGCAGGATCATGGCGAGGATCTCGCCGGCCTTGATCAGGTGGTTCAGATAGCCCCGGCTGTAGGTGCGGCAGGTGGCGCATCGGCAGGTCTCGTCGATCGGCGCCGGGTCCTCGCGGAACCGGGTGTTGCGCAGATTGACCCGCTCATTCGGGGCGCCCTTCATCAGCGCCCAGCCATGGCGGGCGACACGGGTCGGGTGTACGCAGTCGAAGGTGTCCATGCCCAGCCGCACCCCGGCGAAGATGTCGCCGAAGCCGCCGATGCCCAGCAGATGCACCGGCCGGTCGGGGTGGATGTAGGGGGTGCAGTGCGAAACCACCTCGTACATCTGGTCCTTATGGGCGCCCAGCGAGCCGCCGACGGCGGTGCCGAAAAACGCCCGGTCGGCGGTGTATTCCGTGCTCTCGCGGCGGAGGTCGGGATAGATGCCGCCCTGGATCACCCCATAGAGGGCCTGGCGGCCGTCATCGCCGCGGGTGAACTCTTCGATGCAGCGGTCACCCCAGCGATGGCTCATGGCCATCGACTTGGCGGTGTAATCGCGCTCCACATGGTAGGGCGTGCATTCGTC
Source organism: Inquilinaceae bacterium (assembly GCA_965237625.1). Lineage (GTDB taxonomy): Bacteria > Pseudomonadota > Alphaproteobacteria > DSM-16000 > Inquilinaceae > JABDIP01. Next base: position 4,859 of record CBDEGD010000040.1, read on the forward strand.
GAGCTGCACGATCAAATCGGCGCCCAGCTTGCGCTGGATATCGATCGAGCCTTCCGGCGACAGGAACAGCTTGGCGCCGTCCAAATAGGAGCGGAACTCGGCCCCCTCTTCGGTAATCTTGGTCAGCGAGGGGGTCCGGCCGCCGGTTTCCTCACCATTTCCACCAGCCGATTTCGGGTCGCGGTTGCGCCGGCCCTTGATCTCGTCGGCGACCCCGCCATGGCCCATTGAGAAGATCTGGAAGCCGCCGCTATCGGTCAACATCGGCCCGTCCCAGCCCATGAATTTGTGCAGGCCGCCCAGCGCCGCCACCTTGTCGGCGCCCGGCTGGATCATCAGGTGGTAGGTGTTTGCCAGGATGATAGCGGTGCCGGCCTCGCGCATCTGGTCCGGCAATACCCCTTTAATCGCCGCCTTGGTGCCGCAGAATATGAAATTCGGTGTGTCGATCACCCCGTGCGGGGTGGTCAGCCGGCCAACGCGGGCACGGGTCTCGGGATCGCGATGATCGACCTCAAACCGGAAATTTTCGTAGTCAGGCATCGATACCAAGGAACCTAGATATTGGCGGGTTTCATGGCGCGTATTGGCCCTTCCGGGCAGGCGCGGCGCGCGGCGCGATGCACCGCATCGGGCAAGCGTCGCAACGAACCCGGAAGGGCCAATACGCGCCACCGAAGGCCGCACTGTCTCGCCCACCCACTGCGTTGCGGCTCGCTTGTGATCGACGCTACACCACAGCGCGAACCGCGCCTAATGGGTGGGCGAGACAGTGCGGTGAAACCAGCCAATATCTAGGTTCCTTGGTATTGTTCCGGCATCCGGAAGGTCTCCGGATGGATCGCGAACCGCGCCAGATAGAGGAACGGTGTGTCGAGCAGCGCGACCAGCACCCGCAGCACATAGGTGCCCAGGATGTAGGTGAAGATCAGCGGCTCCCAGCCCAGCGGCGTGGCCGCGAAGACGACCCAGGCCAACACGCTGAACACGATATTGTCGATCAGCCCGGACAGCATGGTCGAGGCGTTGTTGCGCAACCACAGATGCCGGCCCCGTGTCATCACGCCGACCAGACGGAACATCCAGATGTCGTGATACTGGCTGACCAGATAGGCAATCATGCCGGCGGCAAACAGCGCCGGCGCCGGGGTGAACAGGGTCGCCATGGCGTCGTGATTGCCCAGCGCCCAGGCCAGGCCGTCGCCCGCCTGATCGGGCGTCAGCGGGCGAAAGCCGAGCGTCGCCATCACCATCAGGGTCCAGATCAGATAGCCGGCGAAACCGATCAGCACCGCGCGCCGGGCCACCCGGCGGCCGAAATGCTCGGTCAGGATGTCGGTGCACAGATATGTGGAGGCAAACAGGATGGTGCCCAGCGCCACTGGATCGGTCAGGAACGGCACCGAGAACTGCACCGGCTTCAAGACCTGCAGATTGGCGCCGATGATGGCCACGACCACATAGATATAGAGACCCGCCTCACCGAACAGGCGCAGCAACACCAGGATGGTCAGGAAGCAGCCGACCAGGAGCAGAAGCCACATCGCCTCCGGCGGCAGGGCGTTCATCCGGGCGATCAATTGGTCGGGCGACAGGCTCAGCATGGCGATGGGTCCCGAAATCCGTTCAGCGAATGGTCAGCGAGATGCGGCCGAAAAATGCAAAAAAGCCCGCGCCGGGCGCGGGCCTTCCCTCGGCGCTTGGGCCGGTGATTAAGCAGCGGCGGCTTCCGCCTTCGCCTTCTCGATCCGGCGCTTCAGCCGGCGCAGCTCGGTCGGCAGATCCGCCGCCTTGGTGCTCATCAGAAACGCGTCCAGCCCGCCGCGATGCTCCACGGTGCGGATCGCCGCGACCGACACTTTCACGCGCACGGCCTCACCAAGCGTCTCCGACAACAGGGTCGTCATCTGAATGTTCGGCAGATAGCGCCGACGCGACTTGATGTTGGAGTGGCTGACATTGTTGCCGGTCAAGACGCCCTTGCCGGTCAACGCACACCGTCGTGCCATCGGTCGATCCTCGAAAAGCCCAAATCGAAAACCCGCCGGACAGCCTTCCGCCCGACGGACGCGGTGGTATAGGCGAGCGGTCGGCCAAGGTCAAGCCATACCGCCGGGCAAATGTCAGGGTCGGCCAGTACCGAGCAGGCGCTATCGGCTTGGTGGCTCGGGACCGCGCCCATCAATGGGCAGAGGGCGAAAGAATTCAAAGCACCGACGGCAAAACTTAATGATTTCAATTATATGCGATTTATTCCCAACCATTGTTGTCATTCCCGCGAAGGCGGGAATCCAGGGTCCCTTGACCGTGCCACCGCCACCAACGGGAATTCTGGATTCCCGCCTTCGCGGGAATGACAACAATGGTTGGGGCTGGTCAGAAGGAGCGAGAGCCTTCTTGTTCCTCCGTGCTTCTTTCGTCACCTTGACTCATACGGCCGACCACCATCCTAAGGCCATCCGTGACGGACCGCCTAGGACCCGTCCCGACTCTTGCCCAGCGCCTTGCTCTCCCGCTTCAGCGGCCGGCTGACCGGGCAGACATCCTGGACGAAGCCGTTGAGCGTGTTGACCAGGCTGTCCTCGACCAGACGGTAATGGACGTACTGGCCGCGCTTTTCGCTGGCGATCAGTCCGGCGGTTTCCAGGACGCTGAGATGCTGGGATACCGACGGCTTCGACATCTCGAAGCGCGAGGCGATCTCCCCCGCGGTCAGCGAGGAATGGGACAGATAGGCCAGGATCTTGCGCCGGACCTGCGACGACAGTGCTTGGAAGATCCGTTGCGCCCGGGCGTTCTCGGCTCCCGACCCTTCCTCCAACTCATCGATACTCATCCGATACCCGACCCAGTAATTTAGTAATTGCCTAATTAGCTAATTCATGAGAGATTGATAATTAGGATATTCGCTAATTAGTGAATTAACAGCACCGGCGCAAGGGCTAATTGTTAGAAATATCCTGCGACGGTCGCGAATCGGGCAAGGAGACGGGCGATGAGTTGTTTCTCGACCTACCGGATGATCGCCGACGAGCAGAGCAGCGCCGTCGACGGCAGAATCGCCTGGTCGCCGGCCAAATCCCTCTGGATATCGGCGATGACTGCCCTGGCTCTGGTCTTCGGGCCGGTCACCGCCAGTTGGGACGCCGTCACCCTGTTCCTGTTCACGACGGGCGTGACACTTTGGGCCGGCCATTCGGTGGGCATGCACCGGCTGATCGTCCATCGCAGCTTCTCCGCGCCGGTCTGGGTTGCCCATATCCTGGTCTATCTGGGCACATTGGTCGGCATGGCCGGGCCGTTCGGCATGATCCGCATCCACGACACCCGCGACTGGGCCCAGCGGCAATCGTCCTGCCACGATCTGTTCGCCCACCGCTATGGGTTCCTGAAAGACGCATTCCTGCAGATGCATTGCGCGCTGCACCTCAATCGCCCGCCGACATTTGTCATCGAACCCAGGATCCGAAACGACCGTTTCTATCGGTTCCTCGAGCGCAGCTGGATGCTGCAGCAACTGCCCTGGGCGCTGCTGTTCTATGCAATCGGCGGATGGAGCTGGGTGATCTGGGGCGTGCCGGTGCGCATCGCCGTGTCGTTGACCGGCCATTGGCTCGTGGTCCGCTTCACCCATCAGGGCACCGATCAGCCCTGGCGCGTCAATGGCGCCGCCGTGCAAGGCGTCAATATCGGGCCGCTGAGCCTGATCACATTCGGTGAAAGCTGGCACTGCAACCATCACGCCTATCCGGAATCGGCCCGGATGGGAATCGAACCGGGGCAGATCGACTTGGGATGGTGGCTGATCCGGGTACTGCAATCGCTGGGGTTGGCAAACAACGTGATACAGCCGGACGACCTCGCGGAGCGTCCGGAGCTGACGCGTACAGCCGATCAGCCTGAGGGAACCGGCCATCGACAGCCACCGCCGGGTTTGGCGGGCGGAGTATCGCGATGACCTGCCTTTCCACGCCGCGCATGGTTGCCGCCGCCGACAGCGATGTGGTCGACGGCACCGTCCGTTGGTCGCCCGCCAAGTCGCTCTGGACCCTGGCGATGACCGCGATCGCCCTGGTATTCGGCCCCCTCACCATCAGCTGGGATGCCTTGGCCCTGTTCGCTGTGACCAGCGCCGTCACCCTCTGCGCCGGGCATTCCGTCGGCATGCACCGGCTGCTGATCCACCGCAGTTTCAAGACCCCTCTATGGATCGAGCACGTACTTGTCTATCTCGGCACCCTGGTCGGCATGGCCGGCCCGTTCGGCATGATCGCCGCCCACGACATCCGCGACTGGGCCCAGCGGCAGCAAAGGTGTCACGATCTGTATGCCCACCGGCGCTGGTTTCCGATCGATGCCTGGTGGCAGATACATTGCGTCGTGCGTCTCGACAGGCCACCCAAATTCGTCATTGAGCCACGTGTGCTGAAAGACCGCTTCTATCGGTTCCTGGAACACAGCTGGATGCTGCAGCAGGCGCCCTGGGCGTTGGCCTTCTATGCGCTTGGCGGATGGAGCTGGCTGATCTGGGGTGTGCCGGTGCGCATCGCAGTCTCGCTGACCGGGCATTGGCTGGTCGGCCATTTGGCGCATCGCCGGGGGCATCAGGGGTGGCGCATCGATGGCGTGGCGGTGCAGGGCTACAACATCCGCAATATCGGGCTGATCACATTCGGCGAAAGTTGGCATGGCAATCACCACGCCTTTCCGGATTCCGCCCGTCTCGGCACCGAGCCCGGCCAACTCGACCCCGGATGGTGGCTGATCCGCACATTGGAGTTCCTGCATCTGGCCGGCGATCTGAAACAGCCAGCCGACCTCGCGCCGCGTGCCGGCCTACAGCGGGTGGACCCTGAATTCGGCCACCCGAGACCGGCGTGATTCAGCTCCGGTCGATATCCGACAGGCGGTGCATGGCGTCCCGCGTCGCCGGGTAGAGCTGGCTGAAAACCCTATACATCTTGTCGTAACGCTCCAAATCCTCGCGCACCGGACTGACCGTTTCTTCGGCCCGTACCCAACCCGCGGCCAAATTCTCCGGCCGGGCGGCCGACAAACCGGCCATGGCCAGGATGGCCGCACCAAAGGCGGAGGCGTCGGGCGTTTCCACCGGCGCAATCGGGCGCCCCAGCACCGAGGACAGGATCTCCGGCCACAGCCCGCCGCGACTGCCGCCGCCGGCGATCCGGACATCCCCGGCAGGCATGCCCAATGCCTCAGCCTGTTCGACCAACTGCCGCAATGCGAAACTTACGCCCTCGAACACCGCTCGCGCCAGATGCCGGCGGTCGTGCCGGGCGGTCAGGCCGAACCACGCGCCACGCGCCTGCGGGTCGTTATGCGGTGCCCGCTCGCCGGTTAGGTAGGGCAGGAAGACCAGCCCCTCGGCGCCGGGGGAGATTTCCCTCGCACCGCCCAGGATGTCGGCATATCCATCGGCGGACCCGTCGATACCGGCCCCGGGTTCGGCGGCAATCCGGTCCCGGAACCACTGGACCGCACCACCGGCCGACAACACGCCGCCCATCATCTGCCAAGTATCGGGCATCGCATGGCAAAAGCTATGAAAGGCGCCCGATGGATCGATCGCGGGCCCCTTACTCGCCGCCGAAACCACCGCCGAGGTCCCGAGAACGATCGCCAGGGAGCCAGGCTCCACCACACCGCAGCCGATCGCCGCGGCGGCCTGGTCGGATGCCCCCATGATGACGGGAATGCCTGCCGGTAGTCCGGTCTGCGCCGCTGAGGCATCGTCGATCCGGCCGGCGGTTGTCGCCGAGCCAACGACCGGCGGCATCCAGCCGGCCGGGACCCCAAGCGCTTCGAGCGTTTCAGCCGACCAGCGGCCGTTCCGCACATCGAAAAGGTTGGTGCCGGAGGCATCGCTGGGATCGGTGCCGATCACGCCGGTCAGGCGGAACCGGATGAAGTCCTTGGGCAGCAGCACCTTGTCGATCCGATCGAAAAGGTCCGGTTGATGCCGGCGCATCCACAGGATCTTGCTGGCGGTGAAGGCCGTACGCGGCGGATTGCCGGTCCACTCGGCAATACGCCCATCGGTCAGCCGCTCGATTTCGTCGCATTCGGAAATGGAGCGCTGGTCGTTCCACAGGATCGCCGGAGCCAGAACGGCCTCGTCGCCGCCGAGCACGACCGGCGCATGCATCTGGCCGGAGAGGCCAATCACATCGGGACGCGGCCCGGCTTCCGCCAATTCGCACGCAGCCTCGATCAACGCCTGCCACCAGGTATCCGGGTCCTGTTCGGACCAGCCGGCGTGCGGATACCGCGTCGCATAGGGCCGCGATGCCCGCGCCGCGATGCGTCCGTCCGCATCGACCAGCACCGCCTTCAGGCCGGACGTGCCGAAATCGAACCCGATGGCGTGATGCACAGGCGTCGCCTCCCGACCGGCCGTTCTTCTTCGGGCCGTATTCCTGTCTTGCTGCAACCGCCTGACGCGGGTAGAGAGCGGCCCAGGCGCTCAGTCTATCACCCCCGCCGGATAAGTCCGAAATGGTGCGGCGGCACCGGCGGCACTTTGGCTGTCGCAATGCCAATATTGCTCGCCCCTCCGCGACAGGCTACGGTTGGCAACTGCGCATACCTTGGGCAAATGCTCAACATGGGTATGGATTTGGACAGGAAATCGGTCGGGTGAACAGAAACGTCTCGGACAAGCAGGAACGGCGGCTCGACCTCGCGGCGCGCGCCGCCTGGCTTTACTACATCGCCAAAAATACCCAGGACGAGATCGCGGCAAAGCTGAACGTCTCGCGCCAGGGAGCACAGCGGCTGGTGTCTCTCGCCACCGAAGAGGGCCTGATCAAGTTCCGCCTGGACCATCCGATCGCCGGCTGTGTGGCATTGACCGAGCAGTTGCGGGACCGGTTCTCGCTGGAATATTGCCATGTGGTGCCCAGCGACCTGGCCGGCGGCGACAGCGCCGAGGGGCTGGCGGCGGCCGCCGCCGAACAGTTGGAACGCTACTTCAATCAGAAAGAGCCGATCATCATGGCATTCGGCACCGGTCGCGCCCTGCGCGAGGCGGTCCGGCAGGTCTCTGCCTTGTCGCGGCCCCAGCACAAGGTGGTGTCCCTGGTCGGCAACATGACCCGCGACGGCCAGGCGAGCCCCTATGATGTGGTTATGCGCCTTGCTGAACGCGTCGGCGCCCAGTGCTTCCCGATGCCGACCCCGGTTATCGCCGAAAGCGTCGACGATTGCCGCCTGCTGAGATCCCAGCGCGCCTATCTGTCGGTCGCCGCCCTGGTCGCGGAAGCGACGGTTGCCTTTGTCGGGGTCGGCGTGATCGGGCCCGGCTGCCCGATGCACAAGGACGGTTTCATCACCGATACCGAACTGGGCGATCTGACGGCGCGTGGCGCGGTCGGCGAGATTGTCGGCTGGGCGTATGATGGTGACGGAAGGCCGCTCGACAGCTCGACCAATGCGCGGCTGACGGCGATCCCTCTCGACGCCGCGCCCGGACGGCTGACCATCGCCGTCGCCGGCGGTGCGGCAAAGGCGCCGGCCATCGGCGCGGCCCTGCGCGGTGGCTTGATATCGGGCTTGCTGACCGATGAGATCGCCGCCCGCGCCGTTCTGGACGGCGCCTGATCCCTGATTCCTGCGGGTTTACGCCCGCATCCTTACTTGCAACTCCCTTCCCTGCGTCGTGCCCGGACTTGATCCGGGCACCCATTGTGCCGTTTGGGCCGGCCCTATTCTCTGAGAGGAAAACTGGCCATCAGTTTCCCCCGTAATGTCCTGGCCCGTGACGATGGAAGAATGGGTGCCCGGATCAAGTTCGGGCACAACGTGGATTGAGGAGGCCAATTTCGGCCGGAATCCCGAGAAAATCATTGACAGTTGATTAACCGAAAGTAATAAATGCTCAGAGTGTGAGCAATTGCTCGAATTTGTATGCGCTCGACGGAGCTCGCACGACACACCGGGAGGAAGAATCAACGATGACCAAAGTTCGATTTACCGTCGCGCTGGCGACGGCGCTCTTGGGGGGCACCGCGCTGGCGAGTGCCGAGACCCTGACAATCGCCACCGTCAACAACTCCGACATGATCATCATGCAGCGCCTGTCGCCGCAGTGGGAAGAGGCCACCGGCAACACCCTGAACTGGGTGGTGCTGGAAGAAAACGTGCTGCGTCAGCGGGTGACGACCGACATCGCCACCAACGGCGGCCAATTCGACATCGTCACCATCGGCGCTTACGAGGCTCCGATCTGGGGCGACAGGGATTGGCTGGTCGGTCTGGACGATTTCGGCGCAGACTACGACTACGACGACATCTACGAGCCGATCCGCGCCGGCCTGTCGGCCAATGGGACGCTCTACGCGGTGCCGTTCTATGCCGAAAGCTCGTTCACCTTCTATCGGACGGATTTGTTCGCGGCCGCGGGCATCGATGAGCCGACCGAGCAGATTACTTATGACGCGTTCGCCGAGATCGTCGCCAAGCTGCACGATCCCGACAACGGCGTTTACGGCACCTGCCAGCGCGGCAAGGCCGGCTGGGGCGAGAACATGGCCTTCGTCGGTCCGATGGTGAACGCTTTCGGCGGCCAATGGTTCGACATGGATTGGAACCCGACGATCGAGTCGCCGGAGTGGCGCTCCGCCGTCAACTACTATGTCGACCTCATGAACAGCTATGGTCCTCCGGGCGCCTCGGCCAACGGGCACAACGAGAATCGCGCGCTGTTCGCCGACGGCAAGTGCGCGACCTGGGTCGACGCGACCTCGGCCGCGGGCTTCATCTACAACCCGAACGAATCCACCGTTTCCGACAAGACCGGATTCTTCCAGGCGCCAATGCAGGTGACCAACAAAGGAACCGGCTGGTTCTGGGCCTGGGCGCTGGCAATTCCCGCCAGCTCCGAGAAGACTGACGCCGCCAAGGACTTCCTCGCTTGGGCGACCTCGAAAGAGTACGTCACCCTGGTTGGAGAGTCCGAGGGTTGGGTTTCCGCACCTCCGGGCACCCGCATGTCGACCTACGCCAACGAGATGTACACCTCGGCCGCTCCGTTCGCCGAGACCGTGGAGACATCGATCCTGGCCGCCGACCCGGCCAATGCGACGCTGAATCCGGTGCCCTACACCGGCGTGCAGTTCGTGGCCATCCCCGAGTTCCAGGGGATCGGCAACTATGTCGGTCAGCAGATTGCAGCGGCCCTTGCCGGTCAGCAATCGGTCGACGAAGCGCTGTCCAATTCGCAGGCCTTCGCCGTCCGCGAAATGACCAAAGCCGGTTACATCGAGTAGCCATGTTGGTGGCGGGGCCGGTTCTCAGATCGGCCCCGTTGCACCCAGCCGCCGCCGCCGCCGTCCTGCGCGCTTAGGATTCGGCTGTCAGACTCAAGGGGGGTTACGATGGCCACGGAGCAATCCAGAATCGCGGCACGTTTCATGCTGTCTCCGGCCGTGATCGTTCTACTCGGCTGGATGCTGATCCCGCTCGGCATGACGATCTACTTCTCATTCCTCTTCTACAACCTGCTGCAGCCGGGACAAGAGAGCTTCGCCGGTTGGACGAACTATCGGTACTTCCTGACCGACCCCTCTTTCTTCGATGCGATTCGCAACACACTCTTGCTGGTCGGGGGCGTCCTGGTCGTCACCATCGTGGGAGGCATTCTGCTCGCACTGTTGCTGGATCAGCCGATCTGGGGCCAGGGCATCGTCCGGATCCTCGTCATCGCGCCCTTCTTCGTCATGCCCACCGTTTCGGCGCTGGTCTGGAAGAACATGTTCATGAACCCGGTCAATGGGTTATTCGCGTACTTCGCGAAAAACCTGGGTTTCCAGCCGATCGACTTTTTTGCCCATGCGCCCCTGGCCTCGATTATCGGGATCGTCAGCTGGCAGTGGCTGCCATTCGCCACACTCATCCTCCTGACAGCCGTACAATCATTGGACAGCGAGCAACTCGAGGCGGCCGAAATGGACGGCGCAAATGCTCTGAACCGCTTCATCTTCATCACCCTGCCGCACCTGGCGCGCGCCATCACGGTGGTGATCCTGATACAGACGATCTTCCTGTTGTCCGTATTCGCCGAGATTCTGGTGACCACCAATGGCGGTCCCGGGACGGCGACCACCAACCTGACTTACCTCGTCTATATCCAGTCCCTGTTGCAATTCGACGTGGGTGGCGGGTCCGCGGGCGGCGTCATAGCCATCATCCTTGCGAACATAGTGGCCATCTTCCTGATGCGGATGATCGGCAAGAACCTGGACATCTGACCATGGCACGCGCCGTTACGACCCGCCGCAAGATCGCATTCACCGCGGCCGCCTGGCTCGTGGGTCTTCTGATCTTCTTCCCGATTCTCTGGACCTTCCTGACCAGCTTCAAGACCGAAGGCGAAGCCATCGCCTCACCGCCATCGTTCCTGTTCTTCGACTGGACCCTTTCGGCCTATGAGGCGGTGAACGAGCGTTCGGACTATCCCAAGCATTTCTTCAACTCGGTGGTGATTTCATTCGGCTCAACCGCCCTGGCACTACTGATCGCGATCCCGGCGGCTTGGTCGATGGCCTTCGTGCCGGCAAAGCGGACCAAAGACATTCTCATGTGGATGCTGTCGACCAAGATGCTGCCGCCGGTGGGCGTGCTTATCCCGATCTACCTGATCTTCCGCGATACCGGGTTGCTCGATACCCGCCTTGGTCTGGTGATCATACTGACGCTGATCAACCTGCCGATCATCGTCTGGATGCTGTTCACGTATTTCCGCGAGATCCCCGGCGAGATCCTCGAGGCAGCGCGAATGGACGGCGCCAGCCTCAAATCCGAGATCCTCTATGTCCTGACGCCGATGGCGATCCCTGGCATCGCCTCGACGGTGCTGTTGAACGTCATCCTGGCGTGGAACGAGGCATTCTGGACCCTGAACCTGACGGCGGCCAACGCGGCGCCGCTCACGGCCTTCATCGCCAGCTTTTCCAGCCCGGAGGGCCTTTTCTACGCCAAGCTCTCAGCCGCCTCGACGATGGCCATCGCGCCGATCTTGATCGTGGGCTGGTTCAGCCAAAAACAACTCGTCCGCGGCCTGACATTCGGCGCGGTGAAATAGGGGAACACGATCATGGGCAGGATCTCGCTCAACCAGGTGACCAAGAACTTCGACGAAGTGAAAGTCATCCCGCCGCTCGATCTGGAAATCGACGACGGCGAATTCGTGGTCTTCGTCGGACCATCGGGTTGCGGCAAGTCAACGTTGCTGCGACTGATCGCCGGGCTGGAGGACGTGACCTCCGGCACGATCGAGATCGACGGCAAGGACGCCACCGCCCTGCCGCCGGCCAAGCGCCAGCTCGCCATGGTGTTCCAGTCCTATGCGCTCTACCCGCATATGTCGGTGCGTAAGAACATCGCCTTCCCACTGAAGATGGCGAAGATGGACCAGGCGGAGATCGAAAGGCGGGTCGACAACGCGGCGAATGTCCTGAACCTGTCCGACTACATCGACCGGCGACCCGGGCAGCTGTCGGGCGGCCAGAGACAGCGGGTCGCCATTGGCCGGGCCATCGTTCGCGAGCCGGCGGCATTCCTGTTCGACGAGCCCCTGTCCAATCTCGACGCGGCGCTGCGCGTGGGCATGAGGCTGGAGATCTCCGAAATGCACAACCGGCTCAAGACCACGATGGTCTACGTCACCCACGACCAGGTCGAGGCGATGACCATGGCCGACAAGATCGTGGTGCTCCATGCCGGGGTGATCGAACAGGTGGGCAGCCCCCTGGATCTCTACCACAGCCCCCGCAACACATTCGTGGCAGGCTTTATCGGCAGCCCGAAGATGAACCTGTTCGAGGGAGCGGAAGCCGCCAAGCACAATGCCGCGACCATGGGCATCCGGCCGGAGCATATCCAGGTGTCGGCGGAGAGCGGCGACTGGAAGGGAACCGTCGGCGTGGCCGAGCATCTCGGCTCGGACACGTTCTTTCACGTCCATGACACCGGGCTGACCGATGATCCGATCACCGTGCGCGTCGGCGGCGAGGTGTCACTGGACCACGGGGACACGGTCTATCTGACTCCGGATGCCGACAAGGTGCATCGCTTCGACGCGGACGGAGCCCGCATCGCGTGACGCGACTGGACGGAAAGACTGCGTCGATCATCGCCGCCGCCCGAGGCAGCGGCCTGGCCCTCGGGACGTTGAAATGACCCTGGCACCATAAGCTGAATACAATCAGCGCAGGGAGACGCGCCATGTACCTTGAAAAATACGATCTGACTGGAAAGGTCGCGGTGGTAACCGGCGGCGGCCGGGCGATCGGGTTGGCCTGTTCTCACGCCCTGGCCGAAGCCGGCGCCAAGGTGGTGATCGCCGACTTCGACCCCGAGATGGCAGCCGAAGGCCAGGCCGAACTGGCGAAGGCCGGGCTTGAGGTTGATACCGTCCTGCTCGACGTCACCAAGCCGGACCAGGTGACCGCCGTGGCCGAGCAATTGGTGGCCAGCCACGACGGCATCGACATCCTGGTCAACAATGCCGGCATCGCCCGCAGCGGCGTTCCCGCCGAGCAGGTCGCCGACGAGCACTGGCTGAACGTCATCGACGTAAATCTGAATGGCGTGTTCTGGTGCTGCCGCGCCTTCGGCGGTCATATGCTGGCTTCCGGCAAGGGCGCGATCGTCAATATCGGATCGATGTCCGGCTTCATCGCCAACAAGCCGCAGGAGCAGAGCTTCTACAACGCCTCGAAGGCCGCGGTGCACCACCTCACCAAATCGCTGGCGGCGGAATGGGGCGCGCGCGGGGTGCGGATCAATGCCGTCGCGCCGACCTATATCGAGACGCCGCTGACCAAATTCGGCATGGACGATCCGGATCTCTATCCGGTCTGGCTGGAGAACACCCCCATGCGCCGGGTCGGTCAGCCCGACGAGATCGCCTCGGTGGTGCTGTTCCTGGCGTCGGACGCCGCCAGCCTGATGACCGGCAGCATCGTGCTCGCCGACGGCGGCTATACCTGCTGGTGAGTGGCGTTGACGGGCGGCTTCATCAAGCTGCTGAAAGGCAGCCCGCCCCTCACCTTTCACCAGAGTGTGGCGCAACCACGGCTCGACGACAGGACCCATGAACTGCCCCAGGGTCACCTGCTGGGCAGTGACGGTCGGATCGGCCTATCTCGTCAAAGGCGGAATGCTCCGCACCCTCAGCACGAAGGGACTGACCCGTGTCACAGCACATTAGCCTCGCGTCGCTTGACGATCTTCCGGGGGCAGTAGGCCGCCCCGCCTATGCGCGCGGCGACCTTTCCCCGGGCATCCTGCATTTCGGCGTCGGCAATTTCCATCGGGCGCATCAGGCCAATTATCTGGACCGTCTATTTTCCACAGGGCAGGGGCAGGACTGGGCGATCGTCGGCGCCGGGGTGATGGAAGGGGACCGCAAGGCCCGCGATATCCTGGCGGCGCAGGATTGGCTTACCACACTGGTCGAGCAGGAGGCGCAGCAGAGCGCGGCGCATGTCATCGGCTCGATGGTCGATTACATCGAGCCGGGCAATGTCCCCGCCATCGTCGCGGCGCTTGCCGATCCGGCGATCCGCATCGTATCGCTGACCATCACCGAAGGCGGCTATTTCCTCGACGCCGCCAGCCGGTTCGACCCGGCCCATCAAGCCATCGTCGCGGATGGCCGGTCGCCGGAGGCGCCGCGCACCGTATTCGGCATCCTGGTGGCCGGGCTCAAGGCGCGGCGCGCCGCAGACCAGGCGCCCTTCACGATCATGTCCTGCGACAATATCCCCCACAACGGACACGTGACCCGCAATGCGGTTTGCGGTCTGGCCGCCCTCTCCGATCCGGCCTTCGCCGATTGGATCGGCGACACTGTCGCCTTTCCCAACGGCATGGTGGACAGGATCACCCCGGCAACCTCGGATCGCGAGCGGGAGATGCTGCAAAAGGATTTCGGTGTCCTGGATGCCTGGCCCGTGTACTGCGAGAGCTTCACCCAATGGGTGCTGGAGGACGACTTCCCGCTCGGCCGGCCCCCGCTCGAAGAGGTGGGCGTGCAGTTCGTTGCGGATGTGTCGCCCTACGAGCTGATGAAGATCCGGATCCTGAATGGCGGCCACGCGCTGATCGCCTATCCGGCTGGGCTATTGGATATCCATTTCGTCCATGAGGCGATGGAGCATCCGCTGATCCGGGCATTCCTTCTGAAAGTCGAACAGGACGAGATCCTTCCCGGCGTGCCGCCCGTACCGGATACGGATCTGGGCGCGTATTTGGCCTTGATCGAACGGCGGATTGCCAACCCCAAGATCGGCGATACGGTGCGGCGGCTCTGCTTCGACGGCTCGAACCGGCAGCCCAAATTCATTGTGCCGTCCGTCCAGGATGCGCTGGCCCGCGGCGGCCCGGTCATCGGGCTTGCGCTGGCAAGCGCGCTCTGGTGCCGCTACTGCTTCGGCGAGACCGAGAGCGGCGCCGATATCGCCCCCAACGATCCCAGCTGGGCGGCGCTGGTGCCGCTTGCCCGCGCCGCGAAGCAGGAGCCGACGGCCTGGCTTGCCGGTCTCCCCGGCGTCTACGGCACTCTCGCCACGAATGGATGCTTTACCGCCGCCTTCGCCGCGGCGCTCGACACGCTCTGGCGCGACGGCACCCATGCCGCGCTGAGCCAGTATGTGGAGAGCGATACATTGTGATGGGGATGGCTGGTGTGGCAGTCTCGTCCTGGCCGATGGACCGTTTCCGCATGGCGGAATCGGTGCAGGCGTTGCCATCCTCGCCCTTCGACAAGCTCAGGGTGAGGGCGCTTATGGAACTGGCGGATCGACAATCACCCTCACCCTGAGCCTCCTCATCCCGAGCCTGTCGAGGGACGACGGGCGAGGACGGCGGAGCCGGGTGCAATTCTTCCCAATTTCTGGACTGCGGTCAGGCCAGTGATCCACCGGCTGCGCCGACCGACCATCCCTACCCGGCCTGCTCCGGATCGTACAACTCCGCATCGCGCAGATAGCCCGCCCAGGCGAACCAATAGGCGACATGGCCCGGCAGCCGGGCGAGCGTCCGGCCGTCGGGCGCGGTCAGCGCGCCTTCGGTCACTGTCCATTCGACGCCGTCGGCGGTCAGCCCATCCGGTCCCAACCCCGCCGCGAATTCCAGCCCTTCGCGGCGGTAGGCGCGCACGGTGCGGGTCTCCGCGTCGCCGATAAGCACCAGATCGGTGAAGCCGGCGCGGTCGTTGATGACGGCGCCGCCGGCGAAGGCCTCCAGCGGCCAGGCCTTGGCGCCGCCGGGCAGGCGCACGCCGAAGATCTGGTCCTTCTCCGACAGGCTGTCGTCGCGCAGGGCCGCCGGGAACATCAGCTCGGGGCTGGCGAAATACTCGCCATAGGGCCGTCCCGGACGGTAGTCGCGGATATGACCGGTCTCCAGATCCAGCACCTTGGTATCGGGATGGGCTTCCAGCCAGCGTTCCCAGCTGGTGATGGCGACAGGGCGGATGGCGAGCTCGATGCCGGAGCCGGTCAGCGGCCCGGCCACCGGCCGGCCGGTGAACTGATTCCACAGGCTCTTGGTGGCCTGGTCGTACATCAGCTTGTTGGACCGATAGAGGAAGCCCGACGAGCCGAACACGAAGGGCTGGTCGTAGCCCTCCACCGTCGTGTCGAACAGGATTCCGGCGCCGCACAGGGTGCAATAGGCCAGCGAGACCGGCACGCCGCCGATCACGTCGTTGAACATCTCGTGCCAATCCATGATGCGCAGGGGATAGGCGCGGACATCGCCGTTGATCTCGACGCCGAAGACCTGCTCTTCCGGCTCCAGATAGGCGGCCTCGGACCCCTCGATCAGCAGCGGGTTGATCAGGGCCGGGATGCCGTCCACCGGGACGCCGCCCCAGACGATCTCCTCGACCCGGATCTCATGGGGCAGCCCGTCATAGAGGAATTCCTCGAAGCGCGGATCGATCCGGCGATAGAGCATGCGTTTGAAATCCAGATAGCTGGCATGAGGCACGATTTCCGGATGGGTCTCCATCCAAGTCATCCAGCCATTCCAGCCGGTGTCGATTTCCGCGCCTGTCAGTTGGGTGAGTGCCTGGGTGAATGGCCGGTCGCCGAGCCGGGAATAGCGCATCGCCTGGATCAGGGTCGGGACGATGTCGATCTCCCCGCGCGCCGTCAGGGTCTCGAGCGCCGCCGCTTTTTCATCCGGGCTGCCGAAGACCAGCAAATTGCTGAGTTCGACGATCACCGCCTCGTCCAACGACGCCTGCTGGGCCGTGGCCGGCGCCGCCAACAGCGTGGCAGAAATCATGGTGGCGAGGACGACACGAATCGGCGCTGACAACATCGAGACCTCATGGGCGGTATTGCGACGTCCGGAAGATGGGCGCGCGACACGCCTCCGCACAGCGTTTCTCGCCGCAACGTGATCCTCGGTGATTGAACAGCGCCGGCACCGAGGGTGTCGGTCAACTCATCACGTTGCCGCCATCCACGTTCAGGGTCTGGGCGGTGATGTAGTCGGCATCCTCGGAAGCCAGGAACGCGATCGCGGCGGCGACATCCTCCGGCAATCCGATCCGGCCGGCCGGGATCCCCTCCACCGCGCGTCGCTTCGGCTCGCCCGGGGGCAGGCCCTGATATCTGGCGAACAGCCCGTCGACCACCGACCACATGGGGGTCTCGATGATGCCCGGCGCGATGGCGTTGACGGTGATGTGGTGCTCGGTCAGCGCCAGGGCGGCCGATTGGGTGATGCTGATGACCGCAGCCTTGGAGGCGCAATAATTGACCACCAGCGCTTCGCCGCGCCTTCCGGCCTGGGAGGCGAGATTGACGATCCTGCCGCCATCGCCCTGGGCCACCATCTGCCGCGCCGCCGCCTGCAGCATGAAGAACAGGCCCTTGACGTTGACGCCTTGGATCCGGTCCCAGCTCTCGCGGTTCTGCTCCAGCAGCGGCACCAGATCGAAGATGCCGGCATTGTTGACCAGGATGTCGGCCCGGCCGGCCCGCTCGACCACCGCCGCGACCAGATCGTCGATGGAGATCTGGCTGGTGACGTCCAGGGGCAGGCCGATGGCGTTGCCGCCGGCGGCCACAATCTCAGCGGCGGCGCGTTCCGCCTGCCCGCCATCCAGATCGGCGACGATGCTGACCGCCCCCTCCCGGGCGAGCCGCTCGCAAATCGCCCGGCCGATCCCGCGCGCCCCGCCGGTCACGATCGCCACCTTGTTCTTCAGCTTCATGATGCCCTCCCCGATTTCCCGTTTCGTGGCCAGACTAATGCATTTCCGGCAACCCGGCATCGACCCGCTGGACCTCCCGCACCGCGACCGTCAGAATTCGCCGCCCGCCAATAATTGGATACAAGCCGACCATGAGCACCGGTACCCATGAATACATCGACGATCCGCGCAACCGGGACATCCTGATCTCGGTCAATGGCGATCTGGTGCCGCGCGCGGAGGCGACGGTCTCGGTGTTCGACAGCGGGTTCATCCTGGGCGACGGCGTGTGGGAAGGCATCCGCCTGCACCACGGCAAATTCGCCTTTCTCAATGCCCATCTCGACAGGCTGTACGAAGGCGCCAAGGCGATCGATCTCGATATCGGCATGACGCCGGAAGAGATGACCGCCGCCCTCACAAGCTGCGTCGAGGCGAACGGCATGACCGACGGGGTGCATATCCGGCTGATGGTCACCCGCGGCGTCAAGGCCACGCCATACCAGGATCCGCGCGTCACCATCGGCGACCCGACCGTGGTCATCATCGCCGAGCACAAGACCGCCGACCCGGCCGTCGCCGAGCGCGGCCTGAGCCTGTTCACCACCCATGTGCGACGTGGATCGCCGGATGTGCAGGACCCCAAATGGAACTCGCACAGCAAGCTGAACTGCATCGCCGCCTGCATCCAGGCGGCCAAGGCCGGCGCCGACGAGGCGCTGATGCTGGACCCGCACGGTTTCGTCGCCACCTGCAACTCGACCCACTTCTTCATCGTGCGCAAGGGCGAGGTGTGGACCTCGACCGGGAACTACTGCCTGCTCGGCATCACCCGTGAGAACATCATCTCGCTGTGCCGCCGCCATGGCATCCCGGTCTTCGAGAAGGATTTCTCCCTGACCCAGGTCTATAGCGCCGATGAGGCCTTCGTGACCGGCACCTTCGCCGGCGTGGTCCCGGTGACCGAGATCGATGGCAGGCGGATCGGCGATGGCGGTTCGGGGGCCATGGTGGCGCGGCTGGCGGAACATTACGGCGCGCTCCTCGAGGAGGAGTGCCCAGCCACATGACCTTGCCCATCCGGATAGCCATGTGGTCGGGACCCCGCAATATCTCCACCGCCATGATGCGGGCCTGGGAGAACCGGCCCGATACGGCGGTTATCGACGAGCCGTTTTACGCCCACTACCTGGCCCAGACCGGCCTCGACCATCCGGGCCGTGAGGAGGTGATCGCCGCCTACCCGACCGACTGGCGGCAAATCGTCGACCAGATCACCGGCCCGGTGCCGGGCGGGAGGCCGATCTTCTACCAGAAGCACATGCCCCACCACATGCTGCCCGGGATGGACGGGGCATGGCTGGACCAGGTCGCCAACGTGTTCCTGATCCGCGATCCGCGATCCGTCATCGCCTCTTATGTCCGCAAGCGCCAGACGATCACCCTGGAGGATACCGGTCTGCCGCAACAGTGGGCGCTGTTCGAGACGGTTCGGCGCCGCACTGGCTCCACGCCGCCGGTGATCGACGCCGCCGATGTGCTGGCCGATCCGGCCGGTGCCCTGAACTGGCTCTGCTCCCTGCTCGGGGTCGAATTCGACCAGCGAATGCTGAACTGGCCGGCCGGGCCGCGCCCAACCGACGGTGTCTGGGCCAAATACTGGTACCACGCCGTTGAGCGTTCGACCGGATTCCAGATACGAGAGTCCGGAGCGTCGGAACTGCCGGAAGAGTTGCATTCTCTGGTAGCAGAGTGCACCGATTACTATCGGCATCTCCAGGATTTCTGCCAAACATGGTAAACGTGGCAAGAAAATACATTAAGTAATTTCAGTTCATTAGCAATTTCCCAGAAATTGTTGTAATTTGTCCGTGACAAATTCACGGTACTATTTATTATTTGTTGCTCGATCCTGAAAACAAAGCAACTATACTTCCGTCAGTTCGTTGCTGAGGCGCACATTTGTGTCCTCGTACTTCGGCAGCGGAAGTTGTCACCTAAGACACTCGTAATATCGCCCGCGCCAGGAATGCGACTCCGGGGCGGGTATAGCGGGTCGCGGATGCGCGGCGCGAAACACCGGAGGTACGCCCGGCGAATGCCTGGGCGTGCCCGATTGGGAGCGACGACTATGACTTCGAAACAACGTGCAAAACTGTTCTGTGGAGCCGCCGCGTTCATCCTCGCGGCATCGGCTGGCGCCCTCAACGCCGCCGAGACGGTCCATTGGAGCTACCATGGCAGCGATGGCCCGGATGCCTGGGGCACCCTTCTGGACAGCAACGGCAACATCGCCTTCCCGACCTGCGGCCTCGGCGAGAGCCAGTCGCCGATCGACATCGCCGGGCAGGAGGATGGCGACGATCTCGAGGAGATCGAATTCCACTATGAGCCGACCCCGCTGGTGGTGAAGAACAACGGCCACACCATCGAAGTGGAATATGAAAGCGGCAGTTCGGTCACCATCGACAACGACACGTACAATCTACTGCAGTTCCACTTCCACACCCCGAGCGAGCACGAGGTGTCCGGAAACTCCTTCCCGATGGAGATGCATCTGGTCCATGCCGGCAGCGTCGGTGACAATGTGGAACTGGCCGTGGTCGGTCTGTTGATCGATCTGGGCAGCGAGGACAACGCCACGCTCCAAGGCATCTGGGACGTCATGCCCGACGAGGAAGGGGTGGTGCACGTGGATGGCGCCACGATCGACGCGACAGATCTGCTGCCGGATTTCGACGACAACAAATACTTCGCCTATAGCGGTTCGCTGACGACGCCACCTTGCACTGAAGGCGTACGCTGGATGGTGATGAAACAGGAAATCGACGCGTCCCTGGCCCAGGTTTCCCGCTTCCAGGAGATCTTCGACATGAATGCCCGTCCGACCCAGCCGCTGTTTGGCCGGCCGGTGTTTGAGTCCGACGACTTCTAGAGCAGGTGTGACCTTCGGACAAAGGAGCGGCGTCATCGACCCCTTTGTTCGTCCGGCACGACACCCGCTCCACGACGAGGACGGCATCGCCCGCCCGGATCAATCCGAATTAAGGATCGATCCGGGCGGGATTTTCTGCCCACGAACCACCCGCGATCCTGCCGCCCGATATTCCGGATGCACTGGCATCGCGCCGGCTGCAATAGCAACCGCCGTGACTTCATCAAGCAATCTGCGCTCCACAGGCAAGTCGGCAATATGGCCACGGTCTTCGTCGGGTTTCACAGAAATGGGCCTTGGGTCGTCGAATATTCATGCAAATCTGGATTGCATCTCCGGCGACTGCATTAGAAATTATATATATTTAATTTAAATACTTTGTGACAAATATTGGATGTTTTGCAGAAGTTGTTTGATCGGTCCATGAATTGGTGGATGATTGGATCGCCGCATCTATTCGGCACAGGACGATCTGATTCCGGACGTCGAGCCCGATGTCTGGAGATTTATGACGGCCGGCCAACTGAGACGAACCAGAGCCGTGACCGCGACAGGAGGGACGCAATGAAATCAACCACACGCTCGAAAATTCTCGCCGGTGCCGCCATCGGGGCTTTGACTGCATCTGCCGCCGCCATCGGCGCCTCAGGCAACGTGCATTGGACTTATCACGGCGATGACGGCCCGGAATCCTGGGGAGTCCTGAAGGACAACAGCGGCCACACCGCCTTCCCGACTTGCGCAGTGGGCCAGATGCAGTCGCCGGTGGACATTTCCGGCGTCGGTACCGAAGAAGACGGGCAGTCGATCGACTTCGACTATCAGGCGACGCCGCTGGTGGTGAAGAACAACGGCCACACCATCCAGGTCGATTACAGCGCCGGCAGTTCCATGTCGATCGGCGGCGACACTTACAAGCTTCTGCAGTTCCACTTCCATACCCCGAGCGAGCACACGGTGATGGGCGAGCCCTATCCCATGGAGGGCCATCTGGTCCATGCCCGTGGCGAGGGCGACGCGCTGGAACTCGCGGTGGTCGGATTCCTGATCGAGGAGGGCGATCACAACGATGCCCTGCAAAGCATCTGGAACGTCATGCCGGCGACCGAAGGCAAGGTCGAGGCGGAGAGCGTTATGATCGATGCCAGCGACCTGCTGCCGGACGACGATGCCGGCGAAGAGTATTATGCCTATGCTGGATCCCTGACCACGCCGCCCTGTTCAGAGGGTGTGCGCTGGCAAGTTCTGGAAAAGCCGATCGAAGCTTCCGAGGCCCAGATCGCCGCGTTCCAGGAGATTTTCGTCCTCAACGCCCGGCCTGTACAGGATCTGAACGGCCGAGAGATCTCATACCAAGGGAACTAAATATTGACCGGTTTCACCGCTCTCCTATGTCCGCCCGTTAGGCGCGGTCCGTGCGGTGGTGCAGCGCACCACAAGCGGGCAGCAACGTGGCGGGCGGTCTTAGGAGAGCGGCCTGCGGTGGTGCCTATTGGCCCTCTCGGGTGCGTTGCGACGCTTGCCCGATGCGCTGCATCGCGCCGCACGCCGCGCCTGCCCGAAAGGGCCAATAGGCACCATGAAACCGGTCAGTATTTTGTTCCCTTGGTATCACTGGTAGAGGATTGATCTCTTGGCCATATTTCCGTCGACGGCGGGACAATATATCTCGCCGTCGACGTCTCTACTCATTATCGTCGAAACAGCGCGCCAGGAGCTCCTGAGCGGCCGCCGTTGGTGTGATTGCGCCGGACGCGACCCGGACTTCCAGCGCGGCGAGACTTTTCCGCACGGACGGGTGGTCGCGAAACCGTTCCGCCAGCCCCTCCTCGATCTCGCTCCACATCCAGCTTCGCGCCTGGCGCGACCGCCGGTATTCCCAGGCGCCGGACCCGGTCATGGCGTCGCGGTAATTCGATACCGCCTGCCAGACCTCGTCGATGCCGCGCGTCTCGGCGGCGGAGACCTGTAGCACCGGCACATGCCATCCCTCCACCGGCGGGCGCAGCAGGGCCAGGGCATGACGATATTCGGCGGCGGCATGGGTGGCGGCGGCGGCCAGATCACCGTCGGATTTATTGACAACCACCAGATCGGCCAGCTCGACGATGCCGCGCTTGATGCCCTGCAGCTCGTCGCCGGCGCCCGGCAACAGCAGCAGCATGAATAGATCGACCATGTCGGCGACGGCAGCCTCGGACTGGCCGACTCCGACCGTCTCGACGATCACCACATCGAACCCGGCCGCCTCGCAGGCCAGCATCGCCTCGCGGGTGCGCCGTGCCACGCCGCCCAGGGTCCCGCCTGTCGGCGACGGCCGGATGAAGGCGGCGTCGTTGCGGGCCAGCAGTTCCATGCGGGTCTTGTCGCCGAGGATCGAGCCGCCGGAACGTTTCGAGGACGGGTCGACCGCCAGCACCGCCACCCGGTGGCCGCGGGCGATGGCGTCGAGGCCGAACACTTCGATGAAAGTCGACTTGCCGACGCCGGGGACGCCGGAAAAGCCGAGCCGCACCGAGTCACCGGCTTTCGGCACCAGACTTTCCAGCAACGCCTCGGCGGCGCGGCGATGATCGGTGCGAGTAGATTCGATCAGCGTGATCGCCCGCGCCAAGGCGCGGCGGTCGCCGGCAAGCACCTTGTGCGCCAACGCATCGCTGTCGTTCGATTCGGGCGGTTTCGCCATGGGGTCAGACTACAAGGGAACGGGAACGGGGCAAGGGCAGCGCCGGCCCCAAAAAACAATCCCGCTCACCCCGGCTCCGGCACCGGCTCCTCAACCACCGCCAACACACCCCGCTCGGCCGCCTCCTGCTGGCGTCGCCACAACGCCGCATAAGCCCCGTCGCCGGCGAGCAAATCCCTATGGCGGCCGCGCTCGACGATCTGCCCGTCATCCAGCACGATGATCTCGTCGGCGTCGATCACCGTGGACAGCCGGTGGGCGATGACCAGGGTGGTGCGGCCGGCGCTGACCTCGCGCAGATTGGCCTGGATCTCGCGTTCGGTATGGGTGTCCAGCGCCGAGGTTGCCTCGTCGAATAGCAGGATCGCCGGCCGTTTCAGGATTGTTCGGGCGATGGCGACGCGCTGCTTCTCGCCGCCGGAGAGCTTCAGCCCGCGCTCGCCGACCCGGGTCTGATAGCCGTCCGGGGTGCTCATGACGAAGTCGTGGATACGGGCCAGCCGGGCGGCCTCCTCGATCTCGGCCGGCGAGGCGTCGGGCCGGCCATAGGCGACGTTGTAGTAGATCGTGTCGTTGAACAGCACCGTGTCCTGGGGAACGATGCCGATGGCGGCGCGCAGGCTGGATTGGGTGATGGCGGTGATGTCCTGGCCGTCGATCCGCACCGCGCCCTTGCCGGCATTGTAAAAGCGGAACAGCAGGCGGCTGATGGTCGATTTGCCGGCCCCGGTCGGGCCGACGATGGCGACCGTCTTGCCGGGGGGCACCTTGAACGAAACCCCTTTGAGGATCGGGCGGCGCGGATCGTAGCCGAAATGCACGTCGTCGAATTCGACCGTGCCGCCGTCGACCTCCAGGTCCGGCGCGTCCGGCGCGTCGCTGACTTCCGCCGAGACGCCCAGCAGATCGAACATCTGTTCCATATCCGCCAGGCTCTGCTTGATCTCGCGATAGACGAAACCGAAGAAGTTGAGCGGCTGATAAAGCTGCATCAGATAGGTGTTCACCAGCACGAAATCGCCGAGGGTCATGGTGCCGTCGACAATCCCGCGCCCGGCCATGAACATGACGCCGGTCAACCCGACGGAGATGATCGCCGCCTGGCCGATATTCAGCAGCGACAGCGACGACCGGCTTTTCACCGCCGCCACCTCGTATTGCACCAGGGCGCCGTCGAAGCGGCGTGCTTCGTGGGCCTCGTTGCCGAAATACTTCACCGTCTCGAAATTGAGCAGGCTGTCGATCGCCTTGGTATTGGCCTCCTGGTCGTTCAGGTTCATCTGCCGGCGGAATTTCAGCCGCCACTCGGTCACCTTCATGGTGAAGCCGACATACAGGACCACGGTCACCAGGGTCACCAGCGCGAACCAGGCATCGAAGAGCTGCCACAGGATCACCGTGACCAGGGCGATCTCCAGCAGGGTCGGCAGGATGTTGAACAGCATGAAGGACAGCAGGGTCTCGATGCCCTTGGTGCCGCGTTCGATGGCCCGGTTCAGCCCGCCGGTCTGGCGATCCAGGTGGAAGCGCAGGGACAGGCAGTGCAGATGCTGGAAGATGGCCAGCGCGACCTTGCGGATCGCCCGCTGCGCCACCTTGGCGAACACCGCGTCGCGCAGCTCGGCGAAAGCCAGGCTGAGCACCCGGGCGAGTCCATAGGCCAGGATGATGCCCAGCGGCACCGCCAGTACCAGATTATCGGTCGGATTCAGCGCATCGATCGCTTGTTTGTAGAAGATCGGCACGATGACATTGGCCAGCTTGGCCAGGACCAGGAAAGCGATGGCGATCACCACCCGGATGCGCATCTCCCACTCGCCCTTGGGCCAGAGATACGGGCCGAGCGACCGCAAGACGCCAAGATCGCTGATTGGCGGCGGGGAATCGGGGGACAGCGTCGAATGAGCCATGGGAGGTAAGCTAGCCTGCATCTCTCATGCTGGCCATGGCCCGCGTCGCGTCCGGACGGTCCGATCCGCCAGGAAAGGGCCGAAGAGCGTAGCATCGCTACGGTCAAGGCCCTTGACGCCGCGGGCGGGCCGCCCCGACGCGACGCGGAGGGTGGCGCTGTCTGGCCGACAGGATGCGTCAGACCGCTTGCCCGATGCGCTGCATCGCGCCGCACGGCCTTCCTGCCCTGTCGGCCGGACAGCACCGCGCAGGCCATGGCCAGCATGAGAGGTGCAGGCTAGGTGCCCATCGCCCTAAGGATAAGGACCGAGCGGGTTACGACCCCGGATGCGCGTCCAGGGCCATGCCGTCGATCATCGCCAGAACGTCCCGGAATTCGCTGGCGATGCGGTTCACGCCGGAATCCTTCAGCACGCTCCTGAAGACCGATGGCGCCTCGAACAAGTCTTTGTCGTTATTCACCATGATGAAGAACTGATCCTCGTAGAACGCCGCCTGCAGGCCTCCGCCGCCAAGATGCCCGGCGAGTGCGGTCAATCGTTCAAGCAGAGCCGCGGTCAGCAGGGGGGCGGCTTCGGCCTTGTCGGTCGTATAGACTTCGAACCGGTTGTCGAATGTCGGATCATCGGGCACGTACTGCTCCAGACCTCCGAATGTCCCGCCCAGCCAGTTGGCCTTCGACCCGGCATTCAGCCGGATCACGGTCTTGCCGGACAGCGCCTTTTGCGTGGAGAGCAACGCGAACAATCCCTTGAACGCGACGACGGTCTTGCGATCCTTGCCGCTGCCCTGCTCCCGGCTCAGCTTGACCTCGGCCAGCGCCACCTCGACGCCTTTGTGGTGGCCGAAGAACATGTCCTCGGAATGGTAATCCTCATGGGAGGGCAGCAGTGTCGAGCCGGTCAGGCGTTGCTCGCCGATCTTACCAGCGGCGTCATAATGGAAATCACCGAGCGCGCTGGCGATCGCCGGCAGGATCTGACTCTTGTAATCGGCTATGTATCGCTGAGGCGTCTGGCCTGCCCAGAGGCCGAGCCCGCCGACGGCGACCAGCGGCGGCAATGCGTAGATCAGGATATTGAAGCCACTAAGCCCGGCCCCCAGGGCGCCGACCATCGCCAGCCCCGAAACCACGGCCAGCGCGCCGGCGCCAAGCACCGCGAAGGCGATGCGGAAGAGGAATTCGCCCCGCTGGGCCTCTCGACCGCGCTCCAATTCCTCCAGCGCCGGCCTCAGCCGGGCGTCCAGCCCTGCGGCATCGGGCGGCGGCGGTGGTGCGGCCTGTTGCGATCCATCGTTGGCGAGGGACAAGTCCACCGTATCGGTCATAGAGCGGCTCCGGCCGTCGCCAGTTCACCCATCGGCCGGATCTGACCGGCAGAGAGAGGGAAGGCGGTGGCAACTACCCGCCATCCGCACTGGGAACGACCTCATCTTGTTGAACTCGGTGAAAATTATCCTAGTGGGAAAAGAGTTTAGGCCGGGTTACCGTTGTCGGCGGCCGATGATTTTGGCACTCCGAATTCCTCCGGCGACAACGGTCCCGTCGACGGCGCAGATCGCAGTCCACATGACCAAACGCGCTGTCGGCAACACTGACTTGGCCTTCCGGAACACCGGCTAGCGACATGGCATCGGACGGCGCAAGGATCGAGACGGCGGATGCGGCGATCGCCCATCTTAGCTCCCTGGCCGAGCCGGAGTCCCGGGCCGGCATGGCCCGGTTCGGCATCAACACCGATCGTGCGCTCGGGCTGTCGATGCCGGTTCTGCGCGCGACCGCTCGTCTGGTCGGCCGAAATCAGATCATCGCCGAGGAGCTGTGGCAATCCGGCCTGCACGAGGCGCGCATCCTGGCAGCCCTGGTCGCCGAGCCGGCGGCCTGCGGCCCGGCGCTGCTGGAGCGCTGGGTCAAGGACCTCGATTCCTGGGACGTCACCGACCAGTTCTGCCTCAATCTGGTGCGCAGGACCGCCCAGCCCTACAGCCGGATCCATACCTGGTGCGCCCGGCCGGAGACCTTCGTCCGGCGCGCCGGGTTCGCTCTGGTCGCCTGTCTGGCGGTGCATGACAAATCGGCGCCGGATCGCCGGTTCCTGCGCCTGCTATCGGTGATCGAGGCGGCCGCCGATGATGACCGCAATTTCGTGAAGAAGGCGGTCAATTGGGCCCTGCGGCAGATCGGCAAGCGAAATGCCGCCTTGAACCTAGCCGCCATCGCCTGCGCCGAAGGGCTGGCGTCGCGGCCGGAACGACCCGCGCGTTGGATCGGCCGCGACGCCCTGCGCGAACTGACATCGCAGAAGATTCAGAGCCGGCTGAACGGCTGACCGATCGACGCTGCGCCGGTCGCAATCGGACCTGGCCTCCGACAGCGCTTCCGCAGGCCGGCCTGGGCGTGTAGGAAGGTCCGGCCCGCCCCGCCGGAAATCCGAGCCGTTATGCCGCCTATCCGTCAACCGACCGCCCGTGACACCGCCCGGCTTTTCGCGCTCGGGGCGATTTGGGGCTCGGCGTTCCTGTGCATCGAGATCGCCCTTACCGGATTCGCGCCGATGACCTTGGCCGCCGGACGGATCGTCATGGCGGCCGTGGCGCTGACCGTCGCTACGCGACTGGCCGGCGTGCGCCTGCCAACGGATGCCCGCACTCTGGGCATGCTGACCATCATCGGATTCTTCAACACCGCCCTGCCATTCGTGCTGATCAGCTGGGGGCAACAGCATATCGACAGCGCCATGGCGGCGATCCTGATGGCGGTCGGGCCGTTCGTGGCGTTGATCCTCTCGCACCTGTTCACCGGCGACGACCGGCTGACTTGGCCGAAGGTGGCCGGCATGCTGATGGGCTTTTCCGGCGTCGTCGTGCTGGTCGGAGTCGACGTGCTGGCCGGCGCCAGGGCCAGCGTGCTGGGCCAGCTCGCGGTGATCGGGGCGGCCGCCTGTTACGCCTTGTCCGGCGTCCTGACCCGCCGGGTGGCGCATGTGGCGCCGCTGGCCAGCGCGGCGATGGTGCTGATCACCGGCGCCGTCTACATGGTCCCGCTGGCGTTGATGATCGATCGGCCGTGGCAGTCGATGCCAAATGGCTCGGCGTGGCTGGCACTCGGATTCCTCGGATTGTTCCCGACCGGCCTCGCCTATCTGCTGCGATTCCAGATCATCACCGCGGTCGGCACCACCTTCATGAGCCAGGTCAGCTATCTGGTGCCGCTATTCGCGGTTTTGTGGGGCTGGCTGCTGCTGTCGGAGATACCGGCAACAAGCGGCTGGATCGCGCTCGGCATGATTCTGGGCGGCATCACCATCAGCCGGCTGCGCCCGTCCCGCGCCGTCGAACCGGCCGGGCCTTGAGCGATGCGGCAACGCTCGGCTTGCCGACTGGCGGCGAAGCGCCAATAATTGCGCGTTCTGGAGCTTCGCCCCAGCGCGCCGCCCATTCCCGCGCCGATACCCCGGACGGGATTCCACCACCGGCCTCAACCATCCAGCAAGGAACGCTGCGTTACAGTTCGGGCCATGCTCCAATGCCGCAGGATCGTTTATGAGAAGTGCCAGGGAAATCGCCAAGGGCCCAGCCCCGGCCACCGAAACCAGTGACGGCGCCGCGCGCACGGCCACCCGCCTGACAGCGTTCATCCTGGCGTCTCTGATCGCCGTCCATCTGGTATTTCTGTTTGAGATGGGCGGGGAGTCGCCGGTCTGGTCGTCCGCCATGCTGGATCTTCAGGAGCGGTTGGAGGCCCCGATTGCGGTCAGTCATGAACCGCTGGGATTGGCATTCGCCGTGCTGGGCACGCTGTTGGCGATCGCCATCTGGCGTTGGGCGAGCCGGCTGGCCGCGTTGATCTTCGCCGCCGCCGCCGGGTGGGAAGCCTTCCTCAACGGTCAGACTCTCTTGCCATCGGTCCTCGTGGGCGAGTCGATTCCGCAGATGACCCTGCTGTCGTCCGGATTGGTGCTGCTCGGCCTGCTCGCCAGCCTGGTCGCCCTGTTCGCGGCAATCGCCCACCATGTCGGCCGCCGCCGAGACGCCGGCTCATCGTCCCAGCGTGCCGAAGCCATGGCGCTGCGCCTGCGCGCCCGACGCTAGGGCATTTTCTATTCATACGGCACCGGCCCGCTCCTAATCGGTCCGCGCCATGCGCTCCAGGATCGGTAGATAGCCCTCCCGGCTCAACCTTGGCCCCGCCTCCGCCGCATAGCCGGGATCGCCCTTCAACCCGCATCCTTCGACCAGCCGGTTCATGAAGTTGAACAGGGCGCAGATCGACACCGCATGAAACAGCGCCGTCTCGTCCCAGCCGGCGGCGTAGACAGGTTCGGCATCGCCCTCGGTCATCCGGGATGGCGTTTCGGTCAGCTTTTTCAAATAGCGCAGCAAGGGCTTCATCTTGGAATCGATCCCCGCCACCGCCTCGGCGTCCTCGACCAGCGCCTCCAGCGTCCCTTCGGCGATCCCGAAAGCCTCGGCGGTGCGGGCATGGATGCCGTGGCAGTAGCGGCAGGCGTTGAGGCCGGACACATAGGCCGCGATCAGTTCCCGCTCGGCGACGCTGATCGGTGACGGCCCGCGCAGCAGCACCTCGTGATACTCGATGAGCGGCTTGGTGGTCTCCGGATAGCGGGTGAACACGTCCAGCAGGCGCGCGCCCTCGGGCAGCGATGGCAGGTTCGGCATTGAGGTATCCCGGGTGCGGTTGACGGAGTACGGGCGGTCTAGCGGAGCAATCCGCAAACCGTCACCGCACCGCGGAACCCGCCAACCCGGTTGGAGCCGAAAAATAATCCCCGGCGCGGCCTGATACCGGTTCTCATCCTTGACGATCGGGCTGTTGGCCGCGTCGCCGGGCCGGCGGCCATAGGTCGGGATGCCCTGGGCGCGCCAAATTTCGTCCAGCTGGTAGATTAAGGACCTGGCGGAGCGATGACGACATCGGGTTTCGGCGCAGGGCCTTAACCGCCGATTAGCGGATTCAGAGGTACAAACATCGGCCGCCCCGTTCCGATCCCGACAGGATGTCCGGAGGACAAAAGTGCGCCGCAATTCCCCGATTGTTCCAGCCTTGACGCTTGCCCTGTCTCTGATTGTCTGGGCCTGCACGCCGAACTTGAAAGAGGTCAAAAGTACCCTTGAGGACAGCGTCATGGTCGGCATCGCCTATGAAGGCCATTCGATCGCCATGCTCGACACGTCCTTTGACGGCCGCTTCGGGCTCCGTCCCGATATGGCGGTACCGGAGGCCTATCAGGCGGTCGGACGGGCGGTCCGCGATGCCTTCCGCGCGCAGGCTCCGGACGCCCGCGTCGATCTCGTGGATCCGAATTCGGCCGCCGAGCGTGCCGCGGCCGACGTGCTGGTCCGCGTCAATGTGGAAGGCGCCTATTTCTGCGAAGGCGGCCTCATCCATCGGCAGACCTGCGTGCTGTCGATGCGCGCCACCCTGCTGGTCGAGGACCACCACACCGGCACCAACACACCGCTCGACTACAATTTCGCCCGTCGCAGCAGCGAAATCCCCGGTTCGGAGAACTGGACCACGATCTCCATTGAACAGGCCCAACGCGCCGTCCCGCCGGCCAGCCTGGCCAGCGTCCTCGCCGACGAGGTCCGGCGGGATCTGGATCTCTTACTGAGTGAGGCGGAGGGATAGCGGAACGAGGCTCGCAAGCCTCCGTCGACTGCCGCTAAGCCGCCTGCCGCCGCTGCCTGATGATCCCGATGATCTCGCTGGCCGCCAGCGGGATATTGCTGCCGGGGCCGTAGATGGCGCTGGCGCCGGCGTCGAGCAGGAAGTCGTAATCCTGGGGCGGGATGACGCCGCCGCAGACCACGATGATGTCGTCGGCGCCCTGGGATTTGAGTGCCTCCGTCAGCGCGGGGACCAGGGTCTTGTGGCCGGCGGCCTGGGATGACACGCCGATCACATGCACATCGTTCTCGATGGCTTGCCTGGCGGCCTCTTCCGAGGTCTGAAACAGCGGCCCGACATCCACATCGAAGCCGATATCGGCGAAGGCGGTGGCGATCACCTTGGCCCCACGGTCGTGCCCGTCCTGGCCCAGCTTGACCACCAACATGCGTGGCCGCCGCCCCTCGCTCTCCGCGAAGGCCTCGACTTCGGCCCGGATGCGCTCGAAGCCCTCATCGCCCGCATAGGCCGCGCCATAGACGCCGGAGACCGAGCGGATCACCGCCCGATGGCGGGTGTACACCGTCTCCAGCGCGTCGGAGATCTCGCCGACCGTGGCCCGGCACCGCGATGCCGCCACCGACAGCTCCAGAAGGTTGCCGCTGCCATCCTGGGCGGCCTTGGTCAGCGCCGCCAGCGCCGCCCGGCAGGCATCCTCGTCCCGCGTTTCCCGAACCGATTTCAGCCGGGCGATTTGCGATTCGCGCACCGCCGTGTTGTCGATGTCCAGCACCTCCACATGGTCCGGCGCGTCGGGCACGTATTTGTTCACCCCGACGATGGTCTCCTCGCCCCGGTCGATGCGGGCCTGGCGCTTGGTGGCGCTCTCCTCGATTCGCAGCTTGGGCAGGCCGGACTCCACCGCCTTGGTCATGCCGCCCAGCGCCTCGACCTCATCGATCTGCGCCCGCGCCGCCTCGACCAGGGATGCGGTCAGGGATTCCACGTAATAGCTGCCGCCCAGCGGGTCGACCACATTGGGGATGCCGGTCTCCTCGGCCAGGATGAGCTGGGTGTTGCGGGCGATGCGCGCCGACGTCCTGGTCGGCAGGCCGAGCGCCTCATCGAAGGCGTTGGTGTGCAGGCTCTGGGTGCCGCCGAGCACGGCCGCCATCGCCTCCACCGTAGTGCGCACCACGTTGTTGTACGGGTCCTGCTCGGTCAGCGAGACGCCGGATGTCTGGCAATGGGTGCGCAGCATCGCCGAACGCGCATCCTTGGGCTGGAAGTGCTTTTCCATCAGCTCGGCCCAGAGCACGCGGGCGGCGCGCAGCTTGGCGATCTCCATGAAGAAGTTCATGCCGATGCCGAAGAAGAAGGACAGGCGCGGGGCGAATTTATCGACGTCCAAACCCTTGGACAGCGCCGCGCGGACATATTCCAGCCCGTCGGCCAGGGTGAAGGCGAGTTCCTGCACCGCCGTCGCCCCGGCCTCCTGCATGTGATAGCCGCTGATCGAGATCGAGTTGAATTTCGGCATATGCGCCGCGGTGTAGGCGATGATATCGGCGACGATCCGCATCGAGGGCGCTGGTGGATAGATGTAAGTGTTGCGGACCATGAACTCCTTCAGGATGTCGTTCTGGATGGTGCCGGAGAGCTTGTCCGCGGACACCCCCTGCTCCTCTCCCGCCACGATATAGCCGGCCAGCACCGGCAGCACCGCGCCGTTCATGGTCATTGACACCGACATCTTGTCGAGCGGAATGCCGTCGAACAGGATCTTCATGTCTTCGACGGAATCGATCGCCACCCCGGCCTTGCCCACATCGCCGACCACCCTCGGATGATCGCTGTCATATCCGCGATGGGTGGCCAGATCGAAAGCCACCGACAGCCCCATCTGCCCGGCCTTCAGGTTGGCCCGGTAGAAGGCATTGGATTCTTCGGCGGTGGAGAAGCCGGCATATTGCCGGATCGTCCACGGCCGGCCGGCATACATGGTGGCGCGCGGCCCGCGCAAGAACGGCGCGAAGCCGGGCAGGCCCTCGGCCGCCGCCAGCCCCTCAAGGTCGTCCCTGGTGTAGAGCGGCTTGACCGGGATGCCCTCAGGCGTCTCCCAGGTCAGGTTCTCGGCCGTCCGGCCCTTCAGGTCCTTCTCCGCCGCCTTGCGCCAGGCGCCCAGATCGGATTTGCCCTTACCACCCATGATCGCGTCCTTCCGAGCCGGCACACCCCGGCCGCGCCACTATATCTGGGCGGCGCCAGGAGCGTCCATCACGGCGGCATCACCAAGTCGATCTTCCGACGCCGCTGACCTCTGCAGACCATCGGCCGCGAGCCGAATGAACGTCGTTGGCTGGTCGAACCCTTTCAGGGCGGCTGCCTCTTCGGTCAAAGCGTAGGGCTCCAGAATCGTCGCCACACCCGGATCGGTGGCCAGGGCACCGGAGATCACGATGTCGCCGCCGTCGCTCTGCCCTTGCAACCGGGCGGCCAGATTGGCGGTCGAGCCGAAATAGTCGATGCGGTCGTTCAGCGACACGGCGATGCAGGGGCCGGCATGCAGGCCGATCTTGATGACGATCGACTCCGAGCCCTGGCGCTCGTTGAAACCGGCAACTTCGCGCTGGACGACCAGGGCGGCGGCGACCGCGTCGGCAGGATCGCTGAAGGCGGCCATCACCGCGTCGCCGATGGTCTTGACGATGGCGCCATTGTTCTGGCGCACGGCGTCGGCGAGGAAGGCGAAATGGGCCC
Source organism: Inquilinaceae bacterium (assembly GCA_965237625.1). Classification (GTDB taxonomy): domain Bacteria; phylum Pseudomonadota; class Alphaproteobacteria; order DSM-16000; family Inquilinaceae; genus JABDIP01. The sequence continues at coordinate 38,016 of CBDEGD010000040.1, forward strand.
GGACCAGGGAAAACGCGGCGGTGTCGCCGATCCGTTCGTACAGGGCGGTCGACCCCTTCAGATCGGTGAACATCAGGGCCACCTGACTGACCCCGATGGAATCGCCCGATGCCAGCGCCTCGCTGGAGAACAGATCGCGGAAGGTCTGCAAGGTTGCGACCCGGTGCGCGGTCAGGGCATCGCGCACCCAGTCCCGGCCCTCGACTATGAAAGTGCGTTCCGAGGCCGCCCGGTTCTCCAGCACGATCTGGCCGGGCCCGGCGGACGGCCCGGCGGCAACCTCTTCGCCATCTCCGGTAATGGACGGGAACGCGCCGCCCTCATGATCGATATCGACTTCGCCACCGGCTTCCAGGGTCCGCAGGCGATAGGCGCCGGGTGGGAGTTCGGCCTCCAACACACGCCGCTCGCGGGGGGCGAGGATCTGCTGCAGACGCACATGGGGCGTCGTCATCGGGCCGCCTAGGCAGTATTCGCCGAACAGAATCGGCCGGATTGTGGCCGACGGGCTGAAGGTCAACTCGATATTGCGGTCGAAATCGCGTCCGTAATCTATGTTGCAGGACGGGCAGTGCACGCCGGTCGGCAGCAGATCCAGGCTCGGCACCATGGCCTTGGCGCCGCGACAGCGCGGGCACAACAGATCCCAATGCATCTCCAGCATGCCGGCCACCACCGCCGCCAGGCACAGTTCGATCACGGCGCGGGGCGGCTCGGCCCAGGACCGGGCCAGTGTCAAAGGCCGGATGCGCATCAGATCGACCTCCTGCGCGGTCCTGACGTGATCCGCCAGGCGCGCGGCGAGGCCGTGGTGATAAGGCCCGTTGCCGATCTCCACGACCATGCCGGCGAGCCGCTCCGCTGCGTCTGTGGGCAGCGCCGCCGGTTCGATGTCGTACAGCTGCGACCGCTCGCCGGTGGCGAAGGCGGCGGCCGACCGCGACAGGCGTTCGATATTCCGACCGCTGATGCGCAGAAAACCGGCCATCAGCAGCAGCCGCCCGAGCAGGTTCGCCGGCACCGCCTCCAAGGTGTAGGTAGCACGGCTGCCGCCGTCCTCGGGCTCCAGCAGCAGGGTCGCGCCAAGGGTGCGGAACGGACCCGATCGGAAGATGCGGCATTGCGACCAGTGCCGGCCGTCGACCCATTGATAGGGCCGCTCTTCCCATTCCAGCTTGAGCCGTCCCATGCGCGCCCGAGCCAGACGCAACACGGTGCCGTCCGGCTGCGGAATTTCCTCCATCTGGAATTTCGGGGTGCCCAGCGCTTCGTTGAATCGCGGGGTGTCCGACATCACCGGCCACAGACGGTCCGGCGGCAAATCGAATCGCCACTGCCAGCTTGCCTCCGCCATGGCCTCCCCTTCCGCACTGCCCGCAATGATGTAGGCCCTCGCCGCGGCAAGTCAAAGCGGGGTGGCCGTACGAATCACGCGCCGGCTGCCCGATCGCTAAGCGAATTATCTTCTGGACGTGGCGTGAAGTCCGGCGTCGTCGGCCAGCGCGGACAATGGCCTTCTCGACGTCAGCGCAACACGATCTCCCGCGTGTCCCAGTTCGGCCCCTCAAGGTCGACCTGGATCCATCCGGTACGGATCTTGCCCGAGCGCGTCCTGCCCTGCCAATGATAGATCCCTGAGACCATCAGCTGCTCCGTCGCGGCATCCCACCACGGGCAGAGCGACAGGTCCCACGGGTTCGCATAGCGATCTTCGCAAACGGAGAAGTAGAAGTCCGGGATGACGTTGACCGTATTCAGCCTTTCAGCGGATTTGATCGCTATCAGCGACGGAATCTCCGATCCGCACCCTTCCGAGAAGTCGAGGACCATGTAAAGCGTGTCCGTCCGCCCTTCTGCGAATAGCTGGAACAGGATCGTATTGAGCGCCCTCAACGCGCGGCCGTCCTCTTCATCGCGGAGCCCATTGACGACCTCCCGTGAAATGTCCGCTCCGAGATTGACGGAGTCCAAGGCGAGGGTCACCCGAATGCGATCGATGTCTCCATAGTCGAAACCGAGATCGGACCGCTCGGCGATACCATAGGTGCCGATCAGCGGGCCGCAGGCCTCAAGCGTCAGAAGGCCGATCGGCTGGTTGGGCAACAGGCTCGCAGCCTTCGGCGGCAGCTGACTGAGCAGATACTCCCGCCACCAGTCGGCGGTTTCCGGCAACAGTCCGCTGAATTGTCGCCGTTCGAAACGCCGCAGACCCGGTAAATCGTCGCCGGCGATCGCCATCTCGAGCCGTTCGAACAGCGCCCGGTCCAGCGCCTCGTCGGCGCCGGCCGCCGCGGGGAGGAGCAAGGCCCCGACGAGCGCCAGCAAAGTGAAAAGCCGCAACACCCGCCTGCTCGCGACCTCTCGAATCGATATCGAGCCGGGCGCCGCCGACCGCCGAGAGGCAAGCCGGATACTAATCGGGAATCGGCAATGGGTCATGATCTGCGGACCGGGCTATTCAAGGGAATGCACTCTCGATCCAGTCTACAGAGGACCCATGCAGCCTCGGTTAATCGACCTGTCGGTACCGGAAATCCGGCTTGCCGTTCACCGGCGGTTTTCCGAATGGGCGCCGTGATCCGTCAGGCAATGGGCGTGGCTGCGGTCGGCCAGCACTTCGATGACGTGGCAATCGGCGATGCTGCCGCCCCGGCATTGCTCGATCATGCGTTCCAACTCGACCTTCAGGGCCGTGAGGCGGGCCAGGCGCCGTTCCACCGCCACCAGATGGTCGCGCGCGACGGCGTCGGCCGCGGCGCAGGACCGGTCCGCATCGTCGGACAGGCTCAGCAGTTCGCGCACCGCATCCAGCGGAAAGCCCAGTTCCCGCCCATGGCGGATGAAGGCAAGGCGCTGGACGTGACGCGGACCATAGCGCCGCTGGTTGCCCTCGGTGCGGGCCGGATCCGGCATCAGCCCGATCTGCTCGTAATAGCGGATCGTCTGGACCTTGCAGCCGCCTTCCCGCGCCAACTGCCCGATGGTCAGATCGTCAGATGCACTATTTTTCGCCGCCATGAAAAAACCTCTTGAACCTATAGTTACTAGAGACTGTAGGTATAGATCATATGAGGGCGGTCGGCGACCCCGACAAGAGCGCGATGAGTTGAGGTCACCTGACCTCATCTCTGAATCGCCCTCTTAAATGTTGAAATTGATCGGGATTCGGATTTGAAGTCGAGTCGACTTCAAATCCGAATCCCGATCTGGGAGATTTACGGATGGCCGGAAGCTGCGGACACGATGTCCAGTTCGACGGCGTCTCAAAGACCTATCGGCGCGTGCTGTGGGCGGTGATCGCGATCAACGCGGTCATGTTCGCTGTCGAGTTGACCGCCGGTTTCGCCGCCGGTTCCATGGCGCTGAAGGCTGATTCGCTCGATTTCCTCGGCGACACCGCGACCTACGCGATCAGCATGGCGGTGATCGGCATGCCGATCCGCCGGCGCGCCATGGCCGCCCTGTTCAAGGGTCTCAGCCTGGCGGCGATGGGATTCTGGGTGGCCGGCGCAACGCTGTACGAAGTGTTTGTACTGGGCGTACCGGCAGCAGGGCTGATGGGCGGTATCGGCGTGTTGGCATTTGTCGCCAATGTGGCAAGCGTGCTGTTGCTGCTGCGCTATCGCAACGGCGACGCCAATGTGCGCTCGGTCTGGCTGTGCAGCCGCAACGACGCGATCGGCAATCTGGCGGTGGTGCTGGCCGCCAGCGGCGTCTGGGCGACCCAGACCGGCTGGCCCGATCTGATCGTCGCCGGCATCATGTCGGGTCTGTTTCTTTGGTCGTCGACCCAGATCATCCGGCAGTCCCTGGGCGAGCTGTCGCAACACACCCATCAGCCGGCGGGATGACCGCGCCGCACCCGGCCCTGCCCCTGGTGGCGCTGGCGCTGCCAAGCCTTCTCATGGTGATCCGCTCCCGCCGCATCGGCCCCGGGGTCTACACCTTCGGGAGCAGCGACAGCGCCCACGACCTCCAGGGATGGCTTTTCCGGATGGTGGTGCGCGGCCTCGGCGGGTTCTTCCTGTTGCGCCTGATCTGGCCCGAAGTTACAGAATTCGCCGGCCCCGTCCCCTGGCTGGCCAATGCGCCGGCTGCCTGGGGCGGGCTTGCCGTCCTGATGCTGGGTAGCGCGGTGGCGGTGGCCGGACAGTGGCAGATGGGGGCGTCATGGCGGGTCGGGCTGGGGCGCGAGGCGACCGGGCTGGTCACGAACGGGCTGTTCGCGTTGAGCCGCAACCCGGTCTTCGTCGGCTTCGTGCTGGTCCTGATCGGCTGCTTCCTGACCGACGCCAACGCCGTCACGGCGACCCTGGCCGGCATCGGATGGGCGGCCATGGCGACCCAGACCCGCCTCGAGGAGGCCCATTTGACGGCGACCCAGGGCGAGGACTACCAAGCCTATTGCGCCCAGGTGCGCCGATGGCTCTGATTGCGCGGACGGCCTGAAGGTCGCCGATGCCGCATTGACGCAGAGACAGACCATGACGACAGACGCCCCTCTCGCCCGCGCCGATCTGGAGGCCCGCGACAAGGCCGACCCGCTCGGCCCCTTCCGCGAGCGGTTCGCCCTGCCCCACGGGGTGTTCTATCTCGACGGCAATTCCCTGGGCGCTCTGCCGATAAATACAGCCGCCCGGGTGGAGCAGGTGGTGCGCGAGGAATGGGGCGGCGAGATGATCCGCGGCTGGCTGTCGCGCGGCTGGATGCAGGCGCCGCACAAAGTCGGCGCCAAGATCGCCCGGCTGATCGGCGCCGAGGAAGACGAGGTGCTGGTCGCCGACACCACCGCCATCAACCTGTTCAAGCTGCTGGCGGCGGCGCTGGAGCTGGTTCCGGGGCGGTCGACGGTGCTTTCAGACCGGCAGAATTTCCCGACCGATCTCTACATGGTCCAGGGGCTGACCGGGCTGGTCGGCGAGCGCTGCGCATTGAAACTCGTCGACCATGACGAGATCGCCGGGGCGATCGACGACAACACCGCCATCGTCATGCTGACCGAGGTCGATTATCGCACCGGCCGGCGGCACGATATGGCGCGGATCACCGATCTGGCCCATGACAAGGGCGCGCTGGTGATCTGGGATCTGGCCCATAGCGCCGGGGCGATCCCGGTCGATCTCAACAAGCCGCTTGGCCTCGATGGCGACCGGGCGCATGGGCAGGGCGCCGATTTCGCCCTGGGCTGCGGCTACAAATATCTCAATGGCGGTCCCGGGGCACCGGCCTTCCTGTATGTGGCCAGGCGCTGGCAGGACAAGGCGCAGCCGGCGCTTTCAGGCTGGCTGGGCCATGCCGAGCCCTTCGCCTTCGATCTCGACTATCGGCCGGCACCGGATATCCGCCGGATGATCTGCAGCACGCCGCCGGTTCTCGCCTTGGCGGCGCTGGAGTGTGGTGTCGATGTGCTGCTGGAGGCGGATGCCGATGCGCGCCACGCCAAATCCCGCGGGCTGGGCGATCTGTTCATCGCCCTGGTGGCCCAGGAATGCAGCGCCTTCGGCTTCGAACTCGCCGCCCCGCCGGAAGCGATGCTGCGCGGCAGCCAGGTCTCCTTCGCCCATCCGGAGAGCTACGCGATCATGCAGGCGCTGATCGCCCGCCGCGTGATCGGCGATTTTCGCGCCCCGGACCTGATCCGCTTCGGCTTCGCGCCGCTCTACAACAGCTATGCGGATGTGTGGGACGCAGTGGCAATTCTGCGTGAGATTATGGAGACCGCTGCCTGGGATGTTCCGGAGCTGAAAGCCCGGGCCGCCGTGACATGAGTCGGTGTGGTCAGTCTGGGCGGCCCGACCCTCGTACTTCGACAGGCTCAGCATGAGGGGCTCTTGCACTAAACGTGATCCTCATGCCGTGCCCCTCATCCCGAGCCTGTCGAGGGACGAAGTATGGGGATCGGGCCGTCGTCACTGCCGCACCCAACCGCCTCAGCCTCCCGTCCCCCGCAGCATCAGCACCGGCAGCATCAGCGCCGCGATCAGCAGGAGCAGATTGGCCGCCAGGGCGAAGCGGAACTTCCACGGTGTTTCCGCCCGCTCATAGATCACCCTTCGCGCCTTGAGGATGGTTCCGCGCCAGTAGATGCCGGTGCGGCCATGGCGCAGGCCGAACCAGCTTTCCCGCGCCAGGATGTAGACGAAGAACAGATAGCCGGCGATCAAGGCGCCGGCGAAGGTCCAATGGCTGGGTTCCAGGTCGTCCATGCCGCGCGTGTCGCCGCTACCAGATCAGTCCTGGCCCGGCATAGGTCGGGCGGTGGCCGCTCTCGGCAACCGCATGGGCAAGTTTCTCCGGCTCCAGCGGGCCGCCGGGACCGGCCGTCAGCGTATCCGCATGGATGCCGCCGGCGACCAGCAGGCTGTCGATGCCAACCCCGTTGGCGCCGGCGATATCGGTTCGGAAACTGTCGCCGACCGCCAGCATCCGGGTCCGGTCAACCTCCGGCATCAGGGAGAAGCAGCGCTGGTAGACCGACGGGTAGGGCTTGCCGTGATAGGCGACCAGCCCGCCGAGTTCTTCGTAGAATTGCGCCAGGGCGCCCGCGCAGATCTGCGGGGTCTCGCCGACCACCACCACCAGATCAGGGTTGGCGCAGAGCATCGGCAGATCCAGCGCCATCGCCTCGATCAGCACATCGGCATAATCCTCGACGGTGTCTTCCGAACCGAGAATGCCGGTGGCGAGCACGAAATCCGCGTCCTGGGGCCGGCCGACGATCTCAAGATCCAGCCCGTCATGAAGCGAATCGTCGCGGGGCGGACCCATATGCAGGCAGAACCGCCCGAGCGATCGGTGAAACTCGTCCGGCGGCAACGCCAGCGCGTCATGGGCCGCCTCGCCGGAACTCATGAGATGGTCGTACAACGATCGCGGCACGCCGATTTCGGTCAGTCGGGCAACCAGACCATGGATTCGGCGCGGCGCATTGGACAAGAGACAGATCGTCTTACCGGCCGCGCGCAGCTGTTCCAGGCAGTTGATCACCCCCGGCAGCGGCTGCTTGCCATTGTGGACGACACCCCAGAGGTCGAGGATGAGGCCGTCATAGCGGTCGGCAATGGCGCCGACGCCGGGCAGGATCGGAATTTCGGAGGACATGCAGGAACCCTTGATCGCGGAGCCGCGTCTTTACCACCAAGGGTGACGTGAACCAAGCGGCGAGAAGCGCCGTCGCCGTATGAATGGAAAATGCGCGAGTGTCCCGATTCTGAAATTCGCCATAGCGAATTACAGAACCAAAGGGACACTATCTATGTGATTCTAGTGTGATTCAGCTTCCGAATCTCGGCACATGATATGTGCCGAACTTCAGAACCATCACACTAGCTGGTGCGGGGTTCGCCGAACAGCATGCCTTGGCCGAAATCGACCGACAGGTCCAGCAGCTCCACCAATTCCGGCTCGGTCTCGATCCGGTCGACGATGAGGTCGATGGCGCTCTCTTCCAGGCGCTGCTTGATGGCGATCAGCCCGGCGGTCGCTTTAGCATTCCTTGTTTCGGCAATGAGCGTGGCGGCGTCGATCTTCACGAAGCGGACGAAACGGCCCTCCAGCTCGTCAACGTCCAGGGAGGCAAGACTGCCCACCTTGTCCACCGAAAACCGGAAACCGAATGCCGCCAGCCGTTCCAATGGCGGCCAGAGGGTCTCGCCGGCGTCGCGGAAATCCTTGGCGCTGACCTCAAAGACCAGCCGCGAGGCGAGCTCAGGGGCGCCAGTCACGAATTCGATGAACTGCTCCATGAACTCCGCGTCACGCAGGGTGTCGACGGACACATTGGCGAAGAAACCCACCAGCCGGTGACGCCGCACGGCGTCACGGACAAGCTGCACGCAGCGGAACAGCAGCACATTGTCGATGGCGGTGACCAACCCCAGGCGTTCCGCCAGATCGATGAACCGGCCGGCCAGAATATGGCTGCCGTCATCGGTGCGAATGCGGCACAGCGCCTCGTAGTACCGGGTCTTGCGCTGAGGCAGGCTGACGATCGGCTGCAGCGCCATGTCGATCCGATCGCGGCGGATCGCATCTTCCAGCAGCGCCGCCAGATCGTCTTCGGACAGGCCGTCGGCTTCGATCTGCGCCTCGGTCGGCTGATCGAGGATCGGCCGGCGGTCCAAGGTCGTCGGGCCGGCCCGGCGCCCGGTGAGACGGGAGACCAGGTTCTGCAGAATCCGAACCTCGTCCTGAACCCGATCCAGTGCGACATCGCTGGCCGTTCCGTTGCGCAGATGATGCTGGATCGCCTGCATCTCGGTCCGGGTCTGGGAAAGCTCATCCATCACCGTGTCCCGTCCCGCCGCCAGCCGGTCCAGTTCAAGGCGAAGATTCCGTTCCAGATGCTGCCGGGAATAGGTCTCGTGCAGCACTGCCCCGAACAACAGGATCAGCGCGCCGATGGCGATGGCGTCCCATTTGCCGATGCTGGGAATGCTGTAGGGCAGCGTCAACGCGACAGCGATCGCGATCACCCCATAGGTCAGGGCGAGAATCAGGTGACGCGGCAGGGACATTGGCAAGGGCATTTCCAAGGACGGGGGCAGTCCAATGGTCAGCCTGCATTTCTCGTACCGGCCAACCCCGGGATGGTTGCTCGCATTCCTTGTTTTTTGGTTAATTCTTTCTTGCCATGCGGCAATGCCGATGGGCGTGCTAATCAGCCCAGATCAGCGCCCACCGCCTCGGCGACCGACGCGAACCCGTCGGCACGGAGCAAATCGGCGAGATCGCGTTTGATCGCCGTCACCAAGGCCGGCCCCTGATAGACCAGCGCGGTGTAAAGCTGAACCAGCGACGCCCCGGCTCGGATCTTGGCATAGGCGTCGGCGCCACTCGCAACCCCGCCGACACCGACGATCGGCAACCGACGTTCGGTCCGTTCGGCCATCTCGCGCAGCAGCGCCGTCGATGGCCCCATCAGCGGCCGTCCGCTCAGCCCGCCGGCCTCCGCCGCCAGCCCGCCGGGCAGTTCGTCCGGCCGGGCGATCGTGGTGTTCGACACCACCAGCCCGTCGATCCCGCTGTCCAGGGCCACTGCGGCGATATCGGCGCAATCCTCCGGCGTCAGATCAGGGGCGATCTTGACCAGTACCGGCGTCTGGTGGCCACTCGCCAACCGCGCCGCTATTACGCCTTCGAGCAGCCGGGTCAGCACGTCGCGATCCTGCAGCGCCCGGAGTCCTGGCGTGTTCGGCGACGACACATTGACGACCAGGAAGTCGGCAAGCCCGGAAAAGGTCTCGACCAACATCCGATAATCCGCCTCGGCATCGGCGCTGTCCTTGTTGCGGCTGAGATTGACGCCGACCAACCCGGGGACCGGACCGGACCACGCCAGCCGTCTGAGATTTGCCGCCACCACCGACATGCCGGCGCTGTTGAGACCAAGACGGTTGATGAGCGCACCCTGCCCCGGCAGACGAAACACCCGGGGGCGCGGATTGCCCTGCTGCGGTTTTGGCGTGACCCCGCCAATCTCGACGAATCCTAAGCCAAGCCGTAACAGCGGCGCGACGGCAACTCCATCCTTGTCGAACCCGGCGGCCAGGCCGATGGGGTTGGAAAACTCCCGGCCCCACAAAGTCGTGCGCAAGACCGGGTCGTCGCCTGCGGATCGGGTCGGCGCAAGGCCGGCTTTGAGCGCCAACAGCGTGAGCCGATGGGCGGCCTCCGGCGGCATAGCGTGCAGGAGCGGCCGGACAAGCGGGAATACGAATGCCGACATCGGCACCTCACAGCGGATCAAAACGCGGCCGGAATTCGGGTCCTTCCCCCCGGCCGAATGGCGCGGCGACGATAGCTCTCTGTGATGTCCCTGTCACAGTCGGAAATCATCGTGGTGCTGGAATTTCGTTCCGCCTGGCGAATCGCAATTTGCAAAACAGCCGCAATAAAGAGTCGCAATTTGCCAATAAGATTGCCGCCGTTTGGTTAAATATCATTAACCCTAATCGAAAGTTACGCAGAGCAGTTATGTATATAACCTCTGATTTTCAACAAATATTTCGGAGTTTTTTAAGTAAATTGAGTCACCTTCGTCTCGTATGTCTTTTTTGGCACCATTCTTGCCTTTGTAACCTCCAGACCTGGAGTTACGGATAGTGAGCGACGAGAAGATGGATACTGCAGAGCCTCATCGCCCCGGACCCGACGACACCATGACTTTGTCTCTGGACGGCCGCACGGCTCAGTCCGAGACGGGGCTGGTGCCGGTACCGGCAAAGCCGACCGCGACCATGCTGGCCGCGGGCGCCCGAGCCGCCGGTGTTTCGGTGGAAGTCGCGTGGAAAATATATCGCGCGATGGTTCTGCACAAAGACTGATCGCCGCATTCGCTGCCGGAGACATCCGGTGGCTAACCCCCTGAATGCCCGTTGCGAATACGTTCCTAGCGACGGATGCGACCCAATTATGTGAACATGTTCCTATGTTGAGGCATAGTGACGTGTGGCACGCGATCGACCTGCTGGCAAAGCGGTATGGCTTGTCCGCGTCTGGACTCGCGCGCCGATCCGGCCTCGATCCGACCACCTTCAATCCCAGCAAGCGGGTGACGCCGCAAGGCAAGTTGCGCTGGCCCTCAACCGAGAGCCTGTCGAAAATCCTCGCCGCCACCGGCAGCAATATGGGCGAGTTCGTCAGCCTGTTGTCGGAGCCGGGAGAGGCAACCGCGCGCGTTCCGATCATCGGCTCCGCCCAGGCCGGCGCCGAGGGTTTCTTCGACGATGCCGGATTTCCGGCCGGCACCGGCTGGGACGAAGTGCTGTTCCCGGAGGTCGGCGATCCCCACGCCTATGCCCTGGAGATCAGCGGCGATAGCATGGAACCGCTTTACCGCGACGGCGATCGCATCATCGTCTCTCCGGCCGCCAGCATTCGGCGCGGCGACCGGGTCGTGGTGCGCACCGCGGGGGGCGAAGTCATGGCCAAGGAACTGGCCCGGCTGAGCGCCAACCGAATAGAGCTGCGCTCGTTCAACATCGAGCATCCGACACGGGCGCTGAAGCGCACCGAGATCGCCTGGATGGCGCGCATCATCTGGGCCAGCCAGTAAGGATTTTCATCGGATCGGCACCGGCCCTGCCGTTGGCAGCCCACCCCGGCTCGGGCTATGGTGCCGATGGAAATCCACCTAGTGTGATGGTTCTGAAGTCCGGCACATTTCATGTGCCGGGATTCGGAAGCTGATTCACACTAGAATCAAATAGATAGTGTCCCTTTGATTCTGTAATTCGCTACGGCGAATTTCAGAATCGGGACACGAGGGAGCAAGGCATGGCGCCGCAGACGTTTTTCAACGGGGAATGGCTTGAGGGCAACCCCGGGATTCTGGGGCCGATGAGCCATGCGGTCTGGCTCGGCTCCTGCGTCTTCGACGGCGCCCGCGCCTTCGAGAGCGTCGCCCCCGATCTCGACCTGCACTGCCAGAGAGTGGTGCGCTCGGCCCTGGCGATGGGCCTGAACCCGACCCATGACGGCGAGGCGATCGAAGGGCTGGCTCGCGACGGCGTCGCCCGTTTCCCGGCCGGGGCGGCGCTCTATATCCGGCCGATGTTCTGGGCCGAGAGCGGTTTCGTCGCGCCCGACCCGGACACCACCCGATTTGCGATCTCGGTCTACGAAGCGGCCCTGCCGGAGCCGGCCGGCACTTCGGCGATCATTTCGTCGCGCCGCCGCCCGACGCCGGAAACCGCCCCCACCGACGCCAAGGCCGCCTGCCTGTATCCGCAATCCGGGCTGGCCCTGCGCGAAGCGTCCGGACGCGGTTATCAGAATGCGGTGATGCTGGACCAGATGGGCAATGTGGCCGAGTTCGCCACCACCAATCTGTTCTTCGCCCGCGACGGCGTGGTTTTCACCCCGACGCCCAATGGCTGCTTCCTGGACGGCATCACCCGCCGCCGGATCATCGGCCTGCTGCGCGAGGATGGGCATGAGGTGCGTGAGGAGCGGGTGACAGTCGCCGATCTGATGTCCGCCGATGAGGTCTTCTCCTCCGGCAATCACGGCAAGGTCCTGCCCTTCAACCGGATTGAGGAACGCGACCTGCAGCCCGGCCCGGTCTACGCCCGCGCCCGCCAGCTCTATTGGGACTACGCCCATACCGGCTGAGGCGGACATGGCCATGGAGAACTTTCTCGGCAAACAAGAACACATTGTCATTCCCGCGAAGGCGGGAATCCAGGGTTCCCGATTCGGCCGCCGTCGCCACCGTGTCATCTGGATTCCCGCCTTCGCGCACTGCTGTCCGGGATTTTTTGTGTGAGCGACTGTGCACGGCAGACCCAGCCTGTGTTTTGGGCTAGAAATCATGTGTCCAAACATCGATTTCGGAGGTCTGCCGTGCCCCATCTTCGTACCGCGTTTCATCGTCTTTTGGAACCGCTGGATCGCCGAGTCGTGAACCGGATCGTCACCACGCATGACGGCAATCGCGGCGTCGGGGGTGGCGACAATGCCTGGACCTGCCAGCGCCATCTCAAAGGCCTGTTGTTCGCTCAGTTCGCCGGGCTGGACAGCCTGCGGGTGATCGAGCAGGGGCTCGCCGCCCGGCCGGCGGCGCTGTATCATCTGGGCTTGCGTCCGCCGTGCCGCTCGACCCTGAGCGATGCCCTGGCGGCGCGGCCATCGGCGGTCTTCCGCGATCTCTGCCAGTATCTGATGAGCACCCTGGCGCGCGCCAAGCGGGCCGAGGGCGCGGAGCTGATACAGCTGCTCGACGCCTCGCCGATCCGTCTCAAGGACAGCCGTTTCGGCTGGGCCGAGGCTGACGCCCGGGTCCGCGGCCTCAAGCTCCATTTGGTCCATGATCCCCGCGCCGACCGACCCACCCGCTTCTGTGTCACCTCGCCGAAATCCAGCGACATCGCCGTCGCCCGCACCCTGCCGCTGGAGCCCGGCGTCACCTACGTCTTCGACAAGGGCTTTACCGACTATGGCTGGTGGCAGGACATCCACGAGGCCGGCGCGGTCTTCGTCACCCGCCTGAAAGCCAACGCCCACCGTCGAGACATCCGGCCCCAAGAGGTGCATGCCGACCCCATCGAGGCGGATCACCGGGTCAAGATCGGCCACAAGAAGCCACGCGGCAAAGCCGTCAACACGCTCTGGGATACTGAACTGCGTGAGATCACCGTCGCCCGCGAAGGCAAGAAACCGATGCATCTCATCACCAACGATCTCACCCGCCCGGCGACCGAGATCGCCGACCTCTACAAGGAACGCTGGCAGATCGAGCTGTTCTTCAAGTGGATCAAGCAGAACCTCAAGATCAAGACCTTCCTCGGACGCTCCGAAAACGCCGTCAGGACCCAGATCTATGTGGCGCTGATCGCCTTTCTCCTGCTGCGGGTCTTCAAAAACACCCATGCCAAAGGCCACACCGATGGCCCCAAGGCCTTGCTGGCGCGCCTCAAGGTCGCACTGTTCGATCAATTCGACCTCACCGGACATGCCAAACCACCCCCCAAACCCCCGCATCTAAGAAAACCGCAACCGCAACTCGCACTCCCACTCCCATGCTGAAATCACGTAATAAAATTACGGACAGCAATGCGCCTTCGCGGGAATGACAGGGAGGGGTGCGTGGAGGTGAGCGGTGTCTCCCACATCCCGCAAGATTCAGACCCATCGTCCACCATAACGATCCGCGATGCCCGCGACGACGACGAGGCCGGGCTGATCGGCGGCTGCTTCGCTGAATACCCGGGCTGTCTGTTGGATGTGGATGGCGAGATCCCAGAGCTTCGCGGCATCGCCACTTACGCCGCCGGCCGCAACGGCCGCTTTTGGGTTGCCGAAGCGGCCGGCGACTTGATCGCTTGCATCGGTCTGGCCCCCACCGAAGCACCGGACGGCGTCGAACTGCTGAAGCTCTATGTGGACAGCACAGCCCGGGGGCGCGGGCTCGGCCGCCGGCTCGCCTGGCTGGTCGAGGAGGAAGCGTCGCGGCGCCGGGCCGGGTTCATCGAGCTGTGGACGGACACCCGGTTCAGCGACGCCCATCGCCTCTATGAGCGGTTGGGCTATGAGCGCCAGCCGGAGACCCGCGAGCTGCACGACATCTCCGACACGGTCGAAATCCACTTCCTCAAGCGTCTCGACGGCCGATGACCGCACAACAGCTGCCGACCAAACCGCCATCGAGGGAAAGCCGGAACCTCGCCACCCTGCTGGCCCATCACCGGATCGACCTTGTGCTGGATGTGGGCGCCAATATCGGCCAATACGCCGAGCGCCTGCGCCGTGCCGATTATGGCGGCCGGATCGTGTCCTTCGAGCCGCAATCGGCGGCCCACGGGTTGCTGACCGCTGCGGCGGAGGACGACCCCCAGTGGACAGTTGCGCCGCGCATGGCGGTCGGCGACAGCGACCGTCCCTTGACCCTCAACCTGTCGGCCGAATCCGATATGAGTTCGGCGCTCGCCATGACCGGTGAGATGGCGGATCTGCTGGACAGCGCCGCCTATACCGGGACCGAGACCGTGCCCCAGGCGCGGCTGGATGCGCTAATGGCCGGTTTCGCCGGGCCGGAAGACCGGGTGCTGCTGAAATCGGACACCCAGGGTTATGACCGCCAGGTGCTGGACGGAACGACCGGCGTTCTCGATCGCATCCAGGCCATCCAGCTTGAGCTTTCCATTGTCCCGGTCTATGTGGGCGAACCCTCCTATCGCGAGATGATCGATCATCTGGAGGCGCTCGGTTTCTCCCCCGCCCTCTTCATCCCGGGATATTTCAACCGCCGCACCGCCCGCCTGATCGCCATGGATGGTGTGTTCGTCCGCAATCCAGCATGACCCGGCCGGCCGCCGCGCAGCCCCATCGGCTGGCAAGCGCCGCCGCGATCCTGCTGATCCTTGCCCTGGCCGCGGACACTCTGGTCCGGGCGCCGCCGGCCCCGGAGCTCACGGCCCCGGAGTCACCCATTGTGGAGGCGGCGGCAAACCGCTTCGTCGACCGCTGGACCGGCGATCTCGACGGCATGATCGCGCGCGGGCGGATCCGCGCCCTGGTGCCGTACAGCCGAACATTCTATTTCCTGGATCGCGGCACCCAGCGGGGACTGACCTACGAGCTGCTGAACGCCTTCGAAGAGCGTATCAACGCCGATCTGGATCTCGGCACGGTCGATATCGAAATCGTCGTGATCCCGGTCAGCCGGGACCGGTTGATCCCGGGCCTTCAGGAAGGTCTCGGCGACATCGCCGCGGGCAACCTGACGATCACCCCGGAGCGCGCGGCGCTGGTCGACTTCTCCCGCCCGATGCTCACCGATGTCAGCGAGATCGTCGTCACCGGCCCCGCCGCTCCCGAGATCGCCACCTTGGACGATCTGTCCGGCGCCAGCATCCATGTCCGCCGCTCATCCAGCTATCACTCCAGCCTGTCCCGGCTCAACGACGCCTTCCGGGCCGCCGGGCGGGCGGAGATCGAGCTGGTGCCCGCTGACGAACAGCTGGAAGACGAGGAATTGCTGGAACTGGTCGATGCCGGCCTGCTGCCGATGATCGTCATGGACAATCACAAGGCGGAGTTCTGGGCCAAGTTCTATCCGAACATCCGCCTGCACCCGGATGTCGCGGTCAATACCGGCGGTGAAATCGCCTGGGCCTTCCGGGAGGACAGCTCGCAGCTGGAAGCGGTCGTGAACGCCTTCATCGGCGACAACGCCAAGGGCAGCCTGTTGGGCAACATCCTCTATGAGCGCTATCTGGGCGACCGGCGGTTCTCGGAAAGCGCGGTCGCGCTGGGCGATCTTGCCGCGAACGACACCACAATCGCCGCCATCCACCGCCACGCCGCCGCCTATGACATCGATTGGCCGATGGTCGCCGCCGTCGGTTATCAGGAATCCCGCCTCGACCAGAGCCGGCGCAGCCCAGCCGGGGCGATCGGCGTCATGCAGGTGCTGCCGAGCACCGCCAGCGACCCCAATGTCGCCGTGCCGGATATCGACACGTTGGACGGCAACATCCATGCCGGCGTGAAGTATCTGCGCTTCGTGCACGATCGCTATTTCCTCTCCGAGGATATCGTCGAGCTGGATCGCTGGCTGTTCACCTTCGCCGCTTACAATGCCGGCCCGGCGCGGGTCGCCGGCCTGCGCCGGGGCGCGGCGGAACGGGAACTCGACGCCAATCGCTGGTTCGGCCATGTGGAACTGGTGGCCGCCGACCGGATCGGCCGCGAGACCGTCGAATATGTCCGCAACATCCACAAATTCTACATCGCCTACGGGCTGATCGAGGAACGCCTGGCCTTCAAATCCGAAGCGCTGGACGATCTGCGCATGGATGCCGAGGCGGAGGCCGGATCGGGACGTTGACGGCGATTGCCGGTCGGTCCCATGCTCTCTGAATCGGAAAGGACAGGGGGTGACAGGACGATGGCTTCCGGACGGTCGCTCGGCCAGATCGTATGGCACGATCTGATGACCGATGATGTGGCGGCGGCGCGGACTTTCTATACCGCACTGCTCGACTGGCGCATCGACGATCACGGGCTGATCCATGTGGGGGAACCGCATATCGGCTGTATCCAGGCCGCCCGCCCGGGCGAGAGAACGCGCTGGATCCCCTATCTTGAAGTGTCCGATCCGGATGCCATGGCCGTGCAGGCGGTAGCGGCCGGTGCCACGCTGATCGTGCCCGGCACCGACATTCCCAATGTCGGGCGCTTCGCCGAGCTGGCCGACCCGGAGGGCGCGGCCTTCCGCCTGTGGCGCGAACGGCCCGACCCGACCGTGCCGCCGGCCCCGGGCCGGGTCTGGTGGAACCAGCTCCTGGCCCGCGACCCCCGCGCCGCGCGCGACTTCTACGCTGCCGCGATCGGCTGGACACCGCTCGACCAGGACAGCGCCGAGGCCGGCCCCTACACGGTGTTCATGGATGGCGAGACTGCCGTCGCCGGCATCTATCCGTCCCCGATCCCCAAAGACAGCCCCGCCCCTCCCATTGGCAGCCCTTCTTCTGGGTCGAGGATTGCCGCGCCGCCACGACCAAGGCGCTCTCGCTGGGTGCCGCCCAGCACCAGGAGCCGACAGATGTGCCGGGCGTCGGCACCCTGGCGGTCATCGGCGATCCGGGTGGGGCAAGCTCCGTATTGATTACGCCGGCGCAGCCGGGTGCCCTCTGAACCGAGCGCGATCCGCAGGTAGACAATGAATGTCGGCGTCGTTGAAGACTAGAATTCCGAGATTGAGTGGCCAGATACTGGCGTAGCCGACTTCTTATTCCGGATTATCCACTGCTCGAATTTCGGCGCGCTACAGTTAGCGATAGCTCGCATTCTGGGGATTGGACATGTCAGAAAATTACATAGCTGGAACTCTCATTCCGGAAGAATTTTTGCCAATGCTTGGATACGTGTCTATTCAATACTCGCAATTAGACAATGCAATAAATGAATCAATTTGGAACTTATCCGAAATCGACAGCAATATCGGGACGGTTATTACGTCGGGAATAGTAAATTTGAGTTCTCGCGTAGAATTGCTAAAACGCCTAGTCATCCTCCGAGTAGAAGACAAAAAAGACAGAGACAAGTTGAATACAATAATTGAAGTAGCTAGACAACTCAGCGGCCAACGAAACCGGTTAATTCACGATCGTCAACTGTTCCATAGCCCGTCCGAAGGAAAGATTGGATACCTTCGACAGATCAACATGACAAATCCACAGATAAAGGTGCAGCCACCAACGACTTTTACCCAAGCATCATTGATAGAGCTTGGGGACAACATGTTTCGCGTGAAAATCTGGCTAGGAATGTACCAAATGAAACACCCGCATTGGCATGAAGACGGGAAGTTTCCTTGGCCCGAGCAACTTCAAAAGCGATTGGATAAGACGGCAATCAATGTAGATCACAGCCAGGGCTCCGAGTGAGGCCCTGGACGCCAAGTTCTGCCTGTTGTTCGCCTATCCCTTCCGCCGCAGCGTCGGGAATGCGATGACGTCGCGGATCGAAGGCGACCCGGTCAGCAGCATGACCAGCCTGTCGATGCCCACGCCCATGCCGCCGGTGGGCGGCATGCCGTGTTCCAGTGCGGTGACGTAGTCGAGATCCATCATCTGGGCCTCGTCGTCGCCGGCTTCGCGGGCGGCCATTTGGGCCTGGAAGCGGTCGTACTGGTCGATCGGATCGGTCAGCTCGGAAAAAGCGTTGGCGACCTCCCAGCCATTGACCAGGGTCTCGAAGCGCTCGGTCAGCCGCTCGTCCTGGCGATGCACCTTGGCCAGAGGCGAGATGTCGCGCGGGAAATCGGTCACATGCACCGGCTGGATCAGGGTGTGCTCGACCTTGTGGCCATAGACCATCTCCATGGCCTCGCCCCATTTTTCGCTCCCGGTGACCTCGCAGCCCTGCTCCTTGGCCTCCTTGCGGGCGCCCTCGGCATCCAGCCCCATGAAGTCGACGCCGGTGGCCTCCTGCACCAGATCGGCCATTCGCCGGCGCGGATAGGGTCCGGCGAAATCGATCTCCTTGCCATCGAAAGTGACTTTGCTCGAGCCGGTCGCCACCTCCGCCAGCCGCGCCATCAGATCCTCCGCCAGCGCCATCATGTCGTGATAGTCGGCATAGGCCTGGTACAGCTCCATCATGGTGAATTCGGGGTTGTGCCTTGGCGACAGCCCCTCATTGCGGAACGAGCGGTTGATCTCGAACACCCGCTCCGACAGCCCGCCGACGATCAGCCGCTTCAGATAGAGCTCCGGCGCGATGCGCAGATACAGATCGGTATCCAGCGCGTTGTGATGGGTGACGAAGGGCTTGGCCGAGGCGCCGCCGAGGATCGGGTGCAGCATCGGCGTCTCGACCTCGAGGAACTCCCGCTCCGTCATGAAGGACCGGATCTCCGCCACCACACGGCAGCGGGTGCGCAGCACCTCGCGGCTGTCCTCGTTCATGATCAGGTCGAGATAGCGCTGGCGGTAGCGCGCCTCCACATCGGTCAGCCCGTGATACTTCTCCGGCAGGGGCAGCAGCGCCTTGGCCAGCACGGTGATCGCCCGGGAGTTGACCGACAGCTCGCCGCGCTTGGTGCGCCGCACCTGCCCCTCGATCCCCAGCATGTCGCCGATATCGAGCAGCTTGAGCTTGGCCCGCTCCTCCTCGGACAGGAAATCCTTGTGGCTGAAGATCTGGATCTTGCCGGTCACGTCATGCAGGTCGATGAACATGCCGTTGTTGCGCATGGCTCGGATGCGTCCGGCGATCCGAACCGTATCCTCGGTCTGGGTCTCGTCGGGCAATTCGGCATAGGCCTCGTGCAGCGCCGCCGCATTGTTGTCCTTGTCGAAATTGTACGGGTACGGGTCGACCCCGGACGCCCGCAAGGCAGCCAGTTTCTCCAGCCTGGGCGCACGCAGCGGGTTGTCCGCCGGCAGGGGAAAGTCACCGGACTCGGTATCCGTCGGCGGGGCGTTGCGGTCGGTCATGGCCTGGGTCAAATCGGCAGTCGGAAAGGGCGCGCACTATAGGGGGACACACCCTATTTGGTATACCGCTTTGGATGCCGACCTGCCGGCCTTTTCAGCCTGACGCCGCACAGCCTGTGGAATGCTCGCCAGACCGATAGCCGGGGCTGCGCGGATCGATATAGTGGCGACATGTCCGACGCCGCCCCCATTATCCGCATGCCGGAGACCGACGCGCTGGTGCTGGGCGCCGCCGGCGGCGTGCTGCTGAGCCCCGATGGCGAGATCGAGACTCTGGCCGGGGCTGCTTTGCGGCGGCGGCTGAACGGCGATCCGCTGCTGGTCTGCCATGCCAGATCGATCGCCCGTCGGGAATCCCTCACCTCCTTCCGCGCCTACGATGTGCTTGAGCTGTTCGCCTTCGTGCACCCGGCCCAATTCTGCGTGCCGACGCCGCGCGGGCTGGCAGAGATATTGTCCCTGCCGGCGCCGCGCTCGCTGGAGGACGGCGCGCTCATCCTCCAGCAGGCGGCGGTGCGGCTGCTGAGCGATCTGACCGCACCGGGCCGGCAGGATTCCTCCGACGCCGCCGGCATTGCCTGGTCCATGGCAAGGGCCGGCTGGCTGTGGGGTCCGCAGGTGCTGGCGGCGCTCGGCAAGCCCTATGGCGCGACGGACAGCAGCAATGGCCGGTCGCTGCAGGTCTGGCACCGGCTGCCGGAATGGGAGCCGGACCCGCCACCGCCGCCGCCGGCCCAGCATTCCGTGGAACCGGCCGCCGCGCGGGAACGGCTGGCGCTGCTGCTGGGCGACCAGTCGGAGGAGCGTCCGCAACAGGCGGATTACGCCAGCGCGGTCTGCGACTCCTTCACCCCGCGCCGTGAGCCCGATTCGCCCAATACGGTGCTGGCGGAGGCCGGGACCGGCGTCGGCAAGACCCTGGGCTATCTGGCCCCGGCCAGCCTGTGGGCGGAGAAGAACGGCGCGCCGGTCTGGATCTCCACCTATACCCGCAATCTGCAGCACCAGATCGACCGCGAGCTCGACCGGCTGCACCCCCGCCCGGACCGCAAGGCGAGAAAAGTGGTGCTGCGCAAGGGGCGGGAGAACTATCTCTGCCTGCTGAATTTGGAGGACGCGACCCGCGCCCTGCCGGCCCAGCCGCAGTATGGCATCGCGCTCGGCCTGATGGCGCGCTGGACCGCGGCGACTCGGGACGGGGATATGAGCGGCGGCGACTTTCCCGGCTGGCTGGCCGATCTGGTGGGTCGCGGGCGCAGCCTGGGCCTGGCCGACCGGCGCGGCGAATGCGTCTATTCCGCCTGCTCCCATTACGGCCGCTGTTTCATCGAACGCAGCGTGCGGCGCGCCCGCAAGGCGGACATCGTGGTGGCCAACCACGCCCTGGTGATGATCCAGGCGGCGCTGGGCGGGATGGACGACACCACCCTGCCGACCCGTTACGTCTTCGATGAGGGCCATCACCTGTTCGACGCCGCCGACAGCGCCTTCGCCGGCCATCTGACCGGCCAGGAGACCGCCGAGCTGCGCCGCTGGCTGATCGGCATGGAGGGCGGCCGCCGCAGTCGCGCGCGGGGCTTGAAACGCCGGATCGATGATTTGCTGGGCGACGACGAAGACGCCCGCGCCGCCCTGGATGAGGTGGAACGGGCGGCCCGGGCGTTGCCCGGCGAAGGCTGGTCGGGCCGCATCGCGTCAGGCGAAAACGGTGACGCCAAGGGGGCAACCGAGCAGTTCCTGACCCTGGTCCGCCGCCAGACCTATGCAAGGGCGACCGGCACCGACGGTCCCTACGATCTGGAATGCGACACGATGGAGCCCATCGACGGGCTGATCGCCGCCGCCACGGCCCTGGATTCCGCACTGAAACGCCTGCAAGCCCCCTTGAAGACAATCGGCAAGGCCCTACGGGCCCGGCTCGACGACGAGGCCGACCGGCTCGACAGCCAGACGAGACTGCGCCTGGATGCCATGGCGCGGGCCCTGGAGCGCCGGGCGAAGGTCCAGATCCAGGCCTGGCGCGACATGCTGGCCACCCTCGATCACCCGACGCCCGAGGCCTTCGTGGACTGGTTCGGGGTCGAGCGCGCCGGCCAGGACGGCGCCAGCAGGGACGTGGATGTCGGCCATTACCGCCATTGGGTCGACCCGACCCGGCCCTTTGCCGAAGCGCTGAGCCACTATGCCCATGGCATGGTCGTCACCTCCGCCACATTGACCGACGGCACCGGCGATCCGGAGGCCGATTGGCAGGCGGCGGAGGCGCTGACCGGCGCCCTGCACCTGCCGCGCCCGGCGACCCGTGCCGCAGTGCCCTCGCCTTTCGATTATGCCGGCCAGACCCGGGTGCTGGTGGTCCGCGATGTGCGCAAGGATGATTTCGATCAGGTCGGCGCCGCCTATCGGGCGCTGTTCGAGGCGGCGGGCGGCGGCGGGCTGGGGCTGTTCACCGCGATCAGCCGGCTGCGTGAGGTGCATGGGCGCATCGCCGGCCCGCTGGAACAGGCCGGGATCACCCTGCATGCCCAGCATGTGGACGGTATCGACGTGGCGACGCTGGTGGATATCTTCCGGGCCGAGCCGGATTCCTGCCTGCTGGGCACCGATGCGGTTCGCGACGGCATCGACGTGCCGGGCCGCAGCCTGCGTCTAATCGTGTTCGACCGGGTGCCCTGGCCCCGGCCGAATATCCTGCACCGGGCGCGGCGGGAGCATTTCGGCAAGCGGCGATACGACGACATGATCACCAGGCTGCGGCTGAAACAGGCCTATGGGCGGCTGATCCGCCAGGCCGGCGACCACGGCGTGTTCGTGATGCTGGACCCGATGATGCCGTCACGGCTGGCGGGGGCATTTCCAGAGGGCGTCGAAGTCGAGCGTCTGGGCCTGGCCGAGGCGGTCGATATCGTGGGCGCGTTTCTGCCACCCGAAGGCACGTAGACCGAACGCTTATCAGCACATTTCAGAATGCGGTGATGCCGGCACCGCCACCCTCACCTGTCGTCGTCCCCGGACTTGATCCTACGGTATTCCCACATCTGCGCAGCGGCGTCGCCAACGCCACACATCGTCGTCCCCGGACTTGATCCGGGGACCCACTCAACCGCCATCGCGAACAAGGGGGTTCCGGGCGCTGGCGGCACCGTCGCCGGGCCGCCGTCGACGGTCCACGGCGGCTGAAGAATGGGTCCCCGGATCAAGTCCGGGGACGACGAATGCAAGGAAATCCATCCGATGGCCGGTAAGCCTATCGGTCAGGATGGGCGGCGGAGCCCGTCCTCGTCGCGCGGCAGGGCCAGAATGGCGCGTAATACGCCGTCCCAGGAATTGTTGCGGCAATAGCGCGCGGCGCCGTCATAGCCGACCGAGCCGATCAGGCTGAGCGCCAGCCGGCGCTGATAGGCGGTATCGGTTTCCGGCGCGTAGGGAAACACCATCACACCGGGCCCGGGCGTCGTCGGCACCGAGAGGCGCATCACGACACCCGTCCGGCGATTGCCTGCGGCAGCGAGGACCAGCCCTGGCCCTCCGCCATCATGCAACTGATGCCATCGGGCGCGGTCAGCAGCAACGTCCAGGTGTCGCCATCCGGGCTGCTGAATACCTCGACCATTTGGCCGCCCGAGGCGAGTCCACGCGAAATCGGCTCCTCGGCGTAGCGTGTATTGAGCATCTCGATGATCTTGTCGCGGGGCATGCAGAGGTTCTGTGCGGCGGCCTGCCCTGTGGAGGCGAGGGTGGCGGCCACCGCGACAGCGGCCAGCGCCGCCACGGTCAGACCGGCAACCGTCGTCTTCTTCGCCGGCCCAAATCCCAATCGGGGCCGGCGCGTCGTGTCCATGTCACCATTTCTCATGGCATCCTCTAACGCTTTTCGTGGCGGCCGTCTGGTCTGCGACCGGTCCGTTCACGGGTTTGAAAAGCTCCTCGCTCTTCGCGTCGATGCCCCATTATCGGCCTTGCTGTCACAAGCGAACATGACGGCCGTCACACGGCTCACCGAATTTTGGGGCTCACGGAATCTTGCACGCGATTGACGAAGGGTGACTTCAGCTTGAGGTACTCTCGGTTTGTGCGGACCGCCGATGGGAGACGAACGATGACCGCAGCAATTCGCCTGACAGTGCCCTTTGCGGCTACCCTAAGCTTTCTTGTGGTGCTGGCGGCAGGCCCGGCCCGAGCGGATCTGGCGACCGGCATGTTCGCCTATGACCAGGGCGACTACGCCACGGCGCTGGCCGAGTGGACCCCGCTCGCGGAAGGCGGCGATGCCACCGCGCAAGCCCTTCTCGGTCTGATGTACCGGGGCACTCCCGGCATGGCCGCCGACGATGCGACCTCCACCGGCTGGTACCGGCGTGCCGCGGAACAGGGCCATCCTCACGCCCAGTACAATCTCGGCCTCGCCTACCTGGCCGGCCGGGGAGTCGCGCAGGATAGCGTGGCCGCCTATATGTGGCTGGACCTGGCCGCAGGCGGCATTCCCAAGAGCCCGGACGGCAC
Organism: Inquilinaceae bacterium; assembly: GCA_965237625.1. Taxonomy (GTDB): domain Bacteria; phylum Pseudomonadota; class Alphaproteobacteria; order DSM-16000; family Inquilinaceae; genus JABDIP01. Next base: position 61,964 of record CBDEGD010000040.1, read on the forward strand.
CAATTCCGCCTCGCAACGGCGCGACGCGCTGGCCGCCGGGATGGGCGCCGCTGAGATCGCCGAGGCGAAGCGCCAGTCCGAAAGCTGGACAACGGCGGCGAAGTAGGGACGTCATCGCAGATGTGTCGCCATAGCGCGACCAAGGAGACGCAAAGCACCGCGAAACCAACACCAGTCGTCATTCCCGCGCAGGCGGAAATCCAGTGTTCCAAATCGTACGGCCGTCGCCATCGCACCAACTGGATTCCCGCCTGCGCGGGAATGACAACCGGTTGTTTGGTGCGCGGCTCATTTACCAGCCGTTGCCGATACACGGCCCTCCCTTCCTTCCACCCGCACATTCATTCGATTTTCATATCGCCGGGGTTTAAAGAGGGCGTTGCCGCTCCCAATTGAGCGCAACCACGATCCGCCGTCATGGCGGCCTCCCCCTGTCTCGGCGATCGCCCATGAGTGTCATCGTTTCAGCCACCTGGCCGCTGTTCCTCGGCATCGCCATGATCATGCTGGCGAGCGGGCTGCAGGGCACGCTGCTGGGCCTGCGCGCCTCGCTGGAGGATTTCCCCACCGCGATCACCGGCGTGGTGATGTCGAGCTATTATCTGGGCTTCCTGGTCGGCTCGCGGATGTCGTCCAAGGTGGTGAGCCAGGTCGGCCATGTGCGCACTTTCGCGGCGCTGGCGTCGCTGGCCTCGGCCTCCGTACTGTTGCATTCGGTATTTGTAGAACCGGCCGCCTGGGCGGTGATGCGGCTGGTCACCGGCTTCTGCTATGCCGGCCTCTATGTGGTGGCGGAAAGCTGGCTGAACGACCGGGCGACCAACGAGACACGGGGCCAGTTGCTGTCGATCTACATGGTGGTGATGTATGGCGGCATGGCCAGCGGACAGCTGCTGCTGAATATCGCCGACCCGAGCGGTTTCGAGCTGTTCATCCTGTCCTCGGTGATGGTGTCCCTGGCCCTGATACCGATGCTGGTGACGGTCGGGTCCGCCCCGGAGATCACCACCCCAGTTCCGGTCGGCGTGCGCGAACTGTACCGCATCACGCCGCTCGGCGTGGTCGGGTCCGTGGCGACAGGCCTTACCAACGGCGCCTTTTTCGGCATGGGCGCGGTCTATGCGGCCTCGATCGGCCTTTCCGTCGGCGAAATCTCGCTGTTCATGGCCGCCACGGTGATCGGCGGCGTCGTGCTGCAATGGCCGATGGGCCGGCTGTCGGACTATGTCGACCGCCGCATCGTGCTGGCGACCGTCACGACGATCGCCTCCGCCTGCGCGCTGGCGGCAATCTTTCTATCGGGAATATCGACGGTCGCCCTGCTGGCCTGCGCCGCCGCCTATGGCGCGGCATCCTTCCCGATGTACTCGCTCAGCATCGCCCACACCAATGACCGGCTGGCGCAGGAGCAGATCGTGCCGGCCAGCGGAACCCTGGTCTTGCTAAGCGGGATCGGCGCCTGCCTGGGCCCGGTCAGCGCCGCCGCCGCCATCGCCTTTACCGGACCCGATGGGTTCTTCTGGTATCTGGTGATCGGCCATGCCGGGCTGGGCGCCTTCGCGGTCTACCGCATGACCCGCAGCCGCGCCACACCGCTGGAGGACCAGAGCCCGCATGTGTCGGTCGGCCCCCGCGCCTCCCCGATCGCCGTCGCCGCAGCCCAGGAATGGGTAGTCGAGGAAGCGGAGTTGGAACTGGAAGAGCATGCCGATTGATCCTCGCGAGCCCGGGATGAGGCTTCGCCAATCCGCCGCCGGGTTCGACCGTCTCGCGGTCGGCCCGATGCTCCTGCTGGCGCTGGGGCTGCTTATTGCCGGTATCGTGATGCCGTCGCTGACGGTCAGCACCCTGGCGATCCTCAGCAGCAGCGTGTCGATCCTGAGCGGGCTCCTGGTCCTATGGGACGATGACCAGTATTTCCTGTTCGTGGTGCTGCTGGTGTTCTCGGTGCTGTTCCCGATGGTGAAACTGGTGTTCGGTCTCAGGGTCTGGTTCTTCGCCGGGGGCGCCAACCAGGCCACGATCGGCCGGCTGGAGGCGCTGGCGAAGTGGTCGATGCTGGACGTCCTGGTGATCGCCCTGATCGTCGCCGCGCTAAATGTCACGGTGATCAGCGGCGTCTTCGTGCATGCCGGGCTGTATCTGTTCACCGCCTCGGTGATCCTGTCGAAACTGGCGCTGTCGCGGATCAAGGCGGTGGCCCGGGGATGCGAGAGTGCCGTTCCCACCTGATTGTCATTCCCGCGAAAGCGGGAATCTCGAGACGAATGTTCACAGCCCATCGAGGTCCCCGCTTTTGCGGGAACGGCGATCCATTGTCGGGCCGGCGCTCTCGTTTCTCCGTGCCTCTGCAGTGAATTCCGCCGCCCCTCAACGCAGCAGATCCCGATACAGCGCTAGATACTCCCGCGCCGCCGCCGGCCAGCCGAAATCCTGCGCCATGGCGGTCTGCTGCACCGCCGCCCAACTCTCCCGGTCGGCGTATAAATCGCAGGCGCGGCCGATGGCGCGGGAGAGCGCCCTTGCCGAAGCGGCGCCGAAGACGAAGCCGGTCGCTTTGCCTTTGCGGATCGCCGCAGCCGTCGCATCGACCACCGTATCCGCCAGCCCGCCGGACTTCCGCACCAGGGGCAGCGCGCCATAGCGCAAGGCGTAAAGCTGGGTCAGACCGCAGGGCTCGGAGCGCGACGGCACGGCGATGATGTCGCTGCCACCCTGGATCAGATGCGACAGCCCCTCATCATAGCCGATGCGGACGGCCACGGAATTCGGCGCTTTGCGCGCCAGGGCCTGGAACCCTTCCTCCAGATCGGCATCGCCGCTGCCCAGCAGCGCCAGCTGGCCGCCGGCGCGGATCAAGCCCGGCAGGGCCGCCAGCATCAGATCCAGCCCCTTGTGCACATTGAGCCGGCTGACCACGCCGATCAGCGGCGCTTCCGGCCGGTCCGGCAGGCCCATGGAAGTCTGCAGCGCCGATTTCGCCGCCGCCTTGCCGGACAGATCGTCCGGCCCGAACGGTTTCGGCAGATGCGGATCGCCGGCCGGGTCCCAGACCGCGTAATCGACTCCGTTGACGATGCCCGACAGATCGCCGGCCCGATAGCGCAACAGCGGGTCAAGGCCACAGCCCTGTTCCGACCCTTGGATTTCCTTGGCGTAAGTACGACTGACCGTAGTGATCCGGTCGGCATAGGACAGCCCGCCCTTCAGGAAGCCGAGTTGGCCGTGATATTCCAGCCGGTCGTAGCGGAAGGCGTCTTCCGGCAGACCCAGACGCTCGACCGACGCATAGGGGAACAGCCCCTGATAGGCGATGTTGTGGATGGTCACCATGGTGCCCGGCCGTTTACCGCCGTCCAGGGACAGATAGGCCGGCGCCAGGGCGGCCTGCCAGTCATGGGCATGGACGATGTCGGGTTTCCAGCCGGGATCGATGCCCTGGCCCAGCCGCGCCGCCATCCAGCCCAGCGCCCCGAAACGCTGCTCGTTATCCGGCCAGTCGACGCCGTCCAGGTCCAGATAGGGGTTACCGGGACGATCGTACAGTCCTGGACAGTCCAGGACATAGAGCGGGACCGCCACGCCCTTGGCCTTCACCAGCCGCAACCGGGCCTCGTCGCCGCCCGAACAGGAATTGGTCTTTCCAGACCGCCTTGCCGGATCGCACCGCCGCGGTCACCGCGGGATAGCCCGGCACCAGCACCCGTACATCGACCCCCAGCCCGGCCAGGGCCGGCGGCAGGGCGCCCATCACATCGGCCAGCCCGCCGGTCTTGATCAGCGGATACAGCTCGGAGGCGACATGCAGGACTTTCATGTGTGCAGCCCCCGAAAAGCGGTCGAACAGCTTGAGATCACCTCTCCCCTTGCGGGAGAGGTCGGCGAGCTATGCGAGCCGGGTGAGGGGTAGCGCAGCGTCCGCTGCGCTTCGAAAACCAGCGCCCGTTCAGTCATGCCGCCGGCCGATAGCCAAATGACATTCGGTATAGCCCCCTCACCCTCCCATTGCCTTTGGCAACGGGCCCCTCCCTCTCCCGCGAGGGGAGAGGAGATAACAGCAGCCAAATTGCCTAAGCAGTCGTTTCGTCAAGCGCCTCGATCATCGGCCGGGTGATCAGGGTGACCCCCTTCTCCGTGCGGTGGAACCGCGCCGTGTCGGCCTCGGCATCCTCGCCGACCACCAATCCTTCGGGGATATCGACGCCGCGATCGACCACCACCTTGGTCAGCCGCACATTGCGGCCGATATTGCAGCCCGGCAGCACGACCGCCTCGTCGAGCGCCGTGTAGGAATTGACCCGGACACCGGAGAACAGCAGCGAGCGCCGCACGGTGGCGCCGGAGACGACGCAGCCGCCGGAGACCAGGCTGTCGATGGCGGTGCCGCGCCGGCCCTCTTCATCGAAAACGAATTTCGCCGGCGGCAGCTGTTCCTGATAGGTGTGGATTGGCCAGCCTCGATCGTACATGTCGAGCGCCGGGGTCACGCTGGTCAGGTCCAGATTGGCCTCCCAATAGGCGTCGATGGTGCCGACATCCCGCCAATAGGCCTCGTCCTGCCTTTCGCTGAAAATGGCGCTCTGGCCCAGCCGGTGGGCGAACACATTCGCACGCGAGACAAGATAGGGAATGATGTCGCGGCCGAAATCATGGGCGGACAAAGCATCACTGGCGTCGCGGTTCAACTGCTCGAACAGGAAGGCGGAGTTGAAGATGTAGATGCCCATGCTGGCCAGCGCGATGTCGGGCTTGCCGGGCATGGCCGGCGGATCGGCGGGCTTTTCCAGGAAGTCGGTGATCCGCTGCTCCTCGTCGACCGCCATCACGCCGAAGGCCACGGCCTCCATGCGCGGCACCTCCAGGCATCCGACCGTCACATCGGCGCCGCGGGCGACGTGATCCTCCAGCATCGCTGCGTAGTCCTGCTTGTAGATATGGTCGCCGGCCAGGATGATGACGTAGTCAGATCCCTCGGCCTCCAGAATGTCGATATTCTGCCACACCGCGTCGGCGGTGCCGCGATACCACATGCTTTCATCGACGCGTTGCTGCGCCGGCAGCAGATCGACGAATTCCGCCATCTCCGCCCGCAAATGACCCCAGCCGCGCTGCAGATGCCGCAGCAGGCTGTGGGATTTGTACTGGGTCATCACATAGATCCGGCGGATGCCGGAATTGATGCAGTTGGACAGCGCGAAATCGATGATGCGGAACTTGCCGCCGAACGGAACCGCCGGTTTCGCCCGCCGGTCGGTGAGCTGCTTCAATCGGCTGCCGCGACCGCCGGCCAGGACCAGGGCGATGGACCGTCGCGGCAATTGCCGTGTCGCGGAATCTTCGGGCATCGGCGGCCTCCCCCAAATGTTCCGATCTAATCGGAACATTTGACTGTTATTGTTCGCGCGATTCAGCTTCCGATGCTTGGGAACCAAGCGTCGGAACCATCGCGCGATATGATGGGCCGATGGCGGCCCGTTTTCAGTAGTATATGGGCCGGATCGGCCCACCGAAAGGGCGATTACCCGGCGCCGTAAATCGGACCGTAAATCGCCAGCAGGATAGACAGCGGAACGATCGAAACCACGGTCGACACCAGGATGACCGCCGAGGTTCGCTCCTCATAGGTGCCGTGGTTCTGGGCGACCACGAAGGCCAGCGCGCCGGTGGGCAATGCTGCCAGGATTACCGCGCAGGCGGTCCAGAACGGGTCCATGGGAAACAGCGAGATTGCCAGCCAGTAGCAGATCAATGGCTGTACCAGCAATTTCAGCACGGTGATCCAGGTGATCTCGGCCAAGTCGCTGACCATCCGGCGGCCGCCGAGAAACAGGCCGATGGCGAAAAGGGCGCAGGGACCGGCCGCCGCGCCGGTCAGTTCGAACAGGGTCACCAGGGGCATCGGCAGCGGCAATCCGCCGGCCGCCCATGCCAGCCCCGCCACCGGCGAGACCAGAAGCGGATTGCGGATCAGCGCCCGGCCGAGGATCTGCAGCGCGGCGCCGATCCCGCCCCCGCTTCTGGCCATCACATCCAGCGCGGTCGCCTGGGCGCCCACAGCCAGCGCCATGATGACCGTGGCCAGAGTCGCCGGCGCGATAGCAGCGTCGCCGAACGCCGTCACCAGCAATGGAATGCCGAGATAGCCGGTATTGCCGAAACCGGCGTTCAGCCCCTGCATGAACAGCACCGCCGGACGCGCCCGATAAAGCGCGAAGCCGATCACCGCCGCCGCCAGCCAGACCGCCACGGCGCTGCCGAAAAAAGCGCCGATGAAGGGCCAGTGCAGGGTCTCGCCGATGCCGGACCGGGCCATCCCTAGGAACAGCAGCGGCGGCAGGGCGATCCAATACACGAACCCGTTCAGCGCTTCGGATGAGGCGGGGCCGAGCAGATTCACACGGCGGGCGATAAACCCCGCAAGGATGATGGCGAAGACCGGCAGGGCG
>CBDEGD010000041.1:0-66019 GCA_965237625.1 Inquilinaceae bacterium
GATATCTGCGGGATATGGAGGCGTGGTTGGAACTGCCGCTGCTCGAACCGCGGACCGGTGGCGGTCGCCTCGTCTTCACGGCCCAGGGGGAGGCGCTGGGGCGGGCGGCGTCGGAGAGCCTCGCCGGGCTGCATCAGGCGGTCGCGTCGCTCAGAGAATCGCGGCGCGGCAATGCGGTGGTACTGGCGACCACGGCGTCGGTGGCGACCCGCTGGCTGTTGCCGCGCATCGCCAATCTGGGTGAAACGGCCCCCTGGATCGAGCTTTCGGTGGTGGTGGATCAGAGGCTTGCCGATCCGGGCGAACAGGGAGCGGATCTTGGCATCCGGATGGGGCGCGGACCATGGCGCGGCCTGCGCTGCGAGCCATTGATGGACGATGCGCTCTACCCGGTGATGGGGCGGGCCGCCTGGGAAGATGCCGGCCGCCCGGCCGACCCGGACCGCCTGACGGTGCTGCGGTTGGTCCATGACCGCGATCCGCACGCATCCTGGGCGGCGTGGCGAGCAGCGCATGGGCCGGTCGGGCTGAATGTGAGGTCGGGCGCGCGCTTCGCCTCCTCCGACCTGGTGCTGCGGGCGGCGGCGCAGGGGCTGGGGGTCGCCTTGGCGCGGCACCGGCTGGCGGCCGACGATGTGGAGGCCGGCGCGCTGATCCGGCCCTTTGCCGATCTTCGGATCGATCTACCCGACGCCTATTGGATCGTCCGGCCGACTATCGCAGTCGACCGTGCCGCTGTCGCGACGGTGGTCGATTGGCTGAAACGGGAGGCGCAGCCGGACGCCGGCTTGTGAGGGCCAAGTGACCGCCATCAGGTACGCCTCATGCGCCATGGCGATATCCGGTTCTCATCGATGGGCTGCCGCGCCGGGACATTGGTTGTCCACGGCCCTGCTCATGCTGCTCGGCGCGTCCTGGGGGCTGCAGTTCACCCTGCTCAAGATCGCGACCGGTTCGCGGTTCAGCGAGCTTGCGATCCTCACCGGGTCGATGATCTTGCTGGCGGCGGCCTATCTGGCGACGCTGGCGATTCGGCGGCGCTGGTTCCGGATGACCTGGCGGCATGTCCGCTTCTTCTTTGTCAGCAGCCTGTTCGGCTATGTCGTCCCGATTGGCGGCGTGCTGTGGGCCGCCGACAGGCTCTCTGCCGGGCTGATCGTGCTCTACACGGAGGCGCTGATTCCGGTGTTCACGGTCGCGATCGCGGCGGGCCTGCGGATCGAGGCCTTGTCGGTTCGCCGCCTGATGGCCGTCTGCTTCGCGCTCGCCGGTGTGGCGATTGCCATGTGGCCGGAATTGCGGTCGCCGGCGGACGCGCAGCTACAGTTCCTGATGGTCGTTTTTCTCATTCCGCTCTCCTACGCGGCGGACGGGATCTATGTCTCGTCCCGCTGGCCCCGGGATTTGTGCGCTTTGCAGGTGGTGGCGGGCGAGGCGGTGGCCGGGGCGGCGATGTTGCTGCCGGTCTGGCTGGTGCTTGAAGGCAATTCCGGTCTGCCCACGGCGCTGCCGAACGGGCTGGGTCCGGCGGAATGGGCGATCCTGGCCTTCGTACCGGTGACCTATCTGGAGGTCTTTCTCTATTTTTATATGCTCCGGACCCGGGGCGCGGTGTTCGTCTCGTTCGCCTGCTTCGTTTCGCTGTTCGCCGGTTTCCTCTGGGGCATGATCCTGCTGGGCGAGCAACATGGCGCGCCGGTCTGGATCGCGCTCGCGCTGGTGTCGTTGGCGCTCTACCTGATCACCGTTACACGGCGGGAGAGCACTGCCGAACCGGGCGTGTCGGCGCCCCTGGCCGATAGTTTTCCGGATGGGCAGCCGCGGCCGCGCCCGGCGGTACAGCCATGCCAGAGCGCAGGCGATGCCGGCGAATGCCTCGACCCCGGACACCCAGAGGCCGCCATAAGCCGGTTCCCAGTGGCTGAACGGACTGCGCAGCCTGAGCGTGTCGTCGAGCGGCCAGAGGATCAGCGGGCCGTCGGTCACATGGGAGACGATGTCGCTCAGCGAATGGGTCAACGCGCCGAGCAGAAATGCCAGCCCCAGCCGCCGGAGGGGATGGCCACCCCGGCCCACCAGGCAGGTCAGAATCGCCAGCCCGGCCAGGCTGACCGGCGAATGCAGCAGGCTGTGCAGCATGACGAGCCAGGAATCGGCGAAATAGACCTTGTCCATCTCCACCTGGATCGCCGGCTGATGGAAACGGCCGTCGCGCAGGGTCACGGCGGCGGCGATGCAGCTCCAGACGACGGCCACCGGCAGATCCGGCGCGATGGCGCCGATGATAACAGCTGTCTTGAGCCGGCCGTGCCATCCCAGCAGCCGGGCGCAGCCATAGCCGATCAAGGCGTGGGTCGGGGTTTTCATCGGGCGCTCAGCCGGCGAAGGCCTCGGGGTCGCCGGGCACGATCCGGCTGATCACGCCGCGACGCTGCCGCTCGCCATCGACATAGGCGAAGCAGCCCGGCACGTGGTCGATTTGCCAGTGCCCCTTGGGGCCGTCTTCCCAGTCGGTCCGATAGCTGTCGCCGGACAGGACCCACCGACCCTTCAGGAACTGGCCGCTGGGCAGGCGCATGTAAGAACGCTGATCCGCCGTGTAGTGGATCACCGCCTCGCCGCCGGCATCGAGCGCTACATAATGGGTATTGCCGGTCAGCAGGATGGACAAAGCGCCTTCGTCGAGCGGGGTCATGGGAATATCCTTCTGCGATGGGTCGGCGGCCGCCGCTTGCGGTCGCGCGTCACACGGTGTAATTTCGTCAAGTCACTTGACTAATAGAGCGGGTGGATTGGTTGGTCAAGAAGCTTGACGATATGGACGCGGCCGGTGCAAAGGCCCCGCCCCTGCTGGACCATGTGGGCTGGCGCCTGTGGCGGGCCGGCCGTCTGTGGGTCGATCTGTTCGTGCAGGGCATGCAGGAGGCCGGCCATGGCTGGTTCGGCCTGGCCCAGTCCAATTTGCTGGGACATCTGGAACGGTCCGGCACCCGCCAGGGCGTGCTGGCCGAGCGCTCCGGGCTAAGCAAGCAGGCGGTGCAGCAGCTGGTCGACGATCTGGTTGCTGCGGGGATTCTTGTGCGGGCCCCCGATCCGGCGGACAAGCGCGCCCGCATCGTGCGCTATACGCCCGCCGGTCAGGCGGCGATGGCCGACGGCAACCGCATCAAGCTGGCGATCGAGGCGGACTTCGCCCGTCAACTCGGCGAACGGGATTTGGCGCGGCTGAAGGAGATTTTGACGCGGCTTGCGGGGTCGAAATGATCCGACTCAGCGCTGCCCTCACCCCCAAGATTGACAGCGGCAACCGCCCGTTCCACCTTGATCTTATGGAAAGTGTTCATGCCACCTGTGTTGCCGTTGACGGCGTGGGCGTGATGCTTCGCGGGCCGTCGGGCAGCGGCAAGTCCGACCTGGCGTTGCGGCTGATCGACGGCGGCGCGATGCTGGTGGCGGACGATCAGGTCCGGCTTTCGCCTGGCGACGGCGACGACGCCGGCCGGCTGGTGGCGACCGCCCCGCCGGCCATCGCCGGCATAATCGAAATTCGTGGTCTTGGCCCGATGCCGTCGCCCAACCTGCCCTCGGTGCCGGTGGCTCTGTTGGTGGATATGAAACCCGGTGAGGAGATCGAACGCTTGCCCGAGCCCGCCTTTTGCACCTTTCTGGGATGCCGCCTGCCGCTGATCGCGCTGGACCCCTTCCGGGCCTCGGCCCCGGCGGCGCTGCGGTTCGTGGTAGCCGTATTGCGGCGATCCGACTGGCCGGTTGAGATGGAGTCATGAGCGTGGAAGCGAAGGATGGATCCACGAAGGCCGAAAGTTCTCGTCGCGGGGTCGTGCTGGTCACCGGCATGTCCGGGGCGGGCATGTCGTCGGCGCTCTCCGCGCTGGAGGATCTCGGATATGAGGCGGTCGACAATCTACCGCTGACCCTGATGCCGGCGCTGATCGACCAGAGCGGCCTGTCCGAGCGGCCGATTGCCCTGGGCATCGACAGCCGGACACGCGGTTTCGATGCCGATCACCTGCTGTCCCATCTGAGCAAGCTTCGGGGCGATGGCGCTCTGGATGTGCGGCTGGTGTTCCTGGATTGCGATGATGAGGTGCTGCAGCGGCGTTACACCGAGACCCGACGCCGCCATCCCCTGGCGGTCGACCGGCCGGTGGCCGACGGCATCGCCGCTGACCGCAACGTGGTCGGGCCGCTACAGGATCACGCCGATCTGCTGATCGACAGCACCGGATTGTCGATTCACGATCTGCGCCGGCAGTTTGACGGGCATTTCGCGGTAGGTGGCCAGTCCGGCCTGTTCGTGCAGGTGACCTCTTTCTCGTTCCGGCGCGGCCTGCCACGGGCGGCCGATCTGGTGTTCGATGTGCGGTTCCTGGACAACCCCTATTGGAACGAGGAATTGCGCCCGCTGACCGGGCTCGACGAGGCGGTACAGACCGCCGTTGCCGCCGATCGGGATTTCGCGGTTTTCTTCGAACGCATGACAGGGCTGCTCAGCCCGCTTCTGCCGCGCTACAATCATGAAGGAAAAAGCTACCTGACGATTGCCATCGGGTGTACCGGTGGGCGGCACCGCTCGGTGTTCGTCGCCGCCCGCCTGGAAAACTGGCTGCAAAAGCAGGGATTTCGCGTTGGCCTGATGCATCGCGACCTTCCGGTGGCAAGCTAATCTGAAAAACGATCAGGAGGAGCCGTGACCATGGACACCCCACCGATGATCGGAATGGTTCTCGTGACCCATGGCCGGCTGGCCGAGGAGTTCATCGCGGCGCTGGAGCATGTGGTCGGCGATCAGGAGAATGTCGCCGCCGTGTGCATCGGCCCCGATGACGACATGGAGGAGCGCCGGATGGAGATCCTGGAGAGTTGCGCCAGGGTCGATACCGGCAAGGGCGTCGTGCTGCTGACCGATATGTTCGGCGGCACACCATCGAATTTGGCGATCTCGGTCATGGACCAGGCCAAGGTCGAGGTGATCGCCGGCATCAACCTGCCGATGCTGATCAAGCTGGTCCAGGTTCGCGGCACCGAGACCATGGTCCAGGCGGTGACCCATGCCCGCGAGGCCGGGCAGAAATATATCAACGTGGCGTCCAGCCTGCTGGCCGAGGATAAATGACACCGGCCGACGATGTTTCCCACACCCCGGCATTCCCCTCACCCGGGCCCCCGGCTCCGGTAGTCCGTGCCGTGACGATCCTCAACCGCCGCGGCCTGCATGCCCGGGCGGCGGCGAAATTCGTCAAGCTGACCGCCACATTCGATGCACGGGTCCGGGTGACCCGCAACGGTATGGATGTGGGCGGCGATTCCATCATGGGGCTGATGATGCTGGCGGCCAGCCCGGGCAGCACGATCACCCTGATCGCAACCGGCAGGGAGGCGCAATCGGCGGTGCGAGCCATCGTCGATCTGGTCGTCCGCAAGTTCGATGAAGATTGAGCCGGACCCCAAGACTGCAGTACCTGCGGCGGCCGCCGCCGATTTCAGGCGCGTGGGCGGCCTTGGCGTCTCACCGGGGATCGCCATCGGTCCGGCCCATGTGATCGAAAGCGGTTTCGAGCAGGTTCCGGAATACGTCGTGATCCCGGACGAGATCCCGGCCGAGCGCGAGCGTTTCGCCACGGCGGTGGCGAAATCCCTGCGCCAGGTCCGCAAGCTGAAATCCAAGGCCGCGGCCCTGCCGGAATCCGTGGCCGAGGAGCTGGATTTCCTGTTCGACGCCCATCTGGCGATCCTCGGCGGGTCGCGGCTGACCCGCGGCATCGAACAGCGCATCTCCGAGGATCGATACAACGCCGAATATGCCGTCCAAGCCGAAGTCTCGGCCATCGCCCAGCATTTCGCAGCCATGGATGATGCCTATCTGGCCGGCCGCATCCAGGACATCCGCGATGTCGGCGCCCGGCTGATCCGCAATCTGTCCGACCGCAAATTCCAGGCCTTCGCCACTCTGCCCGAAGGCAGCATCATCATCGCCGAGGAGATCACCCCGGCCGATACCGCCCTGATGGACCCCAAGCGGATCGCCGGTTTCGCCACCAGCCTGGGCGGCGCCGAGGGGCATACCGCGATCATGGCCCGGTCGCTCGGCCTGTCGGCGGTGCTGGGCGCGGTCGGGCTGATGGATGGCGTGGTCTCCGGGCAGATTGTGATCGTCGACGGCGATGCCGGAGCCGTCATCATCGACCCGGATCCGGAGACCCTGGCCGATTACGCCCGCCGCCGGGAGGGCCTGGTCGCCGACCGCCGCCGGCTGCGGGCGCTGATCGGACGGCCCGGCCAAACCCGCGACAATGTGAAGATCGGGCTGCAGGTCAATCTGGAGCTGCCGCGCGAAGTCGATACGGCGGTGGAGCTGGGAGCCGACGGCGTCGGCCTGCTGCGCACCGAGTTCCAGTATATGAACCGCGAGGACCTGCCCAGCGAGGAAGAGCAATATCAGGCCCTGCGCGATATCGTTGGGGCCATGGACGGGCGGCCGGTCACCGTGCGCACCCTGGATGTGGGCGGCGAGAAACTGGCGACGTCGCTCGGCGACCGGTTCGGCGAGAGCGCCAACCCGGCGCTGGGTCTGCGCGCGATCCGCCTCAGCCTGCGCGAGCCCAAGCTGCTGGAGACCCAGCTGGCGGCGATCCTGCGCGCCGGCGCCCACGGGCCCACCCGCATCCTGCTGCCGATGATCACCGGGGTGTCGGAGATTCGCGCCGTTCGGGCGGTGATGGCCCGGGTGGTGCAGCGGTTGAAACGGCGGCGGGTGCCGTTCGCCGACCCGCTGCCGCCATTGGGCGCGATGATCGAGGTGCCGGGCGCCGCCCTGGCCGCCGACGCCCTGGCCCAGGCGGTCGATTTCTTCGCCATCGGCACCAACGATCTGATCCAGTACACGCTGGCCATCGACCGCGGCGACGAACAAGTGGCCGACCTTTACAATCCGCTGCACCCGGCGGTGCTGCGCCTGATCCAGTTCGCGACGCAAGCGGCGCTGCGCGCCCGTATCCCGGTCAGCCTGTGCGGCGAGGTCGCCGGCGACCCGCGCTATACGGCGCTGCTGGTCGGCCTCGGCCTGCAGGACCTCTCCATGTCCCCGGCCAAGCTGCTGGCGGTCAAACGCCGGGTCCGCACCCTGGACACGGTCGCCGCCACCCGCCGCGTCGGCATGATCATGGACCAGAGCGACCCCGGTCGCATCGCGGCGCTGCTGGACGATTTCAACGAGATCGAGTGAGGGGCATTGTTGATCCGGTTCGACCGGTGCCGGTCGTGGATTCACAATCGTCTGGTGTCTTCGGCGCTAATGGCTCGCTTATCGCGAGCCGCCCTGTTCTCGACATCCTTCCACGATCCAATCTGACCCAGTCCGCGAGACAGGTTCGAACAGTCGGAGGAAAAGGGGTGATGGTCCGGATTAATGGCGTGGCGATTTTGGCATCGGTGCTGATGCTGGTCGGATGCGAGACACCTTCCGGGGTGGAATTTACCGGCCAGTCATCTGCAAACGAAACGTTGAAACGGGACACATTGAACACGATGAGTCTCCTGGTTGCGGCCGCGGGCTGCAATTCGATTGAGCATGTGGATTCTCAGGTGATCTTCTATGAGCCGTCACGTGGTGAAGAGGGCCATGTCTGGGGTCGGGAAGGCTGGATGGTGACGGGCTGCGCAAGGCCATTCCCGTTCCATGTGACCTTCAAGGAGGATAGTGTCGGTGGCACTTTCATGAATATCTCGAGGGCCGGTCCTTAGACAGCGGTATGGATCGACTATTTGCCTCTTCGGCATAACGGGTGGTTGGCGTGTTTCGTGCGGTTCGGTCGGTACCGTTTCTCAGGGTTGCTATGACTTTGGGCTTCTTGGCCGCTTGCGATGCCCCAGCGGTGGGTACCTCGGCAAATCCGGTACCAAACGTCATGGATGAACTCGAGCCGATCGGCCCCGCGGTCGAGGCCGCCTTTGCCGCGTCGGATATGAAGACGGCCTATGACCTCCTTCTTCCCTATGCGGAGGCCGGAAATCACGAAGCGGAATTCTCGGTCGGTCTACTCATCTTCTGGGACTGGTCGGGTCGGATCCTCGGTGCCGACCAATCCGAACGTGAACATCGATCCATGTCTTGGATCCGGAGGGCTGCCGGCCACGGCAACGAACGGGCAGTGCGGCAGATGTATTCAGCGTACGAGCGAGGGTGGTACGGCTTGCCGAAATCCGGCGAACTGGAAATTTGCTGGCGTGGGGTCGTAACATTTCGAAATGGCAGAGCGTTCAGCGACCTTTCGCTTGCCGCGGAGTGCATGGATGCGGACGCGTACCTGTTCGATGAAATAGGAGTCCCAGGCAATGGCGACGAATGATCCGGCTGTCACGCAGGGCTTGGTTGTCTTCGCCAAGAACAAGAAGCAGGTTTCCGCCTTCTATCAGCGGGCGCTGGGCCTGGAGGCGGTTGTGGTAGAGCCAACTCATGACCTTCTGCAGGGCCCCGGCATTGAGCTGGTGATCCACGCCATCCCGCAAAAAGCCGCGGTGGAGATCACAATCACGGAACCACCGCAAATCCGCGGCAATGCTGTGTTCAAACCGGCCTTCTTCGTCACGGACCTCGACGCGGTGCGCGAGGCGGCCGGGCAGACCGGCGGTTACCTGAAGCCAAACGCAGCCGCTTGGCATATCCGAGGTGCAACGGTTTTGGACGGCTGGGACCCCGAGGGCAACGTCGTTCAGTTCAAGCAGGACGGCGCCTAATTTTTCGACCAGGTTTGGCTATGTCGTCATCAACTGAGTTGATGACGCCTGTATGGGAGCACCGATCGTCGAATTTCATATATAAAGAAATCTTTATGCTTGCTGCGATACCCTCCTGCTGGTAAATCGAAGCCGCGTGGCGCCGGTAGTGTCCGGGTCGCGCGCTGTCCAGTCAGATGAGGGTTTAGAGATGCCGGATGCCGGTGGGTTCAGTGATTGCAAGGTGGCCGATCTGTCGCTTGCCGATTGGGGCCGCAAGGAGATCGCGATTGCCGAGACCGAGATGCCGGGGCTGATGGCCCTGCGCGAGGAGTATGGCGCGTCCAAGCCCCTAAAGGGCGCGCGCATCGCCGGCTGCCTGCACATGACCATCCAGACCGCCGTGTTGATCGAGACGCTGATCGATCTGGGCGCGGAGGTGCGCTGGTCGTCCTGCAACATCTTCTCCACCCAGGACCAGGCCGCCGCCGCGATCGCCGCCGCCGGCATCCCGGTCTTCGCCTGGAAGGGCGAGACCGAGGAGGAGTTCTGGTGGTGCATCGAGCAGACCATCGAGGGGCCGAATGGCTGGACGCCGAACCTGATCCTCGACGATGGCGGCGATCTGACCGTGCTGATGCACGACAAGTATCCCGAGCTTCTGAAGGACGTGAAGGGGCTCAGCGAAGAGACCACCACCGGCGTGCACCGGCTCTATGAGATGGCCAAGAAGGGCACGCTCAAGGTGCCGGCGATCAACGTCAATGACAGCGTCACCAAGTCGAAATTCGACAATCTGTATGGCTGCCGCGAGAGCCTGGTCGACGGCATCAAGCGCGCCACCGATGTGATGATGGCCGGCAAGGTCGCCGTGGTCGGCGGCTATGGCGATGTGGGCAAGGGTTCCGCCGCCAGCCTGCGCAGCCAGGGTGCGAGGGTCATGGTCACCGAGATCGACCCGATCTGCGCGCTGCAGGCCGCCATGGAGGGCTATGAGGTGGTCACCATGGATCATGCCGCGCCGCTCGGCGACATCTTTGTCACCACCACGGGCAATGTGGACGTCATCACGCTGGACCATATGCGCGAGATGAAGGACCGGGCGATCGTCTGCAATATCGGTCATTTCGACAGCGAGATTCAGATCGAAGCGCTGCAGAACTACAAATGGGAAGAGGTCAAGCCGCAGGTCGACGAGGTGGTCTTCCCCGACGGCAAGCGGCTGATCGTCCTGGCCAAGGGTCGGCTGGTCAACCTGGGCTGCGGCACCGGCCATCCGAGCTTCGTGATGAGCGCCTCCTTCACCAACCAGGTGCTGGCGCAGATCGAGCTGTGGAACCATGCCGACCGCTACGACGTGTCGGTTCATGTGCTGCCCAAGCCGCTGGACGAGAAGGTCGCCCGGCTGCATCTGAAAAAGCTCGGCGCCACTCTCACCGAGCTGACGACTGTCCAGGCGGATTATCTGGGCATCGAGCAGGCCGGTCCCTACAAGCCGGATCATTACCGGTACTAGGGCGGCGGTGGCCAAATCTGGCGAAACTGAAGCTCCGGCGCTCCCCCTCACCCTCCCACGGCTTCGCCGCGGGTCCCTCCCTCTCCCCGAGGAGAGGGTTTCGAAGGCACTCCCAAATGCCCTCTCCTTGGGGAGAGGGAGGGACCCGGCGCGAAGCGCTGGGAGGGTGAGGGGGTGGCCACCGATGCTCGCCAATAGTCATCACCGATATAGCCGGCTTGTTTGTGGCGCCGCAGCTAAAGTAAGTTGCGGTGTGCAGTGTTCATTACCGAGAGCCCGTCAGGTTCGGATGACACCCTCCTGGCCGCAACGGTTCTTCGGCGCGACGATTTTTGCAAGCGTTGTCACCGCCGCGACACCGGCTTGGGCCCAGATCGGTCCCGCAGGTTTCCTGATCGGCGGCGGCATGGCCGGTTTTCTGGTCGCCGCGGCGATCGCGCTGGTCGTGCTGGCGGTGCTTCGACGCAAGATGTCGGACGAGGCCGCGCGCGCCAGCCATTTCGCCGGCGAGACATTGCGGCTGGAGGCCTTCCTGGACGCCGCCCCGCAATCCTGCTGCGGCTGGGACACTGCCGGGTCGCTGGCGGTCTCCGATGGGTTCGTCCGACTGCTGGGTGTCGATTCGGTGCGCACCCTGGAGGATATCGAACTCGCGCTCGACAAGGATGACGCGGAATCGCTGCGCCGCGCCTTCGTTCGCCTGCGCAATGACGGCACGCCGTTTCGCCTCTATGCCCGCACGTCGACCGCGCGGCATGGCGGCCAGATCAAGCAGCTGCTGATGACCGGGCGGCGCGGACAGGCCTATCACGGCGACACCCATTTCGACGTGTTGTGGGTCTATGACGTGACCGAAAGCGAGGCCGCCAGGGCGACCGACGCCCAGGCGCTGGAACGCGCGGTGACCCAGGAGTACGCTTTTCGCAATATGCTGGAGGCGCTGCCCATGCCGGTCTGGCTGCGCGACAGCGATCTGGAGATCGTCTGGGTCAACACGGCCTATGCCGTGGCCGTCGATGCGACGGTCGAAGAGGTTCTTGCAAAGCAGGGACAGATCGGCGCCGGGGTTGTGGACAAAGGCGGCAAGGCGCTGGCGGCCAAAGCCAAGGCCGGGGCCGGCGCGGTGTCGGAAACCCATCATATCGTGAGCGGCGGCGAGCGCCGCCGGATGGCGATCACCGAAATGCCGCTCCCATACGAAGTCGCTTCGGAGGACGCGCCTCAAGAGGGGGATGTCTCGCTTGTCGGCTATGCGGTTGACCTGACCAACCAGGAGATGGCGGAGGCGGAACTGCGCCGCCATGTCGACGCCCATGCCGAGGTTCTGGAGCAACTCAAGACCGCGACGGCCATTTACGGGCCGGATAAGCGGTTGAAATTCTTCAACCAGGCTTTCGTGTCCTTGTGGGGGCTGGATGAGCGCTGGCTGGACAGCCTGCCTGGCATGGGTGAGGTATTGGAGGATCTTCGCGAACGCCGCCGGCTTCCGGAATATGCCGATTTTCCGGCCTTCAAGAAGGACCAGATGGGCCTGTTCACTTCGTTGATCGAGGCCAGCGACGATACCCTGCATCTGCCGGACGGCACCACCCTGCGCCAGGTCGTCACGCCGCACCCGTTCGGCGGGCTGCTGTATATGCAAGAGGATGTGACCAGCTCCCTGGCGCTGGAGAGCAACTACAACACCCTGGCGGCGGTGCAGCAGGAGACGCTGGACAATCTGGCGGAAGGCATCGCAGTGTATGGCAGCGATGGCCGGCTGCGGCTCAGCAACCCGGCCTTCCTGGCCTTGTGGAAGCTGTCGCCGGACGATGTGGCCGGCCAGCCGCACGTGTCGGAGATGATGGAAAAGACCCGCGCCTTCTTCGACCCCGGCAAGGATTGGCCAGAGCGGCGCGAGGAAATGGTGGCCCGTGCCCTGGATCGCGAGGCCGGCAGCGGGCGGATCGAGCGCGCCGACCAGTCGATCCTGCATTATGGAACCGTGCCTCTGCCCGATGGTGGGGTGCTGAACAGCTATCTTGACGTGACCGACAGCGCCCGAATCGAGCAGGCGTTGCGCCGAATCAACGAGGCGCTGGAGACCGCCGACCAGCTGAAGACCGAGTTTATCGCCAACGTGTCCTATCAGCTGCGCACGCCGCTGAACGCGATCATGGGGTTCGCCGAGATTCTCAATCACGAGTATTTCGGCAAGCTCAACGACCGACAGCTCGAATACACCCGCAGCATCACCGACGCGTCCGAACGGCTGCTCGCCCTGATCAACGATATTCTGGACTTGGCGACCATCGAGGCCGGTTATCTGTCGCTCAACTACGAGCAGGTCGACATCAAGACGGTGCTGCAGAGCGTATACGATCTGACCCATGAATGGGCGGGCAAGCAGAACCTGACCATCCGGCTCGACCCGAAAATCCGGGCCAGCAAGATCCAGGCCGATGAACGCCGGCTGAAACAGGCGCTGCACAATCTGGTCAGCAACGCCATCAAGTTCACCCCATCCGGCGGCATCATCACCTTGTCGGCCAAGCGCGACGGCGAGTGGATGTGGCTGTTCGTCAAGGACAATGGCGTGGGGATCGACGAGGCCGACCAGGACCGCCTGTTCGGCCGCTTCGAGCGCAGCTATGGGCATCACGACCAGGGTGTCGGCCTGGGGCTGGCCTTGGTGAAAAGCCTGGTGGAGATGCATGGCGGCCGGGTGGAAATGGACTCCGAGCCGGGCGAGGGAACCACCGTCAGCTGCGTGTTGCCGGTGAAATCGGGTCAGGGCAAGAATCAGCGCAAGGTCGCCCCGACTTTGGATCATGCAAGCGGGGATTAGCGGCGGACCGGCACGGGCCGGTCGGATATCGAGCCCGAAACGTCTCCGGATCGATGGCTGGATTCCGGCCAGCATATCCACTATGAACCAGACGCCGATCACGCCGTTCAGAAAAGGCCGTTAGCCCCATGAAGCATCTTCAGGAGAGAATTCTGGTGACCGGCGGCGCCGGCTTTATCGGGTCGCATCTGTGCGAGCGGCTTGTGGATGGCGGCCACGACGTGATTTGCCTCGACAATCTGTTCACCGGCACCAAGTCCAATATCGCCAAGCCCCTGTCGGCGCCGAATTTCGAGTTCATCCGGCACGATGTGACCGAGCCGTTGCTGCTTCATGTGGATCGGATTTTCAATCTGGCCTGCCCGGCCAGCCCGCTGCACTACCAGCATGACCCAGTCCAGACGGTGAAGACGTCGGTGCATGGCGCGATCAACATGCTGGAGCTGGCGCGGCGCTGCAACGCGCGCATCCTCCAGGCGTCCACCAGCGAGGTCTATGGCGATCCGAGCCAGCATCCGCAGCACGAGGATTACTGGGGCAATGTAAATCCCATCGGCCCACGGGCCTGTTACGACGAAGGCAAGCGCTGCGCCGAGACATTGTTCTTCGACTACCACCGACAGCACGGCGTCGACATAAGGGTCGTGCGGATCTTCAACACCTATGGCCCGAGGATGCATCCTTCGGACGGCCGGGTTGTTTCCAACTTCATCGTTCAGGCACTGCTCGGCCGCGACATCACCCTCACCGGCGATGGCTCGCAGACCCGGTCGTTCTGTGCCGTCGATGATCTGGTCACGGCAATGATGACCTATATGGAACTGGATGATGCGCCCGCCGGCCCGATCAACCTGGGCAACCCCAATGAGATCACCATCAGCGAGCTCGCGGAAATGATCATCGAGATGTCCGGTTCGGCATCGAAGGTGATCAACATTCCGCTGCCCAAGGACGATCCAACCCGGCGCAAGCCTGATATCGCCCGGGCGATCGAGACTTTGGACTGGACGCCGAAGGTGCCGCTGGCAGATGGGCTGGTCACCACGATCGCCTATTTCCAAGGACTCTTGCGCGAGATCCCGGCGTCGCGGATCAGCGTGTTCCAGCCATGAGCACGGGTGGGAGCGGACGCGGTCTCTGGGCGGTGTTGACACCGGTCTTCGAGGACCGGGACGCCTTCGCGCAACTGTGTCGCGATATCGCGGCGGCGGCCGATGGGCTCAGCCTGCGGGTCTGCGCGGTCGATGACGGCTCGGTGACGGCGCCGCCGGATCTGTCGGCGGTGATCTCGACCGGCCTGTCCGGAGAAATCATCCGGCTGCGCCGTAATGTCGGGCACCAGATGGCGATCGCCATCGGCCTGAACCATCTTGCGGCATCGGACGATCTGGATGGTGTGGTCATCATGGACAGCGACGGCGAAGACCAGCCTGCCCGGATCCCCGACCTCGTCGCCCGGATCGTCGATGGCAGCGCCGATGTGGCGGTGGCGTCGCGGTCGCGCCGCTCGGAATCCCTGTCATTCCGCGCCTTCTACGTCATCTACAAGCTGTTCTTTAAGGTGCTGACCGGCAACGTCATCCGCTTCGGAAACTTCATGGCCGTCTCGAAGGGTGGGTTGCGGCGGCTCGCCGCCATGCAGGAGGCCTGGACCCATGTGGCCGGCGCGGTGGTGAAGTCCCGCCTGCGCCGCCTGGAATTGCCGATCGATCGTGGGCGCCGCTACTCTGGCCAGTCACGCATGGGCTTCGTGTCGCTGGTGCTGCATGGCGTCCGCTCGGTGATGGTGTTCGGCGATGCGGTGCTGACCCGCATGGCAGTCGTCTTCGGGCTATCGGCGATCGGCACCGTGGCCGTCTTCGCCGCCGCGGTCTCGCTCAAGATCGCGGGTCAGGCCACGCCGGGCTGGTTGACGACGGTGACCGGCTTCATGCTCGTGATCTTCATGCAGACCGGCGTCCTGACGCTGATGACGTTGATCATGAGCGGGCTGACTTCGGTGCGCTCGCCACGCACCATCGCCGATGACGCGCAGTCCTTCATCGAGCGCATCGAAACCGCCGATGACAAGGCGGAAGCCGCTGCCTGACCTGCCCAGCCTGCCACGGCCTGTCCGGTTTTTGATCAATGGCGGTATCGCCACGGTCGCGCACTACTTGGCTCTGGTGGCGCTTGTCGAAGGGGTTGGGCTGGGTGTGGTCTGGGTCGCCAACGTCCTGGCGACGGGGGTCGGTGTCGTGGTGTCCTATCTCGGCAACCGCAGCTACGTCTTTCGGTCCGACGCCGCCCATGTCAGCGCCCTGCCCCGCTTTCTGGCGATCTATGGGGTGGTGTTCGGACTACACGGGGCCGGCATGGCCGGGTGGGCGGATTGGGCCGGGCTCAACTATTCCATCGGCTTCCTGATCCTCACCGGCCTGTCGGCGGTGGCGACCTTCCTGCTGAACCGGAGCTTCGTGTTCCGCGCTTGAGGTCGGCCGCATTGGTGCATCAAGATTTCTCCTAGCCCCCTCACCCTCCCACGCTTCGCGCGGGTCCCTCCCTCTCCCACAAGGGGAGAGGGGACTTAATCGGCGCCATTCAATTCCCCTCTCCCCTTGTGGGAGAGGGAGGGACCCGACGCGAAGCGTTGGGAGGGTGAGGGGGCTCGCTCGAAAAGCTGAATCCCTGGCTAGCCACCCGTGGGCGGCAGAACGACATAGCTCAGGTCGATGATCTGGGCGTCCGGATTGTCTGACCAGTAGAATTGCGCGCGTTGAACAGCTGCCGCCGCCAGTCTTCGGCCGAGAGATAGTGGTGGTGCCTGATGACTGCTCCAGACCACCAGCATGCCGCTGTTCCCGGCGTCGGCGGCGGATATCCAGTGCGATTTCCGCGGGTCGCCATCGATCAGCACCGAGGGTGCATGGGACGTGCCGGTGGCCACTAGGCCGGCCTCCCAGATCGGGCCGGCGATGATGTCCGGATAGACGCCGATTTCGGTCCGATAGGCGTCGAGCAGATGCGAGGCGATCGCCTGCTGCGGCCAGTTGCCGCGTTTCGGCCGCTCCCGGTAGGACTCGGCGAACAGCAGGTGGCTGGCATAAGCCGTTGGCAGGACCACCAGAAGGCAGGTCGCGAACACGGCGATCCGGCGCAACGACCGCTCGGCGAAGCGGCCCGGCAGGAAGGCCAGGGCGAGCATTCCGGACAGGTTGAACATGGGCATGCCCCACATGTCCTTCAGCCCGCTGCCGGCGATCGCTGCCGCGGCCACGGTCAGCATCACCGGGCCGAGGCCGAAGATGAGCAGGAACCGCCTGGTCCGCGCCTCCCCCCCGGTTATTGGGCCGTCCGGCCGGTTCAGTGCGCCACGACCGAACAGACCGGCCACCGCCAGCATGATGATCATCACCAGATGGTTGGCGAACTGGGTCGGCAGGAAGCCCACCCAATGCCCGGCGCTGACACTGGACCTGGCCTGGGCGTAGCGCAGGGACAGAAAATCGGTCTCCAGCAGGAACAGTACCTGGGGCGCCGCCATGGCGGCGAAGGCGGCAAGCGCCAGCCAGGGGCCGGGCCGGCGCAGATGCGCCCGCGCCCTGGCATCGGCGAACAGCCAGAGCAGGCAGATCAGCAACAGCACCGCGGAGGAGTATTTCGCCCACAGCGACAGGCCGCCCAACAGTCCCAGCCCGAGCCACCAGCCCAGCCCGCCGCGTTCCACCGCCCGCCACAGGAACAGGATCACCAGCGCCCAGAGCGGCATCTGGGCGACGTTGTGGTTCATCTCCGGGCTGCTCCAGGAGAAATAGTAGATCCCGGTCAGCAGCAGGGTTCCGGCCAGAGCCTTGGTCCCGCCCAGCATGTCGCGGCCCAGCGCGAACACGGCTCCATAGGCGACGATGATGCAGATCTGCGAAACGGCGAATCCCGTCCAGGGCAGGGAGCCGGTGACAGATCGCACCGCCTCAAGCATCAGTCCTGGCAGGTTCGGGTGCTTGAAGGTCGCCACCACCCATTCCCGGCCCCAGACATACATCTCCACCATATCCAGCGGCATCGCGTCGTGGGACAGGGCCGGCGCCGTCGTCCATAGGATGAATTGGGCGATGCAGAGAGCGGCCAGGCCGGATTCCGGCCGGGCGGTCAGTCTTTCAAGGGGCGTCACGCTGGTCACTTCTTGGAGCGGTGTGGCCGGCCGGGACGGACCGGGTTCAGATTGGTCGATTCATCGGCAGGATAGCAGCGATCGAGCGTCGACAACCACCACGCGTCCAGGGGCTTTGTGCCGCTCGTCAGTCCAATGAGCGCTTGGCCCGTTGCCCGGCGACATATTGCGCCACGGCCAGGGCGATCACCACCGGGATCGCCTGTTCGCTGCTCTCCTCGACGATCCCGACGATGTTGATGTCGAACGTCACCTCGAAGCCGAACCCGGCCATCAGCCGGCCAAAGGCGTCGAGGAATTTGGTCAAGGGAATGAAGGCGATTGCCAATGCGGCGGAGATAGCCGCCGGTGATCGCCGGGACAGTCCGTCGCGCAGCCGCGGCCAGTAGCGCAGGTAATACAGAACGATCGCCGCAAATATCGTGACGACAACCCCGGAGATCAGCTTTTCCTGCAGGCCCGCAAGATCGCGGAAATAGAAGCGGGTACTCAGCACGCTGTCGGAGGTGAAGGCCTTGTGCAAGTCGAGTTCGCGCGATCCCATCAGCGCCACGACGAAGGCCGAATGGGCGAAGAACCAAGGATCATGCCGTCGGACCGTAAGCAGGAGAAAGGCGGCGGTGAAGTAAATGACCGCCGTGCTGACTTCGATCCATCCGGTCTCGCGGGTCAGTTCGCCCAACCTCTCGGCGGTGAATGGATAGGCGGACAGGATACCGATGGCCGTGACCGCCAGCGCCACCGGGATCGCAAGATAGGGGCGTCCGAGCAACGATGTGCCCGTCGCGGAAGCAGATTGATGGTTCGTCATGAGCGTAACATACAGCCCGTTCGGCCAGAATCCAGCGCGACACCCATTCAGCCGTGTGGAACGCGATTGGAACGGGACAATACTTCTATTGCCCCTGTCGGCTGGCGGACCTAGCGTCCGGCTCCCCCAACGCCCATGGGAGTTCCCGGGGCCATCGGATGCGCGCCATGCCGAACACCGTTCTCTATGCCGTCACCGTGCTGATCTGGGGCTCGACCTGGTATGTCATCACCTTGCAGATCGGCGTGGTCCCGTTGGAGATGTCGGTCGCCTACCGCTTCGCTTTGGCGGCGTTGGTGCTGCTGGCCTATGCCCGGTTACGCGGCCATCGGCTCGGCTTCACCGGCCGGGAGCATTTGCGCATGGCCGGCCAGGGGCTGCTGAATTTCGGCTGCACCTACACCCTGGTCTATCTGTCGGCGCAATATCTGACCAGCGGGCTGATCGCGGTGGCCAACTCCAACGTGGTGTTCCTCAACATCCTGTTCGGCGCCCTGTGGTTCGGACAGGCGCTGAGGGCCCGGGTGGCCGTGGGGGCGGTGGTCGGCTTCGCCGGCATGGCGCTGATCTTCGCGCCGGACATCGCCCGGGTGGATCTGAGCGGCGACACCATCCTCGGCCTCGCTTTGGCGCTGGGGTCGACGGTCACCACCTCGCTGGGCAATCTGCTGGCCGGCAGCAATCAGCGCGCCGGGGTGCCGGTGCTGCAGGGGACCGGCTATGCCATGGCCTATGGCGCGGCGGCGGTGTTCGTCTTCGCCCTGGCCCGGGGCCATGCGCCGGCGATCGAATGGACCGCCCGCTATCTCGGCTCGCTGGCCTATCTGACGATCTTCGGCTCGGTGATCGCCTTCGCCGGCTACTACACCCTGCTCGGCCGCATCGGCGCCGACCGCGCGTCTTACGCCATGGTGCTGTTCCCGGTGGTGGCCCTGGCCATTTCCACGGTGCTGGAGAGCTATCAGTGGACCCCGTCGGCCCTGGCCGGTGTGGCGCTGGTGCTGCTGGGCAATCTGCTGGTGATTGTCCGGTTGCGGCGGCGGAAGGTGGCGGCGGTTTAGGGCTGGCGGCGAAGCCGGCGCTTACCCTTCGAGTTCAGCACCGGCAACGCCAGTGCTGAATATTCCAGCTGAGATCAGCCCGTGAAGACGCGGTCTGCCATCACCAGCTGCCGGTATTCCCCATCGAGGCCCAGGGCTCCTGGCTCGGCAGGGCGTCGCCCTTCTGCAGCAACTCGACGGAGATGCCATCGGGTGAGCGGATGAAGGCCATGTTTCCGTCGCGGGGCGGGCGGTTGATGGTCACGCCGGCATCCATCAGCGACTGGCACAGCGCGTAGATGTCGTCGACCTCATAGGCCAGATGGCCGAAATTGCGGCCGCCGGTGTAGTCCTCCGGGTCCCAATTGTAGGTCAGCTCGACCACCGGGGCCTTGGTCTCCCGCGCGGTGTCCTCATCGTCGCTGGAGGCCAGGAAGACCAGGGTGAACCGGCCCTTCTCGCTCTCATGCCGCCTGGTCTCGGTCATGCCGAGCTTGTTGCAGTAGAAATCCAGCGATGCGTCCAGATCGGCGACGCGGACCATGGTGTGCAGATACCTCATGACGACTCCCCAGGATGTCTGATGAGGCCGGATCCGGTGTCCGGCCAAGGTGTATCTCAACGATAGCGAAGCCGGGCGGTGGGGGAAAGCGCGGGCGGGGTAAATGAGGGCCTTCGGCCCAACCGGTCGTTAGCCCGCTCACCCGGCTCGCCTACGCTCGCCACCCTCTCCCACGAGGGAAGAGGGGTATGGTAATGCGCCGTCTGAGAAACCCCTCTCCTCTTGTGGGAGAGGGTGGCGAGCGGAAGCGAGACGGGTGAGGGGACTTCAAAGAAGGTTGGGCCGAAGGCCCTCCGCATTCCCCTGCCGTCATTTCCCCGCCGCCACCCGGCTCGCCGCACTCGCCACCGCCTTCAGCGACGCCAGCGAGATGTTCGAATGCCGGCCGACGCCGAACACTGTGTCGCCATTCTCCGTCGTCGCCTCCACATAGGCCACCGCCGTCGCGTCCGCCCCTTCGCCGACCGCGTGCTCGTGATAATCGGCGACCTTCAGGCTGACCCCGCAATTGCGTTTCAGCGCATCGACAAATGCGGCGATCGGCCCGTTGCCCGAGCCCTCGATGTCCCGCTCGATGGCTCCCTTGGGCCCATCTTCCCGGATCGTCGCGGTAATCCGCCGCACCTCGCTTGCATGGGTGTCGGGCACCGTCCGGTGGTCGAGGATGGCGATGGCCCCCTCCGCCAAATATTCCCGCTCGAAAGCCGCCCAGATGTCTTTCGAGGTCAGCTCCGACCCGGTCAGCTCGGCGATCCCCTGCACTACGCCCGAAAACGCGATCTGCAGTTTGCGCGGCATTTTCAGCCCGTAATCCTGTTCCATCACAAAGGCCACGCCGCCCTTGCCCGACTGGCTGTTGATGCGGATCACCGCCTCGTAATCGCGGCCCAGATCGGCCGGGTCGATGGGCAGATACGGGACCTGCCATAACGGGCTGTTGGCCTGCTTCTGCGCCGCCATGCCCTTCTTGATGGCGTCCTGGTGGGAGCCGGAGAAGGCGGTGAACACCAGCTCGCCCACATAGGGATGGCGCGGATGGATCGGCAGCTGGGTGCAGTATTCGGCTGTCTTGGCGATGGCGTCGATATCGTCGACCGCCAGCCCGGGCTCGACCCCCTGGGTGAACAGGTTCATGGCCAGGGTGACGATGTCCACATTGCCGGTGCGCTCGCCATTGCCGAATAAAGTTCCCTCCACTCTATCGGCCCCGGCCATCACCGCCAGCTCGGTCGCCGCGATGCCGGTGCCGCGGTCGTTATGGGGATGTACGCTCAGCACGTAATGGTCCCGGTCGCGGCAGTTGCGGGCGAACCATTCGATCTGGTCGGCATAGATGTTCGGCGTCGACATCTCGACGGTCGCCGGCAGGTTGAGGATGATCTTGTCCTGGGCCGACGACCCCCAGGCCGCCATCACCGCCTCGCAGATCTCCACCGCGTAGTCCAGCTCAGTGCCGGTAAAGCTCTCCGGCGAATATTGGAACTGGATCTCCGTCCCCGAGCCCGCCTTGGCCCCCTCCTTGGCCATGGCATCGGTGCATTCCCGGCAGATCCTGGTGCCGGCCACGGCGATCTCGGTGATACCGTCCCGGTCCTGGCCGAACACCACCCGCCGCTGCAGGGTGGAGGTGGAGTTGTACAGATGCACGATCGCCCGCTTGGCTCCCTGGATGGCCTCGAAGGTGCGGCGGATCAGCGGCTCGCGCGCCTGGGTCAGCACCTGGATGGTGACGTCGTCGGGAATCAGGTTCCCGTCGATCAGCAGGCGCAGGAAATCGTAATCGGTCTGCGAGGCGGCGGGGAAGCCGACCTCGATCTCCTTGAAGCCCATACCCACCAGCAGATCGAAGAACCGCCGCTTGCGCTCCGGCCCCATGGGCTCGATCAGCGCCTGGTTGCCGTCGCGCAGATCGACCGAGCACCAGATCGGCGCGCTATCGATCACCGCCGACGGCCATTGCCGGTCCGGCAGATCGATCGGGGGGAACGGTGCGTATTTCTCGCCCGGACTAACTCGCATGACTGTAACGCTCCTGGTCGGCCGCCGGCGATCCTAAAGCTATAGTCCGATCCGGCGGAACCAGCCCCCTCACCCTCCCGCTTCGCGGGTCCCTCCCTCTCCCCAAGAAGAGGGAATTCCACCGCTGGCGCTGAAGACCCCTCTCCTCGGGGAGAGGGAGGGACCCGCGGCAAAGCCGTGGGAGGGTGAGGGGGTGGTCCCGTCGTAACCGGTCGGCTCTATCGCATCGGCGGCAAAAAAATCTCGTTGTCGAAAGGATGGGCGCAGCGCAAACTCGACCGCCGGCCGGCTGCCTAGAGCCGACGGCCGCCGATAAGTCGCAGAAGACGGGCGGCGGGCAGAGGGCTGGGCCGACGCAGGCGCGGCGCGCTCAACAACGCGGCGAAGGGCGCAAAAACGGCCGGACGAACGGGACGAAACGGGGACATGGCACAAACTCGACGATCAACAGCAGAAAACGGACGCGCAAGAGACCGGTGCCGGTTCAGGACACCGGGGCGGTAAGTCGTAGCGCAAGCTGCTGGTCGCGGGTGCTCATAGGTGGGGACGGTAGCGGGGGTGGGGAGTGGGGTCAAGACAGGTCGATCTCGGTCGCGGCAAATTCGACCATCACTCGCCTGTGTCAGCCGTAGTGGCCATGTGGAGCTGTTGTGGATTATCTCCAATACAACAGCATTGGTCGCGTGACCCGCGCAAAGCCTAGCGTTGACGATTGGGCAGTCGGCAGTGTGCCTTGGAGTGTGCCAAAGGGCGCGGCTGGCGTGCCTGTCTCGTGCCCCCAAGTGGCTTAGGGGGTGCCCCACCCTGGCGGCTCAGGCCCCAGTTGGTCGAGGCCGGGGGGCATGGGGGAAGGGCCCGGTGCGCGCGGGGGTGTAGGTGGCCATGGGAATGTGTGCCGGCACCCGCTGCGGACGTATGGGAAGGCATTGGAAATTCTGGAAGGAAGAAGGGATGGATTGATCAACGCGGGTCAATCAGCGGTTTTCTCCTCCAGGGAGTGTAATCCAACGCCAGCGACATGATCGCGAGACAGACCATGCAGATACCCGTGGTCCCTAAGCTGACCGGCAGGGTGACATTGCCGGTGCATTCGGTAACGACAAAGCCGCCAATAGCCATGACAAAGCCGACACTCGCGGTGATAGCGAGCATGGTCCTGAGGGATTTTGGCTGTGACCACAACGGGTCAGATGTCAGTCCATCTTCGTCTGACTGGGACGCGGGCTCACGCACGCGTTCATCAGTGTGTCGCATCACATCCTCGTGGAGCGGCTCCAAAGGAACAAGCGACTCCGAGTACGGAGTAAAAAAGTGGCACAAGAATGGCGATATCATTTACGCTAGTAATGGGATTTCATGGGATCTCATGGGGTACTTGCGAGAAAATGACAGAAATACTGTGAATATTTGAGGGCTAGTCTTGACTTTTCTTCTTTAGTTTGTTGAATCAACAACTTCTTCACAGGAGGATGAATGTTCGACGGCGGCTACCTGATCCGTGAACTGCTCCTGCGTGAGGGGCTCTACAAGCACATCACCTCCCCCGAGGCGGTGTCCGACACGATGCTCAACACGGTCAACCTGATCCAAGAGACCCCTAGACCTCTGCCGGCCCTAGTCGAAGCCGGGGGGCATGGGGGAAGCCTGGGTACGCGCGGGGGTATATATCTGCCTGTGAATCAGGCGTAAGTTTTGCGGTATGTTTCGCAGCGGGGTACGACATATGGTGTTTTTCGTTTGACGAACGCAGTCAATATATGCATTTTCGATATTGATATCGGAAATCATTTCCGACCCTCGAATTGAGAGAGGGCCTGATGCGTGAACATCAGACCCCCTCCCGCGGGCGCAAGCCCCACGCCAGGTACCGATTGGTACCAAGAACAGCGGCGGTCAGGCGAGTTAGTCTAGGCCGCCGCTTCTCTTTTTTAGCACACCGATCAGGCAACGGGACTGCCCGGATGCCATAAACTCAGTATGCCAGCGTCTTTCTGACACAAAGTGTGGTAGGTCCGCCAGAGGAAAATTGTCTCAGAAGGGGATATTTCTGTGGATGCCGTTAATCTTTTGTTAACCAGACGCTGAGACCGGACCAACCCTGCTATTTAAACTAGCGCCTCACTCGTTTGCCCCAGCCTCACCAAACACCCACCAGCGTCCATCAGCGCCAGCCGAGGGCGAGCGCCAGCGAGGTCTCGGCTACCCTTAGTGCAGCCAGTCACAATTACGGTGCAATTACGGTGACGGTAACCGAATTAGGCCGCTTTCGTGGACGCTCCCCCTCGCTTCATCGACTTGGCCAGCCAGCTGAAGCACTCCCTGATCATCAATTCGGTTACTGTCACCGTATTCCTCCAAACACAGACCCCGCATCATAGGCTCGGAGCGTGACCAGCCGCGATTACGGCCATGTCCCGGTATTTACACAGCCGACATTCGCGGCCGGCCTCGGCAAGCAATTTTTTCGGAGCCAGACATCGCTCTTTACGACTGCAGCTTACAGTGGCTTGAAGCCTGCATCTGACTTCCGGCTCCCAGGGGCCTACCCTCATCTCTCACACAGTATTGCACCTCGTTTCCTTGTGCGAACTTGCAAAAGAGCGAAGAATGACGTAAGTAAAACGTCCGCCGTGTTCTATAAAATAGCTTGGCGTCCTTAGGCGATGAGGGGTGGACGGCTTCGCCGGGATACACAATCCATTTGACTAAGGGAGGCGAACCATGGCTGGCAAAATGGTACAAGTCGCGGCTCATTCCATTTTGGGGCTTGACGGTCGGACTGCCGGCCCGCTGCCTAGTGTGTCCGTGCCTAGTGTGTCCGTGCAAGGAAACGTAGCCACCTTCGAGCCTAGCCGTCAGGCTACTGGCCCGATGCGTGTCGGCGGGCAAGGAAACGTATTCTCCTTCGAGTTTGGCTCGGGGATGTCCCCGGCATTTTTTGATTGGATTGACGCGTTTGTGCAGCGCAGGGCGAATCCGAGGCAAATTGCCCTCTATTCTACGGATTTAGGGTATAGGGTTCAGTCTGCCAGAGAGTACAACAACGCCCAAATCACGGAGTTGGTATTCCCCGTGCTGGATGCAGCCTCAATGGACCCAGTGCGGATGGCGTTGACATTGAGGGCCAATAATTCGAGCGACCGTCCCCCGAGCGGCAAAATGATGCATCTCGCTGACTCTGGGGGGGGGGGTGTTACTTTGCAGTAACTTCAGGATGGAAATTGATTCAATGCCGACAGAGAGCGTGCTAAAGATTGACCGGTTCACGGTCTCGGAAAGCGGTTATTCGAACCTGGTCATCAACGTTCCTGGCTCAGACATAGCCCCGTTCCAACAATGGCTCCAAGACGCTCTTCAAAGTGGGTCAATGTCAGACGGATGCAGAACCGGGACTCTGGATTACCTAGCACCGAATTTGAAAGACGTTTGTTTCAGGTTGTCCTTTGGCGATTTGCAGATTGTGCAGCTCTCATTGAACAAATTTGAGTCAGCAGGCAAAGTCGCTTCTTTTAAAGTTAAGATGGGGGTGAGCCAAGTGTCCTTCAAAGCGGGAATAAATATTTGACTGAACAGGGCGCTCATGTGTTCTGGGGACAGTATCACTGCTGTCCGGCTAATCGGCGAATAGATTCAACTGGTTATCTATTTGGCAATTACGGTGACAGTAACCGAATTAGGCCGCTTTCGTGGACGGCTGTCCCCGCCTCATCGGCCTGGCCTCCCGGCTTCTGACTCCTGACTCCCGGAAAACGAGTGGTTAATGTCTCTGCGTTACCATGATAGGGCGCGGAGGTTTCGCAGATCCTCGGCGCCGGGAGTTTCGGTCCATGATGACCTTGACGAAGAGCGAGTTTGACGCGGTCTGGGCAAGGGCCGCCAGGATGGACCCCGCCTACCGGGTGGCGCTCGGGGTGCTGCGGGTGCTGTTCTGGCCGTTGGCGTGGCCGGTCACGCGGATCGGGGCCGTGCGCCGGGCCATCGGGCGGACCATCGGCGGCCGGGCCGGGGCCATCGTCCGGTGCCGGCGGCGGGGCGAGCATGCGCGGGCGGTGGCGCTGGCGCTCGACGCGCTGAAGACCCCCCGCCCGCCCCCCGGGCAGGCCGGCAGCCGGTCCGACCGCCGGCCCGCCAACCAATCCGCCAGCCGGTCCGCCAAGCAATCCAGGGACTGGGCGTCCCATCACCATTGGTGGCAGTTCATGTCCTATGCGGTGGCCAGCCTGGAGCAGTGCGACGACCCGGAGGCCTGGGACGAGGCGATGGCGCTGGCCCGCAACGGCATCGAGCCGTTCCAGGGCTATGCGGTGGCCTACGCCTTCCATGCCTTCGCGCGGCGCAAGATGGCGGAGCGCGACTATGTCGCCGCCACGGCCTTCGCGATCGTCGCCGGCCATGCCGACGAGACCTGGGGGGAGCCCGAATTCCTGCTCGGCTGGTACGAGCTGGCAAGCGGCGAGGGCGACGGCATGGCGCATCTGAGCCGCGCCGTGCGCAAGGATCGCACGGTCCTGACCCGCATCGCCGACGACCCGACCTGCCGGTCGCACCCGGATCTGATCGCCAAGCTGGAGGAAATCTCGAAGGAGCCGAGGGTGACCGTGGGCGGCGGCGCGCCGCTGGCCGAAGACTGAGCTACGGTCAGGGATCCGGGATCAGGGATCGGGGATCGGAGGTCAGAGGCCCGCAAAAACCGGTACGTCATTCCCGCGGAGGCGGGAATCCAGGGGTCACCATTGTGAGGACTTCAGCATCGTGAAATCTGGATTCCCGCCTTCGCGGGAATGACGAGCGGTGTTGTTCGCTGCCTTCTGCTTTCTGATCCCCGACATGGTTAACGGTTTGTCTACGACGATCGGGCACATTGGGGCCGGTGTCGCGGCCATGATGAGTGCCCCCCACAACAGGTGCCCCATGTCGACGGAAACCCTGATCCTGATCGTTGCCTCCGTGCTGACGTTGTTCGGCGTCGGCGCGTTCTGCCACTATTTCATCTGGGTCCAGTTCACCTGGCCGCGCACCTCCGGCAAGGTGGTCGGCAACAAGGCCCGGAGTAGCCACGATACGGTCAGCAGGCCCGCCTATTTCCCGCGCGTCGAATTCATTGCCGCCGACGGCCAGAACTATGAGGTCGTCGGCGATGTGGGGCGGCCGAAGGAATGGCCGCTGGGCCATATCATCCCGCTGCGCTACCGGCCCTCGGACCCGACCCATGCCAGCACCGCCAGGGCCTGGCAACGGCTGATCTTCGCCGGCGTCTTCCTGGGCTTCGCCGCCGCCAGCTGGTGGGCGTTGCTGCAGTAGTTCGGGTTTCGGGAGCGACAAACTCCCCCTCACCCAACCTTCTCCCCGAGGAGAGGGCTTAATGCCGCCCTCGCCAGATGCCCTCTCCTCGGGGAGAAGGTTGGGTGAGGAGGTGACGACCGAATTCGGCCCTCGAACCCAGGCCCAGCGGCACTTTCGCCACTTTGACAACTCTCCGGGCACGCCTATGGTGGATGGCGAGTAACGGGGCGCGTTTCACTATCATGTCCGCAAATATCGGCGAACTTGGCACCCTGGAAGATACTTCGGACCTTGTTCGAGAGATTTTCCACTACTGGGACAACCTTCGCGGGAGTCAGGCAATGCCTTCACGGCGGGAATTCGATCCGGTCGACCTGCCTAAGCACCTGTCCGGTATCCTGCTGATCGATGTGGAAGGCGTCGACGAGGCGGGCGTGGGCCGGTACCGCATATCGCGTGGTCGGCACCGCCGAGGTCGCCAATCGTGGCCACGACCCGACCGGCAAGCTGGTCGTCGAGGGATTCTTCGGTCCAAGCCGGGCGGAAATCCTGAACGACTACGAAGCCGTGCGACTCGGCCGGGATTTTCTCTGCGCGCCGATGAGTTTCGTGACCGAGGATCAGCGGCAGATCGACGAATACTCCATCTTGCTGCCGTTCTCCGAGGACGGTGAAAACGTCAGCCAGATCCTGGTATTTTCCGAACGGCAGGGGCGCAGGGGCAAGGGGCCGCTCGGCTGGCGTCTTATCCGCTGACGCGGCCCGGTGCCGAACGATCGGAAAATGCGCTAACCGACCGCCTGTTCGAATCCCCGCAGCACATTCGCCGCGTTGAGCCCGATTTCCGGCACGCCATAGCCGCCCTCCATGCAGAACAGGGTCGGCAGGCCGAGCCGGCCCAGACTCTCGCCATAGCGGGTGAAATCCTCGGAGGTCAGTTTGAAGAAGCTGATCGGGTCCTTCTCATAGGTATCGACGCCCAGGGAGACGACCAGCGCCTCCGCGCCGAAGGCCTGGATGCGGATCGCCGCATCGGCAAGCGCTTCGGCCCATTTCCCGTAAGGTGTGCCCTTCGGCAACGGATAGTTGAAGGTTGAACCTTCGCCGTCCCCGGCCCCCGTCTCGTCGGCGAATCCCAGGAAATGCGGAAAGGCGTCCTTCGGGTCGCCATGGAGCGAGGCGAACAGCACGTCGCCGCGTTCGTAGAAGATGTCCTGGGTGCCGTTGCCATGGTGGAAATCCACATCCAGAACCGCGACCCGGGCGGCGCCATCGTCGCGCAGCCGCTGCGCCGCGATCGCCGCGTGGTTGAGGAAACAATAGCCGCCGAACAGATCGAAGGCCGCGTGATGTCCCGGCGGCCGACACAGGGCGAAGGCTGAACGGTTTCCAGAACTCAACAGTCCAGACCCTGTAAGTGCACAGCGGGTCGCCGCCAGTGTCGCCTCCCAGGTGCCGGCCGCAATCGAGGTCTCGGCCGCAAAGGCGTAATAGCCGAGCAGCCCGTCGATATCGTCCGGCGCCCGCTGCGCCATGCGCCGGGCAGGGAAGCAGGTGGGAATGGCATCGCCGGCATGGCCGTCGTCGCTCCAGCGCTGCCAGGCGGTTTGCAGGAAGTCGATATAGGCCGGATCGTGAACCGCCAGAACCGTTTCCATCCCGTATTCTTCCGGCGCGATGACCTTGCCGAGGCCGGCCTTCTGCACCGCCTTCAGGATCAACTCGGCGCGGAATGGCGACTCGAAAGGCGCGACCATCTCGCCACCGGAAATCTCCCCTTTCGGCGCATGCAGCCGGTGTTTTTCCGAATAGATGGTGATCATGCCCGTCCCGCTTCGCCGCGTTCGCCCTGGTGGAGGAGAGTCGTACCGCGATCCGGCGGCGATTGCATTGCCGCAGGCTCCGTGTTGCGCTGTGCCGACATCAGGCCAGGTCAGGAGGAAGAGGAGTCATGGCATCCATCGGATTCGCACTCGCCGCGGCGGTCGCCGAGATCGCCGGCTGCTTCGCATTCTGGGCCTGGCTCAGGCTCGGCAAGCCGGTCTGGTGGCTGCTGCCGGGGCTGGTGTCGCTGGTGGCCTTCGCCATGCTGCTGACCCGCATCGACGCGGTCTTCGCCGGCCGCGCCTATGCCGCCTATGGCGGGATCTACATCGCCACGTCGCTCGGCTGGCTGTGGCTGGTGGAGGGCATGCGGCCGGACCGCTCGGACGCAGTCGGAGCCGTGGTCTGTCTTGTCGGGGCGGCGATCATCCTGCATGGCCGCCGGGTCGGGATCTAGGGCCGGTTCGAAGCGGCTTATCGTTCACGATGCGCCGCGTGGTATTCGCCGCACCAATAATCGTCATTCCCGCGGAGGCGGGAATCCAGATTGCCGATGCCAACGGCGTCGCGATCGTGATGCCTGGATTCCCGCCTCCGCGAGAATGACAATCGAGAAGAGCGAGAAAAGGCCGGCCCGTCGGCGTTATGCCGCGCCGGGCACGCCCTTTGTGGTCGAATACTCGAAATGCAGCACCTCGTCCGGGTGGACCAGGGGGAAGATGTCGTGGGCCGCCATCGCCGCCTCGGCGAAACCGGTCAGGATCAGCTTCAGCTTGTTCGGATAGGTGGCGATATCGCCGATGGCATAGATGCCGGGGACGTTGGTGACGCTGGTGGCGGGATCGACGGTGATGTGGTTGCGATCCAGGTTCAGTCCCCATTCGGCGATCGGCCCCAGATTCATCGACAGGCCGAAGAAGGGCAGCAGCGCATCCGCCTCCAGCCGTCGTTCATCGCCGTCCAATGTGCTGACGATGACGGCGGAGAGCTGCTTGCCGTCGCCGTCCAGCCCGGAGAGCTGATAGGGCACCACCAGCTCGACCTTGCCGGCCTCCGCCAGGGCATGCAGCTTGGCGACACTGTCCGGCGCGCCGCGGAATTTCGGCCGGCGATGCACCACCATCACCTGTTCGGCGATATCGGCCAGGATGATCGCCCAATCCAGCGCGCTGTCGCCGCCGCCGGCGATCACCACTTTCTTGCCGCGATAGGCCTCACGCTTGGCCACCATGTAGTGGACGCTGGTGCCCTCATAGCCCTCGATGCCGGCCAGGGGCGGGCGGTTCGGCCCGAATGCGCCGACACCGGCGGCGATCAGCACGGCGCGGGCATCGATGCGGTTGCCGGCCGTGGTTTCCAGCAGCCAGCGATCGCCGTCCTGAGGGGTCAGGGTCTCGACCCGCTGTCCCAGATGGTAGATCGGATCGAACGGTGCGGCCTGGGCCTGCAATTGCTCGATCAGGGTCGCCGCCTCGACCACCGGATAGCCTGGAATGTCGTAGATCGGTTTCTCCGGATACAGCGCCGCGCATTGCCCGCCGGCGATATCCAGCGCGTCGATCACATGGCATTTCATCCGCAGCATGCCGCATTCGAACACCCCGAACAGGCCCACCGGCCCGGCCCCTATGATGGCGACATCGGTCACATGCGGTGCATCGGTCATATCGGGTCCACGAGGTCGGGGATGCGGCATTTGATTGATGGCAGTTTGGCGAAGAGGGTTCAACCATGGCGACGGGGCGATTCCATGGCAGCGCGGTGGTGAAGTTCGCCCGGAACCCGCCGTGATATGCGCCGGTCACAGTCAGCGCTTGCGGTGCGCCGCCCGCCCTTCGACAATCCGGGCCATGAGCGACATGCCAAATCCGTCCGCCCCCCTTGCACTGCCCGACCAGGCGGCAACCGAGGCGTTGGCGGGGCGGCTGGCCGCCGTTTTGCGGCCGGGGGATGTGGTTTGTCTCGGCGGCGATCTGGGGGCGGGCAAGACCACCTTGGCGCGGGCGGTGATTCGCGTCGCGGCGGGGGCGGAGGTCGAGGTTCCCAGCCCGACCTTCACCCTGGTGCAGATGTACGATCTGCCGGACTTCACCCTGTGGCATTTCGACCTGTATCGGCTGACCGGCCCGGATGAGGTGGTGGAACTGGGCTGGGACGAGGCCAGGGCGGAGGGAGTCGCCATGGTGGAATGGCCAGAGCGCTTGGGGTCGCTGCTGCCGGTGGACCGGCTCGACATTACGCTGGCCTACGGTGAGGCGCCCGGAACGCGGACCGCCAACATTGCCGGGACCGGCCCATGGGCCGGCCGCGCCACCGGGCTGTCGGATTCCATCCCATGATCACGCCGACCCTCTACACCATCCCGGCCGGTGTGCCCTTTGTCGACGCGCTGGCGGCCGGGGTGCTGGCCCGCGCCGGCCCGGATCCGATGGCGCTCAGCCGGTTCACCATCCTGCTGCCGACACGGCGGGCCTGCCGCAGCCTGCGTGAGGCATTCCTTCGGCTTGGGCCGGGTGACGGGCCCGGAGGCGGCGCATCGGCGCTGCTATTGCCCCGCATGAGCCCGATCGGCGACATCGATCCGGAAGCTCTGGGACTGGAAGTCGAGGAGGTGCCGGGGATCGAGGCGCTCGACCTGCCGCCGGCGGTCTCGGAAATGCGTCGGCAGCTGCTGCTCGGCCAAATGATCCTGAAACGTGGTGACCTGAGCCTGGCGCCCGACCAGGCGGCATGGCTGGCGGCAGACTTGGCGCGGCTGATCGATCAGGTGACGACCGAGCAGCGCGATTTCGCCGAACTCGACAAATTGGTGCCGGCGGAACTGGCGGAGCATTGGCAGAAGACCCTACGATTCCTGGAGATCGTCACCGCCCAATGGCCGGCGATCCTGGAGGCCGAGGGCGCCATCGACGGGGCCGAGCGGCGCAACCTGATTCTCGAAGCCCGGGCTGAGGCCTGGCGCGCCAAGCCGCCAGCCGATCCGGTGATCGCCGCCGGCTCGACCGGCTCGATCCCGGCCACCGCCGCGCTGCTGGATGTGGTCGCGCGACTGCCGGACGGGGCCGTGGTGTTGCCGGGACTCGACCGCGACATGGAAGGCGAGAGTTGGGACGCCGTGGATGAGGGCCACCCGCAATTCGGCATGAAGCATCTGCTGGGTCGGATCGGTGTTGACCGCGACGATGTGAAGGTATGGCCGGCGGAACTTTCCAATGCGGCGAAGCGGCCGGCCGGCCGAGACCGGCTGGTGGCCGAGACCATGCGGCCGGCAGCGACCAGCGAGGCGTGGCGTCAGATCGCCCCGCTGGATCGGCGGGCTCTGGACGGCGTTATTCGGGTCGACTGCCCGACACCGCGCGAAGAGGCCGGGGTGGTGGCGCTGATGATGCGCGAGGTGCTGCAGACCCCCGGCCGGACTGCTGCGCTGATGACGCCGGACCGGGGGCTGGCGCGGCGTGTGGCGGCGGCGCTGGGGCGCTGGGGCATCCGGGTCGATGACAGCGGCGGGCGGCGGCTGGTCGATACCCCTGCAGGCGCTTATCTGCGGCTGGTCGCCGAATGCGCCGCCGGCGGGATTGCTCCGTTGGACCTGCTTGCGCTGCTGAAGCACCCGATAGCCTCCGGAGGCGAAGCGCCGGGGAGGTTCCGGGCGCGGGCCCGGGACCTGGAGCGGGCGGTTCTTCGCGGACCGCGCCCCGGTTTGGGATTCCATGGGTTGGTGGCCGCGTTGCGCGATGCCGAAAAGGACCGGTTCGACGATGCCGTAGATCGCGATGCGCTGATCCAATGGATCGGCGGCCTGGAAGCGATGTTCGCCCCGCTGCTCGTCTGCAGCCAGGGCGACGACTTACCGCTGACGGAACTGTTGTCCGCCCATCTGACGGTGGCCGAGGCGCTGGCGGCGGATGATGGTGCCGATGGGCGGGCCGGCGGCGGCGCCCGGCTGTGGCGGCACGATGATGGCGAGGCGGCGGCCGGGTTCGTCAATGATCTGATGACCGCCGCCGGCGACCATCCGCCCCTTCGGCTGGGCCAGTATCCGGGTCTGTTCGAGGCGCTGATGGCCTCGCGGGTCGTGCGGCCGCGTTATGGCGAGCACCCGCGCCTGTCGATCTGGGGGCCGCTGGAGGCCAGGCTTCAGCAGGCCGATCTGCTGATCCTCGGCGGGCTCAACGAAGGCACCTGGCCGGCGGAGCCGGCGGCCGACCCCTGGATGTCACGGCCCATGCGCCGGCAATTCGGTCTGCCTTCCCCGGAACGGCGGATCGGCCTGGCGGCCCATGATTTCGCCCAGGCGCTGGCCGCGCCGCGCGTGGTGCTGACCCGGTCGGAGCGTGTCGATGGGACGCCCAGCGTACCGTCGCGCTGGTTGTCGCGGCTGGATGCGGTGGCGCCCGGCGAGATCATGAAGGAGATCAAGGAGCAGGGCGCCTATTGGGTGGATTGGGCCAAGGCGCTGGATGCGCCGGACGCGGTCCGGCCGTGCCCGCCGCCGCGCCCCTGCCCGCCTGTCGCCGCCCGGCCGCGCCGGCTGTCGGTGACCGCCATCGGCACCTGGATGACCAACCCCTACGCGGTCTATGCCCGGTATGTGCTGGGGCTGAAGTTGCTGGACCCGATCGAGGCCGATCCGGGCGCGGCCGATCGCGGACAGATCATCCACGATGCGCTCAGCGCCTTCATCCAATCCGGCGGAGTCGTGCCGCCGGACGGCGCTTTGGACCGGCTCTTGCGGCTCGGCGAGGCCGAATTTGCGCGGCTGAACGCGTGGCCTGAGGCTCGGGCGTTCTGGTGGCCACGCTTCGAGCGGATCGCCCGGTGGTTCGTGGATCAGGAGACGGGGCGGCAATCCGTCATCGTCCAGAGCGCCACCGAGATCAGGGGCTCGCTGACCCTGCCCGGTCCCCAGGGGCAATTCGAACTGACAGCCCGCGCCGACCGCGTCGACCGCCTTGCGGATGGCGGGCTGGAGATCATCGACTACAAGACCGGCTCGGTTCCGTCCGACAAGGAAATCGCCGCCGGTTACGCACCGCAACTGCCCCTGGAGGCATTGATTGCGGAGGCGGGCGGCTTTGAGGGCGTACCGGTGGCGTCGGTTTCGGGACTGGCCCATTGGCGGCTGTCGGGGGGCAGCCCGGCCGGCGAGATCAGGCATCCGAAGCTGGTCGATCTACCGACGCTCACCAATCAGGCGGAGCGCGGCTTGCGGCGGCTGATCGACCGGTTCGGCAAGCCCGACACGCCCTATCTGGCGCGGCCGCGGCCGGATTTTGTGCCGCGCTTCGACGATTACGCCCATCTGGCGCGGGTGCTGGAATGGTCGGCCGGCGGCGGGGAGGCGGAATGAGCGCCCCCATCTCACAGGCACTGCAACCGGAAATCGCCCAGCGCGGCGCGTCGGACCCGGCGGTTTCCGCCTGGGTGGCCGCCTCGGCCGGCACCGGCAAGACAAAGGTGCTGACCGACCGGGTGCTGCGGCTGATGCTGGCCGGCACGGCGCCGGAGAAGATCCTCTGCATCACCTTCACCAAGGCGGCGGCGGCGGAGATGGCGATCCGCATTGGCCATACGCTGGGCCGCTGGGCGACCCTGGAGGATGGCGATCTGTCACTGGCCCTGGCGGATCTGAACGGCGAACGCCCGGATCGCCAGACGCAGAACCGGGCGCGCCGGCTGTTCGCCCAGGTCCTGGACGCCCCCGGCGGCATGAAGATCCAGACCATCCACGCGTTGTGCCAATCGCTGCTGCGCCGGTTCCCTTTGGAGGCCGGCCTGCCGCCCCATTTCGCCCTGCTGGACGAGCGCACCTCGGCGGAGCTGATGGCAGAGTCGCGGCAGCGCATCTTGCGGGATCCCGGCCTGTTCGTCGGCCCGGCCCTGGCAGAGGTCGCCGGGCTGGTGAATGCCGAGGCGTTCGGCGAGTTGATGTTGGAGTTGTCGCGCCAGCGGGGCCAGCTCTCCCGACTGCGTGAGGAGCAAGGCGGCGTCGAACTTCTGATCGCGGCGGTGCGGGCGCATCTTGGCTTGGCGCCTGGCGAGGACCGGGTGGCGGTCCTGCGGACCGCTTCCGGTGAGTCGGCGTTCGACCGGCGGGCACTCATGGGGGCGGCGGAGGCGCTGCTCGATGGCTCTAAGACCGATATTCAGCGCGGCGAAGCTCTCGCGGATTGGCTGGCATTCTCGGAGGAGAAGCGCGCCCAGGGTCTTGAGGCCTACGCAAAAGCGTTCCTGACCGCCGATGGCGGCATCCGAAAGACACTTGTCACCAAGAAGACCGAAGAGGGCTACCCCGGCACCGCCGAGGCGCTGGCCGCGGAGGCTGGGCGTGTGTTGGCGGTCGTCGAGCGCTGCAAGGCGGCGGCGGTGGCCGAGGCCACCGGTGCATTGCTGACGGTCGGAACCGCCCTGGTCGAGGCCTATGAGGCCGAGAAACGCCGCCGGGCCCTGCTCGACTACGACGATCTGATCCTGCGCACGGCGGAGCTGCTGAAGCGCACCGGGATCGCGCCGTGGGTCCTGTACAAGCTGGATGGCGGCATCGACCACATCCTCATCGACGAGGCCCAGGACACCAACCCGGAGCAATGGGAGGTGGTCTCCTCTCTCAGCGAGGAGTTCTTCGCCGGCAGCGGCGCCAGCGATGCCGAACGCACGCTGTTCGTGGTCGGTGACGAGAAGCAGTCGATCTTCAGTTTCCAGCGCGCCGACCCGGCGGCGTTTTCCCGCATGCGCGCCCATTACGACGGGCGCATCGCCGAGGCCGAGAAGACCCTGCGCGAGGTGGCGCTGACGATCTCGTTCCGCTCCACCGCCGCGGTGCTGGATGCGGTTGACGCTGTCTTCTCCAGGGGTGACGCCAGGGACGGGCTGGCCAGCGAGGAGTCCGAGGCGCTGCGGCACCTGCCGTTCCGGCGTGGCGCGGGCGGGTTGGTCGAGATCTGGCCACCGGTCGGTCCGGAAGCCGGCGAAGAGGGCGAGGCGTGGTCGCCGCCGACCCGGCAATCCAGCGGCGACGATCCGGCGGCGCGGCTCGCCGGCCGGATCGCCGACACGGTTCATGGCTGGATTGCCAGGGGCGAGATCCTGGAGGCTCGGGGCCGGCCGATCCATGCCGGCGACATCCTGGTGCTGGTGCGCACCCGCAACCGGTTCTTCGTGGAACTGGTTCGGGCGCTGAAGGCGCGCGGGATCGACGTCGCCGGTGTCGACCGGATGGTGCTGACCCACCAGCTCGCCGCCATGGACGTGATCGCGCTGGCCGATTTCCTGTTGTTGCCCGAGGACGATCTGACCCTGGCGACGATCCTCAAGGGGCCGCTGATCGGCCTGTCGGAGGAGGAATTGTTTTCGCTCGCCCATGGGCGGCCGGGCCATCTTTGGCCGGCATTGCGCGCCGCCGCCGATCGGAAACCAGCCTTCCGGGCCGCCGCCGATTATCTGTCGGGTCTGCTGAGCGAGGTGGATTTTCTGGCGCCTCACGAACTGTTCTCGCGGGTGCTGGAAACACCCTGCCCGGCCGATCCGGTCAGTGGGCGGCGGGCGATCCTTTCCCGGCTGGGGGAAGAGGCGGTCGATCCACTGGACGAGCTGCTGGCCCTGGCGTTGGCATACGAGATCGGCCAGCCGCCATCCCTGCAACGCTTCCTGCACTGGCTGGCGGCGGGCGAGGCGGATATCAAGCGTGAGATGGAGCAGGGCCAGCTGCGCCGGGTGCGGATCATGACCGTGCACGGGGCGAAGGGCCTGCAGGCGCCGATCGTGATCCTGCCGGACACCATGTCGGCGCCGCGCAAGAGCCCGGCGATCCTGTGGCCGGACGATATGCTGCCGGTTCCCCTGTGGCCGCCGCGCCGGGCGCTGGAGGATCCGGCATCCCGGGTCGCCCGGGAGCGCGCCAACCATCGCCGCGACCAGGAATACCGGCGACTGCTCTATGTCGCCCTGACCCGGGCCGAGGATCGGCTCTACATCTGCGGCCATCATGGCAGCCAGGCCCCGGCGGCTGGTTGCTGGTACGAGCTGTGCCATGATGGGCTGGCGGAACTGACGGGCGTCGAACGACGTGTCGATCCGGGATTTGATGGCGAGATCCTGCGCTATCACCTTCCTCAAACCGAGGCCGTCGAGGTTCCGCGGATCATCGACATCGTGACAGCGCCCGGATTGCCCGACTGGGCGAGACTGCCGCCACCGCCCGAGCCGGACCCGCCACGGCCGCTCACCCCGTCCCGGCCATCGGCGGACGAACCGGCGGTGCGGTCGCCGTTCGGCGACGATGGCCGGCGATTCCGGCGCGGGTTGATCACCCATACCCTGTTGCAGACCCTGCCGG
The DNA here is from genome assembly GCA_965237625.1 of Inquilinaceae bacterium. Lineage (GTDB taxonomy): Bacteria > Pseudomonadota > Alphaproteobacteria > DSM-16000 > Inquilinaceae > JABDIP01. Next base: position 37,101 of record CBDEGD010000041.1, read on the forward strand.
ACCTCGATCCGTCTGCCCGCCGTCCTGCCGCCGAGCGGTATCTGGCACGGCCGGTCCATGATCTGACCGCCGAACAGCAAGCGGACATCACAGACGAGACCCTGGCGGTTCTCGAGACGCCGGGACTTGCCACGCTGTTCGGGCCCGGCAGCCTGGCTGAGGTGCCGGTGGTCGGGCTGGTGAACGGCCGGGCGGTGTCGGGGCAGATCGACCGGCTGCTGGTCACCGATGACGAGGTGTTGATCGTCGATTTCAAGAGTAATCGACCGCCGCCGGAAGATGCGGAGGACACGCCGCCGGTCTATCTCGGCCAGATGGCCGCGTACCGCGCCGTATTGCGGGAAATCTACCCAAATTACCCGGTTCGGGCGGCATTGTTGTGGACCGATGGGCCACGGCTGATGGCGCTCGATTCGGCGCTGCTGGATCGCTGGGCACCTTGACCTTTCGCTCCGGCGACCCCTAATTTAGCCTCTGTCCACGCCCGAGAGGGTCAGCCGCTGCCTGTCCTTCGTAAGGGGCAGGCATATAGGGGAAATGTAATGAGCAGCACCAAAGCCGTCAGTGACGACAGTTTCGAGGCCGATGTCTTGAAGTCCGATACGCCGGTCCTGGTCGATTTCTGGGCCGAATGGTGCGGGCCCTGCAAGATGATCGGCCCGGCGCTGGAAGAGATTGCCGGTGAGATGGGCGATCGGGTCACCATCGCCAAGGTCAATATCGACGACAATCCCGGTGTGCCGTCGAAATACGGCGTGCGCGGAATCCCGACGCTGATGCTGTTCAAGGACGGCCAGGTTGCGGCGACCAAGATCGGCGCCCTGCCGAAGAACGCCCTCCATCAGTGGGTCGAATCGGTCCTGTAGTCCGGGACGATTCACCGGGGCTATCCGGGTCTTCGACAGATATCGAATAGACAGATATCAGCCGATAACCTCAAAGTCCGCGAATTCAGCCAAGGCCTCCGCCGGTCAACTGGCGGAGGCTTTTCGGCGTCTGGTTCTCTACGCGGCGGGCGGATCGAAGGGATTGAGGAGTGCGGCGCCGCTGCGGGTGACATCCGCAATGTTGCGGGTGACGAGCGTCAGCCCGTGAACCTTTGCCGTCGCCGCCATCAGGCCATCGATGGTGGAAATTCGATCGGGGACATTCATTTGGCCCCAGATATCCGCTACCGCGGAATCGATCGGCAAAATGCGCCCATCGAACGCCTCATAGATTTGCACCAGCCACCGGTCAAGGGCCTTTGCCTTATCCGGGTCCCGTCTGCGGCTGCGTTCGATCCCCTGCCTGATTTCGCCAAGCGCCAGCACGCTCAGGTGCAGGTCGTCATCCGCGATACCATCGTACCATTGCGCCACATTCGGATCGCATCGGCCGCCCTTCCGAATCTCCAAGATGATGTTGGTGTCGATCAAATAGGTCAAAGATCGACATCCCTGCCGCGATCATCGCCACGGATGATTTCGATTTCTTCCAAAGGGGCGGCGGCGAGCAATGCCTTCAGGCTCCCCTTTCGGGCGGAGAGCCGGCGAAACTTGGCAGCAGATACGACGACGACGGCATCTTCACCATGCCGGGTGACCGTCTGCGGACCCTCTTCGATCGCCCTTCGGACAACTTCGCTGAAACGGGCCTTTGCATCCTGAAGCTGCCAATGCATCGAAATTTCCAATCTGACTAGTCAGACTAGATCATAGGAGATTGGTGCGCAGGATTCAACCTGTCGCATGCCGACTATGGAAACGGCGGTGCCGGAAATTACCGAACGGCGGTGCTTCCCCCCTCACCCTCCCACGGCTTTGCCGCGGGTCCCTCCCTCTCCCCGAGGAGAGGGGATTTCGCGGTCGCCTTAGAGATCCCTCTCCTTGGGGAGAGGGATGGGACCCGCGGCAAAGCCGTGGGAGGGTGAGGGGGAAGCACCGCCCTTTCGGGTTCGGAAAAAAAGCCCTGATCCGTGCGGAAGCCCGAGAAATTCTGCCTCGCCTCTACTCATTTTCCGACAACACCACCCCGGCAAGATACAGCGAGCCGCCAACCAGGATGCGCGACGGCATGGTCCCGGTGGCCACGACCGCATCGATGGCGTCCTGTACCGATGCGGAGGTCGCGACATTCGCGATGCCGGCGTCGCGGGCCGCCTGCGCAAGTGTGTCGGCATCCAGGCTGGCGGCTTCGCCGGGGATCGCGATGGCCTGAAGGCTGGCGACGTGAGGCGCCAGCGGCCGCAACAGGTCGCGTGGGTCCTTGGTCGACAGGATGCCGATGATCAGATGCGCCGGTTTTCCATCGAGGCCGCCCAGCCAGCGCCCCAGCACCTCCCCGGCGCTGTCGTTGTGACCGCCATCGAGCCAGAGCTCCCAGTTTCGGGGGATCGCGTCGGCCATCGGGCCGCTGGTGAGCCGTTGCAGACGCGCCGGCCAGCGCGCGCTGGTCAACCCCTGCGCCAATGCCTTGTCGGGCACCTCAAATCCGTCCAGCCGGTCCAGGCACATAGCCGCCGTCATGGCGTTCTCGATCTGATGCGCGCCGGCCAGATTGGGCAGGGGCAGACGCTTCTCGCCGCGGCCGGTCCGCAGGGTCACCCCGTCCGTATCGGCCTGGAAGTCCCAATCGACCACATGCACCAGCAATGGCGCGTCAATCTCCTCGGCACGGTCGCGGATTGCTTGAACCGCCTCGGCCGAGCGCTGCGGCGCCAGGATGGCCGTCACGCCAGGCTTCAGGATCCCGGCCTTCTCCGCGGCGATTTTCGAGAGCGAATCGCCGAGGAAGTCCATGTGGTCCATGGAAATGCGGGTGATCGCGGCCATCGCTGGCCGGTCGACCACATTGGTCGTGTCCAGCCGGCCGCCGAGCCCGGTTTCCAGCAGCAATATGTCCGCCGGCGCCTCGGCGTAGGCCAGCATCGCGGCAGCGGTGGTGATCTCGAAGAAGGTGATCTCCGCACCGGCATTGGCCGCTTCGGACCGCACCAGAACGTCGATCAGGTAATCGTCAGAAATTAAATCCCCAGCCAGACGGATGCGCTCGTTGAACCGCACCAGATGAGGCGATGTGTAGGCGTGGACCCGGTACCCGGCGGCCTCCAGACAGGCCCGCAGGAAGGCGGTGGTCGAGCCTTTGCCATTGGTGCCGGCGATATGGATTACCGGCGGAAGCTTACGGTTCGGGCCGCCGAGGCTGGCGAGCAACCGCTCTATCCGCTCCAGCGACAGGTCGATGCGTTTGGGATGGAGGCTGAGAAGCCGGTCGAGCACGGCATCGACGGCCGGCGCGTTTCTGTCCGATAACGTAGCGATGACCCGGCCCCCGCCCCATCGACTAGCTCAGGACGAAAACCTCATACCGAATTCCTCATTTCGGGCATGAGGAAGGAGAAGGCGATCGGTCCGGCGCTGGCCGTCACAGTGTGGAAAGAGACGATTACTCCGCCGGCGGCGGCTGTTCAACGGTGCTGGTGGCCGGAACCATGCTCACCCCGGTATCGCCGACCGGCAGGTCGACGATTTCCGCCGGCGGCAGGGGCCGGCGCAGAAGGTCCAGCACACGCACCAGCGTGTCGCGCAGATCACCGCGGCGCACGACGATATCGACCATGCCGTGCTCCAGCAGGTATTCCGCCCGCTGGAAGCCCTCGGGCAGGGTCTCGCGGATTGTCTCCTCGATGACCCGGGCCCCGGCAAAGCCGATCTGCGCGCCGTGTTCGGCGATGTGGATGTCGCCCAGCATGGCGAAAGAGGCGGTGACGCCGCCGGTGGTCGGATCGGTCAGGATGACGATATACGGCAGGCCGGCTTCCTTGACCTGCTGCACCGCGATGGTGGTTCGCGGCATCTGCATCAGCGACAGAATGCCCTCCTGCATACGGGCGCCGCCCGATGCCGGGATGACGATCAGCGGGGCCTCCTGCAGCCGCGCCAGATTGGCCGCCGCCAGCATCCCCTCGCCCACTGCCACGCCCATGGACCCGCCCATGAAGCCGAAATCGAAGGCGGCGATCACCGTGTTCATGCCGCCGACCGTGCCATGGGCGACTTGAATCGCGTCCTGATGGCCGGTTTTCGACTGCGCGTCTCGCAGCCGGTCGGTGTAGCGCTTGGAATCGCGGAATTTCAGGGGGTCGGCCGGCGCCTTCGGCAGTTCGATAGTCTCGTATTTGCCGTCATCGAACAGCATCGCCAGCCGCTCCTGCGGCTTCAGGCGCATGTGGTGGCCGCAATGCTGGCAGACATGCAAATTCTGCTGCAGATCGCGATGGAAGATCATCGCCTCGCATTTGGTGCATTTGTGCCAAAGGTTGTCCGGCACGTCCGGCTTGGCGACAAGCGCGCGGATCTTCGGTCGGACGAAGTTGCTCAGCCAGCTCATGCGTTTGCCCTCCGGCGGTAATGCGTCAAGTGCGCGCGCTGCGCACACCCTCAGCAAGGCCCTTCACAAGATCGAGAACGCTATCGGTCAATTGCGGCAGGGCTGTGCCCGTCTCGTCGAGGTTCTCAGCGATCTTCGAGACGATCGCCGAGCCGACAACAGCGGCATCGGCGACCCGGGCGACGGCCGCTGCCTGATCCGGAGTATTGATCCCGAAACCAACGGCGATCGGCAGTTCGGTGTGCCGGCGCAAGCGCTTGACCGCGGCTTCGATATCGGCCGCCGCCGCCGAGGTGGTCCCGGTAATGCCGGTGATCGGCACGTAGTAGACGAACCCGCTGGTGTTGCGCAGCACCATGGGCAAACGGTTGTCATCGGTGGTCGGGGTTGCCAGCCGGATGAAGGCGATACCGGCTTCCAGGCCCGGCAGGCACAGTTCCTCGTCCTCCTCCGGCGGCATGTCGACCATGATCAGCCCGTCCACGCCGGCGGATTTGGCATCGGCAAGGAACCGGTCGACGCCGTAGCTGTAGACTGGGTTGTAGTAGCCCATCAGGATGATCGGCGTTTCGTCGTCTCCGGTCCGGAACCGGCGCACCATGCCGAGGGTCTTGGCAAGCGTTGCCTTGGCCTTCAATGCGCGCAGATTGGCAGCCTGGACCGCCGGGCCGTCGGCCATGGGGTCAGTGAAGGCGATGCCGAGCTCGATGATATCGGCGCCAGCCTCCGGCAGTCGTCGGAACAGTTCGAACCCGGTCTCCGGATCCGGATCGCCGGCGGTGATGAAAGTGACGAAGCCGGCCCGGCCGGCCTCCCGAAGGGCCTGAAAACGCCGGTCCAGCCGCGACCCGTTGGCGGCCGTCACAACGTGACTCCCAATGCGTCCGCCACAGTGAAGATGTCCTTGTCGCCGCGTCCGCACATATTCATCACGATGATATGGTCCTTGGGCAGGCCGGGCGCGATCTTGGCCACATGGGCCAGGGCATGGGCGGGCTCCAGAGCGGGAATGATCCCCTCCATGCGGGAACAGATTTGGAAAGCGTCCAGCGCCTCCTTATCCGTCGCCGAGACATATTTGACCCGGCCGATATCGTTCAGCCAGGCGTGTTCCGGTCCGATCCCGGGATAGTCGAGCCCGGCGGAAATCGAGTGGGCCTCCGCGATCTGGCCGTCATCATCCTGCAGCAGATAGGTGCGGTTGCCGTGCAGCACGCCAGGCCGCCCGCCGGTCAGCGAAGCGGCGTGCTCGCCGGACTCGATGCCATGACCCGCCGCCTCGACTCCATGCATCTGGACCTCGGGATCGTCGAGGAAAGGATGGAACAGCCCCATGGCGTTGGACCCGCCGCCGATACAGGCGACCAGCGTGTCCGGCAGGCGGGCCTCCGCGGCCATCATCTGGTCGCGCAGTTCCTCTCCGATGACCGATTGGAAGTCGCGCACCATGGTCGGGAACGGATGCGGGCCGGCGACGGTGCCGATCAGATAGTAGGTGTCCTCCACATTGGCCACCCAATCCCGCAACGCGTCGTTCATGGCGTCCTTCAGGGTGCGGCTGCCGGACACCACCGGCACCACCTCGGCGCCCAGCAGCTTCATGCGGAACACGTTGGGCGCCTGCCGTTCGATATCGACTTCGCCCATGTAGACGGTGCAGGGCAGATCGAACAGGGCGCAAACCGTGGCGGTCGCCACGCCGTGCTGTCCGGCGCCGGTCTCGGCGATGATCCTGGTCTTGCCCATCAGCCGGGCCAGCAGGATCTGGCCCATGCAATTGTTGATCTTGTGGGCGCCGGTATGGTTCAGCTCGTCGCGCTTGAAGTAGATCTTGGCGCCGCCGAAATGGCGGGTCAGGCGCTCGGCGAAATACAGCGGGCTGGGCCGGCCGACATAATGGGTCAGATAGTGCTTCAACTCGGCATGGAATTCCGGATCGTTCCTTGCCTTGTCGTAGGCCCGTTCGAGCTCGAGGATCAGCGGCATCAGGGTTTCGGCGACGAACCGGCCGCCAAAGATGCCAAAATGGCCGGATTCATCGGGGCCGGCGCGGAACGTATTGCGCTTGGCGTCGCTGTTCGGGGCGGCTGCGGTCACTATGGGTCAACCTTCGCTCACCCTCTTAGAAAAGGGGCGGCGCCTTTTGTTTTCGCGGCACTCTGCTCGACTATATCCCGCCCGGTCCGGGTTGGGAGTCTGTTCGAGCAATGCTAATGGTCATCACCGCGTTTTCAAGGCCGCTCGCGATGCACCGGCATCGCCACGCGACCCCGTCCTAACCCAAGCCCTTGAAAACGCGGTGATGACCATTAGCATTGCTCGAACAGACTCCTGTCAACACCTGCCTGGAAATAGCCTGGGCGGCAGGTTGATAGTTGCGTCAGACGGGCTCGTCAACGGCGCCGTAACATTTTTTGGTATACACAAGGTTATCATCCCTCGAAATCCGATCAGCCGATCGGTCCCGCCAATCTCATCCGTCAGGATCCATGGCCAGCGTCTATGATTTGAAACCGGCGTTCCAACGCCTGTTGCGGCCCGCCGTCGGTGGCTTGGCGAAAGCTGGCGTGACCGCCAACCAGGTTACCATCGCGGCGCTGTTGCTGTCGGTTGCGACCGGCGCCGCCCTTCTGATCTGGCCGGAGCGGTCATGGCCATTGCTGCTGGTGCCGGCGGTGCTGTTCGCCCGAATGGCTCTCAATGCAGTCGACGGCATGCTGGCCCGCGAACACGATATGAAGAGCCGCCTGGGCGCGGTGCTCAATGAGCTCGGCGACGTGCTGTCCGACAGCGCGCTTTACCTTCCCTTGGCCGTGGTCTGGCCGGTCCCGTCCTGGATCGTGGTGGCGATCGTGCTGGCGGCGGTGATCGGTGAGATGACGGGTGTCGTCGCCATTCAGATCGGTGCCACGCGCCGCTATGACGGGCCCATGGGAAAGTCGGACCGGGCCACGGTGTTCGGCCTTCTATGTCTGCTCGTCGGGCTTGGCGTGCCGATGCCGCCGCAATGGCCATGGTTGGTCTGGGCACTTTATCTAGTTTTGGCATTGTCCTGCCTGACGATTCTGAACCGTGCACGCAGAGCCTTGGCAGACGGCGCTGATGTCTCTGTTTGAATCCGTCCATCCTCATGTGCTCTGGTCGCTCGCGGGGCTTTTCGCCGTCCTGACGGCCGCATCGCTGATCGTCTTCATTCTGGTGAAGTCCAAGCCGGACAAGGACTATCGCGAGCTGGTTCTCAGGATGCGGTCGTGGTGGGTGATGATCACCATCTTCGCCATCGCCATCGTGCTCAGCCGGACCACCTCTCTGGTCTTTTTCGCCTTTGTCAGCTTTTTGGCGTTGAAGGAATTCCTGTCGATGGTGCCGACCCGGCGCGCCGACCGGCGTGTGCTGTTTTGGGTCTATCTGGCGATCGCGGTGCAGTACGTCTGGGTCGGCCAGGAATGGTACGGCATGTTCATCGTTTTCGTGCCGGTCTTCATGTTCCTGTTGACGCCGGCGCTTATGGTCATCCACGGCGAGACGGAAGGATTCTTGAGGGCCGCCGGGACCCTGCATTGGGGGCTGATGACGTGCGTCTTCTCCATCAGCCACGCGGCCTACCTGCTGGTGCTGGAGGGCGACATGCCGGCGGGCGGCGCCGGGTTGCTGTTGTTCCTGGTGTTCCTGACCCAGGCCAACGATGTGGCGCAGTATATCTGGGGCCGGCTGTTCGGGCGGCGCAAGGTGGCGCCCTCGGTCAGCCCGAACAAGACGGTGGCGGGCTATCTCGGCGGTTTTTTGACATCCGGCGCGCTGGCCGTTGCGGTGGCGCCGTTCCTGACGCCGATGGATTGGCAGCATGCCTTGGTCGCCGGGTTGATCATCGGTTTCGCCGGCTTCATGGGCGATGTGACGATTTCCGCCATCAAGCGCGATATCGGGGTGAAGGACACCGGCAGCCTGCTGCCGGGGCATGGCGGCATCCTCGACCGGGTCGACAGCCTGACCTTCACTGCGCCGCTTTTCTTCCACTACATCTATTTCTTCTACTTCTAGGCGGTAGCGCGTGACCAAGCTTCTGCGATGGGTTTTCTTCGCGCTGATTGTGCGCCCGGCGGTGCTGATCGCGGTCGGACTCAATGTGCGGTATCGCGAGCGACTGCCGGCTGGCGGGCCGGCGATCATTGCCGCGAACCACAACAGCCATCTCGACACAATGGCGATGATGAGCCTGTTCCCGCTCCATCTGCTGCCGAAATTGCGGCCGGTGGCGGCGGCGGACTATTTCCTGAAAAATCGCCTGTTCGGCTGGTTCGCTCTGAACATCATCGGCATTCTGCCGATCGAGCGGCAGGCGGGGGGCGGTAAGCGCGACCCGCTCGCCGGTTGCTCCGAAGCCTTGGAGCGCGGGGAAATCCTGATCCTCTATCCGGAGGGGTCACGCGGCGAACCGGAAGTGCTGTCGGGGTTCAAGAAGGGTATCGCGCATCTGGCGGAGCGCCATCCGGACGTTCCGATCACCCCGATCTTTCTGCACGGTATGGGTAAGGTGTTGCCGCGCGGCGACTGGCTGCCGGTGCCATTCTTCTGCGACGTCTTCGTCGGCACCGAGGTGCCGAAGACGGACGACCGCAAGGCCTTCATGGCGGCTCTTGAGATCGGTATCCAGGAACTGGCGGCCGAAGGCCGGTTCCCGGCTTGGGAGTAACAGGCTCATGACCGGGGCAGTGGTTGCCGGCATCGCGTTGGCCTGGGGGTTTGCCGAGGCGACCCTGTTCTTCATCGTCGCCGATTTATTGATCAGCTACGTGACCGTCTATTTCGGTCTGCGCCGGGGGTTGGAAGCGGCGTTATTTGCCATGATCGGCGCGATTGCGGGGGGGCGCGGCGATGTATCGCTGGGGCGTCAATGAGCCGGCAGCCGCCTTGGCCGCAATCGACGGCGTGCCAGCGATCAGCGCCGGAATGATCGCCGAGGTACGCCAGTCGCTTCAGGGAAATTGGCAATCGGCGCTGTTCAACGCAGCCTTCACCGGTACGCCGTATAAGATTTTCTCCACGCTGGCACCGGCGGCGGGGATTGCGATGCCGATTTTCCTGCTGGTCAGCGTGCCCGCGCGGATGGTGCGATTCCTTGCATTGTGGCTGGTGACCGGCGTGCTGAGCCGGCTGGTCGCGACCCGTCTTGGCAAGCGTCAGCAACTCATTCTGCTGACCATCATCTGGATCGTCTTCTACGCGCTCTATTGGATATCCACGCCAGGTTAGGGGCCGGGTTGGTGGGCTGGCATCGATTGGCCTAGCTGCCTTGCAACGCCGCCGCGCATTGCAGAAACGAGCGGATCAGGGCCGGATTCTTGTGCCCTGGCCGGTCCTCGACGCCCGATGAGACGTCGACGGCGGTGGCACCGGTGGTGCGCACCGACTCTGCCAAGTTATCCGCGGTCAGTCCGCCCGACAGCATCCAGGGCCGCGCCCATGTCCGGCCGGCGAGGATCGTCCAATCGAACGGCACGCCATTGCCGCCCGGCAGGGCGGTTACGTTGGGCGGCGGCTTGGCATCGAACAGCAGGGTGTCGGCGACGGCTTCGAAGTCGGGAACGGGCTCCAGATCGGCTGCCGAGGCTACCCGGATCGCCTTCATCACCGGCGCGGAGATCGCACGCTTGATCTCGGCGACCCGGCCGGGCGTCTCGACGCCATGAAGCTGGATCATGTCGAGGGGCACCTGCCCCAGTACCGAATCCAGCAATTCGTCATCCGGTTCGACGAACAGGCCGACGGTGCGCACGCCGGTCGGCACGTGGCGCGCCAGCGCCGCCGCCTCCACCGGTCCCACCGAGCGCGGGCTGGGCGGATAGAATACCAGCCCCACATAACGCGCGCCGCCAGCGATGGCGGCCTCCAGCGCGTCCGGCGAGCGGATGCCGCAGATCTTTACCTCGAGAGCCATGCTCTAAGAATGGACCCGCAGCAGGCCGTCGGCAATGTTGCGGGCCGCCAGGGCCGGATCTTCGGCGCGGGTAATCGGGCGGCCGATGACCAGATGATCGGCGCCCAGCGCCATCGCCTCCTCCGGTGTCATTACCCGCTTTTGGTCGCCGGCATCGGCGCCGGCCGGTCGGATGCCGGGCACCATCAAGGTGAACGCGCCGCCGCACAGCATTCGCAGCCGGGCGATTTCCTGCGGTGCGCAGATGATGCCGTCCAGGCCGGAATCCTGCGCCAGCGCCGCCAGCCGATCGACCTGGTCGGATACTGCCGCGTCCTGGCCGACCGCCGCCAGATCGTCGCCGTCCAGGCTGGTCAGTACGGTGACGCCGAGCAATCGCGGTCGTGTGACACCCTGGGATTCAGCGGCCTGTGTCGCCGCGTCCGCCGCCGCCCGCATCATGGCGCGTCCGCCGGAGGCATGGATGGTGATGAAGGTCGGACCCAGCGCCGTTGCCGAGCGGATGCCGCCGGCCACGGTGTTGGATATATCGTGCAGCTTCAGATCCAGGAACAGCGGCCGGCCGAGGGAAGTAATCTTGCGCACCCCGTCGGGCCCGTTCGCATTGAAGAATTCAAGCCCCAGCTTCAGCCCGCCGACATGCGGCGCGACTTTTTCCGCCAGGGCGCGGGCGATTTCGGCGGAGGGCGTGTCGATGGCGCAGAAAATCGGATTTGTTGGCTGCTGCATCACGGTCATTCTCCAGGCCCAGGACGGTTGCCGCCTCTGTGGACCGCAGCGGCGGGGATCACGGCCCCTGCCAGGGCCTTAGCCGCGGCACCCAAGGGGGCACGTTGTCTCGGTAGAGGCGATAGTCCTCTCCGAACCGCTTTTCCAGCCCTTTCTCTTCGCTCAGCGGAAAATAGAGGGCATTGATCACGAAAAAAGCCGCCATCCAGACTGCCAGCGGCCAGGAGCCGAAGAAAATCGACTCGGCTATTTGCATGACAAGCACGCTGACGATCATCGGATTGCGCACGAACCGATAGGGGCCGCGGATGACCAGCTTGCGGGGCGGATCCCAGGGCGCCGGCGTTCCCTCGCCGAAGTGGGTGAACAACCGTACCGTCCAGGCCGCCAGGGCAAGGCCGCAGATGCCGATGAGAAGCGCAAGCCAGAACCGCCCGGTGGCTGGTCCGGCAAGTATGGCGGCGTGCGGCCCGTCATGGGTCAACCACAGGACCAACGTTGGCACGTACACCAACGCGGTGCCCGGGAGGATCACGATCGTCTTGAGCAGAGACCAGTTCATCGTTCGTCCAGCGGCCGGCTGCGGCCTCTCAATCCTCGTAACCGGCTGCCCAGCGGCCGACGGCGCTCGGCAGCCGCTCGCCCTCCAGCGCATCGGCCATGGCCTCGCCCATCAGCGCGCCGAATTTGAAGCCGTGGCCGGAAAATCCGGTCATCACCCAGGCGGCGCTGCCGACCGGTTCGACGATGAAGCGTTCCTCGGATTCTACCGTATAAAAACAGATCTTCAACTCGCTCTGGCGATAGCGGTCGAACCCGGTCAGCCGACTATGGCAGCCATCCATCAACGTCGCAGCTTCATCCACGGTGGCCTCGCGGTCCTTGTCGGGGTCGCCGGTCAGGGTGAAGCTGTGGTCGCCCACCTTCATGCGGGTGCTGCCGACCGGGGGAACCAGGTAGAAGCCGAGGGCCGGATCGATGTCCAACACCATCGGCATGCGGCTCCAGGCCAGCGCCTGATCGGCTGGCGGTTCCAGATAGGCGATGATCTGCCTGGACGGCGTCACCCGCTGCACCAACCCGGTCAGCAGCCGGCCGACCCAGGGGCCTGCCGCGACGACGACACGATCGGCCTCGATCTCCTTGCCATCGGTCAGGCGGACAGTGCCGCGGTTCGGATCGATGGCGGCGGCGGTGGACTTGGTTCGGATCGGCACGCCATGGGCGACCAGATAGCGCGCAAGTTCTTGAATAATGGAACTGGCCAGTAATACGCCGCCGGTCGGTAGCCAGAATGCCCGGTCTTCGTCTTGGGGGTGGACCAGAGGGAAGCGCTTCTCGAGCGCTTCGCGATTGAGCCATTCCAGGTCCATCGACAGCGAGACAGAACTTCCGCGCTCTCATGCAGCCAGCCATGCCCCGTGGAACCGACGCAAAGTGTACCGGTCTGCACAAAGTAGCTGCGGCCGAGATCCGCCCAAAGCCGCTCCCAGGCGGCAAAGGCATCCTGGACCATCATCGTGTAGCCGGCGCGGGCGCCATAGGTATGGCGGATCAGCCGATGCTGGTCGACCGATGAGCCCAGCGGATTGGGAACGCTGTATTGCTCGACGACGGTAACCAGGTGGCCGCGCCGTTTCAGCGCCCATGCCGTGGACAACCCCATGATCCCGGCGCCGATAACCGTTACCCGCATTGCTGCCAAAGCTGAAACCCCCCATGCTCTGCGCGGCGCAATAGATGTGGTCGAACGGCGCGGCCCACAACCGTTTCGAGTGGTCTTGCGAGGTGATTGGTCCGTTTATCGTGGGGGTATCGTATCAGATTTGACGGCGGATATCGTTAAGCTGCGCGGAGAGCGGGCCGGTGCCGATTCCGCGTGAGCGGATATCGAGCTAGTCTCCCAGCACACGCATCGTTTCGGCGATGCAAAGGAACAGGTGATAGAGCGTGCTGGCCGGGATGTGGTCGGATATCTCGCTGCCGTCGCGGGCGAGGCGGTCGCGCCAGATCGGACTGTCGGCGCTGACATAGTGGTCGAACATCATGGCCAGATGGGCGCGGGCGCGGGCTTCGGCATCGGGGTCGCCGAGCAGTTCGTGGCGGGCCAGATGGGCCTTGATCGCCTCGGTCTGCGGCCAAAGCCGCTTGCCGTGATCGACGATCGCGCCGGCCATGTCGACGCTGTCGAAGGCCGCCGGGATTCCTGACGTCTGCCTGTCGACGCCGTATTCCAGCGCGCTGCGGTATAGCCGGTCGGCGGGATCGACCACGCCGTCATCGCCGGTCAGCCGCCGGTAGTGCAACAGTAGCCAGACCCATTCGAAATGATGCCCGGGTTCCCGCAACCGGCCCTCTTCACCCGGCGCGGGGCACCAATCGGCGGTGAAGAATTCGGCCAGGGTCCCGGTCGCCGCATCGAAGAAATGGGCGTGGAACAGGCCGATGATAGCCGTGGCCCGGTCTCGCCAAGCGGCATCGCCGGTGGCTTCGAACAGCGCCAGGCAGGCTTCCAGCAGATGCATGTGCGGGTTCTGACGGCGGGGTAGTCGGCCCGTCGATCCGTCGGGTGTCCGTTCCTCCCGGTAGCCGCCATGCTCGGGGTCGGCCAAATGGCATTCCAGGAACGCCATGGTGCGATCGGCCCAGTCGAGGGGCGCGCGGTCGCCGCCCGCCTTGTACAGCCAGGCCATGGCGAACAGCACGAAGGCCTGGTCATAGGTGTCCTTGCGGCGATCCTTCGGGGTCCCATCGCCTGTCAGCAGATGATGCCATCCGCCCTCCGCGTCCCAACCATGGGTGGTCAGGAACGCAAAGCCGCTCCGGGCAGTGGACAGCGCCCAATCCGGCGCACCGAGCATATGGGCATGGCTGAAAGCATAGATCTGCCGGGCCTGGACCCGCAGGCGGCGGTCGGCTACCGGCTCGGGCTGGCGTTCCAGACTCAGCCGCTCGATGAAGCCGCCATTGCGCCGGTCGACCCCGGCCTCGGCCCAGAACGGCATAACGGTGTCGAGCAGCCAGCTTCGAAGGTTCGGAACTGCCATGGTGGCTCAGACCATCTCCACGGCGAGCTTCGCCGCCGCCAGATCTTCCAGCGCGGTGCCGACCGATTTGAACAGGGTGATCTGGTCGTAGAACCGGCGGCCGGCGCGATCGCCCCGGGTCAGGTCGAACAGATCGCCGGCGATATCGTCCTCGCCGATCACGCCGGAGCCGAGCGGCTGCACGATATCGCCGGCCTCTTTCGTGGCGCCCTCGCGGGTATCGACGAAGACCCGCGCCTTGGCCATGGCGGCATCGTCGGTTTCTCGCATCGCCGGGGTGAAGCCGCCGACCAGATCGAGATGGGTGCCGGGCTGCAGCCAATCGCCGAGGACCAGGGGATCCTGGCTCAATGTGGCGCAGGAGATCACATCGGCGCCCCGTGCGGCGGCCTCAAGATCATCAGTCCCGACGACCCGGAAATCCGGCCGGTCGAGCCGTTTGGCGAGCTTCTTCGCCTTGTCGAAATCGCGGCCCCAGATCAGCACGTTGCAAATCGGCCGGACCGCCGCATGGGCCAGTATCAGGTTCGGCGCCAGGGCGCCGGTCCCGACCATCAGCAGGCGTTCGCAATCCTCCCGCGCCAGATAGCGGGCCGCCAGGGCCGAGGCGGCGGCGGTGCGCCTCAGGGTGAGCGCCGGGCCGTCGATCAGCGCCAGGGGCTTGCCGCTCTTGCCGTCCATCAGGATGTAGGCGCCCATGACCGAGGGCAGGCTGACCTTGCCGTTATCCGGGAAGACGGTGACGATCTTCACGCCGATATGCCCGCCCTCCTGCCAGGCCGGCATGATCAGCAGCGTCGCGTCGGCGCCTCCATCGGTCGGCACCGTGTGATGATGGCGCAGCGGCACGGCGCAGCCGGAGCGGAACATCTGCCGCAGACGTTCCACAAGCATGGGGAATTCAAGTGCCGCCTCCACATCGCCGGCGCCGATGATCCGCATCCGCCTGTTAGGAGCCTGTCATCGGGAGTCGGCGGAGGTCAGCCGCCGTGGCGGGGAGACTTCCTGCTGCGCCGATTTCTCCGAAGCCTGGGCGGCCGCTGACAGCCGCTCCGATTCAAGCCGGCGGGTCTTGGCATCCGTGGATTCGGCATCGCGGGCCTGCAGGGTCTCAAGCTCGGCGGTCAGACGCTTCAGCCGGCTGCTCTGCCGACGGGCGAGACGACGATACTTACCGCCGGTCCACCATGCGATCGCGCCACCGGCAATGAGGCCCGCCACCAAGGGGCCCAGAACCGCCACGAAGATGGGCATCCCCATCCCGGACGGCAGCGGCCACAACGCCAATTCCACCCACTCGCGATTCGAAACCGCGAACGAGATCGCGATGATCCCCAGCGGAATTGTGACGATCCAGGACAGGTAGCGAAAAGGTCGTTTCATATTCTTCCATGATCCGGTCGCGACGCTCGTCCGGACAGTCTCGCGAATACCGCGAGGGAATCAATATGCCTTCGATCCGTCCCGGACGCCAAGACATGGATGCGAGCGGCGCCCTATCGAACCGGCTCAGGGAAGGTCCGCCCGCAATGCGCAGCTTCGAATGGCTCTCCCGTCGTTTCGAGTGATCAACTCGGCTTCTCTCAGCTCGGAAGCCAGATCGCCGACGCAGTCGACGAAATCACCATGATCCGAGGCGTCCAACGCGCACTGCCCGACCGCATCCGACACCAACTGCGGCCGGCCGAACGCATCGGTAAACACATCGCGGACCCCCGTGCTGCAGCCGGCGATCTCGATTTCATGGGCGAATCCATGTCTCAGGCCGAAGCCGAACGGGAACAGCGGATCGTAGGTTAGCGAGCCGAAGTTGCCGTCGTCATCATCATCGTCGGAGTCCCGGACGGCAAACGAGTCGAAGTCATCATCGTCGTCATCCCCGTCGTCATCGTCATCGTCATCGTCGAGCCGAACCGGGACGTTGATCGGAATCTGCTCCATGCTGCGCGGCCAGCTGACCGGGAGCAGGCCCCTGAAATCGGCCCGGCCGAACAGCACCTCCGCAACTCCATCACCCTCGGTGCCGGGCAGCCATGCGGCCACCAGAACGTCGATCTCCGGCAGCAAATCGGTGACGATCATCGGCCGGCCGGACACAATCACCACCACGCAGGGCAGGCTGGAACAGACGGCGACGATCGCGTCCCGGTCGGCCTGATCGAGAAGCAGGTCGACCCGGCCCTGCTCGACATTTCCGATATCGCCGAAGCCCTCGGTGTAGGGGGTCTCGCCGACCACGACGATGCCGACATCATGGCCAAGGGTCGGCGCCGACGCATCCTCGCTGAAGGTGACCGGTCCGCTGGCGGAGACCATGTCCGCAATACCCTCCAGGATCGTCGTCCCCGGCGTGATGTCGCCGCTGCCACCCTGCCATGCGATGCTCCAGCCGCCTGACTGATGGCCGATATCGTCGGCGTTCTTGCCGGCCACATAGACACGGGCATCCTCGGCCAGCGGCAGCAGGTAATCGTCGTCCTTCAACAGCACCAGCGATTCACGGACGGCCTGACGTGCGACGGCGCGGTGTTCCGGCGATCCTATCGAGTCGATCTCCGTGCGGTCGGAGAACGGCCGTTCGAACAGGCCAAGCTCGAACTTCTTGGTCAGGATGCGGCCGACTGCGTCATCGATGCGCGCCATCGTCACGTCGCCCTGGCCCACCTCGCCCAGCAGCGTGTCGATGAACAGCCGATAGGCGTGCGGCACCATGAGCAGGTCGATGCCGGCATTGATGCCGATTTCCACATCGCTTGAATTGGCGCCCTCGACCACATCGAAGGGCGTCGGGATCTGGTCGATCGCCTGCCAGTCGGAGACGATGAAGCCGTCGAACCCCAACTCACCCTTCAGCACCTCGTTGATCAGGTAGTCATGGGCGTGCATCTTCAGCGGCCCCAGCCCGTCAAGGAAATCGACGCTGCTGTAGGACGGCATGATGACGCCGACATCCCTCTCGATCGCCGCGATGAACGGCGGTACATGGATTGCCCGCAGCTCCAGCTCCCGAAGCTCGGTGATCCCCTGATCGATCGTGTAGGCGCCGGTCGCCGACGATCCGAAGGTCGTCCCGCCATCGCCGATCCAGTGCTTCGCCGTCGCCAGGACGGTGTTCGCCGCCGCCAGGTCGTCACCCTGATAGCGATCGATGCTGGACGTCATCATCGTGGCGATATCCGGGTGCTCGCCGAAGCTCTCATAGGTGCGTCCCCAGCGAATGTCGCGGGTGACGCAGAGGCAGGGCGAGTAGTCCCAGGGAATGCCGGTGGCGTAGACCTCCTTCGCGGTGATCTCGGCAATCTGCCGGACCAGATCCGGATTGCGCGTGGCCCCGAGCCCGATGTTGTGTGGGAACAGGGTGGCGCCGACCACATTGTTGTGGCCGTGGACCGCATCGACGCCGTAGATCATCGGGATCTGCAAGCGCGTCTGCAGCGCCCGGGCCTGATAACCGTCGACCAGATCGGCCCAGGCTTCCGGCGTATTGGGCGTCGGCGCCGAGCCGCCGCCGCTGAGCAACGCGCCCAGCTGGAAGGTCGCGATGTCCTGGGCGACGATCAATGAACCCTGCTCGACCAGCGTCATCTGGCCGACTTTCTCCTCCAGGGTCATCCGCGCGATCAGGTCACCGGCCCGTTCGGCGACCGGAAGGTCGCGATCCAGGTATGGAAAGCCGTGCGCATTGATCACGATATTGGCCGGGGTGTTGGCACCGGCCACGGCCAGCCCGCCGTCGGCGATCATCAGTTCCACGGCGATGGTTTCGGCGAACTCTTCCGCGGCATCCGCCACGGTCGCCACGGTGACGGCCGCAACGGAACCGGACGGGGTGCCGGCATCGAAGGTCACTGTCTTGGAGATCGGCACATAGTCGTCGCCGGCCTGCGCGGTCCCGTCTGCCGTCGTTGTCACGGTGACCACGATTGGATCGTCGATCGGTGCGCCGTCGGTCGTGTCGAGGACCAGTTCGACGGTCGCCGCATCGCCTTCATCGACCAGGGTGACAGGGCTGGTGAAATTCACCACCGCCTGCACCGGCTCCGGTGCGAAGCCGAAGATTTGCACCTGATCCAGGAAGAACGTCCCGGCGCCGGAGCCGATCGGCAGCCCGAAGGCGTAGCCCCAGGCCTCGGTGAGATCGAGGGTGGCGTTTATCGGACCGCCGGTCGGTTGGAAGCTGGTGCGCAGCCTGAACTCGGAGAAGGGAATGACCATTTCGGCCCAGCCGGCGAAATCGTCGGTGAAGAAGACCTCCCAAAGTTCCGAGGCCTCGGCGTTGACCCCGCCATCCTTGATCTCGAACTGGATGGTCCGTCCGGAACCGGGCGGCAACGGCGTCGCGTTGGTCCCGAAGAACCAGAAACGGATGCCCTCGAACCCGCTCCAATCCTGCGGGTCCGTGTCGAAGCTCAGATTGTGAACGAAGCCGCCGAAGATATCGATGTCGTATTCGACCCGCAGGACCTGATTGGGGCTTAGGCCCAATGCCGGCAGATCGAGGGCGGCCGGTGTCAGTGTCGGGTTGTCGTTGCCATCCCCACCGAAGGTGAAGAAGCCCAACGGAAAGCCGAATGGAATATCACCCTCGAAGTCGTCGAGGGTGATGACCTGCTGGTAGACTTCGATCTGGTCCAGCAGGAGCGTTGCCGGCCCGGTTTCGCCCGGCAGGCCGAAGGCAAAGCCCCACATGCGTGTCAGGTCCAGATTGCCGTCTGCCGGTGCGCCGGGCGGTTGGAAGCTGATCCGCCTGACGAAATCGGCGAAGGGGAAGGAGAGCAGGCGCCAGCCGGTGAAATCGTCGACGAAGAACACTTCCCAGAGCTCTGAGCTTTCCGCGTTGGCGCCGCCATCCTTGATCTCGAATTGGATCGTGCCGCCCGTATTGCCGCCGGAGACCCAGAACCTCAGCCCGTCGAAACCGCTCCAATCCTGCGGATCCGCCTCGAAACTCAAATTGTGAACGAAGCCGCCGAAGATGCTTATGTCGTAATCGCCCTGCAGGGCGAAGTTGCCCGGTGCGGCCCCCGGCCGATCCGCCGCCGTCACTGCCGTCAAAACGGGATTGTCGTCGCCATCACCGCCGAAGGTGAAATAGCCCTCGGGAAAGCCTAGGGGGATGCCGCTCTCGAAATCGTCCAGGGGAAGAGTCGTTGGGCTCTGGGCGATCGCCGGCATGACGCCGGCCATGAGCGGCAGAAGACAGCCCAGGATAATGGCCAAGTCCAGCCTGCGGCCGATCGCGTGACTCCAACTCATGATGCCCCCATTATTGATCGCCCTGGTCCGAATATCGATACCAGGAATTGCTGCGGCTGGCGTTGCCGGCCATCGCATCGCATTATCGTGGTCGAGAAAGTCAGTAGGTCTGCAACTCTTTGTGAAGTGTGGGCTGGAGTCCGGGCATGTCAATCGGCGGGCGAATAGATATTTCGCACCGGCCGCACAACCCTCCCGGAAATTTCAGGATGCCGGCAGATTAGCGACTCGCGGCAAATCGTCTGAGCGGGAAATCAAGAACCGCGGTTGCCGGGGCGGCGTCCGTGCGCCGCCCGCCTGGATACTTTCAGCCGGTGTTCAGCCTCTCGCGAAGCTGCTTCCCAGTCTTGAAGAACGGGATGAATTTCCGCGCCACGCGTACCGCCTCGCCGGTTCGCGGATTGCGCCCGACCCGGGCACTGCGCTCTTTCACCGAGAAGGCGCCGAAGCCGCGCAACTCGACCCGCTGGCCGCGGGCAAGCGCTTCGGAGATCTCGTCGAAAATCGTCGTTACGATCTTTTCCACATCGCGTTGGTAGAGGTGCGGATTCTGCTCCGCCAAATGTGTAATCAATTCTGATTTTGTCATTGCTGACTGCCCCCAAGACGGCTGCGATTGTTCCGTTCTTTTGTGGGTATACCCATCGACAAAAGCCATTTGAGTGGATGCTGCCTGACGACTGCACCACCCTGAATAGCCATCCAACCGGCCCTCATCGTGGCCTTTGGCTGTCGGCGGGCAAACGCTCCCTGCGGTCCCAAAGCCCCCATTTGCTGCCGGTAATTCCAGCACCACAGTCGATGGTGCCAGAGAGGATTTTCAAACGCAAGGATAAGTCCCTCAGACAAAAGGGTTTTCCTGAGAATTTCGATCATCGGCAAAGAGATGCGGAAAAGAAGAGGCCGCCACGACTGGGCGTGGCGGCCCCAAAACTGCGGAAACCGGTGACGCCGTTAAGCGTCGGAGTCGGTCTCGGCCTCCGTCTCATCCTCGGCACCCTTGGCCTTGGATTTCTTGGTCGTGGTGGCCTTCTTGGCAGTAGTCTTCTTCGCCGCCGTTGTCTTCTTGGCGGCTGCCTTCTTGGCCTTGGGCTTCTCAGCTTCAGCCGATTCGGCCTCGTCGTCGGCAGCATCCGCGGCAGCCTTCTTGGCCTTGGCCTTGGCCTTGGGCTTCTCAGCCTCAGCCGATTCGGCCTCGTCGCCGGCAGCATCCGTGGCCGCCTCGACGGCCTCTTCCGCCGGCGCCTCAGCTTCGGCCTCCGGCTCGTCGGCAACCTCGACCGCCTCGTCGGCAACTTCGACCGGCTCGGCCTCTGCCGTCGCCTCGTCAGTAACCTCAACCACCGGCTCGGCCTCTGCCGTCGCGTCATCAGCGACCTCGACGGCCGCCTCCTCTACGACTTCAGCCTCGGCGGCGTCAGAGCTGTCGGCCGCCGCCGTCTCCGGCTCCTCGGCCTCCGGCTCGGCGGCTTCGGCCGCTTCAGGCTCGTCGCCGTCCTTGGTCGCCTGCTGCGCCTTCTTCAGGGCCGCGCCAAGAATATCGCCCAGGGAAGCGCCGCTGTCCGATGAACCGTAATCGGCCATCGCCTTCTTCTCTTCCTGGACTTCACGGGCCTTGATCGACAGCGAGACCTTGCGAGTGGCGCGGTCGATCTGGGTGATCCTTGCGTCGACCTTTTCGCCGACCGCGAAGCGGTCGGGCCGCTGCTCGGAGCGCTCGCGGGACAGATCGGATTTGCGGATGAAGCCGATCAGTTCCTCTTCCCCGACGGTCACCTCGATACCACCATCGGTGATCTGGCTGACCGTGCAGGTGACGATGGCGCCCTTCTTGACGGTGGTGGCCGATTTCTCGAACGGGTCTTCAGCAAGCTGCTTGATGCCCAAGGAAATGCGCTCTTTCTCGATATCGACATCGAGCACCTTGACCTTGACGGCATCGCCTTTCTTGAACTCCTGGATGACCTCTTCGCCGGGGCGCGACCAGGACAGATCCGACAGATGGACCATGCCGTCGATATCGCCCGGCAGGCCGACGAACATGCCGAACTCGGTGATGTTCTTGACCTCGCCATCGATCTCGGTGTTGACCGGGAAGCGATCGGCGAAACCGTCCCACGGATTCTCCAGGCACTGCTTCAGGCCCAGGCTGATCCGGCGCTTGTGCGGATCGACATCCAGCACCGCTACCTCGACCTCCTGGGAGGTGGAGACGATCTTGCCCGGATGCACGTTCTTCTTGGTCCAGCTCATCTCGGAGACGTGGACCAGACCCTCGATCCCCGGCTCCAGCTCCACGAAGGCGCCGTAATCGGTGATGTTGGTGACCCGGCCCTTGAACCGCGTCCCGACCGGGTATTTTGCCTCGACGCCTTCCCAAGGATCGGCCTCGAGTTGCTTCATGCCCAGGCTGATGCGCTGGGTTTCCGGGTTGAACCGGATGACCTGGACCTTCACGGTCTGGCCGATCTGCAGAGCTTCGGTCGGGTGGTTGATGCGCCGCCATGCGATGTCGGTGACATGCAGCAGGCCGTCCACACCACCCAGATCGACGAAGGCGCCGTAATCGGTGATGTTCTTCACCACGCCTTCCAGCACCTGGCCTTCCTTGAGGTTGGCGACCAGTTCCGTCCGCGCCTCGGCACGGCTCTCCTCGAGCACCGCCCGGCGGGAGACGACGATATTGCCGCGATTGCGGTCCATCTTCAGAATCTGGAATGGCTGCGGCGTGCCCAGCAGAGGCGAGATGTCCCGCACCGGCCGGATATCGACCTGGCTGCCCGGCAGGAAGGCCACGGCGCCCGACAGATCGACGGTGAAACCGCCCTTGACCTTGCCGAAGATCGTGCCGGTCACCCGGTCCTGGCTGTTGAAGGCTTTCTCCAACAGTGTCCACGATTCCTCGCGGCGGGCCTTTTCGCGCGACAGCACGGCTTCGCCGTTGCGGTCTTCCATGCGCTCGACGAAGACCTCGACCTGATCGCCGAGCTTCAACTCCGATTCCTTGCCCGGTGCGGTGAACTCCTTCACCGCGACCCGGCCTTCCGACTTCAGGCCGACATCGATCAGCGCCATATCGTTT
Source organism: Inquilinaceae bacterium (assembly GCA_965237625.1). GTDB lineage: Bacteria > Pseudomonadota > Alphaproteobacteria > DSM-16000 > Inquilinaceae > JABDIP01. The sequence continues at coordinate 59,524 of CBDEGD010000041.1, forward strand.
TCGATGGCGATGATGGTGCCCTTAACGACGGTCCCTTCGAAACTCTGAGTCTTGCCCAGCGATTCTTCCAGCATGGCGGCAAAGCTTTCGCTCTCCCCGCCAGCCTGGGCAGCTGCAGTATCTGTCATGAATGCTCCTCGAATGATCTACCGACCGCCCGCCGCGGGTTGTCCCGCAATGGAAAGCGTGCCGTCGGCTCGCCGGATATCGTCCCGAAGCTCTGCGCTTCGCCGGCGTCGATCCTATCTCATGTCCCGCCCGAGCCATTCGGCCCGGATTTCTCCGCGATGGATTTCAGCGCGATATCGAAGGCCTCATCGGCCGTCACGTCGCTGGTATCCAGGAACAACGCGTCGTCGGCGGGTTTGAGAGGGGCTACCTCCCGCCCGCTGTCGCGCGCGTCCCGCTGCGTCATATCCTGCAGGACAGCGGGGTATATAACGTCATGTCCGCGTTCCCGCAACTCTTTGAACCGCCGATGGGCCCGAACCGCCATCGAAGCGGTGACGAAAAACTTGGCGTCGGCCTCCGGGCAGACCACGGTGCCGATATCGCGGCCATCCAGAACAGCGCCCGGCGGCTGGTGCGCAAAATCACGCTGGAAGTCCAGAAGCGCGGCGCGGACCCCTGGAATGGCCGCGACCTTGGATGCCGCCTGGGCCGCCCTGTCGCCCCGAAGATCCGGGACATCAAGATCCTCCGGCCGTAGTGCCAGTGCAGCGGTCTCCGCCGCCTCGGGGCTGGTCGGATCGCCCCCGGTGCGCAATACCGCAAGCCCGGTTGCACGGTACAGCAGCCCGGTATCCAGATGTCGAAGGCCAAAATGAGCGGCCAGCCGCCGCCCCAAAGTGCCTTTGCCAGAGGCCGCGGGACCGTCGATCGCGACGATCATGCCGCCTCTTCTTCGGCGGGCGCCAGCGATGCTCCCAACCCGTTCATCAGCGATGCGAAACCCGGGAAGCTCGTATCGATCGGGCTGGCATCGTCGATCGCAACCGGCGTGCGCGTCGCCATGCCGAGGACGAGGAAACTCATCGCGATGCGGTGATCCAGCTCGGTCGCAACCGTCGCCCCGCCCTGGGGAATTCCGCTGCCGTGTACCGTCAAGGTGTCATTGCCCGCCTCAAGGCTGACGCCGCAGGCCTTCAATCCCTCCGCGGTCAGCGTCAGGCGGTCGCTTTCCTTCACGCGCAGTTCGCCGACACCCAGCATGCGGGTGGTGCCCTCGGCGCAGGCGGCAGCCATGGCAAGCACCGGATATTCGTCGATCATGCTGGGTGCACGCTCGGGCGGCACATCGATACCGCGCAGTTCGCTGCCCTGAATGCGAATGTCGGCGATCGCTTCACCCGCCAGCTCACGGCGGTTCAGGAGTTCGATACGGCCGCCCATCTCGATCAGCGTATCCAGCAGCCCGGTGCGTCTCGGATTGATCCCGACACCGGCCAGGGTAACGTCGGAATCAGGCCGGATCAGAGCAGCGACCATCGGGAATGCCGCCGAACTGATGTCGCTGGGAACGTCGATCTCCCGGCCCAGCATGTCGCCCTGGCCGGTGATCGAGATGGCCTGACCGCCTTCGGCCATGTCCTCCACCGTCACCGCGATCCCGAAATGCCGCAGCATGTTTTCGGTATGGTCGCGGGTCTCGTGAGGCTCGATCACCGTGGTCACGCCCGGTGTGTTCAGCCCGGCCAGCAGCACCGCCGACTTAACCTGTGCCGAGGCGACCGGCAGGGTATAGGAGATCGGCACAGGCGATCGGGTGCCGATTATCGCCATGGGCAGCCTTCCCTCGGCCCGAGTGACGAATTGAGCGCCCATGCGGACCAGTGGCACGGTCACCCGCGCCATCGGTCGTTTGACCATCGATGCGTCACCGGTCATGAAGACGGTGAGGCCATGGGTCGCCAATACGCCGGTCAGCAATCTCGCGGCGGTCCCGCTGTTGCCCATGTCCAGGACTTCGGACGGCTCGGTCAGCCCGCCGACCCCAACGCCGCGCACTCGCCAGGTGCCGTCATCCTGCCGCACGGTCTCGGCCCCGAGGACCCGCATCGCCGTCGCTGTGCGCAGTACGTCCTCGCCTTCCAGCAATCCGCTGATTTCCGTCGTTCCGACCGCAAGTGCGCCAAGCATCAGGGCCCGGTGAGAGATCGACTTGTCGCCCGGCACGCGAATCGTGCCGGATAGTCCCGCGGTAGCGTGCGACATCAACGGCTGCATGGATCGGTCTCGATCATTGTTCCAGTCCCCATAACCCTTCCATGACGATGGGGACCCGGTGTTTTGAACGGTCGGCGAGGGCCATAGCATAGGCGATGGCCTCGCGAAAGCTGAAGCGCTTCGATGCCCAGGGGAATCGCTTCAGGTTAACGCGGAGTTCTGTCGGAGCAGTGTTTCGAGGTAGTCCGGGTTGAGGTTGGCGAGTTTTCGGCGGACTTTGAGGCTGTGTCGGTCTTTTGGTTTGCGGACCAGGTTCATGGCCATGTGTTTGACGACGGCCATGTTTTCGGGGCCGTAGCCGGAGCGCAGTCGGGCGAGGTCGTCATGGAAGACGACGTCGAGGACCCAGTGGAGGCGGTTTTCGATGCCCCAATGGGCGCGCACGGCGCGGGCGAAGGTTTCGGCGTCGAGGGTGGCGGAGGAGAGGTAGTAGCGCTTTTCGCGTTCGATCTTGGAGTTGCGTTCGACCTCGGTCTCGACCATGGCGATGGTGGCGAGGTGGGGGAAAGCCGGCTCGCCGGTATAGCGGCGGTCGGAGAACAGCCAGTCGACGTGGTGGCAGACGGCATGGCGGCGGATTTCGATGCGGCCATGGTCGGCGTCGGTGGTGTCGAAGGTGTCAAAGCCCTCGCAACCTGCGGTCTGGGGGTCGGCGAAGAAGGCTGCGACATCGCTGAACAGGAGAGGCCGGTTGGCCTTCAGGGCGAGCAGATAGTCGCCGCCGCGGCCAACGATGGTCTCGGCGATCGTGGTCTGGGTGCCGATCGCATCGATGGTGACCAGCGCGCCGGTCAGGGCCAGGCGCTCCAGCAAGAGCGGGATCGCGGTGATCTCATTGGACTTGTCAGCGACCGCCTCCTGACCCAGCACCAGGCGCTGGCGGCAGGCCCAGGCGGAGAGGAGATGCAGCGGCTCGCGCCCCTTGGAGCGGGCATGGCTGCGCCTGGAGGTTTTGCCGTCTATGGCGATGATGTCGGGTTCCGTCTCGCGCAGCCCCGCCACCCAGGCGGTGAAGCAGGCCTTGAACAGCTCCGGGTCGAGAGCGTTCATCACGTCGTTCAGGGTATCGTGGGAGGGGATGCCGCGCTCATAGGCCAAAAAGCGGCGCAGAAAGGCGATCCGCAGCTCGCCCCACAGCTTGATCTCGACGAAATCCTCCATCCCGCTCAGCGTCGCACACAGCACCACAAGCAGGATCTCAGGCAGCGGATACATCACCCGCCAGTCCTCGCGGGGATCGTCCAGCGCCGAGAAATGATCAAGAAGGGGCCGGGTCGGCTGTGATCGGGTCATTGTCAGGCCTCGTGAGTCAACGAAGCCCTCCATGAATCACATAACACCGCCCGCGAACAGCCCGCCAGCAACAAACGGCGTTAACCTGAAGCGATTGCCCTGCTTCGATGCCGAAAAGTGCTTTTCGCTTTGACAGCGCCGCGCTTGCATGGCAAAGGCCGGCGACCGTACGGATGTAAATAAGGAGACCAAGGCGTGGCGAATCCTGAATGGGGTGCCAAGCACATCTGCCACAGCTGTGGAACGCGCTACTACGATTTGCAGCGCAGTCAGATCATTTGCCCGAAATGCAACACGGAGTACGATCCGGAGGCATTCCTGAAGTCTCGCCGGACGCGGGCGGCCGCCATCGAGGATCTGCCGGCGACAAAGGCTGCGGCAAAACGCAAGACCGAGGCCGCCGCAGTGGTTGTCCAAGAGCCGAAAGAAGTGGCCGAAGTCGAGGTGGAAGCGGATGCCGACACCGCTGCCCTCGAAGAACTGGACAAAGCCGACGATGCGGCGGAGCCGGTTCCGGACGCCGACGATAGCGACGACGACGACGATGATGCGGATGTCCTGCTGGAGGATGCGTCGGAGTTGGGCGACGATGATGTTGGCGCCGTGGTCGACATCGGAAAGAAAGAAGATCCGAACGCCTGAGCCCGCGCATTCCGACCGGCCATGGCTCTCATGGCGTCCGAGCGGTCGGGCCAGAGTTTTTTCGTTTGTGCCAAGCGGGCGCCCTTGATAAATAAGCCCGCCTGCCGGACCCAGGGCGTCTTGGGTTTCCGGTGGCACCCGGTGGGGCCATAGCTCAGTTGGGAGAGCGCTACAATGGCATTGTAGAGGTCAGGGGTTCGATTCCCCTTGGCTCCACCAATTCGACTTTCCAGGCGGCCGGAATTACTCCGGCCGTTTTGGTGTCTGATCCCTTGGTATGAGGCCTGATGGGCGATCTTTCTGCCAGGACAATGAATCGGACCCGTAGGAGCCGGTGATGCATTCAGCCAGTCGCTATGCGGTTTTTTACGCGCCGCCCGACGCGGGCGCCCTGGCGCGGTTTGCGAATGCCTGGCTGGGCTGGGACCCGGTCGCCGGCCAGCCGGTGGCTCATCCGCCTGCGCCGCCTTTGACCGCGCTGGACGTGGCGCGAGTGACCGGGACGCCGCGCCGGTATGGCTTCCATGGCACGTTGAAGGCGCCGTTCAGGCTCGCCGACGGCGCCGGCTATGACGATCTGGTATCCGCCGTGGCCGGGCTCGCCGCGAGGCTGCGGCCTGTCACGTTGCCGGGGCTGGCGCTCTCCCGGCTCGGCCCGTTCATCGCGCTGACGCCGACCGGTGATCAGACGGCGCTGTCGCAATTGGCCGAGCGGCTGGTGGTCGATCTGGACCCGCTCCGGGCGCCGCTGGATCAATCCGAACTGGCGCGGCGCCGACGCTCTCCCCTGACGCCGCGGCAGGATGCCCTGCTCGGGCGTTGGGGTTATCCATACGCGCTGGAGGAGTTTCGGTTTCACCTGACGCTGACCGGCGCCCTGTCTCCCGAGGAGGGTGAGCAGGCGATGACGGCACTGCGGCCTTTGGTCGCCGCCTTCGAAGCGGCGCCGCTGGCGATCGACGAATTGTGCCTGTTCGCCGATCCGGGCGACGGCGCGAATTTCCGGCTGGTCGAGCGCCTGCCGCTTTCCGGCTGACGCCGGAAATTACGCGATCCGACGTCCACCCCGCCAGACAGCCCGGATCAGCGGGTGGAACGGGGTGTCGCGCACCTGCACCAGATCGGCGCGCTGCCCCGGCGCTATTTCTCCGCGATCGTCCATGCCGGCGGCACGCGCCGGTGTTCGGGTGACCGTGGCGATGGCCTGCGGCAGGTCGATATGCTCGACCGACTGGGCCAGCAGCATGGCGGCGTGCAGCAGACTGGCCGGCGCATAGTCGCTGGAGATGATGTCCAGAAAGCCGGCCTCGGCTAAATCCAGGGCCGAGACGTTGCCGGAATGGGAGCCGCCGCGCACCAGATTGGGACCGCCCATCATCACCGCAAGTCCCTGCCCGTGCGACAGCCGGGCGGCCTCAACGGTGGTCGGGAATTCGGCGATGACCATGCCGTCGGCGGCTGCCTCCGAGACATGCTCGGCGGTGCCGTCATCATGGCTGGCCAGCGGCAGGCCGAGCCGGCGGGCGTGGTCGACCACGTGGCGCCGGTTTTGCGGAGCGCAGTCGGCCTGCACGGCGATCCGGTCGGCGATCAGCGCCTCGATTTCGGCATCGCTCAGCCCTCGGGAGCCCTGGTGATAGGCGCGGTAACTGTCCAGCGAGGCGAATTGGCGCTGGCCGGGCGTATGATCCATGACCGACAGCAGGCGCACATGATGGGATTCGAGCAGCGGGTCAAGCATCGCCGGCATGCCGCGATCGCCGATCTCGCAGCGCAGATGCAGCATGTGGTCGGATTTCAGCAGATCGTGCTCGTGCGCCGTGTCCAGGGCCTCGATCATGTGCTGCAGCCGCTTCAGGCGCAGGCTGCCTTCCTGGAAGTCGCCGATCGCGATGGCGTCCAGCACCGTGGTGATTCCGGAGCCGGCGATCTGGCTGTCATGGGCCGCCACCGCGGCGATCGACGGCCAATCGGCGCCCGGCCGCGGCCGCATGTGCTTTTCCAGATTGTCGGTGTGCAACTCCACCAGGCCGGGATCAGCAGATCGCCCTCCAGGTCGACTACGCCCGCCGCCGCCGACCGGCCCTCGCCGATTTCGGCGATGCATCCATCCGACACGACGATGGTGCCGTCGACCACCCTGTCCGGCAGCACAATTCTGGCGTTGGAATAGACCGTTTCCTGCATCGAGTCGCCCGGGTTCGAAAATGCCTGGCTAGGCAGCGTCTTTGTAGCGCGCCACGTCGTAGGAAGCATTACAGACGGCGTCGTGGGTCTCGATATCGTGAATGATGCCCAGAATGGCGCCGCCGCGATCCTGCGTTTTCATGATCGA
>CBDEGD010000042.1:0-50574 GCA_965237625.1 Inquilinaceae bacterium
GGTGGCGCGGTTCGACCTGGTCGCCGTCCTCAAGACACGGGAATAGGTGTGGATTTGGAGTTCTTCGACGTAGCCCCCTCACCCTTCCAACGCTTCGCGTCGGGTCCCTCCCTCTCCCGCAAGGGGAGAGGGCTATTCAGCCAGCGCGAATTCAGAACCCCTCTCCCCTCGCGGGAGAGGGAGGGACCCGCGGCGAAGCCGTGGGGGGGGGGGGGGGGGGGGTGAGGGGGCTCCGAAATAATGGATCCGGGAAAGGGTCGATCGTGAAAAACAAGAGCAAATGGATCTGGCGCGGTTTGGCCCTGGTGATCGTGGCGGCGGGGCTGGCCTATGCCTTTCGTCCGCAGCCGGTGCCGGTGGACATGGCCGTTGCCGAGACCGGCAGCCTGATCGTCACCGTCGCCGATGATGGCGAGACCCGCGTGCGCGAGGTCTATCTGGTTTCCTCTCCATTGCCGGGCCAGGTGCTGCGCTTCGAGGGCGATGTCGGCGACACGGTGGTCGCGGCGGAGACCGTGCTGGCCAACATCCTGCCGACCCAGCCGACCTTCCTGGATGCGCGCACCCGCTCCGAGCTTGAGGCCGCGGTGCAGGGGGCGGAGGCGGCGATGGCGCTGGCCCGGGCGGAGCTGGCGCGGACCCAGGCCCAGGTCGATTTCGCCGAGACCGAGTTCCGCCGCGCCGAGCGGCTGTTCGAACGCGGCAATGTGTCGGAGGCGGCGCTGGACCGGGCGCGCATGGAACTGCACACCGAGGAGGCCGCCTTGCTGACCTCCCGCGCCGGGCTGAGCATGAGCGAATTCGAGCTGGAAACCGCCCGCGCGTCACTGATCCGCCCCACGGTGGAGGGCGGTGCAACCGATCAGCAGGCCGGCTGCTGCTATGCCGTCCGCGCCCCGGTGGACGGCAAGATCCTGCGCATCTTCCATGAGAGCGAGGGCGTCGTCGATGCTGGCGCGCCGCTGATCGAGATCGGCGATCCGGGCGATCTGGAGATCGTCGTCGACCTGCTCTCCTCCGACGCGGTGCAGGTCGCCCAGGATGCCGAGGCCTTCATCGAGGGCTGGGGCGGCGGCGAGCGCCTGGCCGGCCATGTCCGCCGGGTCGAACCCTACGGCTTCACCAAGACCTCGGCGCTGGGCATCGATGAGCAGCGGGTGAATGTGATCGTCGATTTCGACGAGCCGGCCGACCGCCTGCGCCTGCTCGGCCACGGCTATCGGGTCGAGGTGGCGATCGTGGTCTGGCGCGGCGACGATGTGCTGAAGGTACCGGTCGGCGCCCTGTTCCGCACCGGCGGCGACTGGGCCCTGTTCGTGGTCGAGGATGGCCGCGCAGTGCTGCGCAAGATCGAGATCGGCCACATGAACGGCACCCAGGCGGAGGTGCTCGGCGGTCTGGAAGTCGGTGAGACGGTGCTGTTGCACCCGTCGGATCGGATCGCCGACGGGGTGCTGGTGGCGGCGCGGCCGAATGGGGGTGTTTGAGGCGGATTAGTCTTTCCTTTTTTACCCAAACCATCTCTGCTCGACCTTAACCCCGGAAACAGATTCGGCTAACCTGGGCGTCATACGAACCCGTAGGTGATCGCAGGAGTCTCGCATGCGCATTCCAGGCGCCGCCAAGGCCATCGACAATATTGGAAAATGGTCCGCGAGAGAGGAGTGGGCTTCTCGCCGCGATGAGGTGTTCGCCGAGCATCTGGATATGATCCTTGAGCAATTCGAGATGACCGCCGAGGAAGTCTTCGACCTTCTCGGCAGTGCGTTTGGCATGGTCTACGGGTTCATATTTGAAGACTTCCTCACCGCACAATTCGGCGAGGAGGGGGAACTCAACATCATTGACGACTATCTCAAGCGGCGCGGGTGGCGAGAGAAGGTCCCGGCAAGACGCTATCTGGAAGGTATCAGGGACTCCACCCCGTCGCTCTACGAGGTCACCGAGCTCGATCCCGGGCACAGCATGACGGTCCGGGACCTTGTGCTGGGCGGCGATCCCGTGACCCTGGAAGAGAAACGGGGCTCGGAATCGGCGGCCCGATGGGACCGCATTGCCGGTCGCATCATCGTCGTCAACAAGAAGCCCCACTTTACCGGCGGCTTGTTGCTGATTCCGCACCAATTGGCGGACGAGATTCTGTCGGCTATCGATGAAATGGCCAAACAGCTTGGAAAAGAGCTTCGTAAGGAAGCCAAGAAGCACGGCGTGCCGGTGGCGTTCGATCGTCGTGATGTGCGGAAATTGGTTCTGTCCGATTCCATGACGTGTTGTGTAGTCACGCAGTTTTGGCTGAACGACGCTTTGGGTAAGGCGTTCGCCCCCCTGCCCGAAATCCGCAATACCGACGGCGACCGGATCGTGTTTTCGGAGATCCGATTCCCGATCAAGGGTGACGCGGCAAGAATTGCCGCTATCCTCGACGGGATCGACGGATATGAAAGGTATGAAGTCGACGAACCGCACTGGATATGGCAGGGCCGGGGTCGCCGTCGCAAAGGACGTCGCGAAGCCGACAGGAAGAATTCGAATTCGTACCGGAGGACCAGGTCGGCCAGACCAGTCTCGGCGACGCCGAGATCGTGGGCGAATTCCTCATCCTGAAGACGAACTCCACAGAGCGTGCGGAAACAGGGCGGGAAGCTCTAGCCACCCATTTGGGCGCGCTGGTGGGAAGCCCGCTGACCTCGCACCAGGGCCTGGAGAAGATGCTTGAGGATCGCCCGGAGCCGCCGAGATCAGCGGAACCCGACTTGCCGCCCGAGGTGGCCGAGCAGGCGATCCATGCCTATCTGGACGACCACTACCGTCGCACCCTCGATGACTCGCTTCCCATCCTCGACGGCAGGACGCCGCGCCAGGCCGTAAAGACCAAGAAAGGGCGTGCGCAGGTCGTCGACTGGCTCAAGCAGTTGGAGAATTCCGAATTCCGGCGCGCCGCCGGCCAGGGTCAAAAGCCCTATGACTCGGCCTGGATGTGGCGCGAACTGAAGCTCAAGGAGCCGGTATAGGATCCTGCAGCGGCGAGCATTTCAGAGCACAATTGATGAGAAAGCTTTCTGCATTCATGTGGCCGTGGCGGTCGACCTGAAAGTCCGACCCGGAAGCATGTGCAAATGCGGGGACAGTAACCGAATTACTGTCATCGCCGGTTTCTACGTCGAGCCCGACGATGATATCAGCGCTTACGGCAATCAATTCAGCTGCTGTCACCGTAATTTAAACATTCCGCCCGCTTGATTTTAGAGGAGACGCAGCATGGACCGATTCACGGGCGGTTGCCTTGTGCGGCAACGTCCGGATTGTGGCCTCTGGACGCCCATACCGGGTCGGCCTTTGCCACTGTCTCGATTGCCGCAAGCACCATGGGGCTCTTTTTCACGCTTCCGCGGTGTTCCCTCAGGATGCGGTGAGCGATCGATGGCGAAACACGCGACTACGCCGGGCGGTTTTTCTGTCCCCGCTGCGGCTCGTCCATTTTCGCACGCAGCGAAGACGAAATCGAAGTGAATCTAGGATCCCTGGATGCCCTGACCAACTGATGCCAACTTACGAAAGCTGGATCGTCCGCCGCGAGTCCTGGTTGCCGCCGTTTCCGCTCACGAGACGATACGACCGCGATCGTGACGCCACGGGTCGCTTTGAGGAGTAGGTGGCACGAACGGTGCGAAGGCGCCGTTACGAGGTGACCGAGATGTATGCCTTAACTTGAAACCATATACGGGGTCACAATACGCTTTTCATATCAGAACCGATTGATTTTCAATCCTAATTGGCCGATCGACATAGAGAACTATCGTCCTTCGGCTGTTCTAATTATGTCTTCAGGTATTGATACCCAACATATAAAAGCAAAACAAAGACCATCACTGATGTAATAATTGTCTTGGGTAATCTAACGCCAGTGATGTCATCGCGTAGTCCCTCCAGCTCCCTCGGGTGATAAAGAGACCGTGGGTGCCACAATGCGATCATGACGAATACGCCGACGACGGCGAGAAACATGTGGATTGCGTATTTGAAGGCCTCGATGTTGTTCATCGACGCCGCGGCGATAGCAAAGACGCCATTGCAAACCAGCACGATCAATCCGAACAGGCTTAGCGGAGAGCGTATGGCGGAGATGACGCTCGAGAAATCGCTTTCCGCCAGCTTGTTGGGTTCGCGCTTTTTCGTCGTGTCCTCAGCCATAACAAAGGTGTCCTAAGTCATTCGGCGCCCTGGTGTCATCCGACGGAGATCAAATGTTCGGAGGATGTGAGCCGTTGGGGCGATGCAACATTATCAGATAGAGATGGATTTGCCGTCCGTTTGCCTCCCAGTTCGTTGCCACTTTCAGTTTGTCCGTCCGTAGAACGTCATCCGCGCTGCTTCGGATAGGGATATGCCAGGCTGGCCGTTGTAGGCCAGGACCACGAGCATTCGGGTTCGCTCGCCCTCGTTCGGGGCGACCCGGTGGATCGCGTTTCTGCCGCGGAACAGGACCAGCGCGCCGGCATCCATCGTCAGTTGTTTTGCGGTGACCTTGCCGTCGAGGACGGCCGCCACGCCGTCATAGTTCATGTCGCCGGCATCGGCGTCGCGGACTCCGCCGATATATTCAAACTGGCCGCCCCGCTCCGCCGGCTGGATCATCAAGGTGATGGCGAAGGAGGAGTTGTCGAAATGCCAGCCGAGCTCCTGGCCGGTGTCGGCGTAGTGGATGTTGATCGAGGAAAGTGGGTCGGCGTAGTCGTACAGCGCTTCCTCGCCGAGGATCTCGCAGAGGAAGTCGCGGAACAATTCGGCGTTGTAGAGAACCCGCAAGGGCGAGTCCGCCGGGACGATGTCGTCGGTGATGCAGCCCTTCGATGAAACGACGAGTCTGTTGCGGGCGTGATCGGGGGCGAATTCGGGGTCGGGCGGGCTGAGATAGGCGGTGTGGTCCTGGCAACAGAAAAAGGCCTTGTCGCGATGGGCGATGCCTTCCCGGCTCACCGTGTCGACGGCACCCGGCACCAGGAAACCCGGCATCACCAACACGCCGTCCCGAACCAGATCGGCACGGCATCGGGCGCGGAAGGCCGGGTCTCCGAGGGGGAACGCGGCTATGTCGATGATCTTCTTCACCGCTTCGGTCATTGAGCTATCGTCCTCTGTCGCACCTGCGTCATGAATGTCGAACCGAGACGTCCTGCTTTCCTGGTCCAATCCTGGGAAACTCGTGGCCTCGGTGCCGGCCCTCACCCTCCCACGGCTTCGCCGCGGGTCCCTGCCTCTCCCAGAGTGTGTGGACCGGGGAGAGGGTGATTTGTGGCTGCCGCATTATACCCTCTACCTCTGGGAGAGGGAGGGACCCGCGAAGCGGGAGGGTGAGGGCAGCGCGGAATTCGCCTCCTCGCGCCGGTGATTGTCGCGCATGCTACGGAGGCTTTTGACCCTGTATGACTATTCACTCTGTTCCAAACCGTTCATCGCGGCGACGAAATCCGCCAGCATGGGCAGGAATTTGTCGCCGTTTCCGGTCGCCTCCATGGCCGCCAGGCTGTTCTTCACCGCCGATTGCACCGGGTTCACCGCGCCCACCGCATTGGCCATGTTCGCCAGATAGCGCATGTCCTTATGGGCGTTGGTGATGGAGAAGCGGTGGGCATTCTCGTCCCGCTCCAGAGTCCATTTCATGAAGGTCTCGTAGAAGCCGTTCCACAGCCGGCCCGGCGCGATGACCGAGTTCACCTGTTCAGCGCTCAGGCCCGACTTACGGGCAATCGCCAGCGCCTCGGAATAGAGCGCGGCATAGCCCATGCCGATGAAGTCGTTGATCAGCTTCATCTTGTGGCCGAGCCCAACGGGGCCGAGATGCACGATCACCCGGGCCCAGCACTCCAGGACCGGGCGGATCGCCGCGAAGGTCTCGGGGCTGGCGCCGACCATGGCGTCCAGGGTGCCGGCCTCCGCCTCCTTGGGCGTGCGGGACAGCGGCGCGTCGGCGAACGCCATGCCGTGGGCCGAGAGTTCGCCGGCGAGCTGGAGGGTGCTGACCGGGTCGGAGGTCGAGCAATCCACCACGATCAGGCCGTTCTTGCCGGAGCCGAGGATTCCATCCGGCCCGCGGATGACGCCTTCGACCTGAGGGCTGCCGGAGACGCAGAGATGGATGATGTCGCAGCGTTCGGCCATCTCCTTCGGCGTGCGGGCTTCGCTCGCCCCGCGCCCGATCAAATCGTCGACCGGTTCGCGGTTGCGGTGCGCCATGACCACCAGCGGATAGCCCTTCTCGACGATGTTCTTCGCCATGCCGTGGCCCATCAGCCCGACGCCGATGAAGCCGATCACGGGATTCGCCATGCTGTTATCCGCCACCTGATTTCCGTAGGCCGGGTGCCTAGTCGCTCACATACTGACGCCAGTCGTGCTCTTCCACAAACCCCAGAACCTCACGGATCTTGCGACGGGAGATGCCGTTCAGGGTGTTGGCGGCGCTGCCGTTCGTGTTGGGGGTGTTCTCGGCGGTTGCCGGCCCGCGGTTTGTTGCGTAAGGGCAACGGGCGTCGGAATCGCCCCGCTGGAAGTCATCACGAAGACGTGCCAGTCGCCCTCCTGGGTACCGGTGTGTTCGGCCATGAAGCTGCGCCAGGGATCGGCGTTCTCCGGCAGGATCCCGGTACCACTGCCCATGATGTTGGCGGCATGCTCCGGTCGTGTGCCGGCATAGCAGGCAGGTGCGCCGTCATCGTTGCGGCAACCGGGGGCATGCACATGCTGCCACTGCCCGGGGTGCCGTTGTCCAGTGAGGTGGCCGGTTTCATGGATCGCGGTGCGGCCGCCATTGGCATAAGCATCCGCCCGGATCATCGTGCTGGCGCTGCTGCGGAAGTCCCGCCGGCCGATATCCCGCGCCGAGGCCGGCATCGAGCCCGGCAGCCTGACGCCGGAGCCCGGCAAATCCATGCGCTCCGCCAGCTTCCAGATGGAAACCGGCCGCCAGCCACCCACGTACGGATAGAGCGCCCTGCCGGTTCGCGGGCGGATATTGGCGTCCAGATGGGTGATCACGTTGGGCCGGTGTGTCGGCCGCGGGCCTGGCCAGTTCAATCCGTCATAGTCGGCTGGCGGGACCAGCATGAACTTCCGGCTCCAGAACCCCTCCGTAACCGTTTCGAAATCCGCGACAAAGGATGCCCACTCCCGCGGCCGCCAGTCGCGGACCAGGAACCACCGGCGGTTGGAGTCCTGGATCTGGCCCAACCGGTACCGTCCGCTCACGAACTGCCGGGCCGCGTTCTGCACGTTCATCTGATCGAGCAGGATGTTGAGCGTCAGGGTCTGCCGCCAGTTCTGATCGTCGATCGAGACCGGTCCACGCGATGCGTAGCCGGTTACCGTCGGCGCCCGCAGCCGCGAAACCTTCTGGCCGTTGCTTCTCTGGACTTCGGGCACTGGCGGCGACATTGGGGGAACCGTGATCGTTGAGTCGCCAAGGGTAACCCGATAGACGGCATTTTAGCAAATTGCGCGCGAAACGAGAAAGAATGCGCATATGTGCAGCGCGCGGTCTGTCGCTGGAATGGAACCGGGCTGTCGCGCTCAGGTGGGTCGATCTTTCTGATCCGCGTGGCCTTTGCCAGCTGTCAGGGCGCGCCATCGTCGCTTCACCAACGTTCGCAGCGATAGGTCCAGAACGACGACGGGATCGCCTTCGCGGATCGGTCCGCTTCTGAAGCAGTGCACGCCAATGCCGCCCCGGCCGACCAGTGCCCGCGCCAGGCCCGGCTCGGTCAGCATCTGCAGATAGAGGCAAGGCGGCCGCGGCCTGGCGGCGGAGAAATAGGCGCCGCCCACGCGAAAGCGCTGGCCGAGCAAGGAGGCGAGGTCGGTGTCGCTGGTCACGATGTTGCGCCGGTGGCGCCCGTCCTCCAGTGAGATGCCGGTCTCGCGCATCGCCACATCGAGGTCTTCCTGGGCGATCAACGTCACCTCGCATTCGTCGCTCTCCGACCAATGGCCCCGGTTGATGGAATAGCGGTCGCCCGTCAGCCCCTTTCCGACAACGGCCTCGACCGCGGATGCCCGCTGCATCGCGGCGCCGGCTTCGGCGCAAATGTATAGCTCGGCAACCGACGCCACCGAGCCTTCGGCGAATCGATGCGCGTGTGCCGAGCGGGACTCGCCGTCGTCGAGCGTAAGCGCCTCATGCTGGGGGGCAGGCGGCTCGTCATCCTCGTCATCCTCTTCCGCGTGGTCGCGTTGGACCCCGGCGATGAAATAGTAGAGTGCGCCCAGGGCAATGCCGGCGCCGACCAGGCCGAGCAGCAGTTCGGTCAGTTCCTCCCACATTTAGTGGTCCAAATCTAACATAATGTACCCATAGGATCGCTTTTCCCGTTTCGTCGGCAGGAGGGCGCGCGCAGGCGATGCAGCGCATCGTCAAGCGCGTCTGACGCCCCGAGGAGGCTGGAAAAGCGACCCTCCGGGCCGTCTTCCGAGATCTCCGGCGTCGTTGCGCGGTGCTTGTGATGCGCTGCATCACGACGCACCACGCGCCTGAACGGAAATCTCGGAAGACCGTCCTAGGGGTACATTATGTTAGATTCAGACCACTAGTATCACCCGGCCATTTCGCCTGCGCCGGTCAGACTGATCATGGAAAATGCGGCGGCCGGCGTGCATGACGCCGGCCGCCGAAACCGGAAAGCGCGATCGCTTACGCGGCCGCATTCCAAGTTACACAACGGCGACCTTGTTATAGGTCTCTTCGTCGAGTTCTCCTTCGGTCTTGCTGACCAGAACGGAGACCATCAGGTCGCCGGTCACGTTGACCGATGTGCGGGCCATATCGAGGATGCGGTCGATCCCGGCGATGATCGCCAGGCCTTCGAGCGGCAATCCGACCGAGGTCAGCACCAGGGACAGCATGATCAAGCCGGCCCCGGGCACACCGGCGGCGCCGATCGAGGCCAGGGTCGAGGTCAGGATGATCGTAATGTAGTCGCCGGTCCCCAGATCGATGCCGAAGGCCTGCGCGATGAACAGCGCCGCGACGCCTTGGTAGATCGCCGTGCCGTCCATGTTGATGGTCGCGCCCAGGGGCAGAATGAAGCTTGAGACACCCTTCGAAACACCCAGATTCTCCCGGGCAACGCTGATCGTCACGGGCAGGGTGCCCGAACTGCTGGTGGTGGTGAAGGCAACGGCCTGGGCGTCGATTATGCCGCGCAGATACCGCACCGGATTGAGGCGCCCCATCAGCATGATACCGCCGCCGGTCAGTGTCAGCAGCACGTGGAGGATACAGGCCAGATACACGCCGAATATCACCTTGCCGAGGGGCAGCAGGATCTCCAGCCCGTAGGTGCCGGCTACCCAGGCCATCAGCGCGAAGACGCCGTAAGGCGCCAGCGACATGACCATGTGAGTTAGCTTGTACATGATCTCGGCGAACGACTCGAAGACCGCCTTGACCGGCGCCGCCTTCTCGCCGGCCAGGTTGATCGCGACGCCCAGCAGCACGGCGAAGACGATGATCTGCAGGATGTTGCCCGCGGACATCGCGCCGACCGGGTTCTGCGGCACCACCGCGATCAGCGTATCGATGAAGGGCGGCGCCTCCTTGCCGGCGAAGCCTTCCGCGGCCGTCATTTCGATGCCAGCGCCGGGCTGCAGCATCGTGCCGATGACCAGTCCGATGGTGATCGCAATGGCCGTCGTTCCCAGGTAGAGGACGAAGGCTTTCAAGCCGATGCGCCCCATCTTCTTGGTGTTCTCCATGGAACAGACCCCGACGACGAGGGAGGAGAAGACCAGCGGGACGATCAGCATTTTGATCAGGCTGATGAAGACCGTGCCGATCGGCTTGATGTTCGCGGCGCCCGGCCCCCAGATGGCCCCCACGATGAGGCCGAGTGCCAAGGCGACGAGAATCTTTTGCCAAAGCTTGAGATTGGTCCAGAACGAAAACGGCCCGGATTTGCGCGTGCCGCTACCTGCTGTTTCATTTGTCATGAATGCCTCCGTTTATGTGCCAGGGGACTTGTATTCCAAGGCGTCGGATCGGCGGCTTGGGCCGACATACCGCAATCCTGCGGCGCGCGTCCCTTGCCGTCGGCCGCAGGGCACTTGATACCTCTAGAGACGGCAAGTGTTCCACAGCAATCCTGCCCGTGAAGATGGTCCCCGGCATCTGTTCGCGTTGGTCGCTGCGAGGTGCAGTCCCGCCAGCAACAACTTTGGCACAGCTTTGGCTGGCTTCTCGTTCCACAAGATCGGACCTTGCGACCGCAATCGCTCGGACTTCCCTCGTCCTTAAGTCTTACAAGGCATCGCCCTGATGTCTAATGCATCGTTCTTATGAGTGATGCAAATTATGCATCAAATCTCCTCGTCATCGCTGCAACCTGTCGGTGAAGTTGGAAAGGGATTCAGCACAGGACCAGAATTGCAGCAGCTGTGGGCGGGTGTTGTGTATCGAGCGATACATGCGAATGTCGATGCGCAGCTGGAGCCGGCGCGGGCCGAACGGCACGAGCCTTTTATCGGCGAGCTCGTCCTGAATCGAGCTCTCCGCCAACCAGGCTACACCATGGCCTTCCAAAGCCATTGCCTTCAGGGATTCGCCCATCGGATTCTCGCAGATCGCGCTGAGCGGCAGGGCCGGTTTCTCCTTGGAGAGGATATGCTCTTCGACGCGCCACAAATAGCTGTCGGTGGTGTAGGTCAGCCAAGGGATCTTTTTTTCGGCTTTCCTGCCATCCACCCGGAACAGTGCACGACGCCGACGGTCGGTGCCGGTGACCGCCATGAAGGTATCCTCGGCCAACTTGATCGAGGGATAGATCTGCGGATCGAGCAGCACCGGAATCGCCTCGTGGGAGTAGCACAGCAGGAAATCGCAGTTGCCATCGACCAGCGCCTGAACCGAGTCGTGGAAGTTCTCCGGATTGATTCGGGTGGTCAGCGGTCCCAGAAGCGAGCGCCAGGCGGTCATCCATTTGGGGAAGAAAGTCAGGGCGATGGTATGGAGCGCCGAGAAGCTGATCATCGCCCGGGCGCGCCGTTCCTGGCCTCGTACGTCGTCGCGCGCCTTCTGAAATATGATCAGCGCCTGCTCGGCGATCTCGCGAAAAGCCTGTCCGTTTTCCGTCAAGGTGGTCGGGTAGGTGCTGCGGTCGATCAGTGAGGTGCCCAGCCAGGATTCGAGGGCGTGGATCCGTCGGCTGAAAGCGGGCTGGGAGATATTGCGCTGCTCGGCCGAGTGGCGGAAATTATGGGTGTTTGTCAGGCTGATGAAATCCTCCAGCCATTTCAGTTCCATTTGTCTCGTTCCCAATCTCGAGATCGTTGGCGGTCGGCGTGAACCGGATCTGGCGCGCAGAGGAAGAGCTGCTTCGCCGGGTTCTCCGACCAGTCTTGTCCGCGCCAGTGTCGCCTATGATCGACTGCTAGACAATTCGCCGCCTGCCGCCACGCCCCAACTTAAGGCAAGAGACGAAAAAGGGCGCCCGTGACGGCGCCCTTTCGCGGTTTGGCGATGCCTCGCGGACAAAGGCGGCTACCCGGCCTTGGCCATCGCGACGGCGGTGTCCGCCATGCGGCAGGAGAAGCCCCATTCATTGTCGTACCAGCTCATCACCCGGACCAGATTGTCGCCGACCACCTTGGTCTCGTTGACCGCGAAAATCGAGGAATGGCTGTCATGGTTGAAGTCCTGAGAGACCAGGGGCTCGTCGTACCAGCCCAGGATGCCCTTCAGGGCGTTGCCGGCGGCGGCGTCCTTGATGGCGGCGTTGATCTCGTCGACACTGGTTGGCCGGCTCGGCACGAATTTGAAGTCGACCACCGAGACATTCGGGGTCGGCACCCGCATGGCGGTGCCGTCCAGCCGTCCGTTCAGCTCCGGCAGCACCTTGCCGACCGCTTTGGCGGCGCCGGTGGAGGTCGGGATCATCGACAGCGCCGCGGCGCGGGCCCGGTGCAGATCCTTGTGCATGGTGTCCAGCACGGGCTGGTCGCCGGTGTAGCTGTGGATCGTCGTCATGAATCCGCTCTCGATGCCGATCGCCTGGTTCAGCACATGGGCGACCGGGGCCAGGCAATTGGTGGTGCAGGACGCGTTGGAGACGATCCTGTGGTCCGGGGTCAGCTTGTCGTGGTTGACGCCGTAGACCACGGTTATGTCGTCATCGGTGCCGGGGGCGGAGATCAGTACCTTCTTGGCGCCGGCCTCCAGGTGCTTCGCCGCGCCGTCCCGCTTGACAAAGATGCCGGTGCATTCCAGGGCGACGTCCACATTCAGATCGCCCCAGGGCAGGCTGGCCGGGTCGCGTTCCTGGACCACCTTGATCGCATGGCCGTTGACCGTCATGACGCCGTCGCCAGCCTCCACCGTGCCATTGAAGCGGCCATGCACGCTGTCGTATTTCAGCAGATGCACATTGGTCTTGATGTCGGCGAGGTCGTTGATCGCGACCACTTCCACGTCCGTGCGACCGGATTCATAGATCGCGCGGAGCACCAGACGACCGATGCGGCCAAAGCCATTGATTGCGACACGGACAGCCATTGCGTTCTCCAAGGTTCGAATAGGGTATCAGTTAATGGATTGGACGGCTTACGACCCACGATATCTCGATCATCTGCTGTCTAAACTCCGCCCAAACAAGTTGTCATTCCCGCGAAGGCGGGAATGACAACTGGGATATGGACATCCAGCTATTGTCTATCGCTATCGCACGGTGCAGTCCGAGTCAGCTCCCAAGTGTTTCTCTTGCCGCTGCGACGGCGGCCTCGGCGGTGATGCCGAAATGTTTGTACAGGAGCGGCGCCGGCGCGGAGGCACCGAAGCCCTCCATGCCGATGAAGGCGCCGTCAGGCCCGATATAGCGGTCCCAGCCGTGCCGGCAACCGGCCTCGATGGCGATCCTGACCTGGCCGTCGCCCAGCACCGAGGCGCGATAGGCGGCATCCTGCTGGTCGAACAGCTCGCAGCAGGGCATCGAGACCACCCGGGCGCCGATGCCGTCCGCCTGCAGCAATTGCTGTGCCTCAAGGGCAATACTGACCTCGGAGCCCGTGGCAATCAAGGTCACGGCAGCATCCCCTGTCGCCTCGGACAGCACATATCCGCCCCTGGCGGTGAGGTTCTCATCGGTGGCGTCGGTGCGCACCGTGGGCAGGCCCTGACGGGTCAGCGCGATCACCGTCGGTGTTTCTCGCGATGACAGCGCCAATTGCCAGCACTCCGCGGTTTCCACCACATCGGCTGGGCGCATAACCATCAGGTTGGGGATCGCCCGCAGGCTCGATACGTGTTCCACCGATTGGTGGGTCGGGCCATCCTCGCCCAGGCCGATGCTGTCATGGGTCATCACGAACACCACCCGCTGGCGCATCAGCGATGCCAGGCGGATCGAGGGCCGGCAGTAATCGGTGAAGGTCAGGAAGGTGCCGCCATAGGGAATGACGCCGCCATGCAGCGCCATGCCATTCATCGCCGCCGCCATGCCATGTTCCCGCACGCCATAGCGCACGTAGCGTCCGCCGAACTCGCCGGTGGCGATATCGGTGCCGGTCTTGGTCCGGGTGTTGTTGGAGCCGGTCAGATCGGCGGAGCCGCCGATCAGCTCGGGCACCGCCGGCACCATGACCTCCAGTGCGTTGCCGGAAGCGGCCCTTGTGGCGATCTTTGGTGCAGCCTTGGAAACCTCGCGCTTGTAGGCGTTGACGAGCGCGTCAAACTCCGCCGGCAACTCGCCGGACATCGCCGCGTCGAAGGCGGCGCGCAAAACCGGGTCGGCGGCTTGCAGGCGGCCTTCCCATTCGGCCCGCACCGGCGCGCCCTGCGCCCCGATCGCCCGCCAGCCCTGAACGATCGGCTCGGGAATCTCGAACGGTGTGAAAGGCCAGCTCAGCGCTTCGCGGGCGCCGGCGATCTCCTCGTCGCCCAGCGGTGAGCCGTGGGCGCCGGCGGTGCCGGCCTTGGTCGGTGCACCGAATCCGATCGTGGTGCGGCAGCAGATCAGGGACGGGGTGTCGGTGGCCTTAGCCTCGGCCAGCGCCTGCTCCACCGCTGCCGGGTCATGCCCATCGACCTTGCGCACGTCCCAGCCATAGGCCTCGAAGCGCTTCGCCGAATCGTCGCTGAACGACAGATCGGTCGGCCCGTCGATGGAGATGCCGTTATCGTCATACAGCACGATCAGCCGGCCGAGCTTCAGATGGCCGGCCAGCGAGCTGGCCTCGTGGCTGACGCCCTCCATCAGGCAGCCATCGCCGGCGATGGCATAGGTGTGATGGTCGACCAGCGCGTCGCCAAAACGGGCGTTGAGGATGCGCTCGGCCAGCGCCATGCCGACCGCGTTGCCGAGGCCCTGGCCCAGCGGGCCGGTGGTGGTCTCGATGCCGACGCCGAAATCGACTTCCGGATGGCCGGCGGTCAGTGATCCCAGCTGGCGGAAATTGCGCAGCTGATCCAGCGTCATGCGCTCATAGCCGGTCAGGTACAAAAGCGAATACAGCAGCATCGAGCCGTGCCCGGCGGACAACACGAAGCGGTCGCGATCCGGCCAGGTGGGCCCGGACGGGTCGAATTTCAGGAATTTGCCGAACAGTACGGTGGCCGCGTCGGCCATGCCCATGGGCATGCCGGGGTGGCCGGAATTGGCTTTCTGCACCGCATCCATCGACAGGGCGCGAATGGCGTTGGCCATGGCCTTGTGGCTGGGTTGGCTGGATGGCGCAGAAGCGGTGGCATGCGAAGACGGCATGACGATCCTGATCCCGATGTTGATGCTTTGTTGTCTTTTCCCGCAGGCGCGCCGACCAATATCAGCCAGTCACACCGGTTAAAGGTCCGGGGCGGGCGCACCATGCCGTCGGCGTCTTGCTGCGTCAACTGGCATCTGGGACAGGGAATTGCACGGCATTGCACCGACGACCTGTGGGAAACCCGAGTTGACGCCGCCCCGTCGCCGCCCCTAATCTCCGGGCCGCCGCAACGCCGGCAATCGGCGATCCGTCCGGAGGGGTCATGTCTCGAATTATCACAGAGCTGCAAAGGCTCGAAGCTGCCATTGGGCGGTTGGAGGGTGCCTTGGAAAATGCCGACCAGCGGCGTCAGGTCGCATGGCAGCAGACCGGCGATAAGATGGATATGACCGTCGAACGGGTCGACCGGGCAATCCATCGCCTCGAAACGGTATTGCAGGATTAGACGACGTGGCACGAGTCGATATCTCCCTGGGCGGCCGGCACTATCCGATCGCCTGTGACGACGGTCAGGAAGAGCGGGTTCGTCGGATCGCCGCCTATATCGATGAGAAGATCACCTCCATGGGCAGTCTCGGCGGCGCCACCGATACCCATGTGATGGTGATGGCGAGCCTGATGCTGGGCGATGAGTTGTTCGACGCCCGGTCGCGGCTGCAGAAATCAGCGGCGGAAAACGGCGGTGCGGAGGATGAAGCGGTGGCGACATCGATCTCCCAGCTTGCGAGCCGGCTCGATTCCCTGGCCGCGCGGCTGGAGCAGACATAACGCCGGCTCGAAATGAGTCGCTAATGCCGTTATTCGATACTAGATACCGTTACGGCGGGGCTGCGCGGTGCGTCAGGTCTGTTTTGTTCCCGGGGCCGATAAGAACCTCTAGGGAGCTGTCCCTGCCGGGGCTGTGGTCCCGGTATATGGCCCCCACCTGCTGAGCAGGGCCCACGAGGAATTATTATGACCAACGGCCGTCGCGGCTCCGCCACTCTCGATCAGCCCTTCGGAAATCCGACTGCCGAGCGCAAAAAGCGCGTTCGGGAACGCGCCAAAGCGCAACGGAGCCGGGCACATGCTGAGCTCGGCGGCACGGCTGAGTTCCTGTTGCGAGACCGGTTTAGGGCCGAAATGGCCATCCCAAAGGGTTCCGTGGTCGCCGGCTTTGCGCCGATCGGCGATGAAATCGATGTCTTGCCTTTGCTCACAACACTATCGGACCAGGGGTATCCCTGCGCCCTTCCGGTCGTTGTCGGTCCCGGGCAACCCCTGCTCTTCCGTACCTGGACTCCCGGCATGGCCCTGACCGATGCGACATTCGGCGTCGGTGTGCCGCCGGCATCTTCGCCGGAAGTGCGGCCGTCCATTGTGCTGGTGCCCCTGCTCGCCTTTGACGCCAGCGGGCAGCGTATCGGCTATGGTGCCGGCTTCTACGACCGAACTTTGGAGGCGCTGCGCCGTGACGGGGAGGTGCTTGCTGTCGGGATCGCCTACGCGGACCAACAGATCGAGTCGGTGCCCATCGACGGCAATGATGCGCGGCTCGACATGGTCGTGACCGAACGCTTCATTATCAATACGCGGACAGGTTCTTAGAGCATGCGCATTCTTTTCCTCGGCGACATTGTCGGCCGGGCCGGCCGCCGGGCTGCACTCGATCAACTCCCCACGCTGCGCCGGCGCCTGGATGCCGACTTCGTCATCGTCAATGGCGAGAATGCCGCTGGCGGTTTCGGGATCACGTCGAAGATCGCCGCGGAATTTTACGATGCCGGTGCGGACTGCCTGACCACCGGCAACCATGTCTGGGACCAGCGGGACATTATCAACGAAATCGACCGCGACCACCGGATGCTGCGGCCACTGAATTTTCCGCCGGGCACGCCCGGCCGCGGCGTCACCATGCTGGAGGCCCGCGGCGGAAGGCGGGTCATGGTGATCAATGCCATGGCGCGGCTATTCATGGACCCGCTGGGCGACCCGTTCGCGGCGCTCGACCAGGCCGTTTCGCCGGTGGCGATGCCCGATGACGCCGACGCGATCGTTCTGGATTTCCACGGCGAGGCGACCAGCGAGAAGATGTCGATGGGCCATTTTCTCGATGGGAGGGTCACGCTGGTGGTCGGGACCCACAGCCATGTGCCCACCGCGGATGCGCAGGTTCTTCCCGGCGGAACCGCCTATCAAACCGATGCCGGCATGTGCGGCGACTACGACAGCGTCATCGGCATGAAGAAGGAACCGGCGATCGCCCGATTCCTTACCAAGATGCCGGGAGAGCGCCTGACACCGGCCGAATCGGCGGCGACTTTGTGCGGCCTCGTGGTCGACACCGACGACAAGACCGGCCTTGCCCGGGATGTGGCCCCTCTCAGGGTGGGTGGCCGGCTTCGGCCGGAATGGCCGGAGTTCGGGGTTTCCGAGGATAATCGCTGAACCGCGCGGATTTGGCGGAAAACCTTAGTATTCCGTGCGCCCCAAAGTCGTCATATTGCGTTGATAGGCAGGCCGATGTGATAGCCGGGCCGCTGCGACGTTGGGCAGTCGCAACAGGGCGCGGGCACGGTCTCAGCCAATCGGCGGACAATTTGGAACGACGGGGTGGGGCGTCGGTATGGCCGGCCATTCTCAATTCAGCAATATCATGCACCGCAAGGGTGCGCAGGACGCCAAGCGTGCCAAGGTCTTCTCGAAGCTGATTCGGGAAATCACCGTGGCCGCGAAATCCGGGCTGCCGGATCCGGCGATGAATCCGCGTCTGCGCGCCGCGATTGCCGCTGCAAAAGCCGCCAACATGCCCAAGGACAATGTCGAACGGGCGGTCAAGAAGGCGGTCGGCGGCGACGACGACACGGAATATTCTGAAATCCGCTATGAAGGTTACGGACCATCGGGCGTGGCGATCATCGTTGAGGTGCTGACCGATAACCGTAACCGTGCGGCCGCCGAAGTGCGCTCAACCTTCACCAAATTCGGCGGCTCGCTGGGTGAGACGAATTCGGTCAGCTTCATGTTCAATCGCGTTGCGGAAGTCGGCTATTCGGCCGAGACCGCCAGCGATGACGACATGTTCGAGGCCGCGCTGGAAGCCGGCGCGGAGAATGTGGAATCCGATGCCGAGGCGCACACCGTCACGGCGGCCGTCGAGGATTTCAGCACCGTGCGCGACGGGTTGGAGGAACGGTTCGGAGCGCCGGTCTCCGCCGGGCTGGTCTGGCGGCCATTGAACACGGTCGAATTGGATGAGGACGCGGCGACCTCGCTAATCAAACTGCTCGATGCCTTGGACGACAATGACGACGTGCAGCGTGTCGCGGCCAATTTCGAGATATCCGACGAGGTTATGGCACGGCTGACCGCTTAGGGATTTGTCCACATGCGTGGACGCGGCACCGGCCCGCTCCCCCGCCCGGCCACCCATGATGATACTGGCCCAAAGTATCTGGGGGTGGCTGGGCGGGGGAGCGGGCCGGTGCCGCCTCAAAGCTCGAGGAGCTTTTGGGAGGCCCCTGGGCGATCGTACGCATAGGAGAGCGTTCGAATGAGGGTTCTGGGCCTCGATCCAGGTTTGCGTCATACCGGCTGGGGCGTCATCGACGTGGCCGGGAATCGGCTGCGCCATGTCGCCGACGGGACCGTGAACTCCTCCGCCAAGGCGCCGCTGCATGAGCGGCTGGCCGAACTCCATGACGGTCTTGTGGAGATAATCGAACAGCTGTCTCCCGACGAGGCGGCAGTCGAGGAGACCTTCGTCAACAAAAACCCGACATCGACCCTCAAGCTGGGTATGGCGCGCGGCGTGGTGTTGCTGGTCCCGGCCAAGGCCGGGCTGCGAGTCGCGGAATACGGCGCCAACCATGTGAAAAAATCCGTGGTCGGGGCCGGCCATGCGGACAAGGTTCAGGTTCAGGCCATGGTGCGCATGCTGCTGCCAGGTGTTGAGATTTCATCGCCCGATGCGGCCGACGCGCTGGCCGTCGCTATTTGCCATGCCCATCATCGCCAATCGGAGTCGGCAATCGCCCATCGGGTGGCGAATCCCGCGTTGATCGGAGGCGGCACGTGATTGCCAAGCTGACGGGCCTGGTGGACAGCGTTGCCGCGGATAGCTGCATCATCGATGTGGGCGGGGTCGGCTATCATGCCTTCGCATCGCGACGGACCCTGGATCGGCTCGGCGCCGGCCAGCCGGCGGTGTTGCACATCGAGACCCATGTCCGGGAAGACCACTTCCATCTCTTCGGATTTATCGATCAGGCGGAACGCGACTGGTTTCGCCTGCTGACCAGCGTTCAGGGCGTCGGCGGGCGGGTTGCCCTGGCCATTCTTGGCGTGCTGGACCCGGACCGGCTGTCCATTGCCATCCTGGCCCAGGATAAGGCATTGCTGACCCAGGCCGATGGCGTCGGCCCCAAACTTGCCGGACGCATCGTTGGCGAACTCAAGGACAAAGCCGGTGTGGGTTCGTTCGGCGCCGCGCTGGCAGACGGGCTTCCCGCTGCGGCCGGAAGCCTGCCTGAAGGCGCCGGCCCGACGGCGGATGCCATCTCGGCGTTGATCAACCTCGGCTATGGGCGGGCCGACGCGGTCGGCGCCGTCGCGGCAGCTGCGCAGCAAGTCGGCGGCACCCCGCAGGTCGAGGCGCTGATTCCGGCGGCGCTGAAAGAATTGGCCCGATGACCGATTTCCCCCCGACCGGCGGAAGGCTGACCGAGGACGGTCGGATGATCGACGCGGAGCGGATGTCGGAGGATGCGGCGGAGGGCTCGCTGCGGCCACAATCGCTCGCCGAGTTCATCGGCCAGCGCAAGATGCGCGAAAATCTTTCCGTGTTTATCGAGGCGGCGCGGAACCGTCGCGAGGCGCTCGACCACGTCCTGCTTTATGGGCCGCCGGGCCTTGGAAAGACCACGCTTTCCAACATCATCAGCCGAGAGCTGGGTGTCGGATTCAAGACCACTTCAGGCCCCGTGATCGTGCGCGCAGGGGACCTCGCGGCGATCCTTACCAACCTCCAGCCGCACGATGTCCTTTTTATCGACGAAATTCACCGGCTTAATCCGGCGGTCGAAGAAATCCTCTATCCGGCGATGGAGGATTTCCAGCTTGACCTGATGATCGGAGAAGGACCGGCGGCGCGTTCGGTCCGCATCGATCTGCCGCATTTCACGCTGATCGGCGCGACCACCAGGTCGGGACTGATCACCACGCCGTTGCGGGAACGCTTCGGCATACCGTTGCGGCTGAACTACTACGAAAGCGATGAGCTGGAACAGATCGTGATACGCGGCGCCCGCATACTCAATTGCCCGCTCGCCCCGGATGGCGCCGCGGAGATCGCCAAGCGCGCCCGCGGCACGCCGAGGGTCGCCGGCCGTCTGTTGCGCCGTGTCAGGGATTTCGCTGCGGTGCACGGCGTCGAGTCTATCAACCGGACCATCGCCGACCAATCTCTGCAACGCCTTGAGGTCGATGCGCTCGGGCTTGATGCCATGGATCGGCGCTATCTCTCGGTGATAGCGGACAACTACGGCGGCGGGCCGGTCGGGGTTGAGACCCTGGCGGCGGCGCTGTCCGAGCAGCGTGACGTGATCGAAGAAGTGATCGAGCCGTTCCTGATCCAGCAGGGCCTGCTGCAGCGTACGCCGCGCGGCCGGATGCTGGCCGATGGCGGCTATCGACATCTCGGGCTCGGCGTGCCCCAACGCGGGCAGCAGGAGTTCGATCTGCTGGTCGGTTCGATTGCCGGCGATGGGGGGGATGGCGATGCCTGACATCGCGGGCGAAATGACGCCTGACGGCCATGTGTTTCCGGTCCGTGTCTATTACGAGGACACCGATATGAGCGGGCTGGTCTACCACGCCAGCTATCTGCGCTTTGCCGAGCGGGCGCGCACGGAACTGCTGCGCCGGACGGGAACCGAGCAGGACCAGCTGATGGCGGAAGCCGGGCTGGCCTTCGCCGTGCGGCATATGGAAATCGACTTCCGGGCGGCCGCCAGGCTGGACGATCTGCTGGAAGTCGTCACTCGGTTCACGGATTTCGGCGGCGCCACCCTGCGTGCCGAGCAGACCATTCGTCGGGCCGGCGCAACTCTGGTCGCCATGTTCATGAAACTTGCCTGCATCGATCGACACGGCCGGCCGGCCCGGATGCCGATCGACTTGCGGGCCGCTCTTCAACATCTGACGTAACATCAAGAGGCAGCGAGATGGAGCCAAACGCTCTCGCAACCGTTCAGCTACCGGGGTCCATAGGCGGGCTCGACCTCAGCCTATGGGGTCTGTTCCTGTCTTCCGACATCGTCGTCAAGGCGGTCATCGCCATGCTGCTCCTGGCATCGGTCTGGTGCTGGGCCATTATCGTCGCCAAATGGCGGTCGGTGCGGCGGTTGAACTCCCGCGCCGACGTCTTCGAGGAGACCTTCTGGTCGGGAGGCTCGCTGGAGGATCTGTACGACCGGATCAGCAACGGCCCGCCCGATCCGATGGCCTCGCTGTTCGGCGCCGGCATGAAGGAATGGCGTCACGCCATCGGCCGCAGCCTGACCACCACCGCGCAGATGCGCGCCGCGTTGCAGCAGCGCATCGAGCGGGTGATGCAGGTCAGCCATGCCCGTGAGATGGCCCGCCTGGAGCGCTATATGACCTTCCTGGCCTCGGTCGGGTCGACGGCGCCGTTCATCGGCCTGTTCGGGACGGTTTGGGGCATCATGAGCGCCTTCACCTCCATCGCGGAGACCGCCAACACCAGCCTTGCCGTCGTGGCGCCGGGCATCGCCGAGGCGCTGTTCGCCACGGCGCTGGGTCTGTTCGCGGCGATCCCGGCCTCGGCCTTCTTCAACAAATTCGCCAACGATCTGGGCCGCTACTCCGACCGGTTGGACAATTTCGCCGGTGAATTCTCGGCGATCCTGTCGCGCCACATGGAAGAGAGAGCCTAGCCGATGGGCACGATCCTGCACGGGCGCGGTCTGCGCGGTCGCAGCAAGCGCGCCGCCTACCGGCCGATCGCGGAGATCAACGTCACACCGTTCGTCGATGTGATGCTGGTGCTGCTGATCGTCTTCATGGTCACTGCCCCGCTGTTGACTGTCGGCGTGCCGGTCGATCTGCCCAAGACCCAGGCGCAGAACTTGAGCGAGCCCGACGACCCGCTGATCATCTCGATCAATGCGGGCGGCGAGGTCTTCGTCCAGGAAAGCATGGTCGATCTGGCCAATCTGGTGCCATTGCTGATCGCCATCACCGACGCCAACGCCGAGGCGCGCATCTACGTACGCGGCGACCGGACCATCCAATATGGTCGGATCATGGAAATCATGGGGTCGGTCAACGCCGCCGGCTTCAGCCGCGTGGCCCTGGTCGCCGAGCTGCCGCAGGGTGTTGAGCGTCAGTAGGGCCGATGCGCACCGGATTCATCATATCGCTGCTGCTGCACACCGCGTTCCTTTGGGCCGTGTTGGTGGGGCTGCCGCGATCCAGTGATTCCGATCCGATTCTGACGGCGATTCCGGTCAGTGTTATCAGCGAGAGTGATCTGGCGCGGCTCGACGTGCTGCCGTCGGAACCGGCGACCCTGGTCGAACCGCCACAGATCGAAATCCCGGACGAGCCGCCGCCAGTCCCTGAACCGGAGGTTGCAGCGTTGCCGCCTGTCCCGGTCCAGCGGCCGGAGCCGCCGGAAGTGGAGCCGGAACTGCCGGATCTGCGCGAGCCGGAGCCGCAACCCGAGGCGCAGCTTGCGCCAGAGCCGGAATTGCCGGAGCCGGAAGTGGTGCCGGCGCTGGAGCCCGAACAGGTTTTTGAGCCGGAGCCAGAACCGGAACCCGAGCCGGAACCAGAGCCCGAACCTGAGCCGGAGCAGACGCCGGAGATCGCCGAGGAGCCGGAGCCGGTCACCGAACTCGCCGAGGACGTGACGCCGGAGCCGGTGGAGGCCGAAGAGCCGCCGGAGACACAAGTCGCCGCCCTGCCTTCGCCGCCGCTGCCGCCTCGCCGCCCGGAACCGCCCCAGGCGGAACCGGAGGTAGAAACCGAGAGCACATTCGGATCGCTCCTGAGCAGCCTCGCCAGCGGGCGGGTCAGCGAGGCGGCCTCATCGACAACAGATCTGTCCGCTGAACAGCGAAAGGTGGTGGCAGATTCCATACGCCCGTGCTGGAACATCGATCCAAATGCGCGGGGAGCACGTGAAAATATTGTCGTCCTGGTCGTGCAGGTCGGCGCCGATGGGGCGATGACCAACGCTAACGTGGCAGACAGGTCGCTTTATGCATCCGATCCCGTCTTTAGATCAGCGGCCGATCGAGCGCTGCGAGCGCTCCGTAATCCGCGATGTAGCCGCAATGTGCAGTTGCCGCCAGGAACGCACCGGATGAGGTTCGATCCGAGAGAGTTTTCGTGAACGCGCGTCAGACGCGAAGGAGTGCGTAATGAGCAACAGAGGGCATGGCATGCGAAATCTGGCCGGTGTGATCACGTTGATCTTCGCCTTGGGTTTCGTTGCGCCGGCAAGCGCCCAGCTGGTGATCGACATAACCAACCCCTCGGTCGAGCCGCTGCCGGTCGCGGTGCCGACCTTCCATGGGATCGAGCCGCTGGAAATCCAGGTCGCGCAGGATCTGGCTTCGGTGATTACCGCCGATCTGGAACGCTCCGGCCTGTTCGAGGCCTTGAACCCGGCGGCCTTCATCCAGAGTCCGGAAGCGCTTCAAAACGGCCCGAACTACTCGGAATGGCGGATCATCAATACCGAGGCGCTGATCGGCGGGTGGTGCAGACCCAGCCCGATGGCCGGCTGCGGGTCGAATTCCGGCTGTGGGACGTGCTCGCCGAGCGGCAAATGGCCGGGCTTGCCTATTTCACCACGCCGGACAATTGGCGCCGGGTCGGCCATATCATCGCCGATGCGATCTTCAAGGAGATCACCGGCGAGGACGGGTATTTCGATACCCAGCTGGTCTACATCGCCGAATCGGGGCCGCTGGACCGGCGGATCAAGCGGCTGGCGATCATGGACCAGGATGGCGAGAACCACCGCTTCCTGACCGATGGCAGCGCGCTTGTGCTGACGCCGCGTTTCTCGCCGACGGCTCTGGAGATCACCTATCTTGCCTATTACAACGATCTGCCCAGGGTCTACCTTTACAACATCGAAACCGGCCGTCAGGAGGTATTAGGCGACTTTCCCGGCATGACCTTCGCGCCGCGGTTCACCCCGGACGGAAACCGGGTGATCATGAGCCTGTCAACGGCTGGCAATTCCGACATCTACATCATGGATTTGCGCACCCGGGACGTGAACCGGCTGACATTCGATTCCGGTATCGACACGTCCGGATCGTTCTCGCCCGATGGCACCATGATCGCGTTCGAATCGGACCGTGGCGGCTCGCAACAAATGTATACAATGCGCGCCGATGGCACGGAAGTTACCCGAATCAGCTTCGGCGACGGTCGATACGGGTCCCCGGTTTGGTCTCCAAGAGGGGATTTGATTGCCTATACAAAGATTCTTGGGGGGCGTTTCTACATCGGAATCATGCGCCCGGACGGCAGCGGCGAAAGGCTGCTCGCGGATGCCTTTCATGCCGAAGGTCCAACATGGGCTCCGAACGGTAGAGTGTTGATGTACTTCTCAGAAATCCCATCGGGACCGGACGGTTCGGCGCGGGTTTCGACCCTGCATGCGGTTGACCTCACCGGGCAGCATCAATGGAGCGTTCCAACACCCCTCGGAGGGTCCGATCCTGCTTGGTCTCCCTTGATTCCATAATCTTGACACAATATATTGGCCCGACTCAAAGGCGGAATCGCACTTCTGTGGCTATTCCGTGCGCCGGGGAGGCGTAAACACTGAATTAACGGAATCCACCGATCATCCCGATCCGTGGATGCTTCCATGCTAAACCTCACCAACGTGTTGCAGGGGGTTCTGAGATGCGTTTGAAATTCGTTTCCTTGTTCGCCGCCGTTTTGCTTGTTGCTGCTTGCGAAAGCGGTAGCCAAGACCCGATGGTCAGCGGTGACGCTGGTTCCATGTCCGATATCGCCGCTGGCGACATCACCATGGGCTCGCCAGAGGACTTCCTCGTCAACGTCGGCGATCGGATTTTCTTCGGCTATGACCGTTACGACCTGACAGCGGCCGCACGTGCGACGCTGGAGCGTCAAGCACAGTGGCTGCAACGCTATCCTAACCGGCGCATGGTCGTCGAAGGCCATGCCGATGAGCGTGGCACCCGCGAATACAACCTGGCGCTCGGTGAGCGGCGGGCCAACGCGGTCAAAAACTATCTGGTGGCGGTCGGGGTCAGCCCGAGCCGTGTCACCACCATCAGCTACGGCAAAGAGCAGCCGGCTGTTCTCGGTGCTACCGAGGCCGCCTGGGCTCAGAACCGTCGCGGTGTGACGGTCGTCAACTAAGACCGTTACCTGTCCGGCGGCAACGCCGGCGGCTTCGGCCGAAGAAGTTTGGCGCCACGCTTGCTCTCCCTGGAAGTTCCATGGGTTAGCGGGCGTGGCGTCTTATTTTTGCCCGGTTGCCTGCGCATCCTGTGGGTGTTGGGCATGGCTGGCTTGGTAGATTTATCGTCCGGCTCATGGGCCCGATTATGGGTCAATTTGGTTTGGGGGCGCCGCTTCGTGCGGCGGCAAGACGCACTTGGATAATTCGGTCACGGCGGGTAGCGTGTCGGGTGACACGCAGTGACTGCGGGGGAGACGATATGCGTCTGAGGGGACTGTCGCTTTTCGCCGTTGTTTGCCTTGTCGCCGCCTGCGGGACGGCTGGCCGGGAGGCAATGGCTCCCGGTCAGGGCGCCGCGGTGGAGACTGCGGCCGGGCCGCTCGCTCTTGGGCCAAGACCGGTCGTCAGCCAGGATTTACTGGAAGAGACCTTGCCGGGCTCTCCGGAGGAATTTCTCGCCAGTGCCGGCGATCGGGTTTTCTTCATCGTCGACAAATACGATCTGACCGCCGCGGCCCGCGAGACCCTCCAGCGTCAGGCCGCGTGGCTGCAACGCTATCCCAGCCGGAGGATCGTGATCCAGGGCCATGCGGATGAGCGGGGAACCCGGGAATACAATCTGGCCCTGGGCGACCTTCGGGCGAATGCGGTACGGAACTATCTGGTGGCCGTCGGGATCGACCCGAGCCGCGTCACCACCGTCAGCTACGGCAAGGAACTGCCGGCCTCGACCGAGCCCGCGGAGACAGCCTGGGCGCAGAACCGGCGCGGCGTGACGCTGGTCGAGTAGGCACCTACCACGTGCGGGCCGGCCGGCATGCCAAACCGCCCGGCCAGACGGCGCCGAAGTCAGGGCTAACGCCTTATTTCTGCCGGTTTGACCAAGCACCGTTCAGGTTGATCGCCGGCGCCCGGGGCGTCTTAATGCGCGTCGATCCATGGGGATTTGTTTTGATGTTTCGCAGCACACGGAATTCACACATCGCTGACCCATTGCGCCGGCCCGTCGCTGCCCGGCGATCCCTGTCGACCGGTCCGGCAGCATTGCTGGCCGGTGCGGTCATCGTACTGTCCATGGGCCTGCTATCGCCGATCCCGGCCATGGCCCAGCTCACCGAGACGGAATCGATCGTCAATCGGCTGATTCGCCTTGAGCGTGAGGTCCAAACCCTGAACCTGCAGGTCTATCGAGGCGATCCGGCGCCCGCCGCCACGTCTGGAGCCGCCGTGGCAGTGCCGGAAGGCTATGCCGCCCAGTTCGAAATCCGACTGGCGCAAATCGAGCGCCAATTGCGGGAATCCACCGGGCAACTTGAGCAATCCCAGTTTCACGCTCGGCAGATGAATGACCGCCTGGATCGGGCGCTGGCCGATATGGAATACCGGCTGACCTTGCTGGAAGGTGGCGAGCCGCTGGAGCCCCGGCCTGCTCCAAGCGCGTCGACCGATAGTGGCGCATTGCTCGCCCCGGCGCCGCTACCGACGACGGAACCGACTCAGCTTGCGACCGCCGCCAATCCCGATCTGACCACGGCGACCAATACTGGCGACCTTAGTCCGCTGGATCTCTCCGCCGAGCCTGCCGCGGCCACTGCGCCCGGGGCCGAAGCAGCGCCGGCCGCCGCCGTGGCCTCGGTATCGGCCGCGGTCGAGCTCCCTGCCGGCGGTGCCGATACCCAATACGATTATGCATACGGGTTGCTGGCGCAGGGCGATTATGACCGGGCCGAACAGGCGCTGACAAAATTTTCCGAGGCCCATCCGGAACATCCGTTGACCAGCAACGCGCAGTATTGGCTTGGTGAGACTTTCTACGTTCGCGGCGAGTACGACGATGCGGCAATCGCCTTCGCCCAGGGCTATCAGTCCTTCCCCGAGGGCGCGAAAGCGGTCGACAGCCTGTTGAAGCTCGGTATGGCCCTGGCGGCCTCGGGCAACCGCAATGACGCCTGCCTGACCCTCAACCAGCTCAATGTCGAATTCCCCAACGCCCCGACCGGCATCAAGCGCCGGGCGACGCAGGAGCGCAGCCGGCTTCAGTGCATCTAGCGCCGCTTGTCCCGTCCTGAGGTCATTGTCCGAAAAAAGCCCGGCCGACCGCCGGCCAAAGCATTGACCGCTGGAGCCGCGCCCGATTCAAGCGCTGTCGATTCTCCGATTGACGACGAGACCTTCTCCGATCTGATGAGCCGGCTCGGCCCGTTTGAGCCCTCACCCACCGTAGCCGTTGCCCTGTCCGGCGGGCCCGACAGCATGGCGTTATGCCTGCTGGCGGATCGCTGGGCGCGCGGGCGGGGCGGCTCGGTGCTGGCGCTCACGGTGGATCACCGGCTGCGGCCCGATTCAGCGGCGGAGGCGCAGATCGTTGCCGGATGGCTTGGCGCGCGCCGGATCGCTCATCGGGTGCTGCCCTGGCGTCACCCTGGCGGGCAGGGTTCCGTTCAGGCCGCGGCGCGTGGCGCGCGTTATCGGCTATTGGAGCAGGCCTGTGCCGAGGCCGGGATTCTCCATCTGCTGCTGGCACATACGCTTGACGATCAGGCCGAGACGGTTTTGCTCCGGCTCTCGAAAGGGAGTGGTATCGACGGTCTGGCAGCGATGGCGCCCCTGCGCGAAACCGCCCAAATCAGGCTGTTGAGACCTTTGCTCGGCATTGGCAAACGCCGATTGCAGGCCACCTGCCGTGGTTCCGGACAGGGCTGGATCGAGGATCCCTCCAACAGCGCGCAACGTTTCGCCCGTGGAAGATTGCGGGCGGTGTCAGCGGCGCTGCGGGAAGAGGGCCTGACCCCCGCCCGGCTCGCCGATACCGCACGCCGCGCCGGTCGTGCCCGGTCCGCGCTGGAAATCGCGACGGCCTCGTTGATGGCCCGAGCGGTTTCGGTGTACCCGGAAGGCTATGTGCTGATCGACAGGGACTTGCTGATGCAGGCGCCAGAGGAATTGGCACTGAGGGCGCTGTCGCGGTGTCTGCTGACGGTTGGCGCTGGAGATCATCCGCCACGCCTCGACCGGCTGGAGCGGCTTTATCAGGCGTTGCGTGACAATGCCGGTGCCGCAGGACGGACCTTGGCCGGGTGCAGGGTGGTGCCTGACAAGGCCGGCCGGCTGTTGATGTGCCGCGAACCCATCGCCGCCGAGACCAAATCGCTCGGGCGGTCTGCCGACATTTCGTCGGAACCGGTTCCATGGGATGGCCGATTCCGGATTACGCCGCCGTCAGGTCGGTTGCCCGACGGCCTTGAAATCAGGCGCCTTGGTGGCCCGGGTCGCGCAATTTTGCGGTCGGAGGGCATGGCCGCGGACCGGTTGCCGGCGATAGCGGCGTTGTCGTTGCCCGCGATCTGGCATGGGGACAGGCTTTTTGCCCTGCCGCAATTTGTCACTCTGCAGAGTGCGCACAATTCCTGTAAGGTGCCGGTGTGTGGGGTGCGGTTCGTGCCGTCGCGACGTTTGACGGATCCGGTATTTGTAGTTGCTTAAGGCGCGCACCACATTATCTACAACAAGGTTCGAATACTGAGAGGATCAGCCCCGCCGCTACGCACCTTGCGCTGGCGCGGCGCTGTCCGGTCGATGAGAGGCAACGGCCCGTGAATAATTTCGGCAAGAACCTAGCGCTGTGGATCATCATTGCTCTGCTGCTGGTGGCGCTTTTCAACCTGTTCCAGCGCTCAGGCGGCGCCGACGTCCAGGAGCCAACGACCTATTCGCAGTTCCTGGACGACGTCGAACAGGGCACAGTGAAAGAGGTCACCATAAAAGGGCGGCAGGTCTCCGGTGAATACACCTCCGGCATTCCCTTCTCGCTCTATGTGCCGGAAGATCCGGATTTGGTGGAGCGGCTTGAGGCGGCTGGCGTCGAGATCACGGCGGTTCGGGACGACAGCAACTCACCATCGCTTTTCGGGGTCCTGCTGAATTGGTTCCCGATGCTGATCCTGATCGGCGTCTGGGTATTCTTCATGCGCCAGATGCAAGGCGGCGGCGGCAAGGCGATGGGCTTCGGTAAATCGCGGGCGCGCATGCTGACCGAGCGCACCGGGCGGATCACCTTCGACGATGTGGCCGGTGTCGAAGAGGCCAAGCAGGAACTCGAAGAGATCGTCGAATTCCTGAAGGACCCACAGAAATTCCAGCGCCTTGGCGGCAAGATCCCCAAGGGCGCGTTGCTGGTCGGCCCGCCGGGCACCGGCAAGACGTTGGTGGC
Source organism: Inquilinaceae bacterium (assembly GCA_965237625.1). Lineage (GTDB taxonomy): Bacteria > Pseudomonadota > Alphaproteobacteria > DSM-16000 > Inquilinaceae > JABDIP01. The sequence goes on from CBDEGD010000042.1 coordinate 29,415, forward strand.
CCGTGCTGTTGCCGGTGAGGCGAATGTGCCGTTCTTCACCATCTCCGGCTCCGATTTTGTCGAAATGTTCGTCGGCGTCGGCGCCAGCCGGGTCCGCGACATGTTCGAGCAGGGCAAGAAGAATGCGCCCTGCATCATCTTCATCGATGAGATCGATGCAGTCGGCCGTCATCGCGGCGCCGGTCTGGGCGGCGGCAATGACGAGCGTGAGCAGACCCTCAACCAGCTGCTGGTCGAGATGGACGGCTTCGAGGCCAATGAGGGGGTGATCCTGATCGCCGCCACCAACCGTCCCGACGTTCTGGACCCGGCGCTGCTGCGCCCTGGTCGGTTCGATCGGCAGGTGGTGGTGCCGAACCCCGATGTGATCGGCCGCGAGAAGATCCTCAAGGTCCATATGCGCAAGGTGCCGCTGGCGCCGGACGTCAATGCGCGGACCATCGCGCGCGGTACGCCGGGCTTCTCCGGCGCCGATTTGGCCAACCTGGTGAACGAGGCAGCCCTGCTGGCGGCCCGTCACGGCAAGCGGGTGGTCGGACAGCAGGAATTCGAAGATTCCAAGGACAAGGTCATGATGGGCGCCGAGCGCCGGTCGATGGTCATGTCCGACGATGAGAAGAAGCTGACCGCCTATCACGAGGCCGGTCACGCGGTGGTTGCCGTTCATGAGCCGGAATCCGATCCGATCCACAAGGCGACCATCATCCCGCGCGGTCGCGCGCTGGGCATGGTCGTGCGTCTGCCGGAAGGCGATCGGCTGTCGATGCCGCGCAACAAGCTGGAGGCCGATTTGGCGGTCGCCATGGGCGGTCGCATCGCCGAGGAGCTGATCTTCGGCCATGAGCGGGTCACCTCCGGCGCCTCAGGCGATATCCAGATGGCGACCAACCTGGCCAAGAAGATGGTCACCGAATGGGGCATGAGCGACAAGCTCGGCATGCTGCAATACGGCGCGCCGGAGCAGGAAGTGTTCCTCGGCCACTCGGTGACCCAGCACAAGAGCATGTCCGACGCCACCGCAACCCTGGTCGATGAGGAAATTCGGCGCATCGTCGATGAGGCCTATGTGCGGGCCAAAAAGACCCTGACCGACAACATGGAAGAGCTGCATAAGGTGGCCAACGGCTTGCTGGAATACGAGACTCTGAACGGCGATGAGATCAAGGCGCTGATGAGGGGTGAGGCGATCGTCCGTGAAGAGCCGGACGACACGCCGCCGGCGCCGAAGAAGAAGCCGGCCGGCAAGCGCGCCTCTGTGCCGACTGGCGGCGCCAAGGGTGGGCTCGGCCCAGACCCCGAGCCGCAGCCCGGCACCTGACCGGTTTCACGGACCAAGCAAGATGGTTGACGACATCGAAGGCCCCGGATCGCTCCGGGGCCTTTCGACTTGGGCCTTGCGGGGCTCGGCAAGGCTCTATCTGAGGCCACTCGGGCTGGGGAGCTGGACAGGCGGCGGCCTGCTGGCCGGCGGGCCGCTGCGCTTCGACCGGGCGGAGATCATCCTGCGCCGGCAGGATGGCTGCATGCGGGCCGTTGCGTCCATGGCGGATATCACGGATTGGTGCCGGGCGAACGGCTATGCCGATGCCTGCGACGAGAGCCTGACGGCAATCTCCGCGCGGCGCATGGTGCCGGGCCGGGATCCGGCGTCGGACGATCGGTCCCCTATGATCATGGGCATCATCAACGTGACTCCTGACAGCTTCTCCGATGGCGGCGACTTCTTCGATTTCCGTCGCGCCATCGATCACGGCCTCGCCATGCTGGAGCTGGGTGCGGATATCCTGGACGTCGGCGGTGAATCCACCCGTCCGGGCGCCGAGCCGGTCTCCCCCGACGCGGAGATCGGCCGGGTGCTGCCGGTCGTCGAAGCACTGGCCGCGGTCGGGGCGACGGTGTCGATCGACACACGCCACTCAGCCGTCATGCGGGCGGCGGTTGCCGCCGGAGCCGCCATCATCAATGACGTCACAGCACTGACGGGCGATCCCGGCAGCCTGGCTGCGGCGGCCGAGAGCGAGGCGCCGGTGATCCTGATGCATATGCGGGGCGAGCCGCAGACCATGCAGGCGGCGCCCGACTACGATGACGCGGCGCTGGATGTATACGACTATCTCGCCGGCCGCATCGATGCCTGTCTCGCCGCCGGCATTGTCCGTGATCGCATCACCGTCGATCCCGGTATCGGTTTCGGCAAGACCGTCGACCACAATGCGGATATTCTTCGCCATGTGGCGCTATTCCACGGTCTGGGCTGCCCCTTGTTGATCGGGGTGTCGCGCAAGAGTTTCATCGGCAAGCTCAGCCGGAACGAGCCGGCGAAGGATCGGTTGGGCGGCTCTCTGGCCGCGGGCCTTGCGGCGGTATCCCAGGGCGCGCAGATGCTGCGGGTGCACGATGTCGCTGAGACCCGGCAGGCGCTGGCCGTATGGGGCGCGGTCACCCAATACCAAGAATCATAGATATAGACCGGCCTTCAGTGGAGCCCATTAGCCCTTTCGGGTGCGTTGCGGCGCTTGCCCGATGGCTGTGCATCGCGCCGCGCGTCGCGCCTGCCCGGAAGAGCCAATGGGCTCCATGAAACCGGTCTTTATCTATGATCCTTGGTATTCGATCGGCTCTAAAATGACGTAATTGGCCCATAACGTCGCGCCTGCCGGTGGAGGCCGCACCGCTGGCGGAAGCGCACTCTGCGGCAATCCGGGTTTTCCTCTTCCATGACACGCAAGCTCTTCGGCACCGACGGCATCCGCGGCACGGCGAATTCCGGCTCCATGACGGCGGAGATCGCGCTGAAGGTCGCGATGGCGACGGCGGCGCAGTTCCGCAACGGCGATCATCGCCATCAGGTGGTGATCGGCAAGGATACCCGGCTGTCCGGCTATATGATCGAGCCGGCGCTGACCAGCGGCTTCGTGTCCATGGGCATGGACGTGCTGCTGGTGGGGCCGATGCCGACCCCGGCGATCGCCATGCTGACCCAGTCACTGCGCGCCGATGTCGGGGTGATGATCTCGGCTTCGCACAACCCCTATCAGGACAACGGTATCAAGCTGTTCGGCCCGGATGGCTACAAGCTCTCCGACGAGGTTGAGCAGGCCATCGAAGAACGGATCGAGGAGAACGGATTCGGCCCCGATCTGGCATCGCCGCGCCGGCTTGGCCGGGTACGCCGGCTGGAAGAGCCGCAGGGCCGTTATATCGAGAGCGCCAAGAACACCTTCCCCCGCCATAAACGCCTGGACGGGCTGAAAGTCATCATCGATTGCGCCAACGGCGCCGCCTACAAGGTCGCGCCACGGGTGCTGTGGGAACTCGGGGCCGTGCTTGTACCTGTGGGCGTCGAGCCGGACGGCTTCAACATCAACGACAAATGCGGCGCCACCGCCACCGAGTGCATGCAGGAGATGGTGGTGACCCACAACGCCGATCTCGGCATCGCCCTGGATGGCGACGCCGACAGGCTGATCCTGGCCGATGAGAATGGCGAGCGGATCGATGGCGACCAGGTGATGGGCCTGATCGCGGCAAGCTGGGCGGAGTCCGGACGGCTGACCGGCGGCGGCATCGTCGCCACCATCATGTCCAATCTCGGCCTGGAGCGGTATTTGAGCAGCAAGGGCCTGACTTTGCACCGAACCCAGGTCGGCGACCGCTATGTGGTCGAGGCCATGCGCGCGCACGGTTTCAATGTCGGCGGCGAGCAGTCGGGCCATATGGTGCTGAGCGACTTCGCCACCACCGGCGACGGGCTGGTAGCCGCCCTGCAGGTGCTGTCGGTGCTCCAGGCGTCCAAACGCCCCGCAAGCGAGGTGTGCCGGGTCTTCGAGCCGGTGCCGCAGCTGCTGCGCAACGTCCGCTACGATGCCGCTGGCGGGGTCGGCGGCGGGCGCACCACTCCGCTCGACAACGCCGTGGTGAAGGCGGCCATTGAGCGCGGCGAGAAGCGGCTGGCCAAGACCGGCCGGCTGGTGATCCGCAAATCCGGCACCGAACCGTTGATCCGGGTGATGGGCGAAGGCGACGACGCGGCGTTGGTCAATGCCGTGGTCGACGACATTGTCGGCGCCGTCGATCAGGTCTCGAAAGAGCTCGCCGACAGCGCCTGACCTCCATTCCTCAAGCCAGTCGCCATGGGCCGCGTCGGTCCGATGACCGAATTCCAATTCCCACAATACGAGGTAGCGTGATCTTCAAGGGAATGGCGGGCAAGCTCCTGCGGCGCGGCGCCTGGAGGCAAATCATGATCCAGCGGCTGACCGAGCCGCTGCATCTGAACGTCCTGAGCCTGGGTGTGTTCTTGTTCGGCGGGTTTCGCCGCAAGGTGTCGTTCGATCTGATCATGCGGCAGGAATACGCTTTTGGCCTTCTCTCGGCGGCCGATATTGCGAAGTCCCTCGGCATCGACGAGATCGCCGCTCTGGAATTCGGCGTCGGCAATGGCGTCGGCCTGATGAACATGACGGAACTTGGCAAGCGGGTCACGGCGGAGACCGGCGTGAAGATCAAAGTCTTTGGGTTCGATACCGGCGAGGGCATGCCGCGACCGAAGGACTATCGCGACCACCCGGAGTATTATGCTACCGGTGACTTCCCGATGACCAACAAGCAGAAACTCCTCGACGCCCTCCCGGAGGAGGCGAAGATCATCTTCGGCGACGTTAGGGATACGGCGAAGGTCGCTTTCGACGAGATTCAATCGCCGATAGGATTTGTCTCGGTCGACGTGGACTATTACAGCAGTGCAACCGACTGTCTTGAGATTCTGAAAGGAAGTCCGAACGCATATCTGCCCTATGTGGTGATGTATTTCGACGACCTGGAATTCCTTGGGCACTCTCCTTTCGCCGGTGAGCAATTGGCAATCGAGGAATTCAACCAATCGATGGATCTGAGGAAAATCAATCGGTACGGATTCCTGGCGCAGAACCGGGTCTTTTCAAGAGCGAAATGGATCCGCCACATGTTCGTCGGCCAGATCTTCGATCATCCGCATCGGCAGGTCGATGGCCATCGGCCCGCCGAGCCCAAGCACCTTCATAACCCCTATTTCGACTAGTCCGATTTAGACTGTTGCCGGTGCCGGACACCTTCGCGGTGTCCGTCGACCATTTCTGTCTCGATTGAACCCCTGCAATACGGCCGTTGACCGGCTGGCGCGCAACCTGATAGCGATCCGGGAAACACCCGTTCCCTGATCGGAGGTCGCCCATGTCCATCCTGCTCTACCAAGTCGATGCGTTCGCCGACTCAATGTTCGCCGGCAATCCGGCGGCGGTCTGTCCGCTGGAGAGCTGGCTGCCCGACGAGACCCTTCAGGCCATCGCACTGGAGAACAATCTCTCGGAGACCGCCTATATCGTGCCCGAGGGCGGCGGATACGCCCTGCGCTGGTTCACTCCCGTCCATGAGGTCGATCTGTGCGGCCACGCCACCCTGGCCTCGGCCTTCGTGATCATGACCGTGCTCCAGCCGGAGCGGCAATCGGTGGCGTTCAGCACGAAGGTGTCGGGCACACTGACCGTGGATCGGGAGGGCGACGGTTTTGTGATGGATTTCCCGCCCTGGCCGAGGGAGCCCGTCGAGCCCAACCAAGAGGTGGCGGCGGCGCTGGGCAAGCCGCCGGTGGCGCTGTTCACCGGCAATGACTGGATGGCGGTGTTCGAGGACGAGGCCGATATCGAGGCGCTGGCGCCGGACATGGCCGCATTGGCCAAGCTCGACGCCCGCGGCGTGATCGCCACGGCGCCGGGCCGCGAGGTCGATTTCGTCTCCCGCTTCTTCGCCCCCAAATACGGTATTCCGGAGGACCCGGTGACAGGGTCCGCCCATTGCATGCTGACCCCCTATTGGGCCGAGCGCCTGGGCAAGCGCGAGCTCTTCGCCCGGCAAATCTCGCCCCGTGGCGGCGCGGTTCGGTGTACCCTGACCGAGGAGGGCCGGATCCGGCTTGGCGGCCGGGCGGTGCTGTATATGGAGGGGCGTATCCATGTCTGAAACGGCGTCCGGGACGGCAGCCCCGGCCGAACCGAACATCGCCATCGACCCTGCCGAGCGGCCGGAAGATCTGGCCGAGATCCGCACGCTGTTCCGGGAATACGCCGATTTCCTGGATTTCTCCCTGTGCTTTCAGGATTTCGAGCGGGAACTGGCCGAACTGCCGGGGTTTTACGCGCCGCCGGCTGGCCGACTGTGGCTGGCGCGGGTCGGCGGGGCCGTGGTCGGCTGTGTCGGCCTCCGGCCTTATGGCGCGGGCAGGTGCGAGATGAAGCGCCTGTATCTTCGGCAGGAGGCCCGGGGGCTGGGTCTCGGCCGCCGGCTTGCCGAACTGACCGTGACGGCGGCGGAGGAGATCGGCTACCCGATCATGCGGCTCGACACGGTGCCCAAGCTGGCCACGGCCATCGCGCTTTACCGCGACATGGGTTTCGTGGAGGTCACCGAACCGGAGCCGGAGGGCGCCCCCGACGGGTTGCTGGTCTTCGAGAAGCAGCTTGCGGCGGCATTGCCATGACCGGGGCGCTGTATTTCGAGGATTTTACCGTCGGACGGGTCTTTCGCTCACCCGGCTGCACCCTGACCGAGGCGGAGATCGTCTCCTTCGGCCTGACCTACGACCCGCAACCCTTCCACATCGACAAGGAGGCGGCCAAGGACACGCCCTATGGCTGCTTGATCGCGTCGGGCTTCCAGACCCTGGCGCTGGGCTTCCGGCTGTTCTACCAGACTGGCGCCATTTCCGCCTGCAGCCTCGGCGGCGCCGGTGTCGACGAGCTGCGCTGGACCGCCCCGGTGCGTCCCGGCGACACGCTGAAGGTTGACGTGGAGGTGGTCGAGCAGAAGCCGTCGCAAAGCCGCCCCGACCGAGGCCGGGTGCGCATGGCCTATGCCCTCCGCAACCAGCGCGCCGAGACCGTCGCGACTTGGACCGCCCTCCATATCCTGGCGAAACGGGACGAGACGTTGGCGGTCTAGGCGTCCGCCGGGAGTTCCAATGCACGATCGCGATATTCGTTCAGCTTGGCGGCGATATCACCGACCGGCGTGTCGTAGATGTCCTCGATCAAGGCCTTTGTATCGGTTTGATTGAGCGTCCAGCCAAGCTTCCCCGGCACAGCGAAGGTGATGATGTAATCCCCTTTGGTTCGCCGGCTCACGGCGAAGGCCGAGAGGTCGCGCCAGGTCCAGCGATGGGCGCCGAAAAGGTTTCCATAAGTCAGGCCCTCGCCGTCGAGCCTGATAAACTCTCGCTTGGCGCCACCCGGCTTGAGAAAATGCATGATGCCGAGCACGCAAACCAGGAGCAGTATCAGGCTGACAATGCTGAAACTCAGATTTTCGACCTGCGCGTCCGTCCAGGATGGATCCATTCCCGGGAAGCGGTACGCCAGCTGCTGAAGTTGCAACAATCCAAGGACAATGAACATTGCGCCGAATACGATCGTACGCTTTCGCCAGCGTTTGAACCGGTAAGTGGTTGTCGGCATTGTTCTCTTCCTCGCCTTAGGCGGAATTCGTCGCGCTCGCGGCGCCGAGCGCCCGGTCACGGTATTCATTGAGCTTGGCGGCGATCTCGTCGAGGGGCGCGTCGTAGATATCCTGGATCGCCACGACCGGCCCGTCCGGTGTCACCTCATGGATCCAGCGGCCACGCCGCTTGGGCTCGATCTCGCCCTCCGGAAGAACGAATTGGATCTGGCGGTACCTGAGAACCGTTTTGAACCCCGGAAGCATACTCCAAGGCCAATGACGGCTCTTGCCGCGGCGCATATAGCTGAGGCCGCTTTGGTCGAGCAGGAGGTAATTTTTGCCCGGCCCGGCGATCCTGTAGCCCTCGACGGCTATTAGGAGAGAGCCCGCTATGCCAAGGACCATCGCCGCGGGACGCAAGATCGCCAGAACCATCGGGATGGCGGCCCGATCATCGATGGATGAGGAGATGTCCGGCATATATGCGACCCAGAAATACAACAGCCATCCGTGAAGCGCGGCTAAGGACAATCCGACCAGGACTGCAAGCCGTCGCCGCGACGGCCCGGTGCTGAATCTTACAGAGTTCATGGCTGATCGCTGCCCGCCGTCGCCGATTGAGCTCCACCCGCCCCAGGGTCGGCCAGCGCCCGGTCGCGGTATTCGTTCAGTTTCGCCACGATTTCCCTGGGTGGTGCATCGAAGATATCTCGCAGCCGCATCCTTCGGCCGGAATTCGTAATTTCCATCGTCATCCTGTCTACAGGTCCGGGAGGTTCCGGTCGGAACAGGATCGACGACTGTCGCAGCAAGCCCGGGCGCTCGTATTCGATGCCGGAAAGCTCGCGCCATGACCAGCGACGCGGCAACAACATGCCGCCGCGAACGTAGGTCAGGCCTTCGTCGTCGAGCGACAGCTGGATCCGGGTCCATTTGCGGGCGTGGATACCCATGCCGGCTATCTTGAGCAGCCACAGAATGGCAAAACAGAAGAACCATATGGCTATCACGAGAAAGGGCCAGGAGATGCTCCCCGATTCCGAATAGTCGGAATGGAAATGCCTCAAGGAAACAAGGCCGAGCAACAGGCTGCACGCCACCAGTACAAGATCGATGGGCCGGTCCTTGGATCGGTCGTAATGGAACACCGTCGGCTGCATGGTCGGTTCTCCAATATCCACATCGTCCGGTGCGGTCATCGGGCATTGGGATGCTGCGCGCCATCGTAGATAGCGGATGGACATTGAAAGCTCGGTTAATCGGATGCGCAAAGCAATGTTGCGCCGCAGCAGAATTGCGGTTGACCGGCCGGCCGCGCTCTGTATTCTCCGCGGCGGGCCACGCCCCCCCAACGGGGCGCTTCTATTCTGGAAGGAATAGCCATGAGCAAGCCGCAAGCACGGCCAAGCAATCCCCAATTCTCCACAGGTCCCTGCACTAAACATCCCGGCTGGTCGCTGAACGCGCTGGCCGGCGCCGAAATCGGCCGATCGCACCGGGCCAAACAGCCCCGGGCCAAGCTGGCCGAGGTAATCGCCCGCAGCACCGCACTCCTCAACCTGCCCGACGGATACCGCCTCGGCATCGTGCCGGCCTCCGATACCGGCGCCGTCGAGATGGCGCTGTGGTCGCTGCTGGGGCCGCGCGGCGTCGATGTGCTGTCCTGGGAGAGTTTCGGCGCTGCCTGGGCGTCCGATATTGTCAAACAGCTCGAGCTCGGCGACGTCCGCGCCCTGTCGGCGCCCTATGGCAAGTTACCCGATCTTTCCCAGGTCGATCCTGCCCGCGACGTGGTGTTCACATGGAACGGCACGACGTCGGGTGTCCGGGTTCCCGATGGCGACTGGATCGCCGCCGACCGCGAAGGGCTGACGATCTGCGACGCCACCTCGGCGGTGTTCGCCATGGATCTGCCCTTCGACAAGCTGGATGTGGTCACCTGGTCCTGGCAGAAGGTGCTTGGCGGCGAGGGTGCGCACGGCATGCTGGCGCTCAGCCCGCGCGCGGTGGCGCGGCTGGAAAGCCACACTCCCTCCTGGCCGCTGCCGAAGATCTTCACCTTGGCCAAGGGCGGCAAGCTGATCGAGGGCATCTTCCGGGGCGAGACCATCAACACCCCGTCGCTGCTGGCGGCGGAGGATGTGCTCGACGCCCTGAAATGGGTCGAGGGCATTGGCGGGCTGCCGGCGTTGATCGCCCGGTCAGAGGCCAATCTGGCGGCGATGTCTGAGTGGGTCGGCCAGACCGCTTGGATCGACTTCATGGCATCCGATCCGGCCACCCGCTCCAGCACCTCAGTTTGCCTGAAGATCGTCGATCCCTGGTTCGCCGGCCTCGATGCCGACGGGCAGGCGGCGGTGCCCAATCGCATGGCGGCGCTGCTGGAGGCCGAGGGTGTCGCGTTCGACATCACCGGCCACCGCGACGCGCCGCCGGGCCTGCGCATCTGGGGCGGCAGCACGGTGGAGACCGGCGATATCGAGGCCTTGTTGCCTTGGCTCGACTGGTCCTTCGCCGCCGTCCGCGATGAATTCGCCCAAGCCGCCTAGCATTCGCGGTTTGATCCCGGCGTGTTGCGTCTGCCAGTCGCGCGATCACAAGGTCCGGAGCCTCGAAGTCGCATCAGCGAATTTTCAATCACGGAATCTGAAGGCATTTGTTAGCCCCCTCACGCTCCCACCGCTTCGCGACGGGCCCCTCCCTCTCCCACGAGGGGAGAGGGACTTCAGCCGGCACTGAGTAGTACTCCTCTCCACTCGCGGGAGAGGAAGGGGCCCGCGGCGAAGCCGTGGGAAGGTGAGGGGGCCATGAAATGCTTACGGTAGTTCCAAAGCAGTAAGTGAGATCCAATGCCCAAAGTCCTGATTTCCGATAAGTTGAGCCCCCGCGCGGTCGATATCTTCCGCGAGCGCGGCATCGAGGCCGATGTGCAGACCGGGCTCGAGCCCGATGCCCTGCGCAAGATCATCGGCGGTTATGACGGCCTTGCCATCCGCTCCGCGACCAAGGTCACGCCGAAGCTGTTGGAGGCGGCGGACCGGCTGAAAGTGATCGGCCGCGCCGGCATCGGCGTCGACAATGTGGATATCCCGGCCGCCACCGCGCGCGGCATCATCGTGATGAACACGCCCTTCGGCAATTCCATCACCACCGCCGAGCACGCCATCGCCATGATGTTCGCCCTGGCCCGGCAGGTCCCCCAGGCGAACGAGTCCACCCGCGCCGGCAAATGGGAAAAATCCCGCTTTATGGGCGTGGAGGTGACCGGCAAGAGGCTCGGCATCATCGGTTCCGGCAACATCGGCTCAATCGTCGCCGACCGGGCGCTGGGCCTGAACATGAAGGTGGCCGCCTACGACCCCTATTTGACCCATGTGCGGGCGGTCGATCTGGGGATCGACAAGGTCGAGCTTGACGAGTTGCTGGCCCGGGCCGATTTCATCACCCTGCACACGCCGTTGACCGATGCCACCCGCGGCATCATCGACCGCGCCGCCCTGGCCAAGACCAAGCCCGGCGTGCGCATCATCAACTGCGCGCGGGGCGGGCTGATCGACGAGGCGGCGCTGAAGGAAGCGTTGGAGGCCGGTCATGTGGCAGGCGCGGCGCTGGACGTGTTCGCGGAGGAGCCGGCACGCGACAACCCGCTGTTCGAACTGGAGCAGGTGATCTGCACTCCGCACCTGGGCGCATCGACCAATGAGGCGCAGGAGAACGTGGCGCTTCAGGTGGCGGAACAGATGTCCGATTTCCTGAACACCGGCGCCGTGGTCAACGCCCTCAACATGTCCTCGGTCAGCGCCGAGGAAGCGCCGAGGCTGCAGCCCTACCTCACCCTCGGGGACCTGCTGGGCAGCTTCGCCGGGCAGATCACCGAATCCGGCATTCGCGAGGTCGCCATCGAGTATGGCGGCGACGCGGCGGAGGTGAATACCGCGCCGGTGACGGCGGCGATCCTGACCGGATTGCTGAAGCCGTTGCTGAACAGCGTGAACATGGTGTCCGCCCCGACCATTGCGCGGGACCGGGACATCTCGGTATCAGAGACCAAGCGGGCACGGATCGCCGATTACCACACCCTGGTCCGGCTGACCGTGACCACCGAGCAACGCCGCCGCTCGGTCGCCGGCTCCCTATTCGGCGGCGACAAGCCGCGTCTGGTCGAAGTGGAGGAAATCCCCCTTGAAGCGGAGTTGAGTGGTCACATGGTCTATGTGCGCAACCAGGACAAACCGGGCCTAATCGGCTCGCTGGGCCAGGCGCTGGGCGATGCCGGGATCAATATCGCCAGCTTTCATCTCGGCCGTCACGAGGCCGGCGGCGATGCCCTGGCGCTGGTCGCCATCGACGCCGAACCGCCTGGCGATCTGATGAAGAAAATCTGCGGGCTGCCCAGCGTTCTCGCCTGCAAGACATTGCGGTTCTGATGCGGATGCGGGCGGCAATTCCGGTTTGCGCGGTACTGGCCGGCATGTTGGTGAATGCAGCCGCCGGTGCCGATTCCCTGACCGGCCTTGAAATCAATGAGCTTGATGTCCCGGGCAATGTGGTCGCAGTCGAACCTCGAAGCGACTGGGCGTTCGTGAACACCGACCTTGGCTACTTCCACGTCGTGAAAGTCGTCGATGGCACGGTCGGGCTGGGGTGGGGCGTCGACGGAGGTCCCTTGGGCGAAGAGCCGCCGGATTTGCTTCCGCAGAGCCGCTCGGTACCGGGGGAATGGGACCTCGGTCGGGTGTGGCTTTCCGATGCCACCGATCGTTACCGTCACGGCGTCTTAGGCGATCGATTGGAGGCGTCGTCGCTGAGCGTTCGGCGGCGAGATCGCGTGATCACGCGGCTTGATGCGGGCAGTGGAGCCGTTTTTGAGGATCTGCTGCCGCGATTGGTGGATCTCGATGGCGATGGCCGTGCCGAGATCATCGTCGTCAAATCCTACCTGGATCGCGGCGCCGCGCTCGCCATCGCCGGACTGAATGCCGACGGCGAGCTCGCGATTCTGGCCGAGACGCCGCCGATCGGCAGGCCGAACCGATCGCTCAACCCGGTCGGCGCGGCGGATTTCGACGGCGATGGGGCGGTCGAGATCGCCTATGTGGAGACGCCGCATATCGGCGGTCGCCTGATGATCTGGGAATGGCGCGTCGGTGCGCTGGTGAAAGAGCATGACGAACCGGGATTCTCCAACCACGCCATCGGCTCGACCGAACTCGGCCTGTCGGCGGTCGCCGATTTCGACGGCGACGGGCTGGTCGATCTTGTTGTACCAGGCCGCAATCGCGACCGGTTGCGGATGATCTCATTGGCTCGTGGTCGGTTTCGTGAGCTTGCAGATGTCGATTTGGGGGGCATTCCTGCCACCGCCATCGCACCGGTCGGCGGTTCGCTGATCTTCGGATTGGAGGATGGCAAGCTGTTCGCGCTGCGTTTCGCGCCATAGGGCGCATGGCTCAAATGGCCGCTGCCTACGCGGTATTGCAGCAAAAGTGGACAACCTTCACAATTCAGCAAGGGTCGGCAGCGAGAATCGGCTCGTTTCAGATTGCCCAGGCGTTGGACGGGGCCGCGTGCCGATGACCCGCAGACCGCTATCGACTCTTCTTGGATGGGCCGCCCCTTTGCTGGCGGCAACCGTGCTGGCCGCCTGCGACGTGCCGCCGACCAACTCCGCGTCATCCCGTGGCGGCGGCGTCAATAGCTGTGAATATGCCTTCGACGGCGATTGCGACGAGCCTGGGCGGGGAACCGGCCTCTGCGCGCCCAGGACCGATGCAAGGGATTGCTCTGTGCGCAATCCGGGCCGGAACAGTTGCCAGTTCGCCTATGACAACGAATGCGATCATCCGGGCGTCGGCTCCGGCTCCTGCCCGCCAAACACCGATGTGGCGGACTGCCAGTCGGTTGCCAGCCGGGGCGGTGCCAACAGTTGCGAATACGCCTTCGATGGCGATTGCGACGAGCCGGGCCGTGGCACGGGGCTATGCACGTCGGGAACCGATACCAGGGACTGCGCCAACCGCAACCCTGGCCCGAACAGCTGCCAATTTGCCAATGACAATGAATGCGATCATCCCGGTGTCGGCACCGGGGCCTGCCCGCCCAGAACCGATATGGACGATTGTCGGCAGTCGGCCGGCCGCGGTGGCCGCGCTCGTGGCGGCGTCGAAAACAGCTGCCAATTCGCGTTCGATGGCGAATGCGATCATCCCGGTGTCGGAACCGGCGCCTGCGCGTCGAAGACCGACATGGCCGATTGCGCCGGCGATATGGCCCAATTGCCGCCCCAGGGGCGGAGCGGACAGCCCGCCGCCATTCCACGGAACGCGAGACCGCGCAGCAGCGGCTCCGGCTTCTACATCAACGGCACCGGCGACCTCGTCACCAATTATCATGTCATCGAGGGCTGCCGCGCCGTCGGCGTGATGACCGATGACGAAGTCATCCCGGCGTCGACGGTCGTGACCGATGAGCGGTTGGATATCGCCGTGCTGCGCACCGGCCGCAATCCGGGCGGGACGTCGTTCCTGCGGGCAACCTCTCAACCCAGCCTGGGACAAACGGTCTATGCGGTCGGCTATCCCCTCCTGGGTGATCTGGCGTCGGTCAACTTCACCGAGGGGCTGGTCAGCTCGCTGACTGGATTCCGCGGCGATGAACGGGCTTTGCAGACCAGCGCTGCCGTTCAACCCGGCAATAGCGGTGGACCGCTGTTGGACGAAGGCGGCGTCGTCGTCGGTGTGATCAAATCCATCATCGAGGATACCGACAATGTCGGATTTGCGATCCGCGTCGACGCGCTGATCCGGCTGCTTCAGCGCGAGGGTGTGGAGTTTCGGGGGGCCGGTACGATGACCCCGGTTCGCACCGAGACAATCGCCTCGCGAGCTTCGGAGTACACATTCCCGGTACTTTGCTACGGCGGTCGCTGACCCACCTGTCGCGCTTGCGCTTGTGCCGATGCCAGCTTAGCTTGCCGGCGCCATGAACGATCTACCGCATCAGGCCCTGTTGCCCGCCGGATTCCCGGATATCCTGCCGCCCGAAGCCGGGCATGAGGCAGATATTGTCGAACGTCTGATGGGCGCGCTCGCGGCCCATGGCTATCAGCGGGTCAAACCGCCGCTGGTGGAGTTCGAGGAGACGCTGCTGGCCGGGCCGGGCGCCGCTATGGCGAAGCGGACATTCCGGGTGATGGATCCGGTCAGCCAACGCATGATGGGCGTACGGGCCGATCTGACCTTGCAGATCGCCCGGATCGCCGAATCCAGGCTGACGAGCGCACCGAAGCCGCTGCGCGTTTGTTATGCCGGCGATGTGCTGCAGGTCACCGGCGACCAACTTCGCCCGGAGCGGCAATTTACCCAGGTCGGCGCGGAATTGATCGACGGCCCGGCGCCTGCCGCCGATGTCGAGGTGATCGTCATGGCCGTTGAGGCGCTGGCTGAAATTGGGGCCGGTCCGCTGTCTATCGATCTAAAACAGCCGCAACTCGTATCGGCCCTGCTGAGCGATCTGCCGGAGCCGGAGGGTGGCATATCCGCTCTGAGGCATGCACTCGACCGCAAGGATGTTGAGGCGGTGAAAGCCGCCAGCGGTGCCGCGGGGTCCGCGCTCACCGCCTTGATGGCGGCGAGCGGGCCGGCCGATTCCGCTGTGGCGGCGCTCCGCACATTGGAGCTGCCGAGAGCGGCGGCAGCGGAGCGGGATCGATTGCTCGAGGTTGTGGAGCCGGTGGTGGCCGCCATGCCGGATGTGACGGTAACGGTCGATCCGGTGGAGCATCGCGGCTTCGAGTATCACAACGGCGTCAGTTTCACCCTCTTCGCAAGGGGTGTCCGAGGCGAATTGGGGCGCGGCGGCCGATATGGCACCGGCGGCCGCACCAATGGCGCCGCTGATGGTGATGGCGGCGCTCCGGCCACGGGGGTCACCCTGTTCATGGACACGGTTATGCGGTCATTGCCGCCAGCCGAAACACCACGCCGTCTCTACATTCCGCATGGCGCGAATTCCAAGCTGTCTTGCGGGCTGCGGGATCAGGGCTGGATCACGGTCGCCGGCCTCGGCGCCGTCGACGACCCGGTTGCGGAGGCGCAACGCCTGCAATGCGGTCACGTTCTGATCGACGGAAAACCTCAGCCCTCCGGCTGATTTCACGGAGACGCGGTTTCATGGGCAATGTGGTGGTCGTCGGCTCGCAATGGGGCGATGAAGGCAAAGGCAAGGTCGTCGATTGGCTATCCAGCCGGGCCGATGTGATCGTGCGTTTCCAGGGTGGACACAATGCCGGTCACACCCTGGTGATCGGCAACAAGGTCTTCAAGCTGAGTCTGCTGCCATCCGGTGTGGTGCGTCCGGGCAAACTCTCGGTGATCGGCAATGGCGTGGTCGTCGACCCATGGGCGTTGTTGTCGGAAATCGATGCGGTGCGGTCGCAGGGTGTCGAAATATCGCCGGATTCCCTGGTGGTGGCCGAGAATGCGGCGCTGATCCTGCCGGTTCACGGCGCGGTCGACCGGGCCCGTGAGGCGTCGCTGGGTGCCGGCAAGATCGGTACCACCGGGCGCGGGATCGGTCCCGCCTATGAAGACAAGGTGGCGCGCCGGGCAATCAGGGTCTGCGATCTGGCCGACACCGCCGTATTGCCGGAGAAGATCGAGCGGCTGCTGGTGCACCACAATGCGCTGCTGCGCGGGCTGGGCGCCGAGGAACTGGTTGCCGGCGACCTGCTCGACCGCCTGAATGCGGTGGCCGAGCGCATTCTGCCTTATGCCGGGGTCGTCTGGCAGCGGTTGGACGAAGCACGCCGGGCCGGCAGGCGGATCCTGTTCGAAGGCGCGCAAGGGGCGATGCTGGACATCGATCACGGCACCTACCCCTTCGTCACCTCCTCCAACACCGTCGCGGCGCAGGCGGCGGCGGGGGCCGGCATCGGGGCGGCGGCGCTCGGCTATGTTCTGGGGATTACCAAAGCCTACACGACCCGGGTTGGCGCCGGACCGTTTCCGACCGAGCAGGACAATGATGTCGGCCGCCTGCTGGGCGAGCGCGGACATGAATTCGGCACCGTGACCGGGCGCCGTCGGCGCTGCGGCTATTTCGATGCGGTTATGGTGCGCCAGGCGGTCAAGACCGGCGGCCTGACGGGCATCGCGCTGACCAAGCTGGATGTGCTGGACGGGGTCGATCAGCTCAAGATCTGTGTCGGTTACCGTCTGAACGGCATCGAGATCGATCATCTCCCGGCAGCGCAATCCGCCCAGCTAGCGGTCGAGCCGATCTATGAAGACGCGGAAGGCTGGCAGGACAGCACGCGCGGGGCCCGCCGCTGGGCCGATCTTCCGGCGACCGCGATCAAGTATATCCGCCGGATCGAGGAGTTGATCGAGGCTCCGGTCGCTCTGCTGTCGACGAGCCCCGAGCGTGACGACACGATCCTGGTGCGCGATCCCTTTGAAGACTGATCCTTATCCGTTCAAACAGAGAATTCAGATGCGCGCTATGAGTGTGCATTAACCATTCATTTCCCATATGACACTATCCCTTGGTCGGCGATCCCAACCCGTCACAGAACCGCCCAGGGCCGATGGCGCCGAGTGATCTTGCCAGTTTCCTTGCCGGCGAACCGCCTGCTGCCGATGCGGGCGTCGCCGACGCCGCCTCAGTAGCGCCGGAGCGGGCCGGGGCCACGGCCGACGTGGCGAAGCCCGGCAAGGCCGCTTCGGCCAAGGTCGTCCTGAACGATCGGTTCGAAATCGACGCGGCCCAGCCCCTGCCAGAATTCAGTCACCCTGCGGCAGGTGCCTTTGCCGCGAAGCGGCTGGAGTCGGGATCGGCGGCGCAACTCGCTTATGTGGCGCGCAGCGGTTTACCGGCGCGGAATGAAATTCTGGCGGCCATGCGGGCCATCGATCATCCCAGCGTGCTGAATCTGGTTGGTCATGGCGTGGCATTCTGGCCGCCGGACGGGGTCGAGCGGTTGATTGTCATTTACGAGCGCCCGGCGCGCCGACTGATGGCCTCGATCGATGACAAAGGCAAGCCGATGCGCGAGGACGAAGTGGTCCGGGTGCTGGTCCGGCCGATCGTTGCGGCGTTGGAGGAACTGAAGCGGCTGCGCATCGTTCACGGTGCGGTCAATCCGGTGAATATGTTCGTCGCGGGTTCGGAAGACCAGCAATTGACCCTTGGAGATTGCGTAACGGCGCCAACCGGGTTTATCCAGCCGGCCGCTTTTGAGACAATCGGTCGCGCGATGACGGATCCGGCCGGTCGGGGCATTGCGACCACCGGTGACGATCTATATGCCCTTGGCGTTTCCATAATCTGCATGATGCTGGGGCATGTACCCGGCGCTGTTCACGGTGCCGCGTCACTGACCACCGCCAAGATCGAGTTGGGCAGCTACAGCGCTCTTCTCGACGGTTCCAACCTGCCGCAATTTATCACCGAGCCGGTTCGCGGACTGTTGCTCGATAATCCCGAGCAACGCTGGACGCTCGAGGATATGCAAACCTGGTTGGGCGGTCGTCGGGCGTCGCCAAGGCGATCCGAGATTGTTGGGCGGTTGAAACGCCCGATACCGTTCCTGGGCCAGGAATTCAACAATGTCCGCTCTTTGGCGGCCGCCATGGCGACTGATAGCGTGGCGGCGGACGGCATGATCGAAGATGGATCGTTGGAAGGCCAACTGACTCGGGCCGCCCAAGACGAGGACCTTCAGGACCGCATCGCCGAGGCAAGGCGGACCGCGGCGCTGGGCCGGGCCGGGGTATTGCGCGAGCGCCGGGTCGCGCGGGTGCTCATGGCGCTCGATCCCCAGGCCCCAATCCGCTACCGGGGCCAGTCAGTGATGCCCGAGGGTATCGGGGGGGCTCTGGCGCAAGCGGTCGCGCGCGGTCATGGCACGCAGGAACTGGCCGAGATCATTGGCGCACAGCTCCCAATGGCTTGGATCGGATTTCAGGGCACAAAGGATGAAAGCATCGTCCGCTTGGTGCGGCAATTCGACATGCTGAGTGGATTCGTGGGCGAGGGCGGGCTCGGATACGGCATTGAGCGATGCCTTTACGATCTCGACCCGTCGACACCTTGCGCCGGGTCGCTGACCCAGGGGCGGCTGATCCTGAATGCAAAATCGTTCCTCCTGGCGTTGGAATCGGTCGCTGCCCGACCCGATCGTCCAAAGGAGCCGATCGATCGCCACGCCGCGGCTTTTCTGACAAGCCGCCACGCCCCGCCTGATCCAGGAAGCGATAATGGTGCTGTCGGCCGACGCGACTCCGGAACAGCGCTGTGCAGCCCTGATTGAGATCTATGATATCCTTCAGCGCCGGACAAATATCGCGAAACTGCCGCAACTGTGCCGTTGGCTGGCCTCGCTGGCCGAACCGGTGATCGCCAACTACCACAGCCGGAGCCTCCGCGACCGACTAAAGGCTGACATCGATATCGCCTGGAAGAGCGGCAAAGTATACGACCTCAAGGTTCTGATTGCCAATGCGGGGCTGGCCGAGCGGGACAAGGGCGGCTTCCGCGCCGCCGCCGCCGCCCATATTCGTGCGACACGAACCATTGCTCTGCGCCGTCGAGAGCTTGAGCGCAGCGCCACGATAGCCGGGGGCCAAGGCCGGCAGGCCGCCGCGATCCTTGCAAGCCTGTTGTCGGTCATGATGGCGATTGGCGTCGTCGTCATGACGGTGCTTTAGGGGCGGCCCCGAAGATGGTTGCAGAACCGGCAAAAGCCGGCGCCGAGCCTCCCGAGGGCAAGCGGCGCGCCAAAAAATCGGCCGGCGGATTGCTATGGCTGATGGTCGGCGTGATGGCGGCGGCGTCCTTCGCCCTGCCGACGGTACTGCTGTTCTCCGCCGGAATGGTTCCCGCTTTCGTCGCCTGGATCGTCGATCGCAATCGTGACGGCTACACTCCGATGGCGGTTGGGATGCTGAATCTGGCCGGCTTGCTGCCGTCGCTATTGTCGCTTTGGATGGACGGGCACTCGATGGGAATAGCGGTGCGCATCATGTCCGATCCCCTACACTTGGCTGTTCGCGTTCGGTGCGGCTGCCGTCGGCTGGGCGCTGGCGCTCGGCCTGCCAAAAGTCATCGAGACGGCCATCACGTTCCGCAACGAATCCGAGATCAGGCAACTGAAGCAGCGCCAGAAGGCTCTTGTGGAGGAATGGGGCCTGGAGGTGACCAAGAAGCCGAACTCGGAGTGAATGCCGGCCGTCTCTGCTGGCGCTATTATCTGCGCCTCACGGACGATCAGCCGCCCAGCCGCTCCTCGATCGCGGCGTTACGCATCGCCTTCTGCAGCTTCTCGAACGCCCGGACCTCGATCTGGCGCACCCGCTCACGGCTGATGTTGTAATGCTGGCTCAACTCCTCAAGGGTCGTCGGATTATCGCGTAGCCGGCGTTCGTTGAGGATGTGTGTGCTCGCGTTCGTTCAGTTGTTTCATGGCGTTGCGTAACAACTGTCGCCGCTTGTCCAGTTCCTGCTGGTCGGCAAGGCGCACTTCCTGGCTTTCGGTGTCGTCCACCAGCCAGTCCTGCCATTCGCCCTCGCTATCGGCCCGCAACGGCGCGTTCAACGAATGATCCGGCGCGGCCAGGCGCCTGTTCATATTGATCACGTCCTGCTCTGGCACATTCAGCCGGGTGGCGATGGTGGTCACCGTTTCCGGCGGTAGGTCGCCTTCATCGATTGCCTGCAGCTGGCCCTTCAGCTTGCGCAGATTGAAGAATAGCTTCTTCTGCGCCGCCGTGGTGCCCATCTTCACCAGCGACCAGCTGTGCAGGATGTATTCCTGTATCGCCGCGCGGATCCACCACATGGCATAGGTCGCCAGTCGGAAGCCCCGTTCCGGATCGAAGCGCTTGACCGCCTGCATCATCCCGACATTGCCTTCGGAAATCAGTTCCGAAATGGGAAGTCCATAGCCGCGATAGCCCATGGCGATCTTGGCCACCAGCCGCAGATGGCTGGTCACCATCATATGGGCGGACTCGGTGTCTTCATGTTCCCGCCAAGCCTTTGCGAGCATGTACTCCTGTTGCGGCTCCAGCATTGGGAACTTGCGGGATTTCCTGCAGATACCGGGTCAGATTGCTTTCCGCCCCGATAATCGGAACATTGGGTGCTCGTGCCATCACTTTGCCTTCCACAGCCCGGCTGCCGCTGTTACACGACATTCGGGCGTCGCCGGCCCCAATCGGCCGGCTCGCCTATCATTCGCCGTATGACGAGAGAGGCCCCATTCTACCTCAGGGCATGACTGCCGTACAGCCTTGTCGAATCATTCCAATTCTTCAATCAACGTCGCGATATCGCTGGGCAAATCCCGTTGAAACGTCCGCTTTTCGCCGCTTCTCGGATGGCGGAATTGCAGCGCCGTCGCATGCAGTGCCTGGCGCCCGAAAAGCCGGGTCGGATGGTCCACGGAGATGCCGGCGCGCCGGCCGCGATACAGCGGATCGCCGACGATCGGGTGGCCGATCGACGCCATGTGCACCCGGATCTGATGGGTCCGCCCTGTCGCCAATGAGCACTCCACCAGGCTCGCCACCGGCCGTTCCGGCGGGCCGAACCGCTTAAGGACGCGGTATCGTGTCAACGCCGCCTTTCCGCCCCTCTCGACCACCGCCATCTTGCGGCGGTTATGCGGGCTACGCCCGATCGGCGCGTC
>CBDEGD010000043.1:0-80000 GCA_965237625.1 Inquilinaceae bacterium
TTTACTTGATAGATTTCTTCTGATACTGTATTTCCACGCATCAATTTTCTTTTTCTTTGTCCAATCTCTGCATCTTGTAATCCTACTCCTTTAGAAAGTAGAACTTTTTTTCTTGCTGCGCCATGAACATCATTTCTCATTGGAACACCAGATTTGTCACTTCCTCCAGTGAGTTTTAGTTTTCCATTTAATCCTACAATTGTAGCATCAGTTTCATTTCCTAATTGTAATCCTAATAACGGATTTGCATCACTATCTTTGAGTTCCTTTGATACAGATTTTCCTTTGATATCCGAGATTGTAAGTTTGAAGTTTGCCAATTATCCCAAAAAAAAATTGAACGACTAATTAACCTTTGGACATTATTTTTAAATCAAGATTTACAGAGATAGGCATGGGAGAAGACATTAGATGTCCAAAGTGCGATAAGAAGATGGTGGATATGCAAGCATGTCATATGTTTTGTCCTAATTGTGGATCTCATTTAGATTGTTCAGACAAAGGAAGTTATTGGTAATTATATTCCAGATCTATCTGGAATATAGTCATACGCCATATTGATTGCTTGATCTTTCATGATTTCAAGATAAGTATCATAGTCCACCTCAAAGTTACAATGAGGACATTTTACTTTAGTAATGTCATCATCTAAAATTGCAACTTTTTCACATTCTGGGCATCTTGCATCCATATCTTAGTTTCACAATTAAGATATTTAATCATAATTATTGAATATGTTCTAAGCGGAGTTAGTTTAGTCTGGTATGACGTCAGCTTCCCAAGCTGAAGGCCGCGGGTTCAAATCCCGCACTCCGCATCATAATTCTCTAATTGCTTGCTCTATTACTCCTCTATCAGGAGCACGTGGAAAATATTTCAAATAACTTTTGAGATCTTCTTTTGCATCAGAATTTTTGTTTTGTTTTTCTCTAAGATAAGCACGATTTTTGTAAATTTTGGCAGATCTTTTTGGATCAATTTCAATAGCTTTAGTGTAATGATCATCTGCCTTTTCAAATTGATTTGTTTTGAGGTAAAAATTCCCTAGACCATTATAAGTTAGATATGATCTGTTATTGATTTCTAAACATTTTTCATAAAATCCAATACATTCTGAAGAATTTCGTTCATTCAGTATTGCACCTAATTGATGTAAAACAACTGAGTTTTTTGGATCAAGTTTTATGGCTTGCATTAATGATTCAAGTGCTTCAGAAGAATTCTTTAGAATGTTTAATCTCTCAGAAACAAAACACAATCGATTTGGTTTATCACTAGAATCATTTTCAAGTTTTATAGAAGATAAAATTTCTGATGGTGCCAATATTATCAATAATCTTCCTTCCTCTGACCATTCTTTATCAAAAACATCCTGAGGTATAGCTCCTTCTTGTTGTTCTCCTTCTTGATTACCTTTCTGAATATAATGAAGTATTGTATTTTCTTCATCATTGTAACCAGTAATTACAGATGCATGTTGTGTAATTTCAGGAATTCCTGGAAGAATGACAATTGAAGGTATTCCAGAATCAATAATTTTTTTTAATTCAGATAAAGATGAATTTACTATTTTACATGTTAGGCCATGTCTTTCTGCAGATTCTATTCCTTCAATTAGAATACTACCATTAAATCCTGAATATTTTTTTGCAGTTTCTATGGCTTCGGCCATAGGTAATTCAATATTCCAATATTTTGATACTACGTTAATGGGTAATGGAAGACAAATATTTTCTTCATCAACAAGAGGTAATAACAATTCATGGCTTTCTTCTTCCATTAACTAAAGAAATTTTGAGAGTTATTAAAATCAATCAGAGCAAGCAGAATTTTTCAATCAAGTTGTGACCATCTTGAGTCATTTCTGGATGAAATTGAGTTCCATAAATTGGCTTTTTTTCATACTGGATGATTTCATATTTACATTCCTTTGATTCTGCAAGTGCAACTAATGTACTGGGTAATTTAGATATCTCAAACCCATGACTCTCAAAGACATCTAAAGAACCACTTGAGATGGAATTTTCTTTGAAAATTTTAATCGTCTCATTTCCTTTTTGGAGTAATGAAGTCTTTCTTATTGTACCTCCCAAAGTAAGAGATAAGATTTCAGCACCATAACAGATTCCTAATAATTTCATGTTGTTCTTAATTGAATAAATAATAATTTTAGAATTGATTTCATTAGTCTTTTTGTCATTTCTTCTTCTCCCAGATAGAATAACAGAATCGTACTTTTCAAGTGAGTTTAGATCTAAAAGTTGAGGGGTTTGTTTTTCAAATAAGATATTTTTTTCGTTTAGATAGTCAGTTAAATTTTTTGTGTATACAGAACCGTTATCAACAACAAGTAGCAATTAGTTGCCTACCTCAATTGAGATATAATGCATCTCAGTTATTCCATCTTTAACTAACACTGTTCCAATATTGAGATTAGTTTCTTCTTGCCACATGAATACTCTATCACTGCGTGGCTTTACAAAGTCATCAATGAATTTGTATATGAATTCCTCAGTATCCGCACGATCATTTTCAGTGAAGAAGAATAACTGCCCTTCATTAAATGATAATGGAACCTGTACAGATGTTGGTTCGGCAATTGTAATTTCATTTTCTGTAAAAACTAATTTTATAATATCAATTCTATCATTTTTAACAAGTTCAACATAATCATCATCACTAGTTGTTGCAGTTGATGCCACACCAGAAACTTTCTGCAAATATGCTTCAAATGCTTCTTCTTGGGTATCACCTAATCCAACAAAATATTCACCATTAAATGCCGCACCTACTGCTGCAATAGTGCCTAATTGAGCAACTACACCACCAGCACCTGCTGTATAGACTGGAATAAAGTATACATCATGATCACCAACAGTGTATAAGATATTATCACCAATCCTTGGATTTCTCAAGAGTGTCTTTAGTTGAGCAAATTCTGGGTCTCTATCAAGTGCCTCTCTGACTGCAGTAGGACCAATTAATTTAGTCGTAGAGTTTAGTGGAACTTCATAGAACTGCAAGTCTCCCAGATTAGAAAGATCATTTTCTACTATCATGTATCCTGCAAGGTTTCTACCTTGTGAACCTTTTAGTTCCAACGAGAGTAACCCTATAAATTCAGTTTGATCAAAACCAGGTGGCTTTGCTTCAACATAATAAGTATCAAGACCTCGTGGAATTTCATAGAATTCATTGGCTTGGATAAATGTCTCAACATTAGTTACATGGTAAATGTTGTACATTTCGGTTTTCCAATTAAACAACTCAACAGGATATCTGATTTGTTCTTCTAACCAAGCTGGCATTTCTTCGAATCGTTCAGAGTATTGATCAGCAAACATTTCTGCAAAGAAATCATCTCCAGTCTTAAGCAATTGAATATCTCCATTGTATGTATCCACAAGTGCATAACCTACCAAACGTAAGTAGGGATTTCCAACAGACCAAGGAACATCACTTGTATCAAAGCCAATAATCAATGGTATTAACCAATAGGAGTTTTCTCCATCAGTAACAGGAAGTGAGTCTAATTCTTTTCCAAACAAATCATAGAGGAAATAAGGATACAGAGCTTGCATTCTATCGTGAATGTCTTTGTATCTCATTACGTGAACTGATTCAGTTGGAAATGAAAGCAAAAAGTTTGGCTCAAATGTCCAACTTAGTGGTGGTGAAATGTCCAATCCACCCAAACCTGAATAAGATACTCCTCCAAGTTCAGCACTTTCTGAACCTCGTGAATTAGGATAACCAGACCAGGTTTGCTCAAATAGTCCACCTTCACCATAGTAGATTTCTTTTTGTTTGAAAAATTTACTGCTGTCCACTATTTGACCATCAGTTGCTTCAAGAGTAAGGAATCCATTTGGAACATGAGTGTAGACTAGATGTTCGTTATACCATCTATTTTCAAGACTGACAGATGATGGTAAAATTGGTTTCATAGAAGCAGTCTCGCTCGGGCTCATTCATGCCTGCCGCTTTCGCCTCATCCCAAAGATTGGCCAGTTGTTCCGCTTTTGCCGTCATCACTGAATCCTCCCTGCATCACCACTCTGTCACAACTATCCAGGGGCGACCCGCAGAGTCAATCATAAGACGTCATAATCAGTCGCCAAGGTGACTGTATTGGACGGAATTTGATTGAAATTGATTGACAGCGGAACGATCGGTGCCAAGACTGCGTCCTCATGGGGATCCGCATGCACGAACGCCAACGACATTCCGCGATTCTGCGCGCGGTATCGGAACGCGATCTGGTCACCGTCGCCGAGTTCGTCGACATGCTCGGCGCGTCGCCGGCGACCATCCGCCGGGATCTGAACCAACTCGAAGCCAGTGGGCAGATCCGCAAGGTGCATGGCGGCGCGGAGGCGCTGGAGCCAGTCGAGGCCAAGATCATCGACGGCAATTCATTCGGGAACCGGGAGCCGCGCCATGCCGGCCGAAAGCAGGCGATCGCCAAGGCTGCGGCGGCGCTTGTGGCCGATGGCGAGTCGATTATCGTCAATGGCGGGACGACGACCTATCGCATGTCCGACCACCTTGCCGGACGCGGCCTGCAGATTTTGACGAATTCATTCGCCATGGCGAGCCGACTGGTGGCGCTGGGCGGCAACCGTGTGGTCCTGCCCGGCGGCGAGATCTATGCGGACCAGAACATCATCCTGAGCGCCTATGAACGGGACACGGTGATCGACCATTTTTACGCGTCGAAGCTGTTCATGGGCGCCCATGCGATCCGCTCCCACGGGCTGATCGAGACCGATCCCCTGCTGGTCAAGGGCGAGCAGAAACTGATTCGCCAGACCGAAGAACTGATCGTGCTGGCGGACAGCAGCAAGTTCCAACCGCGGGGCAGCCTTATCTTCTGCCCGCTGGAACGGATCGACCGGCTGATCACCGACGATGGAGCGCCGGAGGACGGGTTGGAAATGCTCGACCGGGCCGGAGTCGACGTGATCGTCGTACCGACCGACGGCCCGAAGCACAGCGGCGAGAGGGAGGCGTAGAGAGCATGTCGGACGCCCCGGTCGTCGAGCTTGCCGCCATCGGCAAGTCCTTTCCGGGCGTACAGGCCCTGGGCGACGTGTATTTCGACGTGCGTGCCGGCGAGGTGCATGCGCTACTCGGTGAGAACGGCGCCGGAAAGTCGACCCTGATCAAGATCATGTCGGGCGTCTATCAGCCCGATGCGGGCACGATCCGAGTCGATGGTCAGGAAGTCCGTTTCAACGACCCGCACGATGCGCAAGGCGCCGGCATCGCGACGATCTACCAGGAATTGCTGCTGTTTCCCGAGCTGACCGTGGCCGAGAACATCTTCATGGGCCATGCGCCACGCACAAGCTGGGGCGCACTCGACTGGCGGGCCATGCGCGATCAAGCGCACGAATTCCTGGCGTCTCTCGACATTCATGATCTGGACGTCAGCGCAATCGTCGGCTCGCTGACCGTCGGCAACCGACAGCGTGTGGAGATCGCCAAGGCGCTGTCCCATGACGCCCGCGTGCTGATCATGGACGAGCCCACCGCCGCCCTGACCGAACACGACGTCAAACGGCTGTTCCACATCGTCGGCCTGCTACGCGAACGGGGCGTCGGCGTGGTCTATATCAGTCATCGGCTGGAGGAGATTTTCGTTCTGGCCGATCGGGTGACTGTCCTGCGCGACGGCGAGTACGTCGCCACCAAGCCGGTCGCCGAGACCGACAATGAAGATCTGATCGGCATGATGGTCGGACGGAAGATCGAGAACCTGTTTCCGAAGCTGGACGCCGAGCTGGGCGACCCGGTTCTGGAAGTCGACCATCTGACATGCGCGCCGACCACCTACGATGTCAGCCTGCAGGTCCGTGCCGGCGAGATCGTCGGCCTGGCCGGGCTGGTCGGATCCGGCCGCAGCGAGCTGGCGCAGGTGGTCTTCGGCATCACCCCGGCACAATCCGGCGAAATCCGCATAGGCGGGAACCCGGTGCGGATTTCCAGCCCCGGCGAGGCCAAGGCGCTGGGCATCGCCTATGTGCCGGAGGATCGCGGAACCCAGGGCCTGGTCCGGCCGATGACGCTGTCGGAAAACGTCTCCATGGCGGTGCTGGGACGGGTCTCGAAAGGACCCTTCATCGATCCCGGCGCCGAGCGCGCCCTGGCGCAGGACAGCATCGCCAAGTTCAGCATCCGGGCCAGCGGCGCGGCGCAGATGGTCAACAAGCTGTCCGGCGGCAATCAGCAAAAGGTGGTGCTGGGCAAATGGCTCGCGGCCGAACCCCGCGTGCTGATCATGGACGAGCCGACCCGCGGCATCGATGTCGGCGCGAAATCCGAGCTGCACCGGCTGATGAGCGAGTTGGCCCAGGCCGGGCTGGCGATCCTGATGATCTCCAGCGAGTTGCCGGAGGTGATGGGGATGAGCGACCGCATCCTGGTGATGCGCCAGGGCCGGCTGGTCGCGGAGTTTTCCCGCGAGGAAGCCACCCAGGAAGCGATTGCCGGCGCCATGATGGGCGGTGAAACGGCGCTGCCCATGGCCGCCGCATCATGAGCGTCGCCGCCACGGCCGCCGCCGGCTCGAACCCCATGGCCGTCCTGAAGCGGATGGTCGGCACCCAGGAGGCGGTGCTGCTGCTGGCCCTGATCGCGCTGTTCATCGTGGTTGGCGCTATCAACCCGCGCTT
This sequence comes from Inquilinaceae bacterium, assembly GCA_965237625.1. Taxonomy (GTDB): domain Bacteria; phylum Pseudomonadota; class Alphaproteobacteria; order DSM-16000; family Inquilinaceae; genus JABDIP01. The sequence goes on from CBDEGD010000043.1 coordinate 6,678, forward strand.
TGTGGCCGACCGCAACCTTCAGAGCATCTTCCTCGGCAACGCCTATATCGCGGTGGCCGCCATCGGCATGTCGATGGTCATCATCTCCGGCAATATCGACATCTCGGTCGGCTCGCTGATCGGCGTGCTGGCGACGATAAGCGGTTCGATGGCGGTCGCCGGCTATCCGATCATCGTGTGCTGGCTGGTGCCGCTGGTCGTGGGCGCGCTGATCACCGGCTTCATGGGCCTGCTGGTCGCTTATCTGCGGATTCCGGCAATCGTCGTGTCACTGGGCATGCTGAGCATCCTGAAAGGCGGGCTGATCAGCGTGACCGGCGGCGCCTGGATCACCGACCTGCCCGAGGGTTTCCAACTGGCGCAGATGAAGCCCATGGGCCTGCCGATGCCGATCTATTTCATGGTCGTCCTGACCATCGGGGCGGCCATGTGGATGCGCTATTCCGCCAATGGCCGCGCGATCTACGCCGTCGGCGGCAATGCGGAGGCGGCCCGGCTTTCGGGCATCTCACGCGAGCGCACGATCATGAAGGTGTTCCTGATCCATGGCGTGTTCGTCGGCATCGCAAGCGTTCTCTTCGCCACCCAACTCAGCATCATCCAATCGACCGTCCCGCCCAATCTGGAACTGACCATCATCACCGCCTCGGTGGTTGGCGGCGTCAGCATTCTTGGCGGCATCGGCACGGCGATCGGCTCCACCCTCGCCGCCGTCCTGCTGGCCGCCATCGGCTCGTCGCTGATCTTCGTGAACATCTCGCCTTACTGGCTGCGTGCGGTGCAAGGCGTGCTGATCCTGATGACGGTGCTGGCCGATCTGCTGCGCCGGCGGCGCCAATCCAGGCGGAATTGACGATGGCAGCGCCCAATTCATCCAACCAAGCCGTCGCGGCGCTCAAAACCGTCATGGCGCGCCACGAAAGCCTGCTGCTCCTGATCATGGTGGCTTCGCTTGCGGTCTTGGCCACCCAGACCGACCGTTTCCTGACCGGCGACAATATCCTCAATCAGGGCCGGTTGATGTCCGAAGTGGCGCTGGTCGCGTTACCGATGACCTTCATCATCATCACCGGCGGCATCGACCTCTCGGTCGGCTCGATCCTCGGGCTGAGCGCGATCGTGCTGGGCGTCAGCTGGCAGAATCTCGGCCTGCCGCTAGAACTCGCCATGGTGGTCGCGGTCCTGACGGGCGTCCTCGCCGGGCTGGTCAATGGCTGGTTCATCACCCGGATCAAGGTGCCGCCGCTGATCATGACCCTGGCCATGCTGGCGCTCTATCGCGGATTGGCCGAAGGCATCAGCCAGGCGCGCTCGGTGCGCGGCTACCCGGAGTGGTTCTATGTTCTGGGCCAAGGCGATGTGCTGGGCGTGCCGACCCAGCTTTGGATCCTGATGGCGGCAATCGTCATCTCCTGGATCGTGCTGGCGAAGACCACCTTCGGGCGCGGCCTCTACGCGATCGGCCACAACGAGGTCGCCGCCCGGTTCTCCGGCATCCCGGTGGACCGCTACAAACTGATCATCTACGGCTATTCGGGATTCATGGCCGGGTTGGCCGGAACCATCTTCGTCTCGCGGGTCAGCACGACCCGCTCGGATATGGGCACCGGTCTGGAGCTTGACGTCATTGCCGCCGTCGTTCTCGGCGGAACCAGCATCTTCGGTGGCGTCGGCACGATCACCGGTACGGTGATCGGCTTTGTGTTGATCCAGCTTCTTAAGAACGGGCTGGCCATCACTGGCGTGAAAGGAGATGCTACCATCGTCGTGATCGGGACGGTTTTGATCCTCTCGATCTTGATAACCAACTTCGTCCAGCGCCGCAGAGGCGGCGATGCCTAGATGCCTAGACAAGGGCTGCGGCGGGGGGCTGGGAGGCCCTGCGATGGACGGACATAAAGAGGGAGGATACCAATGAACTGGAAAGCAGTTAGCATAGCCGTGGGCGCGGTCGTCGTGGCCAGCCAGGCCTTCGCGGCGGATCGCTGGGACGGCTCCGACGATCTGGCGGTAAATCCGCTCGCCTGCGACGGCAGCGCCGGCACCGTCGCGGCCAAGCCCTATGATGGCGGCACGCCGACCGGCGCACCCAATCTTGCCGGCGAGCAGATCGTGCTGGTCGACGTGCCCAAGCTGATCGGCATCGGGTATTTCGCCGCCACGACGCTGGGGATGGAGCAGGCAGCCGCGGAACTGGGTAACGTCACAGTCTCCACCGACGGGCCGACGGAAGCGAATATCGACGACCAGATCACCTTCATCGACAACTACATCACCCAGGGCGTGAACGGCATCCTTTTCGCCGCGAACGACCCCGTGGCCATCGCGCCGGTGCTCAACAAGGCTCTCGACCGGGGCATTCACGTCGTCGGCTATGACGCCAACTCGACCCCCGACGCCCGTGAATGGTTCGTCAATCAGGCCGAATTCAACGGCATCGCCAAGTCGATGATCGACTCGATCGTGGCCGAGATCGGCGACGACGGCAGCTTCGCCATCGTCACCAGCACCTTCACCACACCCAACCAGGCGCGGTGGATCGCCGAGATGTGGGCCTATGCAGAACAGTGCCATCCGGGAGTCGAATGGCTTGAGACGGTCGAGGCCCAGGAGGACAACATCCTGTCCTTCAACCAGGCGAGCACCCTGATCAACAAGTATGGCGACGATCTGAACGGGTTGCTCGGCATGACGTCGGTGGCGACACCGGCCTCCGCGGAAGCCGTCACCCAGGCCGGATTGTGCGGCGACGTCGCGATTGTCGGCCTGGCGACGCCAAATGCCATGAAGCCCTATGTCAATTCGGGCTGTGTGGAATCCGTCGTCCTCTGGAACCCGGTTGATCTCGGCTATGCCGCGGTCCATGTGCTACGGGCGGTCGTGGACGGCAAGCTCGAGCCGGGCGCCGACCGGGTCGATGCCGGACGGCTCGGCACGCTGCAGATCGTCAACGGCAGCGAAGTCCTGTTGGGATCGCCCTTCGTCTACAACAAGGACAACGTCAACGACTTCGACTTCTAGAAGAGAGTCCGCGACAAACGGATCGACCCCCTCACCCTCCGCCAAGAGAGTGAGGGGTATTCTCTTCCAAGCAGGTTTGCCCGTGGTGAGAGCCGCCCTGTAAGGTCAGACGGCGGCGCTGCCCCCTCACCCTCCCACGCATCGCGTCGGGTCCCTCCCTCTCCCCGAGGGGAGGGGTTTCACGGCGGCCTTGGATTTCCCTCTCCTTGGGGAGAGGGAGGGACCCGCGGCGAAGCCGTGGGAGGGTGAGGGGGCAATCCCGCCCAAACCAACTGACTTGCTGATGGACACCGAAAAAATCGCCTTCACCATGCGCCTCCATCCCGGGCAAGCGGAGGAATACAAGCGCCGCCACGATGAGATCTGGCCGGAGCTTGCCGCGCTTTTGACCAAGGCCGGGATCGGCGACTATTCGATCTTCCTCGACGAACCGTCGGGCACCCTGTTCGGCGTGCTGCGCCGAACCGCCGACCACGACATGGACGGCCTGCCGGGGACCGAAATCATGGAGCGCTGGTGGGCCCATATGGCCGACATCATGGAAACCAACCCCGACAATTCGCCGGTGGTAAAGCCATTGCGCCGGGTCTTCCACCTGCCATGAGCCCACCTGCCATGAGCATCGTCGTTCTCGACGTCGGAAAGACCAATGTGAAGCTGGTCGTAGTCGACGAAGACGGCAACGAATGCCACACCGTCACCCGGCCGAACTTCGTACTGCCAGGGCCGCCCTATCCTCATTGCGATGTCGAGACGCTTTGGCGCTGGATACTCGATGAACTGACTGTCATCGCCCGAAATCATGCCATCGGCACCATCGTGCCCGTCGTCCATGGCGCCTGCGCCGCCCTGGTCGCCGGGGATGGGCTGGCAATGCCGGTGATCGACTATGAGTATGACGGGCCGGATAGCGTGGATGATGCCTATGCCGCCGCCATCGACCCGTTCGCCGAGACGCTGTCGCCGCTGCTGCCGCTCGGCCTCAATGTGGGCAAACAACTCTTCTGGCAGCGACAGGAATTCCCTGGGGATTTCGCCCGGGCGACGGCGCTGCTGACCTGGGCGCAATACTGGAGCTGGTGGCTGTCCGGTGTACCGGCCGCGGAGATCACGTCAATCGCCTGCCATACCCATCTGTGGTACCCCGGCGCGGGCACGGTCAGCGATTTCGCCAGGACCCAGGGGTTCGCCGACCTGCTGCCGCCGATGCGCTCCGCCTGGGAGAGCCTGGGTCCCATCCGACCCGGGATTGCGGCGGAGACCGGCCTCGCCCCCGATTGCCGGGTGCTGTGCGGCATCCATGACAGCAACGCCTCTTACCTGCCCCATCTGGCAGCTCATGAGCCGCCCTTCACGGTGGTATCCACCGGCACATGGGTCATCTGCATGGCGGCGGGCGGTGATCCGGGCCGGCTGGACGAAACCCGCGACATGCTGGCGAATGTCGATGCCACCGGCGCGCCGGTCCCCTGCGCCCGCTTCATGGGCGGCCGCGAATTCGCCGCCATCGCCGGGGAAGGCGGAGCCGGTCTGGCGGTTGGCGCCGCCGACATGCAAGCCCTCGTCGACTCAGAGACCCTGCCCCTGCCGAGCTTCGCCCCGGACAGCGGCCCGTTCCAGCGACACCATGGCACGATCATCGGGCCGGCGCCGGAGACCGCGACCGGCTGGACCGCCCTGGCGTCCCTCTATTGCGCCCTGGTGACCGATGACTGTTTGGACCGTTTGGGTGCCGGCGGCCCGTTATTCGTCGAAGGTAGCTTCGCCCGCAACACCGCCTATCTCGGCATCCTGGCCGGGCTGCGCCCGACACAGCGGGTTATGGCCACGGGCGACGGCACCGGAACCGTCTCTGGCGCGATGCTCCTGGCAGCATGGCCACCGCGCACAGCCGCCGGATCCACGGCCCTGCCGCCCGTTGTACCCTTGGAGGTGACCGGCCTGACAGAGTTGAGAAATAGATGGCGGGAACGGACCCGCTAGGCTGCCGGTCGGGTGGAAATTGCGCAGAAATGGCGGATCTGCTGCACGTAGCGCGTTGTGGCAATGCTGTGAAAACTGAATCCCGTTAGCGGTTTGTTAGGATTCAGGGGCGTACGCTTTCACTTTGGACGTGGACCATCCCAATAGCCCAGAAGAGGCACTTAATGCGGAATACTCCCCTTAGTTCCGCGGTTGACGACCGCGAGGCTATGATCCGATTGCTCGATATTGTCGGACGCGAGCATATTTTCGCACCGTATCACATGGACACACCGCTGCCAGCAGCCCCAGGGCTGCTGGCAGTCGTTCGGGCGACCGGCCATCGCTTCTCCGGCGTTCACAGCATCGTCCACCCCCCTTGGTGGGATGTCCTCTATATCGAACAGGCGGACAATGTCTGCCGGCGCGCCGGCCAGCTGCTGCGCGACATGCAGGCCCGCGACGTCGGGCCAACCAAGGTCATGGTCAGTTGGATGCGCGACGCCACGCCGGCAGTGCGTCAGGACGCCGAACGCGCGCTGGTCGAAGCGCACGATCCGGAACTCAACAAGAGCGCGACGCAGGACGGCATCGCGCCCGCCCTGGCCGCCTGCGGATAACGCAGAATTCTCGGATTAGATTTCTTGGGCAGCGCTCCCCCCTCACCCTCCCACGGCTTCGCCGCGGGTCCCTCCCTCTCCCCGAGGAGAGGGATGCCAGGGTCCGCCGACATAACCCCTCTCCTTGGGGAGAGGGAGGGACCCGACGCGTAGCGTTGGGAGGGTGAGGGGGAGCGCTGCATTCTCGGATCGAGTCCGATGCCGGCCGACCGCGAAAATCTCTGAGACACCTCCCGCTAAATCGGGAAACGGTTCTCCCAGGTCGCCGGGATCATCCCGAAGTCACCGCCAATGGATCCGGCCCGAGCCAGCGGGTCGACCATGGTGATCGTCAGTTCCGGACGGTAGGCGCCGGTCATGCGTTCTACGCCCTCCAGCCGGACCGACTCCCGGGTCCAGGAGAGCGTGAGGTCCAGCAGTGATCCGTGGCCATCGCGGAACTGCCAGCTCTCGCCATCGTCGAAGAAAGCCTGGGCCGGGAGGCCTTCGCCCGATCCGGCGCCCGGATACGCCACCAGCGTGACCTTGCCCGGATCGTGCGGCCGGCCGTCGGAGAATTCCACGGCCAGCGGCAGCACCGCACCGGCGCGCACAAGGATCGGCAGGCGGCCGGGCGGCGCGTCCAGTTCGACCTCCTGCCCGCCCGCATGCAGACCCTCTCCCCAGAAATCGATCCAGCCGCCGGGCGTGTCAGGCAGATAGACCTTTTTTAAAGCCTCGCCTTTAGAAACCACCGGCGCCACCAGCACCTGGTCGCCCAGCAGGAAGGCGTCGTGGTCGGCGAAGGCCGCCGCCTCGTCGGAGGCGTAGAACAAAGGCCGTATGATCGGCGCGCCGGTGGAATGGGCGTTGCGGGCCAGGGTGTAGAGATAGGGCAGGAAGGTGTAGCGCAGGCGCAGCGCGGCGCGGATATCGTCGAAGACCTCCTCATGGATCCAGGGCAGCGTGGCGGCGCCTGCCTCCAGCCGCCAGGAATTCATCAGGCAGCGCGGATGCAGCGCCATCATCTGCACCCAGCGCAGCAGCAATTCCGGCTCCGGTTCCGGTCCGAAGAAGCCGCCGATATCGTGTCCGATCTGCGGCATGCCGGACAGGCTGAGCGACAGCCCGTTGCGCAGGTTCCATTTCAGGGTATGCCAGCTGGTCGCGTTGTCGCCGGTCCAGCTCTCCGCATAGCGCTGGATGCCGATCGGACCGGCGCGGGTGATCGTGTAGGGACGCCTGTCCGGCGCATGGGCGGCCGTCGCCTCAAAGCTGGCCCGGGCCATCAGATGGGCTTGCAACGGACGGACGGAGACCGCCGGCATCGCTTGCCCGAACCCGTCTACCGTCGCCTCCTCGTCCCAGATCTCCGCCTCATTGTTGTCGTTCCACAGCGAGTCGAAACCGGGGGTCAGCACCTGGGCCGTCGCCTGTTCCCGCCACCAGCGGATGGTCTCCGGATTGGTGAAATCCAGGCTCGATCCGAGGCCGCCCCAGAACATCTCCTGGGCCGGTTCGCCATCAGCGCGGCGGATGAACCGCCCGGCCTCCGCGGACTCCGCATAGGCCGGATGGGCGGTCAACAGCACCGGCTTCACATTGGCGGCGGTGTGGATTCCTTTAGACTTCAATCTTTCGAACAACGCCTCCGGCTCCGGAAACCGGTCGCGGTTCCAGGTGAAGACGCAGCGTTTGTCATCCTGCAGGGTGTAGCCGGAACCGGAATGGATCATGCTGATCGGCAGTTCCCGCTCGCGGCAGGTGTCGGCGAATTGGGCGATGACCGATTGCGCATCGGGCGCATCGGCATGGTGCATGGAGGTGAATCCAAAGCCGAGCGTGCGGCGCGGCGGGAAACGCGGCCGGCCGGTCAGGGCGCTCAGCCGCTCGACCACCGCCGGCACATCGGCCCCGACCATGACATAGCAGACCAGCCCCCGCTCCCGTGCCTCGGCATAGCGATAGAAACCGTGATAGTTCGACCGTTCGGCGCCGAGGTCGAACGCCATCTCGGCCATGGTGTCGTAGAGCAGCCCGGCGGCGGCCCCGCTCTCGGCATCCCGGACGATGACCAAGGGGACGTGCTTGTAGAGCGGATCGCCAATCTCCGCATCATAGGCCAGCGCGTCGAGTTGCAGGACCCGGAACCGCCGACCGGTGCGGTCCAGCGGGCCGGTCTTGTCTCCCAGGCCGAAATGCCGGTCGGCCTCCGGCCGGTTCTGATAATGCCGGGTGACCCGGCCGCCATCGGCGACCGCATAGCCGCCGGTGGCGCGGTCCGCCAGCAGAGTGCGCCACGACCCATCCGCCCCTCGCCGGTCGATCACAAGCCGCAGCGGATCGTCCGAAAGCCGCACCCGGACATCATCGGAGAAGAAACCGGCCTCACCGCTGTCCAGCGGTGCTACGGCGATACCGGGAAAACCATCCAGCGCCAGCTTCGGCCGCCCTTCCCAGGGCGTATCGCCGTCAGGCGCGATCATCCAGGTCCGATCGACCGCCAGACCCTCGGACGGCAACACCGCGACGCGCAACAGCCCGGCATCCAACGCATCGATGCGCAGCGACCACCCGTTGCTCAATGCGGCGTCGAGACCGGACTCCCGATTGCTCACATTCCCAACGACGCTCAGGATTTCCACCGCTTCAAACCCTCTTCAATGCGATCATGGCTACGATGTGGACGCCGATGGGCGATCCCGGCCGAGGTCGAGACCTGCCAGACTTTCGCAACAACGCCCACATCCGTCCACTGGCTTCGCGGCGGTTCGAAGCCTTCAGATGCACCGGGCGACGGCACATCTCTTCACCAATTCGCCCAAACCCAAGGCGCATCGTCGACGGGCCGGTTTGACTCAGTTTCTATAGCTCCACTATGTATGCATTAATGTATGCGTTAAGGCGAACTCAGCTTGTAGAGAGACGCGGGGCCGTCGACGAAATGATACTGAGACGCCGGCCGCCGAATGATCGGGCCAAACATGTACGACCTTAAGGAAATCACCTTTGTCGGATCGGGTTTGAGCCGGCCCGAATGCGTCCTCAGCCACGCCTCGGACTGCCTGTTCGCGCCGGACTGGACCGGCAGCGGCGGCGTCTCCGTGGTGCGGCCCGATGGCGGCGTCGAGCGCATCCTGGCGTCGACCGCCGGCCTGACGTTGCGCCCCAACGGCATCGCCTTGCTGCCCGGGGGCCGGTTCCTCGTCGCGCATCTCGGGGACGAGGATGGCGGTGTCTTTCGCCTGGATCCGGATGGCGGCGTCGAGCCGGTGGTGGTTGCGGTCGATGGCGCGCCGCTGCCGCCGACGAATTACGTCCATCGCGACACAAAAGGCCGCCTGTGGATTACCGTCAGCACCCGGCTCAGGCCCAGATCCCTCGGGTATCGCGCCGATGTGGCCGACGGGTTCGTGCTTCTCCACGACGATCGCGGCACCCGCATCGTCGCCGACCAGCTGGGCTACGCCAATGAGTGCGTCGTCCACCCCTCCGGCGAGCAGCTCTTCGTCAACGAGACCTTCGGCCGACGGACCGTCGCCTTCGCGATCCGGCCGGATGGCAGCCTGGGGCGCCGCGAGGTTATCGCGGAATACGGCGCGGGCACCTTTCCGGACGGGCTGACCTTCGATGCCGAGGGCGGGGTCTGGATCACCAGCATCATCAGCAACCGGGTCATTCGGATCGGCCAGGATGGTCGCCAGGAGGTGATCATCGAGGATTATGAGCCCGATCATCTAGACCATGTGGAACGCGCCTTCCACACCGGCGAATTGGGCCGGCCGCATCTGGATGCGGTGCACAGCAAACGGCTTAGAAACATTTCCAGCCTGGCCTTCGGCGGAACGGACCGCCGCACCGGCTATCTCGGCTGCCTGCTGGGCGACGCGATCGCCTGTTTCCGATCGCCCGTGGCCGGCTATCCGCCCTCGCATTGGAATATCGATCTCGGCGGGTTGAGCACCACGCGGGCAGGCCACCGCGCCCCCACCCAATAACCCACCAAGAATAGAGGCAGTGCATGAGCGATACCCCGAATTTCCAAATCGCCGTCTTCGAGGGCGATGGCATCGGGCCGGAAGTCATGGCGCCCTGCCTCGATCTATTGTCAGCTGCCGCGGAGACCGTCGGCGGGTTTTCGCTCACCTATTCACCCCTGCCAGCCGGAGCTGGCACCTACCGCGAGCAGGGCGTCGCGCTGCCGGAAAGCTCGGTGACGGCGGCCCGCGCGGCGGATGCCATCCTGCTGGCCGCCATGGGTGACCCGGCGGTTCGCTATCCCGACGGCACCGAGATCACGCCGCAGATCGAGTTGCGGCATATTTTCGATCTCTATGCCGGCGTGCGGCCGGTGCGGGCGATCCCCGGCGTGCCGGCGGTACTGGCGGATCCACGGGCCCGGTCACTGGACTTCGTGCTGATCCGTGAATCCACCGAAGGCCTGTTCGCAGCCCAGGGCAACGGCATCGTCGACGGCGACCGCGAGGCCCGGGACACCATGGTCATCACCCGCGCGGTCAGCGAGCGGCTGTTCGATTTCGCTTTCAAACTGGCCCGGCAGCGGCGCGCCAATGGCAGCCCGGGCGTGGTCACCTGCATCGACAAGGCGAACGTGTTCACATCCTTCGCCTTCTTTCGCGGCATCTTCGACGAGCGGGCGGCACTGCATGACGACATCGAGGCGCGGCACGGCTATGTGGACGCCATGGCGCTGAACATGGTCCGTAACCCCTGGGTCTTCGATGTGCTGGTGACCGAGAACATGTTCGGCGACATCCTGTCCGATCTGGGCGCCGGCCTGATCGGGGGCATGGGCATGGCGCCCTCGGCGGATATCGGCGACGACCATGCCGTCTTCCAGCCCTGCCATGGCACGGCGCCCGATATCGTCGGCCAGGGCAAGGCCAACCCCACGGCGATGTTCCTGTCAGCCGCCATGATGCTGGAGTGGCTGGCGGACCGAAACCGAATGCCGGCTTGCGCCGAGGCCGGCTCCCTGCTCCGCCGCTCGGTCGATCACGCATTTGCCGGCGGCACCCTGATCCCGATCGAATTGGGCGGCGATGCCGGCACCGTCGAGATCACCCGGGCTGTGGCAACAGCCATGGTCGAGTTGGCGCGGGGCTGAGGCATGGCCAAAAAACTCCGGGTCGCCACGGTCGGCGTCGGGTATTTCAGCCGCTTCCACTACGAGGCCTGGCGGCGCATGGACGATGTGGAACTCGTCGCCCTGTGCAATCGAACCGAGGAGCCGGCCCACGCCGCCGCCGAGGCTCATGGCGTCGATCGGGTGTTTACCGATTTCGACGCCATGCTGGACGCTGTCGATATCGACCTCTTGGATATCATCACGCCGCCGCCGACCCACCTGCCCTACATCCAGGGCGCGGCGGCGCGGCGAATTGCGACGATCTGCCAGAAACCATTCTGCCAGACGGTTCCGGAGGCAGAAGCAGCGGTCCGCGCCGCCGAACGAACCGGCACCCTGCTGGTGGTGCATGAGAATTTCCGTTTCCAGCCCTGGTATGCCGAAGCCAGGCGGCTGGTGACCGAGGGCCAGTTGGGGACCCCCTATCAGGTCACCTTCCGGCTCCGGCCGGGGGACGGTCAGGGGCCGGACGCCTATGCCGACCGTCAGCCCTATTTCCGCACCATGGAGCGGTTTCTGGTCCATGAGACGGCGATCCACCTGATCGACGCCTTCCGCTATCTGATGGGTGAGGTCGTGTCGGTCTATGCCCAGCTGCGCCGGCTCAACCCGGCGATCCTGGGCGAGGATGCCGGCATCATCCTGTTCGAATTCGGCGGCGGCGTGCGCGGCGTATTCGATGGCAACCGCCTGGCCGACCACGCGGCGGAGAACCGACGCCTGACCATGGGTGAGATGCTGATCGAAGGATCGGACGCCACCTTGCGCCTCGATGGCAATGGCCACCTGTTCCTGCGCCGGCACGGCCGGAACGATGAGAATGACGTCGCCTATGATTGGCAGGATCGCGGATTCGGCGGCGACTGCGTCTATCGCTTTCAACGCCATGTGGTCGATCACCTGCGGCGCGGCGCCCCGGTGATGAATACCGGCGCTGAGTATCTGAGCAATCTTCGGGTGGAGCGGGCGGTCTACGAATCCGACCGCCTCGACCGCCGGGTCTTGCCGTAGCGTTCACCCTCGCAATCGAGAACGGGACCAAACGTCATGCACAGGGCGCCAGATCGAAGGACGGCCGGAGCAGGTTCATCCGATGTCAGGCCACGGCGTCCAGTCGGCCGGCTACTCAACGCCGACCGGGCCTATGCCGAGATCAGGCGGCGGATTCTCGACAATGAGATGCAAGCGGGCGGTCAGTTCCTTGAACAGGAGTTGGCCGGGCTTTTGAATATGAGCCGCACGCCGGTGCGCGAGGCGATGGTCCGGCTGGCGAAAGAGGGCATGGTGGAGATTCGGCCGCGCCACGGCATGCGGGTCCTACCGGTCTCGGCCGACGATATGCGTGAGATCCATCAGATCCTGATCGCCCTGGAATCCACCGCAGCGGGACTCGTCGCCGAACGCGGCGCGACCCCGGAGCAGCTGGCCGGGCTCACCGCTGCGGTCGCGGATATGGATCGGGCAATGGCCAGGGATGATCTGCGCGGCTGGGCGGCCGCCGATGAGCGGTTTCACCGTCTACTGGTCGACTATTGTGGCAATGCCAGGCTGCGGTCCCTGGTCGGCACCTTTTGGGATCAGTCCCATCGCGCCCGCATGGCGACCCTCAACCTGCGGCCAAAGCCAGTTGAGTCCAGCAAGGACCACGCGGCGGTGGTCGACGCCATCAGCCGGCGCGACCCCGACGCGGCGCGGAATATCCATCGGGAACACCGCATTCGGGCCGGCCGGACGCTGGTCGCGATCCTCGAGGGAAGCGGGCTGACCCAGATCTAGGGCAGCAACGCATCCCCAAAACGGAAAGAGCCGCCCCGACTTTCGTCGGGACGGCTCCATTCCGTAACGGCGTGAACCGAACGAAATTTAGTCTTCGGTGACCAGGTTCTCCGCCGCGGCCTTGCCGTTGCGGCCAGGGACGAGGTCATAGGTGACCTTCTGTCCCTCACGAAGGCCGCTCAGGCCGGCGCGCTCGACTGCCGAAATATGGACGAAGGCATCCTTCGAGCCGTCTTCCGGCTGGATGAAACCAAAGCCCTTGACCGGGTCGAACCACTTCACAGTACCAGTAGCCATGTATCGCTACCCCTTTCGCATAGTGTTGTGCCGGACCGTGCAGACGCACGAATCCAGCGAGTAGACGTCTACAGTGTTCGGGGGCAACCAGGCTGACCGCGAAGCGGTCGGTCGAACTGCACGCCACCATGTGCAAACGCGTGCGCCTGATATGGGACAGTGGGGGCCTGTGTCAAGCACCTTATGCAATCCACGATGATCATCAGCATGTCGAAAGGCGTTCAATGGCGGGAGTCACCACGCCATTCAATCGATCGGTTTTCCTATGAAAATCGTCTGATCAATCGATTTCTCTTAATCTGTCTCGCCACCTTGGAATGTTTCCATGATCCGCCGGCCGGGGCTGATGCTCCGCCGGTTGTACCGATCGGCGGTAGCGCTCCATCACTGTGGGCCGAACAGCAGTTCCAGGTGCCTTTTGTGCATCTCGAATTGGGCGACCGGGGCCTTCGGGTCGCCCAGAGCCTTGGCCATCACATAGCCGCCCTCGACCGCCGCGCTCAGCCCGTCCGCCAGCGCCGGCAGATCCACCTCCGCATGCCGCGGATAGAGGTCCCGCACCTGTTCCAGCTTCGCGGTCAGTGCCACCCGCCAGCACAGCAACGACCGTCGTGTGATCTCGGAGACATCCTCCGGGTATTCCATACGTCCGCACAGGTATGACGCAAACAGGCGGCGCGGCGCCGGCTCGCGATGCGCCTCGGCCTTCTCCTCTAGAAACCCGACAAAGATCAGCAATTGCTGCAGCGGATCGCCGCTGATCTCAGACCAGATCGCCGAACACGCGGCGCCTTTGCTAGGATGGCAGGCGCCAATCTACAGACCCCAGGATTGCCGGGCCAACCAGGATCGGGCGGCCCGAGCGACCCCATGAAGAGCAAGATCGATGACGACAGATTTTCACGGAAACCAGATCACCGGGGCATCCGCCGAGGCGGCCGACCTCTACACCAAGGCCACGCAGGAATTCGCCCTGTATGTGGGCGACCCGATCACGTCCCTGGCCCAAGCGGTCGAGGCCAGCTCGGATTTCGCGATGGCCCATCTGGCCAATGCCCAACTCCACCTCACCGGCTCCGACAGGCCGGGTCTCCAGGTCGCGATCGACTCCCTCAAGGCCGCCTCCGCCTTGCCGATGAATGACCGGGAACAGGCCCATGCCGCGTCGATCCGCGCCTTCATCGAGGGCGATTTCGAGCGCGGTCATGAGCGGCTGGAGCAGATTGTCCTGGAGAGCCCCCGCGATTTGATCGCGATCCAGACCGCCCATCTGTGGGATTTCCTGCTCGGCGATGCGCGCCGGTTGCGGGAGCGCATCGCGATGGTGCTGCCCCACTGGACCAAGGCGGACCGCGACTACCACGCGCTACTGGGCATGCACGCCTTCGGACTGGAGGAGTGCGGACACTACGATCAGGCCGAGGACAGCGGGCGCGAGGCGGTCAGCCTGAACCACCGGGATTCCTGGGCCCAGCACGCTGTCGCCCATGTGCTGGAGATGCAGGGCCGGATCGATGACGGCATCACCTGGATGCGCGAGAACGAGTCCGGCTGGGCGCCGGAGAACTTCTTCGCCGTGCATAACTGGTGGCACCTGGCGCTCTACCATCTGGACCGGGGCGAAATGGACGCGGTCCTGGCGCTTTATGACGGGCCGATCCGCGAAGCGCGTTCCACGGTAATGCTCGACATGATCGATGCGTCGGCGATGCTCTGGCGGCTGCATCTGCGCGGGGTCGATGTGGCCGACCGCATGGCGGCGCTGGCCGATGACTGGGCGCCTCTCGCAGAGGACGGCTACTACGCCTTCAACGACGTCCATGCGGTGATGGCCTTCATCGGGGCCGGTCGCGAGGCCGATGCCGACCGCACCATCGCCGCCATGGAGCGACAGATCGGCACTGGCACCACCAACGCCATGATGACCGAGCAGGTCGGATTGCCTGTCGCAAGGGCGCTGCGCGCCTTCGGCCGCGGCAATCATGCGTCCGTGGTGGAGCATCTCCGGCCGGTGCGGTCGATCGCCAATCGCTTCGGTGGCAGCCATGCGCAGCGGGATGTCATCGACCTCACACTGATCGAGGCGGCAATCCGCGGCAGCGATCTGGCCACGGCCAGGGCCTTCACCTCGGAACGCGCCGCCCGCAAGCCGGACAGCCCGCTCGGCGCGCTGCTGGCCCGAAGGGCGCGGGAGATGGCTGGCAATGGTCTACCGGCATGACGGAAAGCGGTGCGAGTCGGGGCGGCGCGATGGCCGCCCCGGTCACCGTCCGGCTGGCGCGGCGGGACGACTCCCCTGCCATCGCCGAACTGTTCCTGATCTCCTCGGACGGCCTGGCTAAGTACATCTGGGGCCGCATGGACATGCCGGGCCGGTCGCCAATCGAGATCGGTGCCGAGCGTTACGCCCGCGAGGATGTGGACTTCTCCTATCGGCACTGTCTGATGGCCGAGATGGACGGCGAGGTCGCGGGCCTTGCGGCACTCGATGTGCGTTCCGTCCCACCGGCCGCGGCTAATCTGAGGGCAGGAGTTCACTCACCGTTTTCACCAGTAGGTCGAAATCGACTGGCCTCTTCAGATGGGCGGCTGCGCCCAATCTTGAACCCGCATCGACGTATTCTTTGTCGACGAAAGCCGAAACAAAGACAAAAGGCAAATCGGCATGTTGTGGATGATCGTGCCTTAGGGCCCTGAGCATTTCGCCACCCGACATCTCCGGCATCTTCCAGTCGGAGACCACCAGGTCCGGGCATTGCTCCAAGATCACATCGAGACCCTGCTTGCCGTCGCCAGCCTCGACGATGTCATGACCGGCATCGGTCAGTTCGTCGACGATGAGTGCGCGGATCGCGGGCTCGTCCTCAACACAAACGATTTTCGCCATTACTGAGATTCCTTGTGCGGTTCGGGATTACGCCGCTGCTGTCGCCGCGGGTCGTGTGTGGGAGGCACGGCTGTCGTTGCTGTCCGTTCCCTGTTCCCCGGGGCCTGCGATCGGCAATTGCACGGTAAAGGTCGTTCCCTCGCCCTCGACGCTCTTAACCCGAACCGAGCCGCCGTGCATCTCGACAAATTTCTTGACCACATGGAGGCCGATCCCGGTGCCCGCGATCCCGATTGTGGTGCTCGCCCGGAAGTAGCGCTGGAAAAGCCTTGGCTGCTCGTGGGCCGGAACACCGAGCCCGCGATCGCGTACGGTGAAAACCACGTTTTCGCCGTCCCTGCGGCCGGCGACTTCGATCCGGATATTGTCCGGAGAATACTTGACCGCGTTCGACAGCAAATTCGCGAAGATCTGCTCCAGCAACTTGGAATCGCCCTGGATTTCATCGGGGATGTCCGCAAGATCCAATTCGATCTGGTGGGACGGTGTGATCTCCTGCTGTCGCTCCTGAACCACCGTCAACAGTTCGGAGAGGTCAACGCTCTTCACGGCCATCTTGATCTTTCCCGCATCGAGCTGCTCCGCGCTCAATGTACTGTCGATGAGACCAACCATGCGCATCGAGGCGCTCCTTATGTCGCCCATCCGCTCGGCGACTTCGTCGATCGTAATCCGGTCTTTCGTCCGCAGGATGCGCTGGGCGCTGCCATCGATAATGGTCAGCGGCGTGCGGAATTCATGCGACGCCATGGAGATGAATTCACGGTGCAGGTCGTTGTATTCGATCTGCGTCTTCAGCGCGTGCTCAAGGTCTGCCGCCTGCGCCTCAACCGTCGCCGTGCGCTCCGCGACCCCCTTTTCGAGGAACTCGTTGGATTGGTTGAGCAGCCGCGCCATGGCCTTGGAGTCCTGCCATCGCCGATACGCAAAGAGGGCCATTCCAAGTGATGCCAGAGACAACCCCATCGGAATCTCGTCGAGTTCCCATTCCTCGTGGGCCTCAACCCATTCAGACCAGCTTTCGCTAACGTCGAAATATGCGGCCAACAGGAACGCGCCCACGACGCCCGTCGCGACGAGGATGAGGTCTCGCCATTGGGCAACAGCGCTCAGGACCCTCCTGGACCTCACGTATTCCTGCTTTTCGGTCATGAATGTTCACCGATCTTGAAATTCGCCAACCAAAAGATCGCAGAGGATGGCGGCCCGGAAACCCAAGAACGCCGTGATCCGTGACGAATCGGATCAGCCTACATTCGCGGCATTAATAAATAGTGAGAATAGGCAACAACTCGCATTTACTAACCGGCCCTATAGTATGATCCCTGCGGGCCGGTCGCAGTCCATCATGGTCGGCGGGCGTAATGGATTCCGGGCCTAATACACGCCTACCCGGACAGTTCCGTCGGTTTCCGGTGTCACTGCGGATATGACGGTATCTGTGTCTTCGAACCAGTCCGGTTCCGGCCCAAAGGCAACCATTTCTCCCCAACAGAATTCGGCCCGAAGCTCGCTCTCCAACTCCCCGTGCGAGTTGTCCCCGGTGTGGTGAAACCACGACTGGCTGCCGGCGGTGATTTGCGTAAGTCTCACAACAATCCAGTCGGATCCATCGGCGATAGATTGCCGTGCGGCTGAGATAAACGCCTCATCCACGACGCCACGCAGCGGAATCTGCCGCTCGCCAAACACGATGACGCTCGTTCTCGGTTGCAGTTCCGACAAGCGGTTGTTGAAGTCGTCAAGCGAAACAAAAAACTCAAACGATATGCTTCCCGCGGCGGCATGGAATCGAAAGAGGGCCAGCACTTCGCCATCGCGGCCAATCCAATTGGCGACCATGTGCTGAAATTCCGGGTGTGCCGTCGATCAAATGGTCATCAGAGACCTCGCATTGAAATGACTGGCGTGCAGCGCGCGGAGAACGGTGAGCCCTTCTACATCCCGCAAATCCGATGTGGCAATTACCACAGCTCAATTAATTGTATTTTCGTAAAATTGCACCTATTGGCTGTTTGGCGATGGTCGGGGCATTCCGTCACCGCCAATTCGATTTATTTCGACCGCAAAGACTGATCAGTAGGAGTTAACCGATGAGCGCAATTACCGAGGCCCTGTTGAAGGACATCAAGAAGCTCGAGTTGGAACCTTGTTACAAGGAACCGATCTGCATGTTGCCGGTTTCGAAGAATTTTCGCGGCGAGTTCCATCTCGCCGACCGGGATCTGCAGAAATGCAAGAAAGTGAAATGCGAGACGCTGAAGGCGCTGCACGAGATGAAGCTCGAGGTGCGGACCAACCGGCCCTGCGATTCCGTGGCCGCGCGGCGCCTGGACGGAACGATCGCGGGCAGGCTGCTCTTCGCCTTCATCGAGAACGGCAACCAGCGCGGCTATCACAAGGCCAAGATCGAGTGGAACGGTAATTCGTCTGTGCTGGTCGGCCAGATGTCCGGCATGACCAACGCGGGCACCCACCGCGATCCGCTGAAGCCGTGCGAGCGCTGCGACGAGCGCGGCCACATGGAAGGCCGGCTGGATGCGGTCGTGGTGAAGGGCGACCACAAGGGCTGCCGCCTACTGGCGACCTACGCCATCGAGTTCGACCCGAGCACCGGCTCCACCAGCACGGCGGTGGAAGGGACCCTTGAGGGCGTGCTGATCTGCGACTGCTAAATAAAATTCAGCCGATGATTGCCGGGTGGCGGATTCTTGCATGGGCGCCGCCACCCGGCTTTTTGAAGGCCGCTTGAGAGCCTATCGATATTCCGGATTGTCGAAATCGAACCGGCAGCCCGCCGTCCAGGCCCCGCGCTGATTGCCGTGGGCCGGGATGCCGCCGGCGTCTTTGATCATTCGGGCCAGATGCATCAGGTTCCAGGTCATGAAAGTGGTGTTGCGGTTGGTGAAGTCGTTCTCCGGGCCGCCTGAGCCTTCGTCCAGATAGGACGGGCCCGGCCCCGCTTCGCCGAGCCAGCCGGCGTCAGCCTGCGGCGGGATCACGTAACCCAGATGCTGCAGCGAATAGAGGATGTTCATGGAGCAGTGTTTGGCGCCGTCCTCGTTGCCGGTGACGAGGCAGCCGCCGACCCGGCCGTAATAGGCGTATTGCCCGGCATCGTTCAACTCGCTGGAATTGGCGTAGAGCCGCTCGATCACCTTTGTGCAGACCGAGGATTTCTCGCCCAGCCAGATCGGCGTGGTCAGCACCAGGATGTCGGCCGCCTGGACCTTCTTGTAGATCGCCGGCCAGTCATCCTTGGCCCAGCCATGCTCGGTCATGTCGCCATAGACGCCATAGGCGATGTCATGGTCGACGGCGCGCACCGCGTCGACCGAGATGCCGCTCTTCTCCATGATCGTGCTGGCGATGCGCACCAGCCCGTCGGTGTGGGACGGCGCCGGCGAGCGCTTCAGCGTGCAGTTGATGAACAGCGCGTTGAGGTCGGAGAAATCCCACTTGCTCTCGGAGCACCATTTTTCCTGTTGTTCGTTCAGCATGATCTGGATCCATTTCCCTGGTGATGGCGAGTGACGAATGGTGACGGCCGAGGCCGCACCGTTTCGGTGAAGTAAGCGGTCATAGGGCGGTCGCCTTCGACTCCGACGTGCCGCCGCCATGTCGCAGCGGCATTTCTTCGACCGGCTGGGATTCCGCACATTCGCCCAGCCGTGCCGCCAATCGGCCATAGGCGTTGGCGAAGGGCGCGGCGGATATGCCGTGCAGCAAGGCGCTGAGGCCGACGGTGACGATGGTGGCGATCAGGATCTCATGCACATGCGGAATCCCGGATTGCTCGACGATCAGCAGCGCGAACAGGATCGAGGCCAGCCCCCTCGGGCCGAACCAGCCGAGGAACAGGAAGGTCGGGAACCGGATGCCGGTGCCGATAAGCGACAGCGCTGTCGGCACCATGCGGATCACCGTCAGGCTGAGAATCGCATAACCGACCACATGCCAATCCAGCCCGTGCAGTCCTTCCGGCAGCATCGCGGCGCCGAACACCAGGAAGGTGATCAGCATCAGCAATTGCCCCTCGGTCTCCATGAATTCGAGCAGGAACGCACAGCGATGGCGGATCGTATTGCCGAAGACGAGTCCGGCGACGAAGGCGGCGATGAAGCCGTTTCCGCCGATCAACTCGGCGCCGGCGAAACATAGGAGCGCCATGGCCAGCACGCCAATGCCCTGAAACGGCTCGGTCATGTAGCCAGCGGTCGCAGCGCTATCCACAATCCGGGCGCCGATATAGCCCAGCACGATGCCGGCCAGCGGCCCTAGTGTGACCTGCAGCAGGCCAAAGGTAATCCAGTCGCGGCCACCGCCTTCCGTCGCGCCGGCGGCGCTGGCCAGCGCCGCCAGCAGCAGCACCGCCGGCAGAGCGATACCGTCATTCAGCCCGCTTTCGACATTCAACGCCTGGCGGATGCGCACCGGCACCGCGCGGGCCGACACCACAGCCTGTCCCAAAGCCGCATCGGTCGGCGCCAGTACCGCCGCGAGCAGCGCCGCCTCCCAGAGCGAAAAAGCGGGAAAAATCAGAATGGCGGCGACGGTCCCGGACAGGATTGTCAGCGGCAGGCCGATCAGCAACATGCGCTGGGGCAGATTGTGGTCCTTGCGCAGCAGCTTCAGATCGATCCGCGCCGCATCGGAGAACAGCACCAGCACCAGCGTCAATTCGGCGATCAAATGGATCACGCTGTGTCCGGGTTCGATATTGGTGACGCCCAGACCGCCCTGCCCGATCGCGAAACCGAACAGGATAAAGACCAGGGGCGCGGTGACCACCGTCCCCTCGAGCTTGCGCGAGACGAGCCCAAAGGCGATCAAGCCGCCGCAGACGACGATCGCGCCGAGCAGATCCATAGTGGCCCCCTATTCGTCTTTGCCGGAAGCGGCGGACGATGATTGCCAGTGGTTGATGCCGAACGTCCGGCACAGGTTACTCGGTACCGGCCGATCTGTCCCCGCATGCGAACCCATGCCAACGGTCGGGCGTTTAGCGCAGCTTTCGGACGGGCGGCAAGGATCGGTTTTTTGCCGCTGACAAACCGATCCATCCGTGTAGGTTGCTGCTTGCACATGTCGAATCCGCAAAATCGATCCGAGACCGTGCTCGAGAAAGACCAGACCAGGGCCCGCGACTCGTTCGACGACGACGCCCTGGTCGAGGGGCTGCGCACGGGCAGCGCCCGCCATGCGGATTTTTTCGTGCGCAGCAATATCGGGGCCATGCGCGCGGTCGCCCGCCGCATCCTGGGCGGCGACGCCTTCGCCGATGATTGCGTGCAAGAGGCATTTCTGAAGGCCTTCCAGAAGATCGGCGGGTTTGAGGGCCGCTCTACCCTGAAGACCTGGCTGCATCGCATCACGGTCAACGAAGCGCTGATGAAACTGCGGGTGCTCAAGCGGCTGGACGAGCGGCCGATCGACTTGCTGATGCCGGAATTCGACGGGAATGCCTGCCGCATCGAGGCGGCCTGGCCCAGCCTTGCGTCCACCGAGGACATTCTTGAGCGCGAAAGCACCCGCGCCCTGGTCATGGCGAAAATTCATGAATTGCCGGACAGTTACCGTATCGTTTTGCTGATGCGCGACATCGAAGAATTGGACACGGCCGAGGTGGCGGAGCTACTGGACATTACCCAGGGGAACGTCAAGGTCAGGCTGCATCGCGCCCGATCTGCCTTGAAGAAGCTGCTGGAGCCGGCTTTGCGTGGAGAGATCGGATGACCCGGGCGGCCCCTACGCGGCTGTGGCGCTGGATCAAAGGCATGATGGAAAAACACATGCCGATGATGATCACCTGCGAGGTGTTCGAGGGATTCGTCCTGGCCTATCTCGAAGACGAATTGCCAAGCCGGCAGCGCACGGTGTTCGAATTCCATCTGAAGATCTGCCGGGAATGCCGTGACTACCTCGCCGCCTATCGCCGGACCGTGGAGCTGGGCCAGGCGGTCTTCGGCGATCCGTCGGCGGAAGTCCCCGACACGGTTCCGGAAGATTTGATCAAGGCCATGCTGGACGCCCGAGACGCTTGAATTGGCGGTCGGCCGACTCATCTCAACAATGCCGAATTCTATACCCATTTACGTAAGCCCCGTCACCCTCCCAATGCTTCGCATCGGGTCCCTCCCTCCCCACCGGGGGAGAGAGATAACAATGAGCGTTCCGCTTAATGCCCTCTCCCCTCGCGGAAGAGGGAGGGTCCCGTGAAGCGGGAGGGTAAGGGTGCTAAACAGAAATTCGAGCGTCAGCTCTCGTCAGCAAGGACACACCGACCATGACCCAAGGCAGGAACGCGATCGTCACCGGCTCCACCAGCGGCATCGGGCTCGGCATCGCCGAGGCCTTCGCGGGCGCCGGCATGAATGTGATGCTGAACGGATTCGGCAATGCCGCCGATATCGAGGCGACCCGCGCCGGGCTGGCGGACCGACACGGCGTCAACGTATCCTATCACGGCGCCGACATGACGAGGCCGGATGAGATCGCCGCGCTGGTCGATCAGGCCGGGGGGGATTTCGGCCAGGTCGATGTGGTGGTCAACAATGCCGGTATCCAGTTTGTGGGGCCCATCGAAGAATTCCCGATCGAGAAATGGGACGCCATCCTGGCGATCAACCTGACCAGCGCCTTCCACACCACCCGGCTGACCCTGGCCGGCATGAAGGCCCGGGAATGGGGCCGTATCATCAATCTGGCCTCGGCCCACGCCCTGGTCGCCTCGCCCTTCAAATCGGCCTATGTGGCCGCCAAGCACGGCATGCTTGGCCTGACCAAGACGGTGGCGCTGGAGGCGGCCGAGCATGGGGTCACCGTGAACGCCATCTGCCCCGGCTATGTCCTGACGCCCCTGGTCGAGAAGCAGATTCCCGACACCGCCAAAGCCCGCGGACTGACCGTGGAGCAGGTGAAGCACGACGTGCTGCTGGGCGCGCAGCCGACCAGGAAATTCGTGACCACCGAACAGCTTGGCGCGCTGGCGGTGTTCCTGTGCTCCGACGCCGCCGCCTCGATCACCGGAACCGCCCTGCCGGTCGATGGCGGCTGGACCGCGCAATGAGCGGAGCCCGCAAGCCCGTCAATCTGGCGCTGCAGGGCGGCGGCTCCCACGGCGCCTTCACCTGGGGCGTGCTGGATCGTCTGCTGGAGGATGACCGGCTGGAGATCGAGGCGATCAGCGGCACCAGTGCGGGCGCCATGAATGCGGTGGTGATGGCCGACGGCCTCATGCGAGACGGGGCCGATGGCGCCCGCGAGGGGTTGGCGCGGTTCTGGAAGGCGGTCAGCGACGCGGCGCGCGGAAGCCCGATCCAGCGCAGCCCGATCGATGTCTTCATGGGCAATTGGAGCCTGGACAACTCGCCCACCTTCCTGTTCTTCGACACGTTCAGCCGCTTCGCCTCGCCCTACGAGACCAATCCCCTCAACCTCAACCCGCTGCGCGATCTGGTCGAGGAGGTGGTCGATTTCGATCTGGTGCGCAACTGCGACCGGATGAAGGTCTTCGTCTCCGCGACCAATGTGGAGACCGGCCGGGTCAAGGTCTTCGACCGCCACCAGTTGACTTCCGACATGGTGATGGCCTCGGCCTGCCTGCCGCTGATGTTCCAGGCGGTGGAGATCGACGGCGTGCCCTATTGGGATGGCGGCTTCATGGGCAACCCGGTGCTGTTCCCGTTCTTCAACAGCTGTGTCTCGGACGACATCGTGATCGTCCAGATCAACCCGATCACCCGGCCGGATGTGCCGAAATCTGCGCGGGAAATTCTCAACCGGATGAACGAGATTTCCTTCAACTCAAGCCTGCTACGGGAATTCCGGGCGATCGATTTCGTCGACCGCCTGCTGGAGGACGGCAAGCTGGACCCGGAGCGATACAAGCATGTGCTGGTCCACCGGATCGAGGCCGAGGACGAGATCAAGCCGCTGGGCGCGTCCAGCAAGCTGAACGCCGAATGGGCCTTTCTGCGGCAACTGTTCGATATCGGCCGCCGCACCGCCGATGACTGGCTGGAGCAGAATTTCGGCGATCTGGGCAGCCGCTCGACCCTGAATATCAGGGCGATGTTCCAGGGCAGCTGACGCCCCCTGCCGGGCGGCCCAGAGGCCCTGGCCGGTCAGTCTTTCAGCAGTTTCCGCAGGTTCTTGGCGGATTTGCCGATCGATTTGGGATTCCGCGCAATAATGCCGGAGGCAAGGTCGGCGAGCCCGGCGGCGATCTGAATACCCAGCCGGGCCTCGTTCAGGGATTCGATCGTGCCTCTTGCATCGACGATTACCGAGGTCAGCGTCGCCGCGGACTCCTCCATCTCCGTCAGGGAAAGCCCGACCGCCTCCGTGGTGCAGTAGCTCGACACCCGCAGCAGGGTCCTGCCGGACTCGTTCATCGCTTCATATTGCGCACGGGTGATGGTTTCCCATTCCTCATCGAGATAGCCGTCGATGGCGGTCGCAGCGGCAAGAAGCCGGTCGGCGAGGTCTCTTGCATTGTCGGCGGTCAGGGTCATAGCGGCTCTCCCCTTGGGATTTAGGCGCGGGCAACGATGCGGATCTCGTCACGGATTTCCCGGACCAGCTTGAACAGATCCTTGGCCAGATCGACCGCCGCCAGGGCGTCTCGCTCCTCGTAAAGGCGCTGATGGCCATCGGCGATCTTGTTGAGGATTTCCAGATAGGCATCGAGCGCGGCCGTCCGGCGTGAATTCTCCGCCTGCCGGACCAGGAACCATTCGTCCAGCGCGGCGGCGGCGGCGGGCGAGGTCTGCCGATCCCGGATCAGGCTCTCGAAATGGGTGTCCAGGAACTGCCGTTCGATGTTCAGATCGCGTCGGAAATCGGTATCGACGACTGTGCGTAACTCACCACGAAGCAGGGTCTGCAGCGAAGCATTCGCCTGTTCGACCACTTCGCCGACCTTCCGGGCCTGCCACCGGTTCAATGCGGCGTCGCCCAGCGTTTTCACGAGGGAGTCGACGGCGCCCAGGGTCTCCGGCGAGACCGACGCGCCCGCCATGTCAGCCAACCGTTTCACGGGGCCGGAGAACACGTCGACCTCCTTGGAGAAATCGACCGTGCTGTCCGCCGACAAGGTGGACAATGTGCTCATATAGTCGCTGACCAGGGACAGCATCGCCTCCAGCGCCTCTGCCTGCGCCTGTCGTGTTTCCCCCTGGCGCGTCCAAATCCTCTGGGTCGCCGCATCCTGACTGTCGTAGCGCGCCAGACGTTTTGGGGTATCGGCATAGGCGACGACGACTTCATTGAACCGGGTCGCCTCGACTGATGTCTCCGACCACGCCCGAACTGCTGTCAGATCGGTGCAGGCGGTTGCCAGGAACAGCATGACGACGGCAATCGGCAGCAGGGGTGAACGCGGCACCATGAATCTCCAATTTCCCTTTTTCGAATGCCGAACGCGCGCAGACAATTGCGGCGTTTCCTGACTATCCTGGTCGGGCGAGACGAATCGATTAGATCAATATATTTTAAATTAACATTGATTTTGTTAAAAATACAATATTTCTTATGCGGTTTCTCGCTATGGACAGCGGGACCCGATAGCAGGACACTCGTTTCCTGAAGCGACTCCATCCTTCTTCCACTTTGGAGTGCACATCCATGACCGACGATTTCGTTGTCGCAACCGGTGAGGCGAAGATCGTCGGCGTTCATTCTGGCGCAGGGCCGGCCCTGGTTTTATTGCACGCGGGCGTTGCCGACCACCGCATGTGGCGGAATCAAATCGCAGCTTTGGAGTCGGCCTTCCACGTCATCGCCTATGATCGCCGCGAATTCGGACAGACTGTCTCACCCGATGTGCCATTCACCCATGTCGAGGACCTCGCGACCGTGCTCGACCATTTCGGTATCGGGCCGGCAATCCTGGTCGGATGCTCCCAAGGCGGCCGCGTCGCCATCGACTTCGCGCTTGCCAACCCGGGCCGGGTGCCGGCGCTGGTTCTGATCTCGACCGACATCAGTGGCGCTCCGGCTGAACCGGTGCCAGCGGGCGTCGAGGACATTTCTGCGGCCCTCGACAAGGCCGAGGAGGAAGACGATCTCGACCGGGTCAATGCCATCGAGGCACATCTTTGGCTGGACGGGCCGTTGAGCGCCGAGGGCCGAGTCACTGGCCCGGCGCGGGCCCTGTTCCTGGATATGAACGGCATCGCGCTTCGCAAGCCGGAGATCCCATTGGAACGAATTCCACCGGGCGTCTACCACCGCTTGTCCGAGTTGACCATGCCCACGCTGCTGATCTCAGGCGAACTCGACTTTGTCTGTGTCCGGAGCCGCCATGCGGAGCTTGCCCGGGCGCTTTCAAATGCCCGGACTGCGGAGATTCCTGGTACCGCTCATTTGCCGAATCTCGAGCGCCCGGAGTCGTTCAACGCGCACCTCCGGGAATTCCTGCGCGGGTTCGGGACCTGATGCCTGCCTATCCCAGGACCGAGAAGCTCGACTCCTCGTTGATTTCGCGCTTTCGGGAATAGAAACCGAGATCGGTGGTCAGGCCGATGTGCTTGAGCGGGAACTGGATGGGGTCGGCGTCGTGGTCGTGGCCGGCTTCGCAGCCGGTGATCAGTTCGGCCATCATCTCACCGACGATGGGGGCGGTCTTGAACTGGTTGCCGCTGGTGCCGACCGCCATATAGAAGCCCGGCAGGTCGGATTTGTCATAGATCGGGATCCAGTCGGTCGAGACATCGTACAAGTCGACGACGCCGCGCATGCGGCTGGGGATACCCAGACTCGGAAAGCGCTGGGCAAAGCGCATGACCTGGAGCCGCCATTGTTCGCTGAAATCGCGGTCGAAATCGTCCGGGTCGACCCAGTCTTGCTGGTCGCACTCCGGTCCTTCCGATCCGAGCAGCATGTAGTCCCCATAGGCCGGGCGGCTGTAGATTCCCGTATCCGGGTCGGAGAAGTGCATGCCCACTTTCTCATAGTCGATTTCCGCCGGTGCCGGGACGTGGCAGACCTCCTCGCGCAGGGCCCGGGTCTTGATGGTCATGCCGTCCAGGACGCCGGCGGCCAATCCGTTGACCTTGTACGAATGCGGCCCGGAGGCGTTGACCACGACCGGTGCGGGGATCCGGTCGCCGCCCTCGATCGACACGCCGGACACCCGCCCGTTCTCAGTCAGGATCTCCGCAACCTTGGCGCGGTAGCGGAACGTCGCACCGTTGGCCTCGGCCGCACGCTGCATGTTGTGTGCGGCCAGGGCCGGGTCGGTGACGTAGCCGCCGGTCGGGATGAAGACCGCGCCCGAGATCCGCCCTCCGTTCGGTTCGCCAAATCCATCATCCTCGAATGGCTTGGCGGGGTCGAAGGAATCGAACACGATCGTCGGGAAACGTTCCTGCAACTGCTCGCAGCTCCAATGCTCATAGCCGCAACCGATCTGGTCGAGCACCTCGAGCGACCGTCGCATGTGGTCGTTGTGATCGCATTTGACGACCAGGTTTCCCGTGTTCACGTAGCGGGTATAGCCGCGTTCGTCCTCGACCCCGAGGAAATCGGCCCAGTTCTTCCAGTAGAAATGTGACTCATGCGCGGTCGCGGCGCCGTCTACCGTGGAATAGAATGCCCGGACGATCGCGCAAGAGCCCGAGGTCGACCCGTGCCCGGCCTCCGACCCCATATCGACGCAGAGCGGCTTGAGGCCCTTGCGGGCGAGACCGAGCGCGATAGCCGTGCCGATCACCCCGGCGCCGATGATGATGGCGTCGTATGTGTCAGTCATGGTTCAACTCCCTGCTTGCCCATCACAGTGGCGGCGCGCCGCCCTCGGCGGTGCGGCGGGCGACGAAGGCGTCAAGTTCTTCCTCGATCGCGGCATCCATGGGCGGCCGTTCGTACTCCGCCAGGAGCTGCTTCCAAATGGCGTTTGCCCTGTGGGTGGCATCGACCGAGCCGCCCGCCTCCCAGGTCTCGAAATTCCGCCAGTCCGACAGCATCGGCGTATAGAAGGCGGTCTGGTAGCGGGACATGGTGTGTGGCGACTGGAAAAAATGGCTGGCGGGGCCGACCCCGTCGATCGCCTCAACTCCCAGCGAATCCTCGTCGACCACCACCGGCTCCAGGAAGGACATCATCATCTGCACCATCTCCGCATCAATGATGAATTTCTCATAGGAGGTGCACAGACCGCCCTCAAGCCAGCCGAGGCCGTGCTTGACGTAGTTCACACCACCCATGACGCAGGCCCAAAGCGACATCTGCGACTCGTAGGCGGCCTGGGCGTCGGGTGCGTTCGAGGCGGTGGCGTTGGATGCCCGCAGCGGCACGCCGTATTTCCGGGCAAGCTGGCCGCTGGCGATCGTCGCCTTGGCGTATTCCGGCGTGCCGAAGGCTGGAGAGCCGGTCTTCATGTCCACATTGGAGGT
This sequence comes from Inquilinaceae bacterium, assembly GCA_965237625.1. Taxonomy (GTDB): domain Bacteria; phylum Pseudomonadota; class Alphaproteobacteria; order DSM-16000; family Inquilinaceae; genus JABDIP01. Next base: position 34,767 of record CBDEGD010000043.1, read on the forward strand.
GAAGCTGCCATAGATCGCCGGCGCGCCGGGATTGACGCATTGGCTGAAGACCAATCCGGCGAGCGCCTCGGCGTTCTGCTGGACCAGGGCGCCGGCGATGGTGATCGGCGCCATCGCCCCGGCCAGGGTGAACGGGGTGTAGACAACCGCCTGATTGTGCTGGGCCAGGATCATGGCGCCGAGCAGCATCGGCTTGTCATAGACCAGGGGCGAGTTTGCGTTGACGACTGAATGGATCGACGGCTCGCGCAGAAGCGTCTCATGGTCGATGCCGCGGGCGATGCGGACGATCTCGATCGCGTCCTCGATGCGCTCGCGGCCAAGCGAATAGCCCGATAGCGGCTTGCTGGTCAGCTTGGCCATCTCCGACACGCAGATCAGGTGGCGCAGGCGCACATCGGTGTCGACCGGCTCGACCGGATAGCCGCCGACGACCTGGGCCGCGTTCAGGCTCTGGGTCAGCCGCAGGAGGTTCTGGAAATCGTCCAAATTCCCGGTCACGCGGCCACGTTCCAGATCGGAGACATTGGGCGTGCTGGCGACACAGGAAAAGACGATGTTGTCGCCGCCCATGCGCACGCTGTTGGCCGGGTCCCGGGCATGCAGGGTGAATTCGCCCGGCACGGTGCGGATCTTCTCCATCACCATCTCCGGATCGAAATGCACCCGGATGCCGTCATCGTCGACCGACGCGCCTTCCCGCTTCAGGATGTCGACCGCCTCGGGCAGCATGAAGTTCATGCCGGTATCGCGCAGCACCTGCAGAGAGGCCTGATGGATCGCCTCGATCTGGTCGGCGGAGAATATCTCCATCGGCGGGTATGGGTTACGCTTGGTGCCCATCGACGACTGGACAATCGCCGACCCGTCGCCGCGTTCGCGCAAGCGCGCCGCCCTAGACCGTCTCGCCATGCAGCCGCCTCCCTGTCAGAGCACTCCGCGACGTACGACACGCCGCATCCTTGGCGGCACTCTGACCCGAGTTTCAGGCGCTGGGAAGAGAATTTGCGATGGCGTCCAATGGCCAACAGGATGGGGTCGATAGGATGGCGGCGTCAGGCGAAGCAGTCGTGATTCCAGACGAGGCGCCTGGCAACGTCCTTGGCGCTCTCGTCAGGCTTGGTCCATTCCACGAAGAAATAGATCTCAAAAGTCGACAGGCGGCGATCCGGTGCGGCCGATCGGTTCCAATGCCGGCACAGGTAGCGGCCGTATTGCAGTCCGAAATCGGGCGGATCGTTGTCGTAGCTGAGATCCTCGATCGTCGTGAGATAGCGCCGCCAACGAGAATTGGCGTAGACCTGCGAGACATATCGCGGCTTGTCCCAATCCGGCTCGCCGACGCGCCGGTTATAGACATCGACCACCGTGTCGTCCCGTAGCCGGCCGACGATCACCGGCCAGGGGCTGGAGACCTCCGGATAAGGCGCGAACATCGACCACTTCTGATAGATGCCGAGCGCCTGTCGCGTGCTGACGAACCAGTCCGGAAGGTTGAGCGGCAGCGCCGGCAAGGTCGACAGGTTCTGGATGGTGATGAAGACGAGGAAGGCGCCGGCCACCAAATTGCCCAGACCGCCAGCCGGCACCCGGACCGGGCGTGGGGGCAGAAAAGCCGCCGTCACCCGGCTCAACCGGAGGCGGTTGGCCCCGATTAGGGCGTAGACATGGTCGGAGAACCGGCGCAGGACGGGCGGCCGGAACAGCGCCGCCAGCGGGAAGAATACAGGCGAAGCCGCCAACAAAATTTGTAGCGCCTCCGATTTTATCCGATCGCGCCCATGGCCGTCGCGTATGACCCAGCTGTCCTCAGCGACCAGCAGCGGCCCCGCTTTCGGGTCCTGCTGCGCCGGGGCGATCCTGGTGCTGGGCAGGATCAGCATGACCCGCAGCAACAGGCAGGTCTTCCGGCAGAAATCGCAGCCCTCATCATAGAACAGCGTGAGTCCGGCGCTGCGCGCCCGCAGGCGATCCTCGATCCGGTCCCATACCCAGCCCGGGGTGAAGGTCAGGTTCATCAGGATGCTGACGAACGGGAAGAACCCGATCTCCAGGCACAGAAGAAATCCGATATGCATGGCAATGAAGGCGATCAGGAAAATGCCGCGGAAGGTTCGGTGGAAGATCGGCGAAAAAATCAGGAATGGACCGACCAATTCCAGGGTCCAGACATAGTAGGTAAGCCCCTTCAGAAGGTCGGAGAACTGCCGGAACCAATGGGCGAACGGCGTGGCGAAATAGTCGAGCTGCAGCGCGTAATGCACGGCCAGGCCGTCTGGAACCCACCGTGGATCCGATTTCAGCAGCGCACTGAAGAAGTACATCGACATGCCCTGGATCAGCAGGGCCATGGTGGCGACGGAGAAATAGGCGTTGGGCGCCCGCTCGCCGCTGTTCATGGCGGCATCGACGGAATAGCGGGCGCCAAGCGGTAGGAACATCGACCAGAACGACAGCACGACCAGCAAATTGTCCTGGCCGGACAGGATCATCGAATTGCGGTTCTGCAGGGACACCAGGAAAACCCAGCACAGAAAGGCCGCCAACCGCGTCCGGTAGCCCACCAGCAATTGAACCGCAAAGAGTCCGGCGACCAGGAACAGCAGGACCTGCGACCAAAAACTGCCGCCCATGGCATGGAACGTGAGGGAGTCCGGATGCAGGAAATTCGGCAGCACGGAGCGTGGCATGATGCCGAAATCGGTGTAATGCGCCTCCAGATCGGCGGCACGCAGGCACAAATCGGCAATCAATACAGAGGCCAAGCCAACGCGGAACAGCGCCAGCGTCCTCAGATCGACCCCGAAGACCTCCCGCCATCCGGCAATCCGCAGCCGCCCGCCTATTGGCGAGCCTGCCGCTGGAACAGGGTCAGCCTCTTCCATGGAACGATCGTACCCTTGCGGCACTGAAGTATCGGATCAGCGATGTCGCCAAGCTGCCAGCCGCCCGTCATTACCGGTGCGCGGCCCGTCGCCGGACCGGCGGACGTCAAATCTAGGAGGTTTCACACAATGATGGAATCCGTTTCGTGTAGCTCGCAAGACGCGCTCGTGTGAAGGCCGGCAGTGTTGTCGACAATTGCTGTCAGCGTGAAGATTTGGAGGCAATTCCTCCGCCCGGATTGGAAGGGCAAAGATCCCGCAACGGGCAGGCCGGACATTCCGATCCGTCGGCCCGGCAGATCGTTTGGCCCAATCGCTTGAACAGTTGATGGTGATCGTCCAGATCGCCGGCATCCCATTCCAACGGCAAACGCGACATGAGACGGCGATAGGCCTCGCCATAGGGTGCGCGGGGCCGTGTCAGGCCCAGCCTGCGGACCACCCTGAGGTGATGAGTGTCGACCACCAGCGCCCGCATGCGCAGCGTGCTGAAATTGAGCGTCGCGGCACTGACCTTGCGGCCGACACCGGGGATCCGCTCAAGCCAGGCGAGTGCCGTGTCGACAGCCAGATCCCTCAGGAAATCAAGCTCGATGTGGCGGCGCAGCGCCGTGATCGCGCGCAGCGCCTCCTGCAACCGGGGGGCTTTGACTTCCGCGAAATTCACCGCCGCGATGGCCGCATGAATGGCGCCCGGCGGTGCATCGCGAACGGCATCCCAATCCCCTAATCGACCTCGCAATGCCTCGAAAGCGGCACGGGACTCCGCTTCCCGGGTCCGCCCGCCGATCATGCCCATGACGAATTGGCTTACCGGATCGAGAAGCCGCCAGGGTCCGGGCCTCCCAAAACGGGCAAACAGCCGCCCATGGGCGGCCTCCAGGGTGAGTGGCCCGTCCTCGATTGGAAGCAGGAGTTGCATGGCCGGCGCAGCATATCCGAATAAGCGAACAAAACAAGAACAAAAATCGCGAATGGCGATATTTGGCAGCTTTCTTTCCTGCCCTCGTTCGATCCGTTCCGATTGGGCTGGGCGGTCGGCTCGGATAAACTGACGGGTCCGTCGGCCCGCCGGACAATTCAGCAGGAGCATCTCACCCATGGCCAAGCAGTTCCCCCGGATCGAGGATACCCATCGCGGTTTCATTGCCCGGCAGCAAATCTTCTTCACCGCGTCAGCCGCCGCGGGAACGCGCGTGAACATCTCGCCAAGAAGCACGGATTTGCTGCGGGTGATCGATGCCGAGACGGTCGCCTATCTCGACCGCACCGGCAGCGGCAATGAGACGGCGGCGCATCTGCTGGCCGATGGCCGACTGACCTTTATGTTCTGCGCCGTGGAGGGCCCGCCGATGATCCTGCGGCTCTATGGCAACGGCCGCGTACTTGCCAGGGGCAACCACGACTATACGGAGCTGCTGGCGGCGGAGTTCGAGGGCAACGAGCTGCATGGGACACGGCAGATCGTGCTGCTGAAGGTCGACCTGGTGCAGACTTCCTGCGGCTTCGGCGTGCCGTTCTTCGACTATAAGGGTGAGCGCAAATCGATGGACCGCTGGGCCAATGCCAAGAGCGAAGCGGAACTTGAAGCCTATCGGCGCGAGACGAACATGCGCAGCTTGGATGGTCTGCCGACAGGGCTCCTAGGGAACGAGGAATCGGTGGCTCGATAGCCGTCTGGGCGTCCTCGTGCGCCAATCCGCTTGCTTCGGCGCATGCCGGACTCGAAGTAAGGGCGGATCGGAACGCTACGGGGTTTCAATAGACGACACCCCGCACGTCATGGAACGAAGCCTCACTCCAGCAGGTTCGGCAGGAACATCGAGACCTCCGGCACATAGGTGATCAGGATCAGGAAGCCGAACAGGATGCCGACCCAGGGCAGCGCCGCCACCATCACCTGCAGGATTCCCATGCCGGTGATACTCGATGTGACGAACAGATTGAGCCCGACCGGCGGGGTGATCATGCCGATCTCCATGTTCACCACCATGATGATGCCCAGATGGATCGGGTCGATGCCGAGCTGCAGCGCGATCGGATAGACGATCGGCGCTACGATCAGCAACAGCCCGCTAGGCTCCATGAACTGCCCGCCGATCAGCAACAGCACATTGACCACCACCAGGAACGTCCAGGCGGCGAATTCCGCGTCGATGATGCCGGCGGCGATGCTCTGCGGGATCTGCAATTCCGTCAGCACATGGCTGAACATCAACGCGTTGAAGATGATGAACATCAGCATGATCGACATCTTCGCCGCGTTGAGCAGGACCTGCCGCGTCTCCGGGTGAAAGACGTTGAACGGCGTGTAGACGATCATCTTCCACACATTCCGGACGATGGCCGCCGGCATCTCCTCGCCCTCTTGCCGCCAGGGCTCATCCTTGAGCAGGCCGATCCCGCGATAGATCACCGTCGCGGTCAAGAAGCCATAAACAGCGGCGAAGGCGGCCGCCTCCGTCGGGGTGAACCAGCCCTGATAGATTCCCATCAGTATCAACACGATCAGCAGCAGCCCGAACACCGCATGCCAGGCCTTCTGAAAGAACATCGCCCAGCCGGGCCATTTCAGATTGGCGATGTCGTACCGGCCGACGCCGAACCAGATGCCGACCACCAATAGCAGGCCGGCGAGCAGGCCCGGGACCACACCGGCGAGGAACAGCTTGCCGACGGATTCATTGGTGGCGGCGGCATAGACCACCATCACGATGGAGGGCGGAATCAGGATGCCCAGCGTGCCAGCCGTGGAGATCACGCCGGCGGCGAAGGATTTGGGGTAATTGGCCTCCTCCATGCCCTTGATGGCGATCGGGCCGATCGCCGCCACCGTCGCCGGCGAAGAGCCGGAGAGCGCGGCGAACAGCATGCAGGAGAACACCCCTGCCGTGGCCATGCCGCCGCGCAGATGGCCGACCGCCGCGATGGCGAAGCGCACGATGCGTTCCGCCGCACCGCCGGAGGTCAGGAAGGCGCTCGACAAGATGAAGAACGGGATCGCGGTGAGCAGGAATTTCTCATTCATCGCCCCGACAACGGCGGTTGCCAGGCTGGACGCCTTGCCGGCCTCGATGAAAGTGACGGTAAGCGCAGGCAGCCCGAGCGAGACGCCGATCGGCACCCGCAGGGCCAGCAGCCCGAATACCATGGTGAAGAGGATCAGCGCGGTATGCGGCTCCAGGGCGTGACGGATTGCATCGATCATGCCGCGCCCTCCTTCCTGGCAAGTTCCTCGACCATTTCTTCGGCCTCGTGGCTTGCGGTGATGCTCTTACGCTTGCCGGTCAGCACCTCAGCCGTGGCGGCGAAGATGGTCACTGCCAGGTAGGCGAACCCCAGGCCCAGAAATCCGTAAGTGAACCAGTGCGGTATATCGAGTTCGTCGCTGCCGACCGTGCGCAGGAAGCTCGACGACAGAAATTTGGCCGACACCAGAAAGCCGGTCCAGGCGAAGGCCATCGCATAGGCAGCACTGATCAGCCCGGCCACGACGTTGATCCAGCGCTGGGCAGCGCTGGGGAACAGATTGACGATCACATCGACGCCGATATGCGCGCCCTTGCGCAGCACATAGGCCATGCCGAACAGAACGAGGTAGAGGAACAGGTTGAGGGTGAGTTCCAAGGCCCAGATCAGGCTGCCGCCGAACACCCGCCGCACAATGACATTGGCGAAGGCGATGATGGTCATGGCGGCCAGCATATAGGCGATGAGCGTTTCCTCTACCCACTCCGCGAGGCGCAGGAAACGAGAAAGCGGCCCCGGGGGGCCGCTTTCATCTTCGGCACTAGCCTGCATCTCTCACCATGGTCACGGTCTGCGCGGCGATGTCCCGTCGACTGGGAAGGAAGATCGTACGGCGCGATGCAGCGCATCGGGCAAGCGGTCTGACGCACCCAGTCGACGGGACATCGCCGCCCTCCGGGTCGCGTCCGGGCGGCCCGCCCGCTGCGTCATGAACCTCGACCGTAGCGACGCTACGCTCTTCGGCCCGTTCCTTGCGGATCGAACTGCCCGGTCGCGACGCAGATCGTGACCATGGTGAGAGATGCAGGCTGAGGTCCGACATGGTGCGGCTTTCTCGCGCCTTACATCATGTTCGACGCGACTGCGGCCTCGATCACGTCGGCGCCGATGTCGTCGCCGAACTGATCCCAGACCGGCTGCATCGCCTCTACCCAGCGGGTCCGCTGCTCGGTGGTGAGTTGCCGGATGACCGCGCCCTCGGCCTCGACCAGCGCGCGATTGTCCATGTTGATCTGGTGCGAGATGGAATTCCGCTCCTCGGTCACCACTGCCAGGATCCGCGCCAGATCGGTGCGGTCGGCATCGTTCAGGCTGTTCCAGAATTCAACCGAAGTCACCACCAGATAGTCGATGATGCCGTGATTGGTCTCGGTGATGCCGTCCTGAACTTCGTAGAAGCGCTTGGTGTAGATGTTGGACCAGGTGTTCTCCTGGCCGTCGACCACACCGGTCTGCAGGGCGCCATAGACCTCCGAGAACGCCATCTTCTGCGGCGACGAGTCGATTGCCTCGAACTGTGCCTGCAATACGTCTGAGGTCTGGATACGGAACGTCAGGCCTTCGGCATCGGCCGGATTGATCAGCGGCACATTGGCCGAGATCTGCTTCATGCCGTTGTGCCAGAAGGAAAGGCCCTGAAGCCCCTGCTCCTGCATGGTGTCGAGCAGCGCCTGGCCGGTGGCCGATTGCTGGAAGCGATCGACCGCCGCGATGTCCTCGAACACGAACGGCAGATCGAAGATCCGGTATCGCAGCGTGAACTGCTCGAACTTCGACAGCGACGGCGCCGCCATCTCGGCATCGCCCAGTAACAGCGCCTCAAGCACCTTGTTATCGTTGTAGAGCTGCGAATTTGGGAACACCTCGACGCACATGCGCCCATTCATTTCATTGTTCACGCGATCGGCGAACAGGGTCGCCGCCTCGCCTTTCGGATGGCCGCTGGCCGCCACCACATGGCTGAACCGGATGACGGTCTCGCCGCTGTCGCAATTGGCAAACGCCGCGCCGGACAACGCAAGGACACTCGCCGCGGTGGCGGCGGCAATGGCAATTCTCATGATTTGTAACCTCCCAAACGGATTCTTATTGAGCTGTTTCGCTCGTTCCTGTTTAAAGCACGGCCCGTGCCACATAAAGCCGGATATGCGAGATGAATCTAACGCATTGTTATTGCTGGCAATAGATTCGGGAAACTTTCCGTCCGCGATGACGGATAGGCGGATTTCCGCCTATTGGCTATTCGTCCATCGGCGGAATACCGCCCATGAAGTCGTCCCGCCGGATTCCGAATTTGGTCATTTTGTCCTGTAGCGTCTTCCGTGGAATCCCCAGCGACTCCAAGGCGGCGACTATAGCCGAGATTGATCCGTTCTCACCCGCCGCGGCGGCTCTGCGTGCCCACCTTTTCCGTCCGCAGCAGCCAGTCGGCGCAGCCGACCAAACCCGCCTCGTGCCCCAGGGCAGCCGGAGCCACCTTCGGACGATACAGTGGTGGAAACCCGTTCATGGCTTCCACAATCATGTTGACGATTCCGCGCGACAGCCCGACGCCACCGCCGATGACGACGATCTCCGGATCGATGGTCGCGGCAATGTTGGCGATGGATCCCGCCACCAGCCGGGTCATGTCGGCGGCAATGGATCGAATCGATGGCTCCTCGCTCGCGAGCACTTCCTGAGCCGTGATCGGCCGCTGCAGAATGTCAGCGGCCCGCTGGGCCAGCCCGGATCCGGAGGCCCGGGACTCCAGCGACGGAGATTGTGGATCGCCGGGATCCAGCCAGATCTGGCCGACACTGCCGGCGAGCCCCTGATGTCCCTGCAAAAGCCGGCTGTCGACGACGATGCCGCCACCGATGCCGGTCGAGATCGTCAGAAACACCATCGACGAGGCGCCCTTGCCGGCGCCGTATCGGAACTCACCCCAGGTCGCGGACTGGGCGTCGTTCAGCAACACAACGGGGCGCCCAAGGGCCTGTCGAAGCGGCTGTTCGAACGGCTGCCAGTCGGGCACATCGAAAATGTCGTTCAGGGCACGCAAGGAACCTGCCCGTACGAGGCCAGCGGTCGCCACGGCGACCGGTCCCGGGGTATCCGGGACCAGAGAGACCGCCTGTTCGACCGCACTGACCAGATCGGCGATCTTGGGCCGTGGCGGCGTAGCCGATCGGGCCAGATCCGACACCTCACCACCGCGAACGATGCCGGCGGCAATCTTGGTCCCGCCCACATCCACGGCGATGACGGCCCGGGGGTCCATCAATCGGAGATCCGCTGCATTGGGAGAGCCCTTTGGTTTCGGCTAGGTCGACGACACGCGGATCATGAAGTTCAGATCTTTCCCGTCTCCGCAAGATTGTCGGCGAGCTGCCGCTGGTAGGCGGCATGACGGGTGGCATCCTCGCGGGCGCGGGCGGCGTAGTAAATGAACCCAAGAGCCTGTCGGGTCCGGGTCGCGGACCGGTTTTCGTCCGCACGATGGACCGTCAGCGCGTGGTGCGCCAACAGCGTTCCCGGCTCGGCCGGAAACGCGATCTCTTCATATTGCGTCCGGAGCCCGTCATAGTCCGTCACCGCCTGCGAAAACCCCAGAGTGTCGGTTTGCCCGTGCTCCTGTAGCCCGGCCTTGTGCGACCCCTTCAGATATCGGATGCACCCGGTCTCCTCGTCGACCGGTTCCAGCGCCAGCCACATCGTCACCGCCTCGCAAGGCTGAAGCATGAAATAGAAGCCGTCCTGATGCGGCGGCGTCGGCTTGCCAACCGACGGCGGCTTGTTGAAATACTGCATGTTCCGGCCAACCACATCGTCTTCCAGCAAGGCTCTCGCCAAGCGTGTGGCGGCACCCTCGAACATGAGCTCATGGAACAATCCGTCCCACCGGAACAGCTCCTGCACCTGCTTGAGGGTCTCTGGAGCTTGCTTGTCTTCGTAATAGAGCTTCTCCAGGGGAATGCCGTTGATTTTCCCGGACTTGATATCGGCGACGCGGTCCAAGACGGCCGCGATGGTGTCCGCGCCGATGAAATCGGGAATGCAGACATAGCCGTCGTCCCTGAAACGACGGGCGAATTCCGGACCGAATTCAATCTGGCTGGATGCGTTCATCTTTCCAGGTCTCTCCGAGATTTTGCGAACCGGTCGGCCAGCGGATCGTCGGTCTCCCTCATCCAGGCGAGCAGCCGGTCGGCCAGTCGTCGTTGCACCGGTTCTGCGTCGCCAGCGCCGGCCAAGTTGATCTGCTCGAACGGGTCCCGGTTCAAATCATAGAGTTCCGCCAAGTCGCCGTCATGCCAGGCGAATTTATACCGGTCATCGACGACCAGGCGGAAATCGCTGATCCCGTGCCAATCACCGAGCGACCGCATCTCGGCGAAGCGCACCGGCTCACCGGCGATCTGGGTTTCGTCGCGCGCCAGCGGACCGAGATCGACGCCCTGATATCTGGCCGGCACATCGCAGCCGGCCAGTGCCAGGAGGGTTGACGGTACGTCCAACAGCGAAACCGGCGCCGAACTTCGCCGACCCGCCGCGACGCGTCCCGGAAACCGCATCAGCAGCGGCACCCGAAGGCATTCCTCATACGGCGCCATCTTGTGCCAGAGGCCCTGTCCGCCCAGCATTTCGCCGTGGTCGGAGCAGAACACCACCAGCGTATCGTCCAGGATCGCTTCCTCGTCCAGCCGGCCCAAAAGACGGCCGAGCAGGGTGTCGACCATCGAGGTGTAGCCCCAATAGGCGGCGACGGTTGGGCGCCAAGACTCCCAATCGTCGCCATGGTCGAGCCAGAGCCTGTGGAAGAAGCTGTTGGTGATGCTGTCGGGCTTGCCCGGGCCGGGCCGGAAATTCGGCGGCATCTCGGCGTCGGCCGGATCGTACATGTCGAAATACGGGTCGGGCACCTTGAACGGCGGATGCGGCGCGAACCAGCTGCAGACGAGAAAGAATGGCTGCTCCCTGGGGCGCTCGTCCAGGAACCGCAGGGCGATGTCGGTGACCCAGCCATCATAGGTCTGGCTCGCATCGAGCGCGGTTTCCCGCTTTGCTTTCGGGATCGACATCGACGGTATGCGATCGGTCCGTAACGCGTCATCGGATACCGGCCAGCCATCGGGCAGACCGTTCGCCTCGCACCAGACGGAATAGTCATAGGAGCCCTGCCCCTCGGCCCGGTCGAACCATTGGTCGATCCGGCGTCCCGCCCCTGGATCCGGGCTGCCATGAATCTCAGCCAAGCCGAGCGCCTTCTCGCGGCCGCGAAACGCCTTGGGCTGCTCGTCGGGTTCCAGATGCCACTTTCCGGCATAGGCCGTGTGGTATCCGAGTTGTCGCAGCCGGTCGGTGAGAAGCGGCTCGACGTCGATCGTATCGTTGTTGCGCATCATGTTGATCTGATGCGGATATTGGCCGGTGAACAGGCTGGCCCGGGACGGCAGGCAGAGCGGACTGGCGCAGATAGCGCGGTCGAAACTGACCCCATCCCGGGCCAGCCGGTCCATGTTCGGGGTTCGGCATGGCGTACGCCCAAGGAAACCGAGCGTGTCGGTGCGTTGCTGATCGGAGATCACCAGCAGGATATTGGGGCAAACGGTCATCGCGGAAGAATCACGCGCTGGCGCCATCGGCGAAGTGGCAAGCGACCTGATGCCCATTGCCGCTGTCCGTCAGCGCCGGCTCGGTCCGGAACCGGCGTTGCAACAGGGACCGACTTTTCCGGTCCGATCACGTCCCAACGCAGCTGATCGACACCGATGAAGAGAAGGTTCTTCACGACGTCGGCAATTCCCCGGCGAAATGACAGGCGGCAAAGTGCGCGCGCCCATTTCGCATGTGCTCCTTCAACTCCGGCACCTCTGACTTGCATTGGTCGGTCGCGTGGCGGCAGCGTGGGTGAAACGGGCAGCCCGAGGGCGGGTTCATCGGGCTCGGCACGTCGCCTTCCAGTACGATCCGTTTTGTCTGCCGGTCGAGATCGGCCACCGGGATCGCCGAGAGAAGCGCCTGCGTGTAGGGGTGCAGCGTGTCGGCGTAGATGTCCTCGGTATCGGCCAGCTCGACGATCCGTCCCAGGTACATCACCGCAATGCGGTCGCAGATATATTCGGTGACCGAAAGGTCGTGGGTAATGAATATGTATGTGAGGTTGCGCTCGTTCTTGAGGTCCATCAGAAGCTGCAGCACCTGTGCCTGGATCGACACATCCAGCGCCGAAACAGCCTCGTCGCAGACCACGAGCTCGGGATCGATGCAGAGCGCGCGCGCGATGCCGATGCGCTGGCGCTGGCCGCCGGAAAACTCGTGCGGGTAGCGGTCCATATATTCACGCCGCAAATTCACCGCCTCCAGAAGATCGCCGATGATCTTGCGGCGCTGCTTTTTGGACGCCACCCCATAGCGCTTCAGCGGGTCTTCCAGCGAGCCGAAAATGGTAAATGCCGGGTTCAGCGACGAATGCGGATCCTGGAACACGATCTGCAGCTTCTTGCGATACGGCTGCATTTCTTCCCCGGAGAGGGCGCGCAGCTCGACCGGGCCGTCAGTGTCGTTGTAGGTGATTTCTCCAGCAGTCGCGCGAACGAGTTGCAGGATCGACTTGCCCAGCGTGGTCTTGCCGCAGCCGCTCTCGCCCACCAGACCCAACACCTCGCCGCGACGGACATCCAGATCGACGCCGTCGACCGCCTTTACATGCCCGACGACACGCTTGAAGACGCCCTGGCGGACATCGAAATGGGTCTCGACCCCGCGAATACTAAGAATGAAATCCTGAGTTTCAGGCATGGTCGCCGACCTCCTTGTGACGCCAGCACATCACCCGATGCGTGTCGCTGATCAAATCCTCGGAGGGCATCGCGTTGCAGGCCTCGGTGGCGAAATCGCAGCGCGGCGCGAACTGGCAACCCTTCGGCCGGTCGTAGGGGTCTGGCGTGGCGCCGCGGATCGACTTGATGTCCTGGTTCTTGCCGCGGCCCAAGACTGGGATCGAATCCAAGAGCGCGCGCGTATAGGGATGCTTGGGCCGGCGTAGCACATCGTCGACCGTGCCCGCTTCGACGATATTGCCCATGTACATCACCGCCACTTCGTCGGCCAATTCGGCGATCACACCCATATCATGGGTGATCAGCATGATCGCAGTGTCATGCTCGGTCTTCAGCTTGTTCATCAGGGTGAAGATCTGCGCCTGAATGGTCACGTCCAACGCGGTCGTCGGTTCGTCCGCGATCAGGATTTTTGGATTGCAAGACATCGCCATAGCGATCATCGCCCGCTGGCGCATTCCGCCCGAGTAGTTGTGCGGAAACTCACCTGCGCGTTTCTCCGGCAGCGGGATGCCCATGTCTTCCAAAAGCTCCACTACCCGCCTTTTACGCGCCTTGCCGTCTAGGTTGGTGTGGTAGATCAGGCTTTCCTCGATTTGATAGCCCACCGTGTAGACCGGATTGAGCGCGGTCATCGGGTCCTGGAAAATCATCGCGATCTCGTGGCCACGAATGCGCCGCATCTCGGCGCCGTCGCGGTCTAGCTGGTCGATGCGGATAGCGCCGCGGTCCGAATGGTATGTGACCGAGCCCTCCTCGATCCGGGAAAGCCGCGGCAGAAGCTGCATGATCGTCGAGGCGGTCACCGACTTGCCGCAGCCGCTTTCGCCGACCACGCCCAGCGTCTTGCCTTTCTTGATGTCGAAGGACACGCCGTTAACCGCCTTGTTGCAGCGCCGGTTGGTGTAGAAGAACGTTTTGAGGTCGTTGACGCTGAGCGCGATGTCGTTGGTCATCTCGATCACCCCTGCAACGTCGGGTCGGTCGAGTCGCGCAGGCCGTCGCCGATAAAGTTGACGCTGAGCACGAAGAGCGAAATCACCGAGCCCACCGGCAACCACATCCACCAGTTGTTCTGCAAGACGCGCAGGTCCTGCGCGACGTTCAGGATGTTGCCCCAGGTCGGGATCGAAAGCGGTACGCCGAGGCCCAGGAAGGAAAGCCCCGCCTCGGCCAGGATAAACATCGCCGTGGTCAGCGTGATGTTGACCATAATCGGCCCCAGCGCATTGGGCAGGACATGCTTGTAGCAAATCTTGAGCGTCGGCACTCCGAAGCTTTGCAGCGCTTGGACATATTCCTCTTCGCGCAGGGACAGCATCCGCGCGCGTGACATCCGGTACATCCCGCCCCAGCCGGTGAGGACGAATATTACGATCAGGTTGAAGAGGCTCTGCCCGGCGATCGAGACCAGAAGCAGCACCAGGATGATCTGCGGGAATGACATAAAGATTTCCGACACCCGCATCGCCAGCATGTCGGGCCAGCCGCCGCGGTAGCCGGTATAGGCGCCGATGCCGACGCCGATCACCGCGGCCAGCAGAGCGCTACCGAGCCCCACCAGGATCGAAATGCGCCCTCCATAGAGCACCCGGGCAAAGACGTCACGACCGGTACGGTCGGTGCCGAACCAGTGCTCGGCCGACGGCGCCTGCAGCATGGCGCGCAGGTCGATCCTCACCGGGTCGTGCAACGTAAAGAGCGGTGCGAAGATGGAGGCGAGAAGAATGATCGTGAAGATCGCCAGTCCGAGCATTGCTAGCTGGTTCGACATCATCTTGCGCAGCGCCCGGCTTCCGCTGGCGGGTTTTAGAAGCCCCGCCTCCTCCTTGGCACGAATGCGGTCGAACTTTCGGTCGAGTGCGGTCGTGGTCATTATCGCCTCCCTCAGCCCAGCCGCACGCGCGGGTCGATAAGCGCGGTCAATACGTCGACAATCAGGCTCGCCATCAGCACCGCGAAAACCGACAGAAGCGCGATCGACATCACCAGCGGATAGTCCGATCCGCGAACCGCGCTAATGAACTCAAGGCCGACGCCGGGCCATTGAAACACCGCCTCGATGATCACCGAGCCGCCGATCAGCGTCGGCAGGCGGAAGCCGATCAGCACCACCACTGGGGTCAGCGCGACACGGAAGCCGTGGAAGAGATTGATCCGCCAAGCTGGCAGGCCCTTGGCGCGCGCGGTGCGGATGAACTCGCGGCTAAGGCTGTCGAGCATCGCCGAGCGCGAGTAGCGCATCACGCCCGCGGTCATCATCAGCGACAACACGAGGCCGGGAAGGATGATGTTGGGGATATGGTCCCAATAGCTGTCATAATGCGGCATCAACCGCCCGCCGACGGGCAGCCAGCCAAGGTTCAGCGCGAATATCACGATGGCGACGAGGCCGAATAAAAACTCCGGGATCGAAACGCCCAGCATCCCCACGACCGTCAATGCGCTGTCGGTGGCCGAGCCGCGCCGCAGCGCGCTGATGAGGCCCAAAAAGCAACCCACCAGTGTGGAGAAGAAGAGCGCGAACAGCGACAGTTCCAGCGTCGCGGGCAGCCGATCGAGCACGATTTCAATAATCGCCACACCGCCAGACAGAGAATGGCCGAAATCGCCTTGTACGACATGGCTCAGCCAGATGCCGTAGCGCTGCATGAAGGTCTTGTTCAGCCCCAGCGCCTCGCGCAGTTCGTTCATCTGCTCTTCAGAGATGGTGTTGGCCAGATCCGGGCTGATCATGTGCGACACCGCGTCGCCGGGCGTCAGCTCCAGCCCCAGATAAACCAGGAAACTGATCACCAGCAGCATTGGGATCATGATCAGCAACCGGCGCAGAATGAACGTCACCATGTTGCAGGGCCTTTGGTGTTCCGGGGTCCCGGGAGGGGCCGGCGGTCACGGGCCCGAAGGCCCGCAACCTTGGCAGGGAGGAACTTACTCCGAGATCATCGAGTAGGCGTTGACGCGCAGCGACCGGGTGTACGGGATGTCCGCCGGGACAACCCGCATGTGCTCCATCGCCTCGAGCGCCTGAACATCGCCCACCGACTTGGTAAAGCCGAAATCGAGCCGGCCGGCCGAGGCGTTCTTGATGACGTTGGTATCATTCTCGCCCGACGGGAAGGCGACGATTTCTTCGACCTTCGCGACACCGCCATGATAGTCCTCGAATGGCACGAAGCGGACGAAGTCGTTCATCTGCACCTCGGCGATCTTGAACGGACCGGATCCGACCGGGTTCTGCCAGAAAGGATGCTGCTGGAATTCAGCCGGGCTGACGCCCTCGAGCAGGTGCTTGGGCAGCGGTGCGAACTGGCTGAATGTCATCAGGAAGTTCGGGTCGAGCGCGCTGAAATTGACGGTCAACCTATCGCCGTCGGCCGACATGTCCGAGATCGAGTCGAACGTGGTCGCGAAGACCGGGCTGATGCCGGGCACGGTCTTGGCGGTCTCGATCGACCAGATGATGTCGTCCACCGTCAGCGGTTGCCCGTCATGCCAGCTTACCCCATCTTTCAGATCGAAGGTCACTGACAGCCCGTCTTCGCCCACCGTGTAGCTTTCGGCCAGCTGGCCCTCAGTCGGCGCCAGCGATCCGTCAGCGGTCAGCAGGTGGTCGAGACCGATCTTGGAGAACGCATAGATGCCGGGGTTTAGCCAGGGATGCTCGAAAAACGCGGTGGGGGCGTTGTTGGTGTAAAGCACGCGCTTGCCATTTTCATCCGGCTCCGCCGTCCAGTTCACGATGTTCCAGTCATAGTTGAACTGGTCGTTGCCGTACTGGCCACCGTTGCGGCTCATCCGGCTGCTTTCGTAGATGAAAAGCTGCTGGTAGTAGAGCGGGATATCCGACAGAACAGAGTTTTCGAACCGCTCGAAATCGGCGAAGGCCGCTTTCTGTTCGTCGACGTCTACGGTGCCGTTGATCCGCGCGATCAGCTCGTCGCGTTCAGCAAGACCCGGCGAATAGCTGCTTCGACCGCTCTGATAGCCGTTGTAGTATTCCTGCAGCGCCAGCGCGGCCTTGGCGCCATAGGCGATGTCCCAGTTCACAGCCGATGTACCCGACCCTGATTCGGGCAACTTGTTAAGCTGGCCGCCCACGTCGCCCTCGAGCTTGCGATAGGTCATCTGGATGCCGACATCGGCCAGATAGGCCTGCATCGCCACCATAAGATCGGCGGTCAACTGGTCGCCGTAGTAGTAGACCACATCCAGTTCTTGGCTGTCGTCCCAGTTCGCTTCGGCCAGCAGGGCGCGGGCGCGGTCGGGATCGTAGGAGTACCTTTCCAGACCCTCGGCCTTGAAGCCGCCGTTGGGGATCATCGAATCCGCCACGATGGCTTTGCCCTCGAACAGCGTCTCGACGATCGTGTCCATGTCGATCGCATAGGCGATCGCCTGCCGGACGCGTTCGTCTGACAACTGGTTGTCGCGGTCGGCCCAGGCGTAGGTCGATGTCATCGACAGCGCCGTGGCGAGTGCGATGGCGGTAAGTATTTTGTTCATTTCTCAATCCTCCCTCTGAAGTTTCTTTCGGTCACCGTAATCGCCGACATCATCATGATCGTGTCGGCCAGGAAGATGCGTGGCGCCTGTCTGTTCTTCGACATTGGGCTCTCTCTTCCCTTGGTTACATCGTCAGGCCCTGACGGCCTCCGGACCCCTCTCGGTCAGCGCGCCGAAATGGACCTTGAAGGCCTCTCGAACATCGGCGAACTGGTCGTCGGGCAATGGGCGGAAGGGACGGCGGCAATACCCTCCTTCCACATCCAAATCCGACAGCAGCGCCTTGAGCGCCTGCATGTATCCGGCCTTGTGCATCTTGAAGATCAGGGTGTTGATGGCGCGCTGATGCGCCAGGGCGCCCGGAAAGTCGCCGCTCTTGATGCAGTCGTAGACGCCAAGGATGCGCGGCCCGAGCACCGAGTACGAGCTGCCGATCCCGCCATCGCCGCCCATCGCCAGCCCGCCGGCCAGCACCTCGTCATTACCGACAAAGAACGCCTTGTCCGGCAGCGCCGTTTTCACCCGCTCCAGGACATAGAAGTCATAGGAGGTGTGTTTCATGCCCGCGACGCAGTCCAGGCTGAGCAGGTCGAGCAACACATCGAGGCCGAGCTGGACGCCGCTATTGCCGGGGATGTTGTAGAGGATGACCGGGATATCGACGGCGTCGCCGATGCGCACCGTGTGGTCGCGATATTCGTCGGCACTGAACTGGTAGTAATAGGGCTGAATGAACGACACCGCGTCATAGCCGAGCGCCTCGGCGCGGCGCGCCAGCGACACGGTCTCGTCAGTCGAGATGAAGCCCACATGGGCGATCAGCGGCAGGCGTCCGTCCATCTGGTCGGCGACGATCTCGAGCAGGCGCTCGCGCTCGCTGGTCGGCAGCAGGAAGGCCTCGGATGTCGACCCGCCCACATAGAGGCCGTGCATGCCCTGGGCGACATTATGGTCGATCACCCCGCGCAACGCGGCTTCCAGGATATTGCCGTTCTCATCGAAAGGCGTCGGCAGCGCCGGGAATATGCCCTTGAACCGCGTCGTCATGTCCATCGGACCCCTGTGTTCCTGCTCTTGTTCCAGCGCGCGGCGGCGCGATCAGTTTGCATGGGGGCTCTCCCGGTCTTCTGTCGGGGTGCCCGCCGGTGTGTCCGCACCGAGGAAATACAGGTAGTAGGCGCGGTTGAGATGGGCGACCATCAGGTTCTCAGCGGTCTGCTTTTCCTTCTTCACCACGGCCTCGAAAATCCCGACATGCTCGGCCTGGCTGACCCGCGTGTGCTCTTCGACGCTTTTGCTTTCCGGCCGACGCTCGATCAGCCATTCCACGACCGCGTCGTGCAGATGGATGATGATCGGGTTCCCCGGCATCTCCGCCAGCGCCCTGTGGAACGCCACATCCGCCTTGCGGAACGGCGTGTCCTGCCCGATCGCCGCGTCGCAGGCCTTCAGGGCCTTGTGCAGATTGGAGATCTGCGCCGGCGTGGCATGGTCGACCGCATAGCGGACCAGGCCGGTCTCCAGGAACATCCGCGCCTGCTCGAGATGGCCATAGCCGTCCGGCGTCTTCAGGAACGTGTCCAGCGCGCCAGTGAGGTGAGAAAAAACATCCCCAAGGGATGGCTGCCGGACCCGTGGCCGACGTCCCGCCGAGGAGTCCAGCAACCCGCTGTTCTCCAAATGGATCATGGCCTCCCGCACGGTCGGGCGCCCGACCCCGAACTCCTGGCAGAGATCGCGCTCGGACGGCAGCACCGCCCCGGTTTCGATGTCGCCACGGGCGATCCGGTCGGCCAACCGGTCGGCCACCTCGTTCGACAGGCGCTTGCGGCTGTTCAGTTCGACGGTCATGCCAATACGGTACGCCGCTGATGCCAAACTCGTCAATTGGTCTTACCAAAATTTCGAAAATTATTCAGAGCCGATCGGCCGGTTTCGGAACATGCGCGTGGCATTCGATGGGACTTTCGCCACAAGGAACATTGACGATGGGCTGTCTCTCGCTGCTTTTCAAACCCCCACCCTGTCATTCCCGCGAAGGCGGGAATCTAATTGGTTCGGGAGATTCCTGGATTCCCGCCTTCGCGGGAATGACAATGAGGGATTATTCGAGATCAATCCGGCATGCGCCCGCCGGCGGCTTGTCGCTGTTACGATAATTCGTTGGGCCAGTCGGAATTCAGCAATCCTCTGCACGCCGTTGGGCGGTCACACCATCTTGCCAATTTCGTTGTTTGGCATTACCAAACAGCGTCATGGGTATCGCATCAAAACGAAAAACGGCTCGGGTTCCCGGGCAGGCCTCTCCTCTCCAGGAATTGCCGTCATGGCGTAACGGGCGCATCGCGGGGCGCATTGGCCGATGAATCCGGTCGCGCGTGTCAGCCCCCTCTTCACCGGCGTCTGGGCGGCCGTCCTTCTGCCCCTGGACCTGCAGGGCGACATCGATCGTGACGGGCTGGTCGCGGATGTGGAGACGCTCTGCAGATCCGGCGTGGACGGACTCTACACCAACGGTACGGCTGGCGAGTTCCACCTTGTCGACGAGGCCGAGTTCGACATGATCACCGACATCGTCGCGTCGATTTGCAGCAAACGCCGTGTGCCCTTCCAGATTGGTCTTTGCGATACGAACCCGCGCCGATCGCTCGATCGGGCGCGCCGGTGCCGCGGACTCGGCGCGGCCGGTTTCCAGGTCATTCTTCCCGACTGGTTTCCGGTCACCGACGGTGAAGCCACGAACTTCCTGACGGGGATCGCGCAGGCGGCCGAAGAGACGCCGCTGGTCCTTTACAATCCGCCGCATGCGAAGCGCCGGTTATCGATCGCGGATCTTGCCCGGCTTGCCGACGCCGTTCCGTCCCTTGCAGGGCTGAAGCTGCCCGGTGGCGACGATGCCTGGTATGCCGATGCCGGCGTTTTGTTCGAACGGTTGTCGGTGTTCATACCGGGCCATCACATGGCCAGCGGCGCCCTGAAAGGCGCCCATGGCAGCTATTCGAACATGGCCTGCCTCTCGCCGGCCGCCACCGCCGCCTGGTGGCGGCGCATCTCCCGCGATCCCGACGAGGCACTGCGGATCGAGGACATCATCCGCGCATTCTTCGCCGCCCATATCACGCCGCTGATCGAGCGCGACGGGATATCCAACTTCGCCGTGGACAAGATGCTGGCCGCGATCGGCGGGTGGAGCACGGTCTCCGGGTCCGTGCGGTGGCCTCACGACAGCGTGCCTAGGGGTGTCACCGAAGCGGTGGGACGGCAGGCGCGTCGGGACATGCACGAATTCTTCGAGCTCGCAGAGGCGGATTGAGCGACCGAGAAGTTCATGGGCATGGACGCTCTTCCAAATGTGCATCTGATCCTCACCGATCAGCAGCGCTTCGACACCATCGGCGTCTGCGGCTCGCCGCATAATGCGAATGTCCCGACTTGCCCATGGAGCGGAATTGAACCGTTGGAAGACTGACTTCGCTTCTTGACCCGGAGCGGACCTACGCCGTCTACTGAGTTGCGCCGATGCAGCAATTCCCCAGGGCGCTCTGGATTAGGGCGTCACTGTGAACTGGGTGATAGCAGTCACGGACCAGTAGCATAAGCAGACGATCACGGCGGCCACCTCTCCAATGGAGCGCAGCGGGCGCTCGTCGATTGGTAGGAGGTACTGCATGGCCTTGAGCAAAGGTGGGGCCTTGGCCATCACACGTATTGCCCACCATCCCAGAGCGGTCAGCCAAACCCACACCGAGGTGAAGTAGGTCGAATACAAGAAGATGGCCAAAAAGCTTGCGTCGCCGACGAAGGCCAATGGTTTCTCGGACAAAATAATTGTAAAGTAATCGGCATAATGTTGAACGACGAAGCTTAATTCTAATTGCATTGAGTTCCAATATATGACCGCAATTATCCAAAAGAATCCACTCAACGTAATAAAGATCACGTACGTCAAAATGAGATCCATAAAAAGGTAACCAACCAAGGCCGAAGCTTTGCGCGTGCGCGACATCGCCCCCACGATGACGCGTGTTTCCAGCAATGACAGATAATCGGGGATCAAATTGAAGCCAAAGGTCATGAGCGCGAAGACAGCAAGCTCTTCCCCAGACATCCTGAATGCCCAGAATCTGCGCGCCCAATAGTCATTGACTTGTAGATAAATTGCCGTCAGCGCAGCTACCGCCAAGATCGAGAACAAGCACGACATGAAGAAACAGCGTTTGGAAAAATGCTTCTCACCGAAGATCCGGTCGAAGGCGGCGGCAACGATAGCCGGCAGGTTGGGATGGGGCGGTTCGATGGAAAGGCGTTGCAGGAGACGGGAGAGCGCATTGCGCGGCCGTTCGGCGATGGCG
The DNA here is from genome assembly GCA_965237625.1 of Inquilinaceae bacterium. Classification (GTDB taxonomy): domain Bacteria; phylum Pseudomonadota; class Alphaproteobacteria; order DSM-16000; family Inquilinaceae; genus JABDIP01. Next base: position 56,364 of record CBDEGD010000043.1, read on the forward strand.
TCATCCAGTTTCCAGAACAGACCAGCTACGCTGATCGCCAAGAGAATGCCGACCCCTACGGCACCAAGCTCTTCGAGAAGCTCCATATCACCCCCGATCCGGACCGTTGATCACCAACTTCGTTCGGTACAACCGAACGTCATCTTGACCCAGCAGGAGTTTGACGCCTAGTACCAGCAGGTGTTTGACGCCTAGTAGAGGCAAGCAGGTGGAGAGGCCCGCCGCTGCCGAACATTTTCTCCTAGCAATGCGGAGACGCTTTCGAACGTCAGGTCCTGGCTAATCTGCGACCCGCGCCGCATGAGGCAGCTCCACCGAAGCACCGTCCAAAACGGAAATGCCAATACCGCTGCTCAAACGGCATTGATGGGTGCTGGCCCTAACTCAATCCCTCCAGCGCATCGACGAACCAGCCGGTGACGTATTCGACGCGGGTGATGGCCGAACCGACGGTGACCGACCAGGCACCTCGGGCCAAAGCCGCCGTGGCCTGTTCGGGGGTTCGGATGCGGCCCTCCGCCATGACCCGCAGGCCGCGCCCGGCGAGGTTCTTGACCAGTTCGTAATCGGGAGTCTCGGGCTCCGGCCCGCCGGTGTACCCGGACAGGGTGGAGGCGACGATCTCGCAGCCGAGTTCGGCGGCGGCGAGGCCCTCGTCGAAGGTCGAGCAGTCGGCCATGGCCAGGCATTCGCAGCCGTGGATCACCCCGACCAGGGCGTCAAGCGGCACCGGCCGGCTGCGGGCGGTGGCGTCCACGGCGATGATGGCGGCCCCGGCCGCGGCGAGCCGCTCGACATCCTCCACCAGCGGCGTAATCCGCACCGGGTGGTCGGCCAGATCGCGTTTGACGATGCCGATGATCGGCACGGTCAGCCTTCCGGCGGCGGCTGCCACGTTGGAGATGCCTTCCAGCCGGATGCCCTTTGCGCCGCCATTGACCGCAGCCTCGGCCATGGCAACCACGAAATCGGTGCAGTCGAGCGGACCGTCCGGCACCGGCTGGCACGACACCACGAGCTGCTTGTGCAGCGCGTCCAGGATGTCGAGTTTCGCGGGCATCCTCAGCCCTGACCCGGTTTGACCGGTTGGCGGGCGCTCTCCACCTCGAACTTGTAGCGGTCCCCGCGATAGACGGTTCGCACGTATTCGACGATCCGACCGTCGGCCGACGAGCTGGTCCGCTCGAACAGCAGCGCCGGGCTCAGATGCGGCACCGCCAGCAGCGCCGATTCCTCGGCATCGGTGACGGTGGCCTCGATAATCTGATGGGTCGCGACGATTGTCGTGCCGTAGCGCGTTTCCAGGGTCTCGTAGAATGACCGGTTCTGCAGCTCTTCGCCGCGCAGCCCCGGCACCAGATCGCTGGGAACGCTTAGGGTCTCGATTGCCATCGGCAGGCCGTCGGCAAGCCGCAGGCGCTTGATGGTGATCACATCCTGCGCCGGCGAGACCTTGAGGTATTTGCCCAGTCGCGCGCCGGCCTGCGACTGAGAACTCGACACCAGGCGGCTCGACGGTTCGAACCCCCGCTGCCGCATGTCCTCGGTGAACGAGATGACCCGGAACTGCTTGGTGATCTTCGGCCGCGACACGAATGTGCCGGCACCGAGCCGGCGGTCGAGATAGCCATCCTTGGCCAGATCGTCGAGGCTTCGCCGCAGGGTCTCGCGCGCGATGTCGAATTCGGCGCTGAGTGTGCGTTCCGGCGGGATCCGCTCGCCGGGCGACATGGTCTTGACCATATCCAATACGCGGTCGCGCGCCTGGGCATATTTGGTCACGTCTTTGGTCACGTCGGACACTCGACTAACCTTTCACCGCGCCGCTCAGCATCGACTTGCCGATATACGGATAGGCGAAGATGCCGAGGATCAGGGGCGGCAGGACGCCCAGAACCATGGCGGCGGCGGTCTGGCCCCATAGAACGCCGTAGGAGGTGACGAAGAAGGTCGCCCCGACAGTCACCGGAACCGCGTCCCTGGTGGTCAGCATCAAGCCGAACAGGAACTCGTTCCAACTGTAGACAAAGCTGAGCATCGCGACCGCCGTGAGGATCGGCAGCGCGACGGGGACGATGATCGATATGAGAGTCCGAAAACCGGAGGCGCCGTCGACCCGGGCCGCATCGTCCAGCTCACGCGGGATGTCCTGGAGAAACCCGACCAGCATGATCAGTGCCAAGGGGATGTTGATGATAGCGGCGATCAACCCGAGCCCGAGCTTGGTGTCGAGCAGGCCGAAGAATTGATACATGAAATAGAACGGGATCGCGAAGATGATCAGCGGCAGAGCGCGGATGTTGGTGACCACCGGGACCAGCCAGGACGCGCCGGTGCGATGCCGGACAATGGCATAGGCGGCAGGCAGGGAGAGTCCGATCGCCAGCACCGTGCCGATCGAGGCGATCACAACGCTGTTCCAGATATTGCCCAGATAGTTGGTGTTGCCGGCGAACAGGACGTCTCGGTAATGGTCCAGGGTCGGGGCGAAGATCCAGGTCGGCGGGAACGAATTGATGTCCGCCGTGGTCTTGAACGACGTCACGAAGGTGGCCAGGATCGGCAGGTTCAACAACAGGGCGGCCAGGATGAAGACAAACCAGCGGCCCGCATGAATGACACCGGCCAGGGGCGAGCGCGCTCGAACGATCATCTTATACCAAGGAACATAGATAATGACCGATTTCATGGAGCCCCCGGGAGTCCATTGGGGCTCTTGCGGGCAGGCGCGGCGTGCGGCGCGATGCAGCGCATCGGGCAAGCGTCGCAACGCACGCGAAAGCGCCAATGGGCTCCACCGCAGGCCGCTCTCCTATGTCCGCCCGCCGCGTTGCGGCCCGCTTGTGGTGCGCTGCACCACGGCGCGGACCGCGCCTAACGGGCGGATATAGGAGAGCGGTGAAATCGGTCATTATCTATGTTCCTTGGTATTAGGCCGCCCGGAAAATCAGCCGCATGGCCGCATAGAGCAGCGCCAGCGCCATCAAGAGCAGCATGATGGATACCGCGACGGCCTCGCCGATGGCGTCCTGATTGAAGAACAGCTTGTAGATATAGATGCTGATCGACGTCGTCTTGCTGCCGGGGCCGCCGCCGGTGAGCACGAAGATGTGGTCGAAAACCCGGAAACTGTCGATGAAGCGGATGAACGCCGCGATCACGATCGCCGGCTTCATCATCGGCAACTCGATGAACCACAGCATGTTGAAGCCGCGGGCGCCATCCATGTTGGCCGCCTCTTCCATCTCGGCAGGCAACGCCTGACGAGCGGTCAGCAGGATCAGGAAGGCAAACGGCGTCCATTGCAGGACCTCGATGGCGACGACGGTGGCATACACGTTTTCCGGCCCGAGGAAATTCACGTAGAAGCCGACGATCTCCAGATAGAGTGGCACCAGCCCGACGAATTCGTTCAGCACCAGCCGGTACATCACGCCCATGAGTGCCGGTGAGATCATCATCGGCAGCATCAGCAGGGCGGTCAGCCAGGGGCGCTTGAGCAGTAGCGGATGCAGAGCCACAACGAGGACCAGCGCCAGCGCCATCTGCAACGCCGTGCTGATGACGGCGAATTGCAGCGAGAACCACATGGCCTGCCAAAACCGCTTTGACGTGATCTGCGAAAGATAATTATCCAGGCCGATGAACGAGGCGTCCCGGATCGACTGGAAAGAGACGTCGCTCAGGCCGTACCAGATGTTGGCGAGCGCCGGAAATCCGAGCATCACCACCAGGAAGACGCACATGCCCGCCAACAGGCCCCGCGCCTCGCGCCGGTCCTTGGCTCGAAGCGTTCCGGCGGAGCGCGCGCCAGCCCCGGTTCGCCGCGCCGGCAGAGAGCCTGCCGGCGCGGCGATGTTTTCAGCCACCGCAATGGTTCCCTAGTCGGACAGAATCCCGGCCATGTCGGACTCGACATTTGCCAGCGCTTCGTCGACCGAGATTTCGCCGGCCCAGTATCCGGTGAAATGCTCCGCCATGACCTCATAGATCCGCAGCGCATGTTCGCCGGCCGCCGCCATTCATGACGAACCCGTATTTGGCCGCGTGCTCGCCCATCAGCGGCATATCGGGCCGTGCCTCGGCGACACTGGCCATGATGGCGTCTGTCACCGGCGGGGCGCCGCCGAGCTGCGCGTAAAGCGTGTTCGCCTCCAGGCTGGTGGCAAGCCAGCGCAGGAAGCTGCGGGCATCGTCCTTGTTTTCGGAGGCGGCGTTGACCCCGAGCCCCAGGCTGTGGAAATGGGTCCGGCGGCCTTCGGGTCCGGCCGGTTGATGGGTCACCGCGAACTTACCGGCGATCTGTGGGTTCTGGGCCGGGTCGTTCAGTTCGGGGACGGCCGCGTTCCACTGGATCATGAATGCCACCTGACCGGAACCGAAGGCGCCGTTCGCCTCGCCATATTCGAAGCTGGAGCTGGAGCCAGGCGTCGCGCGATTCTCGACGATCGTGTTGAAGATTTCGAGCCCCTGCCGGAAGGCCTCGGAATCGACCGTGAGGTTGCCATCCGCGTCCACCCAGTCACCGCCATGGCTCGCCACCGTCGACTGCCAGACCATGATGTTGAACAGCAGGTTCTTCAGCTGAAGCACCGTGCCGAAGCGGGTCGGGCTGTCCGGGTTGATCGATTTGGTGAAGAACATCGCCGTGGCGAGATAGTCGTCCCAAGTCCATTCAGACGGATGTTTCGGGGACATCCGGGTGCCCAGGCGATCTTCGGAGATCTGCCCGTAGCGCTCCTGCCAATCCGCATCGGTCAGAAGCTGATCGATAAAGTCCTCGCGGTAGTAGAGAAAGTGCAGGCTGAGATCGTTGGGCACGCCGTAGACATTGCCGTCGAAGGTCTGGGTCTCGATCGCGTTGGCCGGGAAGATCTTGTAGACCTCGTCGTCGATCAGATCGTTGATCGGATCCATGAACGGCGCGTAGCGGCCGATGTCGTAGGTCGATGTCAGCATGACATCGAACTCGGTCGAGCCGGCCGCGGCATCCGCCAGCATCTTCTCCTTGAAGCCCTGACGGCTGAAATAGATGATCGAGGCCTCGTTTCCGTCAGCCTGGCCCTGGGTCTCGTTGTAAAGTTCGATAACCGAGCGCAGCGCCTTTTCCGGGTCACCGCCCGGCCAGGCCAGGACCGTGATATCGGCCCTCGCCACGGTCGACGCCAGCGCCGCCAGGCAAACCGACGAGATCATCGTCGCATTCTCAGAAACCGCATGTCTTCCCTCCCTCTCTTGCACAGGTTTCCGCCCCGGCATGAACGGCAAGCCGAGCATGCGGATAATAGGCGGACCGGTTCGTCGCCTCTATGGACACATTGGTCTGTACCTCTACTCAAGCTAGAGGAACCTGAACAGCACTGTCAACTCCAGCCACCCGCCACACTAAGGTCGCCTGGCGGCACATTGGTCTAGTCCAAACCGTTGACCTATTGAAAGGTCGCCACTAGCGTATAGACGCAACAGCGATCCGGGTCCGCCAACCTTCCGTCGGATTCCGGCAGCCCCGGCGGGGGCAAAGGAGACAGACCAGACATGTCAATTACCGATCTATCGCGGGAGCACGCGCCGGTCAGCGAGCTGTTCCAACAGCCGGCCTCGCCGGACGCCTGGGAGCCGTTCATCCTGTCGCGGGACCAGATCGACCACTTCAAGGAACATGGCTACCTGTCCGGCATTCGGATCCTGTCCGAAGCCCAGATCGACGCGCTGACCAAGGAGTTGGCGGAAATCTCGCAGCCGGACCATCCGGGCAACGGGCTGTATTACGAGTTCCACAACAATGAGGCCGTCGATCCCTCAAAGGTGCTGTTTCACGCACTCGGCGCCTGGCGCATCGGCCGTGCCTTCCATGACATCCTGTGGGCGCCGGCGTTTCGCATGGCGGCCTATCAACTGCTCGGCCGGCGCTTTCGCCTGTTCCATGACCAACTCTTCTGCAAACCGGCCAGCCATGGCGGCGTGGTGGCCTGGCATCAGGACTACTCCTATTGGACCTGGACAACGCCCATGGCTCATTTGTCCTGCTGGATCGGCCTGGACGATGCGACACCGGACAACGGCTGCCTCTATTTCGTTCCGCAGAGCCATCGATGGGGCCAGCTTCCGGTCACCGGATTGACCGGCGACATGGAGGCGGTCCGATCCGTGCTCTCCGACGAGCAACAAGCCTGCTTCGACCGCCGTGTCCCCAATGTGTTGAAAAAGGGCGAGGCCAGCTTCCACCACCCGCTGACAATGCACGGCTCGTACGAGAACCGGTCGAACTGCCCACGACGCGCGATCGTCCTCAACGCCCTGACCGACGGCGTCGTATCGAACGCCCGGGCGTTCCCCGACCCCAAGGGTTTCCCCATCCCGCCACAGGACGCGCCGATGGAGGGTCAGTTCTATCCCGTGCTGTTCGATCCCGAGCGGGAGCTGGGCCGGCTGGCCGCCGAGATACCTAAGGCCTGAGTGTCGCCCCCCTGCCTGCAAAGCCCTGCGGGAAAACCCCGGGCAGACTCGCCGGCATTCCGATGCAGCGTGCAGACACAAAAAAGCCCGCCCTGGTTTCCCTGGGCGGGCCTTACGTATTTGATTGGTTGCGGGGCCCCGCAACCGCTTCATTTGCTGTTCGTCGTACTGGGGCTCCCGAGACCCAGCTGAGCAAATCGCAGGCCCGTTACCAGCGTTGTTTGCAGATATCCGAAGCCTGGCTGCCGCGTGTTTGATAGGCACTATCTGGAGACGCCTCCAAACGACATTGCGAAGCCGAGGGGAGCCTTTCCATTCGGACTGGTCATGCAGCGCAAGTGCGAAAGGCCGCCTAGATTAGCGCTTTTGTTGGCCAGAACGCCGCCCGCCATCGGGCCAAGTACCGGACCAGCGTCTTCGCGACATCTTCAGCGGCCATTCTTCTCGCGCCAGCGCGCGAAGCGCTCGAGATGTTCGTCCTTCGTGGCCGGATAGAGACCGATGATGGTTTCACCGTTACGGATCTGCTCGACCACGAAATCTTCGTAGGCGGTCATATCCGTCGCCTCGCCCGCCACCTCTTGGGCCAGATGCGCGGGGATGATGATGACGCTGTCATCGTCGCCGACCACGATGTCGCCCGGAAAAAACCGGGGCGTCTCCGCAGCCGATGGGGACGTGATGTCGATCGCCTCGTTGAGCGTGAGGTTGGTGGGGCTGGACGGGCGGTGGTGATAGGCGGGAATATCGAGCTCGGCAATGCGCATGGAGTCGCGGAAGCCCCCATCGGTAACCACGCCGGCCGCGCCGCGCATCATCAGCCGGGTGATCAAGATGTCTCCGGCCGAAGCGGCCCGGGCATCCTTGCGGCTGTCCATGACCAGGACATGGGCCGGCGGGCATGTCTCGATGGCGTGGCGCTGTGGGTGTTTCGGATTACGGAACTCCACGAGCTGGTTGCGGTCTTCACGCGCCGGCATGTAGCGCAAGGTGAAGGCGGGGCCGACCATGTTGCGGCCCTTCGGTGCGACAGGGTGGACGTCCTGGACCACCTGGCTTCTGAACCCCCGCTTGTAGAGCGCGGTGGCCAACGTGGCGACGGAGACCCGCTCCAGCTTCTGTCGCGCCTCGTCATTCAGGGGATGGTCGGTCATGGCTCTCTCCTAGGCCTCGACCCGCGGACGGCGACCGCCCGGGGCACGGCGCGATGTGGTCAGTTGATTTCGGGTTCCGGCGTCGATCCGCCGAATTCGCTGCGCAGGAAATCGAAGTCGCAGCCCTTGTCGGCCTGTTCGATATGCTTGAGGAACATCCAGCCATAGCCGCGCTCATAGCGGGGCGGCGGCGGGGTCCAGGCGGCACGGCGGCGGGTCCATTTCCTCGTCGGAGATCGCCAGTGTCAGGCTCCGCTTCGGCACGTCGAGCTTGACGACGTCGCCGGTTTCGATCAGCGCCAGCGGGCCGCCGATATAGGACTCGGGCGCCACATGGAGGATGCAGGCGCCGAAGGACGTGCCGGACATGCGCGCGTCGGACAGCCGCACCATGTCGCGGTGCCCGTCCTTCAGAAGCGCCTTGGGCATCGGAATCCATGCCCCATTCCGGCATGCCGGGCCCGCCATGGGGGCCGGCGTTGCGCAGGACCAGCACATGGTCGGGGGTCATCGGGTATTCGGGATCGTCGATGATCGCCTTCATCTCGGCGTAGCTGTCGGCCACGATCGCCGGACCCTCATGAACATGGAACTTCGGATCGCAGGCCGCCGGCTTGATCACCGCGCCGTCCGGGGCGAGGTTGCCGCGCAGGACCGCCAGCGACCCCTCGTGGTAGACCGGGTTCGACAACGGGCGGATGACGTCCGGATTGTAGTTGACCGCGTCCGCGATGCCCTCGCCGAGGGTCCTGCCGGAGACGGTGAGGCAGGAGGGGTCGAGCTTGTCGCCCAACTCCTTCATCAGGGCCCTCAGGCCGCCGGCATAGAAGAAGTCCTCCATCAGGTACTCCTTGCCCGACGGGCGGATGTTGGCGAGGACCGGCGTGGTGCGGCCGATCCGGTCCAGATCGTCGAGTTCCAGCGGCACGCCGGCCCGGCGGGCCATCGCAATCAGGTGGATGATCGCGTTGGTCGAGCAGCCCGTGGCCATGGCGATCGTCACGGCGTTTCGGGTGCTGGCCTTGGTGACGATCCGGTCCGGGGTCAGATCCTCCCAGACCATGTCGACGATCCGCCGGCCGCAGGCGGCCGCCATGCGCTGGTGGTTGACGTCGGGCGCGGGGATCGACGAGGCGCCGGGCAGGCACAGGCCGAAGCCTTCCGCGATGGCGGTCATGGTCGAAGCGGTGCCCATGGTCATGCAATGCCCGTATGAGCGCGCGATGCCGCCCTCGATGCCCTGCCATTCCGCCTTGGTGATCGTCCCGGCACGGCGCTCATCCCAATATTTGAACGCGTCGCTGCCCGACCCCAGAACCTGACCGGCATAGTTGCCGCGCAGCATGGGCCCGGCCGGCATATAGATGACCGGGATGCCCATCGAAATCGCGCCCATCACCAGTGCCGGCGTGGACTTGTCGCACCCCCCCATCAGCACCGCGCCATCTACCGGATGGGAGCGCAGAATCTCCTCCACCTCCATGGCCGCCATGTTGCGGTAGAGCATCGAGGTGGGTTTGAGGAACTGTTCCGAGAGCGAGAGGGCCGGCAGTTCCATCGGCATGCCGCCAGCCTGCAAGATGCCCTTCTTCACGAATTCCGCCCGGTCGCGAAAATGCATATGACATGGCTGCGCCTCGGACCAGGTGTTGATCACGGCGATCACCGGCTTGCCGGCCCAGTCCTCGGCGGACAGACCCATCTGCATTGCCCGGCTCCGGTGGCCGAATGAGCGTAGATCGTCCGGCGCGAACCAGCGGGCGCTGCGCAGGTCTTCGTAGGCCTTGCGGCGGTCGGTGGTCATCTGACTTTCCCTCGCGAATGCTTCGTCATCTGGTCCTGGGCCGATCCGGACATCTATCGCCGCCCCTCCATGAGAGACCGCATCATGGCGCGCTCTTCCTCGGTCAGATCCGTCAGGGGCGGGCGCACGGGACCGGTGTCGAAGCCGCGCAGCGCGACGCCGGCCTTGATGGCGGAAACGGCATAGCCGGTCTTGCGGTCGCGGATGTTCGCGAACGGGTAATAGAAGTCGCGCAGCATGGCCTCGCAGGTCGCGTCGTCGCCAGAAGAAAAGGCGCGGTGGAAGGCCAGCGCGGATTCGGGAACGAAGTTGAATACCGCCGACGAATAGGTGTCTACCCCGGCCCCGCGATAGGCCTGTGCGAAAAGCTCGTGCGTCGGCATGCCGCCGATATAGGCGAGCCGGTCGCCGAGGCCGACGGTGATGCGTTTGACGGTATCGATGTCGCCGGTGCCGTCCTTGAAGCCGATGAGGTTCGGGCAATTCTCGACAAGGCCGGCCAGGGTCTCGGCCGAGCAGACCGACTGTCCACGATTGTAGACGATCACGCCCATGCCGGTCGCGCCGCAGACTGCACGGATATGCGCCGCAATGCCGTCCTGCGGCGCGCCGATCAGGTAATGCGGCAACAGCAGAATGCCGTCGCCCCCCGCTTCCTCGATCCCCCGCGCCATGTCGCAGGCCAGCCGGGTCCCGTATCCGCACCCGGCGATGATCGGCTTGCCGGGTTGCGCGGCCTTCGCGGTCCTCACCACATCGACCACCTCCGCCGGCGTCAGAGAGAACAACTCTCCGGTACCGCCCGCGACGATCAGCCCGGCGATGGCATGTGGCGCCAGCCATTCCAGATGGGCCGTGAAAGCAACCGGGTTGAACCGGTCCTCGGCATCGAAAGGCGTGACGGGAAAAGACAGCAGACCGGACCGAATGATGTCTCGGAGTTCTGTCGGGGCGATCATTCGATTCTCCACTATCGGGCGCTGCGCTCGGATGCATTGTCGGCCATCGAGAGCAGGCCGTTGTCGTCCATGAAGGCTCTCAGCCTGACCATCTGGTCGTTGGTGAGCGGCCAGACCGCCGGCGGCCGCGCGGCGCCGCAATCCTCGCCCATGAGCCGCAGGGCGGCCTTGACACAGGCGACGTTCGCCCCGCCCTGATCCTCCGCCCGGATATCCTCGAAGACCTGCATGCCGGCGATCAGACGGCGGGCAGCCCCGAAGTCCCCGGACTCAAGAGCCGCCGAGATGGCGACGGATTGTTCGGGCCATACGTTGATCAGGCCCGAGGTGAAGCCACGCGCGCCGACGGCATAGAACGCCGGCGCCCAGACTTCAGCCAGCCCACCGACCCAGACGATGTGGCCGGGCGACGCCTCCATGGCGGCCTTGAGCTTCATCGGGTTTGGCGTGGCCCATTTGACGCCGACCACGCCGGGGAGCGCGCACAGCGTGGCAATGGCGGCGGACCCGATGGTGTCGTTCCGCAGGTAGAGGATGAGGGGAAGGCGGTTTCCGGCCTCGGAGACCCGATCGACGTACTCGATCAAGCCCCGCGGTGCGACGAAGGGATCCGGGGGCTGGTGGATCATGAGCGCAGTCGCGCCGGCCCCTGCAGACGCGGCTGCAAGGCGGCAGGCATCCCGGATGCCCCGGCCGATGCCCGCGACCATCGGAACACGGCCCGCGATATGGGCGGCGCCGGCCTCGACCATGGCCACGGCTTCATCGGTCGTGAGGCTGTAGAACTCGCCGGTGTTGCCATTGGCGGTCAGGATCTGGACACCGGCCGCGATGGCCCGATCCGCGATGGGCTTCTGGCGCTCCGGCGCGATCTCGCCTTGGTCGTCGAAAGGCGTGACCAGGATGCCGGAGATGCCTGTCAGGGCGGTGAGCAAGTCATTGTGCATCGGGGATACTCCGGCAACCGGGCGCCATGTCGTCCGGATCACGCTTCATGGATGTCCTCCGTGGTGAACATGCCGCCCTGATATCTGGCGTCGGGCGCATCCAGAGCCGGTAGGTCCATCTCCGCGTCTAGCTGGGCGCGGTGGGATTCGGCGTTGTCGCGCGGATGCCAGCCGAGAAAGGAAACCGCATCGTTGTTCCACCATGTGGCGTCATTGGCAGAAACGCCGTAGATGATCGGACACCCGAGAACGGGGACGCGGAAGATGCATTCGATCATGCGGACGAAGTCGTCGTAGCTCATCCAGGACGAGAGCATCCTGTGGCTCTTCGGCTCCGGGAAGCAGGAGCCGATGCGTACGCAGGCGGTCTCGATGCCGAACTTGTCGTGGTACATCGAGGCCAGCGCCTCGCCGAAAACCTTGGAGACGCCATAGAGTCCGTCGGGCCGCGTCGGCACCGACGCGTCTATGCGCTCATTCTGGCGATAGAACCCGATGGCGTGGTTCGAGCTGGCATACACGATGCGGGGACGACCGTGCTTGCGGGCCGCTTCATAGAGGTTGAACATCCCCTCGATGTTGGCGTGGCGGATCACATCCCACGGGGCTTCCTTGGCCTGCCCGCCGAAATGCACGATGCCGTCGCAGCCTTCGACCAGCGCCTCGACCGCCGCCCTGTCACCTAGATCGCAGCGCACGATCTCCTCATGCGGCGCGGACTCACCCATGTCACTCCGGCTGGAGAGGCGGATGGTTTCGGCCAGATGGGTCAAGCGTTGGCGGCACATGGAGCCAAGGCTGCCGGCGGCGCCGGTGATCAGCAGACGTTTCATGGAGCAGTCCTTTCGAATTCCAGCGAGGCGTTCCCGGAAGCGCCGTGGGGACGCCAGGGCTCTCGATCGCCCCCCAAAACGTCGGGCCGGCCGGTCATGGTTTCAGGTGTACCCGTACGATCCGTCGGGCCGGACCGGCAGCTTTCGCTCCCAGTGCACGTAGCGGTCGGTTTTGAGATAATCCTCGTCGATCTCGACGCCCCACCCCGCTCGGTCCGGCCGGAGCTCGAGATACCCGTCCGATGGCAGGTAGGGGTCCTTGACGTAGGCTGCCTTGTCCTCTGCCCCGGCCATGCCGTCGCTGTGATAGGCGGCGCCGGTGGGAAGGCGGTATTCCAGGATCTTGAAGTTCGGCTGTGCCGCGCAGAAATGCAGGTTGATGGCCGTCGCCAGCGGCCCCATCGGGTTGTGCGGCGCGATGGTGACGTAATGCGCCTCGGCGATCGCGGCGATCTTGCGCATCTCGAGAAGCCCGCCCACCGCGCAGATGTCGGGTTGAATGATGTCCGCTCCCGCACAGTCCAGCAGGCGGCTGAATTCGAACCGCGAATAGAGGCTTTCTCCGGTGGCGAGCGGCACGGAGAGCTGCGCCTTCAGCCGGCCCCAGGCCTCGATGTTTTCCGGCCGTATGGGTTCTTCGTAGAACAGCGGGTGGAATGGGGCGAGGGCATTGCCGAGCTGGACGGCCTGCCAAGGTTCGAAGAGTTTGGCGTGCGCATCGAAAGCGAACTCGAAATCCGGGCAGAGTTCGACCAGCCGACCGACCCAATCCGCCGTGGTGGAGATCACCCTGCCCCAGGGGTTGGCATGGATATCGATCCGGTAGGGCGAGAGCTTGAAGGCCGTCAGCCCGAACGTCTCCCGCATCGCGGCGCAATGATCGCGGACCGCTTCGGGCTCCGGCGCGGTATAGACCCCGAGATAGACCCGCACCCGGTCGCGAAAATGCCCGCCGAGCAGCCGGTAGACCGGGACCCCGAGAGCCTTGGCCGAAATATCCCACAGCGCGTGGTCGATCGCCGAGATGGCGGCAAGACCCAGCGCGCCGGGCGGAAAACGGGACTGCTGGAGCAGTTTCAGCACCAGCCGTTCGATTCGCGTCGGGTCCTCGCCCGCGATCTGGATGCAGAGATAGTCGAGCAGCGGCGGCAGCGCCCTGTCCGGCCCATGGTTGTAGCACTCGCCCCAGCCGGTGATGCCCTCATCGGTATCGACCGCCACGATGACCCGCGGCCGGTCTCTGTCCCGCGTCATGTACGAGCGGAGGCCGGCGATCTTCATGGGCCTATCCTGCGAAACGGGTTTGGGGCACGCCCGTCGCGCCCAACCCGGTCACCGCAAAGAGGCCACCTGCCTCGGGCTGACGCGTATCCCCCTCGGCACCAGCGCCAATCGACGTGACGAAGAGGATATCGAGACCGGCGCCGCCGAACATCGGCTTGGTCGGTTTCTCGATCGGCATGTCGATGATCCGGTCCACCTTGCCACCCGGCGTGATGCGCACGAGTTGCCAGCCGCCCACGCCGGCCATCCAGTAGCAACCGTCGGCATCAACCGTGCCCCCGTCCGGCCGGCCGGCGATTTCGCGCGTGTCGAAGAACACCCGCCGATCGGACGGCGTGCCGGAATCGGGATCGTAGTCGCAGGCCCAGATCGTGCGGATATCCGGGTTCGAGTCGGAATAGTACATCGTCCGCCCATCAGGCGAGAAAGCCGAGCCATTGGTCGTGAAGACCTTGTCGAAATGCGCCGTGACAAGGCCGTCGGGATCGTAGCGGTAGAATTGCCCCAGCCGTTCGGGCGGACCGCCGTCATCCTTCATCGTCCCGGCCCAGAGGCGTCCGTGGATGTCCGTCGTGCCGTCGTTGAAGCGGTTTCCGGGAAGTTGTGCCTCCGGATCGGCAAGCGCCTGCTTCGCGCCGGTGGCTGGGTCGTAGAGGTAGAAGCCGGTCTGTGACGCCACGATCAGTCCGCCCGCATCGCGCCGTGCAAGGCAGCCGACCGGTTCGCCGAAGCTGAAAACGGCGTTCTCTCCGCTCGCCGGCTCGTGGCGGTGAATCAGCCCCGCCTTGATATCCACCCACCAAAGCGCGGCGTCCTCGACGTCCCACACCGCTCCCTCGCCGACCTGCGAACGGCTCGGCACGACGCATTCGATCGCGACCACCTATTCCCCCTTGAAGACGCGGCGTTCCGAGCCGTCGATATGGGCGATCATGACCGCACTCGCCGCCGCGGCGTCCCCCGCCGCGAGCGCCGCCAGGATCGCCCGGTGCTCGGCGCTCATGTCCCGCTTGCCTTTCCGGTAGCCGGTCCGGCCAAGGCTCCGCACGAACTTGCCGACAAAGAACCAGTGCGGACGCAACATCCCGAGGGTTTCAACCAGGAACCGGCTGTCTGACAACTCCGCGATCTTGGCGTGGAACTGGATATCCGCGTCGATTGTGGTTTCGCCGTTGTCGATCAGCCTTTCGGTCTCGTCGACAATGTCCCGCAATGCCGCCAGGCCCTCCGGGCCGACCCGGGCGGCCGCCCGGGTCACGGTCTCGACCTCGATCGTCTTTCGAAACTGGAAGTAGCGGGCGATGTCGTCGACGCTGTCCAGCGGGCCGTACCCCGAGCCCTCCGTGGCCGACCCGCTGCTGACGAAGGACCCGGCGCCACGGCGCGAAACGATAAGACCGTCCTCTCTCAGCCTGGACAAGGCCGCGCGGATCACTGGGCGGGATACCCCATACTCGGCCGCCAACTCATGTTCACTCGGCAGCTTCTGCCCGAGCGAATAATCGCCAAGCCGGATCGCATCGAGAAGCCGTGCATAGACCTGGTTCTCGAGCCGTTCGCTCGAGCCGCTTTGCGCGGGCGCCGATGCGATCTGTGTGGCAGTCTCCATTCCCTGGGCTCCTCGGCCCTCATGGCTGTTCTTACAACATTAGAAAATCTGTTTGACAACTTGTCAATGTGATGCAGACTTAAAAAAACAGAACCTCGACGACAACAAAAATGCAGGGAGGAGAATCGATGACAAAACTCTGGTGGAACGCGCCGCTGGCAGCGCTGGCTGCGGGCGCGATCATGATTCCGTTGGCGTCCTTCGCGGCCAACGAAGCGCCCGTGCTGGCGGCAAGGGTCGCCGCGGGCGACCTGCCGCCGGTGGACGAGCGTCTACCCGACAACCCGGAGGTGGTCACGCCGTACGAGTCGATCGGCACCTATGGCGGCACGCTTCGCCGGGTGCTCGGCGGGTCGAACGACCACAACTCCATCCTTCGCATTGTCAGTCCGCAGGGCCTGACCCGCTGGCAACCCGACTTCTCAGGTGTCGTCCCGAACCTCGCCGAGAGCTGGACCACGAACGAAGAAGGTTCGGAGTTCACTTTCAAGCTGCGTGAGGGCATGAAGTGGTCCGATGGCCATCCGCTGACCGCGGACGACATCATGTTTTACGTCGAGGACCTGCTGCAGAACGAGGAGTTCTATCCCAACGCGCCGGCCCGCTACGTGGTCGACGGGGAGCCAATGTCCGCGGAGAAGATCGACGACTACACGGTCACGCTGAAATTCGCGGCGCCCTATGGCACCTTCCTGACCGAACTGGCGACCCCGCTTGCCCAGGAGCCGGTGCTGTGGGCCAAGCACTACTGCATGCAGTTCCACCCCCGGTACAATCCGGACGTCCAGGAATTGGTGGATGCCACCGAAGCCGTCGAGGACTGGCCCGGGCTGTTCCGCCTCAATTGCGGCGAGGTGGAAGCACCCAACCGCTGGGCAAATGCGGAGCGGCCGACGCTCGATCCGTGGTTGGTCGTGGGCGATGGCTACGATGCCGGCGCGACGCAGGTCGTCATGGAGCGCAACCCGTATTTCTGGCAAGTCGATACCGACGGCAATCAGTTACCCTACATCGACCGTCTGGAAATGAACGTCGTCCAGGACAACCAGGCCATCGTTCTGGAGGCAATCGCGGGCAATATCGACATGCAGCGCCGCCGCATCGACGGCCTCGCGAACAAGCCGGTCTTTGCCGAGAACGCCGAGAGCGGCGGGTACGAGATCCTCGACATGATCAACTCGAACTCGAACGTCATGGCCATCCATTTCAACCATACGCACAAGGATCCGGTGATGCGCGAGCTACTCCGGAACCGGGACGTGCGGGTGGCGCTCTCGCTGGCCATCGACCGGGAAGAGATCATCGACATCGTCTACCAGGGGCTGGGCGAGCCATGGCAGATCGGGCCGCGTCCGACACACGTGCTCTACAACGAGCAGCTCGGCCGTCAGCACACCGAATATGACCCGGATCGTGCAAACGAGCTTCTGGATGCGGCGGGTTACGCCGACCGTGACAGCGAGGGTGTCCGCCTGCTGCCCGACGGCCGGAGGATGACGTTCAACGTACAGTACACCGGCATTGAGCAACCCGACTGGGGCGACGCGCTGGAGATCATCGACGTGCAGTGGGAAGAGATTGGTGTGGATCTCAACGTCAGCTCGGTGGAGCGCTCGATCTACTACAGCCGGGGCGAAGCCAACGAGCATGACTTCATGGTCTGGGGCGCGCCCGGCGGCCTCGATCCGACGCTCAGCCCGCGCGACGTGCTGGCCGTGCATCCGCAGGCAAGCTGGTTCGCGATCCCCTGGACGCGCTGGTATCTCTCGAGAGGCGCCGACGGTGAAGAGCCGAGCGAGTCGATGAAAGAGCGGCTGGCCCTCTACGACGCCTTCAAGCAAGAGGCGGACCAGGAAGCCGCGCTCGACGTCTTCCGCCGAATCCACCAGATGGCCGCGGACGAATTCGAGATCATCGGCATCTCCCTGGCGCCGAATCTGGTCGGTGTGGTGAACGCCAACCTGCGCAACGTTCCGCGCCAGATACCGGCCTCGTGGATGTATCCCGATCCCGGCCCGACCTTGCCGCAGACCTACTTCTATACGAACTAGGCCGCGTCCAAACCGCTGCCCGCCGGCCTTCATCCGAGGGCCGGCGGCGGCATCCCGGCGAGGGCACCATGATCTGGCGCTTCATCATCAAGCGTATTCTCTGGATAGTGCCGTTCATGTTCGCCGTCTCGGTGGTGGCCTTCGCGCTTATCCAGGCTCCTCCGGGCGACTATCTCACCACCTATATCGCCAAACTCGGTGAATCGAACGAGGTGCTGGACCAGGCCTCCATCGAGAACCTTCGGCAGCGTTTCGGCCTCGATCGACCGCTCTACGTCCAGTATTTCAAATGGGTCAGCCGCCTGCTGGTGGGCGATTTCGGGATGAGTTTCGAGTGGCGCCAGCCGGTCAGCGATCTGCTGTGGTCGCGCATGGCGCTGACGATCTGCCTGTCCTTCGCGACGCTCCTCTTCACCTGGGCGGTGGCCTTTCCCATCGGCGTCTATTCAGCCGTAAAAAAATATTCTGTCGGCGACTATATCGCCACGACCATCGGCTTCATCGGACTCGCCACGCCGAATTTCCTGATTGCGCTGATCCTGATGTATATCGGTGTGGTCTATTTCGGCACCGATGTGGGAGGGCTGTTCTCCAACGAATACAAGAACGCACCGTGGTCCTGGGGCAAGTTCGTCGATCTGATGGAGCATCTGTGGCTGCCCGTGGTCGTTCTCGGCACCTCCGCCACGGCCAGCCTGATCCGCATCATGCGGGCCAACCTGCTTGACGAGCTCAACAAGCCCTACGTGGACACCGCCCGCGCCAAGGGGCTCAGCGAGTTCTGGCTGATCATGAAATACCCGGTCCGGGTGGCGCTGAATCCGTTCATCTCCACCATCGGCTGGGTGCTTCCGAACCTTGTCTCCGGCGCCGTTGTGACGGCGATCGTGCTGAGCCTGCCGACCGCGGGACCGCTGATGTTGCAGGCACTGTTGGCGCAGGACATGTACCTCGCTGGCGCCTTCGTGCTGTTGCTGTCGTCGCTGACGGTGATCGGCATGCTGATCTCCGACATCCTGCTGGTGCTTCTGGACCCGCGTGTGAAATATGACTGAGGCGGCCGTTTCCGGACCCGTCATCGAAACCGGCGGCAGAAGCGAACAGGTCGCAATCGCGTCGCAATGGCAGTTGACCTGGTGGAGCTTCAAGAAGCACCGGCTTGCGATGATCGCGCTGTGGGTGATCGCCATTCTCTACCTGCTCTCCGCATTCGCCGGCTTCATCGCACCCGACGATCCGAGCAAACAGAACCGCCGGGCGGTATTCCATCCGCCGCAGATGATCCATCTGCTGGATCTGCGCGACGATGGATGGTCGATCCGCCCCTTCGTCTATGAGATGGACAGAAAACGCGATCCCGACACGCTGGCGATCACCTACGACCCCTCAGGCGAAAAGATCTATCTGGAGCTGTTCGGGGAAGGTCCGGAATACAGGTTCTGGGGACTCTGGAAGACCGATATCCATCTTTTCTCCACGGAAACCCCGCGCGACAAGTTCTTCATATTCGGGGCGGATCGCCTCGGGCGGGACATGTTCACAAGGATCATGCACGGCACCCGGATATCCATGTCGATCGGCCTTGTCGGCGTCGCCATCGCGCTCGTGCTTGGGATCACCCTGGGCGGGCTCTCGGGCTATTACGGCGGCCGGATCGATGCCGCGATCCAGCGGCTGATCGAGTTTGTCCTGAGCCTTCCGACGATCCCGATCTGGCTCGCGCTGGCGGCGTCACTGCCGCCTTCCTGGCCGGTCTATCAGCAGTATTTCGTCATCACCCTCATTGTCTCGCTGGTCGGGTGGACGGAACTCGGACGCGTGGTGAGGGGCCGGTTCCTGGCGATGAAGAACGAAGACTTCGTCGTTGCCGCCCGCCTGGACGGCGCTTCCGAGGCCCGGATCATCTTTCGTCACATGTTGCCCTCGCTCACCTCCCACATCGTCGCCTCGCTGACGCTTGCGATCCCACTCATGATCCTCGCGGAGACGTCGCTCTCGTTCCTGGGGCTCGGCCTGCAGCCGCCGGCGATCTCTTGGGGCGTGTTGCTGAAAGAGGCGCAGAACATCCGCTCGATAAGCCAGGCGCCCTGGCTGTTCATTCCGGGCGGATTTGTCGTTATCGCCGTCCTGGCCTTCAACTTCCTCGGAGACGGCATGCGTGATGCCGCCGATCCCTATGGACACTGACGCCCCGATCATCAGCGTCGAGAACCTGACCGTCGGCTTCGCCATGCGTCAGGGGATGTTCAACGTACTCCACGGGGTGGGGTTCGATCTCCGCCGGGGCAGGACGACCGCCATCGTGGGCGAATCCGGATCGGGCAAGTCGGTGACGGCGCGCGCCATCCTGAACATGGTTCCGCGTCCGGGCGTGATCAATGACGGCCGGATCCTCTTTCGGCCTGCCGCCGGTGAGGAAACCGATCTGACCGCGCTGGACCCCCGCGGCAAGGCGATCCGCTCCGTACGCGGCGGTCGCATCGGCATGATCTTCCAAGAGCCGATGAGCTCGCTCTCTCCGGTGCACACCATCGGCGACCAGATCGTCGAGGCGGTCCGCCTGCATCGCGACGTGCCCAAGAAGGAAGCGCGGGAGTTGGCGCGCGAGATGCTGGAGCAGGTGGAGATCCCGAAACCCGACACGGCGCTGGACCAGTATGCCTTCGAATTCTCGGGCGGCATGCGCCAACGGGCGATGATCGCCATGGCGCTGTCCTGCCACCCCGACGTGCTGATCGCCGACGAACCGACCACGGCGCTCGACGTGACGACCCAGGCCGAGATCCTCGATCTGATGCGCAAGCTCCAGAGCGAACTCGGCATGGCGATCATGTTCATCACCCACGATATGGGGGTCGTGGCCGAGATCGCGGACGACGTGGTCGTCATGGAGAAGGGGTATGTGGTGGAACGCGGCGAGACGCGGGCGCTGTTCGCTCATCAGGCCCATCCCTACACAAGGAAGCTCTTGGGCGCGGTCAAGCGACTGGAGCAACCGGCCGACGTCAAGGTCCGGCCCAAGCCGGACGCGCCCGATATCCTGCGCGTCGACGACCTCCATCTGCATTTCCACAAGCGGCAGGGTTTCCTGCAACGGATCACCGACACCACCAAGGCGGTCGATGGCGTCAGCTTCAACCTCAAGGAGGGAGAGGCGCTGGGCATCGTGGGCGAGTCCGGGTCCGGCAAGACCACCGTCGGGCGCTGCATCGCCCGGGTCTACGATCCCACGGCCGGTGCGATCGACTATCGCGGCGCCGATCTTGCCGCCGCCGATCGGGCCGAACTCAAAGCATACCGCCAGCAGATCCGAATGATCTTCCAGGACCCGTTCGCCTCCCTCAATCCGCGGATGACCGTGAAGCAGATCATCGCCGAACCGCTGGTGGTGAACGGATTGGCCAGCGGATCCGAACTGGAAGACCGGGTCGGCACATTGCTGCGGCAGGTCGGCCTCGACCCCGGGATGATGGAGCGCTACCCCCATGCCTTCTCCGGCGGCCAGCGCCAACGGATCGTCGTTGCCCGGGCGATCGCGCTGGAGCCGGCGCTGGTGATCGCCGACGAGCCGACCTCCGCGCTCGATGTGTCGATCCGCACGCAGGTTCTCGACCTCCTGCTCCAGTTACAGGCCGATCTCGGGCTGTCCTTCATCTTCATCAGCCACGACATGTCGGTGATCCGCTATTTCTGCGACCGGGTTGCGGTGATGTACCAGGGCCGGATCGTGGAGATCGGCGAGACCGAGCAGATCATTACCGATCCGCAGCATCCCTACACCAAGGCCCTGCTTTCCTCCGTGCCGATCTCCGATCCGGCATTGCGGGGAACCCGGCAGCGCCATCGATATCGCGAGGGCGCATGAAGATCACAGCGGTCAACACCTATCTGATGCAGCCGGGCGCCCGCCCGGACCTGAAGCTTGCCATGGGCGCCGACGCGGATTTCCGCGGATCGCGGAATTGGCTCTTCGTCGAGGTGGAAACCGACGAGGGCATCACCGGCCTTGGCGAGTGCTCGGGCTGGCCGCGGGTGGTCGAGACGGCGGTGAGGGATCTTGCCAACGTTCTGATCGGCGAGGATCCCGCGCATATCGATCGGCTCTGGGGGCATCTCTACCGGGCGACGATGGGCCACGGTCTGACCGGCACCGTCGGTTCGGGGGCGCTGTCCGGGATCGAGATGGCGCTCTGGGACATCAAGGGAAAGATGCTCGGCGCACCGGTCTGGCAGCTGCTGGGCGGCGCGATCCGCGACCGTATCCCGGTCTACGGTCACGCCCATACCGCGGACGAGGCCAAGGCGCTTCTCGAGATCGGCATCACGGCGATCAAGACGCCGTTCACCGGCATCGTGGACCTCGACCGGGTCGCCATGCTGCGCGAGACCATCGGCCCGGAAAATGATCTCGCGGTCGACGCGCACGGGCCCAGCTGGATGACGGCCGCCGATGCGATCCTGATCGGCCGGGAGTTGGAGGCGTTCGATCTTCTGTTCTACGAAGACCCGGTCGCGCCGGAGAACCTCGATGCCTTTGCGCGGGTCCGCGACGCCGTCGATGTGCCCCTGGCAGCCGGCGAACGGGTGGGAACGATCCACGGCGCGCGTGCGCTGATCGAACGCGAGCTTGTCGATGTGATCCAGCCCGACACCGGTCGGGCGGGCGGCATCACGCAGATGCGCAAGATCGCGGCGATGGCCGAGGCCCATGGCATCATGCTGGCACCCCATTCCGGCTCGCTCGGCCCCGTGGCGGAATTCGCCGCGCTGCACGTCATGGCCACGGTTCCCAATGCGCTTCTGCTCGAGCGGATCGAATTCGACTGGCCCGGACGCTACGACGTGGTCCGACCGGTCCTGAAGGTCGAGGACGGCGCTATCCGCGTGCCGAATGCGCCGGGTCTGGGCGTGGAACTGGTGAAGGACGAAGTCGCGCGATACCCGTCGGTGCGGAACGTCCCCGATCCTCCCGCCGATGACGGGCGGGCCTATGTGGAGGGCACGGCGGGCGAGGCGGTCCACATCCAAATGCGCCGGGCACGGGCGCGGAGGTTTCGGCATTGAGAGAGATAAACATCGCGCCGGGCGTCACGCTCGGGTTCATCAATCGAGGGCGCATGGCGCCGGCAGCGCAGGACTGCCTCGTGCGGGCCGCGCAGTTTCTGGGTCGGCTGGAGAGGGAGCGACCATGAAGATCGAACACGTCGGCGCAAAGGTCTTTCGCCATTCAACAAACCAGTCCCATGACAGTGACGGGCACTCCCACCCGGGTCCGGTAAATCAGACGAATTCCGCGCTTCTGGAAATCACCTGCGACGATGGCACCACCGGGCATGTCATCGCGAGGCCCGGGGACGTCGAAGAACCGCTTCTTGAAAAATTCGTCCGACCTGTCCTGCTAGGCGCCGATCCGATGCGGTCCGAGGCGCTATGGCAGGCGCTTTACAAGTGGCAGCGCGGAAGCGCCATGAAGCTGACGGACCGCGTTCTTTGCGCCGTCGATCTCGCGCTCTGGGACCTGATCGGAAAGGCCGCCGGCCAGCCGGTCTGGAAGCTGCTGGGCGGCTACCACGAAAAAATCCTCGCATACGGGTCGACCATGTGCGGCGACGACCTCGAGGGCGGTCTCGCCACGCCCGAGGACTACGCGCGCTTCGCCGAATGGATGGTCCATGAGCGCGGCTACAAGGCGGTCAAGCTGCACGGCTGGATGCCGCCTGTCCCGGGAGCGCCGGACGTCAAGAAGGACTTTGCCGCCTGCGCCGCGGTACGCGAAGCCGTCGGGCCGGACGTGCCGCTTATGCTCGATCCCAACCACTGGTATTCGCGCGCCGACAGCCTGTGGCTCTGCCAACGGCTCGAAGACCTCGGCTATCTGTGGATCGAGGAGATGATGGAGGAAGCGTCGCTGTCATCCTACCAGTGGCTGACCTCGCGCACGCCGCGCCTGAACATCCTCGGCCCCGAAAGCATGGCCGGCAAGCACTGGACCCGCGCCGAATGGGCGGCCAAGGGGGCCTGCGACATGCTCCGCACGGGGGTATGGGACGTCGGCGGCATCTCACCGGCGATGAAGACCGCGAAACTCGCCGAATGCTTCCACATGTCCTGCGAGGTCCATGGCACGGGGGCCGGCAACATGGCCGTGGTCGCTGCGATTCCAAATACGACATATTATGAGCGCGGATTGCTGCACCCGTTCATCGACTACGACGAGCCCCGCGACTACCAGAACCGCATCGACGATGAGATGGATGCAGAAGGCTATGTGCATTTCCGCGATGACCCCGGTCTGGGGCAGGATCTGAAACTCGACTATATCGAGGGCAACCTTGTCTGATCTTCGCATCGCGGATGTCCGGGTCACGCCGATCGCGTTCGCCGATCCGCCGCTGCTCAACAACGCCGGCTGCCACCAACCCTATGCGCTGCGGTCGATCATCGAGGTCGAGACCGAGGACGGCGTGGTCGGGCTCGGCGAAAGCTACGGCACGAAGCCGGTCCTCGACGGGCTCGCGGCGCTGACGCCGAGCCTTGCCG